>CAZDPY010000013.1:0-91892 GCA_964507455.1 uncultured Ignavibacteriaceae bacterium
GAGCTAATTTCAAAAGGTGTGGAAATTGATAAAAAAGTAGCGTACCCTTTCGGTGAAATCTAAACCGAAACCGGTCGTGTATGGACACGACCAAACGAAAGGATACGCTGATGGCAAAATACAAGAAGTTGACCGAATCGACAAGCACAATCAAGGAGAATCTAAGCGCCGGTATGGCGGGAGATCTGGATACTATTGCCCGTGAGGGCGCCCGTCGGCTGCTGGTGTCGGCCCTGGATGCTGAGGTGACGGAGTTTCTGGGTCGGCAGCGGTATGAGCGGACAGCAACTGAAGGTCCTGAGTCATCTCGTGGGGGCTATCGCAACGGGTATGGCAAGGCGCGTCGGGTGACGCTGGGAACGGGAACGGTGGCGGTGCGAGCCCCTCGGGTGCGACAGAGCGCTGAGCCGTTTGCCTCGCAGGTGTTGCCGGCCTATCAGCGGCGGTCGAAGGCGGTGCAGGGATTGATTCCGGAGCTTTATGTTCAGGGTTTGGCGACGGGTGATTTTGAGCCAGCCCTGCGAGGATTGCTGGGTGAGACGGCGGCCTTGTCGCCGTCGACGGTAGTGCGTCTCAAGCGGCAGTGGGAGAGCGAATACGAGGCCTGGCGGAAACGGTCGCTGGCGGAGCATCGCTATGCCTACCTGTGGTGTGACGGGGTGTATCCGAAGGCCGGTTTGCAGGGAGACAAGACGGCCTTTCTGGTGGTCTTGGGATGCAATGAGTATGGTGAGAAGGAGCCATTGGCGATCATCGAGGGGTATCGGGAGTCGACCGAGAGTTGGGCGGCGGTGCTTCGTGATCTCAAGGCCAGAGGTCTGACTGATCCGAAGCTGTTCTGTGGCGACGGCGCCTTGGGGTTGTGGGGAGCCATCAATGAGGTCTATCCGCACGCCGATCATCAGCGCTGCTGGTGTCACAAGATGCGCAACGTGCTGGCCTGCTTCCCGAAACGATTGCATGAGGACGTGAAACGCCTTCTGCGTCGGATGTACGACGCCGAGACGAAAGCCGAATCCCAAACTCTCATGCGGCAGTTTACTGAAACCTACGAACGGGAGTATCCCCGTGGGGTCGAGTGTCTGCTCAAAGATCAGGAGGCGTTGTTGACCTACTTCAGCTATCCGAAGGAACACTGGGTGAGTTTGAAGACGACCAACCCGATCGAGTCGATCTTCGCCACGGTGAAACTGCGGACTAACGCGGCCCGGCGGATCAGGTCGCCTCGCTCGGCCTTGTACCTGATCTTCCAGTTGATCGTGCGGGCGCAGAAGTGCTGGCGACGCATTAATGCTCCGCATCTGGTGACGAAAGTTCTTGATGGAGTATCGTTTGAAGATGGAATCGAGGTCAGAAAATCGAAGAACAATCAAACCGAAAGGCACGCTGCTTGAAAATTAAATTTACACAACTCTTGACAGGAGCTCTTTAAAATTGATATATCCCTCGATAAAAAGACCAAACAAAATACTTGCCGAAATAGTTAAGATGTTATTATGCTTTTGGTTATAATATAACGTCATCTTTCAAGTTCGCGGCTGATGCACATTATTTGTTATTATGCACAATTAAATAGTATAAATATGGTGCCTGTAAATATGACTATTACAAAGCAAATGGTTTTAGATTAAAAAGTACAGGTTGATTAATAACTTGAGATAATAAATCGGGAATTATAGTATTAAATCGGTTTTTGACTTAAGAGGTTGACAAAACCCTCGTTCTCTTATTATACTGCGATGATTTATTATATTTATGCTTGTGAAATTTTTAACAAGCTTTTTGTATAATAATTGCGTAGAAAATGAAATAGGAAACTAGCCGGAATATAAAGTCTCAATAATCTGGAGGTAACAATATGGCTGAGTTTGAACCGGTTGACAGCCAGATTCAAGCCGATACCTTAGTGGTCGGCGGCGGAATTGCCGGTATGACAACTGCCATCGAATCGGCCGAAGTGGGCAAAAAGGTGATTTTAGCTGAAAGACTCCCTTCCCTCGGCGGTCGAGTGGCGGCAACCAACCAGTATTTCCCCAAGCTCTGCCCGCCAACTTGCGGTATCGAAATTAACTACAAAAGAATTCGCGGCAACCAGAATGTCAGGGTATTGACTCTGGCCGAGGTAAATAAGGTTTCCGGCTCGCCTGGAGATTACGAAGTCGAAATTACTTTAAAACCGCGATTTGTAAATGAGAAATGCACCTGCTGCGGGGAATGCGAAAAAGTTTGCGAAATCGAACGTGAAAATGATTTTAATTACGGATTGGATAAAACCAAAGCTATTTATATGCCCCATCTGATGGCTTATCCCCCACGCTATGTAATCGATCCGGAGTATGTTAACGATGAGCGTATGAAAAAATGTGTCGAAGCCTGTGATTATGACGCTATTGAGCTCGATATGAAAGAGCGCACTATTACGGCCAAAGTAAAAGCAATAGTCTGGGCGACCGGATGGAAACCTTACGACGCTGCCAAGCTGGATAATCTCGGATTCGGCAAATATAAAAATGTTATCACCAATGTAATAATGGAACGTCTCGCTTCCCCGACCGGGCCGACTAAAGGTGACATAAAGCGGCCCTCGGACGAAAAAGAAATAACCAAAATCGGATTCGTTCAGTGTGCCGGCTCGCGCGACGAAAACCATCTGCCCTACTGTTCCGCGGTCTGCTGTCTGGCTTCAATGAAACAGGCAACATATATAAGAGAGCGTTATCCGGATGCGGAAGTCCATATGTTCTATATCGATGTCCGTTCACCGGGACGGCTCGAAGATTTTTATGTTAAGATGCAGGATGACGAGAAATTTTTCTTCCACCGCGGTAAGGTGGCCAAAATCGAAGAAAACCCGGCCAACGGAAATTTAATTCTCCACGCCGAAAATACACTAACCGGCGACATGACCAAAACCGAAGTTGATATGGCCGTTCTGGCGATCGGCATGGTCCCCAACACGGTTGACGATAAACCGCCGCTCGACACTGTGCTCGATGATTATGGCTTTATTGTTAGTGATTCCGGCCAGGGTGTAATTGGTGCGGGGACTGTAATCCGACCGTTCGAAGTATCGGCCACGATACAGGATGCTACCGGTGCCGCACTGAAAGCAATAAATGTCGGGCAAGGAGGTAAGTGATGGCTGACACAGATCCTATCATTGGCGTATTTATCTGCAAGGGCTGTGATATCGGCAAGAGTCTCGACATCGATAAACTTATGTCCGAAACCGAAGCTGATAAACAAAAAGTCTGTAAGACCCACGACGCGCTCTGCAGTCCTGAGGGCGTCGAATTGATAAATAAAGATATTGAATCCGAAGGCTTAAATCGCGTCGTCATCTGCGCCTGTTCGGCAAGAGTATTTCCGGAGCTGTTGGATTTCACAGAAAAAGGCGCCTTTACCGACCGCGTCAGCCTTCGTGAATATGTAACATGGACTCATCCGCCGAACGACGAAGATACTCAGATGCTTGCTGAAGATTATATCCGAATGGGTATTGCTAAAGTAAAAGCGGGCGAAATACCTGAGCCATTCAAGGATGAAACCAGCAAAGACATTATGGTTGTCGGTGGCGGCATGACCGGAATGACATCGGCTAAAGCATCGGCTGACGCAGGCTATAAAGTCGTTCTGGTTGAAAAAGAGCCAAAATTGGGCGGTTGGGCAACCAAATTCAAAAAGGTATTCCCGAAGCATCCGCCTTATAAGGAACTCGAAGATTCCGGTTTTGAAAAACTGATAGACGAAGTGACCAACCATGATAATATAACGGTCTTTAAGTCGACCGAGATCAAGGAAACAAAAGGTCAGCCGGGGCAGTTTGAAGTTACGCTCGAAGGTGACGGCAAGACGACTGAGCTAAAAATCGGTTCCATCGTTCAGGCAACCGGATGGTATCCTTATAACCCGAAAAAGCTGAAAAAATGGGGATACGGCGTTTCTCCTGATGTTATCACCAATATCCAGATGGAAGAAATGGTAATGAACGGTGGGATAAAGAGACCTTCCGATGGCAAAGAACCGGAATCGGTGGCATTTATACAATGCGCCGGGTCTCGCGATCAAGATCATCTCCCCTATTGTTCTGCGGTCTGCTGCCGGACTTCTCTAAAACAGGCCAAATATATCCGCGAGCAATATCCTGATTCGAAGATATACATTATTTATAAGGACATTCGCTCCCCTCAACAGTTCGAGACATTTTATGCGAACATGCAGGATGACGACGGGCTGTTCCTGACAAAGGGAGAAATTGACGGTGTCACGTCAGAAAATGGCAAGGTTTCAATCAATGTCAAAGAAACCCTGCTTGGTGAAGACATAACCGTCAACGCTGATATGGTTGTCCTGGCAACAGGAATGGTACCATCTACCAAGGTTCCTGAAGAAATTCTCGAGGAGTTCGAAGAAAAGCAGGAAGAAGTTCAGGAAGAAAAGAAGGAAGCTGGACAGGAAACGCAGGTCATCGAAGAACCGGGCGCAAAGATCCTTAACTTGACCTACCGTCAGGGAACGGATCTTCCAATCCTGAAATATGGCTTCCCGGATTCACATTTCATTTGCTTCCCGTACGAAACACGTCGAACCGGCATTTATGCCGCCGGCGCGGTCCGTGCTCCAATGGATTTCGCTTCGAGTATTAATGATGCTTATGGGGCTTCTTTGAAGGCCATACAGGCGGTTGAGTCAATTGCCAACGGGAAGGCGGTTCATCCGCGCGCCGGCGATGAATCATTCCCGGATTTCTTCCTCCAGCGCTGTACCCAATGCAAGCGATGTACCGAAGAGTGCCCCTTTGGGACCCTGGACGAGGATGCCAAAGGAACTCCGCAGCCGAATCCATTCCGCTGCCGCCGATGCGGTATTTGTATGGGAGCATGCCCGGAACGTATTATTTCCTTTAAGAACTACAATGTCAACCAGATGTCGAAAATGATCAAGGCCATCCATGTTCCGGATGAATTCGAAGAAAAACCGAGAATTCTGGCATTCATCTGTGAAAACGACGCCCTGCCGGCACTCGACATGGTAGGCCTTAAGCATATGCAATATAACGCCATGATCAGAATTATCCCATTGCGCTGCCTCGGATCGATGAACACAATCTGGGTTGGCGACGCTCTTTCAAGTGGTTTTGATGGAGTAATCCTGATCGGCTGCAAAAAAGGTGATGATTACCAATGCCACTTTATCAGGGGTTCGGAACTTGCCAATACCCGTATGGATAATGTCAGGGACAAACTCAAACAGCTTGTTCTTGAAGAGGAACGGGTGGAGCTGCATGAACTGGCTCTTTCGGATTTTCATAAAATACCGAAAATATTCGATGATTTTCTCGAAGTCATCGATACTGTCGGACCGAATCCTTACAAAGATATGTAATATGTGTCCTCATTTTGAAAGCCCCCGCTTTTGCGGGGGTTTTTTTATAATTTTGATGGAAATTCGCCTGGTCTTACGCGTATCACTTTGTGAATAAAATGACTATATTATGCCAAACCATCGAAATCGGCAATTTGGGACCATTTTCGGCTAAAAGACTGAATATTTCATATAAGTATAAATCATTACATAAGTTAGAGGTCTCTAATTTTTTAAGCAAGGGGGCCGCAAAATCGCACTTTTACATGAAAGTTAATGAAAATTTTCACAAATTTACTTGACTATTTTTAGCTAATTAATTAGTATAAATTCTTAAAGGTAAAAAAGCCTTTAGCTTAGCCTGTCCCGTTGGCGGGGAGGCTGGCCGGTTGGATTGGGAGAAATTAGGTACCCGATCTAAGCGTGAAAATGGAATTAAGAGGAAGTGTTTACCATAATATTCAAGGAGTAACAATGGCGGACAATATCCCAAAAACCCCAAAACTTGACGAGCTTGAAAAGGGTGAGTGGCCGAGTTTTGTAAAAGAAATCAAAATTGCGGCCAAGAAAAGCCCCATGTCGGCTGATCTCCTCGGTCAGCTGGAGCAGTCTTATAATGAAAGAATCGGTCACTGGAAACATGGCGGTATTGTTGGTGTCATGGGTTATGGTGGCGGTGTTATCGGACGTTATTCCGATTTGCCGGACAAGTATCCCAATGTTTCCCATTTCCACACCATGCGTATTAACCAGCCGGCCGGTTGGTTTTACAGCACCAAGGCCCTTCGGAGCCTTTGCGATGTCTGGGAAAAACATGGTTCCGGTTTGACCAATATGCACGGTTCGACCGGCGACATAATCCTTCTCGGAACGCGCACCGAAGAACTGGAGCCCGTTTTCGCAGAGCTGCAGAAGCTTGATTTCGATATCGGTGGTTCCGGCTCCGATGTCAGGACGCCCAGCTGTTGCAATGGCATGGCTCGCTGTGAATGGGCTTGCTACGATACAATGGCACTTACCCATGACCTGACCATGACCTATCAGGACGAATTGCACCGTCCGGCGTTCCCTTACAAATTCAAATTTAAAATGTCCGGCTGTCCGAATGACTGTGTTGCATCCATTGCCCGCGCGGATATGTCCATTATCGGAACCTGGCGCGACGAAATCCAAATTGACAAAGATGCGGTAAGCGAATATGCCGAAAAAGGCGTCGACATCCAGAATGATGTTGTCAGCAGATGTCCCGCAAAATGTATGGAATGGACCGGCAGTGAACTGAATATCGATGATGAATACTGTGTCAAATGCATGCACTGCATTAATGTAATGCCGAAAGCCCTGAGACCCGGCAAAGATCGCGGCGCAACCATCTTGCTCGGTTCAAAAGCCCCTATCGTTGAAGGTGCCTTGCTGTCTTCGGTACTAGTTCCTTTCCTCAAAATTGAGGAACCATATGATGACATCAAAGAACTGGTTGAAGCGATTTGGGATGTCTGGTGCGAAGAAGGAAAGAACCGCGAGCGTGTCGGAGAGTTTATCCAGCGCGTTGGCATGGGTAATTTCCTCGATGCCATCGGACTCGACCCCGTTCCAGAAATGGTCGCGCATCCGCGTGAGAATCCTTATGTCTTCTACGAAGATGAAGAAGAGGAAGAATAAACAATTAACCGCGAATATTATTTTTGAGGTATAAAAAATGGCACAAAATGTGATGAAGGACAGACGGACCGATTTTGGTCCCCCACATTATGAGCAGTTCCTTCCGCCGGTTATCAAAGAAAACTACGGCACCTGGAAATACCATGAGGTCCTGAAACCCGGCGTTATGGTACATGTTTCCGAATCAGGCGCAAAAGTTTATACGATTCGTGTTGGTTCGCCCCGCTTGGTTTCACTGGACAAGATTCGACAGTACTGCGATATCGCCGATAAATATTGTGACGGTTATCTTCGTTTTACCAGCCGTCATAATGTCGAGTTCATGACTCCGAATGAAGAAAATGTCGATAAAATCATAAAGGACGTAAAGGAACTGGGTCATCCGATCGGCGGACTCGCCAACTCGATCACAAGTATCGTCCATACGCAGGGCTGGGTACACTGTCACTCAGCGGCAACCGATGCTTCCGGTATCGTTAAGGCCGTAATGGACGACCTTTATGAATATTTCACCGAGATGAAACTGCCGGGCAAACTACGTATCGCTCTCGCTTGCTGCTTGAATATGTGCGGCGCGGTTCACTGTTCGGACATTGCCATTCTCGGTATTCACCGGAAACCGCCTAGAATCGACCACCAGAATCTCCGCAAGGTCTGTGAAATCCCGAACGTTAGCGCTTCTTGCCCAACCGCTGCGATTCGTCCGGCTGAAGTCGAAGGCAATCCTTCGGTTGAAGTTCTCGAAGAACAGTGTATGTACTGTGCCAACTGTTTCACCGTCTGCCCGGCAATGACTCTTAACGATCCGGTTAACGACGGTGTTTCCATCTGGGTTGGTGGCAAGGTATCTAACGCCAGACACGAGCCGATGTTCTCCAAGTTGGCTATCCCCTATATTCCGAATAATCCGCCGCGCTGGCCGGAAGTTACAGATGCCATCAGGAACCTGGTTGAACTCTGGGCAAAAAATGCAAGGAAATACGAAAGAATGGGCGAATGGATCGAAAGGATCGGTTGGCCTAAATTCTTTAAGATGTCAGGTATCGAATTCCAGAAAGAACATATTGACGACTTTAAGCACGCCGGCCTGACATTCAAGACGTCAACTCATTTAACCCATTAAAGGACTGAGTTATTATGGCGAAAACCGTTGACGAAATAGCCGATGCCATGTATAACATGGTTAAAGACGCCTCCGGCCAGAAGAAGCTGAAGCCAATGGATCTGACAAAGACCATGGTTCAGCTTTATGGTGAAGAAGGTGTCGACAAGAAGATGTGCAAGGAAGCTATCAAACAATTGGTCGATTCAGGCCGATTGGTCTACACCTATTTTGGTGGCAGCTTCCTAGAATTACCGCATAAAGAGGGCGCCGCGAACGATTAAAATCCCGGCGCCCCGGGTATGATGGGGCTTGCTCCAATGAAAGAAAAAGTTCCGCGGCTCGTAATCGCCGGTGTTTCCGGCGATTCGGGCAAAACCGTTGTCAGCCTGTGCCTGATTCAAGCCATGAAAGACAGAGGGCTGACACCATCAGCCTTCAAAAAGGGACCTGATTATATCGACGCCGCCTGGCATTCACATTTGGCAGGTATCCCCTGCCGAAACCTTGATACATTCATGGTTGAACAGGCCGATGTTTTCAGGACTTTCTCCATAAATGCCGCCAGAAGCGATATCTCTATTATTGAAGGAAATCGCGGACTTTATGATGGTATGAACGTAGCGGGAACTCATTCAACTGCTGAAATGGCCAAATTGCTGAAATCGCCGGTACTTGTCGTTATTAATGTAACCAAAGCGACTCGTACTATTGCGGCTCTTATCAAAGGACTTCACGGCTTTGATCCCGAGGTCAATATTGCCGGAGTTATCTTGAATAAGGTTGGCGGGAAACGTCACCGGAGAGTGGTCAGTGATGCAATTGAAGAGTACTGCAAAATCCCCGTCCTTGGAGCAATTCCGAAACTTGGCGACGATGCGTCGATAGTCCCGGGCCGTCATCTCGGTCTGGTCACACCTGCAGAAAACGTCGAAAGTGATAAGCTTAAAGACAAACTTACCGAAATAAGTAGGTATCTTGATCTCGATAGAATCATACAGATTGCCCATGATGCAGAAGAACTGAATATTCCCGCAGACACCGAATCAAAAACAAAAAAGGCTAAAGCTAAAATAGGTTTTTTCATGGATTCTGTATTCACTTTCTACTATCCTGAAAATCTGGAGGCTCTTGAAAGAGATGGTGCCGAGCTTGTTCCGGTATCATCACTAGAAGACAGCCGTCTACCCGATATCGACGCCCTTTATATAGGTGGAGGATTTCCAGAAACCCAGGCTGAACGACTCTACAATAATCGTTCCATGATGCAATCGGTAAGAAACAAGATCGAAGACGGTTTACCCGTCTATGCCGAATGCGGCGGATTGATTTATTTATGCCGTTCGATTACCTGGAAAGACTCCAAATACCCGATGGCTGATATATTTCCGGTTGAGCTTGATCTGAATATCAAGCCGGCCGGGCACGGTTATGTTATTGCGCATGTAGACCGGGAGAATCCATTCTTTGAAGTTGGTACGAAGATTAAGGGACATGAATTCCATTACTCTTCATTTGTATCGTCTATCGAAGAAGTCGAAAGTTGTATCCGGCTTGAAAAGGGCTCCGGTATTGGAGACAAACGGGATGGCATAATCAGTGGAAATGTAATGGCCGCCTATGTACATATTCACGCTGATGGTGTTAATCAGTGGGCGAAGTCAATGGTTGATGCAGCTGCGAAATATAAAGAACGCAAAAATGAGGCGAACCCTGAAAATTTTAGGATAGCCATATAGAGGTGTTTGTATAACGATTTGGCAATAAAAGAAGAAGGATAAAAAGTCTGGAATACTGGAGAGGCAAGTACAAAAAATTGTACTTACTAAAATCGTTTAGCAAGAGAGTTGTGGTAAAATGTCGTTACTTAAAAAGAAGAAAAAGAAACTAACGAACGTTCGGAGTAAATCATCCGGAGGTTCCGGCGTTGAAACCTCTCCGCTGCGACCTAAATTTGTTGAAAAAAGACCGCCTTGCGGAGATAACTGCCCCAATCACAACCAGATCAGAAAGATGTTGATGACTATTCAGAAAGCCGAGGATTACGGCAAGTCCTATGACCAGGCTTTTGAAGAAGCTTTCTATATCTTCCTGGAGACAACCCCTTTCCCTTCCGTCTGTGGACGTGTTTGCCCGCACCCATGCGAGACTGAATGCAATCGCAAGGAAAAAGAAGGACCGGTTGGTATCAATAAGATGGAGCGCTATATTGGTGATTTCGGGCTCGATAAAGGCCTTAAACCGAAATTACTTACCGAAGAAAAACGCTCCGAGAAAATTGCTGTAATCGGCTCCGGACCGGGTGGTATGTCATGCGCCTATCATCTGGCCCGCCGGGGCTATCCTGTAACGGTCTTCGAAGCTTTCCCGAAATCGGGCGGTATGCTGCGTTACGGTATTCCGGATTATCGTTTGCCTCAGGATATCCTCGATTCGGAGATCAATCGAATCGCAGATATGGGCGTGGAAATGAAATTAAATACCGCTGTTGGACATGATGTATCTATGGATGATCTCCGTAAAGAATACAAAGCGGTTTTTGTTGCTATCGGCGCCCATAAGGGATTGAAACTTCGCGTCGAAGGTGATGATGCAGATAATGTCTTCACCGGTACCGATTTCCTGCACAAGATTAACGCCGGTGAAAAAGTTGATGTCGGTGATAATGTTGTCGTTATCGGCGGAGGTGATACGGCTATTGATGCCGCGCGTGTGGCTCGTCGACTCGGCGCTAACGCTACTATCCTCTATCGCCGCACAAAAGCAGAAATGCCGGCTATAGATGAAGAAATAAAAGGTGCTGAAGAAGAAGGAGTTAAAATAGAATTCCTGGCTGCACCGACAGAGATTTATCGCGGCAATGGTACGGCAACGGGGATGAAGTGCCAGAGAATGGAACTCGGTGAACCAGATGCCTCGGGACGTCGCCGACCGGTACCGATTGAGGGTGATACATTCGATCTCGAATTCAGCACCTTGATTGCCGCTATCAGTCAGGAACCGGACTTCACCGGATTTGACAACCTGATTGAAGGCAAAGACTGGATCAAGATCGACGATAAATTTAAAACCAAGGAAGAAGAAATTTTTTCCGGTGGTGACGATACCAATCTTGGTTTGGTAATCGATGCTATCTTCCATGGACGCCGAGCCGCACTGGCTATTCACGAGATGATTACGAGTGAAGAAATGCCGCCGGCCGTCCCCAAAATGGGCGTAATTCGCTTTGATAACATGAAACTGTCTTACTACGACCCAATTCAGCCGGTTGAGGCTGATGAAATGGCAGTTGATGAACGTTTGAAAACGATGGATGCCGAAATTGCCGCAACCTTGTCCGAAGAAAAAGCAATTCAGGAAGCAAAGCGCTGCATGAGTTGCGGCTATTGTTTTGATTGCGGTTCATGCTGGAGTTATTGCCAGGATAATGCCGTAATTAAGCCGCCGACCAAGGGTGAGCATTATCAATTCAAGCTGGAATTTTGTAATGGATGTAAGAAATGCGCGGAAAACTGTCCGTGCGGTTACATAGAAATGCATTAATTAGGACCATAGACTAACTTTATTGGAGGAGTTGCAATGGCGTTATTTGAACATGGCGACGTTAAAATTGAAGTTGATGAAGACGGCTTCATGCAGGAACCCGATCAGTGGAACGAAGAAATAGCCAAAGCTCTCGCCACCACAGAAGGTGTCGATGAAATGACCGAGGACCATTGGAAACTGGTCAACTATCTTCGTGATTATTATCTGAAATTCGGAATTGCTCCTATGATTCGTAAATTATGTAAGGAAACCGGATTTTCACTTAAGGAAGTTTACGAACTGTTCCCTTCGGGGCCTGCAAAAGGCGCCTGTAAGGTTGCCGGTCTGGCCAAACCGACTGGCTGCGTTTAATACTTTTTAAAAATTGCGGGGGATTTTGGAATATATTCCGAGGCCCCCGCATTCTGTTTATTGGATAAAATAATTCGGCGGAAACGCCATATAATATGAAACTAAAAGAGCTCTTGACAGATAACCGTTCCGACGTGCTGGATAAGTGGTTTAAAGCTACTATTGCAACCTATCCGGCGGAATCTAAAAAATTTCTCGGTGGCAAAAAAGACCGATTCGCAAATCCGGTTGGAAGTAATATCAGAATGGGCCTCACATCACTATATGAAGGCCTGCTCGATGAATTTTTCGCCGATGATATTACGGCACACCTTGATCGGATAATTAGGATTAGATCCGTACAGGAATTTTCGCCTTCGGAAGCTGTTTCATTTATCTATTTTCTTAAAGAAATCATATCAAAAAATTATAAGAAGGAAATAGAGCTGCATAATCTTCATGACGAAATAGCTGACTTTTATTCAAAGATTGACCGGCTGGCTCTAATGGCTTTTGACAATTACACCGAATGCCGGGAAAATTTATATAATATAAAATTGCGCCAGGCCAAATCAGGCGCAGTGCGTTTGATTGACAGGCTAAACCGCTATAATAATGGCGGTCGGGAATAAAGAATAATAAACTGCATACCAATATAACAAGGAGTGAAAGGTAAATGAGAGGTCTGTATCCGTTCTTTTTGTTACTACTACTCATTTCCTTTGCCCTGATAGGTGTTTCTGTTCTCGGATGGACGACTCTATTCGGGGTTGTTATACCCGCTTTTGCCATCGCCGTATTTATAATCGGCTTTGTCTGGAGGATAGTGGGTTGGGCCCGTTCGCCGGTTCCTTTCAAAATAACAACAACCTGCGGGCAGCAGAAATCGATGCCATGGGTAAAGAATAATGAACTCGAAGCCCCTCAGACAACTTGGGGTGTGATCGGAAGAATGCTTCTGGAAATTTTATTCTTCCGTTCGCTCTTTCGTAATACTCGGGCGGACCTTACTGATGGACGCTTGGTATACGGCGCATCCAAATGGCTCTGGGCCTTTGGACTTCTGATGCACTGGACTTTCCTGATTATTATTCTAAGACATTTTAGATTTTTTATCGAGCCGACTCCCGGTTGGGTGATAAATATCCAAAACCTGGACGGCCTGATGCAGATTGGGGTACCGGTAATTTTTATGTCGGGTGTCATATTTGCAGTTGCCGTAACATATCTCTTCTTGCGCCGAGTGGCTATTCCGCAAGTCAGATATTTTTCCTTAGCTGCTGATTATTTCCCGCTTTACCTGCTATTCTCGATTGGACTTACCGGCATAATGATGCGCTACCTCCCTCCTTTCCGTGTTGACATCGTTAAGGTAAAGGAACTCGCGACCGGTCTGCTGGCGTTTAATCCGGTTATCCCGGAAGGTATAGGCGCAATCTTCTATATCCATTTCTTCCTCGTCAGCCTGCTTTTAATCTATTTCCCATTCAGCAAACTTATGCATCTAGGTGGCGTTTTCTTGAGCCCGACCAGAAATATGAAAAACGACAGCCGTGTACGCCGTCATGTAAATCCATGGGATTATCCTGTCAAAACCCACCCGTATGAAGAATGGGAAGAGGAATTCCACGATGTCATGAAGGCGGCCGGAATGCCTCTTGAAAAAGAACATACTTCGGAGAAGGAGGAATAGATATGGCTGATAAAAAACCTACTCCGGAACAATTGAAACAGATAGATCACCATCCGCCCGATAGAGACTGGGCCGATCCAAAAGTTGAATTCAAAAGGGGATTTTACAATTATCCTTCGGTTGTCAAGAGCATGGAGCATCTGGAGCTCCCCAATCCAAGGAAATGGCAGCCGACCGATGATGATTGGCAATTGCCCGATAACTGGAAAGAAATAATTTTCGAGGGGTTACGTGATCGCCTCGATAAATACCGCAGCTTTAAAGTCTTCATGGATATATGCGTTCGCTGCGGTGCCTGTGCCGACAAATGCCACTTCTTCCTCGGATCAGGTGATCCCAAAAATATGCCGGTGCTTAGAGCCGAACTGCTTCGATCGGTTTACCGAAATGACTTTACAACCGCAGGGAAAATCTTCGGACGTCTCGCCGGCGGCAGAGAGCTGACTATTGATGTCATCAAGGAATGGTTCTACTATTTTTATCAGTGCACCGAATGCCGTCGCTGTTCAGCATTTTGTCCGTACGGAATTGATACTGCGGAAATTACCATGATGGCCCGAGAGCTTCTAAACCTGCTCGGTATTAATATCGACTGGATTGTCACCCCGGCATCAAATTGCTTCCGGACCGGCAACCACCTTGGCATCCAGCCGCATGGATTTAAAGACAGTGTCGATTTTGCTGTCGATGACCTGTATGACATTACCGGAATTAAAGTCGATGCCCCGGTCAATCGTAAAGGTGCAGAAGTCCTTTTCGTCGTACCATCGGCCGACTATTTCGGCGATCCGCATTATTTCGGTTTCCTCGGTTATCTGGCTTTGTTTCATGAAATCGGCCTGGACTATACGTTCAGTGCTTATGCATCCGAGGGCGGTAATTTCGGCCTCTTCCACTCGGCCGAGATGATGAAACGACTTAATGCAAAAATATATGCCGAAGCCAAACGCCTTGGAGTCAAATGGGTTCTTGGAGGCGAATGCGGGCATATGTGGCGCGTTATTCACCAATACATGGATACCGTGAACGGACCGGCAGATTTTCTGGAAAAACCGGTCTCCCCTGTTACAGGAACGGTGTTTGAAAATGCTGCTTCGACCAAGATGGTCCATATTTGTGAATTCACGGCAGATCTGATCAAGAATAATAAATTGAACTTTGATAAGAGCCGTAATGATCAATGGCGGGTAACTTATCATGATTCCTGTAACCCGTCGAGAGCTATGGGCCTTCTGGAAGAACCTCGCTATGTTATAAACAGTGTTTGTAATAACTTCTTTGAAATGCCGGAAAATACGATTCGTGAGCAGACTTTCTGTTGTGGAAGCGGCTCCGGGCTCGGCACTGATGAAAACTTCGAAATGCGCATGCGGGGCGGCTTCCCGAGAGCAAACGCTGTCCAGTATGTGCATGACAAGCACGATGTCAACCTTCTGGCCTGTATCTGTGCCATCGATAAAGCGACTCTACAGCCACTGGTTGAATACTGGGTCCCCGAGGTTACCGTTGGTGCCATTCATGAACTGGTCGGTAACGCTCTTATCATGAAGGGCGAAAAGGAAGACCGGACTGATATGAGAGGTGAACCTTTTGTCAGCCAGAAAAAGGAAGAAGAAGCCAAAAAAGAAAAACCGGTAGAATCAAAAGAGGAGGAAAAGGCAGATGTATGATGCAGGTAAAATAATCATCGGCTTGATCATCTTCCTGGTCCTCGCTACCAGCCCGTTCTGGTATAACCAGGCTACCGGGAAAGTAGATTACAAACCAAACCCACAGCTCAAAACCGACGCCGAGGCTTGTGTCATGCCGACCGATTATATGCGGGAGGCTCACATGGATCTCCTCAATGACTGGCGTCATTCGGTAGTCCGCGATGGCGAGAGAGTTCATATCTCCCATACCAGAGAGAAATTCAATAAAAGCCTGTCCGAAACCTGTCTTGACTGTCATCACAACAAAGAGACTTTCTGTGACGAATGTCATAATTACAGCGCTGTCGGACAGCCGGTCTGCTGGGACTGCCATATTGTGCCCGAAAAGGACCTGCCTACGGAACAGGAGGTGATGACATGGGTGGAATAGATAGAAGGAAATTTATCACAATTGCAGGATTGACCGCCGCCAGTGCGGTTAGCCGAAAATTATTCGGTCAGTCACTGTCGGAAGACACAGTCGAGGTCGCAAAAGGCATTCCTGAAGAAAATGCCCTGCGCGGAAATCGCTGGGCGATGGCCATAGATGTCAGAAAATGCATGGAGCATGAAGAGTGCACTAAATGCGCCGATGCCTGTCACTTGGTACACAATGTCCCGAAATTCGATAATCCAAAAGATGAAATCAAGTGGATCTGGAAAGAAGATTTCGAAAATGCCTTTCCATCGCAGGAGAGCCATCATCTACAGGCTGAATTGAAAGAAAGCCGAGTTCTTATCCTGTGCAACCACTGTGATAATCCGCCCTGTGTCCGTGTCTGCCCGACCAAATCAACCTGGCAGCGCGAGGATGGTATTGTCATGATGGATATGCATCGCTGTATTGGCTGCCGGTATTGTGTCGCGGCTTGTCCTTATGGAGCGAGAAGTTTCAACTGGAAAAACCCTCGCCCCAACATAGAAAAGCTGACGCGCGGATTTCCTACTCGCATGCGCGGTGTCGTGGAGAAATGTAATTTCTGCGCCGAGCGTCTCGCCCGCGGCAATATGCCCGCCTGCTACGAGGCTTGCGAAGAGGGGGCGATGTATTTCGGAGATCTCGAAGCGGCCGATTCCAAAATCCGCGAAATTCTGCACGATAGATTCTCGATTAGACGCAAACCGACACTGGGAACCAACCCTCAAGTCTATTATTTAGTGTGAGGTCGATATGTTAGAAAAAGCATTGGTTGGAGATAAAAAATACTGGGGGTGGATATTTTTCCTCCTCGTTCTGATCGGCATCGGCCTTATATTTTATCTGAGGCAGGTAGCCGTTGGTCTGACTGTAACCGGAATGAGCCGGGATGTTACCTGGGGATTCTACATCGCCCAGTTCACTTTCCTGGTCGGTGTTGCGGCTTCGGCGGTGATGGTCGTCCTGCCGTACTACCTCCATAATTACAAGAAATTCTCCCGGATGGTTATTCTCGGCGAATTTCTCGCGATTGCTTCGGTAATTATGTGTATGCTCTTCATTTTCGTCGATATGGGCCAGCCTTTCCGGGTTCATAATATCATTACGCACCCGACTCCCAATTCACTGATGTTTTGGGATATGCTCGCCCTTTCCGGTTACCTGGTCTTGAATGTTCTCATAAGTCATACAACATTAACCGCCGAACGAAAGGGCATTGCTCCGCCGAAATGGATCAAAACGTTCATTATCATTTCAATTCCATGGGCAATCAGCATTCATACAGTAACTGCATTTTTGTACTCCGGTCTGGCCTCGCGTTCCTTCTGGATGACTGCGGTCCTGGCACCACGGTTCCTTGCTTCAGCCTTTGCATCCGGCCCGGCAATTCTAATTCTAATGGTGCTTGTTATTCGAAGCATCACAAAATTCGATCCGGGCAAAGATCCGATTCAAAAATTGGCGCAAATTGCCACCTATGCCCTGGCCTTCAATGTCTTTTTGATCCTGATGGAGCTGTTTACTGTTCTTTACAGCTCGATACCGGAACATATCCATCATTTTCAGTATTTGTTTTTCGGACTTGACGGGGATACAACGCTGGTACCTTGGATATGGACATCAGTCATTTTGTCCATTGTAGCGTTGGTCTTATTATTAAATCCTAAAACCCGAAATCGTATACCTTCTCTCGCGGTCGCCTGTGTAGCTGTTGTCATTTCAATCTGGATTGATAAGGGTCTGGGAATGGTCGTCACCGGCTTTATACCATCACCTCTCGGTGGTATTACTCACTACTGGCCGACCGTTACAGAATTTTTTGTCAGTCTTGGAATATATTCAGTAGGCGCTTTGCTTGTGACTGTATTTTATAAGATTACATTGTCTGTCCGGGGCGATATTATCCGGGGAGATGAAGCTCTGGAAAGGGAAAAGCCTCAGACACAGGCCGTTCAGCAAAGCTGAGGTATTGACATAAATTATATTTTTTGTAAAATATACCTGATTTGAGAAATGGGGTTGTTAATAACAACCCCATTATTTTACGTTATGGAAAAATCTGATGTTGTCATAGTTGGCGGAGTTGCTGCCGGTCCAAAAACTGCCGCAGCGCTTGCCAGAAGAAAACCGAATCTCAAAATAACCCTCTTTGAAATGGGTGACAAAATCTCATATGGTACCTGCGGTCTGCCTTATTTTGCATCCGGGGATATAAACAGCTTTCAGGAACTGACTATTACATCTTACGGTGTTCCCCGCAATGAGGAATTCTTTAAGAAATCCAAAGGCTTCGAGGTCATCACAAAGGCCGAGGTTATAAAAGTCGACCGGGAAAGAAAGACTGTTACGATTAAAAATCTACAAGACAGCGAAACCTATGAGCATGGTTATGGCAAACTTGTTCTGGCAACAGGTTCAAATGTTACCAGAGCCCCATTCCCGATGGCCGATAATTCAAAAATATCCCATTTTACCCGACCTGATGATGCCATAAATTTCCGCAAAGCGGCACAAACCGGCCAGATAGGCAAAGCTGTTATAGTCGGTTCCGGTTTTATCGGCTGTGAAATGGCCGAGGCAACCGGAAGTATGTGGGGTATCGAGACTGTTCTTATCGAAAAAGAAGAACAGCTTCTCCCGTACGCTCTTGATCAGGAGATGTCGGCTATTGTCGAAAGAGAAATGGTTAGAAATGATGTCGAGGTCAAAACCGGCTGTACCGTCGAGAAAATAGAAATCGACAGCGATGAGAACCCGGTTGTATATCTTAAGAGCTGTGAACCCATTAAAGCCGATTATGTCTTCCTCTGTTTGGGTGTAAATCCCAATATCTCACTCGCCGAACAATGTGGCCTAAAAATTGGGGAAACCGGCGCTATTGAAGTCAATGAACATATGCAGACATCCGACCCGAATATCTATGCTGGCGGCGACTGCGTTGAATCCAGGTATATATTCACTGATAAAAAACTGTACCTTCCCCTCGGTTCACTCGCTAACCGCCATGGATGGGTAATTGCAGAAAATATAGCCGGTAATGATAGAACTTTCCCCGGTGTTACCGGAGCTTTTCTGGTAAAGGTCTATGATATGAATGTCGGCTCGGCAGGCATGCCTCGACATGCAGCAGAAAAAGCTGGATTCAATGTCAAAGAGGTGTGGGGTTCATTCGTAGATAGACCTGATTATTATCCCGAAAGTAAAAGCATTACAGTCAAAATAACCTATAATGCCGACTCTGAGGAGCTTATCGGCCTTCAAGCGGTCGGCAATGGCGACGTCACCCGCAGAGTCGATGTTTTCTCATCATTTCTGCTCCAAAAGGCAAAGGTTGGAGATCTTTTCGATTTCGAGCAAGGATACGCGCCGCCCTATTCAGAGGCAATCGATCCTCTTCATCACCTGGCTGCTTTGGCCATGGCAGACAAGCGCGGCATCGATACGGAGGGTCCGGGAAACCTCGCTGACACTTCTGATACTATCTGGCTCGATGTCCGCGAACAGGAAGAAGTCGAAGAAGCTCCATGGACATTATTCGGCGAGGCTAAAAGCGAGAATCGATATATTAATATCCCTCTCAACGATTTAAGAGAGAATCTTGAAAATATCGACCGGGATAAACGTATAATGATAATATGTCGAAGAGGACCGAGATCATATCAGGGAGCGGCAATTTTGAAAAATGCCGGGTTTTCCAATGTCCATGTAATCGGCGGCGGAACAACGGCAGTATTATCGTAATGTGAGAGGAGATGTTTAGATAGATGGCTTTGAGTTTATGGCAATTAGTAACAGTCGGAATCAGCCACAATACATCTAAGGTTGAAGAACGCGAGCCTCTTCAAATCGGTCGTGAGGATATTGCTAAAGCCCATGCAACCCTGTCGGATATGCTGGAGACGATGGAATGTACTATTGTTTCTACTTGCAACAGGGTTGAATTTTATATTGTAGCCAAGCGCGAATACGATCCATTTGAAGTGGTAAATAAATTCTATAAAGATTTTCGAAATCTCGATTTATCTAACCTTGAAGATAAATTCTATGTTAAAAAGAATAAGCACGCGGCCTATCATCTTTTCAAGGTAGGCGCCGGACTGGATTCTATGGTTTTGGGTGAGAACCAGATTCTCGCGCAAATCAAGGAAGCCTACAGTTCGTCCTGTGCTGTCAAAGCGGCCGGCAAAGTAATACACCGTCTATTTCACCAGGCTTTCCGGGTTGCCAAGCAAATCCGTACCGATACAGAAATGGGCAAGGGCGCCTGTTCCGTTTCCAGTGCTGCGCTTGAGCTTTTGCAGACCAAAACGAAAGGTCTGAAAAATCCGTCGGTGCTATTTATCGGCATCAACCAGATGATTAATCTCGCCGCCCGCGGTCTGGCCAAACGTGACTATAGGCAATTTGCGTTTGCCAATCGGACGGGGGAAAAGGCCGAAGCCGTGGCACAGACTTATGGCGCCAAAGGATATCCCTTATCTGAACTTCCCGCTCTTCTAAATGAAGCTGATATTGTAATTACCAGCACCGGCTCGACGGCACCAATTATAAATAAGGAAATAATAGATACTGTAACCGAAAACAATCCTGGCAAAAGGCTGTTTATTGTCGATATGGCTATACCGCGTGATACTGCATTCGATAGTTCTTATAAGGAAAATATCGAAGTTCTCGATCTGGAATCGATTAAGGAATTTGTCCAGACCCAGCAGGCCAAACGTGAAGAAGCAATTCCGCAAGCAGAATCTATAATAGAACGAAAATTGAATGAATTTATGTACTGGTACGACCATGTTCGTCACGAACCGATTTACAACGGCCTTGGCGATACTTTTGAAGTTATACGCCAGAAGGAGCTTGCATCGGTGCTTGGCGACCTTTCTCCTGAACAGCAAGAAATAGTCAATCGCGCCACAAAGTCGTTGACCGATCGACTTCTCCAGCTCAAAGTACGCACCGGTACCAAAGCAAAAGAATCGGAGTAATTCATAATGGCCTATAATTTCATGCCGGTCGGCATTGCCCTGGAAGGTAAAAACTGCCTGATTGTTGGCGGAGGTGTCGTAGCACTCCGAAAAATCAATAACTTGTTGCAATACGGCTGCGAGATTACTGTCATTGCACCGGAAACGATCGATCAGGTAGATTATTTCGCCTCAAAGAAAATCATAAAGCTGGAAAAGAGGAAATACGAATCTCCTGAAGCGAAAAATTATGCGGTGGTTATTGCTGCCAGTGACGATTATGATGTTAACAAACAGATTTCCAATGACTGTCGTGAGGCCAATATCCCGATTAATGCGGTCGATATGCCGGAGTTATGTGATTTCATTTTCCCGGCAATAGTCCGCAGGAATAATCTTTCGTTAGCCATTTCGACCGATGGTCACGCTCCCTTTCTTGCTGGACATCTTAAAGTCATAATGGAAAATATATTCCCCGAGAAGAGATGGAATAAAATTGCCGACCTGGCCGCCGAATTCAGGCAGATGGTACAGGCCAAATGGCATGATAATCAGGAACAGAAAAACGCCGCCTTCGCTCGATTTCTCGAAACCGATTGGCAGAGGATTTTCGAAGAAGGGGGCGAAAAACAGGATTTTCAGCCGCTTCTCGAAGAGATGCTCCAGGCTTAAAAATGCCTCGTAAAATATTCAAAATCGGTACGCGCGGAAGCCAGCTTGCCCTGATTCAGACCAATTTTATCGCCGAATCTCTAAAGGCCGCCAATCCCAACAGCGCTTTTGAGATAATTACTATAAAAACCGAAGGCGATACTGATCGCAAATCGGCTCTCGAAAAAATGGGCGGGATGGGTGTCTTTACCAAAAAAATTGAACAGGAACTGCTTGACGGCAACATCGATATCGCTGTCCACAGTGCCAAAGATTTACCGTCTGTTATGACAAAAGGTTTGATACTCGGGGCGGTGCCGAAACGGGAAGTCTGCGAAGATGTGTGGGTTTCTCGCGGCAAATCTAAATTCAGTGAAATTGAATCGGGTATTACCGTCGGCACCGGCTCTCCCCGGCGTCGCGCTATGCTTCTCAATGCAAGGCCGGACCTAAAAATAACCGACATGCGCGGTAATGTCGAAACGAGATTAAGAAAGCTGGATGAAGGTTTTTGTGATGCTGTCATAATGGCCCGCGCTGGAATTAAGCGCTCCGGGTTTGAAAATAGAATAATTGAAGTCCTTCCTCCCGATAAATTTGTCCCGGCTCCCGGACAGGGTTTTCTGGCGGTGCAGATAAGAGATGATGATTTGGACGCAAAATCGGTAACCGAGACTATAAACATACCGAACTCTCACCGCCTTCTCGAAATAGAGCGGGAACTGTTAAGACGGCTAAAAGCCGGATGCGCCGCTGCTGTGGGCGGATGGGCAAGATTCGAAGAAGAAAAGACAGTCCTGACAGCGGTTGTTCTTGACAAAAATGGACAAAAAAGATTATTTGCCGAAGGCGTTGCTGAATCTCTGGAAAAGGATATGGAAATGGTTGCAGAAGTATCAGAATCATTGATCGACCAGGGAGCCTTGGTACTAATCGAGCAAAAATATGACTGAACATGCGGATAATAGATATGGTCCTGTTTATCTAATCGGTTCCGGCCCCGGTGATCCGGGCTTGATGACCATCAAGGGTCTCAAGAGACTCCATGAGTCAGAAGCCGTAGTCTATGATAATCTGGTACCCAATGAACTTATTATTGAATTACCGGCATCAATAGAAAAGTACTACGTGGGCAAAAAGGCCGGCCTTCATGCTCTTCCACAGGAAGAAATAAATAAGTTATTGGTAAAACTGGCATTGGAAGGCAAAAAAGTCGCGAGGTTGAAGGGCAGCGATCCATTAATTTTTGGCCGCGGCGGCGAGGAGGCCTGTTTCTTAAGGGAAAACAATATCCCCTTTGAAATTATTCCCGGTATAACCGCCGGATATTCGGTCCCGGCCTATGCCGGAATTCCATGCACCGATCGTGAAAGGGCCTCTATGGTTCTTTTCGTTACCGGGCATAAGGCACAGGATAAAGATGTTTCTTCGGTGCCGTGGGACTGGGTGGCGAAAATCAAAAACGGGACTCTTATTGTCTACATGGGAGTCGGTGAAGTCGAAAAGATTGTCAATCGCCTTATTGATAACGGCATGCCGTCCGAACGTCCCGCTGCAGTTATTGAACGGGGGACATTTGCTACACAGCGCTCATTCAAAGGTAAACTCAATGAACTACCGGATATAGTGCAGTCGCAAAAAATAAAACCCCCGTCCATTTTTGTTATCGGCGATGTGGTTAATCTTCAGGATAAATTGAAATGGTTCGAAGACCGTCCATTGTTTGGCGTTCGCGTCATGATAACCCGGCCGGCTGACCAGGCATTGGAGATGTATAATCAATTGCGGGAATTGGGTGCCGAAATCCTCCCCTATCCCACTATTACTACAGAAGAGGAATATGATTACGACGGTTGGGTGGCTTTTCAAAAAATAAATAATGAAAATAAATGGATTCTGTTCACATCGGAAAACGGCGTTCGTTATTTCCATAAACAACTGACCGAAAAACTGGGTGACATACGGTTTTTAAGCGGTTTCAAAGTCGCCGCTGTCGGCTTCGGCACCGCCAGGGCTATGGAGAGGGTCGGCCTCAAGGCTGATTTCGTACCGAGTGAATTTACGGTGGCAAAGCTTGCCGAAGAACTGTGCGAAAATTATGTGTTAAAAGACGCCGATGTTGTCCGTGTTCGCGGCAATCTCGGTGATGATCGTCTTGAAAAGGCGGCCGAAAACGCAGGTGCAACTGTTCACCCGCTCCATGTTTACAAGACCTTCCAGCCCGAATGGCCGGACGGGTTCCGTGACAAATTACGCGAAACCCCGCCCGATGTGATAACGTTTACCAGCGGCTCAACCTGCGACGGTTTATGCGCAATGCTTGATAGCAAAGATGTGGAATCACTAATTAAAGGAAAAGTCCTGGCATCGATTGGACCATCAACTTCGAATGTCATCCGCTCCAAAGATCTTGAACCAACGATAGAAGCAGAAGAGCATTCAATACCCGGCCTGGTGCAGGCAATGGTGGATTACTTTAATAAAAAGAGGTCGTAATGCAATACCCATTCTACCGCCCGAGAAGACTCCGCAAATCTGAGGCGCTCAGAAAGCTGGTTCGCGAAACTCAATTGATACCGTCCGATTTCATTTATCCTCTTTTTGCGGCCGAGAACATAACTGATCCTCAACCAATCGAATCAATGCCGGGAATCTATCGTCTTTCTCCAAAAGATGCTGCCAAAGAAGCCAAAAAAGCGTATGACCTCGGTATTCCGGGGGTTATTATATTCGGCATTCCCGACAAAAAAGACGCATCCGGTTCCGAATCTTTAAAAGCCGACGGCATAGTACAAAAGACAATCAAGGAAATAAAATCCGCAAATCCGGATATATTGGTCATAACAGATGTTTGCCTGTGCGAATATACCAATCATGGTCATTGCGGTATACTGAAAAACCATGACGTGGACAATGATGAGACCCTGAAAGTGCTTGCTATGCAGGCTGTTAGCCATGCCGAAGCAGGAGCTGACATGGTTGCGCCATCGGATATGATGGACGGTCGCGTTCATGCAATCAGAAATTCTCTCGACCAAAATCGATTAACCGATGTAGGCATAATGGCATATTCTGCCAAATACTGCTCGGCCTATTATGGACCATTTCGTGACGCCGCCGATTCTGCACCCCAGTTTGGTAATCGCAAAACCTATCAGATGGATCCACCCAACAGCCGTGAGGCAATTAAGGAGATAGCTTTCGATATAGAGGAGAGTGCAGATATCATCATGGTCAAACCGGCACTTCCCTATCTCGATATTATTGCCAAAGCTCGTGAGTTGTTCGATATTCCTGTTGCCGCCTATAATGTTAGTGGTGAATACTCAATGATAAAACTCGCCGCAAGAGAAGGTCTGGCCGACGAAAAGGCCATTGTACTGGAGACTTTGACATCAATCAAGCGCGCCGGCGCCGATATAATATTATCATACCATGCCCCGGATGTCGCCAGATGGCTAAAATAGTTTATTAGTCATTCCGATGAGCAAGAATTGAATCTCGAATATTATCAATATCAGCTACTATAGAATCAATATTTTCCAGTTCGGAATAGAATAAAGGCGAGGCATCGATGTCATTTTCCACGTTATGCCTTAAAACCTCTCCTGCCGCTCCCGGCGGTACATATCCCGAGACAAAAACACCCGCAAATGTAAATAGCAGAATCAAACCGATCGTGAACCTCAGCCACCTGTTTAGATGGCTGAGATTTTTATTTGTATATTTACTCTGTATTCCCATTTCCTAATCTATATTGCATTCGGGAATAGTATCATAAATGCTAAAAATGCAATAAATAAAGTTAAAACTATATTAAATGACTGACCGATTACGTAAAGAATCAGCGGCTTACCTCCTTCCATACGGCTGACTAAATCGCGAAAATTGGATTCAAGCCCTATAGCCACGAAAGCCAGACAGAAAAACCATCCGCGAAGTACTTTGGTAATCGGTTTAATATATGTACTCAGGACCTTTTCAACCCTTGGGCTTCTTCTTTCAGTAATCTGCCGCTCTTTCTTAACTCCCCGGTCGCTGCTCTCCCCGACAGCACCTGCCTGCATTTTGGCAGTATCATTCTCTCCCGCAACAATTTGATCCATCTCCTGAGCAGCCGCTGTCTCTGCTGCCATCAAATGTCCCGCCGGAACACGCTTAGATTGCCCCTCTACGTTCATCGAGGGTACAACGATAAAAGAAAATATCAAGGAGGCGGCCACAAATCCTATGACGAACTTGGGGAACCTGTACCATATTTCCATCGCGTTGGGCGCATGATCCGGATCACGCTCTACTCTTGTTACCCAATATAAGGCTATAAAAAACGCCACCACGCCGATCAGGACATTTTGAATCATCTTCACGACTGCCGCGACTTTCCCTGCAGCCTCGCCCAGCATGGATCCGGCAGCGACAACGGCACCCGTCGAATCAATGGTTCCGCCCATCCAGGCCGCGCCAAGAATATTGTCCATACCTACCGCACCAATAAACAACGGCATAAAAATCATCATCAATACCGTAAAGATCAAGGTCATGCCGACCGCCAGCGTAAGATCTTCCTTTTTGGCGCGGCACGCGGCAGCTGATGCAATCGCCGCCGAAACACCGCAAACCGAAGTTGCGGCAGCGATGATAATAGCCAGATGCTTGTTTTTCATCTTAAGAAATTTCGTGCCGAATATGTACATGAATATGATGACGACAGGGGTTACTATCCATGCTACCATAAGGCCGGGTGCACCGAGAGATAAAATCTGTTTGAATAATATTTCTGCTCCCAGTAAAACAAGACCGATTTTAATAAAGAGTTCTGTCTTCGCTGCTGATTTTAGCCATCGGGGAGTTCCGATTGTATTTGATATTAACAGGCCAATTAAAAGTGCCCACATGGCATAGCTCAGGCCCCAGTATTTAACATTTTGCTGATTGGCAACCCAATAAGAGACGCAGGCCAGCACGAATACACCAATAAAACCGAAAAAATATTTCCTGACATTATCAGTACCCATCATCGCCACAGCTATCGAGGTCAACACACCGAGACCCAGCATTAAAATAACCAGCGGCAATATTATTGTCCCGCCATCGGCTGAAAATGCCGCCAATGGATTATCGGTCCATTTTCCTATTTGGGGTATTCGGGGAACGATTTGAATCAGGGCGAAAGCCAGCAAAATAAATCCCAGCCAAACCGCCCACCAGTCTTCATCTTTCCACAATGCTCTTATCCCTTTTTCCATGAAGTCCTTCCTTTTGACGAGGATCAATCAAAAAAACAAGGCATAATCCGAAAAAGAACTATGCCCTGTAAATGTCATATATATATCAAATATATCTTATCATAATGCATCAGCATCAACTGAATTCAGTAATCTCCAGTGTCCCGATTCCCTCGACCTGCTCCAAAGCTTTTTCTATCTGTTTTTCCCATTCGCCGGTGATCGGTGTAAGCGCGTTTCTTCGAATTTTCGTCTTCCCCGTTTCAGAATCGCATTCCACCGACACATCCATTTCCCTCGTATCAGAGTTGCTGACTAAACGTGCTTTAACGACCGCCTTCATTCGAGCGTCCCTGAGAAGTTTCATGGTCCCGGCATCGACCCTGAACTCCGGGCGGGATACGACATTGGAAATGATCTGCACCATGGCATCGAGATTTAAATTGGACATATTCAATATCATGTCATAATTGGTCGGGTCGTCAAAATTGCGCCCGTAAATAAATTCAGCCCAGCGAATTCTCTGCTCATCGATATGATTGATATGCTCCCGCGACTCGGCCTCGGACATGCTCTGCTCTTCCATCAATGTCCGAACCCTGTATTCCATTGGCGCTACTACTTTCGTTTTGAACACTTTCGGGACATCGGTCAGAAGAAAATGCGTCTGCAACCCCTGGTATATAACATCACCGCTGACCACAAAATCCATCAACGCGGCTTTAAAAATATCGAGATAATGATGAATCTGTGCCGCGTGCGGATCCCATGAATGGGGCGGCTTCGTTTCCATAATCCTCTTTGCAGCGATCAAAAACTCCTCGATACCGTATTTTTTGCCGTGCTCGATAATTTCCTCCCTGGATATCGCCCGACAATTCAGTTCCTGCGAAAGACGTTTGGTTAATTTATAAGTGGCGCTCAAAGAGCCTCGTGTTATTGTAATAACCGGCACGTTTACCTCCGGAATAATATTTTAATAAATAGCTGCCTTATGCGGCCTCAGTAATATAAGAATTAATATCTTTCGTTTGAAAGCAATATAAAAAAACATATAAGGATCTATCTTATAAAAGATACTTAACGCAGCACAAATAAGCAAATGTATTCTAATACAGTATTGGACCAAAATTAACCGGTTTGAACCACGTCGGCACTTTCGGGTGCTTTGCGGTTGATAGATCGAGCATATACCAGAGCCAATGTCCGATAAATCATGTGAGCGAATTTGGAATAAGGCATATACCACAAAAGGAAGAATACGAATACCATATGAATGAAATAGATTACATAAGCAAGCATTGGGATGCCGAAATAGCTTCGCGCCAGCCAGGAAAACATCCCTGTCAGACCGACAAAAAATATTACATAAAGGAATAAATAGTCGGTATACCCATTGGCACCGACTTTATCCTTATCGGTCCATCGCCTGTAGACAAGCATTACACCACCCAAAACAAGAAGAGTACCGCTGATAGCACCAAGCAGTTTTATCGGATGAGGAAATTCAATCGGCGGCATCGGCAGCAAATGGACATTGGCGATCTGCCATTCATGAAGGTAATGAGGGATAAATATCAAAATAAACACCAAACCTGTCGTAATCATAGATCCGACAAAACCTGCAAAAAGAAATATATGTCCCCATGACCTGGATTTATTGGCTTCGCATTTAAAGAAATTCTTGTGGCTGAATATTTCACCCAAAGCTCTCGACAATGCCGGGAAAAAGCCTATCTGAGGATCAGGACCGCCAGAAATTAAACCGCGCCAAAATCTGTAAAACCCAACAGCCGCAACGACAAAAATTAATATATTGCCAATCACAAATAAGGCGTCGACTGAGGAATGCGGCAGGAAATAGTTATAATCGATTACTTCCGATGTCATAAAAAGAAACTCACCGTCAGCCACCGGGGCAGTCGTGAAAATCATGAGCATTAATATCGCCACGGGGACAAGAAATAAGATCGGAAGTGCCCCCGGACTGGCCAGGGCTTTGCCCATAAAGCGGGGAAATGCAAAATTCTTATATATATATGATCGGACCGCAGCCAAGACATCACCGGGACGGGCCTCGCGCGGACAATGAACCGAGCAGTCATTACACTGATAACACAGCCAAAGGTCGGGATCCTTCATCAGCCGGTCAGTCTGCCCCCATTGGGCCATGATCATTTCTTTTCTCGGAAATGGTTTTTCATCAGGGGTCAAATTGCAAACAACCGAACAGGTGGCACACTGGTAACATTTCTTTAAATTATTTCCACCCGCCTTTTTGACCTCCCTTATTAAATCATAATCGGGCGACGCTGTATACCGGTTGGCCATTTTTCCACTCCTTTAACTTAAGAGCCTTTAAATCGGTAATCAATACCGACCAAAATACTCCGATTCAGGGTCAAATAAAGTATATGACCGCTTTCTGTCAAGCACAAATTGTTAATAATTTCACAAAGTTCCTCCCGTTTGATTCACAATTTATATATAAAAAATGCGGCATTATTTCGCCCTCAAATAGGCATTTATACCGACATTTTTAAAATAATCGCGAATACAATTAGCTGTTTACATTACACGCATCAATCCTGCCGTAAAATGACTTACAAATAATCCAAAGCATAATTTGCAATTTCATCTCCGCCCGCCTATTAAGGGAAAAAATGAAAAATAGTATCGGCATTATAAGGGATTGCGGTTAAATAAATTCGAACAATTTTGTTAGATGATTCTAACAATAAATCTGTTTTGCCAGCTTGTTTTGAAATGATTTCTTTCCTTTCTCTAAGGTGTGCTTACAAAAGACCTTAGTAAAATCAAAATCGCCCCGAAAAGGGCAAAAAAGAGCAAAAAATATCCCGGAAACCCTTGACAAAGCTTGTGAAAAAAATTACATTCTATGCAATGTATTGTTTGCAAGCTACTTGTGAAAAAAGTCACAAGCAAATTGGCGATTTGAACGTAAATATTGTAAATATTAACCCAAGGCACGGGAAGGAACCATGTCAAATCTAATTTCACCACACGGAAGCGATTCACTGAATATCCTGCTTCTCGAAGGCGATGAAAAGGCTCAAGAGCTTAAGAAGGCTGAAACCCTGCCCAAGGTTACTCTCTCTTCACGCGAAGTGGGAGACCTTATCATGCTGGGAATCGGCGGCTTTACCCCGCTCGATGGATTCATGGGACACGATGACTGGAAAGGTGTTTGCGAAGAAATGAAGATGGCCAACGGCATCTTCTGGCCAATACCGATCACCATGTCACACGATGAAAAGATTGACCCGGGCACCGAAATAGCCCTGATCTCCGACGATACCAAAGAGATTATGGGCACAATGAAAGTCACCGAATCTTACAAGATCGACAAAGAATTTGAGTGCAAACATGTATTCAAGACTGCCGATAAAGAACACCCCGGTGTTCAGAAAGTAATGGAGCAGAAAGAATACAATATTGCCGGTCCGGTCAAAGTCCTCTCGGAAAGCTTTTTCCCCGAAGAATTCAAAGGCATCTACCAGCGTCCAGCCGAAAGCCGTAAGGTTTTCGAGGAAAAAGGCTGGAAGACAATTGCAGCCCTCCAGCTGCGCAACCCCATGCACCGTTCCCACGAATATTTGGCCAAAATTGCCATTGAGGTCTCTGACGGTCTGTATATCCACCAGTTGGTCGGTAATCTAAAACCGGGCGATATACCGGCTGAAGTTCGCGTAAAGTGCATTAATACTCTCGTTGAAAACTACTTTGACAAGAGACGTGTCGTTACCGGCGGTTATCCGCTTGATATGCGTTATGCCGGCCCTCGCGAAGGTCTTCTTCATGCCGTTTTCCGCCAGAATTTCGGCTGTACCCACATGATCATCGGCCGCGACCACGCCGGTGTCGGCGACTACTACGGTCCTTTCGACGCGCAGGAAATTTTCCACCAGCTCTGGGAAGGCGCCCTTGAATGCAAGATGCTCCCTATTGACTGGACATTCTATTGCTATAAGTGTGAAGGTATGGCTTCCATGAAGACCTGCCCGCACGGTAAGGAAGATCGTCTGCTCCTCTCAGGAACGGCTCTCCGCAAGGCCCTCTCCGAGAATAAAGAGGTCCCGAAAGAATTCAGCCGCGCCGAAGTCCTTGCGATACTGCGCGATTACTATGCTAATCTCAAAGACGACCAGAGAGTGGAAGTAAAAATGCACGGTCATGCAACCGGAGATGCAGATAAGAAATAATAAAATGAGAATAAATAAAAGTAGGCTATTAGACAAACAACCGTTATAGGAGGTATTTGAATGCCTAGCTTTGTAAACCCTGAAAAGTGTGACGGGTGTAAGGCACTGGACAAAACAGCTTGCCAGTATATCTGCCCCAACGATCTGATGATCCTGAATAAGGACACTATGAAGGCCCATAATCAGGAGCCGGAGATGTGCTGGGAATGCTACAGTTGTGTCAAGATTTGCCCGACACAGGCGATTGAAGTTCGCGGCTACGCGGATTTTGTCCCGATGAATGCCTCGGTGACGCCAATGCGTTCTTCCGACAGCATCATGTGGACGGTCAAATTCCGCAATGGCATGCTGAAACGTTTCAAATTCCCGATCCGTACCACGGAAGAAGGCAAGGCTCAGCCGGCCGGCGGATATTCCACCGCGCACGATGACCTGAACAGTCACGTCCTGGCTCAGGAACCGGAAGCACTGAAACTCGACGAAGTTTTCACCCTAAAGTAAATCAGGAGGTTTGATTACAATGGCGAATTTTGAAAATGTTGAAGTCACCACTGATCTGCTGATACTGGGTGGTGGTATGGCCTCTTGCGGCGCCGCAGTCGAGGCAGCGTATTGGGCAAAGAAAAACAACCTGAAGGTTACCCTGGTAGACAAAGCCGCCATGGATCGTTCCGGCGCTGTCGCTATGGGTCTGTCCGCTATTAACCAGTATGTCGACTTGAATAGCGGCAACAATACAATCAACGATTACGTTGACTATGTCCGTCAGGACCTCATGGGTGTCACCCGTGAAGACCTGGTCGCGAATATCGGCCGTCATGTTGATTCCAGCGTTCATCTTTTCGAAAAATGGGGACTCCCCATCTGGAAAGATGCCGACGGCAACTATGTCCACGAAGGTCGCTGGCAGCTTATGATCAACGGTGAATCCTACAAGGTTATCGTTGCTGAAGCCGCCAAAAACGCTCTCGCCGAAATCGGCGGAGAGTACTATGAACGTGTTTTCATCGTGGAACCGCTGATGGATGGTGACCGCATCGCCGGCGCTATCGGTTTCAGTGTTCGCGAAAACAAGTTTTATATCTTCAAAGCCAAAGCAGTCATCGTCGCCATGGGCGGCGCGGTACACGTCTTTAAACCGCGCAGCACCGGTGAAGGCCTCGGTCGTGCCTGGTATCCGCCGTGGAACTCCGGCTCATCAGCCTATTTCACCATGCGTGCCGGCGCTGAAATGACATCCCAGGAAGTCCGTTTCATTCCGGTCCGATTCAAAGATGCTTACGGTCCGGTTGGAGCATGGTTCCTGCTCTTCAAATCACGCGCCACAAACGCCATGGGCGGAAACTACATGGTCGAACGTACCGACGAGCTTGCAAAATGGAAACCTTACGGATCAGTTAAGCCGATTCCGGCCAACCTCCGTAACTGGCTCGGTATGCTCGACGTGATGGAAGGCAAAGGCCCCATCTACATGAGAACTGAAGAAGCTATCCAGAAGATTGCTTCCGAAGCAGGCGATGAAAAAGCTGCTAAGAAGAAACTCAAAGAGCTCGAGGCTGAAGCCTGGGAAGACTTCCTTGATATGACTATCTCGCAGGCTCTTCTCTGGGCCGCATCCAATGTCGAACCGGAAAAGAAATCCTCCGAAATCGCCGCTGCCGAACCATACTTCATCGGTTCTCACTCCGGCGCTTCGGGTGCTTGGGTTTCCGGACCGGAAGACATCCAGAACGATGAGACAAAGAGCGAATACTTCTGGGGTTACGCCAATATGGCTACCGTTAAAGGTATGTTCTGTGCCGGTGACGCCTCTGGCGCCAGCTCCCACAAGTTCTCCTCCGGTTCTCACGCCGAAGGTCGTATCTGCGGTAAATCGGCTGTCAAGTACATTACCGAGAACAATGATCAGCCAAACGTGGATATGGGCAAAGTCGATGAAATGAAGAAGAGTGTTCTGAATCCTCTCGATCTCTTCGAAGAATTCAAGGGCGCTTCGACTGACCTGGAAACAAACCCGAATTACATCCTGCCGAAGATGTTCATGTTCCGTCTTCAGAAGATCATGGACGAGTATGTCGGCGGTGTTTCGGCTCAGTTCTCCACCAACGAATCTCAGCTCAAAAGAGCGCTCGAGCTGCTCGGCTTCCTCAAAGAAGATGCCGAAAAACTGGCTGCGCGCGATCTGCATGAACTGATGCGTTGCTGGGAGAACGTCCAGCGTATGTGGCAGGCTGAAGCCCATACCAGAACTATCCTCTTCCGCGAAGAAACTCGTTGGCCGGGATACTATTTCCGCGCTGACTATCCGACGATGGACGAGGATAACTGGCTGGCTTTCGCTAACTGCCGCTGGGATCCTTCAAAGGATGAATGGGAAATGATCAAACGCCCGGTCAAGCGTATCTTTAAATAAAGATATGGTCGGGTAATTTAGATCATAGATTGAGCGTTGTTTAGGTGATAATTCCGCCGGTTTAAAGGTCGGCGGAATTAGATATGAATCCAGGCGCTGGACAAACGGCGCCTGGATTTTTTCGTAAATCATTGGAGCGGAGTTGGTTTACATTTTATTGAATGCTGCAATTAGAGGTTGAGACCATGGATATCGAAAAAACTACTTGCCCGCACTGCGGCAAAGATATGGTTAAGTGGGCAACACCCCAGTTAACCTGCTGGGAATCGGAGTATCAATACGTTTGTTTTAACGATGATTGTCCGTACTATGTCAAAGGCTGGGAATGGATGAGAAGTAAATTTCAGGTCAATGCATCATACCGCCACAAATATGATCCTTTTCATGGAGAGGCCGGACCCTTGCCGGTTTGGTCACGCGATGCATTGAAAAACGGCATCATCGAGGAGAGTAAATAATGGAAGAAATTCAGAGATTAAAAGAGCAAATACTAAAAGAATATCCCCGTCTTAACCGTGACAGCAAATTCACTTTCCAATGCAAACCGGGCGTTTCATGCTTTAATGAATGCTGCGGCGATGTAAATATATTCCTCACACCGTACGATATTATCAGATTGAAAAACAACCTGGGGATTCCATCCGATGAATTTATATCAAAATATACCATATCCCCTTTTGATGATAAGTTAAACTACCCTGTCCTTCTTTTAAAAATGAACGAGGATGACAAAAAGACCTGCCCCTTCGTCACTGATAAGGGCTGTTCGGTATATCCGGATCGCCCCTGGGCATGCCGCATGTATCCGCTCGGATTGGCATCCCCGAAGGAAAACAGCCAGGAACTAAATAATGAGTTTTATTTCCTCCTTCAGGAATCTTTCTGCAAAGGCTTCGAAGAAGGCAAAGAATTCAGTGTTTCCGATTGGATGAAGGACCAGGGAATAGATGATTATAACGAAATGGGCGAACTTTTTAAAGAACTAACCCTGCATCGTTACTTCCAGGAAAACGGAAAACTGGAACCGCAAAAAATGGAAATGTTTTTTATGGTTTGCTATAATGTGGACTGGTTCCGGAATTTTCTTTTCAAGACATCATTCTTTAATAAATTTGAGGTCGATGAAGATACAAAAAACAAAATTAAAGAAGACGATGTTGAACTTCTTAAATTCGGCTTTAACTGGCTTCGTTTCGCCCTTTTTGGTGAAAAGACATTGAAAATTAGAAGCGATATCATGGCTGCAAAACAGGACGAACTGAAGAAAAAAGAGCAGGAAAAGAAAGCTCAGTAAGTGACTTCTTATCGATAAATTGGCGGGCCGTATACGGTCCGCCTTTTATTTTATATTTTCTGCAATCTCACTAATTTCTTTCGTAATCAATTCCCCTTTAGTAAAATCATACATCTCAATCGAAGCGGAATCTTCTTTTAAGTCATTTATAATATCAATAGGAATCTCCGCCCCCAACCTGTCCAAAGCCAATAGAGAACTCCCTCTCATTGCCGCATCTTTACTCCTCAGTGTATCGATGATCTTTGGCACAATATGCTTAAATGGCTCAGGATTCTTCTCCCCTGCCCTGTTTATAGCAAGTCTGACACCAAACTCAAAAGGTTCTTCTATAACAAATGAAGCCAACATTACTCCGAACTCATCCATCAACTCCGGGGTATTATAAAGTATCTCCCCTATCGCTTGGGGTGAATACCAGCCAAGATTGCCCGATTCATCATTCATGGTCCAGAAAAGCCTCCTGAGTATCTGACGGACGCCCTCTTTATCCCTGTCATATTCCATCCCGCAGACTAACCCGAGACCCTCAGCGGCTCGCCAGCAGATACGACGCTCCTTATCAAACAGAAGTGACATCAAAGCTCTCGAAATCCCCGCATCCGACTCGGCCATCTTAACCAGGTCGCCATAATTTCGGTCTATAAGTAATTTCCGGCAATTTCTTTTCCGCATCCGGAATGTCATTTTATCATTCGGTCTATCGGTAATGCCCATCTATTATTACCTTTCCAAACTTTTATGAAGATAAATAAGCATACCTCGGGAATAAATCAAGGAGTATCCTAAAGACACAAATGAAATGGGGTTTCGAACATTGTTCGAAACCCCACAGCTATATCAAGGATGCTGGAAGTTGTCTATTTAAGAAGTACCATCTTTCGTGTGGCGCTGTATTTACCCGCCGTTGCTTTATAGAAATAAATGCCCGAAGCATGACTTGCTCCGTTCCATTCAACTTTCATGGGACCGGCTTCGCTATATCCTTCGAATTCGGCAATTTTCTGACCGGTGACATTAAAGATCGATATATTCCAGTCAGAGGAAGTCGGGAGATTGAGTTCAATGGTGGTAACCGGATTGAATGGATTTGGATAACTGGTCGCGCTGAATTCAGCCGGCACGATCATGCCCTCAACCTTATATCCGTTATAGTCAGCAGCTTCCATAGAAATTACATCGCCGTCCGTCTCCACAATCTCGCCGCTGCAAACAGCGCCTTTTTCAAAACTGTATATCAAAACCCTGGTATTTTTACCATTATAATTACTGATCATTTCCATGTGAGCCGCATCATGTCCAAGAACAGCATTCACATTGCCTTCCAGGGTCAGTGCCACCGCGGCAATTTCCCTGTCAACATTGATTGTCTTACCCATAACCTGGAAATTGGCCTTGAAGCTGGGTGCCGCTTTCGGAATGGGTGCGGCATCACCTGTAATAACTCTTATCTGGTAAACCAGATCCGATACCGATAGCGTTATACCATCATTGTTAACATCTGTTGCGGCAATCTGCCCTTCAGCATTAACAGTGAAAGCGCTCATTCCGTAGATGAAATAATTGGTAAAGACGACCGCATCGCCAACCTCATTGGCAACACCATTCAAATTGATATCGCCGCGATCATCAATGCTGTCGGCGCAAATTATATCAATACCGCCGAACATAAACTCGACACATCTAACAGGATCGGGTTTATTCGGTTCCGGATTCATACATATATCGGGCGCACCAAGGTTTGCAATTCGTTCAGCCTCGGGATAGGTAATCTCATCCTCTTCGTTCCAGATGACATTACCCTCAAAATCGAATATCATATTATCGATATATGAAGTTTCTCCATCGACAGAAGCGAGAACATTATCGCCGCAGTCTAACCAGAAAAATTTAATCGGCGCATACTGGCACTGGAACCTGCGATCATTCGATACCAAATACCTCATTACTGCGAGTCCATATTGATCGGTATCCGGAGGACCGAAACAATCGGGATGATTACCACCATCGTTCAGTTCGGCAAGACCCACGATTCGAACCATTCCCGAAGGACAGCCTCCGTCACAATTTCCAAACGGCCCATGACGATAAGTGAAATATTCCCAACCACAGTCATTTAGCATCTGCCCCATAATTACATCTGTCAGATTTAAAGCTGACGCATCATAGGCGATAAGGAAATCAAATCCGCCTATTTCATATGTTCCATTATCTATCGTAATCGAGACATCTTCATAATGTCCCTGAAGTGTTCCGTGGGTCTTTTCTATCTTGACCAACGGGCAGCTCGTTATTCGTTTCACGAAAACCTCAGTATAACAGGTCGTTGAAAGGCCGCAGTCGTCGATAGCTTCGACTTCAATTGCATAGTAACCTTCACTATCGGCCGTGAAACATACCGTATCATTCGATATTGTACCGCCGGTAACATTACATCCTGTCAGGTTGCCATCAGGATCTTCACAATAGAATCCCGGAACACAAACCTCGACCGGGAATTCAGTTGTCTTGAATGTCCGATCACCGGCACAATGGGCTATCGGGGCCTGATTCAAGTTAACCGTCACAATAGTTACAGCAGTGTCTGCAACTCCGCAATCATCGGCGGCGATCAACTTGATCATATTCTCGCCTTCATTCGGAGTAAAGCAAACCTGGCTCCCATTCAATATACCCCCGTCAACGTCACAATTAGACAGGTTGCCGTCAGGATCTGAACAGCTGAAACCGTCAATACAAATTTCATCAAGGTTGCACACCTGCATTGACTGGTCGGAGGGGACCGAAGCCAAAGGCGCCCGGTTCAGCGTTACCGTTATCATTGTCATACAGGTATCGGCCTTGCCGCAAGCATCGGTAGCTATCAATACAATCTCATTTTCACCTTCAACCGGAGTGAAACATACGGTACCGTTATCCAGAGCCCCATTTGTAACTTCACAAGTTGAGAGGTTGCCGTCAGGATCGTTACAAGAGAATCCGTCAAGACAAATCTCGTCAAGGCTGCAGACGAATATTGCTGTATCGCCCGGACAGGTCGCGATTGGCGGCTCATTCGTAATCAGAGTAATAGTCTGAGTGCATTCGGCACTGTTTCCACAGGCATCAGTAGCCGTCCAGGTTCTGGTAATTATATTACCAACCTGACTGTCAACATAAACTATACCTGGAGCAGTATCGCAATTATCTGTAGCAGTTGCGTTGCCGGTCAATGACGGGTCGATAGACCCATCGCATTCAACATTATAATCATTTGGACAAGTTATGACCGGCGGGGTCGTATCTTCGACTGTAATAATCTGATCACACTGAGAACTGTTGCCGTTATCATCAGTCGCCGTCCAGGTTCGGGTTATTACCTTCTCCTGCGGGCAGTTACCGGCAACCTCGCTGTCAACGTAAGTTATATCTATATCAATGTCACAATTATCAGTCGCTGTAGCAGAGCCTGTAACTGACGGATCAACTGAGGCATCGCACTCAACCGAGATATCTGCAGGACAGCTTATCTGTGGCGGCGTCGTATCTTCTATCGTAATTGTCTGCGTGCATGAAGTACTGTTTCCGCAGGCATCTGTGGCAGTCCAGGTTCGGGTGATCGTGTTGCCAACCTGCGAATCACTGTAGCTAATGGCAGGAGCATTGTCACAATTGTCTGTCGCCGACGCATTACCGGTCAGTGATGGATCAGGAGTCTGATCACATTCTATGGCAACATCAGCCGGGCAGGTTATAACCGGAGCTGTATCGTCGATCACAGTAATCGTCTGTGAACATTGCGCAGAATTTCCGGCATCATCGGTAACTGTCCAGACGCGCGTGATTACTTTTTCCTCCGGGCATGTACCCGGTACTTCAGTATCAGTATAAGTCATAGAGGGATCAGGCGAGCAGTTATCCGTAACTACAGGAGAACCAGTAAAACTCGGCCCAAGATCATCATCGCATGATATTGTAATATCCAATGCGCAGGAAGTAAATTGGGGCGGCGTCGTATCTTCTATCGTAATTGTCTGCTCACATGAAGCGCTGTTTCCACAGGCATCTGTCGCTGTCCAGGTTCTTGTGATCGTGTTGCCAACCTGCGAATCACTGTAGCCAATGGAAGGAGCATTGTCACAATTGTCTGTCGCCGACGCATTACCGGTCAGTGATGGATCAGGAGTCTGATCACATTCTATGGCTACGTCGGACGGACAGGTTATTGCCGGAGCGGTCGTATCTTCGACTGTAATAATCTGATCACACGAGGCACTGTTGCCGTTATCATCCGCCGCTGTCCAGGTTCGGGTTATTACCTTCTCCTGCGGGCAGTTACCGGCAACCTCGCTGTCAACGTAAGTTATATCTATATCAATGTCACAATTATCAGTCGCTGTAGCAGAGCCTGTAACTGACGGATCAACTGAGGCATCGCACTCAACCGAGATATCTGCCGGGCAGCTTATCTGCGGCGGCGTAGTATCTTCTATCGTAATTATCTGCTCACATGAAGTACTGTTTCCGCAGGCATCTGTGGCAGTCCAGGTTCGGGTGATCGTGTTGCCAACCTGCGAATCACTGTAGCTAATGGCAGGAGCATTGTCACAATTGTCTGTCGCCGACGCATTACCGGTCAGTGATGGATCAGGAGTCTGATCACATTCTATGGCTACGTCGGACGGACAGGTTATTGCCGGAGCGGTCGTATCTTCGACTGTAATAATCTGATCACACGAGGCACTGTTGCCGTTATCATCCGCCGCTGTCCAGGTTCGGGTTATTACCTTCTCCTGCGGGCAGTTACCGGCAACCTCGCTGTCAACGTAAGTTATATCTATATCAATGTCACAATTATCAGTCGCTGTAGCAGAGCCTGTAACTGACGGATCAACTGAGGCATCGCACTCAACCGAGATATCTGCAGGACAGCTTATCTGTGGCGGCGTCGTATCTTCTATCGTAATTGTCTGCGTGCATGAAGTACTGTTTCCGCAGGCATCTGTGGCAGTCCAGGTTCTTGTGATCGTGTTGCCAACCTGCGAATCACTGTAGCTAATGGCAGGCCCATTGTCACAATTGTCTGTCGCCGACGCATTACCGGTCAGTGATGGATCAGGTGTCTGATCACATTCTATGGCTACGTCGGACGGACAGGTTATAACCGGAGCTGTATCGTCGATCACAGTAATCGTCTGTGAACATTGCGCAGAATTTCCGGCATCATCGGTAACTGTCCAGACGCGCGTGATTACTTTTTCCTCCGGGCATGTACCCGGTACTTCAGTATCAGTATAAGTCATAGAGGGATCAGGCGAGCAGTTATCCGTAACTACAGGAGAACCAGTAAAACTCGGCCCAAGATCATCATCGCATGATATTGTAATATCCAATGCGCAGGAAGTAAATTGTGGCGTCGTCGTATCTTCTATCGTAATTGTCTGCGTGCATGAAGTACTGTTTCCGCAGGCATCTGTGGCAGTCCAGGTTCTTGTGATCGTGTTGCCAACCTGCGAATCACTGTAGCTAATGGCAGGCCCATTGTCACAATTGTCTGTCGCCGACCCATTACCGGTCAGTGATGGATCAGGTGTCTGATCACATTCTATGTCAACATCAGCCGGGCAGGTTATAACCGGAGCGGTCGTATCTTCAACCGTAATAATCTGGTCACACTGAGCGCTGTTGCCGTTATCATCAGTCGCCGTCCAGGTTCTTGTGATTACCTTCTCCTGCGGGCAGTTACCCGCAACCTCGCTGTCAACGTAAGTTATATCTATATCAATGTCACAATTATCAGTCGCTGTAGCAGAGCCTGTAACTGACGGATCAACTGAGGCATCGCACTCAACCGAGATATCTGCAGGACAGCTTATCTGTGGCGGCGTCGTATCTTCTATCGTAATTGTCTGCGTGCATGAAGTACTGTTTCCGCAGGCATCTGTGGCAGTCCAGGTTCTTGTGATCGTGTTGCCAACCTGCGAATCACTGTAGCTAATGGCAGGCCCATTGTCACAATTGTCTGTCGCCGACGCATTACCGGTCAGTGATGGATCAGGTGTCTGATCACATTCTATGGCAACATCAGCCGGACAAGTTATAACCGGCGGGGTCGTATCTTCGACTGTAATAATCTGGTCACACTGAGCGCTGTTGCCGTTATCATCTGTCGCTGTCCAGGTTCTGGTAATTACCTTCTCCTGCGGGCAACTTCCGGCAACCTCGCTGTCAACGTAAGTTATATCTATATCAATGTCACAATTATCAGTCGCTGTAGCAGAGCCTGTAACTGACGGATCAACTGAGGCATCGCACTCAACCGAGATATCTGCCGGGCAGCTTATCTGCGGCGGCGTAGTATCTTCTATCGTAATTATCTGCTCACATGAAGTACTGTTTCCGCAGGCATCTGTGGCAGTCCAAGTCCGGGTAATTATATTACCAACCTGCGAATCGCCGTAACTAATGGCAGGCCCACCGTCGCAATTATCCGTAGCTGTCGCATTGCCTGTCAACGACGGATCAGGTGTCTGATCACATTCTATGGCAACATCAGCCGGACAAGTTATAACCGGCGGCGTTGTATCTTCTACCGTGATTGTCTGGACGCACTGCGAAGTTGCGCCGCAATTATCAATCGCTGTCCATGTTCGCGTAATTATTTTTTCATCAGGACATACACCGGCGGTCTCAGTATCCGTATAAGTTACCGATGGTGCGGGATCGTTATCATCGGTCGCCGTGGCCGACCCTGTCGCCGACGGATCAATCGAACCATCGCATTCGACCGCTATATCGGCCGGGCACGTAATCTGAGGCGCCTGATTATAATTTACAGTAATCTCTACCGTGCTTTCGCAATGTGCGCCGCACGAGTCAACACACTGGAATGTAGCACTGTAAACTCCTGCACTTGATGTCGTAAATGTCCAGTGGCTGCCATCAAAGCTGCCATTGCCGTAGAGCATTCGGCAGGAATCAAGATTGCCATCCTCGTCGGTTCCGGAAATTGGGAAACTGAATGTCGAATCGGCGCAGACAAAATAAGTCTCATTGGCCGGAACGTCACAAACCGGATTGGCGTTCAAATCTATTGTTATATTGGTTATGCAGGTATCCGCAACTCCGCACTCGTCAATTGCTATGAATCTTATTGTCTGGACTCCTTCGACAGGATTGAAACAAACCGTATCTCCGGTAAGATAGCAGCCTTCAACCCAGGCAGTATCGAGGTTTCCATCGGGATCCGAAACATCAAATCCCGGGATACATATTTCTGTAAGATCACAGACGAACAGCGATGTGTCTCCCGGACATGTTACAACCGGAGCGCTGTTATAATCTACCGTCATTTCCACGGTTCCACCACAACTGGCTCCAGAAAGATCGGTGCATTCAAATGTAGCACTATATAACCCTGGGCCATTGGTCGTAAATGTCCAATTACTGCCGTCGAAGCTGCCGTCTCCCGACACCATTATACATCCATCCAAGTTACCATCAACATCAGTTGCAGAAATCGGGAAGCTGAAGGCCGTATCATCGCAGACAAAATAAGTCTCATTGGCCGGAAGATCACAAACCGGTGCATTATTATATTCAACCGTAATTTCTACTGTACCGGAACAGGTGGCTCCGCAATCATCTGAACATTCGAAAGTAGCCGAATAAGTCCCCGGGTTCGTTGATGTAAATGTCCAATTTGTTCCATCAAATGAACCGTCTCCCGATACCATGCTGCATCCGGTTAAGTTTCCGTCAGCGTCTGTCGCCGTAACCGGGAAACTGAATGTCGAATCGCCGCTAACAAAGTAAGTTGCATTGGCGGGCAAGTCGCATACCGGTGCGCTGTTATAATTAACCGTAATATTTACAGTGCTGGTACAAGTGGCTCCGCAATAATCCTCACAGACAAATGTGGCTGAATATACACCTGCTCCGGAAGTTGTGAATGACCATACCGTGTCTGTCAGCGTTCCAACTCCCGCTATCTTCACACATCCGAGACCATTTTCATCCGGGTCATCAGCCTTGACTATGAATTCAAATGTGGAATCGGCGCAAATTGTGAAAGTTTCATCCAGTGGAACTACACAAGTAGGTGGCGAATTGCTCTGGCATGGATCCCCTATCCCTGCAGACGAAAACTGGATTCCGTCGGCCTGGTACGTCCACGGCCCGGCATAATTGTATCCATAGTTGGGATCACAAACATATGTATCGGAAGAATCGATTTCTCCAAGCACATTATATGATTCACCCAGACCGCAATGACGGGAAAAGACACTAGTATTGGGATCGTCAGAAGGATTAGAGCCAACTGCCGCCTGGTATTGATCAATTACGTCAAAACCGCCGTAATCATAATACCCTGGAATGGTCGACAGCGGTACCATATTGGCACCGAGATATATCTGATCGGCGCCAAATCCTAATTCATGACCACTTGACCAAATATTGAAATCAATCGCTGTGCCCAAAAGCTGGATAGTCATAAAATCATTCAAGTCTCCAGACCCCTGCAACCATTCCTTTGTTGTTACATCCCACCAGATCTCATAAAGACCGGGATTAACATTCCATTGCGACCATCCCCAACGGTCATTCTGGAATAGACATCGGTTCGCCGATGTATCATGCCATAATTCAAAATTATCCATGAAAACATTTACACCGAGTTGAGGCGGCTGATCCATGAGAAATACTATATTGCCGTGGAACTGCTCAAGAGAATGTCCTTTGGAATAAATATGCGAAGCTATCGTCCAGAGTTGAGTTGTGCTATTATACCATATATAGACACCGCCACTGTCCGGAGGAGGAACCGGTAAAGCCGGCTCACCCATGAAGTAGGAAGTATCGATACCATAATAATTAGGCGGTACACCGGGCTGAATATTGCCACAGCTGTCTGTTACATCGGCGTTGCAGGTTATGCCAAGAATTAAATCATTATGATCAAAGTTCGCCGAAGTATGATTATCGTCAATATAAATTAAATAATCGTAATCACCACCGCATAAAAAATCCTCTGTCGGGGTCACAAAATTATACGCTGCACCTGTCCCCTTATATGCGCTTACATCATAGACCTTAAACCATTGATGTTCATTGGCGCCTGAACCCATGGTTAAATTTCGTTCCGAAAAGAGATAAGAGTCGTTGTCATTATAAATAGAGTCGTTATTGACATCATTGTGAAGATACAAACCTATATTGGTTCCATCAGAAATCATTGTCGTTTTAATATATCCCTCATTGCGAGGACCCTCAAAAATCTGTGCCTTATTATTACCGGTTCCTAAATCAGTATAAAACCCAAACATATTTACATCTTTCCAAGGGGTATATTCCTTTAAAAGATACCACGCCTGAGGTCCCTCGCATAAAGAGACAGTAATATCGGTCAGATCATCGGCCATAGGTGATATTTCGGTTCCGTTTACCTCTAATCTAGGTGGGAACCATTCTGCCGATGTTTCATTGACAGGATATCGCCCGTCATATTGTTTCTGAGCAACGACTGATCCATCAGGACCGGCCGAAGCAGTTCCAATAAGCAATGCAAGAAAAATTGTGAGAAATACAGATGTTTTCGTTAGCCCCTTGAGTCTTAAATGCAAATAGCGCGGTGAACGGTAACGACTAATCATAATGGACTCTTCCCCATTTATGTGATTGTATTTTTTACAAAATCATTAATGGCCCAAATGGAATACCTTTGAACACCCGAAAATGGGCAAAATAATATACGTTTAAAATTGACTACGCCCTGTCGCCTTACTTTTTGAAAACAGGATTGGTAGCAAATGTAAGAAAAAGCCTTATAACACTTTAAGTATATACTTTTTTATATTTAACGCAATAAAAAAATACAAAAATATTTGGATTTTAATTAAATTATTGTAAGAAATGTAATAAAACTGGCGATTTCCACAAAAAACGCAATAATCGCCAGTTTTAGTCCGGTTTAGTAGATCTATTTTCTAATTTTTAGCTTGCGGACTGTGTCGATATTAGGGACAACCCCTATGACCGGCAGCCCCAATGCCTCCTCAACATCCTCAATTTTGCGGAATGATTTATCAAGCAATTCCACAATTAGCGCGGCCGCTCCACCTATAACTAAACCCAGCAGAAATCCAAGGGCAATAATCTGTTTACGCTTAGGTTTAAAGGGCGCCAGCGGTGTTTTTGCCGGCTCGACTATCTTATATTTTGACTCACGAAGCAGAGCCTGCGAAATTTGAGAGGATTCCTGCTGTTCTCGGAATTTATCCCTCAAATCGCGAGCGGCATTTACCTCTCTGTCCAGCTGGTCGAGCTGCGCCTGATATTCTGGAATAAGATCGACTTTTTGATTGAGATCATTTAGAGCCAGCTGAAGAGAATTCACCCTCGAATATAATACATCGAGCTCTTCCCGGACATTGAAAAGCCGAACGAGCGTATTTCTTGTTTCGGGTGAATATTCGGAAAACTGTCGATCCACCAGTCTCTGATTTTCAAGATTAATTTCATCGATAAGATTAAAAAGCCGCGTCTTATAATTTAGAATCTCCGGAGCGCTCCAGTTAAATCGGAGCATAAGATTGGCAATCGACCCGATATGGCTATCGACCTCTTTTTGTAATCTTTCCAGCGAAGCCGACTCGGAAAGCTTTATCTGACCATTTGGTATATTATTCAATTGAGAAATAAGTTTTCTTTCTTCTGCCTTTTTCTCTTCTATCTCAAGTCGCGCACCCTCAATCTCGGAACGTATCAGCTTGCGGTTTTCATCCGATGTTACCGCGTCGTCGAGCCGTATTTTATTAAATTCTTTTTCAAATTCAGTCCGTTCCTTTATTTTATCCTGCAAATCCTTCTCATATTTAGCCAACTGCTCATAGGAAAAGTCCTGCGAAAGTCTTACAGAACCAAGTTCCTGTTTCATTTTTTCGGAAATAAATATCCGCGCCAATTCCTCGGCCATTTCCCTTGCGCGTTCAGGATTGGTCGATTGTGTTGTTATTTGAATCTGATCTTTACCGGCATAACTAATTAGAATCTTATCACGAAGTTTTCCAAGCAGCATATCAAATTTTATTTTTTCAAGCGGGATACCAGGATTCTGACTTTTTCTCTCTCCGGCAATACGTTCAAGATCTGGATCTTCGTCCAAATTTAGTTCTTCAACTAATTGAAAAATATAGGGCGACGATGTTATCTCATTTTGGAGGCTTTGAAGCTCCAGTCTCCGATCGCGATCTGACTGGTATCCTCGCGGCCCATCCCCGAGAAGCCTTTGAAGCTCTCCCGACAATTTGACTGTCTCGCCGATATAGACAATTGTCGAGGCCTCATATTCCGGCGTAATTAAATATGACCCGGCAAATGTTACGGCGGTCACTATTATTAGGGGAATAATAATAAGCCACTTTCTCCGCCAAACAACGGATAGAATTTCGGTAAAATCAAAGGTGTTTCTATCCTCCACGTCGTCGCCGGAAACATTTTTTCTGTTAAACTCATTCATTGACTGAAAACCCTCTAGCAATTTATCTATTATACGATAAAATCGTCAACCCGATTAATCAAAAACACCGAACATTATGCAAAATGATACACACCTTAACCTTCAGGCGCAATTAAAAATTCTTCCTTATTCTGTTTGAATTCGGGAATTTATCGGGCGAATTTGCCATATCAACCCAAATCTTAAAATCTTCCTTTTCCATCGGTTCCGGCTGTGAAAATTCCTTTATAAAACGCTCGACAAGTATCTGTGTCGACAGTATCCCGATAAACGACATATTGTCCTTAAATGAAAGATGAGCATGGGATAACTTTTCGCATTTTTCTCTCAATTTCTGAACCGCGGCAGGTTTGAAAATTCCATTTTCCTCTATCCTTTCTGCCGACATAAGCTCGTCGATATAATCAGGAGAGTTGGGCTGTACAAAACTGTTCGAATCCGGGGCCATATATGGCTGTTTGACGCGATTAATAATTTCCGGAGGAAGTTCCCTGCGCATCGCTTTCTTGAGAATATATTTTTCTTTTAACCCAAAAATCTTGTATAGAGGAGGAATTTTCGAGGCAAACTCGACTACCCGATGATCCAAAAACGGAAATCTTCCCTCAACGGAATTGGCCGCACTCATCCTGTCACCCTGCGAAGAAAGAAGGTAACCGGCAAGAAGCGATCTCGACTCAAGATATTGCGCTTTTGCAAGATGGTGCCATTTCTCGAAGCCCCCCGGCAGATCTTTTCCAAAGACCAAAGTAGAATCATAATCCCCAATTTCATCTTTGACATCAGGAGTAAAGAAGCCCTTGACCCTCGATGTTGTATTTATCCGCTGCATGTGCGAGTAATGGTAGTCATCTACATCTGAAAGGCCTGTTTTATAAAATGTTTGCAAATAATAACGTGCTTTCGCAGGAGACAATGGTAATGTTGGATACAACCTCCTAAGCAATAATGGGCGATACTTTGATTCCGGGAATTTCGCCCAGAACCGGCGAATAAGGACCTCTTTAAAAATATCATATCCACCCAGGATCTCATCGGCCCCTTCGCCAGTAAGCACAACCTTAAAGTTATTTTCCCTTACCAGCTTCGAAAGAACATACAAAGGCGCCGGGGCGGTGCGGACAACCGGACGTTCGGTATGCCATATAACTTTCGGGAAATTATTTGCGATTTTGCCAAATCCGCACAAGACCTGATGATGATTCGTTCCAAGAAAATCAGCCATCTTGAGCTGATACTGCGACTCATCGTAGGCCTTATCCTTAAAGGCCACCGAAAATGTCTCTATCCTGGTATCTGTAAATTTTTTGATTAATGCCGTCGTCGCCGATGAATCCAATCCACCGGAAAGATATCCGCCGACAGGAACATCGGCCCGCAACCTCAGTCGTACCGAATCCACGAGTAATTCGTGGAGTTCTTCGGCCCATTCATCAAGGCTTCGCTCTCGATCAAAACTTTCCGGGAATTCGAGCTGCCAGTATCGACTGGTCGTAACGCGTCCGTCTTTTACCTCCAGATAAGTTCCGGCCTCAAGCTCATTAATATTTTCAAATACAGTCCGCGGGGGGGCAGTCGTCCACCAGGTAAAGATTTCATCAAGTCCCTTATAGTCTAAACGGCGGGGAATATTCCTGTCGCAAAATATTGATTTAATCTCTGATGAAAAATAAAACCGGCCTTCGTGAATCGTATAAAATATCGGCCTTATACCCATCCGGTCGCGGGCAATAAATAGCGATTCCTTTTTGTTGTCATAAACGCAAAAAGCGAACTGACCGTTGAATCTGTTCAGGCAATCATTTCCCCACTCTTCATAAGCGTGCAAGATCACTTCCGTATCGGAAGTCGTCTTAAACTCATGCCCTTTCTTTTCAAGTTCCGGTCGTAATTCGACGTAGTTATAAATTTCACCATTGAATATTATCCAGAGCGTATTATCTTCATTGGATAAAGGCTGTGAACCTGTTGACAGGTCAATGATTGAAAGTCTGGCTTGGCCCAGGGCACATTTCTTATCGAAATACGCGCCAAATTCGTCAGGACCGCGATGACGAATAATAGATACCATGTCTACGAGTAATTGACGGTCAGGTTCTTCGTGACCCTCTAAGTTGAAAAATCCGGTAATGCCGCACATGTTTAGGCCATTTCTTTTAACAAAGGTTTGTTTATTTTCCCCGATTGATATTTGGGCAGTGAGTCGAGAAATTGTATTTTGTGTGGTATTTTATGCTCGGAAATCCTCGGCCGACAATGGCTTTCAATGTCCTTCCTGCTCAAACTTACCCCATTCCTGGTCACTATAACCGCCTTAATGGCTTCCCCCAGCAAATTGTCGGGAATCCCCACAACGGCCGCCTCTATTATATTATCATGTTCCAATAAACATTCTTCCACTTCTTTGGCACTTACCCTGTTTCCGCCCGATTTGATTATTTCCTTCTTACGTCCGGTTATGAAAAAATATCCGTCGTCATCTTTCAGGGCCAGGTCGCCCGTATAAAGCCATCCATCCTTGATAACTTCATCCGTGGCCTCTTTCTGATTCCAGTAACCAAGCATTACATTCGGTCCGCTGGCAATCAATTCTCCTGATACATCAATCGGTGCCTCTTTACCCTTATCATCAATAATCTTGACTGTTATCCCCGGGACAGGAATGCCGATCGAACCCATTTTTTCTGCCAATTTGCCCGGTGGACACCAGGTAATCCGCGGGGCAGCCTCGGTTTGACCATACATAATGAACAGTTCTTTTTCAGGAAAAGTATCGATAAATTTTTTGGTAACCTCCGGTGCCATGGCACCACCCGCTTGAGTAAAATATCTTACACTCTTTAACTCTCTTTTCGGCATGCTGGAATTTTCAAGAAGAATTATGAAATTCGACGGTACTCCCGAAAATCCTGTTACACTCTCTCTTTCCATTGTATCAAGAATTACTTCAGGGTACAGAAACCGGTTGTCTATAACCACTCTCCCGCCTACCAATATATGCGTCAGTAGAAGCGAATTGCCGTAAATATAGTAAAAAGGCAGAATTACCATTATGTTGTCTTCTGCGGTCAGTTCGAGATATTTGCAGGTAGCAATCGTATTTGAGACTAAATTCCGATGTGAGAGCATAACACCCTTTGGCTCGCCGGTCGAACCCGATGTATAAAAGATCGCCGCCAGGTCATTTGGCTCCTCTCCCGATTTGGCGAAAAGCCTCTCAATATCAACCGGTGTCCCTGATTCTGATTCAACCAGCACGTCGCCGCCAGAAATTGTCTGCTCAAAAATATCTTCCAGCACTGAAAATGAGATATTTTTGTTTTCAACTTTCAAATCACTATCCGAAATAACCATCTTAACATTAGATTCATCATCAATCATTTTGTCAAAGTATCGGCGGTACTTGGCTTTTAAGAAAATTGCTTCTGCTCCGCTGTCCTTAATTATCATATTGATTCGTTCGGGCTTGAGCGATGTATCAAGAGGGACTGCCACCATGACTGCCTTAAATACGGCAAAATAAGATATTACATATTCAATGGAATTCTCGAACAAGATTGCAATTCTCGATCCGGGCGGTAAATCCGATTTTTCAAGAAAATCGGCCAGTTGTATCACCCGATGATATAAATCACGGTAATTAATTCTCCGATCCCCATGAGAAATGGCAATATTTTCAGGAAAGTGTTCTGCCCCGATTTTTAGCAGATCAAATATTTTCATGATAGAATCAAATCAGTGTGGCCTGGATCTAGCACCTACCCTCAACCTTGTTTGCGACTTATAAAATTTGTTAAATTATCAAGCGAATCAAGATTGTCAGGATTCATTTCTTCATCATCTATAGTAATCCCAAATTCATCTTCAATAAATGAAGTAAGCTCCAAAACGCCGGTCGAATCTATCAAATCCAACTCCATAAAGGAATCGTTATCTTCGAATGAATCAATATCGTTACCGATCATAAATGTATCAGTAATAAAATCTCTTAACTTTTTTTTAATTGTCTCTTGTTCAACCATCGTTGTAAATCCTTTTTAAGTTCAAATCATATAGGATATCAGTCATTTATCTCAAGTGGATGTAACCTTAAATATTCGGTCGCCTTTATCTTCCTTTCGATATTGGCAAATCCGCGCTCGGCTTGCTCTTCGGTGAGCCCCAGCACTTCAGCGGCTTTTTTGGCGGGCACCTTTTTCTCCATCGCATGCCAGAGCATATCCATATTGAAAAAGTCCAACCCGAAGAAAAACTCTTCCTGGGTAACCTCGGCACTATAGGTGTCTGTCGTCGGAGTTCGTTTTATGATACCTTCCGGCACGCCCAGGAATTCGGCCAATTGATAAACCTGGATTTTATACAAATGAGCAATCGGTTTCAAATCTGTGCCGCCGTCACCATACTTTACAAAAAAGCCCTGCATATGTTCATCTTTGTTTCCGGTACCGACGACCGCCCAATTGCGTTTTTCCGCGTGGTAGTAAAGAGTAGTCATACGAAGTCTCTGTTTTAAATTCGAAGCCGCTACCACCTGAAGATATGCCTCCGGAGGCATTCGCCTGGAAGATTCCTTTCCTTCTTCGTCCTCAATTACCAGCGTAAAGAAATTATAGGTCTTTTTCTCCAAAATATTGGTAGGAATCGTTATTTTGCATTTATGCTTATCCGGATCGAATTCCGGGAAAACGCTTTTTATAGCTTCATTGCGGCGCTGATAACAGCCCATTCCTTCCAATCCACCCGAAATCTCTTCGACTATGGTCTCAAAGCCAAATTTTGCGGCCAGGTCTTCAGCCAGCATTTTACTCTCACTTGCCGACTCTTTCTCCGGCAGCATAATTCCCAATACTCGCTTCGGTCCCAGAGCGCGGGCACAAAGGGCTGCTGTTACCGAAGAATCAATCCCGCCCGAAATGCCGATAACGGCACCACCTTTTTTAAGCTTGCCGCGGATCTGCTTTAAGATTACATCTGTCAGTTCCTTAGTTACAGCCTCCGGATCAATCCTGAGAGCGTCCTTGGTGAATTCCAACTTGATTCTCCTCAAAATATTATTACGATAATTTCTCGAATCAGAATTTCTTAATAAAAATCATTATCAAAAATAGCAACTCTAAAATAGATAATTACGATTACTTTTGCCAATATGATAATTCTATTTTGCCAATGTTTATTTTTTTGGCTTTATCTTTATATCGGCAGATATAAATTCTATTGAACAGAATATATGCCCGAAATGGAAAATGCTAAGAGCTGAATCAATCTTTCGCAACTACTCCTTAATCACAATCTTACCGCGAATTTCGCTGTTTTCCACAAACCACAAATAGGTCCCGGAAGCAACTGGATTCCCAGAATCATTTGTGCCGTTCCAGCTTACCTCGCCTCCGTGAATATCCGACCACCTTTTAACCGTCGAGCCGGAAACGGTCAATATTATCAGACTCGAGTTTTCCGGAACTTCGGCAAATGTCACATTTTCGTGCATTGACCTTTTAAACGGATTCGGATAGGCATGGGTCCCCGGAACTATCGTAAAGGCTATATAATCTGTAAAATAATCATCGTTAACATTGGCTCGCCAGTAATAGGTTTCACCGGCGGTTAACTCTTCAGTGACCTGCCAGGATGTCGTTGGTCCCGCCTGCTGGCCGACGCTGTCGGCACAAACAAGGTCTCCAAAAGTGGGCGATATTGAAACCTGGAAATAATAAACATTGGATGAATTATCATCAACATTAGCCACACCAAGATAAGGCTTAGAGTTTTTAACTCGCGAATTATCCGGCGGGAAACTTAATACCAGACCATCCCCGCCCAATGAAAAATCATATTGCGCTACTGCGGAAACAACATTGGATAAACCGGAGATATTTGAATTATCATCCCGAACCTTTAATGCTATATAATACTCATCACCCGGATTCAAGCCGGATAAAGAAAAATCCATAGACTGCCCGGAAACTTCCGGTGTGGGAGACGCGGGATAAAGCGCGGCGCTGCTCCAGTTAGCCTCGGTAATTTCAGCATCCGAATAACGGATAATATAAGAACTGGCCGTTCCTTCGGTACCGTCATCACCAACCGCAGTCCACGACAAAACAATTTCACCAAGGTTCAGACCCGACCCCGCTTCCAGGTCGGAAATTTCGTCTGGAGCGGTATTATCAGAAAAATCCCCCGCTGAAACAACGTTGGAAATTGCAGACCAATTATTATTCTCATCGCCGGTCTTTAAAGCAAAATAATATACTGTATTTTCTTCCAGGCCGGAAACAACATGCTGCTCATCCGAACCGGCCGCCGACGGTGATGGTTCACCGGTGACGGTCGTAGACTGGCTCCAGTTGGATTCTGTTATAAATGAAGTATGATAACGAATATCATATGTCGATGCTGTTCCGTTACTGCCATTGTCTCCCGGAGCGGTCCACTCCAAAATAAAGGAGCCGGGCGTTCCGCCCGGCGATACATTTAGATCCGCAACCGTCGATGGTGGCGTTTGATCCGAAACCGTCAAACTGACAATATTGGACAAAGCGGACCAGTTATGAACTTCATCCCTGGTCCGGATTCCAAAAAAATAGGTTTCTCCCCCCGACAGGCCATTAACAGTGTAGGACTGAGAAGATCCCGATACTCCGGGATTCGGTTCTCCACTTACCTGGCTGGCGCTGCTCCAGTTGGAAAGATTTATGGTTGAGGTGGAATATCGGATATCATAAGCCGTGGCTGTTCCCGTCGAACCATCATCTCCGGGAACTGTCCAGGTGAGAGTTACCGAGCTTTCGGTCGCATCCTCATATCCAAGATCATTGATCGTTTCAGGCGGTGTGCTGTCATCACCGACTTCACCGGCTGTATTCTCAAGCGTCAGGGTTGGTGAATCGGATGTTGCACTGACTGTATAGTCAACTATTGTACTATCGCTGCCCTTCTTGACCTTGATCGAAAAATCGTTGAAATTGGTCGAATCGGACCCATCACTTTCATACCTGTAATTTACAATATCGCTAAATAATCCGTTGGCATTGGATGTCCCATTAAGAACTGTCCGGCCGTAATTGTTTACTGCCGTAACCGTAGCACCCGATACCGGCAGTCCATTATTGCCCTCTACAAATACATCAAGGGAGCGCTGAAGTGTCAATTCAAGAGAACCGCCATTGGCGAAGGTAATGTCAGTTTCGCTGGCCCCATTCTCATAGAAGGCATTACAGGATACATTATCGGTACAATCCCAGCCGTTACTCAGATGTCCGACATGATAGGTCTCGGTATTATAGCTTGGCGTAAGAAACGCCATCGTACAGCTATCAAGGGTAATCCTCCTGGCGCCGCTGTTCCTGAAACCGAATTTAACAAGGGTGCCGTCACCTTCTATCCGGTTACCCTTGAACACCAGTCCGCCGCTGTTGGCATAATCGAATACTGCCGTCAGTGATTCCACTCCCGACGTCAGCGATTTGGCTCTAAATGTATTATCCTTCACGATAATGCTGTCCGTATCACCGTAATCGGAATACCGCAGCACCGCTATTGAGCTGTTATATTCACTCGTGCCGGTATTGGCATCGCCGCTGGCTATAAATGTATTATTGTAAATCTTGACATAATCAATACTGTTCCCGTCGATAGCGCGAACTCGAAGTGCATGCACCGCCGTTCCGCCCTCACCGTACTCCACATTGGGCCCCTCGTGCACGTCTACCGTATTACCGTATATTTCAATCCATTCATTTGATGTCCCGACACTGTTTTCAATCAGAATACCACGGCCGCCGCCGTAGGTTGAACCGGGATCAATGATATTGTTATATACTTTTGATCCGGGGGCGCATTTTAGAAGGGCAATCGCATAAGGATTAGCTGCCGAATGACAGGTGCCGTCATATGACGGGTACATGTCATTGCGAGCGTCGCAGCGAATGGTATTATTATGGACCAATACTTTGGCACAGTTCAAATCCTGATCACGCCCCTGAAACATTATCCCCTGGCCGGGGCTGTTATGAATAGTTATATCATGAATATTATAATGATATTCACCATAGCCATCAAAAGTATTACTCCACAGACGAATCGCGCTGCCGTCATACATACAGCGGCTCGAATATCCATGACTGTTATTCCAGTAATCGCCGCCGTCTATTTCAACATTGTAAACGCCAGGAGCCCCAACCGATCCGGATGCTATACAGTGACCGTTTGTTCCGTAAACGATAATATCGGTGCCCTGTATCAATATATCATGAGCATAGGAAATATACAGGCCGGAAGCAGAATTTCCGGATGAGCTGCCATGTAGAATTGTCCCCCCGATAATCTTAATATTATAACATTGGTTGGTAAACCTCATTCCATAATAACCACTACCGCCGCTGGCTCCAAATTCCAATGTATCACTACCAAAATCGAAAACAAGATCATGACCCGTAACTACAATTCCATCGCCGCTGCCGGTTACCTTCGTGCCGCTTATTACCAGAGTATCATAGCTGCCCGAGGCGGTATACGGAAGTGAACTGATTGTAACTCGGGCACCAAATCCGGTCGATGGCATAATAAGCAGAGCCATTACTATCAATAACCCGAAAGTCATATATCTACTATTTTGCGATTCCATATAAATTTCCTCCAGAAACGAATCTAATATATTACGAAGTAACTGCCGGTCAAATAATCATTTATTTTGATATAATAAGACCCCTAAAAATACCTTTCAACAAATATTTATTACTAATGTCGGTAGGCCGACTGATTTACATTAATTAAGTGTATTCAACTTTCAGGCCAATTAGAGCTATTCGACTTAACCTGTTAAATCACTATTGTTTATACAATTCCCGGGTTGCCGGGCTTCCTATAAATATGGCTTTTTGCTGTTCAATGATATCATATTGTTCATATTTGAAACAGGGAAGAACTAAAATCTTATTCCGAATATCTGCCGATAACCTATCTTTTCTCTTCCTAAAAATCCCAAGCTCTTCAGTTTATCCGAAAAAGTCGAGTCCTTTTCTCTGGCAACCGCGAGAATTTTCAGCTTAGAACTTTTACAATACTCTACAATTTCCTTTAGAAAAGATCTTTCAAGATCTATATCATCAAGTCCTATCGAAAAACCAAAGTCGTAGAGTAGCTGCTCATTTTCATTTGTCTCATATAATCTGTCAATTTCTGGAATGAAAACTTGACCTTCTTTTATCCAGCCGATCGCAATGGGCATTCCATTATAAATCAGTGCCATGGCTCTGGCCCCGGTATCAAATCTATCGTTAAAATAATTATGCTCACCCGATTTTTCAGAAAAACCGTAAAACGCCGCCAATAATTCCATATCATCCATGGTCAATTCACTATATTCAAAATTGTCAGGCATATCCTCTGAAGCAACTTCTTCTTCTCCAGAGGCATAAATAGTTACAAAAGCACTGTCATAAATAAAATTGAACATCGGTCTGAAAAAGTCTGCCAAGACACCCCAAAACCCTCTATTCGCAAACCGTAATTTTCTCTCTTGGAATTTCTTGCTTTTTCGCATCCGGTCAATAAAACCGACCTGCTTGATACTGTCATAGATTTTTCCAAAGAAATTCTTCGCAGCACTCTTATCTACTTTTATCTGGTAATTGGTGACCGACGTATTGATAAATTTTACCTTATGCGTCCCCGCTCCCCGGGCATAATCGATAGTATTGAAACCTTCTCGAACAAACTTCTCGGTAACCCTGTGAAACAGCACTATACCGGGAGATTTCCTCTGATGGAAAAGGTCATTGGTAATGGTATAAAGATACAAAGTATCTTCATAAGCATAGGTAAATAAATACGAAAATGGAATGTCACCATGTCTGGCAAAGCTGAAATATATTCTCTTTTGAGGTGACAATTCCCTGACCAGTTTTCTATAGAAATCCCGGTGTTCTTTCTTTTCGAATTTGCTCGGTGTCGGTGAACCCTGCCAGCGAACTATATGGCTGTGGTAAAACAGCGGCAAATATTCCTGAATTTTGGCAGCGTCATCCGGATATTCAAATTCCAGTCCACCGAGACGATCGAAATAATTAAAGCTGTTTCTAAGATTTCGCCATTTGGGCATTTCCAATTCCGACTGCTTCTCTTTATCCCCGTCATACCGATAAGCCATCGTAATTTCGATATCTTTTATTCGAACATTACCCTTTAATCCATCAATATGCTCACGAAAAACATCGAGCGTTTCAGAATCTTCCCGGATTTGATTGAGTTCTATTCCTGACCATTCGGAATGATGGTCATTTAAAAACTCAATGAAACCGGGGACAAATTCCGAGGTATCTTTGGTCACAAAATCATTATAATCGGAGTTGGGTGTCCCGATAAATTTTAGGATTCCGTCAGCATCTATCATCATCGGTGCAATGCCAATCAATTCATTGCCATTAAAACCGGCGAGGACATATAATTTTTTGTCTATTCCAATTGTCTCCCACCAAGCCAACTGCCACTCGAAAGTCTGGAAAATTGTTCTGGTTGGAGAATTATCCAAAAGTTTATCCCATTGAGTCTTTAAGCCTTTTAATTCCTCAATAGAATCTATTTTTTTTATTGCCAACATGTTCGAATAGATAATTAAAATAACTTCTTGAGAAAATAAAAATAACCCGACAGCCGGGCCTTGAATTCCAGCATACCCATATCAGCCCCGACAGGAATCCTTTTTATGCGAAACAAATCGTCATCATTTTCAAAAAAGCCGTCAATCGTCGTCAAAGCCGCTTTAATACCATTCTCCTTCAATATTTCAATAGTCGTTTTATTAAAATCCTGCGCTCTGCCGTTGGGATATGCGAATATCGCAGGATAATTTATGCCCTTCTCGGAAAGTTTCTTGAGACAGCCCGCAATCTCATTCCTTTGTTCTTCTGGTTCCATAGTTGATAAAATTGGATGCCTGTTTGTATGCGGACCGATTTCAAATTTTCCCAAATCAGCAATTTCGGCAATTTCCAAATCTGTCATCAGGAGGAATTGATCATAGGGCGTCAGCCCACGATCTGCCCATTCATTGAATATAAAATCAAGTGTTTTTTCTCTTTTCGAATGTTTTTCTCCTTTTAATTCATCAGATAATCGGCGAAATTCAATATACTTCTGTTCCCCGGTATTGCTGAATTCATATATATTAAGACCATACGATGAAAGATCGAGTTTATTTTTATTCGATTTCATGATAGCCGAATAAAGTCGATCAGTCCACATCACTTCACCATTTTCAGATAGCTCGGGCAGCACGAAACATATTGAAGGTAATTTAAGCTTTTGCACGATATATCTGGCATTAGTAAATACATTTTTGAGACCGTCATCAAAAGTAATGACTACTTTGCTGTCAGTCTCTTCCTGACTCCTTAATATTTCAGAAATTGGAACCGGATTGTAATGCTCTTTAATATACCCCATCTGGAGGGCAAAGTTTTTTTCTGACACCGAAGTCCAGTAAAACGAGGGTAAATTTTCGTCGGTGACCCCATGATACATAAGTATACGAGTTTTGGATATATTAATCCGCTTGAAGATAAAATTCAGCCCCAGGATTTCACCAAAAGAAAGCAGGATTTTGCGAAGGAAACTCTTCATTTTATATATTTTTACTTACTCACGCGGGCGCTCTTTTATTACTTTTGCCGGATTACCTACTGCAACTACATAATCCGGAACCGGCTTAACGACTACGGCGGCCGCACCGATTATTGAAAACTCTCCGATATCAGCCGTCACGAGTGAGGCCTCTCCGACAAAAGTGCTTTGTCCTATACGAAGCCTCTTAAAGGTATCCTGACCTTCGAGAATATCCTCCTTCACCGATGAAAAATCATGCTGCTGGCGCCCCGATAATAATATGGAATGGCTCGAAATCGTTACATTTTCTTCAATATGAGCCAGTCCGATTGTGCAGTATCCCCCAATACGCACATTCTTCTCCACAATTGTCTCCATCTTCGTAAAAAAAGCACCAAATAAAACAACCATATCCCAGCTTGCTTTCTTTAATGTCTGATTATAAAACGCCCTCCGAACCCATATGCCGGGTAATCCAGGTACTAAACTCAAACCTTCTGCAAAAAAGTGATATAAGCTCTGCGAACCGGTTAACTTCCTGAATAATAAAGATGATAATCCGACTGGAAGAACCAATATATAAAATATCAGAAAGATTATCTGTTTTATAGCCTTTTTCATTTTCGAAATACCGCCCTCTTTTCTTGCATTATTCTTTTCTTCAACAATTTTATTATAAAAGTCCTCAGTTTTACGAGCCATATTTTTTATATCAAATTTGTCTTGAGCTATTTCGGATGCTTTTTTACCCATCCGGCACCTCAATTCGGGATCTTCCAGAAGTTGTTCGATTTTTTCGGCCATCTCCTCCACTTGTCCGTTCGGCACAATAAACCCGGTTTCATTATTCAGTACAACTTCCCGATTTCCGCCGACATTGAATGTCACGGACGGTACACCCGCCAGTGCGTATTCAATCAATACATTCGAGAGACCTTCTGATTGAGACGAAAGCACTCCGACATCGAATAGTTTAAGAACATGATATACACCCACCACATGACGGAAATGAATTCTATCACTCAGTCCAAGATCCTCGACCTGTTTTTTCAATACATCGCCAAGCGTGTCCCCCCCAATAATGAGAAAATGAACATCTTTGTTTTTTATAAGCGACGCCGCTTCAATAAAACGATCGACCCTCTTGACAGGACGGAGATTCGCGACTATCCCAACTACCGGTGCATCCTCCGGAATTCCGAAATCGCTTTTTGTTAATGGTGTGGAATTCGATTCTGGTTTCAGTTCTACCCCGTTATAAACAACTTCGATGCGACTGCCGGGGAACATCTCCGTTTCAGAAACCATTCTTTTTATAGAATTGGCATTGACCAGGCAATAATCAGAGCGTCTAGCCAGCCATCGGCTGACCATGAGACTGAATCTCGTATACCAATAACCCATCTCTCGCCTGCTGTATACGACCAAAGGGAATCCCGCTCGCCTCGCTGCAAGAGTCCCCACAATCCGGCTGTCAAAGAAAAACACATGCACAATCGGAGCTTTGACCTTCCTTACAAAATCTGCAACCTGTCCAATTGCCTTTAGAGCAGGAAAGGGATTTTTAATAGAAACCGATTCTACATCCATATAATGAACATCACAGTTTATCTCGATGTCTTTCCACTTCGGACGAAGATTAAAAACATAAGGAGTGAACTTGTCGCGGTCGAGATTATCAATTAGGTTGGCAAGTTGATTTTCCGTACCCCCTCCACGGAAAAAGTTATCCAGTACATAAACGATGGGTATCTTTTTTTCCATAGAGATTCAACGCGATTTATAATTCAATGAACTTTACTTCCTTTGACATAATCAGAATAAATTCTTTCCAGAATTTCCGCCTGCTTGTCATATGTATATTCAGTCGAAACCAGGTTAAATCCGACCTGGCCGTATCTATACATATTTCTCGGATTATTTATGGCAAACATCAGTTTTTCCGCCATTTTTTCCGGATTTTCAGGCTCAACCAGAAGGCCGCTCTCGCCGTCCTCAATCATATCAGGAACTCCACCCACCGCTGTTGACAAAACACCCAATGCCTGCGACCATGCTTCCAGTATTACATTCGGCATACCTTCCGACCTCGATGGAAGCACCATAAAGTCGGCTTTTCTGAATACCGGCAATATATCATCTACAAATCCGCATAAATTTACATTGTCTGATACTTTAAATTCAGAAATCATACTCCTCAGCCGATCTTCTTCCGGTCCCGAACCATAAATAGAAATCCGGAAATCGGGGGTACCGTCTTTTACCAAAGAAACCGCTTTCAGGAGAACATCATATCCCTTTTCAAAGCTCAACCTTCCGGCAGCGACAATTTCGATTCTATCTTTTTCCGGGTTGTCAAGATCACGAACAGGCGGCTTATCTTTAATCTCTATGGCATTGAATACGACATGAATATTTTCCGCGGGAATTCCCTTTTCTATCAGCCTTTTTTTCCACGGTTTCGATACAACAATTACTTTGGGAATCCGTCGCAGCAAAATCCAGTCTATAAAATTATAAAACCGAACTTTGAAATCTTCCGTAGTTCTTCCTCTGAAATGTGCTATCTGTTTGGCCGGTAAGTCTTTCAAAGCAAAATAACTATAGAAATTGGATTTATAATCATGCGTTATTACAAGATCGAATTTATGCTCAATTACCAGTTTTTTTAGCTTGCCCACAACGCCAAGGTCACCTACATGCGATTCAACTATCGCGTGACTTTCAATATTTTCTTCTGAACATTTCGCAATAAGAGCATTCGGTTCGTCATTTCTGACAAATGAAGCACACGCCAGTTCAAATGATTTCAAATTTCGACACTGACCAATTATTGCCCTTTCAGGGCCACCATAAAATTCAGCGGCACGGAGGTGCAAAATCCTCATCACATCTCCGTCAAAGAGTTTAGAAATTTTTCTAATCTTCCGGCGATATTATCCCAGCCGTACCGTTCTTCGACCAGCCTACGTCCTTTTTCAGATAGAGTTTTTCTCAGTTCAGCATCACCAAATAACCGGTCTATCCTTTGAACAAAATCACCGGGACTGTCGGCCAGAAGAATTTCTTCCCCATCGGTAACCTTCAATCCTTCTGCTCCAACCGAAGTCGATACGATCGGCTTTTTCATGGCCATCGCATCGAGTATCTTGAGCCTTGTCCCGCTGCCTATTCTCAACGGCACCACATAAACTTGAGCTTCATCTATAAACGGCCGAACATCATCGACAGAACCTGTAATAGTCACACCGTCCATGCTGTTGTATTCCATCATCCAATTTGGAGCGTTGCGTCCAACCATGTAGATCTCTGCATCGTGATGTCTTGCCTTTAATACCGGGAATATCTCATTAATAAAATATTTTACTGCATCCTGATTGGGACGCCAGTCCATCGTGCCCACAAATACCATCCTTTTCGGCCTTACATTGTCTTTTGAGGATTTAAAAAAGTCAAGATCAACTCCATTGTCGACAACTTCTACCGGCAGTCGGTGATTAAATGAGTGTATATCATCGGCATCAATTTCGGAAACAGCCGTAGCGCCGTCCGTCCATTGAAAAACGTCGCGCTCGAATTTCTCCAGCTTAACCATCTGTTTGCCGATATACCACTTCTTGGCCGGATCGCTTTCATTGCCGAAATATCTTTTCCAGATACGAGTCTCAACATTATGCGCCACAACTACTCTTTTCACACTAGTAATATTTTTTACAAATGCCGCATAAGGAGTCCATTCGCATATTATCATATCAGGATTTTGCTTTTCCACGAATTCGTAAACGGCATTCTGAAATATATCTGAATAATGGCTCGTTACCACATAAGGCAATCCCGAAAATAAATTCATTGCAAGCCTAAAGTAAAAACCGATTCCTTCCTTTCGAGGCAGCCGGGGTTTTACTGCAATAGGATTCATACCGATCTCTTTGAACTTTCGGAAACTGTCTGAATCTTCCTTTCCGTACGCCATATAATGTACTTCATGATTCGATGCAATCCGCCGCAGAAGGTTATAACTCCGAATCCGTTTCCCGGTATTGGGAGGATAAGGAAACTCTTCATCAAGAACCAGAATACGCATATTAACCTTTTGCCTCGACATATTTATTTTGCCGTCTTAGAATTTCATCAGTCAAATCTTTCACTCCTACCTGCTCAATGAACAATTTTCGCCAGATAAAAAGATTTATTAGATTCCACAGAAGCATCGCTCGATCTGTATCTTCTTTCTGCAGTTTATGCAACATAGATGGATCATACATATCACCCATCAGATCGACAACCGGCTGCAATAATGCCCCGGGTAAGGCCCAATATTTTATCGGGAAACCGAAACCGCTTTTTTTTCTGTAAATCAGCGAATCCGAAACTCCTTTTTCCCTTAATAACGCTTTGATATAATACTTACCTTCGATTAATTTTTTGTTCCACGGAAGCGACGCTGAGTATTTTATTAATTTCGGTACTGCAAAAGGATAATCGAGTGCTACCCCGGCTCCTTCGGCCAGCCGACTCCAGATTGGCATCGTTACCCCGGCCTGGCAAAAAACATTAATTACCATAATTAAATCAAGTAAGGACTTATCCGAATAAGCCGAAATCGTACGCCGTATATTTTTCGTTGCTTTCTCAAATGAAAAATCCAAATACTCTCCGATTACCCCGGGATTTGAATACCTGCCCAGCGCATACAATATATGTCGCCGGGACGCATAATTATGCCCGAAATCCCTTGCCAAAAATTCTAGGAGATAATGTGACGGTCTAAAAATATCGGCAAGTATCTTATATATAGCATGCAATCCGGTATAACGCAGTAATTTCAATTTTGTCCAGTGACGATTTACCATAAATTGTGTGGAATCCCCGAAAAGACTGTCAGCGAGCTGACCGTTTATGGATACGTCCCTTTTGCCGTCGTAGTGCTCCTTAAAAATCAAATATAATAATACTGATTGCAGATGATTAATCGGTTCTTCAGCATGATACACCGCCTCTACCAGTCCTTTTAAATATCTCGATGCCGTAGTGCTATAGGCGGTATGATTAATTCCGATCTGCTGAGCCATCGAGGTAGCGTACTTTTCTTCCACATCTTCTTTATTCAAAAAATTAAAACCGCTCGATGTAGAAGTTACCTTCTTATCTTTATCTACCGCTATGGCGGCCAGAAGCGATGAATCTGTTCCTCCGCTCAAAAGAACATCGGGATTCTGATAATACTCGAACACTCTGCTTGTATGATCTTTTAAGATATCATCAACATCGGAGAGGATTTTCTTCGGAGTTATATCATCACTTTCATTAACATCAGGATATTCCCAGAATGTTCTCAAAATTACTTTGCCTGATTCCAAATCAAATTTAACCGTTTCTCCTCCCAACAACCGAGACACATCTTTTACGATCGAAGATTCAGGGATAATAATGCGGTAGCTGAAGAATTCATCTGTACAGCCTTCATTAAACTCGATATTACACCCGAGTACCGGCAGCATTTTAATACTTGTAGTCGCCGCGAACTCAGATTTATTTAACGAATAGAAATACGGGCGGCAGGTCGATATCGAATTTGCCGCGCAGAGACGGTTTTTACTCGGCTCGAAGATAAACATCCCGTGAACATCATCCGGCAAATAATCCGCCTGATTTTTATCAGAATTGATTATCTTCCCGGCTGCTTTGTAAATTGCCTCTTCCGCTACCGGTACAATCGATTCCCCGATTACGATTAGATCATCCCATATATGATAGAATCCATACAGCTTTCCCTTAGCCAGACTAATCCTGTAGCCGCTTCGTACTATATTTTCGACAATAATGTCATCCGGGAAATCCAAATTATTGGATTCGGAGTTTTTTTCAATTTTAATTGAAATCATACTTTCGGTTCTTGACGGGTTTCATTTACGGTAAATCTATATTTACCTGATTTCAATGGAGGGATATTGTCTACGAATTCCATTTCAAGAAAAGCGTCGCCCCCGATTTTCTCGCGTATTTTCTGCTCTATTTCCGATGTATCCATATTTTTATCTTCGGCAACGATTTTTACAACCAGCTTTTTATCGCTTTCCTGCACCACCTGGAATTGTCTCACCTCCGGCCGGCCGTAAAATAGATGGGTAAAATACTCCCCATGAATATATTTGCCGCCAATTGTAATTATATCAGACGACCGCCCTGTTAGATTCGCCAGCAGCGGATACCCCCTGCCGCAGGAGCAGGTAACATCCCTCCTGATTCCCATATCCCCAATCCTGTACCTTATAAACGGAAAACTCATATTGGTCAAATCTGTTACGGCCAGGTATCCATTTTCTCCCGCTGGAAGCTGCCTGCCATCTTCGTCGACTACCTCGACAATGCGTCCGGAAGAAAAAATATGCAGTCCCTCATGCTGCGGGCATTCCGCGGCAAGATTATTTACCTCACGCGAACCATAAAAATTCGAAACAGCGCATCCAAATGCCTTTTCAATCTCTTCGCGCTGAAAATCATATAGCATCTCGGCTGAAGACCTGATAGCTTTGGGCCGTATGACATATTTACCGGTCCGGTTGATAAACCGTGCCGCCAGCTCGAGTGACGAAGCATAACCATATATATACCTGGGATTAAACCTCTCCACTTCGGCAAGAAATTCATCGAGAGAACGTTCATCGACATTAAATGAATTAAGGAGCTTTACCCGCTCCATTTTGATCATCATTTTCTCTTTAATCGAAAGCTCCGGGAAATCACGATCGGCGCCCCAGAATATAGCCGTCTTGTCTCCGCGAGAAATATTGTGCCAGGATAAAAAAAGCAGCTCAAATGCCCCTGCAAATGATCTGTAAACATTATCATGGTAAAAATTGACCGGGTTGCCGGTCGAACCTCCGCTCGAATCGGAATAAACCGACACATTGGGCGGAGGACAGAGCATCGCTTTGCTGTGAATCTGAAGATCTTCCCTGGTCAATAGCGGCAGTTTCTGCAAATCTTCAAGCGTCTTAATATCTTCCGGCTTCACCCGTGCGTCGTCATATTTTTGCCGATAAAATTTCGATTCATTATAGGCATGGTCCAGAATTTTCTGCAATCTTTCAACCTGAAGTTCTTCTATCCTGGCCTTCGGGAACCACTGCTCTTTTTCCAGCTGTTCTGAAATATAGAAGAAATTATCGTTTTTTATCAGCGCTTTGAATTTTAAAAAATTCGTGTAGAATTTCGAATAAATCGTACTCATTAACTCCCTCGTTCTGCCGAAACAGGCTCTCCAGTCCCATCTGTTAATTCATCGGTAGCCTCTATACTTCTTTTGGTCGCCAAATTTGCCATAACCGCTGTCAATCCTGCCATCACATACCAGGTATATCGATAAAGACTGTGCGCAAACATCCCTGATATAAATAAAGCTACCAGCGATATCAAAAAACTCGTCGCATATATTTTAATCCACCTATCTTCTTTGGAAAACAGAACTCTTCGCCTTAATCTAATAAGATCGCCAATAAAAAAATACATAAATATCGACCATACAGCCAGCCCTATAAATCCTGTCGTCGCTGTTAATTGAATATATAAATTATGCGCCTGCATAAACATCGCTGGCCCAAAATCTCCCGAACCATTTGCCCAGACAAAAGCCCCCGCCCCAACACCGAGAAACGGCTGGCTTATTATCATGTTGATACCGTTTTCCCAGATATCCCACCTCCCTGAAGAGGTTTGGTCAAGGTTCTCCAGATCGGTCATCGTCGAATAACGGGCCTTGTATTGCTCCGGCAATACTGCCCACCCGGCCAGCAGCAACACCGCGACCATAGCTACATAAAGAAGCTTCCGCCGTGAGAAATAAATCGCCCCGATGATTACCCCCAGAAAAGCCACCAGTCCTCCTCTCGATGCCGTTACTGTTATCAAAGCACCAAGGCTGATAGCCAGCGTCCATAACAATATTTTCGTAATGAAATTTCGAAAATACATCGCCGAAGCCACTACAAAGGGAATCGTCGCGGCCAGTGTATTGGCCAGCGAATTGGGATCACCGCCGGCCGACGTCGTACCGGACATCCGGTCAACGTTCATTGTATGTATAAATCCTCCGGCCAGATACAGACGAAAAGCATCGAATGCGATGTAAGCTATTAGCATCAAATAAGTTACGACAAAGGCCACGAGTTTCTTTTTGGTATCTATTATGGAAACTATCAGATAGTAGAATATCAACAGCTTAATAAAATCCTGAATCCGCTCGGCTGTAATCGATTTCCCGTAACTAACGAAAATTGTCATACACAAAACGGCGAGGAATGCTACCAGACTCAGGGTGATTTTGTCTTTCGGAAGCTTTAATCGTCCTTCCCTGAATCGTTGATTCAGAACAAGCGCCAAAGCTACGAATAGCCCTGTCAATAGCTCCAGCCTTAGCGGTGCCAGCGCAGGAAACATCTCACCCGGTCGAAGGAGAAATATTATTAAATATGAAAGAAGCCCCCACATGGGATATTTTAATATCAAGAAGACATTGACCAGGAGAATAACTCCGGCAACAATAAATATTGCATTGACAAAAACCGAAGCCAGAGCAACGGCAATGCAGAAAAAGATAAATCCGCTCCAGGCCAGATGGCGGCTTGTTATAATCTGCTCTGTATGTGCCATGATTTCCTAAATACTATTCTGGGTTCCTCCGCCAATCCCAATCTTGGCAAATACCCCGGCAACCTTATCGAATATTCTTCGTCTGTCTTCTTTATGAAGAACAACTGCCATTAATCCTATTAACATAAAAACGGTAACAATTATACAATCAATAAAAAATTTAACCCAACCATCCGGCGGAATCAATCTAATTACGAGATAAGCTGCCGGAAGAACAAAAATTATCGACCAGAACAGCGATTTAAGCGCACTCAAATAAAATTTCCCTACTCCGGCCGCCATTGCTTTATAAAATACAATCGGATAAAATATACTGTATATTATAATCTGCGGTATAGCTGTTCCCAGGGCAACTCCGATAATCCCGTAAGGCTTTACGAGAAGTAGAGATAAACCAATATTCGATAATCCCTCGGCCAACAAAACATAAAAGGCAATCTTATGTTTCGATATTCCGAAAAGAACCGAATTTGCCATTGTCTGCGGAAGATAAACCGCCCCGGCGATAATTAAAATATACAGAACCTTGATAGCTTCGATAAATTCCTCACCGACCCACAGAAGGATAAAATGCCCGCCGAACAAAAGAAATGAAATCGCAAGAAACCCTGATACATAATAAAGGTACTTGCTGGCCCGCTCATATATCTCCATAATTTTGGACTTATCTTCCGAGGCATCTATATGACTCACAGCCGGGACAAGTGGAACAGCTACAATCTGAATAGAAGATCTGATTTGAGTAATTATCATGGCGGCAACCGAATAGACCGCAACCGCTTCAACCGATAAAAATGCTCCGATTACAATGTTATCGGTGTAATATATCAGGGTCCATGCAATTACGATTAAAAATGAAATGATTCCGTAATTAATGAGTTCTTTTGCTTTATCGCTTCTTATCAATGAAAGAGAAACCTTTACGTCAGGAAAAGTCTTTCTCAGAAATGAATTCATCCCGAATCGCATTAATATATTTAAACCCAATACCAAAATTGCCATTTCGATCAGACCATATCCGAGTTCCAGCAGGACAATCATACCCAGGGTCTGAGTCAGCCTTAAACCGACATTGAAATAGCTGCTGACGTCGAAACGATGGAATGCGCCCAGCGATGTGAAAGGGATTGTAAAATACCTGAATGCCTCATTGATTCCCAGCACCAAAAGAATAGTTCTCGCAATTCCAAAATATTCATCCGGTATTTTGAAATACCGAAGTAGCCCGAAAGCAGTCACAAATGTGGCCGCCAGAATAACCATAGAAATTATAAAATATATTTTGCCTGCCGTAGAGATGACACTGCCAACCTCTTTCCATTCCTTTTTTGCCAGATGTTTGGAAACGAATCTCACAATTGACTGCTTCATCCCGAGGTCGGCCAAGGCGGCATAGGCTACAATGGAAAAAATAAGAGACCAGATTCCATACCGGGCTTTGCCCAGCATTGAAATCAGATAAGGCGTAAAAAGAAAGGCAATCGCTAAATTGATTACCATTCCAGCCCACGTAGTAAATATATTTTTTATAAATTGTCCACGGACCGATTTCATCAACACCTCGAACCTAATCTCGAAAATATTTTTGTAAGATGATATAAAAAACTTATCGATTATGCAGGATTTTGCTTACCGCAATCCGTCCAAGATATCGATGAACATCGTATTTGGAGTCCCCATATATACCAAAACGAGGGATCTTAAAGCGATTGGGGCCTTCAAGGGGATATATGCACCAATCTTCAATAGAACTGAAGCCCGCCGAGTACCCAGCTTCTTCGGCCAATCTGACAACTGTATTATTATGAGATCCGGCCGGGTAACAAATCGTCCTGACCTCTTTATCGAGCTTTTCCTCGAGTTTTTTCTTGGAATTAATCAGCTCGTCAGTTATTGAATCCTCATTTAAAGTGGCCAGCCTGCGGTGAGTTACCGAATGCGACTCAATCTCAGTCCCCTCCTCTTCCTGCAGCTTTCTGAGATCACTCCAGCCGAGACATTTTATGCCCAGATTATATTCTACGCCGCTTAATGCTTCCCACCGATCAATAATCGAATCAATTTGATAATGATCGAACCGGACAAGCTCTTTGGCAAGTTTACGGCTTGTGTCGGCACGATTTTCTACATTTGATATCGAAGATGAAAGCAGAATATCGTTCAGTTTCCCCGGGAGCCTTTCTGCTTCCGTGCGAATCCTGGCCCATCCTTCTTCATCGATATTTTTTATTATATTAGAAAGCCTTAAGTGCCAGAACCTTCTCTCGGAATCTATGAAGGCTGTCGGGGCAAAATTTACCGCCGGACAGTTATACTTTTTTAATACAGGCATAACATATTGAGGGAACTCAGAGTCTGTATCATCAAATGTTATTAAAGCACAATTGCGGTCGGGAATTAAATCACCATTTAATATATCCAGATATTCATCCAGAGTGATGAATTTAAAATATTCACCGATCCCTTTGAGTTGATTTTCGAAAACTTCCTGGCCTATTCCCTTCTCATAGTACATAAAATATTCTTCCGATTTGGAGGAATCAGTAACACGGTGAAATACGAATACTGCCAGCAGTTTCTTTCCGTTCAAACGTCCTGCCCATATATACCAGATGTGCCATAAACGCAAGTGATAAGCAAAAAATGAAATTAAATTTATGAGAAGTTTTTTCATAGAGTAGTCCCGGCGACTCTTTGGATTCAACTATGTATCATTGTCGCCTTCAAGGAAATGCCACAGGTTTTTATTGGTAGCGATTTCGCGGTAAGAAGATTCATCGGGCGACTGCACAATAATACTTCTTTTATCAGCCCGAAGTGAATAACCAAATTTGTAAAACATATCCGTCAATGCCGAATTCCCAAAATAGAATAGAGTTATGACACTGCTTCGCTGCTCTTTTTGAAATAATGTAAATTTACCCAGTAATACTTCGAGCGTCTCTTTGAAATCAGTCGCGAAAATATCAGAAATAAGAGCATTATCGCCTTCCATCCGGTAAACAATATAGCCGACGACTTTATTTTTGTCATTTATAAGTGCGAACGTCTTGAATTCCTTGAAAGGACAGTCTGCAAATCTCCAGTTCAGATAATCGCTTGTCCGTTCACCCATCATCGGAAAATTGTCCTTCGCAGAATCCCATAGTTCATCAAACCTGCTGTCGAATCTGTCCAGAACTTCATTCCTGTATCCCTTAATATTTCTATATTTCTTATATTTTGTGAACATATTCATCAGCCAATCAGTGGGGGCTGCCGCAATCTTTGCCAGGAGTCCCAGCTTTAAATACCTTTTCATGTAATCATGTGTCCGCAAAACCCGCACCATTCTTACCGTATGCCCAACAACATCATAGCCCGAACGAACCGATACTTTCTCTGAAGCTATATTGGGAGTAGCATAGACAATTGCAAATTCGCTTTCGGCAAGAAATCCCAGCGTTTTGTCTGTCAGCATACGCGCCGAACCCGTACCTCGATGCTCCTTTTCTACCCCAAAATCGCCGGCTATCACGACTTTCAAGTAATTGCCACGGTAACGAATTTTCTTGGGAAACATCGCCGTTGCCCCAACTACCTTATCATTATTTTCGATATCGAGAGCAAGCCAAACGTGAGCCGGCCCGTAGTGGTTAAAGCGGTAGAACCAATCGTACTTACTTTTGGGCCAGGACGGGAAATTTCTTTTCCAAAAATCTATTATATCCTGCCCATGTTTCTCCAGATCGGCCTTGATAATCTTATATCTCATTTTCTATTCTCTAAAAATAGTACGTACTTTCAATTCAATAATTGTATCATAGACTTATCGGACCAATATGTCAATACAATATCATTTATTTACACCCATTTTAATTTGCGGGGAGGGCGTCTGAAAAATACATCGACTTTTGGTCCCGAAAACGGCCATTTTTTATAGTAACAGAGACTTATACCCAATAGCGCCAGATAATAGGTCTCCCCCACCTTTTTATCACCCATCCTTTGATGTATCTTAATTGAATTTGTATTTAGACAATCAATCGTACCGTACTTTTTTACCCGTCCCATTTTTTCATAGTGTTCAACCTGCATTTTATAGCAATTACTATGAAGTCCTTTAAGACGTTCCTCGGGGATGCTGTAAATGCCATAAGTATAATAACCGTCTTTACCGGTATCGAGAATTGTCCCCGCGAATCTATTATACAATTTGCCGGTCGCAGCCCAGCTAATCGTCACCACCTTGGCATCTCTCTCCCTGACTGCAATGACACAGCTGTCTCCGCGCTCCAAACGCTCCAGCGCCTTTTCTCTATCAGACTCAACGTCCGCAAAGCGACCAGCATCCTGAACATTGGCGAATCGAATTGTATAGCCCGGATTTTTACGAGTTATAATTTTTGGATTCTCACCCGCAAAAAGAAAGGTATGATAATAGCGAAATAGCCATTCCGGGAATCGGCTGGTAATTGAATAAAGGAGATACTCGAAACCGCCCTTTTTATAGCCCTTTTTTAATCTCGATAACTTTTCCGCCACAACTCCCATTACATAATACCTGGTGCTATATTGAATACTCCGATATGCTTTAATTTATATTCACAGCTCTTTTTATATAGGAGAATAAATCAATTCGTTTGTTCATTATACTGTTCGATAAGATCGAGCACTTCCTGCTGAGTCGCTTCGCCCTTTCGGAATGAATCTATCTTGCGGTCGATATCGAACCGGAAAACTTCCGGTGATTCGAAATCGTAGACATAAGCGGCCATTTCGGCCTCATTGGAGGTCCCGTATCCCATACTAATCAGTCCCTCAATTGTCTGCCGCGTTTTATTATTGGCTATATCATAATCAGGATTGAAATACTGCTGCGGTGTATAAAGCGGCCATAAGACATATTTACTCATATAATAATCAAGGGTCGCCGGATCATCACATAACCCAACCGTCTTAGCCTGCGTGGCATCGGTGCCCGTTCGGCTTCCCCAGCCAACCCATTCGGCAGCCGTTAAGGTTATATCTGGCTTTCGGCAGTGATCCATCCATGCCCCAACCCCTTCACCTGCCGCATAGGCTCGATTGTCACCGTGACATCCGTCGGCATAAGTATGCAAATGACGATGCCCGTCGTTATATGGACCCTGGTAGGAATTCTCGAGTTCGGTAATACCCAAAAAAGACTTTATGGCGCTGGTAATTCCGGCGTAATCCTGATTGGCGTTATTTCCGTGATTGTTTAGCGTCGGCATCTTTATGAATTTTAGCGCCGGCTGCCCGGCGTATCCGCCGTCATAAACCCCATTTTTTAGATCTATCAAACGGTTGGAATATGGTGATCTGATAATAGGATACCCAAGATACATCAGGCAGTCAGTTGTCGGGGAGCGCCATTCCGGCCGAATCCAACCCTGCCCCTGTTCCGGGCCGGAAATTGCCGGCCAGTTGTCCGGCTCGTCCTGTTGACGCCATATACGGACACCCGATACATTGGAATGACCGCTATTATTATAATATGTTACCATATCATTGAAATTATACGGGCCATTGCGGTACATTCCGGCCGTTCCCGCCACCCAGTAGCCGTTCGGCTGAAACTGTGTATTTTCGGCAACAATTATCTCGCCGTCGAATCCACCCGGCCGATTTAGAATATAGTCAATGAGTCCCATTATGCATGCGCAGTTAGTCGCGCCCTGGTTATCCCATTGACCATTGGGATTTATCAAAACAATATCGTCATAGCCGATAAAATTTTCAATTCCTCCAAATCGCATATCAATGGCCTTTTGCACATTCTCTGAAGGGGTCCCATTCTTTGCTACATATATGTTAGCCTTGATATCGGCCCAGATTTGTTCCGGGTGAAACAACAATGAATCGAGAAAATAACCGCCGATAAGTATCCCGGATGAGTACCTGCTAAGGCGCTTGATGAATTCGCGTCTGTTTATGTCCTTACGATTTACCATTATGCCTGCCTATTTCAAATATAAAAGTTTCCCATTCGTACTTTCTTGACCACAACTCAATCTATAGAAATATATCCCGGACCCCAGATCATGCGCTGTCTTCCAATAAATTACGCCATTAAAACCACCGGCAATTGTATTTAAATTATAAATCTCTCTTCCTAAAATATCAAATATTTCCAAAACCAGTTCTTTCTTTCTGATATTTCTGCCCGAATATTCTATTGCCACTGTCGAATTGAAAGGATTCGGCCGGGCCGTCGATACGAGTCTATTTTCCGGCAATATCATCTCCCGATCATCACCGGCATCCAATGATAAAACAAACTCAACTGAATTTGAATCTCCGGTTGTAAAAAATCCCTGTCCGTTTCCGTAAAATGTCGCCGAATGCAGCGGAAGAGCATATATTCCGGTATTATCGCTTAAAATTCTTATTTCCAGAACGAGTTCATCTCCAGGGCCCAATAGATTGTCTGGCGCGCTTGATTGATCATCGACTATCCAGTAATATGATCTATACCCCGGTATCACAAGCCCACTCACCGAATCGACAAATAAATAGTCAACCGCCGACCCGTTTAGCGTAACATTGTGTGACGCAATCTCTAATCCTGCCGGAATATTTTCCGACAAATACAATCCTTCGAGATTATAAGACTCATTATTGACTATCGTTCGTGTAATTATCAAAGTATCGTCTATCTGGACGGTATTTGCACTCATATCATAATTGGATGAGATACTGTATCCGGCCGGGTAAATTGTCTCTGCAAATGCACCAATATTGCCGGAAAATATTATAAATGCAGCAGCGATCAAGAGAGAAACAATTCTTTTCATATCCTGTTTATCGGCGTTAAGATGGTATTAATTCAAGCAAAAATAAAATTTTCGCTTTCTGGAAATTCCAGAATCTAAAAGTCCTATTTGAAATCAAACCTTTTGCCGAAAAGAAATTCCTTGATAAATCCATAGCCGAGGGCCAGATGAATCGTCGGATAGATGAGTGGCAAAATAAAGAAGTATCGAATTCCTTTTCGCAATGCTATTGCAAGGGACCACCCTGTAATCAACAATAAATAGAAAGCTAATGCAATAATAAAAGGATATACAAACGGATTCCATAAAAGAGAAACAACAATTCCCAGTGGGATTCCCAGCGTCATTAAGACCGGCACCATAGTTCCCAATGAAAGCGAACTTTTATGCTTACGAAAAAGTCGATATCTTCCCTGCCCATATCTTTTCAACTGACGAAACAGCCCTTTAATACTGCTTCGAGGATAATAATAAACCGCAAGATCGGGTGATGTATATGATTTATATCCATTTAGATGTGCCCGATAATTCAGCTCCACGTCCTCGCAGGCGTCAAACCGCTCATCATATATACCGATCTTATCAAACAAATCTCGCCGGTAACTTGCCCCGGAACTTGCCGGATTAACAAACATCTCTTTATTGGTATAAATGGTCGAATCGAGCCCATGGCCTATTACCGACCGACGTGCCAAAGAAACCGCCTTTTGAAAAAAATTATTTTCGGGTGTATCCAGAAATTGAGGTCGGCTCAAAACCGAAATTTCCTTTTCGGCCATATAATGAGCAATATTTTTCAGGAGCTGATCATTATCAATATAAGTATGCCCGTCAATAAAAGTTACAATGTCTCCGGTCGCATTTTTTATACCCACATTTCGCCCTGCAGAAGACAATCTTCCGGGATTCTCGATTAGCCTTACCCTGCTGTCCGCTTCAGAAATGTTGTTTACTATCTCTCTGGTCCGGTCATCAGATTCGCCATCGGCTACAATAACTTCCAACTGCTCATTCGGATAATCTTGCGACAAAATATATCCGAGAGTCTGCGCAATAAATTCTTCTTCATTTCGAACCGGGACAACAACCGTTATTTTAGGATATTCATTCAATAATCTACAAACCCTATTAAATTATCTATTAATACGAGGTTAAACACATATTCTTTATTAACATATCGTCAGATTTAGATGTCAATAAAAATGATTCTTAAAAAAGATACTAAAACAACTGGCCGGAACAGGGGGAAATAATTATTATAGAACAAAATATTTTACAGCAGGGAGTGACAAATGGGCATTATTATGAAGACTTTAATCTTTTTAACATTCACGGCGATTATTGGAATTGCATTGGCCGAAGAAGTAAAAAAATCCGAAGAACCTGAATATGTCGGTGTCGAAAAATGTAAGCGCTGTCACCAGCGCGATCATATCTACCAGGCCTGGACCAAAACCGCTCATGCCGATAGTTGGGACTATCTGGATGAAAAACAGAAAAAAGATGAAGAATGTATAGCTTGCCATGCGACCGGTAAGACTCCGGACGGAGAACTTTTGGTCAATGTCCAGTGCGAAGCCTGCCACGGTCCCGGAAGTCAGCACAAAAGGTTGTTTTTGGCTGATGGTAAGGAAAAAGCCAAAAATAAAGACATTACTTACATTGGCGAGGAAACCTGTCTTAAATGTCACGACAACAAAAAAATCCCGGAACAATTTCGCCCTGACAAACCTTTCGACTATACCAAAGCGAAAGAAATCGGCATACACTCTCTCGATGGTGTCCTTATGCATGAAATATTGGAACACTAATCTGTATTTGGAGATAGAAAAACATGAGCGACCGTATCGAAAAATTCCAAAAGGAAAGAGAAAGACTGAATGATCTCGTCTTAAAAAATTCCGGAATAAATGTCAAAAGATTTTTCAACCTCGATTGGCAAATCTACAACGAGGGCGTCCTTTCTGCGAAAATCAAAGAGCTGATGGGCCTTGTTACATCCCTTGTCCTTCGCTGTGATGACTGTATCCTGTATCACCTGATACGCTGCCGGGAGGAAGGTGCCACAACCGAAGAGCTCGAAGAGACCATCCAGGTCGGGCTGGCCGTCGGAGGTTCTATTACCATTCCGCATATTCGTCGTATATGGGATATATGGGAAGAAATGAATGCCGGGGAATAATTATGGATGATAAGACTTTTAAAGCGTTGACAACCAAAGCAGAAACGATAGCAAACTCGGACAATAGTAATCAGGAAAAATTACAGCAGATTTGCGATCTTTTGTTTGAAGAAATCGATGGTTACGATTGGGTCGGATTTTATATCGTCGACCCGGAAAAAGAAAGGGAATTAGTCCTCGGGCCATTTGCCGGAGAACCGACTGACCATGTCAGAATTCCATTTGGAAAGGGAATCTGTGGCCAGGCGGCAGAAACCGAAAAGACTTTCATAGTGGACGACGTCAACGCTGAAAACAACTATCTGTCATGCAGTATTCATGTCAAATCGGAAATTGTTTTGCCCATTTTCAGAAACGGTAAAGTAATTGGCGAACTCGACCTCGATTCTCACGAAACCGGTCGTTTCACAGAAAAGGATGAATCATTTCTGAAAAAAATAAGTGATATATCCGAACCGCTTATTTAAGAACCAATTATATTATTCCCCGGTCGTTTCGTATTTTTCCCGCTTTTTCTTGATTGTTTCATAATGCTGATTCTTGAGCCACTGCACGCGGTCGGCCTGCGAAATGGGGGCATGCTCAATATACTTTTCATATGCGGCAAAACACTCTTCATATTGCTTGGTCCACTCATAAGTGGCGCCCAGACTATACCACGCCTGATAATAAGTCGGATCGATATCTACAGCCTTTTTATAATCATTAATAGCTTTATCGTACTCATTAATATCATAATAAACCCGTGCCCGGTTATAATAAGCCTGCGGATTATTCGGATTGATATTTATCGACTGGGTATATGACCTTATCGCCATATCGTTGTTTTCTTTTTTACGATAAATCAGTCCCAGATTATAATATGCATCAGCATAATTGGGATTCAGAGTTATAGCGGTGTGAAAATCGTTAATAGCCGGTTCAAGCATATTATTTCTATAATACTGGACACCTCGATTGAAAAAAGCATCGACGTATTCGGGATTGAGTTCGATAGCCTTTGAAAAATCAGAAATAGCTCTCGACCGATCATTCAGATTAGAGTATACCAAACCCCGGCTAAACCAGGTTTCCGCGTTCGACGAATCCAGGTCAATTGATTTATTTAAATCACTGACCGCTTTATCGAATTTGCCGGCCATCCCATAAGCCACTCCTCTTTGCATATATAGACCGGGATCATTCGGTTTACTTGAAATTGCCTGGCTGTATAATTCGGCCGCCTTTTCTGGCATACCGCTGTTTATCAATTCATTACCCTCGAGGATAAGCGAGTCAACATTTCCAATATTATCCTGGGACGCGTATACGGGCAGAAAGAGCAATATATAAATTAGTGCCAGAAATGTGGTTAAACTCAGCTTAAAAGACATATTAAAACTCCTGAAAAAATTGCGGTTCCTAATCATTAATATCGTCAAAGGGCAAAATCGTTCCAATTAAAAATCTCCGAACATTCTATAAGCCGCCTCCGCCGCCCGGCGGACAAATCTCTCAATTGGCTCAGATAATGGATCACCGGTGCCGACCTCAAATAATATATCTTCCAGCGGTGACTTATCAATATAAGCCTTTAACTTTCCCCAGTCGACCGTGCCGTCTCCAGGAACCAGATGTTCGTCAGACTCCCCCTTATTATCCGATAAGTGCGTAATTGTCAACCGATTATAATGCTTGCCAAGTATCTCAAACGGATCCCCGCTCATGTTTTCATGTGAGCTGTCATAACAAAAACCGATCTTTTCTTCTCCAAAATGCTTTAATAGCATATCACATATAATTGTTGCCGGTGCCGTCGGAAGATTTTCAATGGCCAAATTTATATTTTGCGGCTTTTTCTCCAACAAAGTATTCAATGAATCTACTGCGCGTGCGAAAACATCTTCAACACTGTCAGAAAAATAGTAATGCGGATGAATTATAACCTGTGGAATTTCATATTTTGATGCAAATCCCAGATAATGTAAAATATTTTCCAACGCCGTTTCCCGGTCTGATTTGACCGATGCCGCGATATCATATTCTTCCCAAAATGGCGCATGCGCCGATTCAATCGTCAGGCCCAGATTTCCGGCCAGTCTGGCAATTTCAAAATACTTATCAGGATTAAAAAAATGGCTGTGTTTGGGACGCGCAGATATGGACAGAAACTTAAAACCGCAATCGGAAGCTATCTTTATTATCTTCTCTATCGGGATTCTATAATCTACACCGGTGGCTATTCCAGGGCGATAATTCTTATTCATTAAGCCATAATAGCATAAAATTGAAAAATACCAATCAAAAAAATACCGCTACAGGCTCCCCCTAAAATTTACCTGTAACGGTATTCTTTGGACGGGCAACAAATTGTCTGCCGCGGTTACCCTATGGCCCCCTTTTGCTCTCTGAGTCCCTGGTTGCCTAGACTCTGTCCTTATGTATAAGCATTATATATGCCAAAATCGCCAACCAATCTTAGACAATATTCATATTGACTATCAGACAAAAACTTATACAAAAAAATAATTTTCTATCTTGAAATAGATAGAATTTTATAAAGACTAATAATACCACAATGAAACACGCCATGAAACAGCGTTTCATTGTGATACGGTTTTTGAAACGTTCAATTATAATTCCGAATAGGTGGGAGTCGAAAGATAACGCTCACCTGTGTCGCAGATAATGGTCACGATCAACTTGTCCCGATTTTCTTCAAGAGCCGCCAGTTTCAAAGCGGTGGCAACATTAGCTCCGGCCGATATTCCGGCCAGAATACCCTCTTCACGTGCCATCCGTCTGGTAGCATCTATAGCATCATCATTTTCAACGGTCATTATTTCATCGACAAAATCCAAATTGAGCACATCCGGTTTGAATCCGGCCCCAATTCCCTGAATCGGATGCGGTCCCTTTTCACCTCCGGAAAGAACCGGCGATGCCGCAGGCTCGACTGCTATAATCCTTATGCCGGGCTTTTTCTTTTTGAGATATTCGCCAGCTCCTGTTACCGTTCCGCCGGTACCCACCGCCGCAACAAAAACATCAATCTTGCCGTCAGTATCTTCCCAGATTTCCGGGCCGGTCGTCTCTCTATGTATTTTCGGATTAGCAGGATTTTTAAACTGCTGAAGCATTATAGAATTTGGTGTATCTTCCAATATTTCTTCGGCTTTAGAAATCGCCCCCGGCATTCCGTCAGCTCCGGGTGTCAATACCAGCCGGGCACCAAGTGCTTTTAAAAGTGCCCGTCTTTCCATTGACATAGTATCCGGCATTGTCAAAATAAGCCGATAACCTCTCGCGGCACAAATATAGGCTAAAGCGATCCCTGTGTTTCCCGACGTTGGTTCGACCAGGACCGTATTCTTATTTATTTTGCCCGATTTTTCAGCATCGGTAATCATCGATATACCGATCCTGTCCTTAACCGATGAAAGCGGATTAAAAGATTCCAGCTTGACTGCGACCCGACCCGGCAAATCTTTGGTCAACCTGTTGAGCCTGACCAGTGGTGTTTTCCCAATCAAACTCGTGATATCATCTGCGATGCGGCTCATAACTCAGATATCCTTTCGACAATTTACGAAATCACGAATCAGATATGGTACATTTCATTGCCCTTTTTCAGCATGGGCACAAGGTCGGATATTTTAAGCGATTTGAAGTGATCGGCTATCATCTTCTCCGCCTCTTTCCAAACCTTGGCAAGCGGCTCTGATCCGTTATTTCCGTTTGTTGCGTAGAGGGCGTTTCCTTCAAACGCCGTAATAATATCATAAACGGAAATGGCATTCGGTTTCTTTGATAGATAATAGCCGCCCTTTTTGCCCCGAGTGGCATCAACGAGCTGGGCCCGTCTGAGCTGAGACAGGAGTAGCTCCAAATATCTGACCGGAACGTCCTGTGTCTCAGCTATTTCTTTTGCCTGGACTGCTCCCTTGCCGTGGTTTGCTGCCAGAGACACCATGGCCCTCAGCCCATATTGAGTCTTAAGAGAAATCATATTACCCCCTTTTAAAATGTCACTTTTACAAGTGTCTGTTCTATACGATTTATTTTACGTATAACACCCCATTTTAGATGGGAATTTATACATTTTTTATATCTTTCGCCACCTCAAAAATCAAAAATTCTCGATTATTATATCTATAATTGACCCATATATAATATCTTAACATTTACAACGGCTCAAAAAGGGCAATAAATATCCAATTTAGATTCAATTGACAATTTTTATGATTTTTTATACGATTGCAGGTAGGCCCATATATACAGCGTAACTCCGGAAATAAGCATCCAGTAAAAATACGGTCTCGGCTCGGCCTGATAAAGACTGGCGTCCACGTCATACATAAAGGAAAATAAAATCAAAAAAGTCCCTAAAATAACGAGAATCCAGCTTAACGCAGACGGGACAAATTTCTGCCCCCTCTCGAAAAGACGCGTTATCGAAATACCGATTATGATCATAACGACCGAGACAATCAACGGAGCAATTACCGGCCCTATCCATGGATACGGGATAAGATACAAAACATCAGGCTCTAAAAGCGACTTGGGCCAATTGAGTATTGCCTTGAGCCAGACATAGTAAAATATATCCCATGTCCCGAAAATGATTATAAAATATCCGAATCGCTCCCAGAATTTTTTCCCGGCCAGCCAGGATACAGAAATTATCATAAATATTGATGCCGCCTCACGGAATAATTCAACGGCCATTGTCTTGTCGTCCATCCGAACCAGCGGAAGATTAAATCCTGATGGGTAGTAAAGCGCCCGAAGATACACTACCACCGCCGCCTCGAAATAGGCCATGGTTATGCCGAATAAAAAGACGAAAAACAATCTGCTGCCGTAACTGATCTTCACTTATTTTTCACCTGCTGTAAATCTTATAAAAACAATAATGAATCAATTTGCCGGCAATCCAAATATATGGAATTTAGACATGGTGTCAATATGACAAAAGGCGCCCCGATGAGGCGCCTTTATTTATCTTGAAGTAATTGAAATACAATTTATTTTTTCTTCTCTTCCTCCATCCAGATTCGAATATCCTTCTTTCCATTCTCATCCACAATAACATCCACCTTGACATTTTCGTGACCGCGCCGTTTCATTTCGTCAAATATCGCCTGTTTGATTTCTTCGGGAGTCATATTTTCGGTATCAATATTTATGGCATCTTCGACGCCGCCGGGACTAAAATCGAATTTTCCGTCGCCCATCATTTTCATTTCAATTTTCTGCTCATTAATTGTACTATCGTTGCCCGTATCGGGGATGAATACCTCGATATGTCTCTCTCCGTCAGCACCGGTTTTAACCATAACTTCTGGATTAAGAATCCCCTGCTCAAAAAGTTTCTGCTCGATTTCCGCCCTGATCTCAGCATCAGTTTTACCTTCAGTATCTATTTCAATTTTTAATTTGTCTCTAACTTGAGCATAAAGACTTCCCGAAACCTTTTCCCTTATTGGCTTGATCTCGGCATTCCCGGTATAACCTGTTAAAAGCCGGAATGCTGCCTCGGCCCGCCTGGCGTCAACCTGACTTGTAAATCCCTCGACACGAACACTATTACCGGCCGTTTTTGATATCGAGATATTTGCGATACCCAGCGAACCAAAAGCGGCAATGACTTTATCATTATCTATTGATTTGGAATCAACATCCTCAAGAGTCAAATTGTATCCCACCGTCACTGTATATGATAATGGCACAAGCGTTATAAATAAAAACGCCGCGACAGCCAATCCCATTCCCCAGACAATGCGGGGACGTCTTCGGTATATATATTTTGCTGCTGACATAAATTTCTCCATCATTGAGATTTTGGCAGATTTAGTTTCTACCCGTTTGCGGATTTCATCGAAAGGCAAAGGCGCCGATTCCTGATCACGGACGCCAAGAAATGCTCGGTCGAGTATTTTCATGGGCGCCGCATAGCGGGCGCAGGAAGGGCAGGAATTGATATGCTCTGCCATCTCCCGGTCTATTTTGTCTCCCTCATTCAGACGCCGTTTGAGATTTTTGCAATCCATATCCTTCCTCACTTCCGGAACGATTTTTTTTGCCTTTAGCAATCAATCGCTCCAGTTTTTTCCTCATTTTTTTCCTCGCCCGTGACAAGCGAGCCTTAATCGTTCCTTCCGGTTTGTTGAACATGAATGCAAGCTCCCTGACCGACCAGCCCTCAATTTCGTATAAAACTACGAGAGCCTTATCCGCTGACGACAAAACCCCAAAAGCGCTTTCGAGAATCATCCGGGCATCCAGTTTCTCCCTCGGATCATCTCCTGCCAGATCAAATATCATCTCCGGCGTCAGGCTTTGAATCCGATTCGACGGCGACCTTTTCCAGTTTTTAAAGACATTTACCGCGATCCGATAAAGCCACCCTTTGAAAGCATCTAAGTCCTTCAAAGTATAAAACTTACGTATAGCTATACACAACGTCTCCTGGTAGAGATCGTCGCCGTCATCATCATTTCCGGCCAATCTCCGGCAGAAATTTCCAGCCTGCGGATGGATCGGCTCGAGGAGTTTCCAAAACTGTTCAGTATCCACGTTCACCTCAAAGACACATTCAGATGCCAATCGGTTGCATGTTCCATAATACGATTTATTAACCAAAAAGTGACTATTTGTAAAAAAATTTTACGGCCGGGAAGAAAATCCCGGCTTCGTGGTATTGACATCAGTTAACCGATGTCAATCTCAAAAATTGGGAGGTTTAACATGAAACCGAGAAAAACAACCATTACTGCCACAATGATTTTTATCCTCGCGTTTCTCCCGATCCTATTAACAGCCGGGCCGACCGGGTCAATCAAAGGCAAGGTCATCGACAAAGATACCGGCCAACCCATACCGGGTGTTTCAATATTTATCAAGGGTATACGAACAGGTGCGGTATCCGGTCCTGACGGCACATTTGAAATTAAATCTTTAAAGCCCGGTAAGTACGATATAACTGCTACAACTATTGGATATGAAAAAGCCGAGATTAAGGTCGTAACCGTACAACTGAAAGGGTCAACCGAGCTTGTAATTGAAATGAAAAAAATAATGCAAAATCTGGGGGATACTATCAAGGTCAAGGAATACAGAGATCTCATCGATAAATTCGAAGTCTCCAATCGAGTCGAAATATCAGATAAGAAATACGCATCTGAAACGCAAACTATTATCCGCAACGAATTTGAAGAATCAGAATTACAACAAATTTACCGGTCTCCCGCACCGGTATCCAAACGCCCCGGAAATCCTCATTTCCCGCCGGCACATGGTGGTACAAGTATTGTCAATGGTGAACCTTATGACGCCATGTTTTTCGAAGATTACGGCACCAATCCATTTGTCGACACTGAAGATGACCATCTCTCGACTTTTGCCATCGATGTCGACGATGCTTCTTTCGTCATGGCTCGCTCATATCTCAGGGATGGCAACCTCCCTCCCGATGAAGCAGTTCGAGTCGAGGAATTTATAAATCATTTCGATTATTCGTATGAACGCCCGTATGAGCATCCCTTTGGAATCGATATTGAAGGCGCCCCGTCGTATTTTGGAGAAAATTGTTACCTGATGCGGGTCGGTATTCAGGGGATGGAAATTTTTCTCGAAGAACGCAAATCCGCCAATCTCGTTTTTGTTATAGATGTTTCGGGGTCAATGGCTCGAGAAAATCGACTGGGACTTGTCAAACACGCGCTCCGAAAGCTGGTCGAACATCTTGAACCACGTGATCGGGTCGGTATTGTCATCTACGGATCACGCGGCGAGATACATCTGGAACCAACTTCGGTAAGATATAAACGCACTTTAATATCAGCTATTAATAGCCTGCATAGCAGCGGCGCGACCAATGCCGAAGAGGGTTTAAGACTGGGTTATCAGATGGCTCAAAGGATGTTCGACCGGCGAAAAATTAACCGTATAATCCTCTGTTCCGACGGTGTTGCCAATGTTGGCGTCACGAAACCGGAAGATCTGCTCATATGGATCAAAGGACACGCAGAAAGAGGCATAACCCTGACCACGGTTGGTTTCGGGATGGGTAATTATAATGACATCCTTATGGAAAAGCTGGGGAATAAAGGCAACGGGATGTATGCCTATGTCGACGACCGTGCTCAGGCAGAAAAGGTCTTTCTCGATAATCTGACCGGAATGCTCCAGGTAATTGCCCGCGATGTTAAAATCCAGGTCGATTTCAATCCCGATGTAGTTCGCAGCTATCGTCTGATTGGCTACGAAAACCGTAAAGTCGAAGACCATAAGTTCCGGGATGACCGGGAAGATGGCGGGGAGATCGGTGCCGGTCACCAGGTCACCGCCCTGTACGAAATCAAGCTCTACGAAAGAAAGAAAAGAGCACACCTCGGTACGATCTTTATCCGATTCAAAGACCCTGATACACATCAGGTCGACGAAATCGCGCGCTCCATACTGCTGAATGACTTCGATCGATCATTTTTCCGGACTTCCGATGATTTCAAACTGGCTGCAGCCGCCGCCGAGTTCGGTGAAATACTTGGTAAATCATACTGGGCTCGAGGTTCACGGCTGGCCGATGTCCGAAATCTGGTCAATGAACTTGAATGGAGAGAAAATGGTGAACAAATCAGAGAATTTCTGGATATGCTGAACATGGCCGAAAGGCTCGAAGACAGGCTGGCTGAGAGGTAACCGCAACTCCTTGAATGGATCACCAACCGCATTCCTCTGGGGTGGGAGGATGCACCGGGGATAATAACCCGGTAGCAAAAGGCGGCAGATTAAATACCTGCCGCCTTTAAATATTATTAAGATACAATAAACATAATTACGGGCAATTCGGGGCCGGACCCTCTTTGTAGAGATAACCTATAAGGTAAGATATATCCAGAATGTCAACGGTTCCGGTACTGTTCACGTCGGCACTTTCCATTGGCTCCGGAGCCGGGCCATCACCATATAAATGTTCAACCAGGAAAGTAATATCAATAAGGTTGATAGCCTCATCATCGTTCAAATCTCCGCAGATATATGCAACCGTGAACGCAAAGCTGTACTGCTTCTCGTCAAAACTTCCCGTTAAATCTGAAACACGAGCGGTGAAATCAACAGTCATCTCAGAGGTAACAGTCCCAAATAGCAAACCACTGCTCGACAGCTCCAGTCCGGTAGTGCCAAGATCGCCATTTTTATCGACCCACGTTATATCCCCCGTACCGCCTTCCATTTCAAGCTGCTGGGAATAAACTTCGTCGATATACCCATCTGGAAGTGTATCAGTCAAAATCGCTACTGCCGGATTAATCGTAATCGTCAGAGGTGTCTCATCGCTGTCTCCCGCAGCGTCTTCGGCCATAGCTGTAAAAGCGATTGTACCTTCCGCTGTCGGCGTACCGAAAAGATAGCCGTCATTCTGCAGAATTAATCCGGTACCGTCCAGATCACCGTTTTTATCGCTCCAGGTTACAGGATCAGTACCGCCGCTGTATGTCAGGTTTTGTGCATATTCTTCGTTGACTGTCCATTCCGGCAAATCGGTGGTCATTACGGCGACATGATCATTGATATCAAATGAAAACAGCTTCTCGCCCGAATTTTGATTATCATCGGTGGCCACCGCAATAAAGGTAACATTGCTTGCTAAGACAGGCGATCCGGAAACAACGCCGTCGGTTGACAATGACAATCCAGTACCCGAAAGATCATCGTTTTTATCGGTCCAGGTATAGTTGCCGGTCCCGCCGGTTGCCTCGAGTTGGACAGACATAGGCATATCGACCGTCCAGTCCGGAATCGATTCGGTGGCAACAACCGGTTCATTGGATGCACACAAATAGGTGGTTACGGTAACGTCATCAACACCCGCTTCAACGACTGAGCCGCTTCCGAGATCCGATGCCTCGAATTTGATTTTCATATATGCCGAGGGCGTTAAAAATTCCGATACAAAGATGTCGACAGCATACCAGCCGCCGCTGGCCTGTTCAGTCGGCCCGGCTGAATCTACTATAGTCCAGGTAGAGCCGTTATCATTGGAAAGATAAACTCTGAAAACATCATTATTCGGGTCTGCACCGAAGTCGTTGGAATACCATCTGGCATAATGAACAATTCCGTCACCCTGAGACATATCGAAAGTAGGCGAAGTCAATATGGTCGTTCCATCATCGACGTCCGAATTGTCATCAACATTATCGGTCAGATAGCAGCTCCCCGAGGCATCATAGTCGTTGGCCGGATCTCCCCTGTCGCCGCCGCCGACCGGAACACCTCTTGTCCATTGGCCGTCGAGGGCGTTGCCGGAAACCACCCAGCCCTGATCGGTTTCAAAGTTATCAGAAAATAACTCGATTGTCGAAGTTGCCACAATCGCTTCATTCGGATTGAGAGTATCCGGATCATAAAAGACAACCGTGGAAATATCCTCGGCGCTTACATAGAATTCCACTCTGCTATCGCATGGCACAGCCGGGAGCACTGCATTATATCGGGAAGCAGTTACCGGTGTCATAAACTCCCTTACCCATGTGCCGCCATCAATCGAATAATGTATCCTTCCGCTTCCGGGAGCCGGCTCACCGCCCAATTGGCCGTTAATAACAACTTCAAAAGTTGTTGGTTGGTCGGGCGCAATAACGCTTGGAATACCATTCGGATAGTCAAAAGTGAGATACGGGCCGGGCGTTTCCACATTAACTGCATTCCATGCTCTCGAAACCTGGATCGCCCAGGCTCCGGTTCCATCGAGATCGTTCGCTGCCGACAGCGTTGCCAGGGCGGCCTGATGGTAATCGGTCGAGGTTGTCCAGTAATAAGCGTTAGCATGATAGGCTATCTGCATCGCGTTCTGAACACCTATTCCGGTTACGGTAACACCGTTATGCGATCCTCCGTCAGACAATAAAAAGAACCACTTGTTACCGACACCGCTGTTAGTATGAACGCCGCAGTAATCATTATACCATGATGGAGTACATCCTTCAACATCTATCCAGTATGGATCCGAGGTCCCATATGTATCGGGGTCGCCATATAAATGCGGATCTGACAGGGAGCGGAAACCCTCGCCTGTCAGGCGTCCATTTTCTCCCATTTCCCAATCAGGGACATCCAGCGTATCATGGGCAAATTCAAAGGCGGCTCCGATCATATCGGAAAATGCCTCATTTAATGCCCCCGGCTCTTTTTGATAAACAAGACCGGAAGTATATTCCGTGACAGCATGTCCCCATTCGTGCGCAATAACGTCAGGACATCCCGCCAATGATCTCCATCCGGAAGCCCGGCTCCAGATAACTATGCGGCTGCCGTCCCAGTAAGCGTTATTGTCACCGTCGCCGCTATAATTGACAATTGTCAGCATCGTCGCACCATTGTCATTGTAGCCGTTCCTCCCCAGCGTATGCAGCAAATAATCATAAACCAGACCGGTATACACATGACCGCTGACTGCAGGAGAATACGTCGTCCCATCCCAGAAATTATCACTGTCTGTCGCGACCGAACCGGGCAGAGTCGATCCGGCAACATTTGTCTGAATGTAATTACCGTCCGGCATCTGACCGTCGTGACCATGAGGATTATTGTTCAATCTTCGTGTATAATCGTACATGTAATACGTACTGCCGTCTAAATGAGTATCTATATGATATAGCGTATCTCCCATCACCCCGACACCGGTTCCGACATCATTGGCATCCATAATCCGATTAGCCTTGAAAATCACTTCGCCGGTATTGGCATCCACGAAATACTCCCAGCGTCCCATTGGTTTTTCAGAATAAACGGAGAATCGCCATGCCAGGTAATTTACATCTTCCCATGGAAAAACGACCAGCTCCGGCTCCGATGGCTCTCCCGAGCCAAAAAACCCGGCCAGGTCATCGGACGCTATCCTTACCGCTTCTTCAGGAGCAAGATCACTGGTCGTGCCCAATTCAATTTCTGGCTCATACTTGCCGTTGACCGTTTTCAATTTGCCGTCTGCGGTATAATGAACAATCATTGCCCCGCCGATGACCTTTAATCCCCTGTATATCTGATCAAATCGAACATGCCGCATGCCCAATTGATCTTCATCTATCCGCTGAAGCTTGAGCTCCTCCGATGGATTTTCCATGCGGAACGCAGCTTTGTTTTCGGTGAAAAATTGGATCGCGGTAGAGACTTCATCGCCGCTTTTCACATTTTGCCCGAGATTCCCTTCAACATATCGAGCGACGCCTTTTTCATCGGCGCGGTAAATTTCCACATCGGGATTTGCTCGAAGCGGATTGCCTTCGGGCATTCCTTCATCGGAGTTTGCTCCGAAAATCGGAACAAAAAGAAAAATAAAAGAAATAAAGAAGACCAACAGGACTCGCATGCATCCTCCTATGATATTAATTTAAAACAAAAAGCCTCTCTTTTATCCGCGGGAAAAATGCGGAATCATCTATGTGGTAATAGCTTGCAGGTTTAATATACATAAATGTTATTTTATGTCAATCCATAATTATAACGCCAAAAATAATCAAATCTTTTGGCTGCATTTGATTTCTTCCTTTACAAATTCCGCTAATCGGTCTATTTTATTGTCAACAAAATATTTTCAATAACATGGATTCCTGCAATGACAAAACATGTTAAATTAATATTTTATCTATTAATTTGCCTGGGATTTGGTGCCTTAACAGCCAACTCCGACGATAACCCCTCGAAGCCCAAACCCAAAAATCTAATTGAGACTATTATCGATGCCAATGAATGGGTAAAAAAGCATCCCGAAATTTTCGCCAATGATTATCTAAAGGAAACCCAGATGAATGATAGCTGCTGCATTGTCAAAGGCGATTTCAATGACGATGGAAAGTTCGACATGATTGATATCTCCTCGTTCTTTAGATATCTGTTTAAAGGCGGGCCTGCGCCTGTCTGTTTTGCTGAAGCAGATATAAATGGTGATTGTGATCTGACTATAAACGATATAAGCACCGGCATCGCCGTTTTATATAAAAACCATGATTCTCCATCAAATGCCGAATGTATAAATTGGTACGATAACTGCGGCAATTAGACGCCCTTAGAAGCTTTTCTCTTGACATAAATGGCATATAGCTTAGATTGCTGGTGTAACGCAATTTCTTTCCTTTTACCGAAAGGCGCCGATAGACCGATATAATTTGCTAAGGGACTAGAAAATATTCTTCGAAGGAGGACCGATGTTAACGCGATTTCTATCCCTTTATCCAATTATAGCGGTTATTTTTATATCTGCCTGTTTGGCTGCTCCTAATTCTGCGAATGCCCAGTTTTATGATCTTGAAATTTCCTTGCCTTCACTCGAAATCCCGGAAAGTGACTTAATAGACACCATACCTGTGTATATGTCCAATTTCAATGACACCGTAGCCGGCTTTGAATTTGTCTTAAATACCGACCGTCCCGATCTTGTCCATCTGGATAATTATAGCCTGATTACTAACGGCACCTTAACTTCGGACTGGGAATCTGTTGGCGCTCAATACATTGCCGGATATGGCCTGGTTGTATCCGGTCTGGCGAATTGGATTAATCCGCCCGAATACACGCCCGGCATCGGTTATCCCCAGTACGGAAATATCCCATTGGTGATATTGCAGGTGGGGCTGGGCTATCTGCCGGATACTGTAACTTCGGCCGAAGCATCCTTGGAATTCGTCTATGAACTTGAAGATTTTAATTTTGTCAATGAGAAGGGCCAATCCCTAATCTACGGCACTGATACAACCTATGACACTCTTTATTTTAATTGCCTCGAATGGGTTTACGAAGCCGGCGATACAATGTGTCTTGATTCGCAGGAAGTTTCCGCCCCGCCCGCTGATATTATGGTTATTAACACCATACTAAACGGCTATTTCGATACAACTAAATTCAGTGCTGAAAATGGCTCAATCCGGGTTATATCTTTAATTACTTGCGGGGATATCAATTACGATCTCGATGTCAACCTTCTTGATATAATGTATCTCATTAAATATCTTTACCAAGAAGGCCCCCCACCGCCAAAACCGGCTGCGGCCGATGTTAATTCCGATGGCTATATAAATCTGCATGATATTACTTACATGGTAAATTACCTTTATAAAGATGGTCCGCCGCCGGAATGTTTGTTACTTTAAAAAAGATAGTTTTTATCTTGAAATCCAAATAAATATGTGGTTATTTTATTTAGATTCTTGGCAGAAAGTAAGGATAATTAATCCTTGACAGGTCGGTATAATTTGCTATAATACAAAGGATTAAGCAGCCTGCAGTATTTGGGACCACATAAGAGAGTAAAGTGCCTGAAAAACAAATATTTATACTTCCAGTTTTTTTGATAGAAAAATTTTAGTTCTCCTCATCAAGTGACAAGAGTATATACTCTTTCAGGCTGCGCAATACGGGACTATTCAATATGTTTTTAATATAACGTAATGGAGGTTACTTTGAAACGGAGTGCTATTACTGCCCTTTTGGCAGCCCTGTTTCTGACTTTTATGTTTGTTACCGCTTCGGCCTACCAGACGGTTGATCTTGGCCGTTCCGAAACCGGTATAAGCATAATTAATCAGGACCAAAGCGGGCTGACCCTGCAAATGCAAATCGCAGAAGTTAATTTTTTTGATGTCCACACTAAGAAAGGAGATTTTATCCTTCCGCAGGTTAGCGGATTATCCCGGTCATATGACATCGGTAAACCTAATCTGCCCACCGGAGGAAAATTAATTGCCATACCTTTCGGCTGTAATCTGCAAACCCAGATTATAAGCTATGAAATCGAAGAAATTGATTTGAGACAGCAGGGCATAGAAAATTTGATTATCCCGGCACAAGAACCGATTTCAAAATCTGACGATCCAGCATCGCTTCCATTTGAAATCGATGAGACTGTCTATAATACCGATAGCTATTATTCGCAACCTGCAGTCGAAACCGGTATTGAAGGCGTAATGCGTGATGTCCGAATCGGAAAAGTCGGTTTTGCACCCTTCGAATACAACCCGGTAGAGAAAAAACTAAAAGTCTATACAAATCTCGTTGTCAGGGTATCGTTTGCTGGAGCGGATTGGCCGCAAACCAAAGATAACAGATCCGGACTTTATTCACCATATTTTGAGACTGTATACGGCAGATTGGGCGGATATGAATATCTTGCCGGGCAAACCCGTCTCGATACTATAGATCTGGTCAAATATCCCGTAAAATATTTGATTATTGCCGATCGTAAATTTGAAACCGATATCCAGCCCTTAATCGAATGGAAAACGAAAAAGGGCTTTATGGTCGTTACTGCCTATACCGATGTTATCGGTTCATCCACAACTGCCATAAAAAATTATATCCAAACGCAGTACAACAATGGTACTCCGGAAGATCCGGCTCCGTCATTCGTGTTGTTCGTCGGTGACGCTCCGGAAATCCCGCCGTTTAGCGGAACCGCCGGATCCCATGTTACCGACCTGTACTATTGCGAATTCACCGGAGACAATCTGCCGGAAATATACTATGGTCGATTCTCCGCGCAAAACTCAGGAGAATTGACTCCCCAGATTGATAAGACTCTCGAATATGAAAAATACGAAATGCCCGATCCAAGTTACCTTCAGTATGTAACTCTTGTTTCAGGTGTTGACGCCTCATATGCTTCGACATATGGCAACGGTCAGATAAATTACGGAACCGATTATTATTTTAACGCCGCGCATGGAATCGATCCAAATGTCTGGCTCTATCCCGCCTCAAACCAGAGCGGGGCCGCCGCCGATATCATCCAGACCGTTAGCGACGGTATAGGGCTTTATAATTATACCGCTCATTGCAGCCACGCAGGACACGCCAACCCGTCTTTTACGACATCGGATATCCCTGGTCTTACTAATTACAATAAATATTTGCTTGGCATAGGCAATTGCTGCCTGCCGAATACCTTCGATGAATCCACCCCCTGCTTTGGTGAGGCTTTCCTGCAAGTCGCCGGTAAAGGCGGAATTGGCTATATCGGAGCAACCAACTCCACTTACTGGGATGAAGATTACTGGTGGGGTGTCGGCTACGGCCCCGTTGTAGGCTCCGGTCCTACCTACGAACAAACTACCATTGGTGCCTATGATGGTGTCTTTCATGACCACGGCGAACCGGAAGACTGGCACTTTGTCACAAATTCAGCTATTATTTTTGCGGGTAACTTCGCCGTCAGCGAAAGCGGAAGTAATTTGACTACATATTATTGGGAAGCCTACCATCTGATGGGCGATCCTTCCCTATGCACCTATCTTGGAATCCCGGCCGCTAACAATATAACTCATGACGCTACTGTGTTGATGACCGCTTCAGAATTCGCGGTTCAGGCCGACCCCGGCTCATATGTCGGAATCAGCGTCAATGGCGTTCTGCATGGACAGGGCTATGTCGACTCAACCGGTATGGTTAATGTTCCCCTGGTGTCTTTTGATTCTCCCGGTACCGCCGATATTGTCATCACATGCCAGAATCGTGAACCGTATATTTCCACAATCCAGATTATTGCCCCGGAAGGTCCTTTCGTTATTCGCGACGATCATTCTATCGATGATGGTATTGGCAATGGTAACGGATTGGTTGATGCCG
>CAZDPY010000014.1:0-84436 GCA_964507455.1 uncultured Ignavibacteriaceae bacterium
ACAGTAATATCTCACATTTGTTACTCTCCGGCAACCCCGGAACGGTTCAATATATCACATCTAATAGTGTGATGTCCCGGTTGTAGACATTTGCCTCTTTTGGAGTTCATTTAGCTGGAAACGAAAGGAGGTTTATGTCTCGAAGAAGACTCTTTTACAGGGAGTGGATTGTAGAAATCGGCACCGATCCCCAAAAACTGCAAAACCATTCATACAATGATAGCCCTCTTCCGCCCAATCCGAAAATAATTGCCGTTGTTAAAAATGCACTTGGGAAATTAACCGATACCGAACAGGCGGTCATCGAAAGATATTATTACCAGGGCGAGTCTTTCGGCAAAATAGCCGAGGTCCTCAACTGCAAAATTGGAAAGGCCAAGGCGATTCACGACCGGGCTATTACCAAAATGCGAAAAAACCTCGCCCATTTTGTGAGATACGAGTTTGGTGTTAAGATCGATTTTGATCGGAAGTGCCCGATATGCTGTTCAATTTATCGCGGTGAAATTGATAAAATCATAAAACAAAAAAGCCCCGAGGAAACATGGCGCAAGATTATTCAAATATTAAAGAAAAGATATAATATTGAAATCAAAACGCCTCAGATATTAATCGGCCATAATAAATATCATATTTCATAAGGGAGAAGATTATGGGTCAAAAATCAGTACGAAAACTGAAGGGCGAACATTGTCTCAACGTATTTATTTCTTATGAGTTAAAGGAAAGGCTTAAAAAGCTGGCGGACCGTCATGACCGGACTGTCGCCGATATGGTTCGCGCGGTTTTGAAAGTTGGGATTCCGGTTATGGAAGGTATTTCCAAAGCCGAGGAGGAGTTGGTTCAGGAATATGTGGCTCTTTTCCGCAAGTTCCGTCAAATGAAAAACTTAAAGGAAATATAGCCCTTAATCGAAAGTAAAATTTTGCTTGATATGGCAATCTAATATTAGTATAATGCATTTTCTAAATTATGGGTTTATTTACTAAACAGAGAACGATAAAGAGTGAAATATCGCTTGAGGGTGTCGGCCTTCATACTGGCAACAATTCCAGGATAACTTTCAAACCGGCTCCCGAGGATCATGGCGTCGTATTCGTGCGGGCAGATCTGCACGGTAAGCCATCGGTAATTGCCGATATCGAACATGTTGTGGATATTTCACGAGGAACGACACTGGCTAACGGCGATGCCCGTGTGGCTACAGTAGAACATGTTCTGGCAGCTTTGTCGGGACTTCAGATAGACAATTTGGTTATTGAACTCAACGCCAACGAACCGCCGGTATGCGACGGTTCGGCTCGGCCGTTCGTCGATAAAATCCTCGAAGCCGGGATCGAAACCCAGGAGGCGGATAAATATTACCTGGAGATCGAAACCCCGATGTCCTATTCCGAGCCGGAGAGGAATGTCGATATTGTCGTTACCCCTTCGGATACTTTCCGAATTACATTTATGATCGATTATAAAAATCCGGCCTTGGGAACTCAATATACAACGCTAATTGATCTCGATAAGGAATTTGTCGATGAATTTTCTCCTTCGAGGACATTCTGCTTCCTTTCGGAAGTCGAGATGCTAAAATCCCAGGGACTTATAAAAGGTGGTGGTCTTCAAAATGCGGTCGTAATTTATGACTCCGACAAGGGCCAGGTCGAAGTTGACCGGATACGCAGTGCCTTAGATCTTCAGGATGAAGCTTTTGTCGGCAAAACCGGGATAATTAATGATATTCCGCTTCGTTTTTATAATGAGCCGGTTCGGCACAAGGCTCTGGATCTAATCGGTGATTTATTCCTCATCGGGGTTCCTATCAAAGGCCATATACTGGCGGCACGTTCGGGACACAAAGCCAATGTCGCCCTGGTCAAAAAACTAAGAGAACTTTACAAAAAGAAGCGTTACGCCAGCAAATATCAAAAGGCCAAAGGCGAACCATTCCTCGATATCGAAGGTATTATGAATATTATGCCGCATCGATATCCTTTTCTACTGGTTGATCGCGTTATTGATCTGGAACCGGAGAAAAGAGTAGTTGCCGTCAAGAATGTCACCTTCAACGAACCGTTCTTCCAGGGACATTTCCCGGGACGACCTATAATGCCGGGTGTCCTTATTATGGAAGCCATGGCACAGGCAGGCGGCGTTCTTCTTCTGGAAGCTGTTAAAGAGCCGCAAAAAAAGCTTGTCTATTTTCTATCAATGGATAAGGTCAAATTCCGTCGACCGGTCATTCCGGGCGATACTATTCGCTTCGAACTGGAAATGGTTGTATTCCGTCGCAATATGTGCAAGATGAAGGGCAAAGCCTTTGTCGGCGAAGACGTAGTCGCGGAAGCCGATCTGGCGGCGGTTGTGAAAGACAGAAATGAGTGAAATTCATCCATCAGCAATTATCGATAGTTCGGCAAAAATTGGCGATAATGTCAAAATCGGTCCTCATGCGATTATCGAAGCCGATACGATTATCGGAGACGGTGTGATAATCGGGGCCAACTGTCTGGTAGCTCAATACACCGAACTCAAAGACAAAGTAAGGCTGTTTCATGGTGCCGTCGTCGGCACTGTACCGCAGGATCTTAAATTCGAAGGCGAAGATACAAAGCTAATTATCGGCGAGGGCACGATTATCCGGGAATACGCCATGCTTAACCGCGGTACGAATGAAAGCGGTTCGACCACTATCGGGAAGAACTGCCTTCTTATGGCTTATACCCATGTGGCCCACGATTGTCATCTGGGCGATAATATAATCATGGCCAATTCAGTCAATCTGGCCGGTCATGTTTATATCGATGATTATGCCATAATCGGGGGAGTCGTACCGGTGCACCAATTTGTTCATATCGGCACTCATTGTATGGTTGGCGGTGGTTTCCGGGTCCAGCAGGATGTTTGCCCGTATTCTTTGGTTGGCGGCTATCCGCTCAAAGTGGCTGGCCTCAATACGATCGGCCTTCGCAGGCGAGGATTCAAAAAAGAATCGATAAAGACGCTTGAGCAGGCATTTAAATATCTGTTCTTCTCAAAGATGAACACCGCCCAGGCGGTTGAAAAAATCAAAAGCGATTTGGAGCAGACCGATGAGGTCAAAAGTATACTGCAGTTTATCGAAAATTCCAATCGCGGTTTAATCAAGTAATCATTATGGCCAAAGTCAGAACGGCAGTAATCGGTGTCGGCAGTTTGGGGCGCCACCACGCCCGATGGTACAAATCTATTGAAGAATCGGAACTTATCGGGGTATATGATATCAATCGCGAGCGGTGTCGGGATATCGCCTTAAAATGGGATGTTACCGCTTTTGAATCACTCGACGAAGTTATTGAAAAGGCCGAAGCAGTCTCGATCGCCGTGCCCACCAGCGAACATTATAAGGTCGCCGAGCCTGTTATCCGAAACAAGATACATTGTCTTATAGAAAAACCGGTTACGTCAACCTTTGATGAGGCGGTAAGGCTGGCCAATCTCGCTAAAGATTATGGAGTTGTCGCCACTGTCGGGCATATCGAGCGGTTCAATCCGGCTGTCCGGGCATTAAAAAAATACTCTATTAAACCCCGTTTTATTGAGGCTCATCGCCTGGCCGCTTTCGATCCGCGTGGAACCGATGTGGCTGTCATACTTGATCTGATGGTACACGACATAGATCTGTCGCTGCATCTGGTTAATTCGCCGATTAAAAAAATCGATGCCTCCGCGGTAGCAGTTATTTCTGATCATGCCGATATTGCCAACGCCCGCCTGACTTTTGAAAACGGCGCCGTGGCCAATTTGACAGCATCGCGGATTTCGCTGAAACCGATGCGTAAACTGCGCCTCTTCCAAAAATCGGGATATTTCTCCCTTGACCTTGCCGAGAAACAGGCCGATATCTATAGGCTCGATACCGATGTCGCCGATGATGAAGAAGGGATGCGGGTCCCGCTCGGTAAATCGGGGCATAATGTTGTCTATAACAAAGATCTTGCAGGTGATGAAGATATGCTGGGTATGGAACTCGGCTCATTTATAAAGGCGATAGTAAATAAAGCGACCCCCGAAGTGACTATGGAACAGGCTTGCGAAGCACTGCGGGCGGCTATCGAAATAGATAAAATCGGCATTAATGGGGCAGTCTCTTAGTAAAAATGCCTGCCGGAAGAAAATCCATATTTATATCTGTCGGCGATCCCTCGGGCGATATCGCCGGATTCCACCTGATAGAACACCTGAAAAAAATTGGGGAAAATATTGACTACTCTGGTCTTGGAGGACCCCGGATGAAAAAGGCCGGGCAGGAGCAGATAGTCGATAGTTCTCTGCTGTCCGTGATGGGTTTCTGGGAAGTCGCAAAGAGGTACTTCTTTTTCAGAAGACTGATGCATGATACAATCGATCATATCAAAAGAAAAAGGCCATCGGCGGTTGTTCTTGTCGACTATCCCGGGTTTAATCTCCGGCTGGCGCAGAAAGTAAAACTTCTGGGCATACCGATAATTTATTATATCTCTCCGCAAATATGGGCCTGGGGCGGAAACAGAATTCATCAGATAAAACAGCTTGTTGACCTCATGCTTCTAATCCTTCCTTTTGAAACCGAAATTTATGATAAGGCCGGAGTCAGAAATAAATTCGTGGGGCATTATCTTCTCGATGACATCCGTGATGAATTCATTAAAGCACCATACGATTATAAATCGAATCTTATTGCACTCCTGCCGGGATCACGCCCGCAGGAAGTTGACCGGATGCTGCCCACTCTGCTTGCTTCCGCAAAATTATTGAACAGCAATGGTGAATATCGCTTCGCGGTTGCCGGCGTGGAAGGTAACATCGACTACAGTTCATATTTGGATAAGTGTCCTGTAAATGCTGAATTGATTCAGGGTAAAACCCGCGAATTGATTATGGACAGCCGTCTGGTGATAACCTCGTCAGGTACTGCAACCCTTGAAACCGGCATAATCGGACGACCAATGATAGTCATATATAAGACCGGAGGGATAACATATCGCATCGCCCGAAGGCTGGTCAAACTGGATAAAATAGCTTTGATAAATATTTCCGCGGATAAAAAGATTGTCCCGGAGTTGATTCAGTCAGAGGCCAATCCCCGAAATATTGCCCAAAGTGCCCAATCTATACTTGAAAACCGCGAGAAAACCGACCAAATTATAAGAGACCTTAATAGTACTGCAGATAAGCTGGGAGGAGCGGGCGGATCGAAAGCGGCGGCGGAAGCAATTATGGAGTTAGTAAATTGATCATTCTCTACAGGATATTTACGTTTTTTATATATTATCTCACCTTGCCCTATACAATGCTCATGATCCTGTTCGGTTCCCGCAAATGGGCCAACCGGCTGGGGCATCTGCACGGACATCCGCACGAACCGGTTAAAAAAGTCGACATCTGGCTTCACGCATCATCGGTAGGTGAGGTCAATGTTCTAAAGGTTTTGATCGATCATCTAAAAAAGATTAATCCTCGCATTTCTATCTATGTTACAACCATGACCGAAACCGGTTACAGTCGGGCTTTTGAATTGTTTGGCGGTATTGCCACCGGTTTTATGCCGTTAGATTACGGTGTTCCGGTGAGAAGATTCCTTCATACAATTCATCCTCGCGCCGCTGTCATGATTGAAACTGAAATCTGGCCGAATGTGATAATGGAATTGAGCCGCATGGAAATCCCGCTTTTTCTGGCTAATGGGCGACTGTCAAAGAAGGCATTCGGAAGATATAAATTTGCTTCTTCAGCCATGAAAAGATTATTTGGGAAATATAAAACACTGATGGTTCAATCCGAGGATGATAAAAAGCGATTCAAAGAGCTTGGCACCGATGATAATTCAATTTGTAACTTTGGAAATCTGAAATTTGATGCCCCGGCAAAAATGTTATCCGAAAAACAAAAGGCAGAGAAACGCTCGGGCTTGCCGTTTCATGATGACAATATAATTTTCATCGCCGGATCGGTCAGAAATGATGAATTTTCCAAAATTTTATCTGTAATCGAACGGCTCAAACAGGCTCATGAAAATATCAAGACGATAATTGCACCGCGATATCCTGAAAAAACCGGAGACCTTTGCCGCGCCCTGCACGAAAAAAAGTTACGTTTTAAACTTTTTAATCCGGATGATAATATAAAAGAGCCTTCGCCGCCCTATGATGTCTATATAATCAACGCTATGGGAGTATTGAATGATATGTACGCCATCTCCGATATCGCTTTTGTCGGCGGGACTCTAGATGACACCGGCGGGCATAATATTCTCGAACCGGTCTGGGCCGGTATTCCGGTTCTTTTTGGCCTCTCGATTGATAATGTCAAACCGGCCGCAAAATATATCGAAGAAAATAATTTTGGTCTGATGATAAACGATGAATCAGAGCTTATTGATAAGCTATCTAAATTCTGCAAGGGCGATTTATCTTTTGAAAAAAAGACAGACGACAAAACAAAAGATTCCGGCGCGATGAAAACGGCCAAAATGATATTGGATAATATATCAAAAGATGCAAAAAACCTGGTTCAAAATAATCGACAATAAGAAAAACCCGATATACTGGCCGGCGGTAGCGGCGCTTTGGGTCCTTTCTCTTTTTTATAGAATTGGTTATATAGTAAATTCACTATTCGTGAAAATTACAACCACGACAAAGGCCCCGGTAGTTTCTGTCGGCAACCTGACTCTTGGCGGTACTGGAAAAACACCAACCGTAAAAATATTGGCGGAATACTATCTTGAAGAGGGCAAAAAAGTGGGTGTTGCCTCTTCCGGTTATGGTAGATTATCTAAGGGCGAGTATTTTGGCACCGGAGAGCAGCTTCAAAAAAAATCCGCCAAAGAAATCGGGGATGAAATACTCATGATGGCCCACCTTTTTGGAACCGCCTATTATGGTGTCGCCGATCAAAAAAGAGATGCCGCGATGATGCTCGATTCAAACTTCTCGCCCGATATTATACTCGTTGATGACGGTTACCAGCATCGACGGCTCGATCGAAAATTCAACCTTCTCCTGATCGATGCCACCGTTGACCTGCGTCATGAAGGTCTGTTTCCGCTCGGAAGACGTCGGGAGCCGATAGCGGCCGTCAATCGCGCCGATGCTATTCTGATCACCAAAGTGAATATGACTGATAGCTCCGAGTACATTGAATGGATCAAGAAACGGTTTAAAGACTATCCGGTTGCCGAAGTTGCTTTTAAAAATTCGGCGGTTATGGATGGGGGCAATACTTTAGAAATTGAATCAATAGGTAATGCGCCTGTATACTTTTTCGCAGGTATCGGCGGAGTCTCGCTTTTTGAGTATATAAAGGACAAATTTCAGAATGTCGTGCACATTAGAAAATTCAGGGACCACTGCTGTTATCCACCGGATGATTTAGGCAAACTGATGGATGATATCCGCAAATATGAGCCGGAATATGTTATCACAACCTATAAAGATTATGTTAAACTGGTTGGTTTTGATTTTGGCCGGACAATTTATTATCTTGATCTGAAACTGGAGTTTATCTCCGGGCAAGAAGAGCTTTTCGAGGCCATTGATAAGGCAGTGACAGGATAAAATGGAACTTAAGTATGACATTTTGATTATCGGTTCCGGAATTGCCGGTCTCTTTTTTGCTCAGAAAATGGCCGAGATGCTGCCCGACGCAAAAATCGCGGTAATTACCAAGAAAAGTGAGACTGCCTCCAGTACCAACTATGCCCAGGGCGGAATTGCCTCAGTAATGGCCGATGAAGATACTTTCGAACGTCATGTCCATGACACCCTTAGCGCCGGCGCAGGTCTCTGTAAAGAGAGAGTGGTCAGGAAAATAGTCTCCAACGGTCCTCAGGCTATTAAAAAGCTGGTTGCAATCGGTGTTAAGTTTACGAAGAAGAAAGGGCATTTCGATCTTGGTCGTGAGGGGGGACATTCTTTTAACCGGGTGGTTCACGCTGCAGATCTAACGGGACGGGAAATAGAGCGCGCTCTTCTTACCGCTTCTCGAAAGGCAAAGAATATCGATATCTATAAAGATACGATTGCTCTCGATCTTATAACATATATTCAAAATGGTCGCCGAAGATGTGGGGGAGTGTATACATTTACTCAGAAAAATCGGGTATTTCGCTCGTTCTATGCTCCGATAACTCTCTTGGCCACAGGCGGCGTTGGACAGGTTTATTACAATACAACCAATCCTTCGATTGCCACCGGCGATGGGATCGCAATGGCCTATCGGGCCGGTGCACGAGTCGCCAACCTTGAATTCGTACAGTTTCACCCGACAACCCTGTATGATCCCGGCGAACGGCCGTTTCTGATTTCCGAGGCGGTTCGCGGCGAAGGCGCCATACTGGTCAATGCCGCGGGGAAGCGGTTTATGAAAAATTATCATAAACTTAAAGAACTGGCTCCCCGGGATATTGTCGCGCGTGCAATCGATAGCGAATTAAAATTATCGGGTGAAGAATATGTATATCTTGATATTTCGCACCTGCAGGCCCAATTTCTGAAGAAGAGATTTCCGAATATATTCAAAGAATGCAAGAAACGCGGATTCGATATTACCAAGGAAGCTATCCCGGTTGTCCCGGCGGCGCACTATATGTGCGGCGGAGTTATTGCAGGCATAAATGGTATGACCGATATCGAAGGTCTTTATGTTTGCGGTGAAACTGCCTGTACCGGTATGCATGGAGCTAATCGTCTGGCTTCGAATTCTCTTCTGGAGGCGGTCGTGATGGCTGACTATGCCGCCGATCATGCCGGGAACTACTTCAAAAATAATAAATTCCCGGAGACATTTGCCGCCGAGCGGTGGTTACATTCGACCATTCCGCAGAGAAAAGAGGGAATTGTCGTCTCGCACGATAGACAGGCATTGAAAAAATTGATGTCCGATTTTTTGGGGATTGTCCGCTCGAGCGACCGCCTTGAACTGGCCAGCGAAAGAGTCCAGCTAATCCACAAGGGTATCAATCGTTATTACTTCAGTCATTCGGCTACATATCCCATCGTGGAACTTCGTAATATTGCCCGGGTAGCGCGGCTTATCATAAAATCAGCCATGAAGCGTAAAGAATCCCGGGGCCTTCACTATATAAAAGATTATCCTGAGTCCATTGAAAAATACAGAAGAGACACGATCCTCCGACCGAAAAAATACATGGCGAAGAAAAAGTAGAAATATGCAAAAAGACATTGAATTAAAAGCGGATAGTATTGATAAATATAAATTACTTATTGATAAAGTATGGCGACAAGTTATTAGGTTAAATGAGAATCTTCTTATCGTAAAAAATATAAAAAATTTTCCATTCCATCTATTTGCTCCTTTTGATAAACATTTTTGGACTATAACTTACGCAAATACATATGAGAGTATATTGTTAATTATATATAAGCTTGTATTTGACAAAAATTCAAGGTCTCTTACTTTTAATTCTCTTGAAACAAAAGTATCAGAATATATTTCCCCTCCAAATATAAGGAAGTTTAAAAAGTCTTTAAGCGAATATGATATAAAGAGTCATTTAAATGACGTTAAAGATGATATAGAAAATATCCGACATAAACATGTTGCTCACTTTGATACCGAATTCCAATTAAAGTCTACAATCCAAGAAATTGCACAGAAATTCATTGGATTGGAAGTATTGGAACAAAAGATTAAAATTATAAACGGCTATTTCGATTTATTTTGTGTTGATTCAGGCAGAGCAAAATTAACGGTCAATTATTATCTTTCAGAGAATACATCTGGTCGCAAATTAAGTGACATTGAAAGGCTCTTAGACCTAATAGCACAGAATAGCAAAATCCTAAATATGCCTGAAGAACAACCGGAATATTGGCCTCTCCACAAAGAGAAGAACTTATCCGCAAAAAATCTTGAAACCATAAATCGCTATCGAAAAAGATTTGGTTTAAACGAAGTTATATAGGCAGATTTCAGACTCCCTAAACAAACAAACTCTCGGCAATCGGCCGCCTTTCCTTGGTAGAATAAAACCTGAATTCCTCATTCGAGGATACAATCGAAATCGTATCGAATATAATTCCCTTTTTAAAAGCGACGTTCTGACGCTTTTCTATTGCAAGTTCAAAAGTTTTCGTCTTAATAAGTCTGGGAGCGATAAAATATATTTTATTGTCTTTTGCACCCAAATACCCGAAATGAAATCTCCCCGGTTGTACATTTTTCCCCGAAAAACATTTCAGCCAGACAATATTTTCAAAGTCCGAGCCTTCCGGAAGTCTCTTTCTGATTTTCTCCGGGATAATTTTTTCCGATTCAATTTTGTTGCCCTGAAAATGACCTATAACCCCCTTAAGCCCGACCAGCTGCATTTTGATAATTCTGAATATTTTGGGGGCCATGAATAGGAATATGATGACAAAAATTATTACCAGTGCCAGCATAACCTCGGGATAATTAAACGAAAACCAGGTGCCAATGACAGCGACAATATCTTCGCCGAGGCTTAGTCCGATATTCGAAACAGGTTCCGGGCTTTGATTGACTACCGCCCTGGTTCCGGCTTTGGTCGAATGGGAGGAAAGCGCCACGCCACCTGTTACCATGACCGCAATGAGTTCCAGCGCCGGGTTGACGTCGGCAATTGCCACGAAAGCGATAACAACTGCCCCCAGCGGGCGGATAAAAGTATGTATTGAATCCCAGAAGCTGTCGAGCCAGGGAATCTTATCAGCAAAAAATTCGACAAGATACATAATTCCGGCTGCAATCAGGACATATGTGTTGGCCAGTATGGCTAACGCCTGAAGTTCCGGCGGAAGCTCAATAAGATTAAATTTTATACCCAGACCGGCCGCGAGGACTGTTGCATAGAGATTGATTCCGGAAACAAATCCCAGACCGAGCAGAGATCCCAAAAGGGCGATTGTACTCAAATAACCTCCCTGTCCGCAATTGATTACAATTGTAATGATACGCTATCATCTGATTGATGTCAAGGAATGCCTGCCGGGATTCATTTGGCTGATTATCGTTGACATCCTCGGAAAATTAAAATATAATAAAAGTTACTTTAAATTTTATGGCGGAAAAATTTGCCGTAGGCGTAATGCTATATGATGGATAAGAAAAGACTTAAGGAACTCATAAAACCGGTCGAGCCGGATTTGAAATTGTTCGGCTCCCGGCTCGGCGATGTCATAAAAAACGATTCCCCGCTTATTACCTCTATTGCCCAGCATCTGATGCGCTCGCACGGCAAGAGAATCCGACCTGCTTTTCTTTTTCTATCTTCACGAGCTGCAAATTTTTACAATGAAAATACCGTCAACGCCTCGCTTGCCATCGAACTGATACATACCGCGACTCTTTTGCATGACGATGTTGTCGATGATTCCGATATGCGCCGCGGCTCGGAAACTATAAACGCCAAATGGACCAACCTAATATCGGTTCTGATGGGAGATTACCTGTTCGCCAAGGCCTTTCGCCTGATGTCCGACATCGGCTCTATCGAATTGATGCAGGCTGTTTCTTATGCCACCGAAAGAGTTTCTATAGGAGAATTGAGACAGGTCGAAGAAACCTCCAATTACGATTTGTCCGAAGAAGAATATTTAAAAATAATTGCAGACAAAACTGCATCTCTTTTTGCTGTATCATGCGAAGCCGGCCCAATTTTGGCCGCTCAGGATAATGAAGTCCGTCAGCGCTTCTCTGAATTCGGCGAAAAGATTGGTGTCGCTTTCCAGATAGCTGATGATCTCCTTGATTATATAGGCGAGGCTGAGGTAACCGGCAAGGAGCCGGGCAATGATGTTCTTACCGGTAAGGTGACACTACCCTTGATTTATACGCTTCGCAATGGTAACAAGGAAGAATCCAAAGAGATTTTGAAAATTCTGGGCAACGGCGCCGGTAAGGATGGATTCAAAGTGGTTCAGAAAATCGTGGTCGACGCCGGTGGAATTGATTACGCCTACCGCAGGGCGTCAGAAATTGCTCATGACGGGCTTCTCCGAGTTAAAGATCTAAACGATTCGATATATTATAAATCTTTATCCGGCATGGTCGACTTTTCGACTACCCGGGCCGCATAATATTTAATCCAGAAAATGCCAGTTTTTAAAAGCCAGCAGCCAATCGGGATGTATAACCAGTTATGAGCGGCATTAGCGAACTTTCTTTTAATTTTTTGACCGGAAATATATTCATCACCGTCCTGTTTCTGGTTTTATTTATCATATTTTCTGTCTGGCTTTATCGCCGTACAAATCCACCGCTTTCCAGGCCGGTTAGATTCATTTTGACCGCATTAAGGCTGGTTGCAATTCTGGCATTATTTCTGGCGTTGTTCGAACCTGTCCTGTCATACCGCCGCGAATATGAAAGAAAACCGCGGCTGACCTTGTTGCTTGACCGGTCCGGGAGCATGGACTTAAAGGAAGGCGAACCAAGCCGGTTTGACAAAGTTGAAGAATTAATATCTTCCAATAGATTCAATCGATTTCTTGATAATTTCGAAGTTAACCGGCGCTATTTCTCGGACTCGGTTGCAGGTTCACCGGCTGAACTCAATTTTGACCAGACTGCCCTTGGCGAGGCATTACAGTCACTCGCCGACAGGCAGCTCGGTCAGCCATCCGATGCCTGGATACTCTTTTCCGACGGCATCTCAAACAGCGGCGTAACACCGCTCGAGGTGGCTCCGGAACTCGATATGCCGGTTCATACAATCGGATTTGGCGAGATAACCGAGGATAAAGACATTGCTCTCGAGGGACTCGATTATAATAATGTCGTCTTTGCCGGAAAGCCAACCGAATTGACGGTGCATCTGTCATGGCATGGTATGAATAATCAGCCGGCCCGAATCGAAATAAGAAGCGGGACTAAAATAATGTCCTCCGAAACTGTCAGGCTGGGGCAGGGTACATTGATGGATAATATCTCGCTGAAGTTTACCCCGGAAAGACCGGGCCAGCAAACCTATGAGACTGTGATCCAGCCGGTTGGAGATGAAATCACGATCGCCAACAACAGTCGATCCTTTTCAATGACTGTCTTAAAGAGCCGAATGCAGGTCCTTCTTGTGACCGAACAGCTCGATTGGGAATTTGCCTTTCTGAACCGATTTCTCCTGAACAATGAAACGGTCGAGCTAAATCAGGTTATCGGAAAAAAAGGCAGCGGTAATCTGGAAGGCAGTTTCCCTTCGAGGCAGGAGGATCTAAATAGATATGATCTGCTCATACTGTATGATATTGATCCTCAAAATTACCGCTCAAAACAGCCGCTGATTGAATCATACCTGAACGAAAAAGGCGGAGGAATGCTTATAATATTGGGAGATAATTATCTCGAAAGCGATTTCCCCCGCTGGATCGATGACTATCTGCCTTTTGTCGTAACTCGCGACCGTGCCCGCATGCTCTATGTAAAATACAACGGCCGTCCAATGGAAAATTACCTTTTTCATCCAGCCGTACGTATATCCGATAATCGTCAGGATATCCGTGAAGCCTGGTCGAATCTGCCGCACTTCGAAGCCCTGATTCCTATTGATTCGATTACGCCGAACTCTGAAATGCTGGTCGTATCCGATCTGAGCACGGAGAAAAACCTTCAGCCGATTATTGGTCTTAAAAATTTCCGTGGCGGCAAAGTACTGGCAACCGCTGCCATGCCTTTCTGGCACTGGGCTTTCTTCGGGTATGGATTTGGAACTGACGACCGGGAATACCGTCTCTTTTTCGACGGTGTCGTAAACTGGCTGGGGACCAAGGCCGAATCGGATCCGGTTCGTATTGTCCCGGACAAAGATATTTACACCAGGGGAGAGGAAGTCGGTTTTACGGCATTTGCTTATGACCTTGGATTCCGACCCATTAAAGGAGCCTCCGGCCATATTGTCCTTATTGATGAAGATCAGAATGATACAACCGTAGCCCAACTGGTTGAAACAGGCGAAGGACGCTACCGGACGGAATTCGAAGTTGTACCACCCGGAAGGTACAAATATAATGGAATGGTCGAGAAAGAGGGAAGAACCTTGAAGGAATCATCCGGTCGCCTGGCAGTGGAGTCATACTCGATCGAGGAATTTCGACGTCGGCCCGATTTTGATCTTCTTTCCACCGTTTCCCGGCTGACAGGCGGGGAGTTTTATACTCCAGAAAATATTGATTCAATATATGGCAATATTGATACTTCAAAAATATTGGTTGCACAGCAGAATGAAATTGTCCTCTGGGATAAAGTCTGGTTGCTTATTATATTTATAGTCGCCCTTGGTACCGAGTGGCTGATTCGCAAACGATACCAGTTGATTTAATCGTTTAAATTTATCATAATGTATTTCTGTAAACGGGCGGCAGGTCGCCTGTGAAGTATATTTGTCATTGAGAAACAGGAAGATGCTATGAAAGCTGCTATAATAGGATCAGGTTTGATGGGCCGCGCCGCGGTGTATGATATAAGCCGCGCCGATGGTGTTGAAAAGGTGGGGCTTTTTGATTTTGATGCCGAACTTGCCGATGAAATCGCAAAAAAATATGGAAATGACATAACCGAGTCAGGTAAAATTGACGCCGGTAACGAGGAGGAAGTCAGGGCGATTCTTGAACCGTATGATGTCTGCATATCGGCCGTTACCTATAAATTCAATCCGAGCCTGACGCGTGCCGCTATTGACTCAAGAACTCACTTCTTTGATTTGGGCGGCAATAACGATGTCGTCAAATCACAGTTTGAGATGCATTCGGAAGCGGAGGCTGCCGGGGTAACAATTATACCTGACTGCGGGCTTGCTCCCGGGATGGTATCTGTTTTGGCCGCTAACGGACTTGAAGAATTTGATAAAGTCGATTCTCTAAAGATAAGGGTCGGCGGTCTGCCGCAAAACCCCCGACCGCCGTTAAATTACCAGATTGTATTTTCATCGGAAGGCCTTCTGAATGAATACTGGGAGCCGGTCGTTATTTTAGAAGATGGCAGAAAGAAAATTGTCAACCCGATGACCGGTCTGGAAGACCTGGAATTCGATGGCATCGGAAAATTTGAGGCCTTTTATACATCGGGTGGAACCTCGACTCTCCCCGATACCTACCAGGGCAAGATTGACTCTTTGGATTACAAAACAATACGTTACCCCGGTCATTGTGAGCTATTCAAGCCGATGCTTGAACTTGGGCTGGCTTCAAGACGGGAGTTATCTGTGAGCGGCGTTACTGTTGAACCGCGAGAAGTGTTCAAAAAAATATTGGAAAAAAATCTATCATACGATGAACCGGATCTTGTGTTGGTACGACTTACTTTCGAAGGTACCAAAGGGGGTAATAACACAAAAAGGATTTATGAAATAATTGATCGTAAAGACAGTTCAACCGGTCTTACCGCCATGATGAGGATGACCTCCTTTCCGGTATCTATTATAGCATGGATGACCGGACGGGGCAAGATAGATAAGAAAGGTGTTATCCCACAGGAAATCGCTGTCGACCCTCTCACTTTTATCACTCAATTAAAAAGGCGCGGCATATATCTTAACGTAAAAGAAGAATAAATGGGTATATTTTGAGATTATTTTATATAGACCGATACTTACGTTGATAGATAAGCAGACCGACAAGCCATTTTTGTGAATTTACAAGTAGTTGCTATTCAAAAGAATAGCGTTTCGCGGACGTGAAAATATAAATGGCGGCTAATTAAATATAGATACCAGCGTATATCAATTTTGAATCTTTTTTTAAATTTTACAAAGAAAGAACTTGAAAAAATCTTAAATTGTGTCCATATTAGTTTCTTTTCGAACGTATAAGAATTGATTGAGAAGGAAAGTTGTGCACAAGAAAAAGGGAAATAGTATGCAGCTATCGAGGAAATCTGATTACGCTTTAAGAGCGGTGATGCATTTTGCCGGTTTACCGAAGGGTGAATTGGCTTCTATTGGAGCGGTCGCGGAAGCGCAGAGCATCCCGCGTGAATTTTTGGCAAAGATATTGAAGGACCTGACGCTGGCCGGAATATTGGTTTCATATCAGGGTGTTACCGGTGGTTATAAACTCTCCCGGCCTCCCCGTGAAGTTACTTTTTTGGATGTTATTGAAGCGATGGACGGTCCGATAAAAATTAACCTGTGCGTTGAAGACGGCAATAAGTGCTGTGAGCATTATAAATCTTGTAAGATGCGTGATTTCTGGATCAAGGAACAAGACCATTTTAAGAAATCTCTATCACGCGCCAATTTTGGCAGATATAAAGCTGTCTTGAAGAAAAAATAGAATTGCATTATAAGGGGTCGGATTTCCGGCCCCAATTTTACCACCGATTTTACAGGCCCTGCTGAGCAAAAATTCTCTTTCCAATTTTGGGTTATTATCACCTTGGGGGTTGATTTTTACCTTGAGTTTTATAATATTTCCAAGCTGATAGATACATGGCTGAAGTACAGTTTACTATAACCGGAGATTGATAAAATCGTATTTAAATCGACCGGAGACTGGCTGCGGCCGTATAATATATAGGATCCTTTGATGGAGATGTGAGTTATGTATTTTGATGATAAAGATTATAAGATTCGTGTCGGCCTGGCCGAAATGCTCAAGGGCGGGGTCATTATGGATGTTACATCGGCGGATCAGGCCAAAATTGCCGAGCAGTCCGGCGCCGCTGCGGTGATGGCTCTGGAAAGAGTACCATCTGATATACGCGCCGACGGTGGCGTTGCCCGTATGGCCGACCCTGATATCATTGAGGGCATCAAAAAGGCTGTCTCGATTCCGGTCATGGCCAAATGCCGTATAGGGCATTTCGCCGAGGCCGAAGTCCTGCAATCGCTGGAGGTTGACTTTATTGATGAATCCGAAGTATTAACTCCGGCTGACAAAAGATATCATGTAGACAAATGGCGTTTCAAAGTCCCGTTTGTCTGCGGCTGCCGTAATCTGGGCGAAGCTCTCCGCCGAATTGCCGAAGGCGCAGCCATGATTCGTACCAAAGGTGAGGCTGGTACCGGCGATGTCTCCGAAGCGGTACGGCATCTCCGGGAAATTAATACTGCGATGAGACATCTGACGACTCTTACCAGTGAAGAGCTGGTCACCGCCGCAAAGGAATTTCAGGCGCCGCTGGAAGTCTTGAAAATGGTTGCCGAAAAAGGCAAGCTTCCGGTACCCAATTTTGCCGCTGGTGGTGTAGCGACCCCGGCCGATGCCGCCCTGGTAATGAAGCTGGGAGCCGAAGCAGTCTTTGTTGGCAGCGGTATCTTCAAATCCGATAATCCCGAAAAGACCGGACGGGCTATAGTTACCGCCGTTACGCAGTACAAAGATCCCAAAGTCGTTGCCGAATGCAGCCGAGGACTGGGCGGTGCTATGAAGGGTATATCGACAACCGATATTCCCGAAGAAAAGCTGCTGCAGGTACGCTGACAGAATAGATTGATTTGATATGAGTTCCGCTCCTGTCATCGGAGTCCTGGCTTTGCAGGGCGACTTTGAGAGGCATCTTTACCGCCTTGAATTGATTGATATTCCCGGTTATGAAGTCCGTCGTCCCGGCGATCTCAATGGCCTCGACGGTCTTATTATTCCGGGGGGCGAATCAACCACCATGACCGAACTCATCGACCGTTTCGGTCTCCGAAAACCGCTAATAGAATTTGGACGGGAAAAGGCTGTCTGGGGAACCTGCGCCGGGATGATTATGGTCTCGGTTGATGCCGACGATCCTCGGGTAAAACCGCTTGGGCTGATTGATATCAAAGTCCTTAGAAATGGTTATGGAAGACAGGTTCATTCTTTTTTTGCCGATATCGACGCTGATCTTGAGGGAAAAAAAGTGACCTTGAGCGCGACCTTTATCCGGGCTCCCAAAATAGTTCAAATGGGAGAAGGGATAAAGATAATGGCGTCATGGCAGGATACTCCGGTACTTATCAGTAAAAATAATATTCTTGCCAGTTCGTTCCATACCGAACTGGACGAAGACCCTACCCTGACCCGTTTTTTTGTGGAAAAATTCGTATCATTTTATAAATAGTGTAAAATCAAACGATATGTCTGATCTGAAAAAAATAATAATTGCCCGGCACTACGGTTTTTGCATGGGCGTCAAAAGGGCTATTTCGACGGCCGAAGATACAATGTCAAGCAACCGGAAGGTTACTATCTTAAATGAAATAGTCCATAACGACGCCATCGTGAAAAAATTTGCCGATGCCGGAGTCGGGCAGGCCCATTCCATAGACGAAATCGACGAAGGAACAGTAATAATTTCCGCTCATGGTGTATCGCCCGATATTTATCGCAGAGCCGAAAAGAGGGGACTAAAAATTATAGATGCGACCTGTCCGCTGGTTTTGCGGATTCATAAGATCATAAAGAAACTGGCCGAAAACGGCTATTTTATTATTCATTTCGGTGATCCAGACCACGATGAAACGGTGGGGATTATCGGCCATGCTCCCAACAGAGTCAGAGTTATTCGAAATGAGAAAGATTTAAAAGATATCGAAGCGACCGATGACAAAGTAGCCCTTACCGCGCAAACTACCGCCAGAATTTCCGATTTTGAAAAAATAGAAGAAGTTGCCCGCAATAAATTTCCTAAACTGGAAGTTTTTAAAACAATCTGTAATGCGACCAATCAAAGGCAGCTGGCTATTATGGACCTGGCACCTCGTGTTGATTTGATGCTCATTGTCGGCTCCCAGACCTCGGCCAATTCGAAACGTCTGGCGCAAATATCTCAGGCAATCTGCGGGAGAAGTTATTTGATTAATTCCGCCGACGATATCCAAATCGACTGGTTCGATGAAAACGGAAGACCTATCGAAACGGTTGGTCTTTCAGCGGGAGCCTCAACCCCGGATTTCTTAATTGAAGGAGCGATCGATAGACTCAAGAAAATAGGCGGGGATAATGTCGAGGTTATATATCCGATGAAAAAGTCGGGAAAGAACAGATTGTTTTTAAAAGACGAATAAAGCCAGATGTGATTGCTGCACATCTTAATTATCCTGTTTCCTCACCGCCCATAAAGAACTTGCTAACTGGACAAATATTTATAACTATATTATATAACAGCCAATGTGCGGCAAATGACATACTTTAATTAGAATGCCATGAAAGACGAATCCAAATCTCGCGAAGAATTGATCCGGGAAATAGAGCGCCTGAGAGAAGAGAATAATTCCCTCAAAAATGGCGGGCCTTACAATTTCAAGGGCGTCGATTTTTTGCGCCTGCTTGAAAATGTGGTCGATTCATCGCCCGTAGGCCTGGTTATCCAGAATGCCGATAGTGAGGTCGTCTATGTCAACTCGGTTGTTTGTGATGTGCTTGGATGTAAGCGCGAAGAGATAATTGGACAAAATGCTTTGGATTTTATTCCTGGAGAAAGCATCGAAACGGTAGAAAAACAGCTTCAGATCCGAAGAAACAACCGATCTGAAAGTTATGAAATACAGATGAAACACCGCGATGGTTCGCTTATATACATTAGAGTTACCGGAATCCCTATTATTGGCAAAAACAATGAATATCTCGGCAGTTACGCTTTCCTGACGGATATTACTGATTTAAAAATTTCTGAGCAGGAGCGCCGTATCAGTGAAGAGCGCTATAAATATATAATCGAAAATGCTACTCAGGGGATCGCTATCACCCAGGGGGGCAAAATTGTTTTCTGCAATAAAACAACTTCCGAGTTATCAGGATATCCCGTAGATGTCCTCAAAAATATTCCCTTTATCGATTTAATCCATCCGGACGACAGAGAAAGATCCATGAAAAGATATCGCGACGTTCTAAATGGTAACCATAAGCAGCATCTAAATGAATTGAGAATGGTCGATCCTGATGGAAATATAAGGTGGTTTGAGATAAACGATAATCCTATAATCTGGAATGAACGGTCTGCAATATTACACTTTTTCGATGAAATTACGTCAAGGAAAAAAACCGAAGCTCTTCTCAAAGCAAATGAGGAGACTGCCAGCGATCTGATCAACGCCACTAACGAAATGGCACTGATGATTGACAAGGAGGGGGTAGTTATTGCCATAAATGCCGCTACCGCCACCAGCATAGACAAAGATCCTGATGATTTGATCGGTGAGAATATTTTTGATCATTTTGAACCGGAGATAAGGGATAAAAGACTTAAAAAAGCAAGAGAGGTGATTGAATCCGGAGAACCTTTGCAATATGAAGATATAGCCGGAGAAGATAGAGTATACCTGACCAACATTTATCCTCTATTCGATAATAACGGAAGGGTTGACAGGCTGGCGGTGTTTATGCGAAACACTTCTGAAGAGAAAAAGACCAGGCAGCAATTATTGCGCTATCAGCAGAGTCTCGAAGAAGAAATCAACCGACGAGCCGCTGAGCTGAAAGAAAGCGAAGAAAAATACCGTCTGCTTGTCGAAAATGTAAATGCCGGTATTGCACTGGTCGATTATGACGGCAAGTTCTTATTTATTAACAGCGAGGGCGCCAAAAACCACGGCAAACCTGCCAGCGACGTAATCGGGAAGACGATGTGGGAACTTTTCCCCGAAGAGGTCGCCGATTACCAGATGATGAATATCCGAAAAGTCATTGAGACCAATGAAGAATATTCCGAAGAAAGCCATACATATCTCGATAACGAATGGCAGTGGTACTATACAAATCTCCAACCGTACAAAACCTCATCGGGCAAAACAACTCTCGCAATGGTAATCGCCGCCGATATTACCAAGCATAAGGAAGCCGATAAAAAAATCCTCGAGTCGGAGGAACGAATGCGCCTGGCCATTGAAAATATTCCTGTGATGGTAATAGCATTTGGTGAACAGGGGAATGTTATTGTCTGGAATAAAGAATGTGAAAGAGTGACCGGATATAGTGCTGATGAGATGGTAAACAATCCCAAAGCCTTTGAAACGGTCTATCCCGAGCCAGCGTATCAGAAGGAGATAAAAAAGATCTGGGGTAAATACGGTGCCAATTATCGCGGCTGGGAGACAAAACTGGTCGCCAGAGACGGTTCAACAAAGTATGTCGAATGGTCGAATATTTCAGGCGAGCTCGCCATCCCGGGATGGAGTCAGTGGGGCGTCGGTGTTGATGTTACAAAGAAGAAACAGGCACAGGAGGCTCTCCGGGAAAGTGAGCAGAAGTTCCGCACCATTTTCGAATCTGCCGGCGATGCTATCTTTATTAAAGACGAAAATTTAAGATATGTGGATGTCAATCCCACAACGGTATTAATGGCGAATATTAATAAGGAGGATTTTCTCGGTAAAAATGATGTCGAATTATGGGGGGAAGAAATATCGGAAATTATCGGGAATTCGGACAGCAGTGTATTAAAAGGCGATATCGTAGATATCGAGTTTGGGATACCATGGGAAAATGACATTAAATATTATCATGTAATTAAGGTCCCTGTGCGTGGATCGGACGGAGATATTATCGGTCTTTGTGGGATCGCCCGTGATATTACTGAGAGAAAAAAGGCCGAAAAAGAACTGCGCGGACACCGGGATCGCCTTGAAGATCTTGTCCAAGAAAGAGCTGCCGAAATCACGAGGGCAAATGCCTCCCTGAGGAATGAGATAATAGAACGCAAAAGAACCGAATCCGCTCTCAGGGATAGTGAAGAGATGGCCCGAGTGTTGATTAATGTTCCCAGCGATATTGTGATACTAACCGATCGGGAGACAACTATTCTGGATATTAATGATGCAGGAGCAAATAGATTCGGGCGGAAACCTGGAGAAATGATCGGCCTGAATATGAAAGATCTTCTACCGGAAAATGTGAGAACATCACGAGTTGAATATTTTTACAAAGTCCTGGAAACCGGAGAGCAGGTAAGGTTCGAAGATGAACGTGACAGCGTCTGGTTCGATAATATATTCTATCCTATTTTCGATTCTGGAGGAAAAGTGGCCAGAGTAGCTGTCTTTTCCAGAGATATAACAGAGATAAAGGAATATCAGCAGAAGCTAAAAGAATCCGCTGAGCGGTATCGAGTTCTTTTCGAATCGGCTGGCGAAGGAATCATTATAGCGGAAACGGCGACAAGAAAATTTCGCTACGTTAATCCTGAAATATGTCGGATGCTTGGTTATTCCGAAGAAGAACTGGTCAATATGGGTGTTCATGATATCCATCCAAAGGAAAAACTCGATTTTGTCTTTGAAAAATTCCAATTCATGTTAGAGCATAACTATGAAATTGTCGAAGATATTCCTGTTTTGCGAAAAGACGGGAAAGTGATTTATGCTGATATTTCCGGCGGACTGGCGACAATTGACGGAGTCGATTGCATAGTCGGCTTTTTCCGGGATATTTCAGCCCGTCGCGAAGCTCAAAAAGCCTACCGTTCAGTTGTAGATAATTCGCCTCAGGGATTGGTTATAATGCAGAATAGAAAAATCGTTTTCGCCAATCGCGCCTTTCTAAATATGATCGGACTTAGTGATGATGCGCAGTTTGTCTCATCTTTGGATGACGGTTTGAAATATTTCCACCCGGATGATCGTGAAAAAATCAGAATGAATATCGAAGCCAGAATTAAGGGTGAACCGGCTCTTGATAGATATGAAATAAGGGCAGTGCCAAAGGGCGGCAGTACGGCATGGTGGGAAGTTTATCCGAGCCTGATCGAATACAGTGGGCGCCCTGCAATCCAGGCCGCTATAATTAATGTTACCAAACGAAAAGAAGCTGAAATCGCGCTCCGGGAAAGCGAAGACCGGTTTAGGATGTTGTCCGAAGCCGCCATTGAGGGTGTTATTATACATGAAAACGGCAAAATTATCGACCTCAATGAAAGCGCCGCTCGAATGACTGGCAGGGATAGAAGTGAACTGATTGGTTATAACGCTTTTGACTTAATGGAACAGGAAAGCAGCAAATATGTGCAGGAGAGAGTTATTGAGGGGTACGATGAACCAATTGAAGTTGTTGGATTGAAAAATGATGGTTCAAGATTCCCGGCAGAAATACTCGGGCGCAATATCGTCTACCATGGGCAGACTGTCAGAATTGTAGTGTTCCGAGATATTACTCGTCGAAAAAAGATTGAAAATGATCTCCGGCAAGCAGGTGAGGAACTTGAAGCTGAACGCCAGGCCATGGAAAATAAAAATATCGCCCTGAGTGAACTCCTAAACCAGATTAAAGTAGAAAAAGAAGCCCTTCAAAATGCCTTCCAGGCAAATATAAAAAATGTAATTTTGCCCCAGTTACTCCGGATTAAAGATAAAATCGAACCAAGACAGCAAAAGCAGTTCGAACATCTTGAAAGAGAGCTCGAAACGGTTACCAGCGAGTTTTCCGACAAGACAAGAGATATTTATTCAAAATTGACTCCCCGTGAAGTCGAGATCTGCCGGATGATCAAAAATGGATTCCTTTCCAAGGAGATCTCGCAAATCCTTAATGTATCGATACTTACGGTTCATAAACACCGCGAACTTATAAGGAAAAAACTGGGAATAAAAAACAAAAAGATAAATTTATCTTCATATTTGCAGTCACTTTGATATTACGTATATATAATACGTATTAAGTAAGTATTTTTATAGTATTGCCAAAAGTAAAAAATTTCCGTTAATAATAATAGTTCGTAAATAATCATTATAGTATTGTTTCATATTTTATTCGTTAATCCCTTGGATATATTCCAAAGGTTACATAAGGGGAACTTGATAGCTTACTGAATTGTTAAATAATTAGAATCAAGGCCCCAACCCCCGTGTCCGAAATATAGCTCAATTCTCTATGAGGAATTGCTGATTAACTGATTTGAATGACAGATATTGTCAGTGATTGAGAGAAAATAATCCTAAATGAGCGTTGAAGAACTGTAAAATAGAGAGCATCTGAGATAATATGGCAATATTAAGAAACCATTAAAATTCGATAAATTACCGTATTATCCAGATTTGAATTCGAATGTGACGGGCATTCTTTTCATGAGCATGGCGAGCACAGATAATTTTTAGTCGGATTGGAGGCCCAATGCCAAAAAGGGTGGATTTGTACATGGTTCCTGATGACCCGGCTTGTCAGGAGATAAAGGAATTCCTTCAGGATAAGGAATATTTCCTGAATATCCGGGATATCAATGAAAGGCCGCTTAATAAAGCGGAGCTGGCAAGATTGATTCGTCATTTGAGACTGGAACATTTTATCGACACATCGTCGCGTCTTTATTCCAAAAAAGGTCTCGATAAAGAAATTCCGGATCGGTCTGAAGTGATTGATATTCTTGCCGAAAACAATGAGCTTTTGCGAAAGCCGATAATCGTTGCCGGCCGTTTGATGGTCGTTGGTCCGAATATGCACAAGATTAAAGAAATGCTGCAGCTTCCGACCAATGGTTCCGACCCGAACAGTGATAACGGTAGTGGACATCAGCAGCGGTCGAGGGCTTATAGAGCTGACAGCAATCATAGCGAGCGTTCAGCGGCCAATAGCCGAGGATCCAGGAGAAGCTAAAAAAATATAAAAACGATTCCGTTTTGCCCCATTCTTTTTTATATTGATGGCAATATTGACGTAAAACATTATATAATTGGGGTTTATAAATGGATGTCGAACGCGAAGTATTAGAAGTTGATGTTTTAATCATAGGTGCCGGTCCGGCCGGTTTATCCTGCGCATATCATCTAAAAAATCTAATAAATAATTCCGGCGGCAAGGTCTCTCCACCGGAAATGGTGGTAATGGAAAAAGGCTCCTATCCCGGCGCTCATTCTTTATCCGGGGCGGTGCTTGACCCCCGCGGGCTCAAGGAATTGATGCCTGATTTTCTTGATCGGGGAATGCCCTTTGAAAAGAAAGCAGGGTATGATTCTTTGATGTTTTTCACGGAAAAACAGGCCTTTAAATTTCCATTTTTACCGTCACCGTTTCAGAATCACGGCAATTATATTATCTCTTTAAATAAATTTTCCAGTTGGTTTTCCGAGCAGGTCGAAGCCATGGAAATTGATATATTTCCTGAAACCGGGGGATTCGAACTGATGATAGATGACGACCGTGTTACCGGCGTAAGAACGGTCGATCTTGGGCTTGACAAGCACGGTAACCCAAAGCCTAATTTCGAGCCGGGTACCATATTGAAAGCCAAAGTAGTTGTCCTGGCCGAAGGAGTGCATGGTTCTCTTACCAAGCAGGTAATAAAGGATCTCGATCTCAAAAAGGGCAAATTGCCACAGTCATATCTAACCGGCGTCAAGGAGGTCTGGGAAATACCCGAAGGCAGACTCCGTGATGGCGAAATCGTCCATACTTTCGGCTGGCCGCAGCCGCACGAAGAATATGGGGGCGGGTTTATCTATGATATGGGCGGCAATATGGCCACGGTCGGTTATGCCGTCGGTATCGACAGCCCCAATCCCAACAATGACTCGCACTATAAATTTCAGAAGTTTAAACTTCATCCTTATGTCAGGCAGATATTCGAAGGCGGCAAGATGCTCCATTACGGCGCCAAGACTATTCCGGAAGGCGGTTATTACGCCATGCCGAGGCTGTACCACGACGGACTTCTCCTTATAGGGGATTCTGCCGGATTCTTGAATTCTCAAAGATTGAAAGGAATCCATCTGGCTGTCAAATCAGGAATGATGGCAGCCGAAACGATTTTTGATGCTCTCCAGAAAGATGATTTTACATCGAACACATTATCGGGCCTGAGCGATCGCTTTGAAAGTTCCTGGGCCAAAGAAGAGCTGTGGAAAGTGCGCAATTTTCACTCCGGTTTCGAGGGCGGACTGCTGCCCGGTATGATCCATTCCGGAATGCAGATGATTTCAGGGGGAAGAGGTATTATAAATCGCCCCGAGGTCAAGCCGGATTATGTTCATATGATGCAGAAAGATGAATATCCTGCCCGGCACGGTGATAAAGAGATGAAAAAAGATATCAAATTCGACAATAAATATACCTTCGATAAACTGACCGATGTCTATCACTCAGGCACCAAGCACGAGGAAGATCAGCCGTCGCATCTGGTCATTCTCGATTATGATATCTGCAACAACCGTTGTACCGAAGAATACGGCAATCCCTGCCAGCATTTCTGTCCTGCCCAGGTATATGAAATGGTCGATGATGAAAATCGCCCGGGGAAGAAGAAGCTTCAGTTAACGCCGTCAAACTGTGTCCATTGCAAGACCTGCGATATCGCCGATCCCTATCAAATAATAAATTGGGTTGTTCCGGAAGGTGGCGGCGGACCCAATTATTCCAATTGTTAGCTACGTCAATAAACAAGTGAATAAAAAAGGCGATTCAATATGAATCGCCTTTTTTAACCGCGAAAGACCAAATATTAGCTCCCAACCTTTTCTGTATGCTGGTAGACATTTTCCCGCCCATAGGGGGTATTGGGCGAAGGTTGCCCCGGTCCTATCGCGAGAAACAGGGGGATTATAAAATTGATAACCGGTAGCAGCATAAAAATTCCCCAGCCCGGCCATTTGTATCTTGCCCGGGCGATTTCCATCCAGATCATAACAGTGGTGACAATATTAACGATCGGCACCAGGTAAAATACAAACCAGTACCATTTCTTGCCCGCCAGTTCGACTGTCTGGTAAAGATTAAGAATGGGAACAAACGCCCACCAGGGGCTCTTATGGCCGATCTTCTTGGCAATTACATACATGCAGACTGCAAAATATAAATACATTCCGACCAGCCAGATGGGGCTTGAAAGCCATGTCATGATTCCCGAATATTCCTCCATTTTACCCTCCCTGTTATGGGTGAATTATTATCGTTTTCAGGATATTTCGGTTATACCCTTAATCGTCTCAAAAATGGATAAGAATTAGAGATATTTGAATTATGTTATGTAAATCGGAATAATTGTCGATTTTTTAAACAGCTCTTTAATAAGACACTATATATATTCCAATTATATTCGTATCAATTTCGCTATTCAGCAACATCGATAAGCGAAATTCGTATTATAGTTAAACCTTTTACGGAATATAGAATTGTGAGTATATATCATGTTAATAAAAGTCGCTGCCGTCCAATCGGAATTAGGCAAAAAACTATCTATCGAGGAACGCCTTCTCATTTTTAAGCACCGGGCCGATTTTGTCTGCCTGCCCGAATATTGCCTGATAAATAAGGAAACTCCCGATTTCGCCCGCGCCGCACTCGATATCAGGGAAAATATTCAGTATCTTAGCGCGCTATCCGAGACGCTCAGTACCTGTATTATAGGCGGTTCTGTGGTCGAAGCCGATTATGATTCGCTTTATAACAGCTCGTATTTATTCAATTGCGGGAAGGTTATGGGCAAATACCGCAAACTGAATCCTGTAGATGGAGAGATTGACAAAGGAATTTTGCCTGGAGATAAAATCTTTATAACGGATATCGACGGTGTCAGGATCGCGTTATTGATCTGTGCCGATGCCCTGAATATCTGGCTGTTCGATCTTTTGGGACGTGAGAATATCGATATTATCTTTATTCCGACTACCTCCCCCTTAAGAGCCGGTGAGAAAAAAGCCGAAAAGGAAAAACGCGACCATAATATATTTTTGCGCGCCGCCATGGTTTCATCGAGTTACATTGTCAAGAGCTGTGGTGTTGGGACGATATTCGGTAAACCACTTCAGGGGCGCTCCCTGATTGCTTCACCCTGGGGGCTCTTAAAGAGGGTAGAATCTCATGCTGAATCATCGGAATTAATCCTGACAGCAGTCCTCGATATTGATGAATTGCGTGAATTCAGGGATAAAAAGCGCCGCTTGAAAACGCCGGAGCCGGAATATTCCAAACAGGCATAAAAAAGGGCATCCCGATTTGAGATGCCCTATAAATCAAACCTGATAGCTTTCTATTAACTGCCACCGCCGAAAAATTGATCAAGATTATTAACAATATCGGCGCTTTCATACATTTCATTGAACCAGCGATTATAAGCCTGCTGGTGCTTTTCTTGCATTAATGCATATTTGACTGAATCCTGGACCTGATTGAACTGGGTCAAATCCGGTGATTGTCTTTCCAGCAGAGTTATGACTGCCGCTCCTTTGTCATAAGTAATCGGCTTGGAAATGTCGTTTTCTTCCTCGAGACCAAAAGCAGCGCCGATAACCTCGGGGGCATTTCCTATGTTTGAAATTGTTGAATTGCGTGTAATAAAATCGGATCGCTTGTAATCGAATCCATATCTATCAGGAACCTGCGTAAACGCTGTCCCTTCCACTACTGCCTTCTGAATTACCTGAGCAGTATCGGTAGCCAATTCAAGCGCCCTTTCCTTTAAAAGAGTCGAACGGATGCTGTTTTTTACATTTTCAAACTCGGTGTAGCTGGCCGGAAGAACGGTATCGACCGCATAAGCGACTACGGCATTCGATGTTTCGACCATATTGCCGACTGTACCGGGTTTGCTCTTGAAGATAAACTCCTTGACCTCTTCATTATTGCCTATATACGGAATATAACTGTTTTTGGTGAAAGGGCTGGTCGTATTGACGTCGAAATTATATTCCTCCGCCGCCGTCGCAAAACCAACTTCTTTGGCAGTCTCGATGAAATCACGTGCGTTCAAACGAATTTGTTCCAGAGTCTCGGCTGACGGGTCAACTTTGACCAGGATATGTGCGGCATGGCGTTCTTCCTGGGCTTCCTCGCCTTGCCCGGTCATGCGAACGTCCAGCAGTTTAATAACATGATAACCGAAACGAGATTTTGCCGGTTTGCTTATTTCTCCAACTTCCATATTAAAAACAACCGAATCGAATCCGGGAACCATGCGGCCTCTCGTAAACCAGTTCAGGTCGCCGCCGCGGGCCGCCGAGCCGGGATCATCCGAATAAGCTTCGGCCATCTCTCCGAAATCGGCTCCCGCCATAACTGAATCATAAAGCTCATTGGCCTGATAAAGACCGCGGCTCCAGTCATCTTCCGACGCCTCTTTATTAAAAGACACCACATCGAGCTGGGCACGTTCACCGACTGCGTAGTTTTCTTTATTTTCTTCGTAGTATGCCTGAAGCTCTTCTTCGGTTGGTGGTTCAATTTTTTCCTGAAGCTGCCCCGCCGGAATATTTACGTATCCGATTTTGACCTTTTCTTTCTCTTCCAGGTACGACCGCAAAACCTCAGCCGGGGTTACCCGCACTGTCGATAATATTTCTTCCTGCAGTTTTATTTTTCTTAAATCAGGCATTATCGAAGCTTCAACCTGTGCCCAAAACTGAGCGTACTGCGGGTCGCGCATGGCTGCCAGATATTTCTGATAATCGAATTGACCTTCGGTCTGGAAAAACTGGGCCTGCTGAAGATCCTGCGGCGGATACATTCTAAGGAAATTATAGATTTCCTTACTCGAAATATGAATCTGCCGTTTCTCGTATTCAGCATCCATCAGGTGATTTGCAACTAACTGGTTCCAGGCCTGCTGACGAAGTTCCTCCATTTTTTCGGCAGGAACATCGCCTTCGTTTGCCTGCTGTTCCTGGTAAAGGAGATTTGTATAAACTCGATCAAATTCCTGCGGGCTTATCTTTTCGCCATTTATTTCACCGATTACCGGTTGACCGGAATACCATCCACCCCATTGAAATATAATCGTTGCTGCAAATGCCACAAGGACCGTAATCATAATCGGACCGATTAGCTTTCTAAGAAACTGAAACATGAAGAAATCTCCTCTATAAGCCTTTATATTGATTGACCCGATAATATATACCAAAATAACAATTTGGCAAGCCGCTATTTATTAGCAATATATTTACGGGCATATTTTTTTTGACTTTGAACCTCAACCGTCATAATTTGTTAAAACTCTAGTTATGAATATTTTATCGACCATAAACAAAGTCTTATTAATTTTACTCCTGACCTCGCTTACGGTTGCAGCGCAGGAGTCACCCAGATGGCCCGTTGACGGCAATATTGACCTATCCTCGAATTTTTGCGATTTCAGGCCGCTACATTTCCACGGCGGGATAGATATTCGAACCGGAGGCAAGGAAGGGAGGAAAATATTCGCCCCGGCCGACGGTTATGTCTGGCGGATAAAATACTCTTATCGGGGCTACGGCAAGGGATTGTATCTAAAAGATAATCAAGGATTTATATACGTTTTTGGTCATCTGTCCGAACTGGCCGACCCGATTAAAGAAAAAGTCCACGAAATTCAATACAGCAATCAGCGCTATTATATGGATCAATACTTCACAAAAGGCGAAGTTCCTGTTAAAAAAGGCCAGTTGATTGCCTATTCGGGGCAATCCGGAGCCGGCCCGCCCCATATTCATTTCGAAAAAAGAAACCCCTCCAATCAGCCGATAAATCCTTTGACCAACGGCTTTGGTCTTGAAGACAGAACCGCTCCGGAATTTGACGCCCTGGAGATAATCTACACCGATTCAATCTCTGTCTTTCCCAACGGGCAGCGCAAAATTGAATTCGAAACAAGATATGATTCGGAAAATAATCGTTATTATATTTCCCAGGTACCGGTATTAAGAGGCGCTGCAGGATTCGGTATCAAGGCCTTTGACCGTATTCGACCGGGCGGACCGAGGTTGAATATATATCGGGCCAAGCTTTATATCGATGATTATCTTTATTACCAGGTTGAATTCGAAAAATACGATTATTCCAACACCCGGATGGTCGACCTTATGTTCGACTACGGCCGTCAGATCATGAAAGATAAAGACTGGCACTTGCTTTTTCAGCAGCCCTATCGGAAGTATGGCGGTTCCGGCTCACTTTATGAAGAGGGCGGTATCTTTTCCGAAAAATCGAAATACAGCTACGGCCTGCATAGGGCGCGGATTGAAATCGATGATACCTTCGGCAATTCCTCGCAGTTGGAATTCAGATTCCTGTTTGCACCATCGGACCCTCTTTACGAAATCGAAGTGGTCACCGACTCATCGCTGCAGCTAAAGGCCAATCCGCAGAATGAATTTCTCGATATCGAAAAAGTCGAAGTTTTAGTATCCGAAGGCCGCGCCGAGTGGTCGAAAGTTTCATCGGAGGGTTTCAAACCGTACCGCCGTAATGGCTACCAGGTCGATCTCGCCTTTCAGCATCATACACCCGAACTGGTTCGTGTAGAAGTAAATGGTACTTCCGGATGGAATATTCTCGATCATTATATTGTCATGGATGAGCAGGACGAATACCGCTATGAATTTGACTATGATCTGCTTCCCGACGGAATCCTGTTCAGCGCTCGTACAGAACATGGATATGCACCGTCGCCGGAAATCGAAATCGCATATGAAGATCAGTATTCCACACGTATCCCCCTCCGTCCAATCGCACCGCATAGATATACCGCCTTCTGCCGCAATGATGCCATCTCAACCTCGATTGTCAAATTCAGGATATACGACCCCAGGCTTGACTTTCCCTCAGATTCAATAAATGTGGCGATTCATCCGGTGGGAAACCTCCCTAACAATCCGGGGCGTTATGAAGCCGACAGTATGATTCTGACTTATACTAATGCCAGTTTCTATGATCCGGGCTATATGGAAATTAGATACAATGCCGAAAGAGTGCCCTACTCTCATCTGAAGGTTCATCCGTCCTATACGATTAATTCCGAAAGCAAACCACTCTCGGAGGCAATGACATTTGAATTTATCCTGCCGGATAATGTCGATCATACCAAAGTCGGATTATACCGCTTAAATGATAAAAAGGATGAATGGAACTGGCTCAATTCCGAGGTCAAAAACGGGCGCCTGATCGGTCAAACCTACCTGATGGGTACTTTCGGAGTTCTGCAGGATACCGGCGGGCCGAGAATAAGGCAGCTGAGTCCCAAAAACGGCAAGACCTATAATACCGATTTCCCTCAGATAAGTTGTATCATTACCGACGGCCTGGCGCAGATCGGTGATGATACCCAGATCGAGATTTACCTCGATGGCGAGTGGCTTATCCCGGAATATGAGCCGGAGACAGAACGGCTCGTAACTTATCCCCGCCGGAAACTGAAAGACGGCCGCCATGATCTGACAATAAAAGTTTCAGACAGGGTTGGCAATATCCGAACCGTGCAGAGCCATTTCTTCATTCGAACTGAGTAGGACCGTCGATGTTTTTCCCTCTCAAAGATGAAAACCCGGCCTATTCGAAACCGATTGTGACGGTGACATTGATTATTATTAATGTCATCATTTTTGTTTTCTCGTACTTTCGGGGCGCCCAGGAATTTCAATTGTTTATTGTCAAGTACGGTCTGATACCGTACGAAATCATGACCCAGACCGAAGTTTACCCGCAGTATCAGCAGTTAAGTTTCCCGGCGCTGCTGACACCTTTTACCAGCATGTTCATGCACGGCTCGATAATGCACCTCGGCGGCAACATGCTTTTCCTCTGGATATTCGGAAACAATATCGAGGATTATTACGGTCATGTAAAATTTGTTATTTTCTATTTAATCAGCGGTCTGGCGGCGGTTTTTTTATTCATGATTTTCGGGCCTTATTCAAAAGTACCTCTGGTTGGCGCCTCGGGAGCGATTTCGGGTGTACTTGGCGCTTATCTTGTACTATATCCCCGGGCAAGAATCGTTACCCTTGTTTTTCTGTTTTACTTTATCCGCATTGTACGTCTCCCGGCGTCGTTCATGCTCGGTTTCTGGATTCTCTATCAGGTTTTCATGGCATTGGCCAGCGGTGCTACCGGGAGCGGTGTTGCCTGGCTGGCGCATATAGGCGGATTTGCCTTCGGCTGGGCGTGGGTAAAGTTTGTTTCGATCAAAAAGAAACGCCCGCACCACCGCGCCAAAATTTATCTGGATTAAAACCCTTGTATTTTCCAATTAATACCAGAAGGATGCAGGTCATTAAATCTACGGCCAAAATAAAATCCCTTCGGCCCATTTTTTGTTGATTTTAAGTTGACATAAGATTAAAATAAACACGTATTTGACGATATAACATTTAAAGAGTGGGACACTTAAATTTAGGATAAAAAGTTGGGGTTCTTTGATTTTGTTTCCAGCGACATCGGTATCGATTTAGGGACGGCCAACACGCTGGTTTTCGTCAGGGGACAGGGAATAGTCCTCAATGAGCCGTCGGTTGTCGCTATAGAAAAAACCAGCGGAAAAGTCCTTGCTGTCGGTTCGGCAGCCAAGGAAATGCTCGGACGAACTCCGGGCGAAATCTCGGCGATTCGTCCGCTTAAAGACGGTGTCATCGCCGATTTTGAAATGTCCGAAAAACTTCTTTCCGATTTCATAAAAAGGACTATCCGTCATCGATATTTGATGAAACCCCGGATCGTTATCTCCGTGCCGTCAGGTATTACCGAGGTCGAAAAACGGGCGGTCCGTGATTCGGCTGAAAATGCCGGGGCCCGCGAAGTATACCTTCTGCAGGAACCGATGGCGGCTGCTATTGGTGTCGGTCTTCCGGTCGATCAACCTTCCGGCGTGATGGTCATCGATATCGGCGGCGGGACTTCCGAAATCGCCGTCATTGCCCTAAGCGGTATTGTCAATAATTTCTCGATTCGTATCGCCGGCGATGAGCTAAACGAATCGATTATTATGTATCTCAAGAAAAATTATAATCTGCTTATTGGTGAGTTAACCGCCGAAGAAATAAAGATAAAAATCGGCTCGGCATTTCCGCTTGAAAAGGAGATGTCGCTCGAAATCAAAGGCCGCGACCTGGTCGCCGGGGTGCCGAAAAATCTCAAACTCTCATCGGTTCAGGTTCGCGAAGCATTAATCGAGCCTATCGACCGTATTGTCGAAGCAGTTCGTCAGTCACTCGAAAAGACTCCACCGGAATTGGCTTCCGACATCCTCGACCGGGGAATTATTCTGACCGGCGGGGGAGCGCTTCTTCGCGGTCTGGATAAGCGTCTCCGTCAGGAAACCAATCTCCCGGTTAATGTCGCCGAGGATCCGCTTACATGTGTCGTCCGGGGTACCGGCAAGGTCCTGGAAAATATGCAGATGTTTACGAAAGTTCTTATGCGAAGCCGACGCGATTGATGAAACAAGATTTATAGAGGGTAACTTCAGGCAAACTTCATATTTTTGAGGTTTGCCTTTTTTATTAGTCTTTTTTTAAGCCAGTTTGTCTTAAAATCGAAAAGAAACGGTTTTGATGGAAGTCAATGAAAAGGAACTAATAACGCGGGCGCAAAACGGCGACCGCAAAGCGTTTGATAAGCTGGTAACTTTATACAGGGATAAGATGTTTGCTCTAACTTACAGAATGACCGGTGACCGGGAAATCGCCCTCGATTTGACCCAGGATACTTTTTTTACCGCCTATAAAGAAATAAGGAAGTTCCGAGCCGAATCTGCCTTTTCGAGCTGGATTTACCGAATTGCTTCTAACAAAGCCCTGAACTGGATCAAACGGCAGAAAACAGTTTCTTTCGTATCGCTGGGCGCCGTGACAGATAAGGAACCCTCTTATGAATCCGATAATCCGGCTGTCGAAAGCGAAACCAGGGAAGCCATGTTGGAGATAATAAATGCTCTGCCACCCAAACAGAAACTGGTTTTTAATCTTCGCTTCTATGATGAACTTCCATTTAATGAAATAGCCAGAATTACCGGGAAGGCGGAATCGACTGTGAAAACCAATTATCAGAAAGCGCTCGAAAAGCTAAAAAACGGGATGAGAAAATACAGGCAGTAAGATGACTGACATAGATAGAAATAAAGATTTCGGTGTTGAGAAAGAATTAAAAGAGCTTCTCTCTGATTTGGAAACACCGAAAATGACGCCGCAGGAATCGGTTTTTCTGACATCGAAGCTTAATAATCGAATCGAACTGTTCCATCGGAAAGCTACCGGATTGTATAATTTTACCATCAGATATGGAACCGCCATTGCTGCTGTTTTACTTCTTTTTGTGGTTTCTCTTATCTCCATGCCGGGAATTGTCTCGATCGATCACGGAAAGCAGATCACTGAAAATAAAACTGATACATCAATGGATGAATATGCCGATGAAATGAATCTGGATGAAAATTATTTCAATGCCATCATCGACAGCTATGTGTATGATCAGGGCGTTTATTCAGGTAAACAGGTAATTGGCGAGATAGATTCTGAGGAGTTTGACTATTTGGTGGAGAATATAGACTTAGGAGGAATATTGTGAAAAAATATATAACTATTGCGGTTTTTGCTTCCATGCTGATTGTTCTGATGGGTGTTTCAGCCCTGGCACAGCAGCCGCCGATGGGTGAGCGAGGATTTGGTCACGGCATGGGAATGCATAAAAAGAATCTCGAGAATCTTCGCATGCTGAAACTGTTAGAAGTACTTAAACTGTCTGAAGAGCAAAATATCGAATTCCTCGCCAGATTCTCATCGCATCGTGTTGAAATGCAGAATATTAACGAACGAACGGAAAATGAAGTTGAACAATTGATAGAGAAATTAAAGGCGATCGAAGTAGGAGAAGATATCAAAGAAAAAGAATTGAAAGAACATATTGAGAAGATTGAAAAGTTAAAACAGGAGCGTATTGAAAAAAGAATCGATTTTTACAATAAAACCGCGGAATTATTGACAACCGAACAGCAGGCAAAACTTCTGGTGTTCGAAGAACGATTCGAACGTGAACTTATTGAATCGATGCGGGGATTTCACAATCGAAGAGCTCCCCGTCCGGATAAACATGGAATCTATTAATCGATGAAAAGGAGTAAAAAATGAAAAAGACAGGAATTATTCTGGCAGTGATTCTTCTGATGGCAACTACTCTCGCTTTCGCCGGTCACGGCCGAGGTTTCGCGCCGAGAGCCCATCACGGCGATTGTGACGGAATGGGTATGATGGATGGTGATCGTCATCCCGGGCTTGGCATGCTGCTTCGTCTATCCGATGAACTGGAACTGACCAAAGAGCAAATCGATCAGGTTGAGCAAAAGATGTATAATTTTCGCCAGGAAATGATCGATAAGCGCGCTCAACTGCAAAAAATGAAACTGGAAATGCGCAGGATGCAGCAGAGCGATATCGATGAATCAGCGATATTAAATCAGATCGATAAAATTGGTCAGATCAAGATTGATCTGGCTAAAATGCGGTACCAGCATCATAATGATATGAAATCAGTGCTTAATGCTGCCCAGATTGATAAACTTGAGGAACTCAAAAAGGAACAATTAAGAAGTCATATGGGACGGCACCGTGGTGACGGACCTGGTCGACAGGGTGGTCGAGGCGACGGCCCCGGCCCGGGATATGGATGGAACCAGAATTGTCCTCTTGGCGACTGATTCCCAGATCCAAATAAAAGCGGCTTCTATACTGAAGCCGCTTTTTTATTGCAAAAATATATGACCTTTTTATAATAAAATTGCGTAACAGGCAGGTTCAAATAAAAAAGGCAGGTCATAAGACCTGCCTTCGGTGTGTACCCTAATAAACTCACTGTGCGAACTTCGTTTCTTCGATAGATTTAACGAAGAGGTTGGCAAATCTTTTCAATTTAGTCGTAAACTCGATATTGTTGGGATCACGGTATTGAGTCATGTTATGGGCCAGAAAATGATAGCACTGACCGGTTTTAGATGCCCCGAATTTACCGCTGTAAAGATAATGATTCAATTCGGCGTCGCGAATTTTCTCCTGATCGCCGATCACAACGCCCAGCAGATTTAAGTCGAGATGGAATCTCTTGTCGGTAACAATATTTTGCTTCGAAACATTGACAACTTTCTCAAACAGGGTTCGCCCGGTGTCAAAATCAGGTGACTGGTTGATTACCACGAACGGCCTGAGAGTCGTTCTCATTTTGTAGCTTTTATCCCTTTCAGCCATCTTGGTTTCAACCTCGATAAACCGGTGATACAGAGCCTTGATACAGGCATATCCGGCTACAATATCCTGGGGTGTCGTAACAACGATCTGGTAATCCTGCGCCAGCGCAAAATCCATGGTCGTCGCCCTGATGCCCGCCGAAAGATCATAGAAGACGAAATCATAATCATTGCCGACTTCCTTTAAGGCATTAATAAATCGTCTTTTTTGTGGCGTGTTGAGATTAGCAAGCCTGAGATTCCCTGATTCCCCGGCAATCAGGTGAAAACCATAAGGCGTCTGGTAGATCAAATGATCGAGCGATCTCTTGCCGTTCAATAAATCTGTAATAGTATGTTCGCAGTAAAATCCGAGTTTGTTGGCAACATCAGAGTTCCCCAGATCAAGATCGATTACAAGAACTTCTTTGCCAATACGGGACATATAAAACGCAGTGTTAGTCGACGTGTGTGTTTTGCCAACACCGCCCTTATTCGATATAAAGGCCGCGGTCTTGCAGATATGTTTCTTCTTAGGTTCGAGCCGGATTATACGCCCTATGAAAGAGTTCATCTCATGTGAGCGAGATCCAGAATCGACTTCAGCTGCTTTTAAAGAAGAAAGATCTTCCTGCTTGACCCGGTTACCCGAGTTAACCACATTTTTCATACGATTTTCGGTATTCGTCTTGTTTTTATTATCTGTGGTATTCTGGGTATCTGTCTTTTTTTCGGAAGACTGAGTGGTGCCTGTCAGGACGGCATCTTTTTCCATGTCATAACCCCTTATTTTTATTTATGCTCTATTATTGAATTATATCGGAATAATGTGATTTAATATTAGTCATGATATAGGCCAAAACCCAATAATTTGGGACAAATCCAATACAAAAAATCAATTATAGACCTTCGATAATCGCCAAAATGGTCTAAATTTGCGGAGCGAGATTAATTAAACCCTTTTATGACAAATACCTGCTCGTATTGAAATTTCTGCCTATATGGCAGTTCGCTACCTATTTTGGCTTGACTATCTTCCTCATATCCGTTTACTTGTTGGCATGAAAATAAATGAACAATTCATAATCGATTATCTAACCTATAAAGCCAGCCGCCCGCTTAAGACAAAAGAGCTGGCTAAGGAATTAGATATACCCTCAAAGGATTACCAATCCTTCAGGAAAATGGTCAAAGGTCTTGTTGATTCTGGTAAGCTTGTACAACTTCGCCGCGGACGGGTCGGCGTCCCCTCGGAACTAAACCTTCAGGTTGGCGAAATATCGATTGGCCCCAAAGGCTATGGAAAAATGACCACCGATAGTGGTGAGCCGATAACGATTATTCCAACAAAACTGGAAACAGCTCTGGATGGTGACAGGGTGACTGTTCGCCTTAAGAGAAACGAAGATGGCGAGTTGTCCGGAACGGTCATTAAAGTTCTGGAGAGAGCCCAGAAAAATATTATCGGGACATTCAAAAAGGGAAAGCATTTCAGTACCGTTATCCCCGGTGATAAGAGATTTCGGCGTGGAATATACGTACCTAACAAATTGACCAAGAGAGCTTCCGATAATGATCGCGTCCTGGTGAAAATAACTTTATGGGAACAGCCTTACCAAAATCCTGAAGGGGAGATTGTCGAAATCCTGGGGCGCCCAGGCGAATCCAAAGTCAATATGCTGACCGTTATAAAGAATTTTAATCTCCCTGAAAGATTTCCTCGCAAAGTTATAGCCGAGGCCGAGAATATCGATCCGCGAGATATGCAGAAAGAATTCAAACGGCGTCCCAATTTCACCAGGGATGTTGCATACACCATTGACCCGGCCGATGCCAAGGATCACGACGATGCTATTTCTGTGAAGCGAACCCGCGACGGTTACAGGTTAGGTGTATATATAGCCGATGTCTCGTATTTCGTCGGAGACCGTTCCATGCTGGATAAGGAAGCTTTCCAGCGGGGTACTTCCGTTTATCTGCCCGGAATGGTTATTCCGATGCTTCCCGAACAGCTTTCCAATGATCTCTGCTCACTGAAACCAAACCGCCGAAGATTGGTAATGGCGGTGCATATTAATTTCGGCAAAGATGGACAGATGAAAGATTGGGAGATAGGCGAAGGAGTCCTTACTTCCCGCGCGAAATTATCTTATGAAGAGGTCCAGGAATTTTTCAATTCCGGCGAGATGACCCCGAGAATAAAAAGAGTGGCCGACAGTTTGAAGGATGCTCGAAGGCTTGCCAATCTACTTCAGAAAAGACGTATGGCAGCCGGATCGCTCGACTTCGATCTGCCCGAGGCTAAAATCGTCATGGACAAAAAAGGCGAGGTTGTCGAGATCGGCAGTCGGATTCGACTGGAGTCACATCGACTGGTCGAAGAATTCATGCTGGCCGCCAATAAAGCGGTAGCTCTCCATTTCTTCCGCCGCAATTTGCAGACATTGTATCGCGTTCACGACAAGCCGGACCTTGAAACCTTGAATGCCTTTTCCTATATGATGACAACACTGGGCTATAAATTTCCCGTATCGGATAATATGAAACCGATTCAATTCTCGAAATTCCTTGATCGAGTCAAGGGGAAACCTGAAGAAGAATTAATCAATGAATTGATGCTTCGCTCGATGAAAAAGGCGGTTTATCATCCGAATAACATCGGCCATTTCGGGCTCGCCTTTTCTCATTACCTGCATTTCACGTCGCCTATCAGGCGCTATCCAGATATGCTTGTCCATCGACTGCTAAGGTTAATAAAAAATGATAAATACCCGGCCAAACTTGATAAACGGCTCGATTCAATCCTAAAAAACGCCGGACGGGTCTGTTCCGAAACCGAGAGAGTTGCCGAAGCGGCCGAAAGGGAAGCTGTTAAATTCAAACAGGTTGAATTTATGGCACGGAAGGTCGGCCACGAATATAACGGCGTAATTTCCGGAATACTCAATTTTGGATTTTTCGTCAGGCTCGATAAGATGGGTGCCGAAGGCATGGTGCGTCTATCGACTCTTGATGATGACTATTACAATTACGATGAAAAGCATTACCGCCTCGTCGGGAAAAGAACCGGCCGTGTATTCCGTATGGGTGATCCGGTCAAGGTGACCGTACTGTCTGTAGACAAAGTTAAAAATCAGATTAACCTTATCCTGACCGAGAGCGACGGCGATGCTGTCGATCAAAGAGGCAGAAAGAAATCGGCGGGCCGAAAAAAGAAGGGGGGAAAGAAAAGTCGATCCAAGAAAAGCGTGAAAGGTCAGTGATGAGACAGGATATTTTTGTATTGGCTAATAAAGATATCCTGGCTGATAAACGCTTCGATAAAGCGTTTGCTTCTATTGGTGAATATATAAGCGAAGTATCGCATCTTCTAACTGCTCTTGAAGAACGCGCCGTCAATCTGATTTTGATTCCCGAAAATTTTCCGGGAATTAATACCGGTATTATAAGGCGCTTACGGATGCGTGCTCCGATGGCCGATATCTGGAAAATTGGCATGTCCAGATTTTCGCACCTCGAAGAGGATTCCGAATATGACGGAATGGTGAATCTGTCCGACGGTTCTTCTCAAATCTCAAAAAAGATCAAGAAAATTCTTTACCAGAAAGAACTGCTGAAAAAATTCGGCATGATCGGTCGTTCCGAAAAGATGAAAATTATCGCGGAAACGATTGATCGCATTGCACCAACAGATATCTCAGTACTATTGATCGGTCCTTCCGGAAGCGGCAAAGAACTTGTAGCGCGTGCGACCCATGATAATTCGGCCCGGTCGGATGGCCGCTTTGTGGCGGTCAACTGCGGCGCCCTTGCGGAAGGTATTCTCGAATCGGAGTTGTTCGGACATGAAAAAGGAGCCTTTACCGGATCGGTCGGTAAGCGCGAAGGACTCTTTGTACAGGCCGATAAGGGTACTATCTTTCTGGATGAAATCGCCGAGACCAAACCGGATATACAGGTCAAACTGCTGCGGGTTCTCGAGGACGGCTATTTCTATCCGGTCGGCGGTGATAAACCGTCAAGATCCGATGCCCGAGTAATCGCTGCGACCAACCGCGATCTTTCAGAAGCGATCAGGGACGGCCAGTTCCGCGAAGATTTGTATTTTCGACTGAGCGTCGTGAAAATCATTCTTCCGCCGCTCTATGAGCGAAAAGCCGATATTCTTCCGCTTCTTTGCCATTTTGCATCACGCGAAGGAATCAAGGGTTTTACAGATTCCGCTATGGATATTCTTCTTCGATATGATTGGCCGGGCAATGTCCGCCAACTGCGTAATTTTATATCGAGCATGGCGATCATGCACCCGGACCAGAAAATATCTGCTGAAACAGTCGAGCGTTTTATTTCCGAGCAATCACTTCGGCAGAAAAATCTCCCGGTCCCCACCGGTCATACCACCGAGGAAGCCGGCCATGAGCTGATATACCATGCTCTGATATCGCTCGGCAACGAGGTAAGAATGCTGCGTGATTTGATCACGGCCAATCTGCCGTCACAGAATAATTTCGAAGCCGAGACAGAATATGATGTTGATCAGGAGGCTTTTCCCGGAAAAACGCTCAAGGATATGGAGCGGTCGATGATACAGAAGACACTCGAAGAAACCGGGGGTAACCGCAAAGAAACCGCCGAACTTCTCGGTATCGGCGAAAGAACTCTATACCGCAAGATAAAAGAGTACGGCCTGAGTTGAAAAAATACCTTCCATTAGCGGTTTTTGCCGCCATATATTTTTCATGCCCGATCATATCGGCAGTCAATATATCTCTCGATGTATATCCCTCTGAAGAAGAACTATTCGAGGCTTTGCAGCGCGAAGAAATCGATTTCCAGACCTATCTGAATCTTAAAGAAATTCTCCGTGACGGAATCGACAGCACCGAATTGTACCTTCTGGAAGAAATCCCGAATGTGAACTATTTCCTCGAATCCTACTATGACCGCTACAATGCCCTGAGGCAGGAACAATCCGAAAATTATCTGAGAGAATATCGTCTTGATCGTGCTGATGACTTTTCCGGTTTTTTCAGGGCAAGACAGTACCGTCGCCTGGACCCCCTTTCTCAAAATGAATCGCAGTTTCTTCTTCGAACAAAATTTGATGCCGAGTGGTCAGTCGATTTGAGTTTCAGTCAGGATTATGAAGGACGGGAAACAATCGACAGACGTTCCATTATATATAATCCCCGCCGTGGGCCGGTAAGGAAAATGGTCTTTGGGAATTTTCTCAGTAGATTCGGCCTTGGCCTGGTCGTCGGTTATCGGGGCAAATTCCTGGATAAGGCCGACCAGCCGACCGAGCAGACAGCTCTTTTCCCGCTGTATGGAGGTTTTAACGGCATCTATATCGAAGGAGGGAAACCGGGTGAAACAATCAAGTTTTTCCTGCACTATGACCGGGACGATAATCACTCCTTCAAGACCGTTGCACTGAACGTAGCTCGTCGGTTGGGAAGATTCCAATTCCAGGGAACCGTCCTCGGATCAATAACTGAAAACAGACCTGCCGAAAATGAATATATATTTTACAACGGCGGCCTGTTCCTAAGATACGACAATGATCAATTCGATGCTGCTTTCGAAGCGGCATATAATAAAGACGCCAACCATGCCATACCGGCCTTTATTTTCGAATCGGGATACAGAACCTCTGTCGTCGGCCTGAGGCTGTCCGCGTGGAATTACGGCGATGATTATTTCAATCTGGCCGGAGGAGCCCGCGCCGGTAATTTGTATCAAACAGTTTTTATCGATTCAATCGAGCTCGAATACCGGGATAAGCATTACAACCAGAGCGGGTTCTTGCTCCGCAGCGATACATATTTCACCGATGATATCCGGGGTGAAATTGCCCTTACCGGTTATGGTGCGAATACTTTTCAGGAAGAGGTCAGCTTTTTGGCGGCGGTGGAGTACTCATACGGGGATTATTCATATTTCCGTCTTAATTATCGTACCGAACAGGAAGAAAGGTCAGAGGAAATATTTCATACCGATGAAATCCAACTTGAATATCGATATATTGGCCTGGATATATACACTCGAAGTTATATTGGACTGGAAAACGACAGAAACGGTCGCGAATATCTGTCTCTTTTCAGCCGCGGCTCCGCCGATATAAAATTACCCGGAAAACTGGATTATTGGTTTAATTTGAGCCGAATCGATATGGAAGATTTGCAGGTTGACTATTTTTATGCTTATATTAAAGAAAGCTTAGAAATATTCTCGTTTTTTGAAATGGCGGCCAAATATTCATACCGATATTCCAGAAATTTTTCCGATAGCTACCAGTCCACCTTTTTTATTGAGGCACTCGTGAAATGGTAAATAGATTAATTATATATTTAATTATTTTAACCATACTTGCTTTGCCATGCATGATAAATGCCGCCCTGGTTATAAATGAAGCCATGGTCAATGAACCCGGCGATATTAAAAGCCTCGAGTGGATCGAAATATATAATTCAGGAGATAGCCCGGCAACTCTCAGCCTGTATACCCTTGCCATTAATGATGGCACGCCCATAATGCTGCCTTCGGTAGGGATAGCGCCCAAAGGCTATGTCGTATTCTGTAAACAGGTAATATCAAATGGAGACACCCTGGGTTTTGAATCGGTATGGGGGAATAATTCCGGTGTATGGGGTGATGCACCCGGAGAAAATTATGTTACAAGTCAATTAGGACAGATTGATTTGGATGATAGCTCAGGAGAAATTTCGCTTAGATTCGGCACCAATATCCGTTCCCGCTTTGTCTGGCACGAGGAAGGCCAATCGGGTGTCTCCTGGGAAAGAGTTACTGAAAATGATACCCTGGTGAGAAACTCCATCGATGAATCCGGAAGTACGCCCGGCAGGCTAAATTCAACCACGCCGCTTCCGAATGACATGGCTGTATACGTCGATGAAGTCCGTCCGGTCTCAGGCGGGTTTTCGCTGATAGAACTGGATATCGTTAATTATGGCCTTAATCCGATGGACGGCGGCGACATGAGGCTGTACTACGATAACGATTCCAATTTCACCGGAACGAGCGGAGATATTATTGCGATTGTACCATATCCCGATACCGATCCGGGTGATACTATTTCGATCTCGCTGGAACTGGAGCTGCAGGGGACATCGCCTTTGCTGCTTGCAGTCCTGCCTTCGGATGACCGTGTCGAGAACAACAAAGTACAATTTCGGGCATTTGGTGTCGATTACCCTCCGGTTGTTATAAATGAATTTCTGGCCGATCCTGAATGGGATCGGGACGGGGAATGGGTCGAGCTGAAAAACCGATCATCGGAGGTTGTCGATCTGGCCGGCTGGTATCTTGGCGATGAAAACGCTTTCAATCTTATAACCGATGAGTCCTATTCTCTGGCACCATCAGAGTATGTTGTTCTTTGCAAAGATTCGTTGATATTTTTCCAGATGTATTCTTTAACTGTCGAGAACCTGATTGAGCCCGAATCCTGGCCAACCTTGAATAATGGTGTCGATAAAGTTCGTCTTCGTGACAACTACGGTGCTGTCGTTGACAGCTTCTCATACGATTTCGTCTATGGCGGCGATTTTACATGGGGCAAAAATGAAAACGAAAATTTTACGGCCCGTTGGGGACGTTCCGAAAACGCCGCCGGCTCACCAGGTGAAGTGAATAATATCCTGATTCAGGCATCCGGTGATAAAATAGAAATGACGGTTGAGCCCAATCCGTTTTCTCCTTCGCTCGACAATGAAACCGCCATTACTTTTTCTGTCCCGCCTGGAGATAACATTACATTGCAGGTTTATGATGTAAGCGGCAGGCTGCAGAGGACTTTGGTCGATAACCTTCCGGCTTATGATGGTCAGGTGCTCTGGGACGGTCGCGACGATGACGGCCGATTATTGAATGTCGGGATGTATATTCTTTATCTCGAAGTTTCAGGGGTGGAAGGTTACAAGCAGACGATTGTGATTGCACCATGAAAAAATCTCTGATTACAATATTGTTATTCATTATGGCTGTCTCGGCTTCCGGTTTCGATATTCGAACCGGCCGAAGCAGCGCTATGGCCGGTGCGGTTCTTTTATCCGATCCCTCGGCAAGCGACTATAATTCCTGCCCGGTCGGTCTTATTTCAAAATCAAAAATTCTTATCGAAACCGGCTACCAGCGCAAATTCGCCCTAGATGATCTGGATAAACTGTTTCTTACAGCAGCCTATGGATTCGATCGATTCAGTGCCAGTATCGGATTCAGCCAGTTCGGGCGTTCCGATTATTATATTGAGCAGGACTATCGATTAACAGTCGGGTATCGCTACAATATTTTATCTGCCGCTGTTATCGCCAGCGGGAAAAACCTCGAAATCGGCGCCGATGAAAGAAAAGTATCTTTAAATGCTTTTTCGCTCGGCTTTGCCGCTGCAGTAAACTATAAAAAGTATCATTTAGCCGTTGTCGCCGATAATCTAAACCGCCCGAGTCTCAGCGAAAACGCCCAGCCCGAACGAATTACTATTAATACATACGCTGAAATAGAAGGCCCCTCCGATTTTTCAATAACAGGACATCTTCTATATGAAGAACATGAAGAAATTACATATTCACTCGGCCAGTATATAAAATTATACAAAGAAAATGCTCTTTTCTGGGGGATAAGTGGCAATCCGCTGATATATGGCGGCGGTGTCGAAATCGAGCACTCCGGTTTTTCCATAGTTTATGGAATAAATTATCATCCGACCCTGGGCTTCTCTCATAACATATCATTATCCATTTCATTCGGCGGCGATGAATACGAGGAAGAGCAATGGCGGCACTAGAACCGCGTGATAGAATCAGAAAGTACGAACAAAAAATACTTGCTCCCTATGCTGCATTTTCATTCAAGACCCGCGGCCGGCATTATCCCCAGCCTCCTCACCCTTCCCGAACCCCATTCCAGCGCGACCGCGACCGGGTTATACATTCAGCGGCTTTCCGACGGATGGAATATAAAACACAGGTTTTTGTCAATCATGAGGGTGACCATTACCGCACCCGTTTAACGCATTCCATCGAAGTATCCCAGATCGCCCGAACCGTGGCCCGAGCGCTGGGGCTGAATGAAGACTTAACCGAAGCCATTTCTCTGGTGCATGATCTTGGTCATACACCTTTTGGCCATTCCGGTGAGGATATTCTAAATGAACTGATGGAAGATTTCGGTGGTTTTAATCATAACCGTCAATCACTTCGAGTTGTCGATATCCTTGAAAGGCGCTACCCCGAACATCCGGGCCTGAATCTCACCTATGAAGTTCGCGAAGGTATAGTCAAGCACGAAAGCGGGGTAGAACCGATCATGCCTGATATATTTCCCTCCGAGGAAAGCCCTACACTCGAAGCCGCTTTGGTCGATGTCGCTGATTCTATTGCGTATAACAGCCACGATGTCGACGACGGTATCCGGTCAGAACTTTTAGACTGGAATGAATTATCCGAAGTCCCCTTTTGCAGGGATGCCGTAACTCATACAAGAAAAGAATACCCAAACATATCCGAAGATAACCTTCGCTATGCCGTCGTTCGTTTTCTGGTTGACCAGCAGGTTTCCGATCTAATAAGTAATACTCTTGCCAACATCGATAAATATGATATCAGTTCGCTCGATGATGTCCGCCGATGCAAAGACACGATTATTGATTTTTCACCCGACATAAAGAACAAACGGGCTGCGTTGAAGATGTTTTTAATGCAGAAGATGTATCGTCATCCAAAAATCAAAGATCTCGCCTCTCAGGCCCGCCAGGTAATTATCTCACTTTTTTCGGCCTATAAAAAAGACCCCCAAAAACTTCACGGCAAATATAAACTGCGGATCGGCAAAGAACCGCTGGAAATAATAATTTGCGATTTTATCGCCGGTATGACCGACCGCTATGCCTATAAAATGTTCGAAGGGCTAAAGACCGATTAGTATATCTGCTACCAATTTGCCCAATTCTGTGAACCGATTTTCACACCGCACCCGCAGAAACTTTTCGCTGACTTATGTTAAGTCACATGCGATCAAGAGCTTATAGCCTAATTAAAATGGTCCGGGAATAAGGCACGCCGTTTGTTGTATAACTTAATCGATTATGGAATGTTTTTTTGGATCATATGAGCGAAACGGCAAGGCCGAAATAGATGAAAAAAACCATCTGGTATGTTTCTCAATTCCTTCGGCCGGGATTTCATTCAAGGCTCCATTCGAGGCAAATGAGGAACTTCACACCGAATACGCCTCACTGTTGACTCTTCTGGAATTCGTCGAATTAAACCAGAAATTGTTTAAAGGCAAAAGACTGAAGATTTTCGGGAATAATCTTGAATTAATCAAACAGATAAATGAAGATCATACCTGCCGTTACGAATATTCCGAGCTTCTCAAAAAAGCTCTCGATTACAAAGAGAAATTCAAATTCGATCTTGGCTGGGTCCCCGAAGAAAACAATCCCTCCACCAACTACCTTTTTGATTGACAGTTTCCCCGCCGGTCGTTAATTTTCGACCGTGTCACCCAACGAACTTGCAAAAGAGCTGGAAAAGGGCAAATTCAGGCCCGTTTACTACTTTTACGGCGACGAAGATTTTCGGATCAAGGAAGCCGAAAAGGCGCTTGTAAAGAAATTTATACCCGCTCCCCAAAGAGCGACCAATTATACTTCTTTATCAGCCGCAAAAGGAAAGATTGAAGATATTCTGACCGAACTGTCTGTTGTCCCCATGCTGGGCGAGCGCCAGCTATTCACTATACACGAAATACAAGCTTTAAATCAAAAAGACATCGAACGAATATTGGCCATGATCACGCCGCATGATCCCAATCGTGTCGTTATTTTGGTCAGTCCATCATCGAAAACTCCGCGCAAAACAACTAAACTTTTCAAATTTTTAACATCCGAAACAACCCCGGTGCAGTTCCCTAAACTTCAGGCCCGATCGGCGGCAACCAAAATTACACGCTTTTTCAAAGATCGCGATATTGATATTGATCCTCAGACAGCCAGTATTCTAGTTGAACTGGTCGGGGGTGATATGGGCGGCCTTACCGCCGAATTGAACAAGCTCCTCGATTACATCGGCGATAAGAAAAAAATCGAACCCGAAGATATCGCCAAAGTCAGTTCAGATTACCAGGGTTACTCAATCTATGAACTGGCCAATTATGCCGCCCACGGGGAAATAGACAAAGCCTTGAATCTCATTGACTATCTCCTGAAACGCGGCGAACGGGCTTCAGCACTGCTGTTCTGGATGGGCGAACATTTTGTTGGGCTGTATCTTACCCAGAATAAAAAATCCCCCGGCGGCCGGGATCAAAGCTGGAAATACAAAGGCCAGATAGGTAAATTTGACAATAAACATCTCGAACAGATAATCAAAGATATTGCCGCGGCCGATACCGAACTCCGCAGCAATACTCGCCAGGATCGCCTGATTCTGGAAAAATTGATTTTTTCGATAAGCACCGCGCCAGAAAAAAAGAAATATGCCTGATAAAACCGGGGAAGAAAACAGCCCCAGATTTGTAAACAGGGTGGAAAGCGCGGCCGAGGACCGTGAATGGATAATTGCCGCCGTCGAAGGCGATAAAAAAGCATACGGCCGACTGGTTACAAAATATCAGAAAAGGCTGTTCAGGTTTATTTTTATGATGCTGGGAAGAAAAGATGCCACCGAAGATATCGTCCAGGAAGCATTTGTTAAAGCCTATCTGGCGCTGGGAACTTTCGAAACCGAAAAGCCCCTTTATCCCTGGCTGGCTACTATCGCAAGAAATCTGGCTTTGAACGTTTTAAAAAAGGAAGAACGCGAGAAACCGGCGTCGGAAATGGAAGAATACCTGCACACAGTCCCCAACGGCAAAGATAATCCCGCTGATTCTTTTCTGGCAGGGCAGAACAGCCGCGCCCTTGCCGATGCCGTTCGGCAGCTTCCGCCTAAATTTCGCGAGGTATTTGTTTTGCGGATGATAGAAAAAATGAGCTACGATGAAATAGCCCGAAAATTGGATATTTCACCCGGAACTGTCGATTCACGGCTGTACCGTGCCCGGCAAAAGCTGATGGAACTGCTGAAAGATTATTTATGATGAGAGTAATATGTCTGAAGATATAAAGAAAAAAATATCGCTCTACCTTGATGGTCAGCTCGACGAAGCCGAGGTTTCCGAAATCGAAAGGCTTATTGAAACTGAGTCTGAATACAAGAAATACTATGACGATCTACTAAAACTGTCCGAAATGGCCGACCAGTTTGATATCACCGGGGAAGAGGATTACTGGGAAGATCAAAAAGAGAAAGTCCTTTCAAGAATCGATCAATCTGAAAAGATGGGTATAGAACCGATTCGACCGCGAAAAAACAGATGGTTTTATAAAGCTATAACCGCAGCCGCTATACTGGCATTAGTCGGGTATGTATCTTTTCAGGAATGGATGAATCTCGGTCCTGATAAAAGAATTGTATCTCCCCCTGTCGAATCACAGGTTCAAAAAGATGTGGAAATCACAGCCGGTCAGGGCGCGGGGGAGGAACAACTCGGGGCTGTCTCCAAGCAGGCTGAGCCGGTCGAAAAACAATCATATGCGAAAGGTAAAAAGGCTGAAATTGCACAGCCCGACATTACGGATAAGCTCGCTGAAAAGCCCGAGCCAAGTGATGGAAAGGCTCAGGATGCAGGTACTGGAGAAGAGCATATGCCTGAACCGAAACCTCAACTGGCCCCCGAAGTGGAAATTTCTGAAGCTCCTGATGAAATTATAGAAGCAAAAGAGAAACGATCTCTTGGCGTCAAAGAAGAGACGTTCATTCGTGATGATGAAAATATCCCGGTAAGAGAAATACCCGCTCCCGAAACGGAAACAAGAGCATTAACGGAAAAAATCGACACCGAATCTATTACTGATACCGCCCTCAGGGATATACTTGCCAAAGACGAAGTAATGTTCGACTCTCATAAAATATTGGAGAGTGAAGCATATTCGGCAATGAATCAGATGCAGGCACGTCGCTATGAAGCCCTAACTGATTCCCTGAATGGATATATCGCCGCATACCCTCGGTTGTTTGTGGACTTTGACGCGCAAGCCGAAAAGCGCACAAAAATGCAGGCAGGTTTGAATGCCAAAAGGTCGCAGCCGCCAACTGCGCCGGACGAATTAGGTATTACAGAAAATGAACTTCGAAAAGTCGCGGAAGTTGTCTATGAAATTGCGAAAGCAACGCCGGACAAAGATGAAAAAACACAAATGGCCGAGTATCTATCGCTATTTAGAAATTATGCTTCAAATGACCTGTCCGTTCAGATAGACAAATATCTCTCTGAATTGAAATCAAGATAATATAAAACTTTTTTAATCTGTCCCCGTAAGTAAAACTGAATTGCCATTTTGCTTTGGAGGCCTATGATGTCAAAAAAACTCTATAGATCCAGAACCGACAGCAAAATAGCCGGTGTTTGCGGCGGTTTAGGAGAATATTTCGATATTGACCCGACTATTATCCGAATTGTCGCTGTGTTATTAATATTTGCCGATGGTATCGGTCTGCTTGCATATATCATAGCCTGGATTGCTATGCCGCAGCGTCCGTTGGCAACCACCGAAGTCCATATCCAAAAACCTGAATCAGAACAAGGTAAGGAGAAAAATTCATCTGTAAGTCTCCTTATCCCCGGAATAATACTCATCGCACTCGGGATTTTCTTCCTGTTCGAAAATTTCTACTGGTGGTTTGATTTCGGTTCATTCTTCTGGCCGGTACTGCTTATTGCCATCGGGGTATTCCTGATTATCGGTCGCAGAAACTCGCATGAAACCGCATCGGATAACAATGAAACGGCGGAGGTGAAGTCATGACCTTCAGAATATTTTTCGGACTGAGCCTGGTCATGCTGGGACTTCTCGAGCTCTTCGATAATCTTGGATGGCTGTATATAGATTGGGATGAAATGTGGCCGCTCTTTCTTGTCATCGCGGGTATTGCTTTGATTGCATTTTCATTTTCAAGAAAAAGCGCTGTTAAAATTTCCATCGACAGGGAGGGACACAGCTGATGACACCCGCAAGACTTCGCTGGGGGCTGCTTTTCGTTCTTGTCGGTGTTTTGCTATTGCTGAATAACGCCGGATATCTTTCGTGGGATTACTGGTGGGATATTATCCGTCTGTACTGGCCGGTTATTCTAATCGCCATCGGAATCGAGATGATTTTCCACAAAACCAGACTTAAAATCATTGCATATATAATGCCCGTTTTATTGGTCGCCTTTTTTGCCTATATGGCGGTTGATTACGCAGAGAAAGATGGCCGATACGGGTTCAGCGACAGCTTCAAAAACCGTTATCATGAATCAATACCTTTTGACCATGACCTTGATTTTGTCAAAGCGACTATTAAGCATGGCTATCATGATATAATAATAGAAACTGACATCGATGATATATTTTCGGGCTCTTTCGGAAAACTGCGCTTCGAACCGTATTTCCGTTTTTCCGATTACAATGATACCGGGAATCTATATATTAGAAAGCGCGGCTTTTCTGAACATGATGATACACCCATTTGGCGAATCGGCCTTTCTGACCGGATGCCGATATCCCTGGAATTGATCGGCAGGCAGGTTAAAGACAGTCTCAATTTTGAGGCCATTCCGCTGCGAGAACTTGAAATCGATAATTACGCCGGTGATATCTACATTAGGCTGGGAACCAAAGAAGAGGAAGTAAATCTAAACCTTGTCGGCAGGGATGCTTTCTTTAATATTTTCGTCCCCGAAGAAAGCGGATTGATGCTGAACGATAATCATTTTATGGATAAACTTACCGAATTCGAATGGACTGATGATACTCTAAGTATCACCACCATCAATTTCCCTGGGGCGAAATACAAAATTAGGATTAAAGCCGACAGTACACTGGCACAACTTAAAATAAATTATTATTAACGCCTCCGGGCATTACCGGTGTATCCTCAAATGGGACCGCTCCACGGCGGTCCCTTTTTATTAATTTTGTTTGCATTTGGGGCAAATCAATTCTATCATAGAAAGCAAATAGATCGGAAAAAAATGATAAAAATAAATTCAGCATATAGGCTGATTCTAATTACCCTGGTTATATTAATAGCCGCCGGCTGTACTGAAAAGGCCCCAAAAAAGTGGGGACCCGGATCGAGACTTCGCGTCGGAACCGACGCCACCTATCCGCCGTTTGAGATGGTCAATGTCGAAACCGGTAAACCGGAAGGTTTCGATATTGATATTATCAAGGCTATATGTGAAATGAATGAGTGGAAATACGAGTTTGTAATCACACCCTTCGACGGTATCATACCGGGACTCAAAGGTGATAAATACGATTGTATTATTTCCGCTATGACTATAACTCCCCAGCGCCAGGCAATTGTATCATTCTCAGACCCATATTATCATGCCGGGCAAATTATTGCCGTCCCGGTCGACGATACAACTATTGCATCGGTGGAAGATCTTCGCGGTATGAATATTGGTGTCCAGCTTGGAACTACCGGTGAACGGATGGCAAAATCTCTGACCGGACTATCGGTATTTTCATATGATAATATTGGAGCCGCCTTTATTGATATGGAAAACGGGCGTATAGATGCTGTCTTAAATGATTATCCGACAACTATGGAATATATCCGCCTAAAGGGTAAAGCAAAAACAGTTGGAAATCTACTCTCGGAAGAAAATTACGGTATCGCCGTCAGAAAGAATGATGATATCCTGCTGGCTAAAATAAATTCTGCTCTCGAAAAATTGAGGGAAAGAGGTTTCTTCGACAAGTTAATGTCAAGATGGCTGTCTTCCGATTTAACGAAATCCAGCCCGGATTCCGCAGAATCGCCGTAAGTTTTTGGCATAAAGTCACTAAAAACGACTAAATTTACTAATCAAAATCCCGAAAGGGCTTGATTTTTCGCAGATTTTGCTTATGATTACTGCCCCATGACCAAGCCTTATAAGCTTTCGGTTTTGACCGATAAGGTGATTGCTATAGACGGGCCCGCCGGATCGGGCAAGTCAACTACCGCCAGGAAACTGGCAGAAAAATTGGGATTTATCTATCTCGATACCGGCGCCATGTACCGTGCCGTAGCGCTGTTCGCACTGCGAAACGACGTCTCGCCGGAGGACAGCCGGGCGCTGGAAGCGATTGCACAGAGGGTTGATATCGATTTTAAGGTTGCAAATGGGGAAAACAGGGTACTCTTGAACGGCGAGGATGTCAGCGAAGCGATTCGGACGCCGGAAGTTACCAAAGCGGTATCGCCGGTATCGGCCCATGCCGAAGTAAGAACTGCCCTGGTTACCAGACAGCGGGAAATTGGCAAGAAAGGTAATGTCGTGGCCGAGGGCCGCGATACGACCTCGGTCGTTTTTCCCGATGCCGATTTGAAAGTGTATTTAACGGCTTCTCTGGAAGAAAGAGCCCGCCGAAGGGTAATAGATTTCGCCAGGCAGGGTGTTAAAACTTCCAAGGAAGAGCAAATAAAATTATTGGAAGAACGTGATAAGTTTGACAGCGGAAGGAAAAATTCTCCACTGAAAAGAACACATGATTCGATCCTGGTAGATACGACCAAATTAAATATCGAAGAACAGGTGGAGAAAATAATAAAATTGATTAAAACCAGATTAACGCATATATGAAATTGCTTTACTGGTTAGGATGGATACTGGTCAGATTTACTGCCGTTGTTTTTTTTAGACTGAAAGTTATGGGTAGAGAAAATATTCCCCCACATGGTGCCTTTATAATGGCCCCCAATCATATTTCCTATGTAGATCCGCCGCTGGCTGGCTCTTCGCAGAAAAGAGAAGTACATTTCATGGCCAAAAAATCGCTGTTTAGAAATAAACTATTCGGTTACATAATCAGCGCTACTAATGCCCATCCGATAAGCCGCGGCGCCGTCGATAGAAAGTCCTTTGAAACGGCAGCGAATATATTGAAAAAAGGTGATGGTCTCGTGGTCTTTCCGGAAGGTACCAGGTCCAAAACTGATGATTTTTTGCCGCCTCGACCGGGGATAGGTATGATAGCCAGAAAAAGCCTGTGTCCGATTTGCCCGACATATATCAATGGTACAAATCGGCTGTGGGACTGCTTTATCGGGCGAGACAGGTTGGGGATAAATTATGGCCGCACCATTACCGCCGATGAATTAGAACAATTCGAAGATAACAAGGATGGGTACAGGCTTCTTGCTGAAAATGTAATGGAACGAATTCGTGAATTGAAAAAGGAATATAAAGACCGGCTTAATTGAAACTTATAATAGATGTTATTGTTCAATATTTGCCGGAAAGGTCGATATTTAAAAATTATATAGCTCGAATATCCCACCGCGGCGTCAATGGCGCCGGGGGATAAATATAGTTTAAAGGAGGATCTTAATTAACATGGCTGATGCCAAAAAAAGAACTGGTGACAAATCCAAAAAGTCAGGAGGTGATGAAGCTCCGCGGCGCACCAAAAGGAAAGCCGTAACTGCCAAGAAGACCAAAACCCAAAAGGTCAAAAAGGTAAAGGATGAAGATGTCGATATCCAGGAAGAAGTAAAAACTGATGAAGAAGATACTTCCCGGATAGAAACAGCTCGTACCAAACGTCTGGCCGAAAAGGCACAGGCACGAGCAGAAGCACCTCCGAAGGCCCCACCGCCGGAGGAGGAAATCGAAAAGATCGATTCCATGAAACTGACGGAAATCGATCGCAAGGAATATTCCGAAGACGAATACGCCAAACTGATGGAGATGTACGAAAGTACGATCAAAGACATCAAGGAAGGTGAAATCGTAAACGGAAAAATCCTTGGTGTCAACAAAGATGATGTCATTGTCGATGTCGGATTTAAATCGGAAGGTATTATTTCCTTGGAAGAATTTCCTGAGCCGATAAATATATCGGTCGGCGATGAAATCGATGTTTTCCTCGAACAGATTGAAGACGCTAACGGCCAGCTGGTATTATCCAAACAAAAAGCCGATTTCATGCGGGTTTGGGATAAAATCAGCGATATCCACGATGCCGGCGAACTGGTTACCGGAAGAATTGTCAGGAGAATCAAAGGCGGTGTGGTGGTCGATGTCATGGGCGTTGATGCCTTCCTGCCCGGTTCGCAGATTGCACTAAGGCAGGTACCCGATTTCGATGCTCTGATCGGAACCGAAATGGAGCTTAAGATAATCAAGCTTAACAAGATGCGGCGCAATATTGTCGTTTCCCGTCGAGTGGTTTTGGAAGAAGAGCGCGAAGCTAAGCGTGATTCGCTTCTCCAGGAAATTGATGTTGGTCAGGTGCGCGAAGGTATCGTCAAAAACGTCACCGATTTCGGCGTGTTCATTGATCTCGATGGCGTTGACGGACTTCTGCACATTACCGATATGTCCTGGGGACGTATCAAACACCCGAGTGAAATGGTGTCGCTCGGTGAGAAAATCAAAGTCAAGATTCTTGATTTTGACGAGAAAACATCACGAATTTCCCTTGGATTAAAACAGCTTACTCCATATCCATGGGAAAATATCGAAGAGAAATACCCCATCGGAAAGAAAGTTACCGGTAAGGTCGTTTCAATTACCGACTATGGTGCATTCGTTGAACTGGAAAAGGGAGTTGAGGGGCTTATTCATATCTCCGAGATGTCCTGGACCCAGCATATCAAGCACCCGTCAAAGATTATGAATGTCGGTGATAAAATCGACGCCGTCGTTCTTTCCGTTGATCGTGAGAATGAAAAAATCTCGCTCGGTATCAAGCAGATGGAACCCGATCCTTGGGAAATCATCGAAGAAAAATACCCGGTCGGGAAAGTCGTTTCCGGAAAGGTCCGCAACCTTACCGCTTTCGGTGCTTTCATCGAACTCGAAGAGGGTATCGACGGTCTGATTCACATTTCAGATATGTCGTGGACCAAACGCATCCAGCACCCATCCGAGCTGATGAAAAAGGGCGATAAGATCGATGTCAAGATTCTTAAAATCGACCATGACAATCGTCGCATATCGCTTGGTTACAAACAGCTCAAGGATGATCCGTGGGATGAGATAGCCCGCAAGTATGCAGTCGGATCGGAATGCCTCGGCACCATTACGCGTGTAATGGATCGCGGTGTCACGGTGGAGCTTGACGGGGATGTTGAAGGATTCGTGCCGACCCATCAGCTGGGAAAACCGGATCTGGCCAATCCCGCCGATGCTTTTTCCGAAGGTGACGAGATCCCGCTTCAGGTTATAGAATTCGACCGCCAGTCTCACAAGATTGTCCTCTCGGTCTCCGCGTATTACAAAAAACGCGAGCAGTCCGAGCTGGATCAATTCCTGTCCAAGCATCCGACCCGTTCGATTTCGATGGGCGATGCTCTTGAGGGTAAGGAAGAGGGTCTTGTGGAAGACAAACCGGCCGAAGAGATAGCCGAAGAAGTGAAATCGGAAGGTCCTGCTGAAGGTGAAACCAAAGAAGTACAGCATGGCCCGATCGAGTCAGCTCCTTCCGGTGCAGAGTCCGAAGCAGAAGCCGAGACTGAGGCTGAAGAGGAACCCAAACCTGAAGAATCAGGCGAGAGTTCCGAAGAAGAAAAGCCTGAATAGAGATTTTTCAATCTCCATAGATTCCTATGAAAAGCGGCAGGCAAAACCTGCCGCTTTCTTTTTTGAGCCAATTTCGTATAATAAAAGATATGAAAAAAGTTGCCCTGGAAACAATTGGATGTCGTCTCAATCAGTACGAGACCGAGCGGATAGCCGCCAGACTGACAGAGGCCGGTTTCGAGCGGGTTGAATATAACCAGCCCGCCGATCTGTATATCATAAATACCTGTACAGTTACCGGACGGGCCGACGCCTCCAGCCGAAACATAATAAATCGTGCTGCCCGTCGTGACTATGACCCTGCCGTCGTTGTGGTAGGCTGTTATGTTGATTCCGATCCTGAAAAAATCTCACATATGACAGGAGTAGATCTGATTGTATCCAATAAAGAAAAAGAAAGTATTGTTCCTATTTTAAAGGAGCGCTTTCCTCATCTTTTTACCAATGGTTTTAAAGAACCGGCTTTAACATCTATAGGCGCCTTTCACCAGCATAACCGGGCCTGGATTAAAATAGGCGATGGCTGCAATCAACGGTGTGCTTACTGTATTATCCCTATGGTTCGGGGTGAATTGGCCAACCGTGATCCCGATGAAATCGTCGATGAAATAAATCTATTATCAAAAAATGGCTATAATGAAGTTGTCCTGACTGGCGTCCATATTGGTAAATACAAACACGGCAAAATTAAATCGATAGCTTCGCTGCTTGACTATCTTCTCGATAAATCAGATATTTTTCGCGTCAGATTATCATCCATTGAACCGCAGGAAGTCGATGACGATCTTGTTAAGGCCATCAATATGGGAGGCGAACGTATCTGCCGACATCTGCATATTCCTCTTCAATCAGGCTCTGACAGAATTTTAAAAATCATGCGACGCCCTTATAATATGAATAGGTATCTTGAAATTGTCTCAAAAATAAAAGAGAGTATTGATGGTGTTACCGTCGGTGCTGATATCATTGTCGGTTTTCCGGGTGAAACCGATGATGACTTCGCAGAATCTATTAATGCGGCCGATAGCGGTATGCTCGATTATCTCCACGTCTTTTCGTATTCCGATCGTTCGGGCACCGATGCCTCCAAAATGCCGGACAAAATCCCGCCACATATAATAAAAGAAAGAAATGCCGCCCTCCGCGAAATTGGCGGGAAGCATTATGCCAAACGTCTAAAAGAGGAAGTCGGCAAAAATGCTCTCGTAATTTCCGAACATAGGCCGGAAAAGGGAAAACATTTTTGGGGAATAACTGATAATTATCTAAAAGTCAAACTCCCTGTTGGCATTGGCGGCGGAAAAGAACTCATAAATATTAAAATAATATCCGCCGCAAACTCCTATCTCACCGGAAACGCCATCAAATAAATTTTTCCATCCCAAAACGGAAAACTTTTCTATAAAATCCAATCATAGCAATCTCTGACAATTTATCTATATCTATCAAGCTGTTGTAATACATGCGTTTAAACCGACGCGTCCGGTTTGGGCACGGCCCTTGCTAAAATTTTGGTCGGAAAACTATAATTTTTTGGGTTTAGTATAATGACCGAAGAAAACAAAAAGAAACCGGAAGATGAGATTGTCGGGCTTGACGACGACAATTCCCGGATCTCCGACAAAAAATCCATAGTCGACAAGTTAAAGCAAAAATGGCTATATGGCGCTATCGGTGGCGGCGTTATTGTGGTTGGCTTGGTACTTTATCTTTTTGTCTTCTCCGGTTCATCTGAAAAGACTGCCGAAACACCAATAGAAACGGAAACTTCTGAACAGCAAGCCGAAGATTCTCATTCAGATGATACCGAGAATATTCAGGCGCATCACAGCGAACCGGAATACAGCGAATATTCTGGTGATTCTATCCCGCAGGAAGTTATCGATGAATACGAAGAACGGTACCCCCGCAAAGTCCGCATAGTGATCGGCGAAGAGCCCAAAAAGGAAGAAGAAGAAAAGATATACCTGAGTAAAGAAGATATGGGTGAATACGATATTGATACTTCGAAAATAATACGGGATCTGGATGCCATGTTCATCCATCCCGATACCGAAAAAATCGATCTCGGTCTTTCGCCCGAAGATTCTGCCGACACTATGGCCTGGCTTGATAAGGAAATGGCCAAGCTGAAAAAGGAACGGCAGGAAATCGCCAAAAAACGCAAAGAACTGGAAAAACTCGAATATAAAGTCGATCAGGCTCTGATTAAAATTGAGCAGGCAGAAACCGCCCGAACTATTAATCTGGCTCGGCTCTATGACAATATGCGCCCGGAAGATGTCGCCAAACTGTTTGCCAACCTTCCGGATGATGTTGTCATTTCCATTATGCCGCGTATGAAACCGGCCAATGCTTCCAAAATACTGGCCATGATTCCGGCTAAACGTGCCGCCAGACTTTCAACAATGATGATAACTGTCTTAGAGGAATAGATGAACGCTCTTTTAAACATACTGCCCGGCAATATTAATCCCGAAACGGAAGCAATTCTGGGATCGGTCAAAAATTCCGCCTCGGAGGAAACAGCCGTTTTCGATATCAATGCTCTTTTGGGCAATGTTCAGGGCAAAGCCAATGCGGACAGTAAAATAAAAGGCAATATACTTGATTTTGACGGTTTGGTCTCGAATCCCGAAAGTGAACCCGAATCAGAATTTGTGGATCAGCTCCTGGAGTGGGGAAATAAGAAAACCCAAAACACAATTATTCCGGGTAGAATTAACAATCAAAACAATAATTCCATTTTGCCGGAATTCGGTATCGATGAAAAATCAGCCTTCATCGGTGAAAAAACTGTCAATGGTGAACAGGAGAAGATGTTACAAAAACTTCTCATGAATTTTGCTTCTAAAGAAACCACCTCCGTTGATCATCAAAAATCAGATATAGAAAAAATCCGTGATGGCATGATATTAAAAGGCGACCGCGATGGTCGGATCGAGGAAAATATATCCAAAGGCCGCCCGGTTCTTTATGATACACCTTTCGACGAAATCTCACAGAAAGCCGAAAAGGGAACCGACACCAGGAAAGTTTTTGAAAAGATCTCGAGCCAAAACAACATTCCTCGCGCAACCAATAGTACCAAAACCTCAGAGACAATTGTCGATCCTCAAATTCTGGCTCAAAAAAGTGATGACAAGAATGCAAAATATATTCATACGAGTACGAATAATACTGAACCGATGATTGATAGCAAAACGGGTGGAAATACAAAAACGAATATAAATATCGATCCCGAGCTGTATCGCCGTCCCGAATATGAAGCGAATAAAGATATTGATGCCCGAATGGCCCGTCTGCAAAAAGAAGTTAACATTGATCAAATCAAAGTTTCCGATAGTACAATTCGCGGCGCCAAGCCTGTTATTCAGCCCGAAACAAAGGCGCAGACAAAGGATATTTCAAAGAAGAGCTCAACTGATAATATAAAAACCGCTTTACAGAGAGAAGGAACTCTCTCAAAAGATAAAGCCAATATTCCTGTAAAAAGTGAATCTGCCGGGAAAGTGCCGGAAAGTACAAATAATACCAATTCTAATGCAGCCCGGAATGAAGACCCGGAAGCGGCGATCAGAGAATCAAATAATCAGAATCCTGAGAAAGACAATCTTCAAAATATAAAATCAACGGCAAAAGAACTTGATAAGGGCTTTGAAACAATCAAAGAGAACATTGAATCTTCAACTACAAAAACTCAGGATACAAAAGCTCACTTGACCAATATAGATTCGCGCTCCAGGACTACTACCACGAACACTCAACCTAAGACGCAACCGGTTAAATTTATGATGCCGGAGAATTTCGACGCAAAAAGCCTGAATCAGGGCAAAACAGTAATGGTCAAACTGGTGCCGGAACATCTCGGAGCAATGCGTCTGACCCTGTCATCGCATCATGATACAATAACCGGCCGCATCATCGTCGATAATGCCGCAGCTCTACATGCAATTGAATCGAATCTTGATAATCTGGCCGACAGCCTGGCCGAAAAGGGCGTTAAGCTCAACTCTTTCCAGGTCTCGGTCGGTGGTAACAGTGAGCAAAATGCAGCCTGGAACGAATCTCAAGAAAGTAATCGTGCACACGCACATAATATGAATAAAGAAAAATATACAAAAGAAGATGACCGTACCCGGAAACAGACAAAAAGCCGTGGAATCGGCCATTATGTCCATTCCGGCGGCGTCAATCTTCTGGCTTAGGAGTAGATTATGGCAGTAATTTCACCAGTCCCCACAGATGCAAACGGCAACGCAATGCAAACGGGGCATCTAAAAGAGCTTGGTAAGGATGATTTCCTTCAGCTTTTAATTACCCAGCTTCAGCATCAGGACCCCATGAATCCGCTGGAAGATGCCGATTTTATTGCCGAACTGGCTCAGTTCTCTTCGTTGGAACAGATCAATAATATGAATGATCTTCTCACCGAAAATCTTGATCTCGGCTATCTTCAAATGCAGACGATCAACAATACTATGGCCACTTCGCTAATCGGCCGTGAAGTTGAAGCCGATTTCAGTGCCGTTTATCTCGATGAAGATAACACCCCGAAGGTTACCTATAATACTCTAAAACCGGCCGACCAGATAACAATCAAGGTCACTGATGCTTCCGGCAATGTGGTTGCGACACATACTGTCGAAGGTGTTGGTGTCGGCTCTCACAGCTTTACCTGGGACGGTCACGGCGATAATGGTGATAGATTGCCTGTGGGTGTATATGATATAACCATCTCCGGTACAGACACCGAAGGCAATTCATTTACGCCTTCGATGTACATCTCCGGCAAAGTCGAGGGTGTAGCCTACCGGGAAGGTTCGGCCTTCTTGAAGGTTAACGGCGTTGAAATTCCACTCGCCGGCATCAACGTTATTAATGAATCGGAGGAGGGCTGATAATGAAAGTCAGCAATTACAATCACGATGTTAATCTGGTCGAAATCGCTCAGCGCAATCAGTCCAGAGCGAAACAGAACGGGGATAATAAGGAAGTATCCTTTAAGGATACCTTCTCAAAGGAACTGGCCAAATCCAAGGAGGTTAATTTTTCCAAGCATGCTCGCGAAAGACTTTTCTCCCGCGGTATTGCGCTTACCGATGAAAAATTGACTCAGCTTTCGCAGGCAATGGATAAAGCCGAAGCCAAAGGTTCAAGAGACACTTTGATCCTCGACAATGATGCCGCTTATGTGGCATCGGTCCCAAACCGGACCATAATTACCGCCTTCAGTCGGGCAAACCTTCAGGAAGGAGTCTTCACCTCGATTGATTCCGCGGTCATAATATGAGAATAAAAATGAGTAATAACCGAATAAACAAAAAACAGGGCTGGACCCCATTTAGAGATGGGGAGGCCTTGCCATTTGGTAAGGAGGAATCTTAACTATGATGGCATCAATGTTTTCAGGTGTGACCGGTTTGAAAAACAACCTGGTCAAAATGAATGTCATTGGTAATAACATTGCCAATGTCAATACGGTCGGTTTCAAAGCCGGGCGGGTTACTTTCCGCGAGGCTTTGGTGCAGACCTACAAAGCGGCCGGACGGCCGTCGGCCATTTCCGGCGGTACCAATCCGGTTCAGCTTGGTCTGGGTATGCAGGTTTCGACCATCGACAACATGTTTCAGCAAGGGGGTATGGAAACCACCGGACAGATAACTGACCTGGCTATCCAGGGTTCCGGTTTCTTTATCCTTTCCGATGGTACCGGACGCTTCTATACTCGTAACGGAGCTTTTGGATTCGATGCCAACTCCACCCTCGTCGATCCCGCGACCGGTATGTTTGTTCAGGGCAAAATGGCCGACCAGAACGGTGAAATTCCATCGTCGGCCACGACCGGCAACATCGTTATGCCGTTTGGTCAGCAGGAACCGCCCCGAGCGACGACCGAAGTCAATATCGGTAACAATCTAAATGCTACCGCTACCGAATCGGTCCCGACTCTGACATCAGCCGGAACTACCGGCATTACCGATGTTTATTCCAGAACCGGAACGGTTGATGGTGCGGGTGGCACGCATACGCTGACAATCGCCGGAGCGCAGGCAACCCAGTCAAACTGGACCGGAACGAATGTCTGCGAAGATCCCGCCAATCCGGGTAATCCGCTTGGTGCCGGGCTGGCCGGAACTCACCGCCTGAGCGATCTGGGCGTGACCGTTTTTGATGACTTTCAAATTACTGTCGATAACGGAACCGCCGAACAGGTAACCGGACTTACCGCCAATTCTACTATTAATGACCTCATTGCGGCTATCAACCAGGTTGAAGGTGTTACAGCCGAATTGAGCGGTGGTGAAATAGTATTGACCCGTGACAGGGCCGGCGACGGAACAGATTATAATATTCAGCTTTCGGTGTCAGAACAAAATCTTGCCGGCGGTATACCTGATCCGGCACAGGATAATAACATCTCGGGCGTCATCTTCGGCGTCGCCGATAGTTTTACCCAGATGATTAATAATGGCACCGATCATTCTTTCACCGTAACCGACGTTTTCACCCCGACAATCGGCCCGGTCCAGCCGGCCATTAACCTCGATGTCGTTGTTGATGATACCAGTGGTCTGGCAGTTGGGATTGAGGGGCTTGGCGGCGGAGGAGTTGAAATCGAGGCTTTAAACGGTCTATCAGCAGGTACTGCCGTTATTGAAACCGACGATACGACTCATGCCACTTCGATAACAGTATACGACTCGCAGGGCGGAAAACATTCGCTCACACTTGAATTTTATAAATCAGTTGAAAACAATACTTGGTACTGGACCGCGTCCTTCAATGGTAATGAACAAATTACCGGCGGCGGAAGCGGGCAGGTACGCTTTAACTCCGACGGTTCACTCCTTTCCTGGTCATTCAACGGAGGCGGCAATACCCTCAATTTCAATCCGAATAACGGCTCCGAAGAAGTCAGCGTTGAATTGAATGTCGGAACGGTCGGCAAATATGACGGAATAACAAGTTTCGAAGCTCAGCAGCATACAACCTCGTTTTTGAATCAGAATGGTTACAGCCTGGGTATTCTGGATAATATCTCCATCGACAAAGGAGGAAATATCATCGGTATCTTTACCAACGGTGTCTCCCGTCGACTGGCTCAGATTATCATGGCCGACTTTAATAACCAGGCTGGTCTGGTCAAAGCCGGGCGATCCCTATACCAGGAATCGGCTAACTCAGGTGAGGCAATCGAGGGTGTCGCCGGGGCAACCATCTCAGGTACGATCACTTCGGGCGCTCTGGAAGCGTCTTCGGTCGATATTTCCGAAGAATTCACCAGCATGATTACCGCCCAGAGAGGGTTCCAGGCCAACGCCAGAATTATTACCACTTCGGACCAGATGCTGGACGAACTGGTTAACCTAAAAAGATAACAGGTAGATAGATGATCCGTGTAACGAAATTGAACGGCGACGATCTGATAATCAATGACGACCTCATTGAGTTTATCGAAACAACTCCGGATACAATCATTTCCCTGACCGACGGAAAAAAGATAATGGTCAGGGAAACCCCGGATGAAATAATAGAAAGGGTCGCTGCCTTTCGCAGGATGACGATGAATATCGACATTGAACATGGATCACGGGGCTAAGATAGAAAGGAGAATATGATGGCGGATGACATTGATGCCACCACAATCGCCGAAGAAGGCGGAGGAAATCAGGGCGGCAAAAAAGGTTCGCCGATTATAATCTATATCGCGATCGCTGTCATTATGGCGGTTGCCGGGTACTTTCTCGGTGGCGGTCTGGGCGGCGGTGGCGGCGAAGAGCCCGAGTCGGCTCAGCATGAAGAACATCAGGAAGAAAGTCATGATTCTCATGGGAGCTCTGATTCTCACGGGGGATCATCCGGTCACGATGCGTCGACCGGCTCTTCCGATATATTCATGATGGAAGATATTATAGTCAATCCGGCCGAAACCGGCGGGACCCGCTTTTTATCGGTTTCGATTGGTTTTGATGTCGGTTCCGGAAAAACGGCCAGTATGTTGAAAGAGCGGGAGGCGATTATCAAAGACGCTTTGATAACCATCCTCAGCTCTAAGACAATCAGCCAGTTATCCGACCCGAAGGAAAAAGAGATCACCCGCTATCAGATTAAAAAACGGGTTGAACATATTCTTTCGGTGGAAGATATCGCGGCGGTGTATTTCACGGATTATATCCTGCAGTAAAAGGACAAACAGGACTTAAGACATGGCAAAAATACTGTCACAGGACGAAATAGATGCTCTATTGACTTCGGTATCGAGTAGTTCGCCGGAAGCGTCGGATACCCCCGCCGCTCCGGCTGAACAACCGGCCCGGACAGTTGTCACATATGATTTTAAGCATCCCAACCGGGTTTCCAAAGATCAGGTTCGGACACTTGAAAATATGCATGATAACTTTGCCGGGCATGTCGGTTCGACCCTGTCAGCAATGCTTCGAACCATGGTCGACGTTGACCTGGTATCGGTCGATCAGATCAACTATTCAGAATATATAATGTCTCTTGTGACTCCGTCATGTACCTATACATTTTCTGCCGAACCGCTGGAAGGGTTGTGTATGATGGATTTCAACCCGACCCTTTCGTTCTCATTTATCGATCGTATGTTCGGCGGCGGCGAGAAAAATCTCGAAATCGAGCGGGAACTGACCGGTATCGAAAAAACGGTCATGACCAAAATCGTGAGTAAGCTGTATGGTGATCTCGAGAAAGCCTGGCAGAATATCGTTCCGATTAAAATCCAGGAAAAATCCTTCGAGAGTAACCCCCAGTTCATTCAGATCATTCCCGCCGGAGAAACGGTTATTGTCGTTTCACTGCAGATGAAGCTCTTCAAGACGACCGGGCTTCTGACAATTTGCTATCCCTATGTATCATTGGAACCGGTCCTGGTTAAGCTCTCGGCCCAGAACTGGATCGACGCTACCAAGAAAAAGAGCGCCGAAGAAGGCCGATTGAAAAACAAAGAAAATCTCCAGGATGTCAATGTCCCGGTGGCCTTGACCCTGGCCGAAACCAAAATAAAAATGCGTGATTTCCTTAATCTAAAGGTCGGTGATACTGTCGTAACCGATACGAAAATTACCTCCCCTGCTGAAATGTCAGTGGCCGGACGGAAAAAATACTTCTGCCGACCGGGATTATTCGGAAAGCGCCGAGCCGGACAAATTGTCGATATATATCCTGTCATAAAGAAGGAGTAGAGTGACATGGAAGAAGAAAAAAACGGAATGGATAATTCTGAGGAGAAGAGTGTCTCTCAGGAAGAATCCCCTCAAGGTAGCGAAACGCCTCAGGAAGAATCGCCTCAGGAAGAAGCGGCTCCCCAGGATGACGGGCAGGCTCAGGAAGACCCCGATGGATTGACTCCCGAAGAACGGGCTATGCTGGAAATGTCCGATCAATCGATCGAGGATATTAAAGACGATGCATCGGATGATGCCGGCGGAGAATCTGACCAGAGCGAAGGCGACCAGCCGCAAGCGCAGGCCCTTCCGCCAGATCAGGCTCTTCCCGATAATACTCCAAACGATGAAAACGTGGGGGAAGGGGCGGCACCCGAAGAGGAATCTATCGGAAGTAATAATCTCTTGAGTCAGGATGATATTGATCAGGCTCTCGGTGATATGGCCAACCAGATGGGCGGAGATTTTGGGACCGGCGATGTTGCTTCCGACGATCAGGATGTAAAGCAGGCCGACTTCCAGCAGCTTTCGGCAACTTCCGATAAAGAAGGACCGCGAAATATTGAACTCCTGATGGATGTCGAACTGCCCATCTCGATTGAACTGGGCCGTACCAGAATGCGCATCTCCGATATTCTCGCTCTCGGTCCCGGATCGATTGTCGAACTCGATAAACTGGTCGGTGAGCCGGTCGATCTTCTGGTCAATCAAAAATGTGTCGCGCAGGGTGAGGTTGTCGTTGTCGAAGAATCTTTCGGTCTGCGAATAACCCAGCTTATTTCGCCCGAGGAAAGGTTAAAGAATCTGGCATGAGTAAGAAAAAGAACAAATTCTGGATTGTCTTTCTTATCATCCTGATTATTTCCGCCTCTTATGTCCTGGCGAAAATCGGCGGTGCCGTAGCTGAGACCAAACCGCTAGAACAAATAACAGCCGAATCCGGTGATAATCTTCAGCAGGATGCTGATCAAGATAAAAAACCGGTCGAGGCTTTTCCATTCGGCGAAAACAAAGAATCTGTTAATGCCGCTCTGTTTAAATTGATCGGAGCGCTGATCATTGTCGTTGCCGCCATTTATGGATTCCTCTATTTGCTCAAAAAGATGATGGGGTCCGGCTTTTCAGGTAACCGCAAAACAAGGCATATCGAGGTCATTGAAACAACCTATATCGCCCAGAAAAAATCTATTTCGCTGGTGAGATTTGGCGGACGATCAGTTCTGGTTGGAGTCGGCGATTCCGGCATAAATGTTTTGGCCGAACTAACTCCTGAAGAAACCTCGCGGCTGGTTGCCGAAACAGCAACCGAAAGCAAAAATGAATCGATCGGGTTTAAAGGGCTATTGGATAATGCCCGAACCCGGTTTTCGAATTTCAGCCTTAAAGAGACTATTGGAATAAGTCAGGCTGAAAGTAAAAGGCCCGAAACGGCCTAAAATATATTGGGCGGCAGGAAGCCGCCGTAAATAGGAATTTAAAAAATCATTGGATTGATATGAAAAAGAAGATCTATATCTTTGCGGCAATAATTCTGACAGTCATAATCCTGTCACCATCTGCTCTTGCCCAATCGGGCGGACCTTCACTTTCACTGGATTTAGGCAATACCGATAATCCCGAAGCGCTCTCGGCCACTCTTCAGGTTGTCCTTATGCTGACTATCCTGACCCTGGCTCCGTCGATAGTCCTGATGATTACCTCCTTTATCCGCCTGATGGTCGTCCTCGGTTTTTTAAGACAGGCTATGGGAACTCAGCAGCTTCCGCCCAATCAATTGCTGATATCACTTGCCTTGATCTTGACCTTCTTTATAATCAGTCCGGTTGCCAATCAGGCCTATAATGAAGGTCTAAAGCCATATTTAAATGAGGAACTCAGCAAGGAAGATGCTTTCGAAAAGGGGATGGCTCCTTTCCGCAAGTTTATGCTATCGCAGGTCAGAGAAAGGGATCTGGCTCTCTTTGTCGATCTCTCCGGCATGGAACAGCCGGAAACAGCCGATGATGTTCCACTCCATGTCCTGATACCCGGATTTGTCCTGTCGGAGCTCAGAACCGGGTTTCAAATCGCATTCCTGATATTTGTGCCGTTCCTTGTGATTGACATGATAGTTGCCTCGGTGTTGATGTCGATGGGTATGATGATGCTCCCGCCTATCATCGTGGCACTACCTTTTAAAATACTGCTGTTCGTCCTTGTCGACGGATGGTATCTCCTGGTTAGTTCACTGGTAGGATCATTCTATTAGGGGGATTTAAGATGACAGCTGAAATGGTGGTTACAATCGGACGTGAAGCTATCTATACAATGCTTCTATCTGCCGCTCCCATGCTTATCTCGGGGCTTGTTATTGGCCTGATAATCTCAATTTTGCAGGCTATAACCCAGGTTCATGAAATGACCCTGACTTTCATTCCCAAAATTGCGGTTGTGGCTATTTCCCTGCTGATTTTCATGCCCTGGATTATCAACGTGATCGTAACTTTTACTACCCGTTTATTTCAAGTAATTCCAACGCTATGATTTATCGTCAAAGGAAAATATTTCACCCCCGAAGGAACGAATTTCCCGAAAATCCGTCCAAAATCCTTTTTTATCAATTTTTTCGCAACCTCTATCCAATTGGCTGACAATATCTTATAAAATCCGACACAACTCTCCTCAATTCGGCATAAAGCTTGATTAAAGATTTGACGAGTAACCCGAATTGTAGGAAGTCGAGAATGCTGGATTTTTTAAATTTTACCACCGAACAAATTGAAATCTTTTTGCTGATTTCTTTTAGAGCCGCCGGTCTGTTTATCGCCGCCCCCGTAATTGGCCATCAGACAATACCGGTCCGGATCAAAGCCGCTTTCGCGATTTTGCTGGCTATGGTTCTAATCCCGGTGGCCGGACAGCAAACTCTCCCCCAAATCGATTCTATCTGGCTTTTGGCCGGCCTTGCTGTTAAAGAAATGATGGTCGGTTTTATCATCGGCTTTTTCTTTGCCCTGCTCTTTATCGGTGTCAGAATTGGCGGCAATATTATCGGCTATCAAATCGGGTTGATTATTGCATCCTTACTCGATCCCGAAACAAATTCGAACGAATCAATGGTCGGCGAATTCATGTATATCCTGGCTACGCTGATCTTTTTGGCGATAGACGGCCATCATTACATTATTTCTGCCTTCGCTGACAGTTATAAAGCAGTGCCAGTCGGGGTATTCAATGTAAACGGACCGACCGGTGAACTCATTATCCGATATACGGCCGTTGTCTTTACAATCGCCTTTAAACTGGGCGCCCCGGTAATTATAACCCTCTTTTTAACCACCGTAGCTCTGGGCGTTGTTGCCCGGACTGCCCCGCAGATGAACATATTTATCGTCGGTATCCCGATAAAAATCGGGATCGGTTTTCTGGTTATGGCTACTTCACTGCCGATTTTTCGTGCCATGCTGGAAAAATTCATCTATTACCTCGACGATAACATCCGCATCGTCATGCGCGGCATTGGCACGGCATAGGTGAGGTTATGGCGGAAGAACAATTCCAGGAACGAACCGAGCGAGCAACTCCACGCCGAAGGGAAAAGGCGAGGGAGGAAGGAAGAGTTGCACGATCCAATGAGCTTAACTCGGCGGTGATTCTCACTCTGGGAATAACGACTCTATATTTTCTCGGTCCCGTTCTGGTAAATAGACTTCAGCTGTTCATGAAGTACATCTTTTCCGAGGCCCCGAATATGTCCGGAGATATTGACTCGATGATCGCTCTCTTCCAGTCCAATATTCTAAATTTCTTTTTACTCCTCGGACCGATTCTGGTGCTCATCGGCATTATCGCCTATGCGATAAATGTCCTCCAGGTCGGAATGATGTTCTCGACAAAATCTCTGGAGCCCAAACTCGATAAACTCAATATTGTCAACGGCCTCAAGCGGCTTTTCTCGGTCAGGTCAATGGTCGAGTTGATCCGTGATATAATAAAATTGACCCTGATTGCCACTATTGCCTATTTTGCGATTAAAGCCGAACTGCCTGTTTTCTACAACATGTCCGATAATACTGTCGGAGCTCTGGCAGCCGTGATGGGCAAAACCTCGCTCATGATTTCTTTGAAAATCGGATTGGTTCTTCTTATTCTGGCGCTCTTTGACTACGCCTTCCAGAAATATGACTTCGAGAAATCAATCCGCATGACCAAACAGGAAATCAGGGAAGAAAATAAAGACACTGAAGGATCGCCGGAAGTAAAATCCCGCATCAAACGCATCCAGAGAGAGATGTCTCGCAAACGCATGATGCAGGAGATCCCCAAAGCTGATGTCGTCATCACCAACCCGACACACCTGGCCATAGCTATCAAGTACGATCAGGAAGAGATGAGTGCCCCGATGGTTATTGCCAAGGGTGAACGGCTTTTGGCCGAGAAGATTAAGGAAATTGCCAAAGAAGCCGGTGTCCCGATCGTCGAAAATAAACCGCTTGCCAGGGCATTGTACGAAATGTGCGATATCGGTTCCACTGTCCCGTCCAAGTTGTACCGTGCGGTTGCCGAAGTTCTGGCATATGTCTACCGCCTTAAAGAAGAAAAAGTGAGCTGATAGATGGAATTCGAGGGAACATTCTTAAACAATATATTGAAACGATCAGATGTCGTTTTGGCGATTGCCGTAATTGCCATCATCGGCGTTTTGATCATACCGGTTCCGCCCGGATTCCTCGATTTTGCACTGGCATTTAATATTACTTTCTCACTGGTAATTCTGCTTTCGACATTATATATAAAGCGCCCGCTCGACCTGTCGGTCTTTCCGGGATTGCTTTTGATAGTAACCCTGCTCCGTCTGGCCTTAAATGTCGCCTCGACGCGGCTTATTCTGGGCACAGGATACGCCGGCAAGGTTATCAACTCTTTTGGTAATTTTGTCGTACAGGGTAACTATGTCGTCGGCTTTATCATCTTCATTATTCTGATAATCATCCAGTTTGTGGTTATCACCAAGGGTGCCGGGCGTATCTCGGAAGTTGCCGCCCGCTTTACTCTCGATGCCATGCCGGGTAAGCAGATGGCCATTGATGCCGACCTCAATGCCGGGCTAATCAATGAAGAAGATGCCAAATCACGGCGTGAAGCCATAAACCAAGAAGCCGATTTTTACGGTGCTATGGATGGTGCTTCCAAGTTTGTTCGCGGTGATGCCATCGCCGGTATATTGATTACTGTAATCAATGTCATCGGCGGTATCGTAATTGGTGTTGTCATGCAGGATATGCCGATATCCGAGGCTCTGAAGACCTACACCTTGCTGTCAGTCGGTGATGGTCTCGTTACGCAGATCCCGGCTCTCGTTGTTTCGACCTCAGCCGGTCTTATCGTGACCCGCGCCGCATCGACTTCCAACATGGGTCACGATGTCACCAGCCAGCTCATCAGCCAGCCGCGGGCAATTATGATTGCCGCCGGCATGCTTATTGTTTTCGGTATGGTCCCCGGAATGCCGACCTTCCCGTTCGTCATGCTGGGTAGTTTGGTCGGAGCGGTCGGTTACCTTACTAATGAAAGTATGAAAAAGAAAAAGATCGCCGAAGAACAAAAAGCACAGGAAGAACAGGAGGCGGTGCAGGAAGAGCGCACCGAAGATCTCCTGAAAGTCGATGCTCTTGAAGTCGAAATTGGATATGGCCTGATTCCATTGGTTGACACCAATCAGGGAGGTGATCTCCTCGAACGAGTCAGTACCATCCGCCGTCAGCAGGCCGCCGATATGGGTATCATTGTCCCGCCGATCAGAATCAGGGACAATGTCCAGCTAAAACCGAATGAATACAGAATTAAGGTCAAAGGTATTGCCGTTGCATCATACGAACTCATGCTCGATCACCTGCTGGCCATAAATCCAGGCTATGTCGTTGATCACATCGAAGGATTCAATACCGCCGAGCCGTCGTTCGGCCTGAATGCTACCTGGATAATTCCCAACCTGAAAGATACGGCCGAATCAAGCGGATATACCATTGTCGAACCATCAGCGGTCCTGGCGACGCATCTGACCGAAGTCGTCCGCAGTAATGCCGCCGAACTTTTGACCCGGCAGGATGTCCGTCACCTCATGGATACGCTGAAGGAAGACCATCCGGCCCTGGTCGAGGGTGTTGTCCCCGAAACGGTTCCTCTGGCCACGGTTCAGAAGATCCTGCAATCACTGTTGAGGGAAAAGATTGCCATACGTGATCTGGCCACCATTATGGAAACGGTCACCGATATGCACCAGACGACAAAGGAAACCGATGTCCTGGCTGAATATGTTAGGATGGCCCTTAAGCGGCAGATCACAGAAACATACCGAGATAGAGATAACAAGATTCATGTCTTTACAATAGACCCGTCGGTCGAGCAGATGCTAACCGACAGCGTACAGAACACCAAGCAGGGATTGATGCTGGTAACTCCGCCGGATAAAACCGATGCCCTGTTAAAGGCTGTCGGGCGCGAGGTGGAAAAGATGGAGGCCGCCGGTCATACCCCGGTCTGCCTGAGCTCGCCCAACATCCGGCTGGCCTTGAAACGGCTCGTGGAAGCCGCATATCCGGCGCTGGTCGTTCTGTCGTACAACGAAATTGCCAATAACGTCGAGGTCGTCTCGACCGGAGTAGTGAGTCTGGGAAATGATAATTAAATCTTTCACCGCGCCGACTATCGCTTCGGCGCTTAAGCAGGTCCGCGAAGAGCTCGGGGGAGAAGCAATTGTACTTCGCACAAGGGTTTGCCCGGAAGAAGAAGTAATGCTGACCGGAAATAAATTCGAGGTTACCGCGTGCGTGGACGGCAAAGTTTTACAGGCCGAAAAATCCAAAGCGATAAAAGACGAGATTACCCCCGAGAATCTCGAACTGCCCCAAAGCACAGAAAATATAATCATGCAGACAGACGGTGTCGATGATCGGGGGCTTAAACGCATCGAAAAAACCCTGAATCATATTTTAAACAGCCACCGTTCCGGAGAAATATTCGGCGAAATCGACCCGCGTGTCAAACCGGTTCATCTTGATTTGCTCGATGCCGATATCCCGGTCGAAATCGCCGCACGAATCTCTAAAAACATCGCCGGGAATATCGATCCGGATAAAACTATCGATGAAGTCGCTCTTGATATTGTAAAATCCGAGTTGACAATACTTTCAACTGCCAACGTCCGCATTGAACCAGGCTCGACTGTCGCCTTTATAGGCCCCAGCGGTGCCGGAAAAACTTCCGCTGTCGGCAAAGCTGCCGCTCAGCTCTGTTCAAGTTTTAAACAAAAAATTAAGTTGGTCTCCCTGGATAACCTCAAGGTTTCATCGCATGAGGAGATCGCCACGTATTCACAATTGTTGGATCTCCCGCTCGAAGTCGTCGAAAAGTTGATGAAACATAAACCGGATGATTCAATAATTTTGGTCGATACCCCTGCGATTAGTCTTGAACCGAAGAAACAGGAAGAGCAGATAAACCGACTTAAAGCATTGGAACCGGATATGGTTTTCCTCGTTTTCTCGGCCGCAAGCCGGTCCAATGATTTGATCGACACTGCGAACATATTCGAGGCTTTCGCACCAGATTACCTTGTTGCCGGGCATCTTGATGAAACCGACAGATGGGGCGGAGTTCTCACAATGGCCGAATATCTGAATATTCCTCTGGCCTTTGTTGCTGATTCTCCCGGTGGATTTGGCTGTCTAAAGAGTGCCGATCCTGAAAAAATCGCGCGAAAGATATTGAAAATGGAGGGATCAGCGGTATGAAAAACAATCGACTGAAACCCGAATTTATAAAGGACGCCATCAATCAGGAAAAGCCTGTTATCGTCTCGATTCTTTCCGGCAAAGGTGGTGTCGGTAAATCGGTGATTGCATTTAATCTAAGTGATCTCGCATCTAAACGGGGGTTGAAAGTTGTCACGATTGACACCGACTGGCATTTTGGCAATCAGCATATCCTGGGCAATATCGCCCCCGAACACAGCCTCGGTGATATACTTGCATATCCTGACCGGGCATCCAAAGCGGCATACAGAATCAATGACAACTGGCAGATTATTGCTTCACCGTCAGCAGAAGAAAATCCCGGAAATTTCATTAAAGAGCAATTTCGTCTCTTTCTGAAACAAATTCCGGAGCTGTTCAAAAATTGCAATTTGGTAGTAATTGATACACCTTCCGGCGTCCTTGAAATAATAAATGAAACCGCTCGTGTGTCAAATCTTAATCTCATGGTCATTAATCCGGAGCTGACTTCAATATCCGATGGCTACGGTTTGTTCAAGTATCTCAACGGGTTAGGCCGGAGTGTTCTTAGCGGTCTGGTGGTTAACAGAGTCGAAACCGAAATAGACCATCAGTTCATTTACAATAAATTCGCTTATCTGGCACAAAAGTTTCTTAACAATGTCCCGCTTGACGGAGGATACCTATTCGACGACCGATTGGTGGTCGATTCGATAGCCCGACAGGTGCCGATTTCCGAACTCAATCCTGATTCGGAAACGGTCAAAAACCTTGAGGGTCTTCTTGCCATGCTTCTGAATGGTGGGGGCTATAAAGGCTTAATAACAGAGAATAAGAAAAAAGTGGATATAAACCCAGAAACGGCTTTTGCCGATACAAGGAAATAATATTCAAATGGCTAGTACTCAAAAAGTTCAAAAGAAACAGGCAGAGAAAAAGACGGGCAAAACCACCCGTGTCACCGTGTATCGAGCCAAGGGAGAAGTTAAAAAGACACGCTCCCGTAAAAAACCGGATACTACTCTGGATTGGCTCCGGTACCAAAGAAGTGGATCATCGGCAACTCGCGCCAGCCTGCTCAAAAAATACCTTCCGCTGGTTCGCAATGTTGCCGGGCGTATGGCTATCGGATTTCCGCGTTCGGTCGAGCTCTCCGATCTCATCAATACCGGGGTAATCGGACTGGTCGAAGCCTTCAGCAATTTCGATCCCGACCGCGGCGTCAAGTTCGAAACCTATGCTGTACCGCGTATCCGTGGAGCTATCCTCGATGAACTTCGTGCCCTCGATTGGGTTCCGCGTTCAACAAGAGCCCGGTCCCGCGAAATAGACAGGGCTACCACGGCACTTGAAAACGATCACGGACGTCCTCCATCGGATGAAGAACTGGCAAAAAGACTGGGATATTCCATTGACGAATTAATTTCAGCGCAGTCCGATGCCAGCAGCTCTAATCTGCTGTCACTCGATGAAACGCTGTTCCGTGAGGATGATAACCACCAGGTTCCCCGTATAGAAACGGTAGTCGATAACCAGTTCCCGACCGCTCTTGGTGATCTGGAAAAGAACGAACTGAGAGCTTTTCTGGTAACGGCCATCGACCGCCTTACCGAGCAGGAAAAACTGGTCATAGCGCTATACTATTTCGAGGAACTTACTCTTAAGGAAATCGGCGAAGTTATGTCAATCTCCGAATCTCGCGTATCGCAGATTCATACTAAAGCGGTCATGAAATTACGGGGAATGATAAAAGAAAGGTTCGCCGTGACCGGGTAGGAGGAATGAAAAATGGTACGAGCGGTAGATCTTGCGGATCTGCTGTCCAAGACCGAGGTCATAAGCAAGCTTAAGCAAATCAGGAAAGCTGCCTCGGAAATGGACCAGAGACAGGTAAAATCTATCCTCAAGGAGAAATCATCTGCCGCCGCCGAAAGAACCAGACAACCGGAAAAAAGCGACCAGGTAATTATTACCAAAGATAAACATCAAGAGGATAACAGGAAAAAGTATAAAAAGCGCGAACAAGAGCCGAGCGAGGAACCCGAGGACGATTCCGAAAAGGAAGAACCGGGGCGCCTCGATGTTAAGGTTTGAAGGAGTTTTAAGATGGAAATAGGAATTTCACCAGAAAAATGGCTGGATATCGGATTAAATCTGGCCGGATATATGAGCGCCGGCCTGTTCGTCCTTGTCGTCAAATCGATTTTTACAAAATCGGCAAAAGAAGTTCGACCTGAAAGGGTTACAGAATTTCAGGAATCGCCGATAACTAAGAGTAAAGCGGTTCGGTCATCGGAGACTGGCATGGAGCGGGATTTCGAGTTTGTCAATCTCCAGGGTGTCGACTGGGTTAATCAAAAATCCAGATCTTCTCGCTCGACCGGAAGAAATAATCGCGTCCGTAATCGCGAAGAAGCGATTCGCAGGGCGAAAGAAGTATTGGCCAGAGTCGGACAGGAGCAAAAGGCAAGAAAAAATATCCCGCTGACCGACGGAGAGCTGGCGATGATTAATCGGGAGAACAATTTGCAAACCTCGGGGAGGATAGCATAATGGCATCCGCGTCACCATTTTTTCTCACCAAAGTAGAATGCCCAATCTGTAAGACCATCAATGAATTCGAAACGATAAAGGTGGGTGCCTACATTGAGCGTGAGCGGGACACTGATTTCTGCCCCACAGAGATAGTATGGCGAAATCCGCGATACCAATCATACAATCCGTTGCTGTTTTTTACCGCAACATGTGACAACTGTTTTTATACACGTGAATTCAACAGCTCTTTCAAAGACTGGAAAGACGACAGCTATTTCAAAACCTATCGCCTGAAAACCATCAAGGAACAGCACTTGGAAATTCTGGCTCAATCTGACTCGGTCATTAAAATGATCGGTCAGGAACTCGATTCCAGCCGGTACCCCAATGAAACAGCAATTTTAAAACTTATTCTGGCTATTATCGATGAGACTCTTACCGAAAAGCCGGTAGATCTCGACCTTGGCCGTTTCTACCTGCGAATCGGGTGGCTTTATCGGGACCAGGGACGGGGCGAAAATCCTACACTTCAGGCCATGAAAGGCCATTTGATCGATATCAGTAATCTCTTCGAAAAACTGAAAGAGTCGATTGAGGAAATCGATGTCAAACTGTGTAAAATTGAAAATGCTGTTTCATCGCAGTTTGAAAACGAAGCGATTTTCAATGAGATAAAATCTTCACTGTTCCCGATTAGAGAGAAGTACAATCTCGAGCTGTCTTCATTCCGCGATATTCTGTCTCTCTTTGAAGGTAAATCCGATGCCTTAAATCAGGTTATTAAGGAACATAAGAAACTGGCCCTGGGATCTACTGAGGATGATCTTCCGACAGGATTCCATAACCATACATCGTTCTATGATTACCTGAGCAGAGTTGCATCTTTATGGCCGGGCATACCGCTCGATGAAACAGAAGCCTTGAGGCAGGCGGTGAAACATTATGTTCTTGCTTTCGAAGATGGTCACTCCATTGCCGAGGGAAACCAGCAGATACAGGCATCCTACCTGATTGCCGAGCTGTCCCGACGAATCGGCGACTATGATCGGGCCAAAAAATATTTCAATAAGACAATTAGAACCGGTCAGGAATTTATTTATCGCTTCAAAAATGATCAAAGTCGTACCGCACTGGCGAGAAAAATTCTCGAATTGGCTATTGAACAGGGAAGAAGCAACATGCTGGCATATAAAGAGGGATAAATTAACCGATGCCGAGGCAAGCAGCAAAAACCAATAGCAGGCTACCGTTTCAACTCTGGGAAAAAGTTGAACTGACTATCGAACGCAATGACAAAAAAGGTAATTACGTCACGCGCATCGAAGATATTACCGACGATTCCCTGATTGCATCGAAGCCCAGTTATGTAAGCGGCCACCAGACTTTAATGTCGGAATGCAATGTCAGGATAATCTTCTTGCGGCCGGATGCCATGTATTCCATGCCCGCCTCTTTATCGGAGCTGCCCGGAGGGCGTGATGGTCTTGTTAAGCTTCATCAATTTGGCCGTATCGAACGGGTACAAAGGCGAAACTATGTTCGCGTCAATGTCAAACTAAAGCTTAAATACTCTCCCCTTAAAACTGCCGAAGGGGGAGGCTTAATCGATGAATTGAACTGGCATGACTCGGTTACGAAGGACTTATCTGCCGGCGGAATGCTCATGGAAGTTGGTGACGGAATTAAGAAAGGCGATGTTCTCCTGGTCCGTATCGGGCGCTACGAAGATATGGGTATTCCCAGAATGCTGAGTGTCGAATGCTGTCGGGTTGCCAGACACGAAGATATTACTCTCGCCGGCGTTAAATTTTTGAAATTAGAAGATATGTCAAACTGCTTTTCATCTGCCGAACTGCAGAAAGTACCTCAGATGATAAGGAAGTTTGATGATAGAGCACAAAACCGACTGATGAAATTTATCTTTGAAGAACAGGTCAGAGAAAGACAGAAGGGGCTGTTATAATGTCAGACGACCGAGCCAGGATTTGCCGCGATGATATCGAGCATTCCGAAATTATCGGCCGTGAATTGAAAATCCGGACCGAACAGTTTCCGGGAAAAATCCTCGATTCGAAAGTAATCGGCATCAGCGGCGACAGTTTGATAATCGACCGATCCGGTTCGTCCGGTCTGGTCAATGAGTTGATCAATAAACAACCAATCGAAGTCTATCTCGAATATAAAGGCGAACCGGTTGTATTCTCTTCAACGGTTGCCACCCCGCGACGCGGCAAACTGCAGATTCCTATCGCAGAAAATATCTATCCCGAAATCTGCCGCGCTTTCAAACGAGTCAAAATGGAAAAAGATATCAGGCTGACCTTTTTCAACGATACCTGTATCTCCACCGCCCGACTGAACAAATTAAAATGGATAGAAACAAAAACGGTCGATATCGGCGGCGGCGGGCTTATGGCACTGCTTCCCGTTGATCTGAACGGTGAATATTTTCTGATTATCCATCTAGGATTTGAAAATCTGCAAATTCCGAATCTCGTCGTCGGACAGGTACGGCACAGCCGCTCGAATATAAACAAGATGTACCATGCTGGTGTGGAATTCATAATAAAGGAAAATTACAAAAATAAGCTTCCGAATGTGCTGATCAGGAATCTACCCGGCGGCTTGTTTGTCTTCGATGATAAATGTCGAAAAATATTGGAAAATTATCTTACCGAAACCAATAGGAATGTACTAACAGGAGTGTAATGTCATGAACGACACGAAATCAAAAATTGTCTCGGATGTCGAGGCGGGAGAGAATGTGGTTTCTGTCAAACCGCCCTTCGAACTGTCCCGGGATAAAAAAAGGCGTTATATCAGGCTGGAAATTTCCGAGCCGATTGCTTACTCGGTAATCAGAGATACCGCCGGAGGCTTCTGGCCGCACGGCGATGGCTATGAGTGCCGCGGAACAATTCTGAATCTATCCGCCGGTGGCGTGCTCATCATTGGCGAAAATCCGGTTGAGGAGGGCGCTATCGTGGTCCTTAAGATGACACTGCAGGACATTGAGGTGATTGACAAGGTCCTCGGTGTCGTCAAAAGGGTCGAAGCCGATGGCGATGAATGGCTCGTCGGTGTCGAGTTTATCTCACGAGAATACCTTGTCGACTTTTTCAGCGGACCGGAATACGATATGCTCGATGATGAGATTGCATCATTCGATGAGCAGTTGAAAAATGTCTTGAATAAGTACGTCTATTATCGTCGGGTTACTGCCGGGGAGAATTAAAATGAATTACTGGAAAATTATCACCGCTCTGGTGATGGTTATCTGGTTGATTGCCGGTTCCGTCTTTGCCGGTAATGCCATTATGGTTAATCTATCCTTCCCGGAATGCCCCTACGCCGATTTCCATCTGCCGCAAAAGATGGATATGTACCTGGCCGGGATCGAACGCGTCCCCATTCTATGGCACAATCGTATGCAGTACCCGCCCGATAATCGTGCCGAAATCCTGAAACTGAATCCGCTTCTTGATATCGGAAGAAACAACAATGCCCGCTATGTTGTCGATATCTATGTCAGCAGAGTCGATCTGGAAACCAGAAAAGTCGTCGTCATCCCGGAAATAGCTTCCCGCTACCGCGTATACGCTGTCCTTACGGGCATAATGAGGATTATCGATGTCAAGTCCGATCGTATGATCGAGATGGATGAAATTGCATTCGAGGTCAAAGCAAAAGATCGCTGGCAGTTCGTCGATGATGATAGATACGATCCCGACCTGTTCGTCCCTGCCGATAAAAAATTACTTCTTTTTCGAGAACTTGAAAATGTAACCGCAAATGGTCTTTATGATAAAATCAGGCGATTAACGAGAGGAAACCATTTCGATGAATGAGCCGGGCGCAACCAATGATAATGTCAGCCGCTTTTGGACCAAAGTTGGTCTTGTCGCCGAAATTTCAGCCGAATTTAGAAATTCCTCGGGCGATGAAGCGGCGTATATCAGGGTCCTGAAAAAAATCGGCGAAGTTGTCGCTTATGATAGCGCCGGCGTTTATCTTACTGACAGCAGTAAGCGGCAGCTAAAGAAAATTGCCTCGATTGGTAACAATGATGACCCTCGATTGGAAGCTGCTCAGGTTCTCGATACCGATTTTTTCGGATGGGCCGTGCGCCAGAATAAAACCGTCCTTCTCTCTGATGTAAAAAATTTATATATCCCGCCCGATGAAAAAGAAGCAAATCCCATTTTGCTCGTCCCATTGATGCTGGATTACGAATCGCTGGGAATTATAGTATTTATCGGTCATAGTAAATCAATTTTCCGTGACAAAGACAAAAAACTCCTTTCCATAGTCGGTGAGCAGATTGCTCTTTCAATCGACAGACTGTTCTATATGAAAGCTCTCGAAGCGAAAAATATTGAGCTTGAAAAAGCTCATCAAAAACTGCGGGATACGCAGGATAGAATTATAAACGACGAGCGATTGATGGCCGTAAAAGAACTGGCCGTATCGGTAAATCACGAAATCAACAACCCGCTCTCGGTTATTACCGGAAACGTCGAATATCTCCTTTTTATCAATAAAGGGCTTGACGAAAAAGTGACCGATAGACTCAAAATCATCGAGCATGAGTCGCTTCGTATCGCTGAAATCAACAGGCGTTTGCTCGATATTCAATCCCTGGTATCGGAAAAGTACGTTCCGGAAGATGATAAGGTAAAAATGATAAACCTGGAAAAATCTTCCACAGGAGAATAGCATGATGCCGGAGATGTCAAAAGTGGAAATTTTGGGAGCACAATCAGAGTTTATCAAAGCGCTTTTTGATGCTTCCTCACTCGGATTTATGATCGTCAATAATAATGGTGTTCTTGAATATATCAATGGCGAAGCCGCCCGAATTGTCGGCATGGAGCAAGAAAACGAGATAACCGGACGGACTCTCGCCGATATTGATAACATTATGAGATGTGGTATTGGTGACGCCTTTAATTCTCTGTTAAACGGTGTACCCTTTAGGAAAAGCGATCACAGGTGCACCAATCTGAAAGGAGATATCGTTGTCATCAATATCTTCTGCAGTCCGTACAGGCGCGATGATACCGATGTCGCCGGATTTTTGGCGATTATTCAGGATGTCACCGAATCATACAAGCAGAAATCTGACCTGGAACAAGCCAATAATGAACTCAATATAATGTGGCAGTTATCGGAAGCTCTTTCGGCCATTACCGATCTCGACAAAGCCCTGAAAACCATATTGACAAGTGTCACCGCAAACCAGGGATTGGCCTTCAACCGCGCTTTCCTGTTCCTTATCGATAGAGATGGGAATACACTCGAAGGCAAACTCGCGGTCGGCCCCACCTCTCCTGAGGAAGCCGGTCAAATCTGGTCGCAGCTTTCGCAAAAACCGCGAACACTCATAGAACTTCTCAACGATTTCTCTATCCCCGAACAAAATACAAGTTTCGGATTGACGTCCATGATACAGGGATGGCAGATCAATCTCAGCGAACCGTCGATATTCGCCGATGTTGTTTCATCCAGCAGAGGAACGAATGTCAACGGCAGCAGTGAGCTGACACGGTTGTCCCGGGCAATACTGGATCGTCTTAATACTTCCAGGCTGGCCCTGGCGCCGATCACAAGTAAGGGGCACTGCTTCGGATTAATTGCGGCCGACAACAAAATAACCGGCAAACCGATAAGCGATGCCGATGTTCGCCTTCTGCAAACATTCGCCAACCATACCGCCGTCGCTATCGAGCGTTCGCAGCTTTATGACAGGCTGGTCGAACACGCAGCCGATCTTGAAGAAAAAAACCGTCAACTGGCCGAATCACAGGAACAGATCGTTCGTATCGAAAAAATGTCTGTCATCGGAGAACTGACCTCATCGATTGCCCATGAACTGCGTAATCCTCTGACAGTTATTGGAGGCTTCGCCGGGTTGCTTTTAAATGCAGAAAAAAGCGACACCAACCGCGAATACTTGAATATTATATCATCCGAAGCCAAGCGCGCCGAATCGGTCTTGCACCAGGTCCTCGATTTCAAACGCTCCAGCTATACAGAACACAGCCAGATCGAATTCAACCAGTTGGTCAAAAAGACCTATGATCTTTTTATTTCGCGCGCCCGTAAAAGAAACAAATCTCCGAAATTAATGATGTCCGATAATGATATTTTCATTCACGGTAACTCCGATCAGATCCGTCATGCACTGTATCAATTCCTGATGATGACTGTCGAAGAAATGACCGATGAATGTCAGGTCGATATTGCGGTCAATAGCGATGAGCGATCTGCCCGGATGGAAATAATATTTACCGGCGATAACAACGCCAGGCAAAAAGTCATAAAAACATTAAAACAAATTTTTGGAACGGCGACCGGCACACAAAAACTGTCAATCATCGTCGCCGGCGAGACGATAAAATACCACGGGGGCACTTATGGCGTCGAGGGGACAGCCGACAGTATCCCGAAAATCTATATAGAACTGCCGCTTATGGGGGTTAAATGATGCCGACCATTCTTATTGTTGATGATGAGCTCAATATCAGAACGCTATACTCGGAGTTTCTCAAGCAAAACGGCTATGAAGTAGAGCTTGCGGAAAATGGAGAAAAAGCGCTCGAAATCGCCCGCTCGAAAAAGGTTGATATTATAATTCTCGATATTGAGCTGGAGGAAACAAGCGGCCTTGAAGTTCTTAAACAGATTAAGGCGGAAAACCCGCAAATCCCGATTGTCCTTAATTCCGCCTACGCTGTCTATAAAAATGATTTTTCAAGCTGGGTCGCCGATGATTATATCCTGAAATCATCCGATCTCTCAATATTGAAAAGTAAGATAGAAGAAATGGTGATACAATGAAAAAAGATGAAATTGAATTCCGGGCCGAAACCAACGAAGAATGGGCCGATCAGGTCGACAATCTCGCCGACCAGGTAAAAATGCTGGCCCTTAATCTCGCCATCTCGCTGGCCCGCACAAAAAAGGAATCCGATGAGCTAAAAGAGCTCGAACCGCAGTTTACACAGTTGATAAACGGATCGGTGGAAGTAATAAAGGAGGTTACAGCAGCGCTTCGGGCCTTCCGAAATGAACATCTAATCGAACCGCCCAGGGGCGATGAAGAGCATCAGCTTACCCGTATCGAAAAGTCCCTCAACGAGATACAGGTTCTAAGCAAAAGGGTGCTCGAATCCATCAATGGTATTAAGAAACAAAAAGGACAGGTCGATAAATATAGTTAAGGCCTGTTTTTGGACGAAACCGCCGAAAACATGCACAAATAGAATGGGAAACTTGGAATCATGAATATTGAAAAAATCGAAAATCTCGCCAAACAGAGAGGAAAAGCCTTTCGGGTTTTAATCGTCGATGACGAACCCCGGGTCCGCGATATCTTCAAAGAGTTTTGCGAAATCTCTGACTCGGTCGAAGTCCACATGGCCGAAAACGGCGAAGAAGCTATCCGGATGGTCGCCGATACCGATTATGATCTGGTCACTATGGATCTCATTATGCCGGAAATGTCGGGTGTCGACGCCGTCGAAAAAATCAAAGAAATCAGACCGTACCTTCCGGTCATCGTTATCACCGGTAACGCCACCGAACGTCTTGTCAACGAGGCAGGACTGAAAGGGGCCAGCTCACTGATGTACAAACCGGTACCGATGGAAAATTTTGTTGACGAAGTTATTTCAACCTTTGAGAAGACAACCAGCAAATAAAAAAATATGCGCCACATAAAAGTCCTCATCGTCGATGATGAGCAGCAGGCCCGCGACATGGTTGCCAGGGCCCTCAAAAAATCCGATCTCGATGTTTCCACCGCCGCCGGCGGAGAGGAAGCATTGGAATACCTTACATCCAATAAAACCGACCTGATAATCACTGACCTCAAAATGCCTGATTTCGGCGGATTCGAGCTTCTGGAAAAAATGCGCCAGATCGCCCCCGATGCCACTATCGTCGTCATGACCGGATTCGGCGACCAGTTTACCGTGCGGGAATCGATGATGGCCGGGGCCGATGATTATATCCATAAGCCGTTCAAAGCCGAAGAACTGATCTTTATGATAGAGCGCCTTTCCTGGCGCTTTTATTCCGCCCCCGAACAAATCTGAAAATACCCCCGATCTTCCGCATTTAGAATTGACTTGAATTTCCGAATATTTAGACTATATTGAAAATTCATACAGGCGAAATTTGTATAAATTTTTCGCCGAAAAGACAAGCCGGAGAGGTGGCCGAGTGGCTGAAGGCAGCTGCCTGCTAAGCAGTTGTACGTGCAAGCGTACCCTGGGTTCGAATCCCAGCCTCTCCGCTTTATTTTTTGTCAAAAATGAACAATCTGTGACAGCATCTGTCACTGAAGTACAAAATAACCGGCCAATTTGTACATTTTTAATCGGTTCTCCTTGACCAATCTTTTCATGAAGGTTATTTTTATAGCAGAGCCACTACAGAGCAGCAAAAGACTGAATTGAGGGGAGGGTACAATCCTCAAAAGATATGACATGTCTGACTCTGAACCGCCCCGGTTATTCCGGAGGCTGTTTTAGTTGAGTCAGGCCACCTTGAC
>CAZDPY010000015.1:0-83284 GCA_964507455.1 uncultured Ignavibacteriaceae bacterium
CAAGGTGGCCTGACTCAACTAAAACAGCCTCCGGAATAACCGGGGCGGTTCAAATTGATGCTGTAAACATAATACCTCCATAAATTTTCTATCAATTACCAGGTTAATTGCCAGACAGGTTGATCGGGAACATCTACCCCCTCACGCAATATTGTCCCATCACTTCTGTTGATTGTAATCTCGTACATTGTACCATCCGGCTCAAGATCACCGCCGGGAATCAAATCGAGATAAAAATATCCGGTGCTGTCAGAGACCGTTTCCACTTTTGATGGCGTAATAATCAAACCACCCGATTTCGCTGTCCCGGAAGGCAGCCACGCCGAAACTGCCGAGCCGCTCTCGGGGCGGCCGGTCAAGTCATACAAGAATCCCCAGACCCGGCACAGTGCGGGATCGGAAGGTTGACCCGGATCAAAACGGTAAGCCCGGATAGTATCTTCCCCGCCGCCGGAAACGACAACCGTATCAAAAGCGTTGAATACATATCCATGCGAGTAGGCGGCCACAAGAAAACTGTCGGCATCCAGATTGAACTCGATTTCTCCCTGACTGTCTGTACTCCCCAGAGCAATCAATGACGTTTGCGCAAGATTTCGAATAATCACTCTGGCACCGCTAATAGTTTGATCGATACTGCTGTCATACGCGGTTATCCTGAATGAATAAAGTCCACCCCCGACACCGACCCCGGAAATTTCGGCATCGAGATATTTACCGAATGTCCCGTCTCCAGTATGATTATCCTGAGGTGTGTTCCATACCCACCGTGCTATCGATGCCGAATCGCCAGAACCGCCGCCCCGATATACCAGTGAGTCCTCTTTGACCCGATTGGCAATCGTATCCGCAGCGATTTTCGAAACATAGCGAACCGAATCAATAGCGCCGTGAATATCACCATTCAGATCAAAACCGCCTCCATGCCCTTCCAGATAGAGACCATGACCAATACCGCCCGATACTCCTATAGCGACGGCTGTCCCGCTTATATTCTCGATCTTTACTGATGCCCCGGTCCCGTTGTCACCTTCGACAATCAGCTGTTTCAAGCGCATCGTGGAATCGATCCCTCCCGAATATGTAATCAGCCCGCTACCGCTTTCGGTACTATCGGAAGGTACCATAATAAAACGGTCGCTTTCCAATAAGCCCCTGATAAGCGAGGTGTCCGATCCTGTTCGGGCCGCTACATAGGCCATATTCGGAGGACTGAAATGACCGGTAGAATCCTCGTTCCAGACAGAATCGATATAACGGCTGAGTATCCTCTCAACAAATGCACTATCAATATCCGAAACCCATTCATCATAATTTTCAAGCGAGTCGATAACTTTTGCCAGGGAATCAACCGCCTTTTGGGCAAATGCCGCCGAATCGAGTGAACTCTCCAGCGGTGAATTGACCACCTGAAAATAGCCCGAATAGCCGGTGACCAGATCCGCCCCGCTGTTATCATCAACCATCAAAACATAGCTGTAAAGCCCGTTCACCGGTGAAAAACCATCAATCGCATTGATTGGTGCTGTATAAACGTAAGAAATACCATCGGTGAAATCCTCCCAGCTGTTCGAAACTATCGAACCGTCATTATATGCCATCGAGTCCTTATATGCCACCGCTCCGCCGGGATAATGAACCGCCAGATATACCGAATCACCGGCGTTCAACGCAGCCGGATTGCCGAGCGAATCGAGAAGCATAAATGGAATCGAAATTGAATCACGGTCGGCACCGTTTTGAACAATGCCATAGCCGAATGTAAATGTTACTGGAATAAGTATTAAACATAAGAAATATACAAATACTGCCCTGCACATAATCCCTCCTTAATGAATCATATCCATAATCCGGCGCCGCCGTACACTTATGACCTCTCCGCCGGCATTTTCCTCATAAGTAACGTACATGCTGTAATAAACACCCCTGGTAGAATGACTGCTCCATACTTGGTCAAGGGTGGCCGCGTTATGAAATGATCGGCTGGTTTCTGCGCGGGAATCATATGATACCCTTATATCTCCCACCGCATTTCCCATTGCGACACAATATAGCACGCCGGCCGTAAGATCATGACTCACCGCCGGAGATACCAGCCATGACGCCGGCGGATCGAAATCATCAATAGTAATATCCACCACCCCAAAAACCCTGTTATCGGGCAGCCCGCTGGACATATTATACAAAGCCATACCGGCCTGATCGGCATCACCATCAACATCGACAGCAAAGATATGATAAGAGATAACCCGGTCCCCCGACGAGGCAACATATGTCTCGGTATCATTGATATTCGCCCGGGCCGCGAGTAATCCTGTCGAGGACCCTCCCGATATATCGTATCCGAAAGTCGGGTCGATCACAACCGGGTAAACCGCGCTATCCAGAAATGAACGGGGACAATATAGACGCATCTCACCGGCAAGGGTATCGATTTCAATACCCCCCCATTCAGTGATACCGAGTGCGTCATGAATTTTCGGACGGTATATATGAAACGCCTTTCCCGTCTTATAACTGTGCATTCTCCCATTGACAATTATATTATTTCTATATGCACTATGATAAACTGCATATGATCCTTTGACACTGTCGGGGCGAATACAGCCCGGTTCCCTGCAAATAATATCCTGGTAGTAGAAATTTAGATTTTTTGCCTTAATATTAAATGTAAACGAACTATCCGCTGGTGCCGTCAACAAGATCAGTTCCCATTCGAGATTGCCGTCTCCTCTGCGGTATATCGCATATTCCATGTTGCCGCACACGCCTGAAACTGCCTCGGCATTATTCACCTGTTCTATATTAGCATATGGCGCCTCACTTTGACCGCTGGGATTGAAATCGATCTCCAAAAAGCAGTCCTCTTCCCAGGCCGTCAATCTCAGCACTGATTCAAACTCCGGCTTTGTCGAATCTCCTACAACCGCCCTGAGATTGCGTGCCACCTTTCCCGATTGAACATCATTATCGAGATTTATTACCGCCTGAAGTGATTTTGCATCTGAAGAAACTGATAGAAGGCAAACTAATACCACAATACAGGGAAATATTAATCTCATCAATTTGCAATTATCTCTCATTGGTCTGCCTTCTTCTTTTTCAAGATCCCGACCCGCTTGTCTTTATTTGGTTTGTCTTTCGATTTTCCTCCAAGTTTTTCCTCCCGAAGAGTATTAATCATATCCCAGAACTTCTTCTCAGCCTTTCCGGCTACCGTTAGTTTGTTTTTCATCTCTATTATTTTCAAAAGCTCACCTACTTTCGGTAATGGTTCATTTTTTGTAATGGCCTCATATATTCTGTTTCTCAAAGCTTCGAGCATCTCCAGATCAGACATATTATTATTATCAGCCATTTCATTTATCCGCCCGATTTAATGCCCGGTCTCGAAGATAAACAGATCCACCGTCACCGGTCCCGGTGCATCGGGATCACGCGCAATCTTGAAACTGTTCTCCGACTGCCCGCCGACCGGAAAAGCGCCATGCTTGCTCCTCGGTACAACGATCACCTTTGGGTCTTTTATAGTCTCCGGAAGACTATTGCCCCGGCTGTCGATAAGATTGCCGTATTGGATTGTCTGGCTGACTTCTCCGACCGAAGAAATTCCGAACATTACCCGGTTATGCACTTCCCCCATTTCGTATCCCAGATAATAAAACTCCGCCTCCCCGACTATCCCCCATACAAGAAGATTAGGTATGACCCAGAGACGCCTGCTCTTTAAATATGCCAGTGTTTGCACTATACCCTCCAAATTATGAATGAGTCGGTGGACTTAACCGGGACGGCTTAGCCCGAAAATCCTTGATTATCGATTCAAAGTCGGCTCGGTAACTTTCCGCCAGCGCCAGCCACCCGGTAATCGCACTGCTGTTTATTTTAAGGCCCGGCAGGATCCCCGCTGCCGCCATCCGGCAGACAAATGACACCGCCAGAAAGGTTGCCCCGGTCTGGAGAGTGGCATCGGCGCCATACCGTCCCGAAGGATCAAGCCTTCCGCCGATTACCGCATTCGCCTGAGAGACAGCTTCCTCTATCGCCGTTTCATTAAGCTGGTTTTCGGATAGCTCGAAATCGACAAAGACCTCGCTTCTATCAGGAATACCACCACCGACAAGGCGCCGCAGCCGTCCTTCGCCGTAGTCAACCTGAAAATCAACATCTTCGATATAAGACGCATAATTGAAATACCAGACAATCAATGTACTTCCGGATTCAATATCGCCACCTTCAAGGCGTCTTATCGTCCCGCTTTCATAATCCACCGCGTAATCGGAGAATTCCGAATATATCGTACCCAGCGAGGAATCCGATGCCGCCATAACCGATCCCTGAACGAGATTATTGTTGGCGAGCGAAACCTCACTCTCTGACAAAACGACATTTTCTGAGACAGGTTGATTACCCCATATGGTCTTGACCGCAACAGATTTTTCCACAAGTGAAACTCCTGGAAGATCCGCCCAGTCATTTTCTGTCAGGATAACAGAATAAGATCTTTTCTTGCCGGAAGGTACACTCTGGAGGTTGACATGCCGTTTCACCAGCTCTTTATTCGTATATGACATTGTTCATCACCTCATCAGACTTAATTGCTGAATATTGGAATATGTTGTCAGGCGTGACCCGACCGGTCCGGTAGAATAACTGGCACTGACCGAAATTCTTATCCAGAATAAATTGCTTCCGTTGATATTCGTCTTCTGCCAGTCGGAAGGCACCGATAAATAATCAGGCCACAGGTACAGCTTCTTTTCAGCCGCGTCAAAACTAAAAGCGCCGCCATCAGGGATAAAACTCACCCAGCTCTCTCCACTGTAATATTCCCACTGCACTATCCCACCGTTGCCGATTACCGATAAAGCAATACTAATCAGGTGAAACTTACAGTTCATCCCGAAATAAAGCGCATCACCCGCTTCCTCGAACAGTACCGAAGAATCAGGATGATACACATCCCCCGGCAGGCCATTCGATGCCTCTTCGGTCAAATCACTGAAAGTTGCGGAAATTGAATTATATAGAAACAGCTTCTCAGGATTATTTCGATCCGGATCGAGCACTTCCGCGTTCGCAAATGTCTCACCCGATTTATGCCGGTATTTGACCGCCTGTTCATTCGTTCCGACAGTAACGAGATATATCGCATAAAGATCATTGTTAATAAACTTAATCTGTGGAGAAGAGCATCCGCCGTCATTCTCTACCGGTATGATTCCACCCCAGGAAACACCATTGAATTCCCGATAGCGGAGGATGCCGTCCTCGTAAATGATCCCTATCCGGCCGTCCGACGATACCGCTGCATCAAAATCAGGGTCAAAACCCGACCCGGTACTGATTTCCACTTCGGTTTCCCAGGAGATAACATCGAGAGATGTTCTTCGATAGGCCAGCTTTGTTCCATTGAATGAATAGAATGCATACAACCGCCCCGACATAATAACCGGTTTGATATAAACCGAGGCTCCACCCGGTGTCAGGCTTGTACCGGGATCCGATGAACCGCTTCCCCAACTACCCCCACCATCATCCGAATATTTTACATTTGCATAATAGGAACCTCCGGCGTACCTGCTCCAGAAAACCCATAACCGGCCGTCAGTCTGACGAACTATAACTGGAAAATAATTCTCATCGCCGTCATATACAATAACCGGCTCTTCCAAAAGCCAGCTTCCGTTCGAAAAGGAAAGTTTTATGACGATAAGATTTTTGGTTGATGATTCCGTATATGCAATAAACAAATTGCCGTCATCGTCCATACAGGCATCAAATGAACTGTTTTCAGGAGTATTGACTACCCGCTGAAGTTCCGACCATTGATTATATGGGAAATCGGCATATGCTATTTGAATATCGTGGTCGGATATCTCTCCCGGACTGATCATCATTACCGACACCATACGCCCGGAGTATCTGCCCGACGGAATTTTAAACAACTTGCTCCCGTTCGATACGCCGATCGGATAAGCCGCGTCACTATATTGTAATAGTTTTTGCATGATTTCCTTTCACGAAAGACGGTCCGGTTCGGCCGGACCGCCCCTCGATAGACTGATTACCCGGCATGGACCACATCGAGCACGACTGAACCTTCCGAAATCACCTTGGCGTAAGCCACTGCCTCGGAGATAACCGCTTCCTCGAATCTCTGCTCAATAATTTTGTCATATTCAACCATCAACGGCTGGGTAATCACTTCTTCAACCGCAAACCGTGAATCCAGCCCGATCACCAGGTCCGATGCCACTTCGTCGCAACGTACCATATTTGCTCCCAGCGGACTGAATAATTCTCCCCGGCCCTGGAAACGGTATCCCGCCATCGGGTCCTTGAACTCTTCCAGCGTAAGAATTGTCTTCAGATTTCCAATTCCGCTGATTATTGCATTCATTTCGAATGGATCGAACTCGGCCCACAGCTTGATTAAATCTTCATAATCAAGCGTTCCCGAAACATCGGTATTAATTACTTCCGCTCCATTGTCGTTGCCGTCGCCGTCTATGATACAATTTGCCAGGAGTGCAATCTTGTCGGTCTGGATCTTAAACCCGATGTACCACAACAGCACCCGGAATTGAGCTGTCGTTCGGTAGCGAAGCGCCTTGTAACTGACTTTCATCCCCAAACCGTATTCCGGAACATTTATCGCATGATTCTGCTCTTTTACCAGTAGTTGGGGAATTTCCGACCCTTCGCCAATCGGCCGCAGAGAAAAATGATCGGTATTCGAGGTATCGACATGGAATGGTGTGTACCGGTTATTGTTGACCGTAGTACTGTTAGCCACCAGTGATGAAAGCTCCGGGCGAAATGATTGACCCTTTTTGATCTCCCGAAGAATAAACTCCGGCATCAGGGACGGTGCTTTCTGGTAGAATTGATCGACCAGGGTCGGATTTTTCCCGCCCAGTCTTATCCCGGCCAAAGCCAGCTGACGCTCAAATGCATCGAGCGGTGAATTATCCGGTGACGGGTCGTATTCCGTTGTCTCCAGAAGCTCCGATAAGGTCATACCGCGCGTTTCCGCCTCGAGATAAGTATCCTTGGTAATATTGATCTCTGCCGTCCGGCTCAGGTCGATATGCCCCTCAATCTCCCTTTCCGAGAGATCTCGCCCCCGGCGGTACAAATACGGCGACTGCAATAATGTATTAAAATCCACTATAATCCCTCCTTTAATTCAATAGAATCGTACAATCAGTCGTCCCGTTTACTTCGAGGACTGTCCCGCGGGCGATATTTCCCCCGGCCGGGTCATCACCAGTCAAAGCCGGAGCCTGCTTGACTTTGCCGTCGGCCGCTCCAACCACCCGGTCACCCACACCGGGAACCGTGGCCGCGACCTTCAGGCGGCATATCCCGCCCACCTGAACCGTAGCCGCACGCTCGCCGTTGTCGGCATCGGTCAAAGTAAGCGCTATCAGCTTTCCAAGCAGAACCGCATCATCAGTACAAGGTCCGACTTCATGGTTGCCGGTCAATTTAACTGCCTTGCCGATATCCGCATCTTTGAGATCATCGACACTGTCAGTCTGGTGAACCTTGAAACTCGCCAAAACCGGCGCAATCGTCTCGAGGTTTTGTTCTCTTATAGACATAATCTCTCCTCTTCGTTAATCATCTGGCGGCGGGCATTAATCCCTCGGCCGCCGGGCAAAATAAGCCCGCGTTATTTAAATCTTGTGTTCCATCCAGTCGTTCTTTGCTTTACGATTACCTTTGATCCTCACATAATCAAAGCTGGCCGGAAAATTATCCCGAAACCTTGCCGCTGTTCGGCGATAAAGATAAACCAGCTCCTCGGCGCCTATATCTTCATCCGATAACAGACGCGCTGCCAGGCAAGCCTGTTCTTCATCGTGCCTGCTTACCATATTCGCCTTGAGCATTCCGACAATCCGCCTCCGGTAATCACCCTTTATAATTTGCAGTTCCTTTTCTATTATTGCACTTTGCGCAGTCACCATCTGTACTTTATCGATAGCCTGACCCAATTGATCAAAATCAATCAACTCCAGTGATTCATCTCGAATTGCACCAACCATCCCGGCCAGCTCTTTCTTATCCAATATTTCTTTATTCACCATTAATTTCCTTTCACTACCAGGTGGTACTCTATCCTTGTTAACCTCGATTCAATATCATTTTTGAACTCGAAGAATTCATCCTTACTGACCCTTCCCTCGCGGATCACCACTTCCATCCGTTCCAGCTTTTTATCTATAGCCGTCACCAGCGCGCTTTCCGCCTTTTCGGCCAGCTCGATCCGTATCGAACCGATTGTCGTAAAATAGGCCGCTGTCATACCCAGAAGAGCCGTGATAAAACTCAGAAGCGGCCGCCATACAACGGGCGGGAAATATTTCTTGTAACCTCCATTAGACATAATCATCCCACCGCCTTTACCTGCTTTTTGCCGGATCTGTAAAAAAGATACCTTTCCCGACCGTTTAGCAAAATCGGCCTTAGTACAAAATCCCCGCTCAGCCTGCCCCGAAATTCAAATCGGAAAGCCTCCCCCTTTTTCTCGCTGGATACAATATCGCCGCACTCAAAATTGCCGCTGCTTTTTAAAACACCTGTACTTATCCTGTCAGCGGCAAATCTCCGCCCGTTATTTAGAGAGCCATAATTGAAATTGTGAATTACAAAAATCAGGTTTAAAGAATTCAATGAAAGTACAGCATTATTTCCCACGCTGTGAAGATAATACATCCCCCCTGTATAATCACGATCACTACCGGAAATACACAACCCGACATCGTCATACAGACCGCCAATATTACAGATATCCGTCATAGACGCCTGGCTTAGTTTCAGCTTTCCCTCTCGCTTGTATAATCCTCCCGTTTCAATTTCAACAAAAGAACCACTTTGGATATTTAGCTCCGGAACAGGAATCCCCTCGACTTTTATTTCCTCGCCATTACAACTTACGATAAAATATTCATCCGCATTCTCTTTGACATATTTGATCTTGATTAATTTTCGCAGGCTGTAAAGATAATTCACCGCTTTATCACAATCGGAGATAATACAACCGTAACGAGTGCCGTATCTACTGATACCCTCATGCAACTTACTTCCTTTTATAGCATGCGCTTTTACGAGAATATCTGAATGACTGTCAAAAATTCTTTCCAGCCTTTCTCTTCTGATGTCGCCGGTATATGACCTGTAATCCTCTCCATCGTAAGAAATCAGATCGTACACTATCGGTTTTATTCGAGTTACCGACGACTTAACCCCCTTTAAATATTTTTCTAATTCCGAAGACTTCCGCCGCTCCTTACCCCTATATCCAACCAGACGGCATGACACACCATATTTACCGGAAGGCAGCTTTATTCCATTCAGATAATTTTGCAATACTTCATTACCCGCCAAAAACCGGTCCCCACAAATCTCGATTCCTTCTCCATTTGACGACAGGTGAAATTCCACTCCCTCGTATGCCGGCATCAATAGGTAATCATGATCTTTATCCAGTTTGGAGATATCCCATAGTCTTCTTCCAACTATTTGAATCTTTTTATCCTCATCTTCACCGCATCCATCGAAACATAATTTCCCCGTAATCGAAGTATCCTGCACTGCGCCCCGGTAAACCAGGGATACCTCCAGCACCCTCAATATCCGGCGATAATTGAAATATGCCTCATGTTCGATTCCATTTGATTTGTACTTTTCAAAAGGACGATGACCGCAGCGGCGAATATCATCCCCGCATACGGAGCACTCTGGAAAATTGAAAAGAAAACTGATCGAACACTCCTTATAAATTCCGCCGTCTATGTTCTTTCTTAAATCCTCCCCCTTCTCCGCACTCTTCAGCCAGTAAAAATAAACCTTTACCCAGTTGACGCCGTCTCTCCGAGCTGTCTCGGCATAGAATGCCCGCCCCACCGGGAGACTGTCTTTTCGGTGTCCTACCAGAACCGGCGTATCGATCAATAATTCTGTCAGTTTCTGGTGTTCATCCACCGGGAAACAACCCCCGTAGCTGTTAACCCGATCCGAAACGATATACATCGCCCGGATATAGACATCGTCTGCCGTTACCTGCTCCGGCGGCGAAACATTTTCATTGATTTTATCAACCAGTTTGTCCAGAAACGGCTGCTCTTTTTCAATCAGCTCTGCTTTTATCTTTCCTAACAAGTTTTCCATGGTACCTCCGTTACTAACCGGAGCGGAAAACCGATTACCATCAAATTGATGCAAAAACTGTCAGAAAATTATATGCAGGAAAATTCACAGATAGAATTACAACAACCTGTGTTCATCTTTTGGACAGGCTGTAAGTAGTTGTATTGCAGGGGTTAATAAAACATGCTCGATGCTTTTTGCCGGTGGCACAGCCCTTGCTAAAATAAATTTCGCAGATAGCAACTTAACTTTACGAGGTGATTATAATGGTCCTCTACCGCGCCAGAAAAAGATCGAAATTCAAATGGGTTGTCGCCGCTATCATTTTCATCGGAGCGCTGTGTATTACATTCAACGATGTCTACGGCGCCATTGCACCATTCTAAAAAAGAATAAGTCTTATCGGTAGCACTCCAACCGATTGCCTTATATATTCTCCACCGATTTTTCGACCAATAGTCTGTTCCGAATTCTCCGGAACAGACTTCTATATTTTTCCCACTTTGGCCCTGATAAACGGCGTTTCCGCCCGGCTTAACGGCCATAAAGCCAGCGCCAGGGCCATTACCGCATCATACACATTGTTATCATCCCACCGGGCTTCCCTTAGTTCATCTTCCAGCGACCAGCTTTTGTCGTCAGGATCAGTTAACTCCCACCGATGATATCTCACCCTCCCCATACTGTGAAATAGCTCCAGGTTGGTCAAAAGTTCCGCCTTGGACTTCGCCGTAAAAATAAAAGCCTCCGGTTTGTAATCGCCCAGTTGCGAAACAACCACATCCCCCAATCCGGTGGCATCGACAATCAACCGCCCGGGAAAAAGCCTTTGCTGCCTTCGTATCTTTTCCAAAATTACATTCCAGTCCCATTTCTTAATCCTGACAACCGACACTACCGAACAGTTCCCATCCCGGACCGCCACTGTTATCCCCACCGTCGCCGTCTTTTTCCGTGCCAGATCCCAGCCTGTAATATATAATGAACCATCGCTGGCAATATCCTGATACTCCCGCGGCTTTCCCGCCATCAATGCCCGGTCAACATCAGAGCCCGGTATAATCTCCCCGCCCGAGTCGACAAACTGCCCCATAATATTCTGACTGATTCTTCTTTCCGAAAGATGCTCCAGTTGGAGATTCAAATATTCCTGTGAGATATGCATATTCTCGCGTGAATCACCGCTTTGCACATAGGTATTGTCGGGCCGTTCCTTAAGCTCCAGCATCTTTTTATAGAACCAGTTGCGCCCGTTGGGCGTCGATACCAGGTCAAGACGGCCCTCCCGGTCGGCCAGCCGCATCTTGATTACTTCGTTGACAACATACTCTGCCTCGGGATCGAAAGCCACTTCGTCAAAAATAAAATAATCGTAGTCATTTCCCAGAAGATACTCGCCTCTTCTCTGGGTGGAACGAGCCTCGATAATCGCCCCATTGCCCAGTACAATCCGGGGATAAGGCGTGACCGTATCTTTCTTGACCAGTCCCTCTATTCGGCAGTTTTCATTTAATATTCTTCTGACCGTATTCAAAATAATATTGGCCTGGTCAAGCGTAATCGACGCCGTCACAATATGGTACTTCTTCGCTTTATCGTACTTTAACTTCCTGATACGAAACAATGCATGATGGATTATCTTGATCGCTTCGGCATACGATTTACCCCATCTGTTACCGGTCGCCAGGAGGTTTTCCGCCCGCCGGCTTTCCCGAAGCCACCGCGCCTGTCCCGGATGCGGCTCGATATCGAGAAATTTGCGGGAGAAATAATTTATATCGCCAATCGCCCGGCGCCAGTTACTCTGAGTAAACAGCGGTTCTATAACAGCCTGCCCGCTTTTTCCGATGCCTCTTCTTTTGAAATCAAGCCTGCTTCATACAGCTTGATTACCTTATCGACCTCGGCCCGATTTATATTCGAAAGTTCACCGGCCATGTACGATAAACTGTTATCAAACCGCCAGCGGCACTGGCAGTCAAATCCTTTCAAGGCCAGTTCAATATTGCCCATCCACTCCAGAAGCCGCGCTGTCTGCCGCTGAATCGATACCACCTGCCGCATTACCAGATCATATTTAAACTGCGCCCAGTTGTGCGTCGTTCCGAAACTGTAGCCCAGCATGAACGGCGAGAGATTCGTCCCGGCGCAGATTTCCTCCACCATTGCCCGATGATTCAAAAACCACGAATTAGTCACCCCGTGCACATTGCGCGGCCCGACATACTCGATCTTGACATTATCCCATGTCACCGGGTTGTCCTCCGGGTCACACTGCTTGATCATTGATACTGTTTCATCGAAATATTCATTGATCCGCTCGACATAATTGTCATCCGACTCACCGGTCATCTTTTCCGGGGGAGTTATCTGCACATGAAGCCTGTGATACCCGGCATTATGCACTGTCCGCCGCATATCATCCACCAGCTGCTGTTCGATATACGATACAAATGGTACCGCCGACAAAATAGACTGCCCCCGGCTTCCGGTTGCATCCGATACCAGCCCGAAATAGTAAAAATCATCACCTTTTATTACCTGCTCCCCTCTTTCCGTATTGAGATACATCAACAGGTGCCCCTTGCTGTCCCGTTTCTGACCGAGATAAGAGACATCGATAGGCATAAATTTCTTTATCCCCGACATATCCGGATACAGGACAATAAATCCGGCAAAAGCACCATCGGTAAACAGCGAATTGAATAAAAGCGGCAGAAACGATTCCATCCCGGCCGTCTTCTGATAATCATGCGGGTAAATCCGAAGTGCCAGAGCTTCCAGACACTCCCCTGCCTTCTCTTGCAATACATCCGAATCGCAGCCAATAATTTCATATTTGCCAGGCGCCGAGGACAGTCTGCTCCAGGTCCAGATACATGAATTCAAAAGCGGAATATTATCCCGCAAAAACCGATAAAGATTGATCCTGAAACCGCCGTTTGAATAATCATCCGATCTCCAGACCAGTTTCGCGGCCCCGCTTGCATTGAATTCCCTCCTGGCGGTATTCAGCAGCGTTTCTTCTCCAAAATGCGCGATTTCGCAATGCTTTAAATAATCCGATTTCGGTTGTTTGGGACTCATAACTAATACCTCCTTAATTATGGAGGCGGTTCGATTCACCATCAAATTGCCATTAATTTTGAATTAATTATTGAATAAATCCTGTATATATAGGCACAATAACGCAATTAAATCGCACAAAATGTGCAATATCTTGCATTATTTTTGTCCGCATATATCATGTGGCCTTTCCTTGTGAGCGTAAGCCATACAGTGCCAACATCTTATAAATTGTCCTATATCAATCCCCCATACGGTACCCGTATTGCTTTTATATTGGCTGGAGAATTGTATTAACTATTTATTACTGGGGTGCTATTTATGCGAAAGATACTCCTGCTGACTGCGGTTATTTGCCTTTTCGGACTCTCGTCCGCAATGGCGCAGTTTAGCTGGCAGCTTTACGATTTTGGCACCGGTCCATTCGATCACAACAACAACTGGAGCCCCATCGATTACAGTATTTATTCCAATCGTCTTGATCCCAATATGCCCTCCCCTGCTAATCTTGGTGAAGGCGGCGAAAAATTCGATTTGGAAGGTCTTAAATTCGCCAAAAACGGAAACACCATTAATCTCGCCCTCACGAACTCTTTCGGTTATACCGCGCATTCAACTGCCTGGAATGCTGATTTCAATCTCGGTGACTTATTCTTCGGATTTAATGGCGAAAAATACGAATATGCGATCGATGTCTCCGAAGGTCGATTGGTTAAGGTCGGTTCGGTTAACGGGATTCCCGATTATGATGGTACTTACCACGGCACAGTAATTGAGCCAATGGTAGGCGGCTTCGAAATCGGAACCGTTGAACAAGACCTTGGCGCAATTGATATGACTATGACTTTCTGGGAAGGCTTGGAAATGGATTATGGCGGTACTCTCCTTAATCAGGGAAATGGCGATACCTATGTTTGGGAATTCGCTTTCGATGCTTCTCTGATTAGTGGATTTTCGACCGCTTCCAATGTCTCTTTCCACAACATTCTGGCTTGCGGTAACGATATGATGGAAGAAACTTTCAATGTCGTTCCCGAACCGGCCACGATGCTTCTCTTCAGTCTCGGTCTACTCGGTGGAGCTGGTCTGATTCGTAAACGCAACAGCTAATTACAGCTAAAAGATCCCCAAAAGCCGGGTTTTAAAAGCCCGGCTTTTTTATTGTTAAACTCTTGACACTTACCGTTTTTTTTGTATTTTTCTTCGCATTCTTTTCCAAAGATGCCGATTAGATAAACATGGATGTATTATACCGCTGGATCGAAAATTGACTAAACAAAATACAAGGATAATCAGCGCGGCAGGATTTATTATCCTGTCCCTACTGCTTATCGCCGCCTGCGGCGAAAATACAGCCAAAAGCATCGTCTATCAGGCAGAAAAGCTCAATTATGAAGCTCAGAAGCTCATGGAAACTGCTTCCATTCAACCCGATATGGCCAATCAGGAAGTCTTAAATCAATTGAAAAGCGCCTTCAAAGGGGTCTCGGACTATTGCTTTGAACATATCCCCGAGCTCCCTCGCGAATATTATCCACGTGAAAGAGCTGTCCTTGATTCAATCGCCTATGCCTCCGCCGAAAACCTCGCCCAGATATATTTCACAGAGGAGAAAGCCGACTCGGCCGTCGATATTATTCGCAAATTTATCCAGCTGGTCGAACCGCAGGGAGAAAGATATCTAAATGTCCGCCTGTCGCTGGCGCGGGGATACCGGATGCAGGGAAGGCTCGAGGACGCAATTGATGTTTACCGTTCACTGGTCCAGACATTTTATCCACCGGTTAATCAGGAAAATGAAATTATGACTCGTGTCCTGAATATCCCTATGGATCTGGCCCGTACCTTTGACTATATCGGCAACACCGAAAAAGCTGATTCGGCGGCCAAATCCGCCGAAGAATACTATTACGGCCTTATGCAAAAATGGCCCAACAAAGCTCTTCAAACCGCCGCAAGATCAAATCTGGCGCGCCTTTATTACGATATGGAAAGCTGGAATGATGCCATCTCACAACTGGATCAGCTAACCGATTCGACCGGACAGGTTGATTTCCAGGCCGCCATGATGATTGCCTCCATAAACCTCGAAAAGAAAAATGAATACCGAAAAGCGCTCGAGCAGTTCGACGGCCTTCTGGCCCGGACCGATGATACTAATATCGTGCCCGCTATCATGATGCGTAAGGGACAGACTTACTACGAAATGGGTCAATACAGCAAAACCCGTGAAATTATGACATCCGTCGCCGATATGTATCCCTCATTTTATGCCCGTAACCCCCTGCCCCAGAAATACATCGCCATGTCATACGAAAAGATGGGGCGATGGGTCGAAGCCGAAAACGAATACCAGTGGTTAATAGATAATTACTCCACCTCCGAGGCCGCATTCGACGCCCATATTACAATTGCCGAACATTACGAAGATGCCGGAAATAGCCAGTTGGCTTCCCTGTGGTTCGAAAAGGCCGAAAATTTTTACTCCAGAATGGCCAAACGGCATACCGGAACCTCGGTCGAGGCCTCGGCATTGTCATATTTGGCCGAAATATCCCGCCGCAACGAAAATTGGGACAAAGCCGCCAAATATCTTGAAGAATTATTCGTCAAATTCTCCGGGACAGATATCGGTAAACGCTCTGCCATTACAGCCGCCGCCGTTTATCGCGACAAACTAAATCGTCCGGGACGTGCCGATTCCCTTTTAAACCTTCTTAAAGCGGAACTTATACCGGTCTCCGGGGGTAAAAATATAAACATTGAAACCGATGATAATATATAACAAATCTATATAAGGGTCTTTTTTAACGGAGGAAAAATGAGTTTCAAGAAACCCCTGCTTCTTGCTGCAACTTTGATTCTGGCATTGGCATTCAACGTCATAGCCCAAGACGACAAATTTGGTGAAGTCACCGATACGGTCTATTTTGAACCATATCAAATCGATGCCAAAAATTGGGCAGTCAATATCTCACTCTTCAATGACGAAGAAATAATGGCTATGTCGATTCCAATGACATTCTCCTCATCGAAAACACGCCTGGTCGCAGATTCGACGATTTTCAAAGGCGGAATTGTCGAACAATTTCGCGTCAAACAGGCACGTGTCGACACTGCCACTCAATGTCTTACTATCGGCTTGATTAACGACGTTGGCGTTTCCGTCCCGCCGATCCCTCCGGGTCACGGACGTGTTGCCACCGTCTTTGTTTCTTCGCTCGATGACAAGGAAATCAAATCGCTCTATGTCGATACAACAACGACTCCGCCCGGCAACAACCTCCAGCTGGTAACTCCGCCTTCTAATGGAATTATCCCGGCCTTTGTTGTGCGCGAAGTTGATAAGCCCAAAACCAAGGCAGCGGAAGAAAAATAATTTTAAGGTTTCGTAAAACTAAAAACCCCGCCTTAACAGCGGGGTTTTTTTATGATTTATCCTAATCACCTTCGTATTTTACATTGAAGCGATACTGTTTCTTACTTCTGATAAATGACCTTAACTGTTCGGCCAGATCGTCGGGGAGTTTTTCCCGGACATAAAACTCCTTAAAAAGCAAATTGGGATCAAGCTTGAAACATTCCTCTATACCGGCATTGCGGACCAGAAGCGAAATATCATTATAGCTGTCTTCATCGTCGGTTTTAGTAGGAAATGTCTCATAATCCCGGACACTTATTTTGATATGGCCATGATTTCCTTCCAGCTTGGTAAGTTCGGTCTCTTCGGAATACTGCTTCAAATCATCTTTTAAGGCATCCATTCTCGATTTCCGTTCTTTTATCTCCTGGTCCAGCTTTAAATATTCGTTGGCCAGCTCCTTACCCCTTTCAGGGGAAAAATCTACAGCAATTTCTTCATCGAGCGCCAGTTTATGCCTCTTGGCCGGGCAAAGTTCATAGTACACACACCAGTCACATATAGTTGATTCTTTTGGCGGGAAATCATCCTCTTTTCGCGCCTGTTCAATCTCGAGAATTTTCTGAAAAGTATTATATCTTATTTCTTCGAGTTTCTCGGGTCTGAATCTGGTCTTGAGCTCAATGCACGGCCTTAAAAATATCTGCTTAATTTCGACATCCTTGAAATCCGGCCACATGTGCTGTATACCCAGATGATAAAGGGCCATCTGCACATCATTATCGAGTGCTTCCTGGGTCGGAAGCCGCGAGCCGGTTTTGTAATCGATTATTTCAATAACCCCGTCATGGCGTTTAACTATCCGGTCAATCACGCCCGAAATCGAAAACTTGCCCCGGGGATCAAGCGGAAAAGATAGTTTCCGCTCCAGGTCAATCGTATCGCCGTCATCGAACGGCTTATATTTGTCATAAAATTTCCCGATTGCCTCTTCACCCATCTTGATATAATCGTCAACATCGAGATTATCCCGGGTGACCTTAATTTTATCCCGGTCCGGCCCTTCCCAATAGTCACTATAGATTTGCAAAATTTCATCTTTGGACGGGGTCCGCCCGTTCATCTTCATATTGTAAAGACTTTCGAGCGCTTTGTGCACCGCATTTCCAAGCGCCGTTTCCACTCCCACCGGCTTTTCAACAGCCGCTCTCTCAATGTATTGAAATTTATACTGTCGTGGACATATCGAAAAAGAATTTATTCTTGAATTACTGTATCTTACTGCCATTTTGGGCCTCCATATGCTTTACCTGTATATCTTACGATAAAGCTCCGGCGACCGAAAATCAATCACAAATAAAAAGCACCGGCCTGTTCATAACCGGTGCTCCAAATTTGTCTTTAGGATATATACATTACATGAAATGGAAATTAATGCTGCCGGTAACCTGGAAATAAGTCGAGTTTTCACCCGATGTATTAATAATATTATAGCGACCTTCGGCGGTAAAACTTACCGGTGCTGTTGGAAAAGAAAGATTAAATCCTCCAAGCACATGATATCCGAAATGAGCTTCGTCTTCGGGAAGCGTAAGGGACAAACCTCCGGGTACGGATGCTTCATAACTTACATTGTTCATCCCTATTCCACCGCCGACAAACGGTTTCAGCATCCTCATTTTAAGAGGATAGACTATCGAAACCGATGCAGCCAGATTTCTGATTTCGAATTCCGCCGGTTCACCAAGGATTGTATAATCATATGTTTTCCATGCATATTCGACCGTTCCTATGATATCTATCATCGGCAAACGACTGAATTTGAACTGCCCGCCGATAAGCGTCATCTGATCAGTATCCGCCCCGGCCCGGTCGGCTATGGGAAAATCGGGCTGAAGCGCCAGACCGCCCTTGATTCCGATTGAGATGCCTGTAAGAGCAAAAGCCGGAGAAGCAACGATTAAAAATATTGCAGCAATTATTACCTTTTTCATAAGGCCTCCTTTTTACCATTGATATCGGCAGGCCGATAAAATAAATCCACCTCCGATAAATCTTCATCCTTGAGTCTTATTACTAATATAGAATGCTCTGCAAAAGAATTGCAATTAAAAACCGCTTAAGATTGCTCACCGGGCTCCGGCTCGTTTTGAACTTTATCCTTATTTTTAAGTCCGGTTACAATAGAGTTTATACGTTCCACTTCCGCCCGGGCCGCACTCGCAAAATTCTCATCCTGCGATGCATAAAGCACCGCCCGCGATATATTAATGAGAGCCGGATTTTTGAAATTGTCCGTTCCGGCCAAGACTGCCTTTTCAAGATCACCGCCCTGGGCCCCAACTCCCGGAATCAGAATTGGCATATCTCCCGCTGTCTTGCGGATATCGCCCAATTGCTCAGGATGTGTCGCGCCAACTACCAGACCCAGGTTCTGCTCTTTATTCCAGTACGCTACTTTCTCGACAACATACATGTAAATCGGCTTATTGACGACATGCATCAATTGAAAATCGCGGCTTCCGGTATTGGAGGTCAAACATAGAATAAAAGCACCTTTACCGGTGTAATCTATAAACGGACGAATCGAATCATAACCCATGTATGGATTCAATGTCACCCAGTCGGCTTTTAATCTTTCAAATACGGCCGAGGCATAATGAGCCGCCGTATTACCGATATCACCGAACTTGCCATCAATTATTATGACCACATCTTCAGGCATGCGTGATAATATTTTTTCCAGAAGAGAAAAACCCTCGGGCCCCAGTTCTTCGTAAAATGCCAGGTTCGGTTTATAGGCCGCGACGATATCGGAGGTTGCCTCGACAATCCCCATCGCGAAATCATAAAGGCCTTTTATCGATGACGCGTACTGCTGGGGTACCTTTTTGATATCAAGGTCCAGCCCCACACACAGCATCGAGTCTTTTTTATCAATCGCTGTTCGTATCTTATTGGTTGCACTCATTAATACTCCCTCAATTTGCCGACCAGGTCGGTCACCCTGTCTATTTTATTCAATGACAGGTAATCTTGCAAGCCCTTAATTATTTTTATCGGCGCATCCGGCTCTACGAATAACGCGGTTCCCACCTGAACCGCCGAAGCTCCGCATACCAGAAATTCGATTACATCGACCCAGTTACTTATGCCGCCAATACCAATAATAGGTATTTTCACCGCTTTATATACTTTTCTGACCATAGCCAGCGCTACCGGCTTTATAGCCGGTCCCGATAATCCTCCCGTATTATTCGTCAGCCGTGGTCTGAAGGTATGTATATCGACTGCCATCCCTACGAGCGTATTGATAAGCGAAACCGCATCGGCCCCTCCCGCCTCGCATGCCGCCGCAATTTGCCCCACATCCGACACATTCGGAGAAAGTTTCGCAATAACCGGCCGGGGGAAAACTCTTTTTACTTCCGCAATCGTATGTTCAGCCATCGTCGGGTTCTTGGCGATTTCCATACCCGCCTCAACATTGGGGCAGGAAAAATTAAGTTCCACCATGTCGGCTCGATTGCAATCCGCCAGACGCTCACAGATATCAACATATTCATCAATCTTTTTCCCGGCCACATTAACCACGACCCTGAGCTTGAACTTCTCCAGGAATTTCAACTTTTCAGAAATAAATCTATCCACGCCGACATTCGCCAGCCCGATCGCATTTAGCATTCCTGCTTCGGTTTCAGCAGTCCGCGGCGGCGGATGTCCATCCCGGGGTTCCACCGTAATTGACTTGGTTACAATCCCGCCCAATTCATTTAGGTCGAATATCTCAGCCAGTTCTTCGCCGTAACCGCATGTTCCCGACGCCGTCAAAATCGGGTTGGAAAATTTAACTCCGGCAATTTCAACAGAGAGATCAGGCGTCATAACAAAACCTCCCCGATATTATAAACCGGACCTTCCCGGCAAACCCGTGTGTACCCTCCATCTCTAAGCGGAAGAATACACCCGAGGCATATCCCTACTCCGCACGGCATCGGTGCCTCGAGAGACACCTGGCCCGGAACACCCGTCTCGACACCCAGCGCATCAACCGCCCGAAGCATTCCCGGCGGCCCGCAGGCATATAATCTGAATTTTCCACTTCCGAGCTCAAACTCTTTCCTGATGGCATCGGTAACCAGCCCGGCAAAACCGGATGAACCGTCTTCCGTGGCCGGGTAAAAAGATATACCGGTTCTCTTAATGCGCTCCAATTCAACCAGGTCGGCCGAGGTTGCTCCGCCGTAGAAATATTTTATTCTCTCCGGCTCAATACCTTTTTCAACCATCCACTTAGCCAAAAGATAAATGGGTGGCATGCCTATACCGCCAGCAACCAGGATCGGTATCTCATTTTCGTCCGGCATTACAAAAGAATTCCCCAATGGCCCCATAATATCCAGAATATTCGCCTCGCACAACTGTGACATCAGCCTTGTTCCCCGACCAAAGACTTTGAAAATAATACTGAATGATGATTCCGCCGGGTCGGTATCATAAACCGAAAAAGCACGACGAAACATTATATTCGAATCGGGTATACGGATGTGGATGAATTGTCCTGGCTTGAAATTTGCCGTTTTTGAAAACGGACCTAAATCGAAGACAAAGTAACCTCGTCCGAGATCATGGATTTTCTTCAAGGTCACTTTTTCGATAGCAATGTTGCTCATCTAATGCTTTCTGGAATCGGCACCATATATTTATAGACAAACCAGTCTTCGTCAATTGAAATGTCCATGGGGAGGTTCCTTGCCCAGTTCATCGGGAAAATCGCCGAACGAATCGTCTCCTTGACTTCATAATCGAGTTCCTGTGATCCCGACGGCGTAATCAGCCTGAGGTCTACCACTTCGCCAAATGAATTTAGTTTCAATTGTAAACAAAGCTGAAGATAACCTCCCGGAATATCTATCGAATAAGCCGACTGCGGAAAAACAAACTCATGTTCGAATCTTTCGGGATCGACCGTGATATCATACAAATATTCACCTTCAGGACCCATAGCACATAATTGTTCGGGAGGAATAACTCCCCGCAGGGAATCCAGATCAACATCTACCGAATCATCGATACCGAGAACTTCCTTAAACTGACGCGTCACTGTATCCGGTGCATTCTGCGGAAAATCAGGCTGCGAGGGCGCCGACGAACGCGGTTGGACGGTTAATTGCTGATCGGCAGCTTTTCCGTATTCTGTATCCGCATAAAGATCGGCGAAATCGGCAAAGGCGTAAACCAGTGATGAATCCTGCGGCGAACCGTACTCTTCATCGAGCCATAACAGTGCATATTGAGCCTGGGTGTTGAATTTCGAATCGGGGAAACTGTCAACCACCAACTGCCAGTAATAACGGGCCGAATCGATTTCTTCTTCTTCCAGTACGAATTCCTCCGCCATAGTATAATATTTCTCGGCGTAACCGGTATCAGCCGTGGTTCCCTTAAGACCCAGCAGATTTATAGCTTCGGGAACATAATCGGACCTTGGATATTCATTTAATACTTTCCGAAGCAATTCGGTGTACTTGGTTGTATCATCTTTGTAATCGCGATGTATCTGCGCCATGGCGATCATCGCCTTGGGCGTTAATCTGGAATCCGTGAAATTCTCCAGTATGAACTGAAATTCCTGAAGCGCCGAATCAGCTTTACTCATTTCTGTCAAGTAAAGCTCGGCCAGGAGATACTGCGTCTCGGCGGCTTTATCTATCTCGTCTTCGCCATAGGCGGTATCGGATGCTTTCATATCTCTGTACTGCTGAAGTTTCCCGATATTCGAAGATCTTTCCAGGGCATCTTTGTACACCTCGGTCCGCGTCCCGGCCGATTTGGCTCGATCGAAATATTCCTTGGCCAGTGAATAATTTTCATATTCCATCTGGTGGATCAAACCAAGAACATAATTGGCAAAAGCGCCGTTGGCACTCATCGTGTTCTCAACGGCAACATCCTCGTACAACTGCTCGGCGAGCTGCAAATCACCATCCCATTCATAACCTTGCGCAATCATGAGTTTTGTCGCTGCCAGTGAATCGAAGAACAGATCATTTTCGGCCAGCGAGAAAAATTCATCCAGGCCGGCCTCGATGTCATTCAAGAAATAATGGCATTCGCCAATCTTATAACGGGCCTGATACTCCTCCCAGGTTGTCAATTCATATTCCAGTACTTCCCGGTAACCTTCCAGTGCCTGACGATAACGGAAGCGATCAAAATAACTGTCTGCTATACTCTTCTGCGCCCGCAGTCGATCTTTGCTGTCGCCCAGGGAATCGACCACCGCCCGAAAATAATCCCGCGCATTCTCGTGATCGTTTTCCTCTATATAATGATCCCCCAGCGCCAGCGCCGCTTCCGCCTTAATGCTCCGGTCATCACTTTCCACGAATAATTCGCGGAACAGCGGAAGAGCATCATCCTCCTCATCGAGCTTCAATTTGCATTGCGCCAGATACAATTTCGCCTGCGATGCATATTTCGAATTGGGGAAATTGGCCAGAAGCTCCCTGAACCGCTTCTCCGCCTGGTAGGCGTTATCGGTCCAGAATAGGGAAACGCCGTTTATAAAAAGAGCATCATCATACAATCCTGAATTTGGATGATCCTCTATAATCTTATTCGTCTTTTCAATTGCAACTTTGTACTGGTTTCCACCGGCGCTCCTTACACCTCGTTCCATGGCCTCCTTGCGGCTCGACTCAGCTTCCTTGAATGCCTTACTGGCATTATAAAATGTGTTGAAATAAACACATCCGCTCAGCATGACACCGATTGCAAGCAGTGCAACTATTTTAATAAGTCGATTCATATGTAAGGTTTTGAATATATCCATTTTTAAGCCCCGCTTCGTAAAAAGCATCGACTGCTTTTTCAAACTCTTCCGGCTTTATCCTCCGGTAGATTTTATCATCCCGGCCCGCTTTGTGTGCCGGAAAATACTGACTCATAAGAGATACGAAAATATTTTCAGAAACCTCATCAGCCAGAAATTCAAATATCCCCTCAGAACCCGATATGCCGTGCGGAAGCACCAAATGCCGGATTATCACGCCCGATTCCGCAAGATGGTCATCGTTTACTTTCAAGTTGCCCACCTGACGGTACATCTCCTTAACAGCCGCCCGATTGACTTCCACGTAATTTTCGCACCCGGAATATTTTTCGGCATGTCGGTTTTCGTTATAACGCATATCGACTAAATATATATCTATTATACCTTCCAGAAACTTCAAAATTTCAAGTTTCTGGTAACCTGACGAATTATAAACAATCGGTTTATTGAGGCCGGCTTCCTTCGCCTGTCCCAGCGCCAGCATAATCATCGGCACCATATGATCCGGTGTTACGAAATTTATATTCTCCGCCCCGCGTTTCTGAAGCTTAAGCATCATATCCCGAAGCTCTTCAATCTCAACATCGCTTCCTGTACCCATCTGCGAAATCGGATAATTCTGACAATACTGGCATGAAAGAGAGCAGTTAGAGAGAAATATCGTCCCCGATCCGCCTCCGCCCGACAGCGGCGGCTCCTCCCCGTAATGAAGATTATAGCTGGCCACCCTGGCCGTTGAACCGGTCTTGCATTTACCTTTTTCTCCCTCCAGACGGTTCACTCTGCACTCATGAGGACAAAGCCCGCATTCCTCCAGCATATCGAAAAGCTTACGTCCGGTCTCGATTATTTCCAAAGAAGTCAATTTCGATCTCATCCTCTAAGCTCCTCGACCAACTGCGGTAAAACCTCGCCCGATTTCCCGTGAAGCGACAAATCGGCAATCGCAGTCAAAGGCGTCGGCTCCAGATTTATCTCCACCAAATACGCCCCGGCCTGTTTTGCCGTCGGGGGCATTGATGCCGCCGGATGGACCAATGCCGAGGTTCCGATCGAGAAAAACAGATCGGCTCTTTCCGACGCCCGGAAAGCGTTATTGATCGCATTCGGGGGTAGAAGCTCTCCGAACCAGACCACATCCGGACGGATCCGTCCTCCGCATTGGCAGCGCGGAAGATCTTTCGAATCCAGATTTATCTCCTCTTCGAATGGCTCACCGCATTCGAAACATTTATTCTTTAGAATATTCCCGTGCAGTTCGAGAATATCTTTCGATCCGGCCCGCACATGCAAACCATCGACATTCTGCGTAATCAGCGTAAAATTGTCGAACATCTCGGCCATCTCAGCCAGCGCATAATGTCCCGCATTCGGCTTGACATCGCTTATAATCTTCCGGCGATACTGATACCATTCCCAGACCAGCTCCGGGTTCTGCATAAAAGCATCGACCGTCGCCAGTTCTTCCGGACGAAACTTCGACCAGAGACCTTCTTCTCCACGGAAGGTTGGCACTCCCGATTCCGCCGAAATTCCCGCCCCGGTCAATACCGCGACATTTTTGGCCGATTTGGCCACATTTTTGAATTCTTCCGGTAATTCTATCATACTATTCAAGATACAAATTTTCGCCCAACGGGCAAATGTTATTTAATCCTTGCTTCTCTCAATTCCATAAAATACATTAATTATATGCTGAAGAAGCTGATCTTTTCCGTGGTAATTATATTAATTGTAATTTTTGCCCTGGAAATGGCGGCCAATCTCCTCGAAAATTCGCTCACCAGAGATATCGACACCGACAAAGCCGCTCCCGGATGGCAGACCCGATTCTTTACCTCCTTTCTAGACTGGCACGAACCAGACCCCGCCCTTCTCTGGCGGTATAAGCCCAACCTCGAAAACCGGCTCATAAATACCAATTCCGACCACCTTCTGGGCAGCGAAATCCCCGAAACCAAAGATCCCAGCACCATCAGGATCCTTCTTCTGGGCGATTCCTCGCCCGTCGGACTCGGTCTGAAATCACGCCAGCAGGCATTCGGCGAAATTTTAAAATATCTCCTCGAACTGGAATATCTCGGCAACAGGAAATTTGAACTGATAAACGCCGCCGTCTCCGGATATACGTCAGAACAAATAAAGCTCTTTTTAACCAGGCGCGGATGGCAATACCAACCCGACCTTGTAATCCTGTACTGCGGCAACAACGACGCCTCCATATCCGGCCCGGCTACCGACCGCGAACTAATCGAAGCCCAAAATCTGACTTTCCTCCGGCAAATTTTATCCAAAATGGCCCTGTACCGCGTCCTGAGAGGACTTCTTGCCGGCTACGGGGTAACAGATATAAATGTCGAAGATCTCATCCTGCGCGTCCCGAGAGACCATTTTCAGGAAAATCTGGCCGACATCGCCGGCCAGTGCCGATCGCATAACTGTCCCCTTATTATCCTCAAGCCGCCGGTCCCCCTCCTCTGGCCGGCCGGCCTGCAGTTTAAACTGTTCCGCCATTTGACTGGAAGGGATGATGAAGCTATCTTCCCGGAGCCAATGTTAGAGATTCTCGGACGACCGGTTAAGTACTGCATCAATAAATTGTACTTTGATTCCCTCTACGGACAGACCGATCCCTTTACCGATCGGGTCTTCAGCTCTGCCTATGAAGATTCCCTCCCTCCCGGTAAAGCCATTGAGTACTATACTCATCTGGCCGGGGTGCATGACGATGACCCGATCATATGGAATAATCTCGGTGTTTCATACTGGCAGATATTCGATTACGATGAAGCCGAAAAATACCTTAAAAAGGCCCGTGAATTATATTTAACGATTCACCCCGAACAACATACTCCGGCAATAACCGCCACCGGATCCCCCTTCTGCTACAATCTCGGCATGAATGAATTTTTCCGGTATGATTACTATGCGAATCCGCTTGAAGATTCCACCTCGAAGCCATATATCTATCTCGATTCGGCGCGGCAGGCCGACTATTTTTCACTTAGAATCAAAAGGGATTACTGGCAGTCTATCGATTCCTTCCAGGGTACCGAGGGTGTCTATATCATTGACCTGCCCAAGCTGTTCCGCCAGAACGGCGGCGAGATCTTGTTTATCGACCACTGCCACCCAACTCCCAAGGGCCACCAACTCATCGCCCAACAACTGGCTGAGTTGATAAGGCAAAAAGCAATAATCAAATTTTAAAAACAACTTCTGCTGCTGAGACTCTTATATTAGAATGCCTTCCCCCCTCTACAGCATCAATCCCCCGCCGCTGGCTGAGATATAGTTGCCGGTGATAAACCGCGCATGACTCGTCGCCAGCATCACCACCGCCCCGGCAATATCTTCCGGCTCGCCCAGTCTCCGAAGAGGCGTCATCGCCGCTATCTGCGCCGCCCGCTCTTTCGGCGTCCCGGCCGTCGCATCGGTCAAAACCAGTCCCGGCGCCACCGTGTTGACCCGTATTCCGAACGGTCCCAGCTCATAGGCCAGTGACTTCATGAGCCCATCCACCGCCGACTTGGCTGTCGTATGCGACGAAAAATTCGGCGCCGCCGTCCGCGACAATCCCGACGATATCCCTATAATGCATCCCTTCTTCCGCTCCACCATCGACCCGACAACAGCCTTGGCCGGATAGAAGAAACACTGGACTTCGCCGAAAACTTTGGTTTCGAATTCCTCGGGAGTTAAATCAGAAAATGACTTGAGCGGGACATCCATGCCCGCATTTAAAACCAGGATATCGACCGGCCCCAAAGCGTTGACCGTCTCGTCAACCATCCGGTTGACCTTATCCCGGTTGCGAACATCCGCCCCGACCGCGATCGCCTGTCCGCCATCGGCAGTAATAGCATTCACCACGGCATCGGCGGCTTCTTTGTTTTTGAAATAATTGACCGCGACCCGTGCGCCCTCGGCCGCCAGTGCTTTTGCCGTTGCGGCTCCGATTCCCCGGCTGGCGCCGGTTACCAGTGCGACCTGATCCTTTAATTCCATCTGCCATACTCCTTATACTTCTATTCTTACTTAATTAATTGACTCTATTATAACTAACTATCCCAAGCCTGCAAAAATAAATACGGCGGCCCCCTTGCCGAAAGCCGCCGCAAATATTTATTATCTATAACAGATTAGGACTCTTTAACTTCCACCTTCCCCCGCCCCATTCGCGGAGGCATATTCTCCGGGCGTCCCAAAAAGAGCATCAACGAAAGCTCCAGCGTCTTATCCTTCTTCAAATCGAAACTGAACACCGAAATCACCGACGTTCCCTGGTACACCTTCTCGAACCCGTTCTCCGAAAGCGACACCGTAAACAGCGGCGCCTGCCAGACTTCCGCCGGACGGTCGCTTACCAGAGCAGCCGAAATATCAATCCATTCATCACGAATAATAACTGACGTACATCCCTTCTCCGTGTTGACCGCATCGAGATAGCTGTTTTCTTTCCTGACGCCGTTGAACATGATATACCGGTCGTCGGCATGTCCCGCCAGGAAATTAAAATTGTTCTCGACCGCGAATTTCACGCCCGCCAGATCGCGCTCGGAAGTAATCGCATAATTGACCGTCAGTACATCCGACCCTTCCGAAAAATAATAGCTTTTTTCTATCTTGACCGGCCTTACGCCTTCATCCATCCACAGGTTGCCTTTTCGCCGCAGCCGGATCGTCCCGGGCGCACTGCTCCGGTCATACTCCCACGGCTCCAGCACGAAATCACCATAATCTCCGTACTGACCGTCAACGAAATTCTGAACCGTCGTTCCTTCGGGTATGAAATGCTCTATAAAGCACCTTTTCAAATGCCAGTCCTGCGCCAGGACTTTATCGAGATTTTTATCCTCGGCCTTGGCCATTTCTCTGGCAGATTCGGTCTCCTCGGTCTTTCTCTCGCTTAAGCCTTCCTTTTTGACTCGCCAGTGATAACCCTCTTTCCTCCGCTTGAGAGTGTTGACCGCATTAAAAGCCGCTTCCCGGTTATCCAGCTCGGCCAGCATACCTCCCAGCGCCGGCGTAATGACCGCCGATAGACGGTCGGTACTGACTACGATCTCATCGTTACCGTCGCAATCATAATCGAAAGCATCCTGCTCGATTCCCTCGGTCTGAGAGTCCAGCTCGGTTTCGGCCTTTATCAAATTTTTATAGATGGCCTGTCTTAGATGCGGAAGATACAATCCCCCGAAAATGCCGTGCCAGTAAGCGCAGTTACACTGCGCCGCATACAGATGATTTCTCGCCTTATCTATGACCTGATAATTCCGCGGATTCTTCTCCAAAAAATCGGCGAACTTTTTCGAGACATGAAGCATCTTCTTATGCATCAAATTACTTTCTTCGTACTTGGCCAGAAAACCGCGCCAGAATCCACCCCGGACAAACCGACCGTATTTTTTCTTCATGTTTTTATCTTCCAGCCAGCGGTCAAAATCTTCATACTCCGAAAACGCCATCGGCGGCAGTGCCCAGTGAAGCATCTCGGCGTACGATGCCGCCGGAAGATATGCGCGTCCAACCGGCTTAGTCCGGGCCGCCTCGCCCAGGGTAATTACCTCCAGCCAGTCCGAATTCTCAGACAACGCCGTAAAGAAATCTTTCAGCCAGCCATTTTTGTAGCAATGCTCATGAGTTTTCGGCCAAACGCCGAATTTCTCGCCGTCGTCGGCATATATCGCAAGCCCGCCCGGATTTATCTCCGCCTGCGTCCGGAGATCCTCTATCACTTTCTCCACCTCGCCGAAAGGAATCATATACCGCAGATTCTTCTGGATCGGTAGAAGTTTCACGCCGGAGCCTTCCTCCTCGGTGATATATATCCCCCGAAGCTGATCCGGTTCGAATCCGGCATAAAAGAAATGTGTATCATCAATAGGTACATATTCCACCCCGGCCTTCCTCAAAACTTTCGGCAAATGCGGCTCCCAGACGCGCTCGGTAATCCATAATCCGGCTGCATCCTGCCCAAAATTCCCCTCAAGGAAACGGCTCATCATCTGGATCTGACCATACTGATCCCGTTCCGGTATAGAGGGAAGTATCGGCTCGTAAAAACCGCCGGTCATAAGTTCCAGTCTTTCGTCATATATCAAGCGCTGCACCAGGTCAAAATATCCCGGGAATCTCTTCTCCTGCCATTTCCACAAAACCCCCGACTGATGAAGCGACAATTTTATATTTTCGAATTTCTCGACCAGCGCCAAAAACGGTTCATATGCCCTCTGGTGCGCCTCTTCAAACACCGAATCGAAATTTCCGACCGGCTGATGATTATGTATCCCTATTGCGAGTTTAAATTTTTCCATTTAGAAAAGCTCCACCTTCAACTGGATATATTTGCGCGGATTCTCCCGTATATCCTGAATCAAATCATCGAGATTATCAGCCGCCGCCCGAAGATCATCATATAACCGCCGGTCATCGACCATCATCTGGAGCGTCCCGTCACCGTAATTCAATCGCTCGGCAAATTCACGAGCCGATGCCGAAACTTTCTCCAGGTCGCTGACGACCTTGCTGAGCCGCTCCGTCAGAGTATCGGCTCTGACCATTACCGAATCTATCCGGCCGGAATTATTTGAGACAACCTCTTTCAATTCCGCCGATGTCGCCATAAAATTGTTCGCCGTTGTTTCGAACTTCACCCTGTTCTCTTCGAAATAAACCGACAGCGAATTGGTCAACTCGTTAAGATTGGCAACTGTCTTGGTGAGATTCTCCAGATTTTCATCGGACGCTACCGAATGCCTCAGCACATGAACCATATCCCGAAGTTCCGATACCATATCACCGATTAAGCCCATGGCCTCAGGGATGCCTGCTTCATAGTCACCCTGAACGGTCAGGGTGATATCAAGTCGCTCTTCGCTGCTACCGGGATTAATCGCCACATAACGTTCGCCCATCAACCCGCGGTTACGGATCGTTATCGTGGCGTCTTCGCCAAGCTTTACATCATCTTCAACCATAATCGTTACATTAACGCCGCCCTCCACCAACTTGAGACTGGTTACCTTGCCCATCTTGATACCGGCGACCATAACCGGGTCACCCTTGGCAAGGGCGCCGACATCGTTGAAAAACACTTCAATCGTATAATTATCCTGCCCGAATTGCCATCCCTGGATCCAGATAATCGTCCCTACAAAAATGGCAATAGCCAGAATGATCAAAATGCCGACCCTTAATTCAATGTTTTTTGACGCCATATTTACACTCTCGTTACTTTTTTAATCGGAAGCAATATAATTTTTTAAACAGAAGTCAGCAAGAAAGGTTCGTTTCTTTATTCGCCAAGCGATTGATATATGGAAACATAACTATCATAGCGAAAGGCCGGTACTATCCCCTCTTCAACCGCCCGCTTTACGGCGCAATCAGGTTCATGCGTGTGACTGCAACCCGAAAAATAACATTCATCTCGAAATTTTTCGAATTCCTGGAAATATTCATCCAGCTCAGACTGCTCAACCTCCCATAATCCAAGGACTTTCAAGCCCGGACTGTCAACCACATAGCCTCCCTTTGGCAGCTCGAATAGCTGAATATGGGTCGTTGTGTGAACGCCCTTTTCGGAATAGTCCGAAATTTCCCCAACCTTCAAATTCAAATTCGGATTTATAGTATTTAATATCGTAGATTTCCCAACCCCGGAATGACCGGCAAAAATAGTTTTATGCGACGCCAGTCTCTCCTCAAGTTCTTCGATCCCTTCGCCGGAAATTGCCGAAACCGTCAACACCGGAACATCGATTGCTCTATACGCCTCAACCACCTCCAGAAAAAGGTCGGTTTCCCCTAAATCGATTTTATTGATAATTACCAGCGCTTCCAGATTGCCAATCTCTGCCGCAATTAAAAAACGGTCGATCAATCCCGGCTTGAGCGGCGGGTTCATAACCGATGCCACTGCCGCAAGCTGATCAATATTGGCCGCAATAACCTGTTTCTTTGAATCCGAGCCTTTGGCCGGACGGAAAAACATTGACTTTCGGGGCAAAACCTCTTCAATCATGCCGGTCCCGTCGCCGCTTTCGCTGATAATTACTTCATCACCAACCGCCACCGGCGTCGTCCCGCTTGTCTTGTGTTTTACCTTACCCCGAATTTCACAGACAATCTCTCCCTCGGTGGTTTTCACCACAAAAGACTTCCCATGTCCCCGGGCAACCGTGCCCTCAGATCTTTTCGAGATAATCTTCCTCCTCCTCTTCCATGAGCAGGTTTCGCCAATCCTTGTTCTTGTTCCAGCGGTTTTTTTCCCGCTTTAACTGGTTTTTCTTTTTGCGTTTACCCTTGTTGTCAAATTCGAAGTCCTCATTCTCCCTGAACTTCTTAGATTCGTTTTTAGAATTCATAGCCCTTAAATTTAAATTAGTTAGTGAATAGATAAAGATTATTTGTCTGTTTCCTATATCGGAATTAGTTATCCATTCTTTTGGCTTTTTGATGCTGCATCGAAGAAATATACCCACATTAGTAATATCCGGCGCATGAATTTATATAATTTGTGCGAAAAAGCAACAGTTTTGTATAAATTTCCGGGTATAAATGCTTGTTGATGATAAAACTTTCATGCCTTATATTAAAACCTTAAACGAAAAATAAAAGGTTAATATATGCTCGATTTTATAACGAAAATATTCGGCACAAAACACGAAAGAGATATTAAAAAAATAAATCCTCTCGTTGAGGAAATCAACGAAGAACACGAAAAGCTAAAAGACCTCTCCGACGAACAGCTCCGGGCAAAAACAGATGAATTCAAGCAGCGGATAAAAGAACAGGAAACTCTTGATGAAATCCTCCCGGAGGCATTTGCGGTCGTCAAAGATGCCTGCCGGAGGCTGGTCGGAAAAAGCTGGGATGTCTCGGGCTACGAAACAACCTGGAACATGGTCCCCTATGACGTCCAGTTGGTTGGAGGCGTAGTTCTTCATCAGGGCAAAATCGCCGAGATGGCCACCGGTGAAGGTAAAACGCTCGTCGCGACATTACCCGCTTATCTTAATGCCCTGTCCGGCAAAGGCGTCCATATTGTCACCGTCAACGATTATCTTGCCCGCCGTGACAGCGAATGGATGGGTGGTATATTCGAATTTCTTGGTCTCGAAGTTGGTTGTATTCAGAATGAAATGACCAGCGCCGAACGACGGGAAATATATAAAAAGGATATTATCTACGGCACCAATAACGAATTCGGTTTTGATTACCTTCGCGACAATATGGCCCAGACCGTCGATGACCGCGTCCAGCGCGGGTATAATTATGCCATCATCGACGAGGTCGACTCGGTGTTAATCGATGAAGCACGAACCCCGCTTATTATATCCGGTCCGGTCGAAAGCCAGATCCATAAAAGGTACGGCGAGATGCGCCCGATTGTCGATACTCTCGTCCGTAAGCAAACCCGTCTGATTAACCAGATGCTTGCCCAGGCGGAGAAAAAGCTCGAAAACGGCAATCCTGACGATGAATACGAAGCCGGACACCTTTTACTTTCGGTCGGACGCGGCGCACCAAAAAACCGCAAATATATGAAAATGATCAAAGAACCCGGCATCCAGTCGCTGATCAACAGGGTTGAGGCCGATGTCCTGCGTGATAAAAAGATGCATGAAGTCGATGAATCGCTTTATTATGTCATAAATGAAAAAGAAAACTCGATTGATCTGACCGATAACGGACGCGGGCAGTTCTCTCAATCCGAACAGGAACTTTTCGAAATCCCTGATCTGAATGAATCGCTTTCTGAAATCGAAGGCGACGAATCCCTCAGCCAGGAAGAAAAAACGGCTAAAATTGATGAAATGTACCGAATGCATGCCGAGCGTTCCGAGAAGGTTCACTCCATAAGCCAGCTTTTGCGGGCATATGCTCTTTTTGAAAAGGATGTCGAGTACGTTTTGGAGGACGGCAAGGTTGTCATTGTTGACGAATTTACCGGGCGCCTTATGCCCGGGCGGCGATACTCCGACGGACTCCATCAGGCCATCGAGGCCAAAGAACAGGTACAGATCGAAGGTGAATCCCAGACTCTGGCGACTATCACCCTCCAGAATTATTTTAGAATGTATGATAAACTGGCCGGTATGACCGGTACTGCCGAAACCGAAGCCCAGGAATTCTGGGATATATATAAACTCGATGTCGTCTGTATCCCTACCAATGAACCGGTTCGAAGAATCGATTTCAACGATCTCATCTATCGTACCAGGCGTGAAAAATACAACGCTATCGCCGATGAAATCGCCGAATGCCATAAAGATGGCAGACCGGTTTTGGTCGGTACTATCTCGGTCGAAGTATCTGAAACACTATCCCGGATGCTCAAACGGCGAAAAATTCCGCACAATGTTCTAAATGCCAAATACCATCAGAAAGAGGCCGAAATCGTCTCCCGCGCCGGTGAAAAAGGTGCTGTTACCATTGCCACCAATATGGCCGGGCGCGGTACAGATATCAAACTCGGCAAGGAAGTCGTCAAACATCCAAATTGCGCCCTCGATCCCACCGGACATGAAGGTGAATTATGCCCCTATATAGATGACTACAACTGTTTCGAAGGTGTTCCCTGCGGACTCCATATTATCGGCACCGAGCGTCACGAAGCCCGTCGAATTGACCGTCAGTTGCGCGGACGTTCCGGCCGTCAGGGTGACCCCGGTTCATCAAAATTTTTCCTTTCCCTCGAAGATGACCTCATGAGGCTGTTCGGCTCCGATCGGCTTGGTGCTATAATGGACCGTCTCGGCGTAGAGGAAGGCGAAGTAATCGCTCACGGTATGGTGACCAAGGCCATCGAGCGGGCACAGAAACGAGTCGAAATGCAGAACTTCTCGATTCGTAAGCATACTCTTGAGTACGACGACGTTATGAATGCCCAGCGCGAAGTAATCTACGACAGGCGCCTGGCCGCTCTTGAAAAAGAATCGATCAAAGACGAAATTATGGATCTCATAGAATCGGTCCTCCAGAACATTATCGACCAGTACTGTCCGCCCAAAGAATATCCTGAAAACTGGGATCTGAATGCCTTCACCGCTGACCTGCGCCATGTTTTCCTGATAAACCTGGAATTCAAAGAGGAAGATATCCCGGAACTGACCCGCGAAAAGTTGTTTGAAAATGTCCAGAAGGCTGTCATCACCTTCCATGGCCAAAAAGAACGCCTTTACGGTGAAGACATTATGCGCCGTCTCGAACGCTACGCCGTCCTGATGACCATCGATAAATACTGGCGCGATCATATGTACGAGATGGATCAGCTCAAAGCCGGTATCGGCCTTCGTGCCTATGGCCAGAAAGATCCATTAATTGAATACAAGCGCGAAGCCTATCGAATATTTGCCGATATGATCGAGCAAATCGACAAGGAAATCGTCGGCATGGTCTTTAAACTTCAGGTAAACATGCCCGAGAAAACACGTGAAGAACGCCGCCGCCAACAGCAAAAAGAACAGCTTGTCGAACAGCACCAAGATTCTGTCGGCATGGGTTTCGGCTCGGCGGCGCAAACCGAGGAAGCCAACCCGATGGCTGCCGCATCCAAACGGGGCAAGGCCCAGCCGGTCAAGCGTGAAGGTAGAAAAGTCGGAAGAAACGATCCCTGCCCCTGCGGATCAGGGAAAAAATATAAAAAATGCTGCGGTGCCAACGTCTAAAGAAAAATATCTTTTCGGTGCACCCTTTTTGAATTTAATCCGTAAATATTATTCAAACGGTAAACTATGAAAAATATACTCTTTATCTGCACCGGAAATTCTATTCGTTCTCAAATCGCCGAAGGCTTCGCGCGAACCCTCTCCAAAGGAAAACACTATATCCGCTCCGCAGGAATTGCCCCCTCGGGCGTCAATAAGTTCGCTGTCGAAAGTATGAATGAAATCGGCATCGATATCTCCGGTCAGGACTGCACCCTGCTCGGACGCTCCATGCTTGATGATGCCGATTATGCCGTCACCCTCTGCGATGAAGCCCGCGAAGAATGCCAGCCGCTTCCCCGAGGCACCAAATACCGCCACTGGAAACTGAGCGACCCGCTATCCGGCGCCGAAACCGAACAGGAGAGGCGAAATAATCTAAGCGCTGTCCGTGATGAAATCGAAAAAAGAGTTAAAGAACTTCTGGAAGAAATAGATAACGAGTAAAGCACCATGATACACACCATTTTTTTTGACATCGGAGGTACTTTGGTAACCGGGCGCTCTTCCCTGCATGTCATTGCCGAAGCAATGGACCCTGATAAAAAAGAAGAACTGTTCCGCTACATGGTCGATGAATTCATGAAAATCTACCTCGCTCCCGACCCGCCCCGATTCTACTCCATAAAAGAACTCCTCCGCCTTACCTCCAAAATGGCCGCCGACAAATACGGCGTCAAAGATGTCTCCGACCGCGCCGTTGAACTGTACCGCAAAAATCATATGGAATACGATGTTCTCTACGACGATACCCTCAGAGCCCTCGATAAACTGACCGAATTGGGCGTCAAAATTGTTGCCGTCAGTGATGCCGATGCCGATGTCCTCTTGGAGCAAATGGACTTCTTCGATATAAAAAAATTTTTCGATGACATTGTAATATCCAGCCATACCGAGGCTTATAAACCTTCCGACAAAGTAATCGCTCGCCTTAAAAAACACCTGCGTGAACCTTATTCAGAAATAATGTTTGTCGGCGACACCAAAGTCGACATTCAGACTGCCGAAAAAATGGGCGTCAAATCGGTCCTTATAAATCGCGGCAAAAATTATAATATAAAAGCTGATTACAAAATCAATTCACTCGACGAACTACTCGATATCATCCAAAAAAAATAAATTCAGGAGTATCATATGAATAAATTAAAACCGCTTCTGATCCTGCTTTTGGGATTACTGATCCCGGCATCGGCACAATGCGGCCCGGAACACCCTCCCCTGCCGGTCGAAAAATTTACCCTCGACAACGGTATGACCTTCCTCGTCGTCGAACGCCCGACCGCCCCGGTCTTTTCCGGATTCATTGTCGTCGGTGCCGGGTCGGCTTATGAACGTCGCGGCGAAGTCGGCTCGGCTCACCTGCTGGAGCATATGATGTTCAAGGGCTCGGAAAATGTCGGGACATCAAATTTCGAAAAAGAAGCCGAACTGATGGCCAAGGAAGATTCTGTATGGGCGCTAATCGATGAAGCCCGTCAAAAAACCCGTTTCATTTCGCTAAATAACCCCGAAGAACTGGATGTCCATCTCGATTACATCGCCCGCCTTGAAACTGTCCTCGATTCCTTAGTCGAACTTTCATCTCAGTATGTAATACAGAATGAATTCGACCGTATCTACACTACCAACGGTGCCGCCCAGTTCAATGCTGTCACCGGATACGATTTCACCCGATACTTTGTCTCCCTTCCTTCCAACCGCCTCGAACTCTGGTTCGCCATGGAATCCGACCGCTTAAAAAATCTCGCCCTGCGGGAATTTTTCCCCGAGCGCGATGTCGTCAGCGAGGAACGGCGACTCTCGGTCGAAAACTCAGCTGGAGCCAAATTGTTCGAGCAATTCATAGGCACCGCTTTTATCGCCCATCCGTATCAACTTTTCTGGGAATGGCAGTCCGAAGAAAACAACCTTACCCGCGACGATCTCTGGAACTTCTTTAATACTTATTATATCCCTTCCCGAATGACCGCCGCTGTCATTGGCGATGTCAAACTTGACCAGGTCAAAGAACTTGCCGAAAAATATTTCGGCGGATTAAAACCTGCCGAAGAACCGGAGCCGATCTACACCGAAGAACCGCCCCAGCCCGGAGAAAGGCGCGTCGATGTCTATTTCGATGCCGAAGCGATGGTCTCGATCGGCTATCATAAACCGGCTTTCGACAGTCCCGATGAACCGGTCTTCAATATCATCGAACGAATTCTCGGCGAAGGCCGCACCTCCCGTCTTTATAAATCACTGGTGCTCGAAAAACAAATCGCCCTCGATATCGACGTTTACACTTTCCCCGGGGCCACTCTCGGCGACCTGCACGAAGGGCTTTTCTGCATCGACGCCTACCCTAAGGAAGGTGTCACTATGGAGGAACTCGAAACGGCCATTTACGAAGAGCTCGACAAACTGGGCACTGAACTTGTATCCGAAAAAGAATTGCAGAAAATCAAAAACAATATCGAAGCCTCATTTATCTGGGCATCCTATAGCAACCTCGGTCTCGCCTCATACCTGTCAATGGCGGAAAACCTCGCCGGTAATTGGAAATTCATCACGACCATGCAGGACCGATTGAATGCTGTCACCTCAAAAGACATATTAAATGCAGCGCAAAAATATTTCACCGAGCAAAACCGCACCGTGGCGGTTCTTATCCCCAAAGAAGAAGGAGCCGCGCAATGAAAAAATACATTTTCACTCTTATTCTATTGCTGGTGGCTTCATTGACAGCCGCCCAATCGCCAAAGGATTTGCGGTTCCCCACGCTTGAATTCGATCCCCCCGAGGTCGAACGATTCACTCTCGACAACGGTATTGTAGTTCATTTTCTCGAAAATCATGACCTCCCGGTTGTAACCGCCACCGCACTTTTCAAAGGCGGGGCCGTTCAGGACCCCGAAAATAAATCCGGTCTGGCCTCTCTTACGGCCCGGCTTATCCGTTCCGGCGGGGCCGGTGTTATGTCACCGGAACAGCTCGATGACACCCTCGATTTCATCGCCGCTTCCATCTCCAGCGGAAACGACGAAGAATATATGACCATAGACATGAATACATTGAAAAAAAACGCCGATAACATATTCAATATTTATTGTTCCGTTATCTCACAGCCTCTGTTCGATTCTGCCAAAATGGAACTTGAAATATCTAATAAGAAAGAACAAATTCGCAGACAAAATGATCACCCCGGCGACGTTACCCGGCGTGTGTATTACGAGACTGTCTTTTCCGGTCATCCCTACGGCTATTACCCGACTCTAACTTCGATTGACAATATAACTCGAAATGACATTTTAAATTACTACAACCACTTCTATGCCCCCGATAACTGCATCCTCGCCATATCCGGTGACCTGACCATGCCGGAATTAAAATCCATCCTGGCCAGCACCTTTGCCGAGTGGGAAGGTCAATCGAAGGCAATAAACGTACCACCCCGTGTCGAAGCCTCGTATGAGCCGGGAGTCTACTACGCCGAACGCGATATCAACCAGGCCCATATCCGTTTCGGACACCTCTGCATGGATACCAAAAATCCCGACCGCTACGCCATGGAAATCGTCAATTTCGCAATGGGCGGCGGCGGCTTTATCTCCCGCATGACAGGCCAGGTAAGAACCACCGCCGGGCTGGCCTACTCGGTCGGCACTTATGTATATAACCGCCCTTACCGCGGCACCCTCTTCGCCTACTGCCAGACCAAAGCTGAATCGATGTCCGCCGCCATCGATATGATGCTCGAAATCATGCGCAATGTCAAAGAGAACGGTATCACCGCCGAGGAAATGGAAACCGCCCACGAATCAATTATTAATGGTTATGTCTTCAATTATGACACTCCGGCTAAATACGTAAAACAAAAGGCATTTCTTGAATTGATGGATTTTCCTGCCGACCAGATGCAGATAGATCTGGACGCTTTTCAAAAGGTAACTCTGGAAGATTGCAACCGGGTCGCCGCCAAATACATCGAACCCGATAAACTGGCTTTCGTCATAACCGGAAACAAGAAGCTTTTCGACAAACCGCTTTCAACATACGGCCCGGTTCACGAAGTCTCGATGGATATCAAATGATAGATTTAACGATTGGGGTCAAATCATTATCGGATTTGACCCTTACCGTTATAAAATTAGACTTCTCCTGTAAACTTTTTCGCATTTTATACCGTTATTTACATTAGAAATAAAAAAATATATATTGGCGGCAATAAATTAAGATCATCACAAGAGGATACACGAATGCTCCACAAAAAATTCGCAATCGCTCTTCTTTTACTGCTCGTTTCAGGAGCGGTTTCAGCCCAGTCACCTTCAGATATTTATGACTCCGCCTATGCACCTGACAAAATAACATTATACATCGTACCCGAATTCGGCTACAATATTGGTGTTACTGACTACTTTATGGATATTCCAGCCGGCGTAGTTGACGACCGTGAAGTCAGGCTGAAAAGTAAACTGGAATTCCCGCTCGGTGCCATCGCCGCCGGTGGAAGATTCGGAATCGAGAAAAATGATGATTTCGGATTAGACCTCTCAGCAGACGCCGGTGTTTATTTTGACTTCAATGATCCATCAGGGAAGATGGTTGATGACGATTGGCTCGCTGTGGAGAATTCTGCCGATTTCAAATTCAGCCATACCAAATCAGATGTCGAAATGGATTACCTTAGAATCGATGTTAATGCACAGAAAAGATTCCTATCCTTAAATAAATCAGGATTATACATTACCGCCGGATATATATATGAAAGAATCAAACAGGATATATTCGGTTACGACGGATGGCAAATTGACTTAAACGACCCCGATCTGGAACGGCAGTACATCTTCAATGAATCTATCCATGCCCTCTATTATTGGGTAATCTACCATATGCCGTCGGTTGGCGTAAATTATAGACTGAACCTGTCTTCAATATCTAATTTGACTATCAATACATCCGGAATGTGGGTTTTTGTCGAGGATTTTGATGATCACCTCCTGCGAAATAAAACCGCTGTTGCCGACGGAAGCGGCCCCGGAATAAAACTGGGACTCAATTACCGCCTTCAACCGGGCCAGCAGGCTCAAAAAATGAAGCTCTTTTTCGATTTCGGTGGACAATATCTGTACACTTCTATCGATACCGATCAAACCCAGTCATGGTATGGCGACGATCCGGCAACCCCGGGTCAAAATGAAACCGGCCAGTCTTTCTCAGGTATTCCCCATGAGATTTCTCTAAGTCAGCTTAACCTTTTTATCCGCGTTGGATTTGCATTCTAATAGCCATGCTCAACTTGAACGGAATCATCAGGCGCCGCCAACAGGTCGAACTGTCTTCGGCGCAAACCAAAACAATTGAAAAATTGTACGATAAATCTGTCATCGAAGATACAATCGTCGAACAGATCACCTACCTTTCCGATGATTTGCATATTAAAGGATACATCGCCAAACCGAAAAAAGAAGGTACCTATCCCACCCTTATCTGGAATCGGGGCGGCTCGGGCGACAAAGGAGCCCTCGATGACCTCCGCGCCTATCTTATCCTCGCCTCGACCGCCGTCTGGGGTTATACCGTTCTGGCCAGCCAGTACCGGGGCAATATGGGTAGCGAGGGCGACGAAGACTGGGGTGGCGATGATCTTCGCGACAGCCTGCACCTTATCGAAACTGCCAAAAACCTGCCCGAATGCGATGAAAACCGTATCGCCGTCGAAGGTCCCAGCCGGGGCGGGATGGTTACCTACCGCGCTCTTTTGAAATATCCTGATTTTAAATGTGCCATGGTACACGCCGGTATAACCGATGTCATAAAACTGATTGAAAGAAAAAGGGGGTTCAAAGAATATCTCGATGAGCGCTACAGCCACCTTAAAGAGCAGGAAAAGAAGTGGGAGATGCAAAAGCTATCGGCAACTCATTTTGCCGAAAAACTCCCCGATAACTGTCCCATCCTCATCATGCACGGTACCGAAGATACAACTATCCCCATTGAACAATCCGAACTACTGGTCGAACAACTAAAAAAATACGATAAACCGCACAAATGCATCAGAATCGAGGGCGGCACCCATGTCGCTCTAAAAGATGGTACTTATAAGGAAATTGACCGCCACCGAAAAGAGTGGCTTGAAAAATATCTGTAGTGGTTTTTGAACGCCTATGGCTACTGCTTTTGCCAGTCTTCTGCAATCAACTTTTCTTTATCCGGCTTTAACCCGGCTTTCATTTCATAATCATCAGGTCTTTCTAAAGCCCAGACATAAGTATCCTTTATTGTCTCTTCCAACCGACGAAAAACAAGCCCCTCCTCCATCGCCTTCAATATATTGACTTCAAAAACCCCTGACGCCTCATCACCGGGCATCCAGAGCGGAATATCCGACCACGGTTTCACATCATACTGCGATAAAAACTCATGATCAACTTCAATTATCTCTGGATTCTTGCCCAGCACCTTCTGGCACCGGTCAAGTAATGCCCTGAATGTTAAATCAAAATCGGGCCCGGTCGCATTATATACCCCGCTTTTTTCATCCTGCGACATTTTAACCGTCCACTCCGCCAGATCGCGGACATCGATAAACTGCACGTTCCAATCGCCCTTCGGAGTTACTATCGTTCCCTCTCTGTTTGTTCGCATAACCCAGTATGTAAAGCGGTCGGAATGATCATGCGGGCCGACAATCAACCCCGGACGAATTATGAGTGCTCTATCACCATAAACTTCCTGAACCACCTTTTCACATTCGACCTTGAACGGCCCATAGGTCTCCCCCGTCACTTCTTCTTCGACATCCCCTTTAAGCTCCGCCAGTTTACTGTCTTCAGTTATTCCCGTTTCCGAAAGATCATCGTAAACCGAAATAGTTGAAATAAATACATACCGGCTTACCGCATCTTTCAAAAGCTCTGCCGACTGCCTGACAACCCTCGGAAAATATCCGCAAGTATCGATTACCACATCCCACTTTTTTCCTATAAGCGCTTCAAGATTACCGTCACGATCTCCGGTCAATTCCTCGGCTTTTTCGAATAAATCAGGATTGGTCTTTCCCCGGTGGAAAATAGTCAGCTCATGCCCCGCCTTTAAAACCGCCTCCGATATATGCCTTCCCACAAATTTCGTCCCGCCAATAATCAGAATTTTCATTACAACTTCCTTATCTGTTAACCGACTGCACCAGCTCAAAAGCATCCGGAAGATAATCAATCAAATCCCCGGCAATGACCGACCGTTTCCCCAGCTCTGCCGCCGCTAAATCACCGGCCAATCCATGAGCATAAACACTGCAAATCGCCGCCGATAACGGCTCAAGGCCCTGCGCCAGAAGCGACCCGATCATCCCCGAGAGAACATCACCCGTCCCGCCCGACGCCATTCCGTCGTTGCCGGTTGGATTCACGAACAGTTTGCCGTCGCTGTCGACAGCTATCGTAGGCGACCCTTTCAGTACAATAACGGAATCATACTTTTGGGCGTACTTGCGTACCAAATCATACGATTCATACAAATCGGACGGAATCTTTTCATCTATCAATCTGTTAAATTCACCCGGGTGCGGTGTCAGGACCAGTTTTTGATTGCATTCGATTAGAGCCGTTCGATCTTTTTCGAATACATTCAATCCGTCTGCATCGATAATTGCCGGCTTATCCAGCTTGGCTACCAACCTTTGAATCAGCTCTCTTGTTTCATAATGCCTGCCGATTCCCGGTCCGATTATAACCGCATCGCGCTCCTTGAGCATCTTCCTTATTTCACCCAGACCTCGCTTGGCAAGTACCCCTTTTTTGCCGACATCCGGAAGCGGATATGTCATCGCCTCGGTCAATTTTATCTCGAGAATATCGTTTACCCTTTCCGGGCATCCCACTGTCACCAGGCCGCACCCGGTCCGGTTGGCCGCCTGGGCCGCCATGGCCGCTGCCCCGGTCAATCCGGTCGAACCCGCTACCAAAAACAATTTGCCGTACGTCCCCTTATGCCCGTCCGGTTTACGATCCGGAAGCAGCGAATGGACCATCTCGTATGTTATCAAATTTTCCTTTATATCGAATGACTCGATAACATCATCCGGAATCCCTATCGGGACCACATCGACAAATCCGGACAGTTCTCTTCCCGGAGAATAGTACAACCCCACCTTCGGAAGAGCCAGCGTAAAGGTCCGGTCAGCCTTGACCGCTACCCCTTCATGCTTCCCGGTATCGACATTCAACCCCGAAGGACAATCGACCGCAATTACCGGCATCTTCCGGGTATTGATATATTCGATAAATTCGCCCGGAAGCCCTCTCGGCGAGCCCGAAAATCCCGTTCCGAATATGGCATCGATAATAAAATCGACTTCCATTTTTTCCGGAAGTTCTTCTATATTCTCGATACCTTTTAGCTCGATTCCCTGCTCCCCGGCTCGATCATAATTCAATTTTGCATCATCGGATAATTTCTCGGCCGGCTTCGGATAATAAATGACAACCTCAGCACCGTACTGATGAAGATATCTCCCCACTACGAAACCATCCCCGCCGTTGTTGCCTTTGCCGCAAAAGACTGCTATCTTCTTTCCCCGTGCATCATCGATTACCCGGTCCCGAATCCGTTCAGCAATTCCCCGACCGGCATTTTCCATTAATTCCGGGCCCGGAATCCCGCGATTCTCTATCGCCTCACGATCAATCGACCGCATCCTGTCAGCAGTTACCAGTTTCATGATTTCTTTTTCCGTCCTCTGCTCCGCCCTGTCTTAGTCGCTTTTCTTGTCTTGGCTGGTGTCTGCCTTTTTGCCAGGGCAAATTTTATTACATCGCCAACGTCATCGAAAAACCTGAAACTAATCGCCTTCCTGATCTCCGATGGTATCTCGGTCATATCCTTTTTATTGTCAATCGGAAGTATCACCGTCTTTATCCCGGCCCTGTACGCCGCCAGCAGTTTCTCCTTAAGGCCGCCTATCGGGAGCACCTCGCCGCGAAGCGTAATCTCCCCGGTCATCGCCAGGTGCGGCTTTACCGGACGACCCGTCAAAAGCGATGCAATCGCTACCGCCATCGTTATGCCTGCCGACGGCCCGTCTTTCGGCGTTGCTCCTGCCGGAACATGTATATGAAATTCCTTTTTCTCGAACTGATCATGATCCTTAATATTCAGCATCTCATGGTTGGTCCGCACATACGAAAGAGCCGCCATCGCCGATTCTTTCATGATATCACCAAGCTGACCGGTCAGTGTAAAGCTCTTTTTCCCCGGCATCATGGTCGCCTCGATAAATAATATTTCTCCGCCGACCTGGGTCCAGGCCAGCCCCGGGACAACTCCAATCTGTCCTGTCCGCTTGATAACCTCCCGCGTGAATTTCTGCGGCCCCAGAAACTTTTTCACATCGACTTTCTTGATGTTGAACTTCTTCCTCGACCCCGTCGCCACTTTGCGCGCCACTTTCCGGCAAATCCCGGCTATCTCACGCTCCAGATTCCTCAGCCCCGACTCCCTCGTATAATTATTTATCAACTCTCTTATGGAGCTGTCCTCGAATTTCAATTTACCCTCTTCGATGCCGTGATTGGTCAACTGCTTTGGTATCAGGTGGCGTTTCGCGATTTCCAGCTTTTCCAGCTCGGTATATCCCGGTATCCGAATTACCTCCATTCGGTCACGAAGTACCGGCGGAATCGGATCGAGCAAATTCGCCGTCGTTATAAACATCACCTTCGAAAGATCAAAAGACACTTCGAGATAGTGATCCGAAAATGTATCATTCTGCTCCGGATCTAATACCTCCAGCAGCGCACTCGACGGATCCCCGCGGAAATCGACCCCGATCTTGTCGACCTCATCGAGCATGATAATCGGATTGTTGGAACCAACCCGCTTGATACTCTGTATTATCCGCCCCGGCAAAGCCCCGATATAGGTCCGGCGGTGTCCCCTGATTTCGGCTTCATCTCGCATACCGCCCAGAGAAATCCGCTCGAACTTACGGCCCATCGCCCGCGCAATAGACCTGCCCAGCGATGTCTTTCCAACGCCCGGAGGACCCACAAAGCAGAGAATTGGCCCTTTGACATCCTCCTTGAGTTTCCTAACCGCCAGATACTCCAGTATCCTGTCTTTGACTTTCTCCAGATTATAATGATCCTCATCGAGCACTTTTTTCACCTTGCGCAGATCAAGAATATCCTCGGTCGAGACTGACCACGGGATAGAAACCATCCAGTCCAGATATGTCCGCGAAACCGTGTACTCCGCCGAAGCCGGGTTCATTCGCGAAAGACGGTCCAGTTCCTTTTTGGCCGCTTCCTCTGCCTGCTCCGGCATTTTCGCCTCGGCTATTTTATTTTCAAATTCCTCCAGTTCGGCCCGATCGTCTTTTTCACCAAGCTCTTTCTTAATCGCTTTTAATTGCTCTCTTAACAGAAACTCCCTCTGCATCCGGCCTACTTCCGATTGCGCCTGGCTCTGAATCTTCTTCGATAAATCGAGAACCTCAATTTCCCTATTGAGCATCGTTAAAAGCATCTCCATCCGTTCCAGGACATCCGTTTCTTCCAGTATCTTCTGCTTATCCCCGATTCCTATAGACAAATTCGAAGCAATCAAATCGGCCAGCTTGGACGGTGTCTCCTGATTCATCGCAGAGATATAAAGCTCCTCCGACAAATTGGGCGATAAATCAACAATCTTCTTTAACCGCTCCATAAGGTTGCGCTGAAGTGCTTCCGCCTTCACAGAACTGCCGAGTTCATCGGGGAGCTTCTCGAATTCGGCCGTCATATATGGCTCGGTCTCAATAAATCTTTTAATCCTGATTCTCTCCAGCCCCTGCACCAGAAACCGCACCGTGCCGTCAGGAAACCTGAGCATCTTCAAAATATTTCCCAGCGTTCCTACCCGCTTGATATCTTCCGGCCTTGGATTTTCATCACTTTTCTCCTCCTGGAGAAATACCCCCACCGTATTACCCCGCATAAGGGCTTCATCAATAAGTCTCGCCTGCTTTTTTTCATTTGCAACCAATGGCAAAACAAGGTGCGGATAGACGATCATCCCTTTCACCGGAAGTACCGGTATACTGTTTTTTTTCTTTTTGGATTTTGGTTTCGATTGATCAATCAATTTATTCATCACTATCGCTCCCGATTATTATTTCCTAAACATTGAAACGGAACAGTATAACATCACCATCCTGCACTATATAATCCTTCCCCTCGATATGCAGCTTGGCGGCCGATTTTAAGGCCGGAAGAGTCTTATATTCCACATAATCTTCATACGATGCCACTTCGGCGCGGATAAACCCACGCTCCATGTCGGTATGCACCGCTCCTGCCGCCTTCTTCGCGGTTGTCCCTTCTCTAATTGTCCACGCCCGGCATTCCGGATCACCAACCGTGAAAAAAGAAATAAGCCCCTCAAGATGATAAGACTTGCGGATAAACTTTTCAACCACCGGTCGCTCTATATTCAATTCCTCCAGAAATTCCTTTTGAGCTTCCTCATCGAGCACCGATAGTTCCATTTCGATCTTACCGCAAATGACAGAAATGTCCCTGATCTGTTCCTTGCAGTACTTTTCATATGCCTTATATAACTCGCTGTAATTCTCCAGTTCATCCTCAGAAATATTGAATGTCAGCAAAAATGGTTTTAACGTTAAAAACGCATACCCCCGGACCGCTTTTTCTTCGTTTGGTTCAAGACCAAGTTCCGAAATCAACTTCTCCTCGTTCAACGCCTTATGACACCGTTTCAGCACTTCCAATTCAAGAGCCCGTTCCTTTTTGCCGGTCAATTGTATTGTCCGTTCCAGTTTTTCAATATTATGCTCGATAACTATCAAATCGGCCAGTATCATTTCATCTATTATGGTTCGGTAATCTTCCTCAGGCGTTGCATTCTCGCTGAATGCATCAAGAACAATCACCAGCGCGTCCATTAACCGTAATTCAGGTGTAAGCGAACCGATGTCATCCTTTGCCTCTTTTCCCTTACCGCTGAAACCCGCCGCTTCGAGGAATTCTATTTCGGCATGCGTAACTTTTTTCGGATTAATAATTTCCGCGAGATTATCCAGTCTCTCATCGGGGACTTTTATTACTGCCCGATGCACCGTTCGTGAATAATCACCGACCGCTTCCTGCTGACCCGAAACTGCGTTGAATATTGTTGTCTTTCCCGATTGAGGTAACCCTATAATTCCCAGTTTCATATTTTATCTCTTTTTTAATGAACGTAAAACTGCCAGATTCTCCATATCTTCTTTTAAATCATCGCCCTTGGGCGTCTCCAATATCATCGGAACCCGTGCAAACCGCCGTTCGTTTATGATATTCCGAAAGGGCTCAATACCCATCTCACCCTGGCCGATATGCTGATGCCTGTCTCTCTTGGAACCGTGGGGCTTTTTGGAATCATTAAGGTGAAAGATTTTCAATTTGTTTAAACCGATAATGCTGTCAAACTGCCGTACAGTCGCCTTAAACTCTACCGGATCGGTAATATGATAACCGGCGGCAAAAATATGACAGCTGTCCATGCAAACTCCCATCCTCTCCTTATCTTCGACCATTTCGATTATCTCGGCCAGCTGCTCGAATTTATACCCAAGATTCGTCCCCTGACCGGCTGTCGTTTCGAGGCACACAACTGTCTTGCTGTCCGGCATTTCTTCGAACGTCTTATTGATAGCATCGGCAATGCGTTTCAATCCGGCCTCTTCTCCCGATCCGACATGCGAACCCGGGTGTATCACCAGATTAGGAATACCAAGTATATCACACCGCTGAATTTCGACCTTAAAAGACTCGCGCGACTTTTCGAACAACTTATCATCGGGAGAACCCAGATTGATCAAATAACTCGTGTGGGCACAAACAGCCTTTACTTTGGTTGCCTTCTGTTCTTTGTAAAACCGCTCTATCTCTTCATCCGTCAGCACCTTAGCCTTCCACTGGTTGGATTGCTTGGTAAACAGCTGGACGACATCACAACCTGCCTTATGGCCGGCCAGAATCGCATTGTAAACCCCGCCCGAAATCGACATGTGAGCTCCAAGAAGCATATCCTGTATCCTTTAAAAAAAGCCTGTTTCTTCCATTTTACAGGTCTTAATAACAAGCCCATATTTTATTTGTGCCGAAATATCCGGCCCTTTTTAATTTATATCATAGATAAGGATTTCAACGGTCAATTTCAACCGAATATCCCTCCCTGTTAACAAAATGCACAGCCCTATAACATTATGGGAAGCCGCCTATACTTATAGACCAACAGCGACTTTAAATCACCATTTTCAATACGGTAGCACAAATTTTTTATAGACCTTCCATAAATTTCAATTATCAACCAGATTTTATAAAGACGTGCCGCGCATTGGATTATATACACAAGCCCGCTCTTATTTTCCAATAATCAGTTTCATTTTAATAAATGTTTCATTTTGGCAGGCATTTTTCAAACAGTCTCGGTGAAGAACTTTTAAGAGGATATGTGATGATGAAAAGATTTGCAAATAACGAAGGTTTTACACTGCTCGAGGTCATGGTTGCCATTATCATCCTGACTCTCTCATTACTCTTGCTTCTTAATATGGCCATGATTGCCCTCGACGGCAACGATTGGTCTAATAATGCTACCGCCTCGACGCAGTTGATCCAGGAAAAATTGGAAGAGCTGAGAACCGATAGGAATTTTAATTCCGGTTCTGATACCGTAAGCAACATCATCCGCGACTGGACTATTACTACTGCCGCCAGTCATTTAAGACGAGTCGATATCACCGCATCATGGATCAACCGGCGGGGTGATACACTCGAAAACTCCATAACCGCTTATATCAGATCCGATAGTATATAGGTGATGCCATGAAATACAAAAATTCAAAATTAAAAGATTCCGGCGGTTATACTCTGGTTGAAGCCCTGGTCGCCTTAATCCTGACCGCCGTTGTTATCACGACCATTTTCGAAGTCTATATTACCCAGCACCGGAATTGGAATGTCCAGACCGATATTTCCGATATGCAGCAAAATGCCCGGGCCGCCATAGACGAGCTTACCCGACAGATCCGTATGGCCGGCAATCAGCTGCCCCTCGGTATCGATCCGATCGAGGCTTACAACACCGATCCCGATACGATAGTTATAAACTATTCCCCGGATGGCTGCAATGCCCCGATTGTAAAACCCATGCCGCAACCATCTTCAGAACTGGATTGCAAGGGTAATGATGTATCTTGTTTCAGTGAGGGCCAAATGGCCTATATATTCCACCCCGATTCAGGTGGCGGAGAATTTTTTGAAATCTCACACGTCCAGGAAACACCGGCCAAAATCCAGCATAACAAGTGGCCTTTAACGAAAACCTATGACCAGGATGCTATAATTGTCTCACTGGAACGTATGAAATATTATATCGATAATTCCGATACTCTGCATCCCAACCTGATGATTCAATTCCCGTGGGATACCGTTGGACACGTATATGCCGAAAATATCGAAGATCTGCAAATACAATATCGCATGAAAAACGGTTCCATTGTCGATGTCCCTCCGCTGGTTGATGATGTTCGTGAGGTCCTTATCACTATTACCGCACATACCAACAGCATGGACCCGGATCATCCAACAGAGCCGTACAAACAGCGGAGATATACCTCGCGCGTTAATCTGAGAAACTTTTTCTAACAGGTATAGAATAATTTAATTCTTCAAAGGTGATAGCCATGAAATTTTTCAATAACAACCATCGGATGAAAAACCAGAATGGTCTGGCGACCATGATCGCCCTGGTAATGATGATCCTCCTGACCATGATTGGTATCTCGGCCCTCATGGTGGCCGATGATGAAATATCCATCGCCAGTAACGAATCAGGCGAAATGGCCGCCTTCTACGCCGCCGAAGCCGGACTCGAAGCTGCCGCCGCTTCTATTCAGAGTCAGTACGAATCAACCGGCGCGCCTCCGACAACCATGCCTTCCGGAAGTGAAACGCTCGGCCACAGTGTCGTCGCCTACAATACAGTCGACAACGGTGCCGCCGTAACCAGGCCCCTTACACTGGGAACCCTGGCCGGTCTTAATGCCATCATTAAAACCTATACAATTACATCGACCGGTACCAACCAGACTAATGAATCACAAATTCAGCTGGAACAGGACTTTGAATGCGCCCTCGTGCCGATATTCCAGTTCGCCGTATTCTACGGCAATGACCTCGAAATAGCCCCCGGTCCCGATATGACCCTTATCGGACGTGTCCACTCCAACGGTAACCTCTGGCTCCAGGCCGGTTCAAACCTGTATATGGAAAGCTTTGTAACCTGCTCCGGAGACCTTATCCACGGCCGTAAAGGCCCCGGAAGTGTCGATAATGGTGATGTCTGGATTAAAGACACCGAAGGTAACTATCAGAACATGAAAAACGCCGACGGTACTTTTCTCCAGTCGATTAATACCGGGTGGTACGATTCCGCTTCTTCGCGGTGGGACGGCCGCGTTCAGGATGCCGCTTTTGGACAGGAAGATCTTAATCTTCCGCTGGCAAACTCTACCGGCGACCCGCATAAATTGATAGAAAGAACTGTTGATCTTGACGGCGATGCAAACCCTGATTCATATGAAACCAAAGCCGATCTCAAGATCATCAACGGTGCCGTCCTTGCAAAAATTGGTACCGTATGGACCGACGTTACATCCCTGCTTCCATCCGGAACCGTAACCCAGAACAAATTCTATGACCACCGTGAAGACGACACTGTATACTCGACCGACGTTGACATGCAAAAACTCTCAACCAGTACCTATTTCCCTTCCAACGGTGTTGTCTATGCCTCCGACAGAAGAGCCGGCACATTTAATGGTCTCCGGCTTGTAAATGGTTCAAGTGTCGGCCAGCCTGTGTCTGTATTTTCTGAAAATCCGATGTATGTCAAAGGTGATTTCAATAATGTCAACAAACAGCCGGTCGCCTTGTGTGCCGACGCCGTTACATTCCTGTCGAACAATTGGGTCGACTCCAACTCATATTCCGGTAACCTCGGCGACCGTGTCGCGACCGACACCGAATGTAACGCCTCTGTCATGACAGGTAATGTCGAAACCACCTCCAGTGATTACAACGGCGGCCTGGAAAACCTGCCCCGTTTCCTCGAAGACTGGAGCGCCGCTCCCAAGAAGACATTTACATTTAAGGGTTCACTGGTAAACCTCTGGAACTCTGTCCAGGCGACCGGCGACTGGTTATATGGCAGCCCCAACTACAAAGCTCCGATTCGAGACTGGGCATACGACACTGATCTCGATGACCCGACCAAGCTGCCTCCGGAAACTCCGAAAGCTCTGGTATTCCATCGCACCGGATGGAGACAACAGTATGTCGGCTATGCTTCCTCCCACGATTCAAACTAAAAGCCACCGTCAACTTCTATATATACAAAAACCCCGGCCGAATTGGCCGGGGTTTTCTGTTCAATATGTCGTTATAAAACCTATTCTCGACCGGTACTTATAACCCTAATCTTGCCCAGATCTGACAACCCCGGCCTTAATACATATTCCGGCCCGATAACAACAATTGTCATATTCGATGGCGCATATATATCCCTGGCAACATTCCTTAATTTTTCCGGAGATATTTCCTGTAAATCATCAAGGAAATCATTATAAACCGTCGGTTCAAGTCCGTAACTTACGAGTTCACCAAAATGCCTGACTGTACTGTAAGTGTTTTCAAAAAGACCCGGAATATAACCCGTAAAGAAATTCCGGCCAAGTTCCAGCTGTTTGATAGATATCTTCAGCTGTCGCATATTTTCAATAACTTCGAGTGTCTTTCTTATGGCATCGGGGGCCATATCGCTGGTCGATGCCCCGTAAATGAACTGCATTGTATAATGCCGCGACCATTCGATCCACGATCTGACACTCGTCGCCACCGCATAATCCTGAATCAGACTTTCGTATAAACGCGAAGTCTCCCCACCGCCTCCAAGAATATAATCCAGTATAATAAGCGACGGAATCTCTTCGGACTGCGCCGGAAATGCAGGCGCACCGATCAGGAACTCTGCCGACTGTAAAGTAGGATTATCAATAATTATTATATTCAGGCTGTCCTGCTCGACTCTATTAACAATAATTGGAGAACAACTGCCCTTTTTCTTCCAGTCAGAAAAATTTCGCTTGATAATTCTTTTAATCACTCGGGAATCAATATCACCTGCGATAACCATCACTGCATTATCCGGATTGAAATTATTATTATAGAATGAGACTATATCCTCGGGCGCCAAATTATCCAGCCCCTCGAGTGTTCCCGAAACAGGTAGCCCTAACCCCTGATCGCCGTATATACTGTTAAATAATACAATCTTCAGCATTCTTTCCGTAATTGACCGCTGCCTTACATTGTATGATACCATTCTTTTTTTGACATCTTCAAAATCATTTCCCCGAAAAGCTGGATTCTTGACTATTTCGGCGAAAATATTCAGCGCGAATTCAATATCCCGCGATAAAAATGTCCCGTAAAATCCCGATGTCTCTCGAAAATACAATCCTTCGATTCTCCCACCGCTCGAATCCAACTTCCTGTTAAACTCCTCGGAAGTGTAATTTTCTGTACTTGTTTCCATCATATCGATTGTCAGCGCTGCTCGTCCGGCATGGGATGCCGAATCGCACGCCGATCCGCTCATGATAGAAAAACGGAAATCGATCAAAGGCTGATTGTGGTCTTCGACTAAAATCACCCTGAACCCATTGGATAGAGTATACTCCTCATACTCCGGGACAACCTGGCCCCTCGCCGAGAAACCGCCGTATAAAATGAAAAACAAAACCAGCGACATGTAAAATATTCTCTTCATTCCGCTAACTGCTCCTCATAATCACGGCCCCTGTTGGGATTCAAATAAACCACGACCCTGTTGGCCAGCTTAAAATATTTATTTGCTATCCGCCTGATATCTTCCTTCGTTACTTCCCTTGACTCGGGCACAAGCTTTTTCATATTCTTCCAATCGCCGGTTACCATATGATTCTGGCCAATAAGTCTCGCCCTCTCGAGCAGTGATTGCACCGAACGGTAATAATTCAGCTCTGTCCGGTTTTTGGCTTTCTCCAGCTCAAAATCGCTGACATATTCCTCCCGAAGTCTTTTCAGTTCCTCTTCCATCATATTTTCACCGACACTATTAGCCACGTCATAATTCATGATAGCATATACCCAGAACATTTGCGGACCCTCGGTTTGAGCCAATCCTCCGCCCACATAAAGCGCCGCTTTCTCCTCTTCGACCAATCGCTGGTGCAGCCGCGATGACTCGCCGTCGACCAGTATCAGGTTTATTATTCTAAGTATAGGGACATCTTCATGCATAACCGGAGGAATATGATAACCCAGAATGAAAGCGGGAATTCCCGCATCTCCCGCCAGGATAGCCCGCCGCTCCCCAACCTGATCCGGTTCTGTCAGCTTGCGTTTGATTGGAGTCGGACTGGATACAATATCCTCGAAATACTGCTTGATCTTTTCACTCAGCGTGTCTTTCTGAAAATCACCCACCGCTACAAGGGTGGCGTTTGAAGGTTGGAAAAATGTCCGGTAATAATCCTTTATATCATCGAGAGTGATAACATCGATCGTACCCGGCCAGCCGTAAACCGGGTTGGCATATGGATGAGCCCTGTAAGCAAGATTAAAAAATTCCTCATTGATATGACCGTAAATGGAATTTTCTACACGAAGAAGCCGCTCTTTGCGAATCGCCTCTTTGGCAAGCATCATCTTCTCGAAACTGAAATTTAAATTTTGCATCCGGTCCGCTTCAAGCATCAAAACCGTATCGAGAGCCTGCGATGGAACCTGAGATGAAAATCCGCAGATATCGAGCTCGGTAAACCACATCTGGGTACCGCCCAATCCCTGAATTATGCGGGAACGCTCTCCTTTGGAATACCCGGGCGTCCCCTCGTCTATCAAAAGCCCGCAAAGACGGGTTATTCCATTAAGACCATACTCTTCATTTTTTATGCCGACATGATAAAAAACCCAGAAAGATGCCAGTGGAGACGAGTGGTCTTCAAATGCCAATACATCTATTCCGTTTTTTAATTCTGTACGCCAGACTTCATCGGCACCGAAAACAGATAGACCGAACCCCAGAATGATTACAAATGTTGCGAGTGACAATAATAAGCTATGCTTCATATTACACCAAAAATACAAAAAAGGCTCGGCAATGGCAACTCCTATCGATATAACGAGCCTGGATTATAAACGAAATTGGATTCTGCAATGTTTCAAATCCGGAAGACCAACCGGAGAAATTTTATTTTTTATCCGGTGGCGGAAGTATACTCGATTGCGGCTGAGATGAATATCCGAAGATTAAGGGTGTCCGTATATGATCAGAATGATAATCGAAACGGGTTTGTCCGCCCACAAAATATTTATTCAGATTAAGCCGCACTCCAATTTCGAAACCGTCATTATCGCGGTAGACTCCATAAACCGATATACCCGGTGCCGGTTTATAATCGATCCCGTAAAGATATTTTGCCTCCGAAAAACCTCCATCGGATGTTAAGCTCATTTCCAGAGAAAACCAGAGCGGCATTTCAAATGGCCGATATGTCCCGGTATAAACCTGTAAAATATCGGTCTTTTCGCCGTTAAATTCTTTACGGTTCAAATTCTCGAAATAAGCCGAGTAAGAAAATCTTCTGGCTTTTCTAAGGATGATACCGAGATTCCACATATGCCGCTTTTTATACGCTTCAGGACCTTTGTGAATTACAAGATATGACATGCCCACACCAAAACCGTCACCTAGTTTCAAAGCCCCGCTGAAAATATACTCCTCGTAATCATCACCCAGAAAATCAATTAATTTCCGATAGCTTATTCCCACCCCGTCTCCGGTCAGGGTCAGCCCCCAGTTGTTATTCAACTTGTTGTCGCTGAACTCCGAGATATACTGACCGCCCGGTGGATTATATAGCGCCAGACCGGCAGGGTTTATCCACGCCGCTTCGGGTCCGTTCAGAGTTGAGCCCATCCGATGATAATAAACACCCTCGGGCAGCTCAAATACTTGACCGAATATTGGTACTGCCGCCAAAAATATTGATAAAAATATTAAAACTATTCTCTTGCTTGTCTGTCCAAAAATTATCAAGGTTGCCACCCCGTTATATTTATATTTCCTCCACCCTTTACATCGACAATTATTCGCGCTTCGCCATTGCCGGAAATCAATTGTAGTCGATCCGGGCGAACCAGTTCGCTTCTTACCGGCATTTCATTAACATGCATCTCCCCGCCCAATTCTGTCTCCAGAATGAGCCTCGATGATACGTCATCGGGGACCATCATAAAAATATTCTCATAAGTATTATCAATCTCCAGTGTCCCCCCGTCCATATCGATAATCTCCAGTGACATCGGACAATGAGCCCCGACAATTTTACTGACACTGCCGTCAAGCATAATATCTTTCATTCTCAGAGTCCCATAGCCGTTTCGTATGTCGAACGAACCATAAGAGCCGTTTATCCTTATATCCCCGCTTTCGTTCCTTATTCGTATCGGGCGCCCGACAGATTCCATATCGGTTATAATTATATCTGAATTGTTGGTCGAGATCGAGATATCCCCTTTTATATCGCGCAGCCTGATCTGGCGGTTATAACCGTCCAGAACAAGTCTCTCGGTTATATCATGTATATCCAGTTTTCCGAATGAAGACCTGTTCCGAAGGCTTCTGAAAGGACCCTCTATAACAATATCGAAATAACCCGCATCTATATCGAGATTGCTCAATTCCGGGATTTTCAATTCCCCCTCAATCTCGCCAATATGATAATTATTTTCCCAAGGCGCCGGATTGGGTGATTTCAACTGAAGTTTCAAACCGTCGGGTGTCTGTTTCATTTCGACTTCAATGAGCGAAGCATACCCTGCCGCAATCGCCGAATCAGGTGCCCTGATTACCTTGCGGTATTCGAACTCGGCCGTTTCACCCGATGTCGAGCTTATATATAGATTTCCCGATAGATTTGAAATCGCCCGAACCACCACCATCTTACCTTCGCCCGGCGTAAGATTCAAAATCTCGGGTTCGGTAGAAAACCGGGTCCGCTGGTAAAGTGAAACATCATCGCCGTATATGCCCCCCACTGCATATATGACAAAGATAAAAATCAGATATGCGCAAATCTTCAGTCTCATCGGGATGTGGATATTATCCCCCTGTAAATCTCGTTCATCAATATTGAGCCGGCCACAGCAGCGTTCAAAGATTCCACTTTCCCGCTGTGGTCAATCCTAATTCTTATATCGGTAAGATTCTTGATTCTCTTGCCAACCCCGAAAGCCTCAGCTCCCACAGCTAACACAACACCACCTTTACCTTTTATCGAATTTATTCCCTCGCTTACAGTTACACCTTCCAGATGGGCCGCAACATAAGGAATTTGGCGCCCTTTTTTCAATCTGGTTATCTGGTAATAATCCACTTCGATAACAGGAATCCCGAAAAATGCACCTGCCGTCGACCGAACAACTTTCGGATTAAATGCCTCAACAGATTTTGGCCCCAGCAAAACCATATCGAACTTGAATGCCAAAGCTGAACGAATCAATGTCCCCACATTTCCCGGATCAGCAAGGTTGTCCAGTAGAAGATAATTTTTATACTTCATATGCGAAAATTCTATACCGGCGTATTTATTCATCCCAAAAACTCCCAGTACGCCCTGGCTTGTTTCCGTGTCGGTTATCTGTTGAAATATTTTTTCCGATACCGGCTTGACAGAAATTTTGAGTTTTCGATACTCATCGAGAAGCTTCAAAGCCCTCTCATGAAGCCCCTCTTCAACACAATACACACTTTCGGGATACCAGCCGTGATGGATAGACTCCTCCAGCAGCCGAACTCCCTCGGCAGAAAACCGTCCCTGGTCGGTCCGACCCTTTTTGGTGAGCAAGCTCTTCAAAGCTTTTATTTCATTTTTGGTCGGACCCTCTGATAGTCCTTGCATTTTCATATATCACGTATAATTATGCATTAAACGAAAGACTATCCGGGATTAGCAAGTGAAAACTGCATCGCTTATAGCGCTTATAATTTTAATCGCCCTTTTCTCGATAGCCTCGGCTGATACAACAACAGTGGAAATCGGCTGGGATGGAAGCCACTACTATCCGGCCAATGGCGGCTACCAGGTCGGCCTGGCCCTGTCAGGCGGTGGCGCTCGGGGCTTTGCCCAGATCGGCATTTTAAAAGCCTTCGAAGAATCGGGAATAATCGTCAGCGCTATCGCCGGAACATCTATCGGGGGTATTGTTGGGGGCCTCTACGCTGCCGGTTATTCCGCCGAAGAACTCGAAAAAATCACTTCCGAAATAGATTTCTTCGAATTCTTTACCGATCGTCCTTCCCGAACCGCCATGCACCTCACCCAACGGCCGGAAAAAGAACGATACCTGATATCTGTCAGATTCGACGGACTCGAACCATATATCCCCCGTGCCATCACCGCCGGGCAAAAACTGTCCGACTTTTTATCCGGTCTGACCTTGAAAGCCAATTACTTCTCCGAAGGCAATTTCAAAAGCCTGAAAATCCCCTTTGCCGCCGTAACCACCGATATCGTTTCCGGCGATAAAGTCGTTCTTACAAGCGGCAATCTTGCCGATGCCATGCGCGCCACAATGGCCTTCCCCCTCGCCTTTACCGGCGTCGATAGAGATTCCATGCTCCTTATGGATGGCGGCATTGTCGACCCCATCCCGGTTAGTGTTACCCGCAATCTGGGAAACAACCTCGATCTCATCATCGGCGTCAACACCGCCAGCGATCTTCTTTCAAAAGACAAAATATCCGACCCCATCGACATCGCCAATCAGGTCACCTCAATAATGACTATGGATAAACTTAAAGCCTCTATCGAAAATGCCGATATCATCATCTCTCCCGAGCTTAGACCATACAACAACACCGATTTCGAAAAAACCGAAGAGATCATTAAAATAGGATACAAAGCCGGCCTCGATGCGGTCGCAAGAATCAGAGAAGCATTCGAATTCAACCGCGGTACAGATTCGATATATATCTCTGAAATAGAATTTCAAAATGTCCCCGATAACTTCGATACAGCAGGCTTTCAATTACAGACCGGCAATATAACCATCAGGCAAAACATCAATGAACTGGCCGGGCAATTGTACAGACAATTGGACCTTCTTTATATTTCCATCAATACTATTGAACTCAATGAAAAAATCGACGGGAAAAAATCGGTCAGAATCGAAATAAGCATGATTCCCCGGCCTTTTCTCAGAAAGCTGAAATACGCCATCCGCGGCAATACTGTCATTGAAGATTCAACCATAATTAAAATTTTAAAAATAAACGGCCGTGACCTTACGGCGGAAGATATTGTTTCATTCAATGACAGCCTTCGCTCTATCTATAATGCGAAAAATTACGACCTTGCCCACCTCCGTTCATTAGAATTTATACCTGACCATGATTCATTGATTATTGTAATCGATGAAGCCATCGTCGAAAAAATCAACATAACCGGAAATAGAAAAACTAAAGACTGGCTTATCAAATCAAATTTCCCATTAGATGAAGGTAAACCGTTTAACTCCCGGCTTGCTGCACGCGGAATAAGAAATATCTATGCTACCGATCTTTTCCGAAGAGTCGTCCTCAACATCTCCAAAGGTCAGCACGGCGCTATTATCCACATTAATACCGAAGAAAAAAAATATGTGCAGCTTCGGGCCGGATGGCACTGGCATAACGATTACCGCAGTGAGCAGTTTCTCGAAATCCTAAACGATAATCTTCTCGGTACCGGGCAAACTCTTCTCCTCCACGGCCAGTATGGCGAAGGCCGCCAGAAATACTACGCCTGGCTTAAAGCCGATAGATTTTTATCGACCTATCTTACCTACAAAATCCACGGCTTCTACAATATTCTGGAAAGGGATATATACGACGGCGACGGCAATACCGATTCATGGCGGCGTGAATATCGTTACGGAATAGAATTCGTCCTCGGCCAGCAAATCTCACGGCTGGGAACTGTCACCGGGGAACTGCGCTTCGAGGAAATAAAAGATAAATATTTCCCCGGGAGCAACACTGACATCACCAAGCTCCGAAAAATAACCCTCCGCTCCCACGTCGAAAATATCAACCGTATCCCCTTCCCGACCGAAGGTAAACGGCACATCTTCTACGTCCAGTTCGCCGGTGATATCCTCGGCGCCGAAAAACAATTTACTAAATTCTACAGCTCGGTGGAATCGTACTTCCCATGGGGCCGCCTTAATTTTCACCCCAAAATCCAAATCGGCTACACCGATGCCAAATACGGCGTCCCCATTTCCGAACGATTCTATGTCGGCGGACACTATTCATTTTTCGGTTACGAAACCGATGAACTTGTCGGCGCGAAAATGCTTCTCTTCAATATCGGCTTTCGCTTTAAATTACCATTAAATTTCTATCTTACTACCCGCTATGATTTCGGCGAGGTCTACAACAATGTCGACCATATCAAACTAAAAAACCTTCGCCACGGATGGGGCCTCAGCCTTGCTCTCGATACCCCGATCGGGCCTATTGATCTCGGATGGGGCAAAGCGCGCGATCGCGACGATAATTGGTACCTCGATATAGGGCTCCGCTTTTAAAAAATCCAAAGTATAGAATATATCGGCCCATAATTGTTTTCTTGACAGAAACCGAAAAATGGTTATAATTCTATATGGTAAAACAAGTTGTAATGGTATCTGTATTCGACTGACCAATATATATTCACTAATCCGATTTTTGGGCTACCGCCGGAAAAAATACCGCTGTTTTTTAAGAAAATATTCCGATAAATTCACTATCGGACAACATGTTACCGACCGCATAAAATTGAGGAGACCAGATGACATCTCAAAGACATTTCCAACCCGGCAATTATAAATCATTTACAATTATCCTGACCGCCTTACTTTTTATTTTCATCTTCAGCACCGCCATTGCAGATACCTATACAGTCGAGTTTTCATCCGATAATCTTAACTTCGAAAAAATCGGCGACTATGATATCATCCGTCTTGAAAATGCATCAGCCATTAACGAGCCCGGTTTCCCCATGTTGCCTGAGAAGATCATCAAAGTTGCTTTGCCCGAAGGACTAAAAGCCGAAAAAATAAATATCGTCGACATTACCTATAAATCACTGGATCAAACATACCAAATATTTCCCGCACAGAAACCTATACCAATTTCTACCGACCGACAAAATATCGAATTTATCGAACCCAAAAGGGAAATATATTATTCAAATTCACCCTGGCCTCCAAACCCCGCTGAGATTCTGCACCATGCCGACCTTGCCGGACAGAGCTTCGCAAAAATTGCTGTCTATCCCATCGAATATACTCCCCTTTCAGGGCAAGTCCGAATTGTCGAATCGATCACCTTCGAAATCACCGGATCTTCAGATTATATATGCGGCGATTACCTCCCCGCCAAGGCCACACCCAAAATGATCGCCAATTATAAAAATCGTCTTAATGATCTGGTCATAAACGAGTCCGAAATAACCCCCAGAACATCGCCTTATATGCAAAAAGAGATCTCAAATCTGCCGGATGGATTATTCGAGCATGTTATCATAACAACCTCGACCTTCGCCCCCCACTACCAGCCGCTTATCGAATGGCACACTCGTAAAGGCATGCCCGACACGGCTGTTACCATCGATTGGATATATGCCAATTATGCCGGGAGCGATAACCAGGAAAAAATCCGTAACTTTGTCATCGATGCCCATCAAAACTGGGGTTCGATGTTTTTCCTGATGGGTGGCGAACATCTCACCATCCCTATGGAATACCGCATTTACGACAGCGATATAATACCGTCCGATGCCTACTATGCCGATTATGATGATGATTGGGAGTACGAAGTGTTCATCGGACGCATCACGGCTGATAATGCAACCGAGGTTAATCGTTTTGTGAATAAAACCCTCGCCTACGAAATAAATCCGCCCTCTCAGTATTTCTCCAATGATGTCATTCTTGTCGGGATGGATCTGACTACTGCCGATGACCCGCCCTATTATACTGCCACCCGCGGCTCGGACCTAAAAGATGCAATCGACCAGTATTTGCCGACATATTTCAATGTCAATAAAATATACGACCTCGACCAGAGCAACCATCTCGAGGATTTCAACACAGCTTTCAACAGCGGCGTAAACTTAATCAATCACTGCGACCACAGCAACAGCACCCTCATGGGTATGGGGGATCGTAATCATGGATGGTACATTTTTAATGGAGATATCCCCTATTTTACAAATTACGGTCAGTACAGTGTCATTCACTCGCTCGGGTGTCATGCCAATCATATGGACTACGAAGACGCCATTTCCGAGAATTTCATATTGGCAAATGATACTAACGGCGCCGTTTCATTTACCGGCAATACCCGCAGCGGATGGTTCTACGTTGGAGATCCTTTATCCCTGTCTTCGGAACTCGACCTCAACTGGTGGATTGGCCTCTTTGCCGCTCAAAAATATACCGCCGGTGAAGCTCTTGCCTTTACAAAAAGCATCACCGATACCGATCAGGATTGGCCCTATTCCGAATGGACTCTAAACCTTCTCGGTGATCCGGCCATGCCGATCTGGACAAAAACCCCCCAGCAGCTTTATATCGTATCGCACCCGTCTGAAATTCTCGCCGTTCCCCAGGAATTTGCCGTCAATATTTCATTGAGCGAGGGTATCGATAGTGCTCTGGTCTGTCTCTGGCTGGAAGAAGATATCTACGAAACTGCATACACTAATGAAGATGGTGATGCCTTTTTCAATATCTCCCCCGCTGAAAGAGATACCATGCTTATAACCATCACCAAACAAAACCTGCGCCCCTACCTTGGTCATGCCGTAGTTATCGGCAATCTGCCTCCCGAATGCATTGTCCCCGCTGATACCCAAATCGTCCTGTGCGATCCTCAGGAAATCGCCTTGCCGGTCGGATGCAGCGACCCTGACAATAATATCCTCTCCGGCCCAAGCCTGGTTCGGGGACCGGGAGAAATAACCGATGGCTACTGGCGCTATACACCGACAGGCGACGATTCAATCGAAGTTACAATCTCGTGCACCGACTCTCTTTTCTATACCTGTCAGAGTAACTTCATCGTCAAAATAGATATGAATGACCCGCCGAATATTACGGCCCCCGAAGATACTTCTTATGTAGTAATCGGTTCACCTGCAGAAATAAAGTGCCCGGTTTCTTTCGACGACATTAACGGCAACTCCGATTATTGCAGTGTGGTTAGCGGACCCGGTACAATTGACGGTAATCTCTGGAGATATTTGCCCGATGATGACGGTGAATGGGATATAACGTTGGAAATAGCCGATCTTTGTGGTGAAACCGCTCAGGATCAGTTCCATATTTCATATGTGGCGTACATATGCGGTGATGCCGATGATAACGGTCAGTTTAACCTGCTCGATATCACATTTCTCGTAAGCTATCTATACAAACAGGGCGACTCGCCGGAACCGATTGAATCCGGAGATGCCAACGCCGACGGACTTATCAACTTGCTCGATATCACTTATTTGATAAGTTATCTTTATTCAAATGGCCCGGCACCGGCCTGTCCGTAAATTCCTGCCCTGTCAATTGCAGACTGGCTCTGCTCCGTCTTTATAAAGGTACTGAATAAGCCAGGTTACATCCATCAGGTTGATATTGCCGTCATTATTGACATCTGCCGCCTCAGGTTCTACCGGCGGAGAACCTCCACTATACAGGTAATTTATTAGATATGTAATATCAAGGAGATTTACCTGGCCGTCATCACTTGCATCACCACAGATATAAGTTATCTCCGTGAAAAACCTGATAATATTACTCATTATCACATGGCGGGAGGTCAATGTAGTCTCTTCCAATAAGGTCTCATATCGCCATGTCACGAAAAGCGACCGATACTGACTGTTCCGATAGCTTACTCCGGAAAATATGGTCCAGTCGTAATATGGATAAAACTCCTCTATACCGCCGTTAACCGGCATAATACATTCCGCCATCTCTGGCGAATGTCCCGGACCCAGATAAAAATAGGTATAATTCCCCACCGGCGAACCGTCGACACCAACATGACGGTCGGCGTAGACTATCGACCCGCCGTAAGTACAATGCAGATAATTATGCATGAAGACCGAATCTTCATCATGAATCTCCGAAGCCAATCCCTGCCCGGTCAAAAATAAACATCCGCCGCCGTCAAGGAAATCCTGCATCGCCGCTATATCCGCCGCTTCAAAATAATTATCACTGCTGTCTCCGGTATACCAGAATACCATTTCATAATCATTCAAATCGCTCCCCGCCGGAATGCCCTGCACAGCCTTATTCCAGTGGTGCGACAACACCAGATTATCATACAAATCATCTCTGATTACCGATTCCAGCTCTTCACCGCGGTCATCATCGACAATCAGAGCCTGCGCCCGTCCCAAAACTCTCTCGAGCTCAAATGTGCTGTTAACACCAAAATCGGGAGCGCTGACCGTAATTGTAAATGTCACCAGCTGCGGATCAATATCCGGAGCCACGAACTCCAGCGGTATTGTTTCATTGTCGAATGTCGTGCCGTATCCGTCGATATACCCCAAATCAACGTCCTGAGTTAGAAAAACTACACTGCCGTTATTCGAGGTCACCGAAATATCCACATTGTCCGAAGGAACTCCATAGTTTATCATGTAGACATAAATCTCAACCGTATCACCCGGATCGAAAACATCGTCATCCAAATCTGTAAATGCGCACGAATCATTGATAAGTATCGGCTTGGTAACCGCTCCAAAGTCCATTGTCGTAAATCCAAGTATACTCCAAGAACCCGATCCCAGCTGCCTCCATTCATACCAGTGTACATTCTGATCCCAGGTATCATAAATGCCGTAATAATTATTATCCGCATCATAGCCGATTCCGGTCACGAAATGATCGGTACTTCCATCACCGTCAGTATCGACAATTGTGCCTACCGGACGCCCGTTGTCTATTTCATTTTGATAATCCTGAAATGAAAACTCACCGAAATAATGATTGGTAGCGTATACTTCCAGTCCCGGGGCCATATAATTGATATATTCGATTATCGCATCATCAACCTCCGAAAAGTAACTCCATCCGTATGCATTGCCGTAGTAGCTCTGCGATGTTTTCATAAAATCGGCCACGCAGTTATCCGTATGGGGATTACCGCCCGGTTCGGATTCATCCGGTATAAGATTACTGCCGTTATCGAGCGGACATGAATAATCCCGGTAATGATCCCAGTAATCATCGAAACAATCCGATGAACCGTTGTCATCCGCAATCATCCTGTTTACTCCGTCACTCTGATATGTGGCATCCCCATCCACCAAAAATGGATACTCCAGATCCCAGTAACCGATAAGCATGCCCGTAGCTGTCGGTCCACAGCCGTGATGCCATATATAAGCCGGAACATTCGGTATAGTGACCTGTGCTTTGGTAACACCTAAAAATCCCCGATCGGTTCCCGGCGGAGGTACCGGTCCGACCGTTGTCAGCTGCGAATAAGACATCAAAGGCAGTATCACTATAACCGCCGCCAACAGCATCGAAAATGGGCTGACCCTGCTCATAACATACTCCCGAATTTTATCTATTTTGTAACTTATAATATTCGATCAGGATACAACGACAGGACAATCTACTAAGGAATCTCCATAGTCCATCCGGCAAGACCGATTTTCCATCGCTAATTATAATTTAAGGAAAACTTGAATTCTGTCAATTCATTATTGAAGGGCGAATAAAATGCCAATAAAGCAAAAATTTGCAAATGGAACCGTTAAACCGCCGGTAAAACCAATTCAGGCTCTTACTTTTTCCTCGCGACCACTGCCATTTCTTCGGCATTTTCATCGAATGGCGACCCCGCTACATCGGCATAATATTCTTCCACCACAAGCCCGCTGTTTCCGAACTCTTTGGCTATCGATTCTCGGCTGAAATATTTCAGCCAGTTATAAACTTCCCGCGAGCGATTCTTCTCTATTATCGTATACTTATCAACCACCACTTTTTCATTCTCATATTTAAAAGTATTGAGAAAACCATAATAATCTTCAGACGACCAAAAACCATTTAACAGCAGATGATCATAAACCGCAAATTCTTCCCTGTTATTAAATGCCTTTATAGTGAACACATCCAATACAATCCGGCCGTCATCTTTGAGTAATTCCGTGTACTTACTCAGCATAACCTGCCTTTGCTCCGGACTGAGCGGACACAAATCACAATAGATCATCAGTATCAAATCGAATTTTCTATCACTTTCATATTCCAGATAATTCTGTTGTACATATTCGATATCCAATCCCTTCTTTTCAGCTTCTTTCTTGGCGTAATCAATTGACCTTCCCGAAATATCAATCCCGGTAACATCCGCCCCCGCTTCCGCCAAACGCCACGCATACAAACCCGGCCCGCATCCAAAATCAGCAATTTTAGTACTTTCTCTGATCTTAAATTTATCAACCATCCATCTAACCGATCTCTCGATAAATTCCTCGCGTCGCGAAGCCAGAACACTTTCCTGGTTTAGATGATATTCCAGCATTTTGGCCGATGTATGCTGGTCATTCCATAATACTTCCGCCGTATAAAATTCATATGGCTTCGGCTTTTTGTTTATTCCTTTTAATTCTTCATACATAAAACCCCACTATTCAATTCTCTAAGCTCATGCCTTACCAGACAATAAATGAATCCTCCCCATATTTCAATCTCAAAGTGCAATTTCTGCGACGCCATAAAAATACCTTGACCATACCGCAAATCGAGGATATTTTTATCTTAGAAAAGGGTCAAACCGGACCACACCGGTTTTCATACATTTATGCCTCATCTCTGGGAGGCCCTTACAAAAAGCATTTAACCTCACAGACCGAAAACCTCACCATCATTTGGCTAATTGCACCTTTCGTGTGCCCAAAGACCGCATAAACCGGTTGTGGCAGAAAATCATTAAAGATCCCTCCTCACATTTTAGCCGCCCGAACTAAAACTGTAAACAATAAAGGAGGAATGCCTATGGGTGTATGACCCGTATCCGATTGGGGCGAAACTAACGCTCCCGCCCGATTTCGGATACCTGTCAGTCTCCCCATAGACAAGACAGATCGTAATGACCTTGGTCAATGGCGAAAAAGCCCTGTAGCATTCGACCAACGGACTGATCGAACTGTCGATTTTGAGGGGGGGAGCGACAGCCTGCTTCGATGAACAGGCCTGTCATCCGGCAGGCAACTTGGTGTTATTCGCAATACTGAGTGCCCCGGCCCATTAGTATGGACCGGGGTTTTTTACATCCCATTAAATATGGCCTGCTCCCCATATATAAAAACAAATTGAAACCCCCGACTCACTTCACCCCTGCCCCAAAATTGCACATTTTCATATTAATGTCCTTATACCACAACAACTTAACAACCAAGGCCCTGTGCCGCCCCACTCCGGCACCACGCTTGCAAATCATTTCGTTCGGAAACACAAAACTTCGAAAGGACGGCTTGATATGCAGGTCAAATTCACGCTTACAATGGAAAACCTGACCGTTGATGGTCGCGAAATTGACAGCGTCGTCATGGATTGGGTATCGGATGTTGAGTACGAGGAAGTTTTGAATATCTCGCATAACTGGATATCATCCCAAAATTTCCTGACTCAGAGAATGACCGGCCTCAGCCGCGTTGGCGAGTCTTCACTCACCATTGAGCCGATTGAAGACTTCTAAAAATATGCGCCTGTGGGGAGGAAAATGAACGAACTTATTCAAACTGCGCTGACCAATCTGGGAGATTTCAGCCAATTCAACGAACCGCTGACATCCGCCCGAAGCTATATCGAGGATACCTTCGGAACCCCCGGTCTGATCGCTGCAGGAATCCTGATCGCCGCCATGCTCGGACTCATTCTGTCGAAACTGGTCAAAATGTCATTCGATGTCGTCCGCTATGTCGCCGTACCCTCTGTCGCTACAACCTTTATCGCAACCTATTTTCTTCCTTTCTCTTTCATATTCATTCTCCCGGTTACGGTGGCTTTCTTTTCAATCATACTGATAATCAAAGGATAATTCGCCATGTCTAAAAGAACCCATTCCGACCAAAAAGAAAATAATATTGAAAAAGATATCGAACGCCATCCCATCGACGATTCCGATATCAGCGAAATAGAAAGCCCCTTCAAAGATGACGAAGTCCTCGAAGACGACAAGATGTTTATCGAATGCCCGGGCGCGACTGTCTATGATCCCGAAACTCGAAAAATTATCGCCGGCGTTGAATGGCTCGATGAAAACGATCCCTCAAAAGGTTACCGTATAATCGATCAGCAGGTATTCGCGCCCGAACACCGCCGTAAAAGACTCATCAAAAAAGAACATTATAATTCAATTCGACGGTGCCAGGCCTGCCAGGATTTAACTGTCCGGTTAATGCGCCGTGAAGGCCCCGATTTCTTTATTCCAAGCCCCAAACACCCCAAAAAAACCAGACTGAAATCGGTTGAAAAAAACTGGTAAAAAAGACCACTAAAAATATCGAACTTTTCTCATAAATTATTGTTTAATATAAAGATAGCTTATTAGTTTTCCCTTGCTATAGCATTAAAAATTTGCTATTTTACAGTGTTATGGCAAGTTATAATAATGACGCCCAAAAGGGGGACACCGCTCACCTGGGACCGCTTGTGGAACGCCTGCTGGCTGCCTTCGGATTATCCCACAAAGTTGCTGGATGGCGCGCTGTGAACAAATGGCCGGAAATTGTCGGCGATCAAATTGCAAGGCACTCCAGGGCCGTACGATTCTCCGAGGATACAATCCTCGTCGTCGTCGAAGATGCCGGATACAGACAGGAATACTCCATGATGGTCGACGACTTCCTCGATAAAATCCACAGCCTGCCCGGCGGCAAAGCGGTTAAAAAAATCCATTTTATCAGTCGCGAGAGGAAAGGATACTGATAGAGAATGAAAGAAGATATTATGACCATAGAAGAAGAAGAGAAAACCAAAAAAGGCAAAACTGTAAAAGAAAATAAAGACAGCTACAGCGCCCAGACCATTCAGGTTCTAAAGGGACTCGAGGCTGTTCGCCGGCGTCCGGCCATGTATATTGGCGATGTCGGACAGCGCGGACTGCACCACCTCGTCTATGAGGTTGTCGATAACTCAATCGACGAAGCCATGTCCGGCTATTGCAATAGCATAAAAGTCGAGATCGGCAAAGATGAATCAATAACCGTTACCGATAATGGGCGCGGTATTCCGACCGACATGCACCCCAGCCAGAAAAAATCGGCCCTCGAAGTCGTCATGACCATGCTTCATGCCGGAGGAAAATTCGACCACCAGTCATACAAGGTTTCCGGCGGCCTCCACGGCGTCGGTGTCTCGGTTGTTAACGCCCTCTCCGAATGGTGCTGGGTCGAGGTCAGCCGCGACGGTAACGTTCATCGGCAGGAATACCAGCGCGGCATCGCCAAATCAAAAGTCAAACAGATCGGCACACGAAAACAGACCGGAACCAAAACCTGCTTCCTCGCCGATACTGAAATCTTCGGGGAAATTAAATTCCGATACGAACTCCTCGCCAACCGCCTTCGCGAACTGGCCTTCTTGAACAAGGGATTGAAAATTACCCTGATTGACCACCGAAAAGACCGCAAAGATGAGTTTATCTTCAAGGGCGGTATCGCTTCATTCGTCGAATATCTCAACGAAAATAAGAATGTCCTTTATAAGCGGCCGATATATTTCCAGAAGGAAAGAGATGGTGTCGATGTTGAAATCGCCATCCAGTACAACGATAGTTACGTCGAAAACCTGTACACCTACGTCAATAACATAAACACCATCGAAGGCGGTTCGCATCTGACCGGATTCCGTACCGCTCTCACCCGTACCATCAATAATTACATCACCAAAAATAACCTGATTAAAGGTAAGAACGGCAAAAACGGAACGACAGTTCTGGGCGATGACTCTCGCGAAGGGCTGACCGCAATTATCTCAGTAAAAGTCCCCAATCCCCAATTCGAAGGTCAAACCAAAACCAAATTGGGTAACTCCGAAGTCCGCGGTATTGTCGAATCGGTCACCAATGAAATTCTTGGTGCCTTTTTCGACGAAAATCCGCCGGTCGGAAAGAAAATAGCCGAAAAGGTCATCTCCGCCGCCCGCTCCCGTGAAGCCGCACGCAAAGCCAAAGAACTGACAAGGCGTAAATCCGCACTCGACCATGCCTCTCTGCCGGGCAAACTGGCCGACTGCTCCATGACCGACCCCGCCTCCTGTGAAATATACATCGTCGAGGGCGACTCGGCCGGAGGATCCGCAAAACAGGGACGTGACCGAAAATTCCAGGCAATTCTTCCTCTCCGAGGCAAAATCCTGAATGTGGAGAAGGCCAGAATGGATCGTATTCTGTCCAATGAAGAAATCCGAACCATGATTACAGCCCTCGGGACAGGAATCGGTAATGAGGATTTCGATCTCAGCTCCCTTCGATACCACAAAGTCATTATCATGACTGACGCCGATATCGACGGAGCCCATATCCGAACTCTTATTCTTACCTTCTTCTTCCGTTACATGAAGCAACTGATTGAAAAGGGTTTCATTTTCATTGCCCAGCCGCCGCTTTACCGGATTGCCAAAGGCAAAAAAGAGCAATATGCCTTCTCGGATGAAGAACGCGATCAGATAATAAACCAGTTCGGCAAAGAAGGAATTTCCGTACAACGGTATAAAGGTCTGGGTGAAATGAATCCCGACCAGCTCTGGCGGACTACTATGGATCCCGATACCAGAACTCTTTTGAAAGTGACAATGGAAGATGCCAAACAGGCCGACAGACTTTTCTCTACCCTCATGGGCGACAATGTCGAGCCGCGGCGCGAATTCATTCAGGAAAACGCCAAATATGTCCGTAACCTCGATGTCTAAAACTAGTTAGACTATATATTATCCCAATGAAAAGGAGGGCTTTGGCCCTCCTCTTTAATATGTGATTGCCAATAAAATTAATTACCCTATTTTAATCCCACTTAAAAAAATGAAACCAAATGAGGCAAATTTGCGTCTTCTATAATAATTGCAAACTATACCTATTTAGTCCTATATTAAATGTGAAAGGAACGCCGATAATGCATGGTATTGCACACACCGAAATCCCGGCAAATGACCTTGAAAAGATTGCCAAATTCTATTCCGATGTTTTTGGATGGGAAATCAACCACATGCCCGAAATGGATTACACAATCTTTAAAACCCCCAACGGCCCGGGAGGCGGTTTCAACAAACAGGCCGAAATCTCGGCAAAACCTGGTATAACCTTCTATATCGAAGTTGAGAATATGGAAGCCACCCTTGAAAAAATCAAATCCGCAGGTGGCGAAGTTATCACCAAGAAAACCGAGATCGCTCCCGAAATGGGCTTTTACTCCTTCTTTAAAGATGTTGAAGGCAACCAGATCGGGCTTTGGTCTGCCAAATAGATCTTTTAAAAGATTTGTGGCGATTGAAATATCCCGGTGATATATTAAATTATCGGGATTTTTTATGGATAAATATTACGCTGAAAAATTATCGGCAGAAAAACTGCGCCGCCGCTATGAAATCGCACCACCACGCATACAGCAATACTTTGACTCTGAAATCGAGTTCGTCCGATTAAATATCAATCATGAAGACCGGGTCATCGAATTGGGCTGCGGCTATGGCAGAGTCCTCCCGCCCCTTTGCCAGAAAGCCAAACTGTGCATGGGCATCGATAATTCTCTTCTTAGCCTCAAACTCGCTCAGGAAGAATTATCAGCCTATCCCAATCTTCTGCTTGCGACAATGAATGCCGCTGACCTTGCCGTCGCCGACAACTCATTCCATTTAACAATCTGCATCCAGAACGGTCTTTCGGCTTTCAAAGTTGACAAATTTAATTTGCTAAAAGAAGCTTTGCGCATCACGAAATCCGGCGGTAAAATTCTTCTTTCCACCTATTCCGAAAATTTCTGGAATGATCGTCTGCACTGGTTTGAACTGCAGTCGCAGCATGGCCTTCTCGGCGAAATCGATTACGAAAAAACAAGTGATGGTATCATCATTTGCCGCGATGGTTTCAAGGCCAACACCATCTCACCCATTGAATTTCGCTCCCTGGCCGCAGAATTCAATTTGGATTGCCAAATTAAAGAAATCGACAACTCCAGTTTATTCTGCATTATTGATACATAAAATAATTGACCGATCGCTAATTCACCCAATCCGGCCCTTGTACCGGCCTCGAACCCTCTTTATACAGGTAATTTATTAGATATGTAATATCCAGAAGATTGTATCCTCCATCGGCATTCACATTTGCCCGCCATTTCGGCCATACCGGCGGATAACTGTCTTTGTAAAGCCAGTTTATTTTATAAGTAACATCAAGAAGATTCACTTCAAAATCGCCGTTGACATCACCGGGCTTATAATTGAATGCCACATCGATCGGACCATCCCCGACCGCATAACTGTCAAAATATGTACCGGATGAATCGATCACATTGACAAAATTGGTAAACGAACCGCTATAGATCATACTGTCTTGAAAAGCATTCACCGTTATGCAGTTGAGATCGACCGTTATAGGGTTATTGCTGTCATGGTAAATCTCACCGGTCAATGCATCGTACGAATATACATATCCATCCTGCGACCAGCCGGCCGCCGCAATATAAGCGACCCCGTCCGGACCGATAGCAATCTGTCCCGGTGTCCCCCCAACCAGCACCGAATCGACAACGCTGTGAATCGATGGATCAATAATATAAACACGCCCGGTAACACTTCCGTAATCCCCGGTACAGACAACATGCAGACGGTTTTCTCCGTCGAGTGCCATATACTGCGGATTTAAGGCCACCGAAATAGAATCTTTAATTGTATCACCGACAATATCATAAACATATACCATTCCCGGATCATACATATATGTCCCGAAATCGAATCCGCTGCAGGCCGCAAAAACTTCATCCCCTATAATTTTCACCCCCGACGGTGATTTCCCAATCGTCTCCTCCGCGACTATCGTACCATCAATATAGTCCACTTTGGCAATGCTGTTGGTCAGCATTTTGGTTACATATAAATACTGCCCGTCATAAATATCCAGCCAGTACGGATTACTGCCGGCACCAACATCAATCAAATCAATAATATTCTCGGTATTGAGATTTATCAACTGGATTTCACTCGTCCCCGAAGCCACCGCGAACATAAGCGTATCCCTTATGTATAGCTGATTGGGATACGAAAAAACATCCGACCCGATCGTCAAAATATCATTCTCGAATACGCCCGTCTCGAGACTTATCTTCGAAAGCGACTCCCCATTGGTATTCAATACATATGCCGTCGGCTCCGCCCCCCATATAATCACACCGCTTGACAAAAATACAATTATTATCGCCCGAGCCAGAATTTTCCCGGTGACCATATTATTTCCTTTTTCTTAAAAATTACCCTAATCTTTAATTCCATAAGTGATTTTGACCGCAGCCGAATGTTCTCTCCCGCTCATCGGATAGTGTGTCATCAGCACATACTCCTCATCCCATAGATTCCCCGCCCGGTAACTCAGATCCACCTGCCAGTAACGGCTCAAGTTAAAATTAAATCCAATATTAAGATCATCAACCCGGTATCCGCTGTACCACTTGTTATTCGACCTGAGAGTATAAGCCAGATCCACGAGGCGCACATTATATTCCGCCCGAAACGCTCCAAGCTTCAATCCCGCCGTAAAACCTGTCGTATAATGCGGATAAAAAACCAGCGCCTTCCCGTTTACGGTATGATCATCCGACTTATTAATCCCATTGGTTATCGTATTCTGATATTTTAATCTAACCCGATCACCAAATAACTCAACTTCAACAAAATCTTCATGCCCCGATATAAGCGCCCGCTCTTCATTGACCGGCTGCCAGACCCCGCTCCGAGGAGCCCATATTATCAGGTCTTTCACCGACGAATGAAAATACGTCACCCCTGCTGAGAACCTGATCCAGTCAAAATCTCCGCCAACCTCTATCCCGGCCTCCGAATGTTCCGAACGTTCCGGCTTCAAACCTGGATTCCCGTGTGCCCTGACATCACCTTTCCAGAACAGCGCGTTGATCGACGGCAGCCGGAATGACTTCCCGTAATTCGCCCGGAAAACTGCATTTATCCTGTCACCCGCCGTAATCGACACCCCGATATTGGGCGAAAAATAATCTACCCGGTTCGACGTTGTCGTATCCATAAATGAGGTCGAGTCTTTGTTCGTACTGGTATGATCATATCTTATCGCCCCTCTTAATACCATACTTTCCACAATCCACTCATCCCGAAACTCAATCAATTGCTCACCAATAAAATAAACCGCGATATTATCCCGCACCGTTCGCCCCATCGATATATTCGGCCGCGCGATATCATCATGATACAAGATATCCCTTCTAAATTCTGTCCCTGCTTTGATATTGTTATTCTTAAACGGCGAGATATTCTGCGAAATCCGCGAGGTAAAAATGTCATTCAAATATTTCCCGTGATAATTAAACGCCGTACTATCGTCGGCGAACTCCTGCTCGAATCTGGAAAAACCGGCATCAAGACGCGTTTGATTATCTCTCCCCTTATTATTGCTCAATGTTATATTCAAAAGCCGTCGCCTGTCTTGTGCGTGGGCAAAAAGTGTCGGCTGTGAAACCGGGCCCGGCAGCCCTCGTTCCGAATCATAAATCTGGCCCGTGAAATTCAGCTCAATGCTCCGATTGAGCCTGAAACTACCGGTCCCGAAATAATTGTATTCCCTAAAATGGTTATTTCGCCTGGTTCCTTCATATACCTTCAAGGCCGGCTGCTGGACATACACATAATCAAAATCACCGTCAGTCTGCCCAAAACTGTAACCGAATCTTGACGTAAACTTCTCCGAGGACAGCAAGTCCGACATTGCAATATTATACTTCCTCTGACCCCAGCTCCCCATAATCCCTTCATTTTCAACCGACAGCTTCTCGGCAAAATTACTTTTCCGGGTAATTATATTAATCACCCCGCCCAATGCATCCGGCCCGAACTCCGCCGACATTCCGCCCTTGTAAACCTCCACCTCCTGCACCATCGAAAGCGGTATCGAGTTCATATCAGCCGCTCCGCTCCCCGATGGATTAATCTTGTTGCCGTCCACAAGTACCAGCACCTGGTCCGAAGAACTACCCCGTATTTTCACCCTGGCTGGTCCGTCCGAACCGCTCTTCTGAACTATCAATCCGGTGACATCATCCAATAGCTCCGATAAATCCCTCGCCCCCGATTTTTCGATATCCTCCCGAAAGATCACCTCCGAGTTGTTTACCGAAACCTCTTTCCGGCTGTCGCGCACCATGATCTTGCCGAGATAATAAACCTTTCTTTCCAGATAAATATTCTTTCGAACCGTTACATCCTCTTTAATGTCAATCCTGATATTCCTGCTGTCCTCATAACCCGGAGCTTTGCCAGATATCCTGTACTCCCCCGGAGGCAAATGATCAAAATAATACTCGCCATCCGAACCGGACATAATCTCGTAACTGCTGTTTAAAACCCGTACACGGGCATCGGTAACCGGCGCACCGGTTTCACTGTCGAGCACTTTTCCGGTGAGACTTATATTGGTCCTTCCGAATATGGAGGTCGTAATGACAAAGCAAAAAACAACTATTGCTGTTAATTTCAGGTGACCCAAAAAAATATGCCGCTTCATGATACCTTCGGGTCACCGACGGCGCGGCTTTTGGATAAGTTCCTGTCAGCCCGCGCTGACGGCAACTAAATGCGATTCTAATACGGCAGGCTTCCTGGCTCCGGCTTCAAACCCTCCGAAAGCGCCTTCCCGGTCAATCCATTAACCAGTGGCATATCATGCCTTCAGAAGTAGCCGATACAGTAGCGGGGCTGCGGCGGCCTTCAACCGCCTTTCCTTTTAACCGTCCCCTGTGGACAGCACCGTATCGTTTGTTATAAATATATACACCATCTCGAGTACTTTTGTCAATATTTAATTTCTAACCGCTTTGACGGTTGACAATTCCCAAATTGTTCAATTTATTGTTGCCAAAATAGATAAACCGATAAGGAGAAACAGCAGATGATGGATAAAGCCAAAAAACTGTGGCCCGAACTGGAATGGATCGAAAACGAATCCCTGCGCAAACAAACCGCCGAAACCTGGGCCAAAGCCCTCGAGCTTTCCAAACTCACCGCCGAAGATCTCGACCAAATTCCGTTCACTCTCAAAGTCAAAGACTGCAAAGTGACCTTCATGGCCCATAAACGGGCTGTTGTCCATATGTCACGTCAGTGCGGACAGATCATGAAAGATTTTTTCAAAGACGATCTCCCCATCGACATGGATACCGTTATCGCCGGGGCTATTCTGGCCGATGTCGGCAAATTACTCGAGTACGATAAAGTCGATGGTAAAGCGGTTGTCAGTGACTACGGTCGCCATGTCCGTCATCCTTTCTCAGGCCTTGGTCTCGCCATGCAGTGCGGCGTGCCGGAACAGGTCCTGCATATTATCGCCGCCCACGCCGGCGAAGGTGACATGGTCAAACGCACTCCCGAGGCCTATATTGTTCATCATTGCGACTTTATGTCATTCCTTCCCTTCATGAACAAATAGCGAGGTTTTTTATGAGCAATAAAAAGAAAAACCACGACCGGGAAAATCCCGAACAAAATACGCCCGATAAACCTGTCCTGCGAGAAAAAATGATATGGATCGTCCTGAGCGGTGCCCTCTTCCTCATTAGCCTGGTCATGCTTATTTATATCTTCTACCTCAGACAGGATATCATTGCTTATGATCATAATCTCACATATTGCTCTATTGAACTCGACGAATGCAAACAGCAGCTCGAAGACGAGACCAGCAAACTAAACTCCCGTATACGCCGCCTTGAACGTAAGGTAAATACAACGGATGTAAAAGGAATTACACTGTTGCCGAGAGAAATCCGTAAAATATTTCTCCAGAACGATATCCGTGAACCGGAACAGCACTTCAAAGATTCATTATATTTTAATTACGGAATTATACCCTATCAAAGCACGACCGGAACCCGAATGCATATATTTGATCGGGAGAATATCAAGATACTCGGCCCCAACCGCGTCTTCGCCGATTTTACTGACAACGAACAGTACGGATGGATGCTTCTCGAGTACAATGTTTCGCCGGATGCCGAAATCTCATTTGAAGTTATCGACTCCTACTGCTGCGACCGCGAAAGATTTTGATTATTGTATGGGATGTACCTAAATAGATGATCTGACAAAGAAACAGGGGCTATTTGCCCCAGCCCCAGAAAGATTTCTTGTCCTTCTTATCCGGCTTGAGTTCTTCAGGAAAAGCGAGATCCTCCGGATAATCGATTTTCGGGCGCGATATCTTTAAATACCTTTGATACCATTTCCACTTTTTCTTCTCCTGGCGCTCGAACTTCCTCAACCGTTTCTCCCAGTCATACAAAATGGCGTCATACTTTTCTATTTTTCTCAACAGGTTTTCGACATTCTCCCGACGTTCCATGGCCGAACGAAATGTATCATAATCCCCGATAGAAAATATAGTCTGTACTATCGGCTCAAAAAAAACCAGTGCCTGCGATCCGATATAATTGAGCGGCTTAATGGATTCCAGAAACAATATCGCGGGAACCGACATCCGCCTTCGAACCACCCATTTGGCGGTCTTTTCCATTACCCTGTCTTCATCTTCCGGTATCGGCTGTTTATTTGAATCATCGGCATCAGAACCGCTTCCGAAAATACTGGGCATTATTAATCTTCCTTCTTTACTTCTTCAGACCTTTTTAACCGATTTCCGACAAATCCCACCACTTCATCGCGATTCCCCTCAAACCTGATATAAACCCCCCTGAAATTTTCGAGCCGCGACCGGCGCAAAAACGGCGACAGCAAAATCCCGTTCTTGTCAGGATAATAACTGCGGAACTTCTCCCAATCCTGAGTCGTATTCTGGACTATACTCCTCACCCGTATCTTTTTATCGGTCAATTTATATCTCGTCGGAAAATAAAATGAAATAAGCGAACCGAAAAGAATCAATGTCGCCAGAAGGGCATACCAGATATTATTATCGGTCGCCCAATACACGACACCAATTACAACAAGAACGAACAGCGTAGCCACTGCGGTAACTCTTTTGTTCCGCGATGCCGGATGACTCACCCATTCAAGAACCTCACCTTCATCTTCCGGCTCGGCTTCTTCGGTCTTTTTAGCCTCTTCCGAGGTGTCAAGATTCAATGATAACTGTTCGCGCTCTTCTTCCGACATCTTTATTACTTCTGGGTATCTTCAGGAGCACGATACCGTTCCTGCTTCACCGTCTGAAGCATTTCCATCATCTCTTTGGGCTCGATTATCTTCTTTTCAATAAGCAGCCTTACCAGCGCCTCTTGTGCCAGGTTATTCGACAGCGCCAGCTCCTCAAAAGAAACATCACGCTCCTTGCCGTCAACAACCATCTTTATGGCAACCTTATTTTCATCAGCCATTACAAACTCCAGACAATTTGGGGTGATTGATTAATTTTCAAAAGTCACTTTGACCGGGGCTTCATCTTCGATTTTATAAATGGGCAGCTCGATATTCTCTCGATGTTTACCGAATGTCACCATTCCCGAGGCTCCCTCGAAATCACGAACCGTTTTTAAATAATCTACAATGGCATTACGGGAATAATTGCCCCCGGTAAATGAACGTGCCAAAAGCGTCATGGCATCGTATCCCAGCGCTTCAACTCGTCCCGGTTGGCGACCGTACCTTCGATCGAAATCGGATGCAAACTTGGATGCCGCTTCTCTGACCTGGGTATTTATCAGCCCAGACGAAAAATAGCATTCCTTGGTTATTGACTCATCAAGGCCATAAACTGTCTCCGAGCCCCAACCGTCGCCGCCGAGATAAATAGTATTCAGGTTATAGAAATGTATCTGCGGCAAAAGCTGCCTTAAATGATCGGCATTGGCCGGAATAAAAAGACAATCCAGCCAGACCGGCACTTCCTCGGCCTCGATTGTATCGCCCTCTTCGCTTATGAATATTACCGAATCGAGCAAATCACCGATTATAAGAGATTTGAGATCACGAACATAAGGTCCGAAATCGGTCTCTCGCGACCTGAAATACTCAACACCCAGAATAGTCCCGCCAAGTTCCTCGAATCTATTTTTGAAAGCCCGTGCCATTCGTAAATTTTCCGGGAGAGTCGGGGTTATAATTGCCGCCGTATCTGCATTTAGCCACTGCCTCGCCAAATCGGCCATGCGCAGTCCCTGCAAATCGAGATTTGGCTGAAGCTGAAAACTGGTCGCCGAAAGCTCCGTCAATCCGCCCTGGCTCGCCGCCGGGATAATCAGTGGCATGTCTCCGCACGCTAATACTCCCGATGAAACCGCCGCCGCGTTCGATGTCAGCGGACCGATTGTAGCCGCCGTACCACCAGCCGATAAAACCCGAACTATCCGCGCCGCCTCGAGAGTCTCCCCTCGACTGTCATAGATAATCGGCTCCAGCTTACCGCCGGTCTCCGCTATATATTGCTCAACCGCCAGCATTATTCCGTCAAGAAGCTGCTCGCCATACTTCTGAAATTCTCCGGAAAGTGGCAGGACGACCCCAATCTCGGGATTCCTGCTCAACATTTCCTGTGCCCGAGCAGTTAAAACCTCTGCTTCCTGACCCCGGCATGCGCCGAGCATCGAACTGACCGATTGATAATTTCCCTGCTCGATTAATGCGCGCGAAAGCGAAAGCAAAAACCGGCAGCGCTTCCCCTCAGGAATAACACTGTTTTGAATTGCCGCCACCGACCCGGCCGTAATTGCCCCCGAAGCTGCTTCAATCGATTTTAAAACGAGCTCATTAAGATCATCATCCCCCGACCTGATATAAGCTTCGAGATAGGCCTCAATCGCTCCTTCCGGCTCTATCTGACGGAATTGGGCATTACCCAGAAAATAGTAGCCATAAGGTACATATTCTGATTTTGGATATTCGGTTACCAGATTCCTTAAAGCCCGTACTGCCTGATCATAGCGCTCTGTGTAATACGCCGCCTTCCCCAAAAAATATAAATGTCCGTCGGCTCTATCGTGTCCCGGTGCTGCGGCATTGATATTCAATAAGATATCATAAGCCTGCTGATACTGACGGCTGTTCAGGAAATTGAATGCCCGATTGAAATCGGTTTCTATTTCATCGCATATGCCGCTCGACAATGTCAGTACAATCAGTACCAAAGCGGAAATCAGGTATTTAATCAGGCTTTGCTGCACTTTTCTATAATGAATATTTGCCAAAATCTTCTGGATTGATCTTCTTCAACCTGTCTGCCAGCGATTCGCCGCTGGATAGTCCCCCGCCTTCTTCACCTTCCGATTCACCTTCCTTACCGGTCGGCTTATCTAATCCGGGAGGTGCCAGATTAAACAGCTCTTCAGATGCAAAAATTGGGGATTTCGTTTTCAAAGCAAGAGCTATCGAATCGGACGGGCGGGCATCAACTTCGAATTTATCTCCATTCATGCTCAGATACAGCCTGGCGTAAAAGGTCTGTTCCTTAAGCTCGGTTATTTCAATCTTATCAACCTTGGCATTCAACGTATCAATGACCGATTTCAGCAAATCATGTGTCATCGGACGTTTCGCGCCGACCTCTGAAAGCTCCATGGCAATGGCCCAGGCCTCAGAATGACCGATCCAGATCGGAAGCACCTTCTCTCCTTCATACGGAGCAAGGATAACTACCGGGGAATTGGTGGTCATATCCAATGCCAAACCGTCAACTTTTACTTCTTTCATTGCCATACTAAAATCACGCCTTTCTAATTACCCATAACTTAACATTAGCGATAATATCCCGCTCCACTTTGATCGGGACAGTGTACACGCCCAAAGATTTAATTGGCTCGTCAAGTTGAACATTGCGCTTCTCGACTTCAAGACCCTCGTCTTTCATCAAATCTACAATATTTTGTGCCGTAACTGAACCAAAAATTTTATCTTCTTCACCAACCAGCACTTCACTGGTCAAAGATAATTTCTCCATCTTATCTTTGAGCTTCTCCGCCTCACGCATCTTTTTCCGAAGACGAATCTGATTTTGCCTCTCGATCTCATCGATCGCCTTCAGATTTCCCCTCGTGGCAGGAATGGCCATGTTACGCGGTATCAGGAAATTCCTCCCGTAACCGTCCTTAACCTCGACCGTTTCCCCTACCTTGCCCAGATTGGGAATATCTTCTCGAAGTATGATTTTCATCGATCTATCCTTTCTATATTATACTCTATCCAATCACCCGAGCTTTGACTTTTCTGAAATCAAAATAAGAATCAAAAAATCCGATCAGCGCCGCCAGTATCAGCCCGGGTATCTGCAAAAACAAAAATCCTACATAAAAAAGAACTTTCAAAAGTGTCGAAAGCCGTATCTTCTTAAGATAATACTCCATCAGCGAAAATCCAAAGACAGCATAGAAAAAACCGATAAACAAAAGCCCGTTATCGGCCGTTACTTTCATCGTCTCCGTCCCCAGAAGTCGCATCACAAAAAGCCCCCCAACTATATAAAAATAATAATAGGGCATCTTCCAGTAAACAAAATGCCGAAATGTCGGCGAATAATGCCCCAGACTCTTCAGCACTACCGTCAGCGCTATCCAGCCGACAAACAACTGCATCACGCTCGAAAGCGCCATAAACGAGGGCATCAGCCGTTTCATCAAAGTCGTCAGTTTGGCAACCTCCTCGGTAAACCGCGCCTGCATGCTCGCCTCGGCGCTTGTCGTGTCCAGCATGACAATGAGCGATTCCTTTAAACCGTCAATCGTCTCAAAAATCGCTTCCCTCATCATGAAAAACAAAACCAGCGACAATCCCACCGTGAAAAACGTGCCATAAATAAACGCCTTCGAAGGCGGACCGATTCTGTCCATAAGGCGCCCCAAAAGCGCCCCGGGAAGAACTACCACCGCCCAGCTGCCGAACAAAAGACCCGACATCCCATACACATACCAGCCCAAAGCAAGAGAGCCGATACCACCCACGATCAGCATCAGATGCATCCGCCGGTAAGAAAACAAAAGCACCGAAAAAATTGCCCCGATCTGAACCAGGTAGCCAATAAGCGGCACCATCATCAAAATCGGAAATGCCAGTACAAACAACAGGCAGAAATAAATGATCATTGGATGTATCTCTTTGGTCTCGGATGTCACTGAAAAATCCCTTCCTAACGATAAATCTCGCTCGAAAACGGCATGATCGCCAGGTGACGCGCCCTCTTGACCGAACGGGTCAGCATCCGCTGATGTTTCGCGCAGTTGCCGGAAATCCGACGCGGCACTATTTTGCCCCGCTCGTTGACAAACCGCTTCAGCAGACGGTCATCATGGTAGCCGATCACCTTTACTTTATCTTCACAAAAACGACAGATACGTTTCTTCCGCGTAAAAGCACCAAACTTGCTCGCCGGACCGCGTCTGCCTCTATTGCCTCTGTATGCCATATCTATACCTCTATCTTGTTTTACAATTCTCAACAATTACAATGGAAACCAACTCTCAGCGAATTACTCTGTCTTCTTTTCTTCTTCGCCGGAAGGCTCCTCTGTTACCTCGGCCGGAGCTTCAGCTTTTTCAGCTTCTTTTTCGGGACCCTCAGCCTTCGCCTCTTCAGGAGCCGGCTTTTCTGCTTCCTCAGCTTTCGGTTCTTCGGTCTTCTCCGGCTTTGGGGAACTTTCCGGTTTTCGCTCCGGACGTCTCCCTTCACGTCCACGCTCTTCTTCCTTCGGCTCCAGCCTGCCCTCAAACAGAACTGTCAGGTGCCTGATATAAGGCTCCTCGATCCGAAAATGCCGATCCAGCTCTGGAAGTAAATCACTGCTGCCCTCGAAAACTATCCGCGTATAATACCCTTGCGTGAATTTTTCGATCGGGTAGGCCAGCCGACGTACCCCCCAGCGGTCCTCCTTCAATACTTTGCCTTTGTAACGGCCGATCAAATCGGTTACCTGTTTGACCTGCCGGTCAAGTGTCGCGTCGTCTGATTGGGGTTTGAGAATAAAGGTAGTCTCGTAGATGCTCATGCAAATCCTCCCTACGGACGTTAAATGTTAACATTCAAACGGCCCCGGATTACTCTGTCTCGCTTTCATCCGAAGCAGGGGTTCTATTATAAATAGTCATCGCCTCTTCCGGGCGATTGTTTAGCAAATATAATACGGCGGAGCTCCCTTTTCCAAGCATTTTTTCATAATTTTCTTCTTCTTCCGGAGAAATCCGCCCCAAAACATAATCCGCCGGGTCCATCTTATCCGGAACCGGCCCGATGCCCAGCCTCAGCCTCACAAAATCCTCAGATCCGATCTCCTCGATAATCGACTCCATCCCGTTATGCCCCCCGGCCGACCCTTTAAGCCGAATCCTTATCGACCCCATCGGCAAATTGAAATCATCATAAACAACCGCAATATTCGATGATGTCAGCTCATACCGCTCCATCACTTCCGCCACCACCTGCCCCGATCTGTTCATGTATGTCATTGGCCAGACCAGGCGCACCACTGTCCCCTCGCATACTTTTTCGAGAATATAATAATCCCCTTTGCCTGGCACCGGCCCCTGGTTGCACTTTATCGCCACCCGGTTTAAAACTTCAAATCCGGCATTATGTCTCGTTGCGGCATATTTCTCGCCCGGATTTCCCAGCCCGAACACCGTTGTAATCTCTGATCCCATCCCGCCAATCTACCCATTATTCCCAATAAGTCAAGCACCCATGATTTGAATAACGCACCACTATAAATCGGGCGTAGCGGCGGTCTTTCCCGCAGGTCGAAATCCCTGCCTGAGGGATGAACGAAGTGAATCCCGATGGTTCTGAGCGAAGCGAA
>CAZDPY010000016.1:0-79178 GCA_964507455.1 uncultured Ignavibacteriaceae bacterium
ACTGTCTATGCATGAAAATAGGGGTTCTTCAACAAGCCCTTTATGGTGGGTTTAAAAAATAACGACCCGGAGAATAAATTTCAATTTTGATATATGTCTGCTCCGATGAGGCAGTCACACCTCCGGCGTGATTAATAATGGGGACTGAATCCCCCCCTAAACCTTTATCTCTTTCGGGATTTCTATATCATGTTTCTTGCATTTCTTCTGAAACTTTGGGTCGCGGATATCATAAATCTTTCCCGAAAGCTTTTTCCATTTCGAAAGCCCCACATCCAGAATCATCGGCGCAATCACATCCGGTGTCGTCAAAGCCCCGGTTTCATAAAGATCGACAAACTTCTGTTTCTTTGGGAAATCATGCTCGTCTTTTTTGCGCATCACCTGCTGCATATGACTCTCGAACGGGCCCGGCGATATCCCCGCGATCCTGATCGGTGTGTCCGAAAGCTCTAGGTCAACCGTCTTCGTGAACATATCAACCGCCGCCTTGGTCGAGCAGTACAGGGTCCAGCCTACATACGGATGTATCGCTGCCCCGGAGGTAATATTGATGATTGTCCCGCCCTCTTTCTGGTTTAGCATCATCCCGATCGCATTCCGGGTACATAAATACAATCCCAGGACATTGACATCGATCGCATTCTTCATCCCCTCATCTGAAACATCCTCAAGCCTTTTTATCGGCTCGACCACTCCGGCCACATTATACAGAAGATCGATCTGCTCGTATTCGCTATGTATCCTCTCGAATGCCTTATTGACCGATTCCGGACGGGTTACATCAGTGCCGATCGCAAGCGCCTTACCGCCGTCTGAACTTATCTGCCCGGCCAACTCGTTTAATTTATCTTCATTACGGGCCATCAGCACTACCCGCGCCTTCCGCCTACCCGCCTCCAGCGCCAGTTCTTTGCCCAGTCCCGCCGATGCACCGGTAATCGCAATTACTTTATTTTCAGCATCTATCATATTCGTCTCCTCTGTATCATTTGGCCATTGCCTTTTTCCGCTTGTCTTTTGGATACCGTTCCAGAGCATAACGCAGAGCCGTTCGCGGCATACGATCCTTATGCGCCGTTATAAATTCGTATACGGCCTTTCCGTGCTCCCCATAAGAATCTTTAAGCATCCATCCGTACCCCTTTTGCACCAGGTCATCTTCATCCATCAGAAGTCGCTCCGCCGTCTTGAATACATCATCGATGAACAGCCCTTTTCTCGTGCCGGGGATCAGACTCACCGCCGCCGCCCGGCGGAGCCACCTGTTTTTGGAGGTTGTCCATTTGAACGGCCTTTTCGAAAGTTCTGGATACCGGGCAATAAGTTTCCCCAGTGCCCCACAGCAGATACTGTCGCAGTGTCCCCAGTTCTCGACATAATCTTTGACCCATCTTTCGAACCGCGCAAAGTCCGGTTTGGAGAGCTGATTTTCAATCTTCTCCGCCCAGTCAAATGCAAAAAACCGGTTATACTTTATGCCCGATTTGAGTATAGCGTCACAGATATCCAGAATTTCTTTCTTCGAAAGATCTTTGTACTCCTTGAAAACCGCGTTCGATACCTTCTTCAAATAGGGTCCCCTCAAACCGATTGGATCCTCGAGCTTCTCCTTGAACCACCTCTGATAATTAATCAGATTTTCCGGCTTGTTATATTTTCCGACTTCTTTTTCTATTTTATCGATAACTTCGTTTGCCTTACTCATTATTCCTCCGACCAGAATTCGAGGAGATTGCCATCAGGATCATAGAAATAATAGCCGATCGCATTCATCCACGGAAATTCCTTCGGCCCGTAAACCTCAACATCGTGGGATCTTACATGCTCCAGAGCTTCTTCAATACGATCCCTGGGAACGTGAAGCGCATAATGCACCCGCCCCCATCGCTCCCCTTCAGGATATGGCGAATGTTCTTCAAAAAGGAGCTTCCCTTTATGAAGTCCAATCCTTTGACCCTTTTCAGGTTCTCCAATCCACAGCCATGCCCATTCGTCATCGGCTTCCTTCAAAACCTCAAGTCCAACCACATCCCGGTAAAACTCAAAAGACCTTTTGACATCTTCCACAATCAGGACAATTTCTGCGAATCCGGTACAAAACATATTTTATTTTTACTCCACTGTAACTGCCGTGCCGCTCGCCGACACCATCAGCATATTACCGCTGCTTCCCGACCCGATCGTTTCATAATCGAGATCTACCCCAACCACCGCGTTGGCTCCGAGCAATTTGGCTTCATTGGACATTTCGTCGACGGCGATTCTTTTGGCCTTGCGAAGCTCCTCTTCATATGCCGCGGAACGTCCGCCGACAATATCCCTGATCGATGCGAATATATCTTTAAATATATTGGCGCCGAGTATCGCCTCGCCCGAAACCAGACCGTGATATTTGATAATTTTCCTGTCGTCGAAATTGTTGGTTGTCGAAATCAACATAATGGGGCTCCTTTTTTACGAATATTAGATATGAATTCACCTAAGATACAATATAGGCGCCCGACTTTCCAGAAAAATTTAGCCGCAGCGATACGCCTATCACTGCGGCCATTACTGCTCAAATCAAAAACGTCACACTTACTTACTCAGCAAGTTCGGCGTCATAGCCGACGCTTTCGACCGCCTTAATTAGTTCCTCCCTTGAGGGACTATCGTATGCGGGATGAACCTCGGCGAATCCCTCGTCATGTTTGACCAATGCCGATTTCACACCCTTAACATTTTCAAGAGCTTTTCGAACTTTATTCTGACAGCTTTCGCAGGTCATCCCCTTAATCTTTAAACGAATAACATTAATATCAGTATCATCCATGGTAGTCCTCCTTGAAATTAAACTAATTCTGTGCTAGAAATGCTTTAAGCGCCTCATAATCACCGGCATCTTTGAGTGAGTATTCATAGTCGACATATTCAATTGTTCCATCAGGCCCGACAACAAATACCGACCTCTGAAACATTCCGTATTTATCCATATAAACACCCATTTCTTTTCCGAATTCCCGCGTGTGGTCCGCCAGAAGTTTATATGGTAGTTCATGATGCTTTGCCCATTCGTGATGACTGAAAACATAATCACCTGATACAGGCAGGATTTCGACATTTAACTTTTCGAAGTCGGTAAAATCATCTCTAAAAGTGCACATTTCCTGAGTGCACCCGCCGGACCAATCGGCAGGATAAAAGGCAATTACATATCGACTATTCAACAGATCGTCATTTCCGATTCCCTCGAATACGATTGTGTCCTTTGTAGCGTACGGCAGTTTAAAGTCTGGTATTTCATCTCCGGCCTTAATCTGTCCAAATGAAAAACCGACCGGGTATAAAATGAAAATTATCAAAATTGTTACAGCTGTTTTCCAATTTTTCATATAAATTCCTCTGGTTAATTTTATCATATTATAAAAACATCTTAGAACCGACCATGTTCCATAAAATGAAATTATAAAGTGATTGACGAAATTAAAATATAGATTAAATTTATCCAGGATAACCCCGCAGGCAGGAGAAATAATGGATAAAAGAGATAATTTCAATTCGCTGGCAAATATCGTTTTATCGGCAAGCCGGAAGACATTTGATGATATAACAGAAGAAGAATCTCTGGCGGGGCCCGAATTCGGTATCTGTCCGATGGTTTGGCAGGCCGGACATTCAGCGGCAGGCCCTGATTTTATTTTGAGGAATCTTGATAAAGAAGGAGTAATGCCGGAAGAATGGGAGAAATTATTCCGTGGCGGGGTCGGGCTTCCTGAAGTTTTATCGGTCTTTCCACCCTACGACGAAGTTAAGGAAGTATCCTTTGAAGTACTAGAGAAGTTGATTTCCGCCGTAGAAGAATCAAGTATTGATCTTCTGGATGAAAAAAAGGAACTTACCAGGGGATGGATCGATACTCCATATGATGCCGGATTGTTTATGCTATCGCACGCGATGTATCACCTTGGGCAGGCGGCACTGATTAGAAAGAAACTGGGCAGAAAGAGCTTATTTGGTTAATAGCCCTGTCGAAATCGGTTGCTGAGTATTACTGCTGCAATAATTAGTAAGAATCCGACAACAGCCAGGGGCCTGACGGATTCATCGAATATTAAGTATCCTAAAATTATTGCATAAACGGTTCCTAGATAGTTGAATATTGATATATTTGAAGCTCTGTCAACTTGATAAGCCTTAGTTAGATATACCTGTGCCGCCGTCGTTGTCAGCCCCACACCGATTAAGATTGCCAGCTCCGTCCAATTCGGGGTTACCCAATGGAAAATCGTATATGAACCGACAATCGGTACTGTCACAAGCGGAAAATAAAAGACCACTACCAGCGGATGATCATAATCTTTCAATTTTCTGACATAGTTATAGGCAAGAGCTGCGAAAATTGATGCAGAAACACCAATGGCTAAATCAGGTAATGAGACCCGCGCATCAAAACCTTTTACCATAACAACCCCGCCGAAGGCGATTAGAAAAAAGAGCCACTGAACTGGACGGGCTTTTTCACTCAATATAAAACCGGAAATAATTACCGTGAAAATAGGTGACAGATATTGAATTGTGACAGCAGATGCTAATGGCATGTTTTGCAATGTATAAAAATACATCACAAGCGCAGTTGTGCCCGCCAAGCCTCTCATTAAAAGTAGCCGTTTATTATTGCCCCATGGATTTATTCTATTTTTGACAAGAAGGAAATAGCCGACCACCAAAGTAACCAGCGCTCTGAAAAAGACAACCTCATGGGATGGTATCCTCTCAAGATATTTAACTCCAATATTCATCAGAGCGAAAAAGATTGTCGCGAGAAGGATATATTTTACGCCGTCGGTCAGCTTAAACTGTTTCAAAATCCTCATCTCCGTCGAATATTGAAATGCAAGGTATAAAAATATCAGTGTCTCGTAAAGAAATCAATATGTGAATTAAGTAATAATTTTTATAGTGAATAATGAAAAACAGTGATTATTCAATCTAGAGAGATGGTACTTATTGAGTCTGCAAATAATGCTCTTATAGTATCATCCTTTTTTAGGAATGAGAAATAGAAAGGAAAGGCCTTTTCAAGTTTCTGGATATAATGTCCATTAAACCGGGCTTGGGATCGGTTGACAGCATCTATTAGTAATATTTCAGTAAATCTAAAAGAAACCGATTTGAACCGCTCGATTTCTTCACCGGTCAAAATTGACATTTCGCGTCTTAAACCGCGACCAAAATAAAAGAGCCGATTAACAGCTTTTTTCAATTCTTCTGGAGACTCGATAATTGTAAAAGTCGTTTTCAGACCAGCAGACGAGTCTTCAATTATATCCTGAAGATCATCAATTAGCTGAAGATAAACTCCGAAACCCAGCATTAATCTCGCAATTTTGTTATCTACCTCACCAGATACGAGATATGCGTTGGTCAAACCTGATAGACCGCCTTTAATAAAACAGATCCGGATTACTTCGTCCCTCCTTAATCTCGAATCATTAAGAAGTTTTGTACTCTCTATCTGAGCTTTATGCATAGCCAGGAGACAGTGATATATTGCCGGGTTGATTTCTCGGGGATATTGGCCTTCAATAAGCTCTATTAACTCGAAAATTTTGGATTCAAGTCTGCTGGATGGTTTGATATTGTCGCCTCTTAGCCTTTTTGAAAACCTTTTATTAAAAATTACTTTTTGAAGTTTAGATATTTTGGGATTATCAAGCAGATTATCGCTATAGGGGTACAAAAGACTGAAAGCAAATATTGAGGGTGATAGATTGACTTTTTTGCCGAGTATTATCCGTATCCCGGCGGCGGTCCAAACATTACGACAAGCTTTGTAGATATCATCATTACTTAGATTTTGATCAAACTCTTTTGCCCTTTCGTAAAAATCCAATGTGGTTGAAACAAAATCATCTGAAAATACTACTCCCAAATCTCTTTGAGAAATTTTAAGAGCTTTATGTGTAAACACTTTTAATGATGATACCGCCCGATTTTTTGCCGCTTCAGACTTAAAAATATTTTCCTTGTTGTTCCTCAATTGCCTGACCAGAACTTCGAAATTTTGTCCATTTTGCGATTTTTCATTTTCATTATATATGCATTCGAATCTAGGAAATTCAGTAGGTTGCGATTCCCATATTGATATGTAAGAATCGATTATTCCTGATATGCTTTCGAATATAGGACCATTCAAATGTAAACTTGCCAATGATCCATTTAATCTATAATGCGACATACATGATAAAAATAGTATTCGTCATTAGATTACGCAATACGATCATATTAGTTTCCAGCCAGTAATTGCAGCGTTTTAAAATATTATTTGACAGACAATTTTTGCAGATAAAAAAATTAGCGGGCAGTTGCCATTTAATTATCCTGCCCGCTGAATAACGTCATAAATATTTATATATCCCGATTAGAATTTGGCCCAGCCCGGGACTCTCGGAAAAGGAAGAACGTCACGGATATTTGACATTGCCGTTATATACATCAAAGTTCTTTCAAAGCCCAGTCCGAAACCGGCATGCGGAGCAGTGCCATATTTGCGCAGATCGAAATACCAGTCGTATATTTCGGTGTTCATATTTTTTTCTTTCATATGTTCTAAAAGAACATCATAGCGTTCTTCGCGCTGGGAGCCGCCAATTATCTCGCCGATTCTTGGTACCAAAACATCCATTGCAGCCACCGTCAGGCGACCTTGATCATCCGGTTCATTTACGCGCATATAAAAGGCCTTAATATCCTTTGGGTAATTATATACTATTACCGGTTTTTTGAATACCTTTTCGGTTAAATACCGCTCATGTTCTGATTGCAGATCTGTTCCCCAGTCGACGGGAAATTCGAATTTTTCTCCCGAGTCTTTTAGTATGTCGATCGCCTTAGTATAAGGCAGCCGTTCGAAGTCTGATTTGACGACAAATTCGAGTGTTTCAATCAATTTGTGGGATTTATCAATCCACTTGTTAAAAAATTCCAGATCATCGCCGCATTCATTTAGAGCATATTCGAAAATAAATTTTAGAAATTGAACCGAGAGCTCCATATCTTCTTCAAGATCACAGAAAGCCATTTCCGGCTCGATCATCCAGAATTCCGAGGCGTGTCTTGATGTATGTGAGTTTTCTGCCCGAAATGTCGGTCCGAATGTATAAACATCGCTCAATGCAAGAGCCCCAACTTCCGCCGCAAGCTGACCGGAAACGGTCAAGTAGGCCTCGGCGCCAAAAAAATCTTCGTTGAAATTAATCTGACCAGCATCTCCGACGGGGGCCTTGTTTATGTCAAAGGTTGTAACGCGGAAAAGTTCTCCTGCTCCTTCTGTATCCGACGTTGTAATAATAGGGCTGTGTAAGTAATAAAACCCACGATCCTGGAAAAATTTGTGTATGGCATAGGACACTTTCGAACGTACCCGGTTTACAGCTCCAAAGGTGTTAGTCCGCATCCTAAGGTGGGCTATTTCGCGAAGGAATTCAAAAGAATGCCGCTTTTTTTGAAGCGGATAATCTTTATCTGCTTCTCCTATAAGGTCGATTGTCCGGGGTTTCAATTCATACTTTTGACCTTTCGCCGGTGACTCTGCCAATTCTCCGGTGACTCTAATTGCCGCGCCTGTCGCGGTCTTTTCAAGAGCCGGAAAATCATTGCGATTATCAACCACTACCTGGATATTGCCCATGCAGGAACCATCGTTAATTTCGATAAAGACCACATTTTTGGACTCTCTGGTTGTTCTCACCCAGCCGAGAATTATTATTTCTTCACCGGTGGGGATTCTGTCCTCGATTAATATCGAGGAAATTCGGGTCCGTTTGAAATAATCCATTTCATTCCTCCGGTTGTGGTTGAAATATATACCTGATACGTTAAGCTTCTATATTTATGTTATGGTCGGATAAAAAGCAAGCCATTTAACATTAGCCAAGGCACAATTTAAATTAATCTTTACACTTATGGAACCTTTTTAGATTGTTCACGTAACATAATATAGAAAGATTGACAAAGAATTATTAGCAGCGCACGAAGCAGATAGATTCCCAACCTATTGCCCACATAGCGCCGGTCCTTGGACCCTGGATCGGCGCTTTTTTTTACTCCTGGGCCTGCTCAATTATCAATTTATATCTATTCACAAGAGATTCAACCGATTCATTTGATTCTGATTCCGCCATAATTCTAAAAGCTGCAGTATCATTATCCGGAGCCACCAAAGTCCAGCCGCTATCTTCATGGACACGGACACCGTCAATTAACTGACGTTCCTTATTGGCAGTATCATTTATCAGCTTACGCATTACCTGGCCTTTTTTGGCCCAGGGGCATGGGACTTTGATCTCTTTTCTAATATATTTTTCGAAATGGTGCCGCATTTCTCCCAAGCGCGTTTTTTCTCGAGCCAGCATTTCCAGAAGTCTCACGATACCCAAAATGGCATCGGAACCCATCTGGAAACCCGGGAAAATAAACCCGCCCAAGGTACCCCCAACAAAATCGACATCACCCTGCTGATGAGCCTCCATCATGGCCAGGTGCGAATTGCTAACTCTAATAACATCAACATTATACTGGTCCGCAATTATTTCGACTCCCATTGAGGCCGCTACCGGAACCGCGATTCTACGAACCGAGTGACTTCTCAAAAACAGATCTGTAACAAGTAACAATAAAAGCTGACTGTCAATGAAGTCACCATTTTCATCGACAACAGTCAGCTTTTCGGCCGCTGGATTTATTAAGAATCCAATATCTGCATTAAGCGTTTTCACTATCGAGGAAAGCTGAACAATTGACTGAGCCATTTCATCGGGGTGTCTCGAGAAATTTCGCGGATCTAAAAACGCATTTAAAGCGACCAGATTAACTCCCAGTTGCGAAAATAGAGTCGGAAAAACCATACTTGCCCCGCCGTTGGCATAGTCGACAACGACTTTAAAACCTGCTTTGCGAATCGTCTGGATATCTATACCTTTAAGAAATTCGCTGCGGTAATCTTCAAGGACGCCGAGCGGCATGTCGAGATGGCCGATTTCGTCGAGATTGGCCCGGCGAAAGTCCTCTCCAAAATACAGCCTTTCCACCTTTTTCAGTTTTGAAGTCGGCATATCGAGGCCATCGCCGTTAAAAAATATAAAGTCAATTAAATTGTGATCGACCGGATTGTGTCGAATGTATACTCCCGCGGCATAATCGCCGTTTTTCAGGGCGTAACGAACAACCGGGATAGGAGCCATTTCGAGATCGTCGGCATTAACTCCAGCAGCAAGAAATCCAGATATAAGAGAACGCTTTAATAGACGCGAAGTATCAGAAGCATCGCGACTGGTAACGACTCGCTTGCCAAGACCAAGGTAAGCGCCAAATGCCCCACCTAGTTTTACCGCCATTTCGGGAGTAATTTCTTTGAGGGCAAGTCCGGTTACTTTTGATTGGGTGAAAAGCTCCCGATTCCATTTTTCTCCCCAGACCATTGAACTGGAAACAATCGCCCCTTCGTCGACTGATTTGCCCGGCCAGATTCTGACATTTGCCTTGACAGTAGCACCATTTCCGATCGAACTGTCATCTGAAACAATAACATTGTCCAGTAGAACTACGTTTTCACCGACGCGGGCGCGGGAACAGATAATCGATCTATCGATGCGTGATTCTGCGCCTATTATGGAATCGGACCAGACAACGGTATTATTTATTCCGGAACGAACGCCGACCCTTGAATTTTTACCAACCACAGTGTTTTCCAGTGTTACCTGATCACCGATGACAGCATTTTCGCCAATAACAACCACGCCTTTAAAATCAACATCTTTGCCGATCTGGGCATTTTTCCCGAAATATACATCGGCCTCACCAATTTTCTTTCTACTTCCTGATAATTCGAGATTAATTTGGCCGGACAACAAGTCCTGATGAGCGTTTGCATATTCATTGATGTTACCGACATCTTTCCAATATCCACCGGTGACCAGCCCTTTTAGTCTCATTTTTCTTGAGAGCATTAGCGGGAAAAGGTTTTGAGAAAAATCAAAATTGGTTTTGGGCGGAATTAGCCTGACCACATGCGGTTCAAGAATATATACGCCGGTATTGATCGTGTCAGAAAATGCCTCACCCCAGGATGGTTTTTCGAGGAATCGGGTAATGTTACCATCATCATCAGTTATTACAATGCCGTATTGCAGCGGGTTTTCAACGCGGGTCAAAAGGATGGTCGCCTCCGAATTATTACTCTTGTGCCATTCGATGGCACCTTCCAGGTCAAAATCGGTAAGAACATCGCCCGAAATAATCAGGATCGTATCATCGAATTGGCGATCCCCGTAGCGTACGGCACCGGCAGTTCCGTAATCCTCGGTCGGCTGGAGATAATCCATTTTCACGCCGAATTTTCTTCCATCATCGAAATGATTTTTTATCTCTTCGGCTTGAAAGAACAGAAGCGAAATCAGTTCATTGAAACCGTTTTTTTTCAGGAGGTTTACCACATGCTCCATCATTGGGATATTGCCGATTGGTACCATCGGCTTTGGAATATTAATGGTCAGCGGACGCAGCCGTGTTCCGAAACCGCCTGCCATTATTACTGCTTTCATTTTTTATCTCCAGAATATCAGGTTCTATTGGACTAACCGGCAAGATAGCCGAAATTTTCTACATGTTTCAATATATCAAAAAAGTCTCTATATTCAATAGCCGATATATTATTCAGATTACAATATTTTAAAAAATCGCCTCTGGCGAATATCCTTCCTGCATATGGCACAGCACAGATATCCGAAAGACCATCGCCGATAAATATAACTTCATGATCGCTCGTATTTTCCATAATTTCTTTAATTCTCACTCCTTTACAGGAACCACATCTTTTGCATTCGTTATCGTCGGATGAAAACTCAAGATATAATTTGTTTCCCTTGAAAATGCCCTTATTGCAATACCGTCGTATTTCACCGAGGCCAAATCTATTGAGTATATAGTCAATGTAAATATCGATACCGTCAGAAACAAGAATAAATGGAATGCTGTTTGCCTTTACTTTCCTATAAAAATCTATTGCACCATCACGAAGCGTGAAATTATCCAAAAAATCAAATATCTCTTTGGGTGTTACTCGAATCATTTCCGCCTCTCGATGGAGACATTCACGGGAAGATATTAGCCCCTTTTTCCATTCCTTGACGATTGCGTCGCTTCGTCCCTTAGAAAAATATTTAAACATTCTGTATCCGACATCTTTTTCAGTAAAGGTGCCGTCGAAGTCACAAAAAATAATCGGTTTTTTATCAGTCATATCAAGTAGTCAGATATTTGATACCTGCGCTTAATACCAGTATGAAAATTACTATATAAGATAAAATACGGTAATTAAGGTCATTCCGATTTTTAAAATATCGGGCAATTCCCATAATGCGGACTAATGTCAAAATTAAGAGCACTATAATGCTAATAGTCGATAGTAATATTCCTATATCGGGGTCTAACCAGGAGCCAATCGTAGAAATTATAAATATCGCAATAATAATCCCGATGAGGACTTTTTGCATGTTTATGATTGGGTTGCTATCCGAATTCGTATTCATGTCAGCCAATTCCCTCGATAAACATTCGTGCCGCGAGATATAGTAAAACCGCCGAGAAAGCCACTCTTACTATCATCGATTTTGCCCTTGCGCCTAATCGACCTCCCAAAAATGCGCCGCCCATCATTCCGAGCATAACCGGGCCGACCATTTCGACATCCAGTGTGCCACTGATCAGATACACCAACGTGCCGGCAGCCGCTATTATTCCGATTGTGAATGCCGATGAGCCTCTCGCGAGACTTATATTGTATTTAAAAAATATATAAAGTCCCGGAATTATGACAACACCGCCGCCCACTCCTGTCAAGGCGGCGACTACTCCGGCCAGAAAAGCGACTATGCTGATCTTCCACAAACCAGGTTCTATATATTCTTCTGCGTATATGTTCTTTTTTTCTTTTCTGGTAAGCAACGAGTAGATTGTATACAGCAGGAATACTGCGAAAATAATCTTGAGAAATCCAGCCGGAATAAGATGGCTGACGCTCCCCGCTGCAACCGCGCCTATCGTAGCGAAAATTGCCAGCGGAATGACGGCCTTAAAATCGACATGATCTTTTTTTAGATATTCATTAGAGGAGACAATTGAATTGGCGGTAATGGCCGCCAGTGATATTGCCACCGCATTATGCATAGGTATTTTGAATATTACAGTCAGGAAAGGCACCAGAATAATGCCGCCTCCCAGACCCAAAAATCCACCGACAAATCCGGCCGCAACCGAGCCCAGAAGCAGAAAAACCAGATTCAACTTGGATTCCTCTCAAGGATTATTTTTTCTGCGGCCCTGATATCTTCGCGGTATGGTATGATTACTTCTCGATATGCTGCATCCTGCCCTTCTTGCGCTTCCAGCGCAATCCGGTATAATCGCCTCTTGATATAATCGCTGTAATTTTGGAACTGATGTGCATCAACCTGTTTGGATAATTTATGTATTGAATCTACAGCTCTATGGGTTTTGTCAGAATAATCAGAAAATGTAGTGGCATCGAGAGCAATTTCTATTGTTGATGTCAAGTCGGATGTATATTCAAAATCATTCAAGCGGGCAAATTCAACAAATTCGTTGAACCATGACAAGCTTCCATCGACCATCGGAGCATACGCAAATATTTTATCGATATTCATCAATGCGAATTCACGCAACAAGCCGGACATTTCCAGGGCCACCGGGAACGGCTCGTTTTCTTTGAGTTTTATATAGTAGTCGGGTGGGATGCCGATTCCGCTGTCCGGCTTTTCTGCCGAGGTATCGTTTAAATATATCTCTCCTTCAAAATAGTATCTTGCTGTTGTCAATCTGATTCCCCAACCTTCGGAGAAATCGTTATAATATTGGACCAGCCCTTTTCCAAATGTGGTATCGCCCAGAATTTCCGCGCGATTTGCGTATTTAAGGGCTCCTGCAAAAATTTCAGATGCTGAGGCTGAACCCCTGTTAACCAATATTGCCACAGGTAATCCTTCAAAAATATCTTCTCCAGTTGATTTGAACCTCTGTTCCTGCCAGCGCGAGCGGCCCTTTACTCCCACAATCAGCCGACCTTCGTCTAAAAACATGTCGGCAACACTTACTCCCTCTCTTAGCAATCCTCCTGGGTTGCCTCGGAGGTCAACAATGATGCCCTTTATTTCATTCTCTGATGGATAGTAGATGCTGTCGAGTATATTTTCAAATTCCTCTCTCAATCCAGCTTCAAAGTCGAGGATTCTAATGTACATAATATTGTTTTCTGTCAATCCGGCGTAAGGTATATGGATTAATTTCAGCCTCTCACGAGTCAGAGTAAATGTGAGTGTATCGGAAAATCTATTTCTGGCAACTGCAACGTCAACTTCGGTGCCCTCCGGTCCCCGCAGTAGGAAAGTTGCTTTGTATGTCGAGAGTCCCTCAATATTTACCGAATTTGCCCGGATTATGATATCACCCGTCATCATTCCTGCTTTACCTGCCGGGCCATCTTCTCTGACCGACATAACCAAAAGCCCGAGTTCATGACCTACAACACTTATACCGATACCGCCGTAGTGACCGGAAAATTCCTCGGTAACACGCGCCAACTCACGCGGTTCGATGTAACCTGAATAACGATCGAGGGATTCAAAAATGGCATCTCTCGCTCTATGAGTCAATTCCACTTCATCGGTTATATCAGGATGGAGGGCCGATATAAGCATTATGGCTGATGTCATTTTTATTCTTTCGTATAATTCATCATCCGAGAGAATAAAAAATGACAAAACCATTGATATGATTATTATGGCAAGAAAAAGAGATATTGCCCAGATGAAATACCTGCGATCCGATATGTCAGGGCTGTTTATTTCTATATTTCCAGAAGTCGATTCAGGCAATCCTTAACCTCATTGAATATTTGTTCAGTCCCTCGATTGCCGTCAATTACAGTGATCCGTCCAGGGTCATTTTGTGCGATTTTTAAAAAGCCTTCCTTTACCCTGAAAAAAAAGTCTTTAGTTTCAGATTCCAGTCTGTCAAGTGTTTCTTTGCGCCGGGTTAGAGAGATATCGTAATCGACATCAAAGATTAAAGTGAGATCGGGGTGATATTTACCTACTGCCAGATCATTCATTTTTTCGATCACTTCAATGGCAATACCCCGGCCGTACCCCTGATAGGCGGTAGTGGAATCGTAAAACCTGTCGCAAAGGACTATTTTGTTATTTTCCAGCGCCGGGCCAATAACTTCGGCAACCAATTCGGCCCTTGCCGCTTCATATAACATCAATTCTGCGACAGGCGACATAGTTAGAGAGTTATCCAGCAAAATTGAGCGGATTTTTTCCGACACCGGAGTCGAGCCGGGTTCTCTTAAAACGAGTGGTTCATTGCCGGTTTGACTCAAATATTCGGTCGCCGCCTCGAGTTGGGTTGTCTTGCCCGAGCCGTCGATTCCTTCAAATGTTATGAACATACCTTTCATTATTACAATCCCATACATAATTGCGAACCTTCCGGTTCGCCCTAAGATTAATTCAATAAATTAATTCTGCAACTACTTTTTAGCGGTATCTCTTTGAGTTTTCCTTTTCGATTTCACGACTGTCTTTTGAATTCTATTGCGACCGCCTTTTCTTTCTTTTCTGCCCTTTAGAACCCATTTCCAACCTTTTCGAGTCCTTTTCTTCGAGTAATCATATCTGGCGATAAAATCTTTGGTAGTTCAGTAGGCTGTATCGTCGGCATACTGGACCGGGGGATGATTTCATAAAATATGCAGGCGGCAAAGTACTCTATCTTGCCGATATTTAAGTCAAGAACTATTGGAGGTTGACAAACGTATAAAGCAAGCGTATTTTCAGCATCCGCCAATAGGGAATGTGTATGAACGAAATGGAACAGATAAGAAACTTTTCGATAATAGCTCATATCGACCACGGCAAATCGACTCTGGCCGATCGGCTTTTGGAGATGACCAAGGCCCTTTCTGAGCGCCAGATGCGTGCTCAGGTACTCGATGATATGGATCTCGAGCGGGAGCGGGGCATAACGATAAAATCGCATGCAATACGCCTGGCTTATAAAGCGGAGGATAAAAGGATCTATCAGTTCAATCTTATTGATACGCCCGGTCATGTTGATTTCACCTACGAGGTTTCGAGAGCGCTGGCGGCCTGCGAAGGTGTTCTTCTTGTAGTCGATGCGGCTCAGGGGATAGAGGCGCAGACGGTATCCAATCTCTTTCTGGCACTCGAACATGATCTCGAGATTATTCCGGTTATTAACAAAATTGATCTTCCGGCGGCGCAGCCGGAAGATGTCGCACGGCAAATCATAGATCTGATAGGCTGCAAACCAGAAGAGATTATTCACTGTTCGGCCAAGACCGGATTGGGCGTTGATAAAGTGATGGAGGCAATAGTCAACAGGATACCAGCGCCTAAGGGGAATCCCGAAAGGCCGCTCAAAGCACTTGTTTTTGATTCCGTTTATGACAGTTACCGTGGTGCGGCAGTATATTTGAAAGTGGTAGATGGCGAAGTGAAAAACGGGGACAGGATAAAATTCTTCTCGCACGGCAAGCAGTATGAAGTCGATGAAGTGGGGTGCCGAAGATTGACCAACTGGCCACTTGAGAAACTTTCGGCTGGGGAAGTCGGTTATCTTTACGCCAATATCAGAAATGTCTCGGATACGAGAATCGGAGATACCATAACGCTGGCGCAGGAACAGGCGGATAAAGCGCTCCCCGGATTTGTTAAGGTAAAACCGATGGTTTTTGCCGGGATTTATCCGGCCGTGGCAGAGAATTATACCGAACTCCGGGAAGCACTTGAAAAGCTTACACTTAATGATGCCTCGCTGACTTTTTCGCCGGAAACCTCGACAGCGCTCGGATTTGGTTTTCGATGCGGTTTTCTCGGCATGCTGCACATGGAAATAGTCACGGAACGGCTTTCCCGGGAATATGATCAGACTATTGTAAATACTGTCCCCAATGTGGAATACAAGGTTTTCAAGGAAGATGGTGAAGTCCTCGAAATTGACTCGCCGTCGGAGATGCCGGAACCGGGCAATATTGATCATGTGGAAGAACCTTATGTTGATGCCCAGATAGTCACGCTTCCGGATTCGATCGGGTCGATCATGCGGCTGGCAACAGAGAGGCGGGGCGAATATAAAAATACGGAGTATCCCACCCAGCAGCGGGCCGTTCTGAGTTATGCCTTTCCCCTTTCTGAGATTATTTTCGATTTTTACGATAAATTGAAATCTATTTCGCGCGGGTATGCCTCGCTCGATTACGGTATCCCTTATTACAAAGAATCGGACCTGGTCAGGCTCGATATTTTGATCAATTCCGATCCGGTCGATGCATTGTCTGTTATAATTCATCGTGAAAAAGCCTATAAATACGGTCTGAATCTTTGTGAAAAACTGAGATCATTGATCCCCCGTCAGATGTTTGAAGTTGTAATTCAGGCGGCAATCGGATCGAAGATCATTTCGCGTGCCACGGTCAAACCGCTTCGTAAGAATGTAACTGCCAAATGCTACGGCGGAGATATAACGCGAAAGCGCAAGCTTCTGGAGAGACAGAAAGAGGGCAAGAAGCGGATGAAGCAAGTTGGGAATGTGGAGATACCTCAGGAAGCTTTTCTGGCGGCACTCAAGATCGACGAATAGCCTCATTTTGAGATTTACCCCTTAAAAATCGCATATTCCGATGTGAATAACGTAATATCCACATGTTTTCCACATATATGAGGGTGTGGAAAATTGTGGATAAGTGGTTTTAATGGCGTTTATTCAGGTTATCCACAACTTTTCGACGAGAAATTATACATATTATATAGGGAAATTTGGGGTTCCTTTCAAAGAAAGAAAGTCGAAACCTCCCTCACGTTGTTCGGGATCGATTCGCTCGCGAGGCTCGCTCATCGACAGGGGATTTCGACCTACCCGAAGAAAGAATGTCGGAACCTCCTTCGCTGCGCTCAGGACCATCGGTTTTCGCTTTGCTCAAACCTCCGGCAGGGATTCCGACCTACACCTCTCAGCTTGAAATGGCTTTGTTTCCTCAAAAAGTAGTTTTTGGGGATATCAAGTTTGTAGTAATTTTGCTTTGCGTATGGCGAATTCGAAGTTATAGAGCCGCTATTCGGATTACAGGTTTCGTCAGATGTTATGTTCATCATATTTCTCCTTCCTATAAAACGGCCGAAGAATGAATTAACATCAGAGTTGTATCGAATTTGATTCTGAGTTGAATTTGTTTAAGGGGGATTTTGAGAACTTAGGGGAAACCTGGCAATAATATTTTATTCTTGAGAGTTTTCATCGCCGCTTCGTCCCATGGAAGAGGCCATTTCCTTGAAGTCTCGTCCGGATGGACGCTGGAAAAGCCTGAGTTCGAATTCAGGCACGACAGCGAGGATATGGTCGAAGATATCTGACTGGATTTTTTCATAATTGACCCAGACTCGATCTTTTGAAAAAACGTATATTTCGAGCGGGAGACCGTGCTCGGTCGGCTTTAGCTGCCTGACCATATAGGTCAGATTCAGATTCGCTTTGGGATGCTGTTTGAGGTATTCAGTGACATAGGCTCGGAATGTACCTATATTTGTCATATTTCTTCCATTGATCATAAGAGAGCTATCATATTCATGTTCGCGGTTATATTTTTCGATTTCCTGACGTTTACCTTTTACATAGTCTTTTATCAGATAGATCTTTTCGAATTTATTCAACATCCGTTCATCACAGAATTTTATAGTATTCATGTCAATATAGATTGGTCTTTTTATTCTTCGTCCACCAGCTTCAGACATCCCCCGCCAGTTTTTAAAAGAATCAGTAACGAGGGCATAGGCCGGTATGGTTGAGATGGTTTTATCCCAGTTCTGGACTTTGACAGTGTGAAGAGTTATGTCCACAACGTCGCCATCGGCACCGTATTTGGGCATTTCGATCCAGTCGCCGATGCGGACCATATCATTTGATGAGAGCTGGACAGAAGCTACCAGTCCGAGAATGGTGTCTTTAAAGACGAGAATAATTACGGCGGTCATGGCGCCGAGTCCGGTCAGAAGGGGGCCGACTTTTTGATTTAAGAGGGTGGCAATAGCGAAGATAACGACAATTATGGCAATGATGATTTTGGCGACCTGTACGTAGCCTTTGATTGGTCTCTGCCGGGATATTTCATAGGTATTATAGATATTGACGACGGCATTGAGAAATGAGTTTATTACCCAGACTGACGCGAGAATGATATATATCATCGAAAGGCGCTGGATGATCGATTCGGCACCGGGGAAAAGATAGGCAGAATAATATATTATAATAGCCGGGGCAATATGCGAAATGCGAGTGAATACCTTGTGTTCGATGAGGAAATCATCCCAGCGGGTTTTACTTCTTTTGGCGATTCTTGCCGCAGAGACAGCCATGATTTTGTTGGCAATGCGATGGATAATAACCGAGACGATTACTACGGCCGCACCAAGGATCAGCCACGACAGGACATCGGCGGTTGACTGATTGATGCCCAGTTTTAAAAGCCACTGGACTATATTATCGGCGAAATTCGTTTCAATTGTTTTTACAACCAGAGTATCATTCATCTTTATTTTCTCTTTTATATTGTTTTGGAGATTATAAAGACAGAAGATTGCTCAAAGCAATTAGAATTTTAAATAAATATATATTGAATTTGGGATAGATGGTTTGAGAGGATATTAATATCGTGAAGAAATGGATTTATTGTTCTTAAGATATTCGAGCCATCCCGAAATGCCCTCATGTTTGTAAAGGGCTTTTACTTTGCGGAATCCATCGCCATAAATGGGATCAGGATTTTTCTCTATTAGACTAATGATATATTCACTCATATCGGATTTATAATTTTGCAGGACAAGATAGGATGCGAGATTGCAACTGCCTTCGACAAGTATTGGGTCGGAACCGCGCGGGGCGTTGTTATAAATCCAGACGTGCATGAGTTCGTGGGCGGTGGTGGAGATAAAATGGGGCTTCGGCATACCTTCGAGGATGTATATATCGAAATCCCGACGAATTTTGGTGCCATTCTGGGATATTTCTTCGTAAAGGCATAGGCCGTTCTGGTCGGCCATTTTGTTTTTGCTCTTTTGGCGGAGTTCATCTTTATCGACAAGATGCAGTTCGAGTGAGCTGAAATCGAATTCGATGCCGAGGGAGGTCATAAGAGAGATAACTTCCTCGGTAAGTCCCCAGGCTTTGTTTTCGTCATTGACAGTATATGGCATACAGATTCCGCAGACATGGCGGCCATCGCGATAAGTTACCCCCCCGTGTGTGACACGGTCGGATATGAATCTTCCGCAATAGGTGCAAGAATTGTAATTATTTTCATGCTTGATGCAGTAGTTATTACCCCAATAATCGGTTAAGTATTCACCGAATACAGGACGGTTGCAGAGGTCACAGGTGAGAGCAACATGTTCGTTCAGGCAATCCTTATGATATGGTTTTCCGCGGTAGACGGCATAATCTTCTTCGACCGGTTTGCCGCAATAGGCACATTTGGGAGCGAACAGATCGATATAGCATTCGCGGCAGTATTTATGGTCACCTTTGACAAAATACTCGGTGTGCCCGATTGGCTTGCCGCAATTATCGCATCGGAAGTGTATAGGGTGGTAGGTTTTGCCGTGGAATTCGATATACTGGCCCCTGATTTCCTCCTTGCAGTAATCGCAAATAATTTTATCGTCTGATTGAACAAATGAGGCAGCGGTTATCAGGATAAAAAATATTAGAATTGGGAGTATAAATCGTTTCACGTCAACAGCCTGTTTGAATTACCTTGTTATTTATACAAAATCGGCAGGATCCTCGTCCCAATTTATTGGAGAATTCATATCTGGCTAATTTTTTTCATCCCGGAATTTTATTTTCAAATGGGTGCCATCGCAAAAAGGCTTATTTTTTGATACGCCGCAACGACATAACGAGTAATGACTGGGAACTTCGGGCCGATTACCGTCGGGATCGATTAGCCTGATGCCGCCGGTAACATTGAGCGGACCGTGTTTGAAGATGTGGACGGCCGGCTCATATTCATATTCGCTATATTCGGTGTCTTCAATGCTGTATTTTAGAGCTCCCGATGGGCAGGCCTTCACGGTTTCAATTACTTTGTCAACATCTTCCTCGTTATCGGGGTAGACCCAGGGGCGCTCATCTTTGCGGAACACTTTGGGAAGATTTTTCAGGCATAATCCGGAGTGTGAACAAAGGGCGCGGTTGTCGTGGACGACAATTTTTTTGCCGTAGTAGTTTTTCCACCTGTATTGCACACGGTCATCTTCTTTCTCGCCGCTGAAATCGCTGTCCTTGTGTTTACCGTCGCAGAAAGGTTTATTTTCGGAAATCCCACAGCGACAAAACCACATTTGCGGAAGTGCCCTCATTTTTTCACCGCGTGAATTATAGAAATTTTCAACATTTGAAATTTTAAAAGGACCGTCTTTGACTATTTCAATTGTCGGGATTTTTTCATCGGCGTTTTGTTCCATCTGCATTTCTCCTGGTTGGGCTATATCCGTAAATTTGATACGGTTATAAATATATAAAATGGAAAATAGATTCAACAATTATTGTTTATATGAGTAAGAGTTATTTGACTTACGGAAATATATTAAATAAGTTGATACTTATGGAAGAATTAGAAAAATATTCGACGGCCGCTAAGGTATGGGCTCTTCGGGAATTTGGTGAAGTAGGGCCAAGGACATTTCGGGCATTGATGGCCCGTTTCGGCGATCTGGAAAATATCCATCAGGCAGGACTGGATGAGCTTGCATCAATTGAAGGTTTGGGTGAGAAGAGGTCGCAGAAGATTTTCGAGTCCTCGAACAGCCTTGACAGCTCAACAGATTTTATAGAAATGCTTGATGGGATCAATGTTGATTATGCGACCATATTCGATAGCAGTTATCCAGAATTGTTTAAAGAATTGAATGATCCACCGCCGTTTATTTTTTACCGCGGGGAACTCCCGGCTGACGATGAAAAGACGGTCGGACTGGTGGGTTCGCACAAGGCGAGTAATGACGGGATCGCGGTGGCGGTTAATCTGGCTCAGAATTTGTCGGAAAGATCGGTTTCGGTAGTTTCGGGATTGGCGCGCGGGATAGATTCAGCGGCGCATATCGGTGCCTTGAAAGGAAAAGGAAGGACCTACGCGATAATCGGTTCGGGATTGGAGCATGTCTATCCAGAGGAGAACCGTCCCCTGGCCGCAGAGATAATCAGAAAAGGTGCTCTTATTACCGAATATAAACCTGATGCACCGCTGGCGAGCGGTAAGTTGATGGCCCGTAATCGCCTGATAGTAGGATTGTCGCAGGCGGTTATAATAGGAGAGGTATTGCCGGATTCAAGCGGGACGCTGGATACGGCGACATTTTGTCATCAGGTGGGAAAATTGATGTTTATTTTGACGGATAACATCGATAAACCGGGAGTGGATAACAGCGGTGTTGATAAAGTATTGGAGTTGGGGGCAATTCCGGTTAATTCGGGAACAGATATCGATACAATTGTCAAATCGCTGGTTTGATGAGCCATGGATGCCCCGGATAACTATCTTACGGTCAAAGAATCTTCCGAGATAGAACTCAAAATCAAAGGGTCGAAATTTTTTGGGCGGGTATTTCCCTGCCCTGATGAATCGACGGCCGAAAGTACTCTGGCCGATATCCGCAAAAAATTTTATGATGCGACTCATAATTGCTTTGCCTGGAAGGTCGGTCCGGGTAATGATGTAGTTTTTAGATACAGTGACGACGGGGAACCATCGGGGACGGCAGGAAGGCCTATATATGACCAGATAGAAGGCAAAGAACTGACCAATGTTCTGATAATCGTTACCCGGTATTTCGGCGGGACAAAGCTGGGGACCGGGGGGTTGACGCGCGCATACGGCGATGCGGCCGATGCGGCGATTGAGAAGGCCGGCATAATTAGAGAATATATTACCGAGTCATTCGATGCGGTAGTACAGTTTTCGGATTATAATCTGGTCGAAAGAATGATTCACCAGGCTGGAGCCAGGATTGATGACTCCGATTTTTCGGATGTGATCAGGCTTAAGATTGAAATCCGTCGTTCCAGAACCGACGAGCTCAAAAGTAGTTTAATCGAGACGACTTCGGGGAGAATAGAATTTGCCTGAGACAATCGACTGTCTTGGATTGGGAATGGCGCCGCTGGATTTGATCTATCCGGTAGACAGGTTCCCGAGCGCCGGTTCAAAGAATAATACGGGGACGATTAGTATTCAGGGTGGCGGGCCGGTACCGACGGCATTGGTAACGCTGGCAAGGCTGGGGATGAAAGCGAGTTTGATTTTGGCTGTGGGAGATGATGTTTTCGGGAAGTATCTCATTGAAGATTTGGAGGGGGAGGGGGTTGATGTCTCGCATATTATAAAGAAAAAGAACAGAGCAAGCTCGGTAGCTTCGATACTGGTGGAGAGAGAAAGCGGTCGAAGGACGGTGGCAGTCAATATAGATGCTGAAATAGGCAAAAGTGATTTTAAATTGAAGGATTTACCTGTAACAAAAATTGTTCATCTCGATGGGCGGTTTATGAAGGCTAGCCTAAAATTAGCCAGATGGGCGAGAAGAAAAGGTATTATGGTGTCACTGGATGTCGGCTCGGTCAGGAACGATGTGAGTGAACTTTTGCCGCTGGTGGATCACCTGGTGGTTGCCGACAGTTTTGCGATGCCCTTTACCGGAAAGAAGTCGGTTCGCAAAGCGGTAGAGAAATTAGCCGAGGTTTGTTCAGGAACAATTGTGGTTACGGCAGGAATTGATGGCTCTTATGGATATTCAGAAGAGGGAGGATTTATCAGGCAGAGGGCATTTAAGGTAAGGACGGTGGACACGACCGGGGCAGGTGATGTTTATCACGGCGGGTATTTATTCGGATTGCTGAAAGCGTATGGACTAAAAGAGCGGATGGAGTTTGCCTCGGCGGCGGCGGCGATTAAATGCACGAAACCGGGTGGAAGAAATGGAATCGGGTCTTACAGGCGGGTGAGAGATTTTTTAAGGAAAGGTCCGAAGAAGTATGCTTGAAATCATAGAGTGGCTGGCGTCGATAGACCGGGAAGTTTTCATATTTATTAATATCACTCTGGCAAATCCGGTGACTGATCTATTAATGCCGGTTTTTACCAATGATAACTATCTGAGGATTTTTTATGCTCTTTGCTTGATAGGAATATTGTGGAAAGGGGATAAAAGGTTAAAAATCGCGATCGTTTTTTCGATTATTACGATTGCTTTGACTGATCAGATTTCAGCGAATTTTTTGAAAAGTGCGATCGAGCGGCTCAGGCCATGCAAGGTGATGGAGGTGCATCTGTTGTATCGGTGCGGGGCCGGATACGCGATGCCGTCGGCGCATGCGGCCAATCTATTCGGGCAGGCGTATTTTTTCTTCGTGGTGGCAAGGCCGTCGGGGAAGTTTTTGATCCCGCTGGCAATTATAGTGGCGCTTTCGCGGGTTTTCGTGGGAGTGCATTATCCGGGCGATATTCTGGTCGGGGCGGCACTGGGAACGGTTGTTGGATACGGAGTCGGGAAACTTTACCAGGAGGTGTTTGTTAGGAAGTACATAGCCAAAGACAGAAAGGAGACTGAAGATGAGCCTGGAGATGAAAGTAACCAAGGGTGATATAACCGAAGCGAAAACCGAAGCGATTGTCAATGCGGCTAACAGCGGTCTCAGGATGGGTTCCGGTGTGGCCGGAGCTATAAAGAGCAAGGGGGGCCAGGAAGTCGAAGCGGATGCTCTGAAGAAGGGTCCGATCAAGCCGGGTGAGGCTATAGAATCGACAGCCGGGAGACTTCCGCATAAATATGTAATTCATGCGGCCGGAATGGGAACGGATCTGAAAACCAGTGAGGAGCTGGTGTATCAGACGACGAAGAATACTCTTATCCTGGCCGATCGTCTGGGCTTACGTTCGGTAGCGGTTCCGGCGATTGGTACCGGTGTCGGCGGACTGGATATGGACAAGTGCGCGGAAAATATGCTCAAGGCGACGCAGGAGCTGAGAGATCAGTTTCAGTTTTTGAATGAAGTTGAGTTCGTTCTTTTTGACGATGCTTCCTATAATGTCTTTAATGATAAAATTTTAAAGGGAACCTAAAATAAGGTTCCCTTTTATCGCGGAATATTGTTCGTTTAATAGAATTCGCATTCTAAATTGCACATGGGTACCGGGGGCGGCCAAAGAGTAGAATATTTCATTCTAATCAGGTGGACAACGTCATTGATATTAATCAAGCAGTCGCCGTTTACATCGGCCTGATACAGGCAGGGCGGCGCAGGTCCATTTTTGTACAAGTGATCAATTAAATATGAAATATCCAGAAGATATACTACCCCATTATTGGTTACATCCGCACACAATTCAAGACATGTTTCCGGGCAGGGCTCGCAGGGGTGATCGGTACAGTTTAGGTCAGTATTTCAATTCCGGAAGCTGCCAATTGTATAATTAAAAACGGCTGAGTGGTGATTCTGTCGACTTTTTTTATTCAAAGGGATAGACTACATTTCCGCCCGAGGGGGCAAAACTCCTTGCCCTGATATTTCCTGAGAAAGTGAGAGTGTCGTTTAAGTCGTTGAGATAGATTCCTTTAACTCTCGAAAAGATAATATTGCTTTTGAGTGTGTCGATCGCAATATAGCCCTGGCGGCAGGTGTAAACACGCAGGCTCTCAGGGAGATCATAATTGCCTATTTGAAGACAAATGGAACGTCCAGCGAGATCAAATGAATCGGTTTGAGTCAATGGTGGAAGCTCGGCAAAAATCCTGTATTCGATTTCGGCCAGAGCTTTGATCAGGCCGGTCTCCAGTTCCTGCCGGGGATCGGCGAGAGATTGATAAGTTGCAATAACAGTATTATCGCCTTTTATGACCGGTCTTGAAAAATTATCCTTATCAAGCTCGTAGCCATTAAGAAAATAGCTTTGTTCGGCTTTCATCGAGCGTGTGCTATCTTCGCCAACCATATAAATTTTGGGAGTGTACTGACTCTGGCAGGATAGTATGATTAAAAGAAAGATAATACCTATAAGAATCGTTTTATTTTTCATCGGTTTAATTATATGGGCATTTCAACAATTCGGTATTTTTTTATAAGTCTCGATCCAAAAGCTTTGGCGGCACTAATCATCAGTTCATTAGTCTCCAATATCCAAGACTGCTCGGCCCAATTATAGCCTTTTGCATCGGCCCGGCGATAAGTCTCTACAAAGATGACGTTGTCGATACCTCTTTTGTGGAATTTATGCATGACGCCCATAGTGACATTTCTGATGCCATCGATGACTTTATTCACCTTGGTGTACCAGAGGAGTTTTATGATGCCGAACGGCAGGAGACGTCCATTCAATTTAATAAGCGCCTGATTGACATCGGGTATAGCCATAGAGAATCCGGCCGGTTCGCCTTCGACTTCCGCTATAAGGATAAGATCGGGGTCGGCAATTTCTTTGAATGAGCGGGCGAGATAATAAAACTCTTCTTCGGCCAGGGGGACGAAGCCCCAGTTTTTTTCCCAGGCACCGTTATATATTTCACGGATAATTTTCAATTCCTGCTCGAATTTGGAGAAATCGACGGCTCTTATTTTTATTTTGTTTCTTTGTTTGACTCGTTCGACTACCCTCAGGTGGCGTTCGGGTATGGGAGTTTCTTTGGTCAGTTGGTAACCGTGGAGGTCCATGACTTTTTTGAGCCCGAACTGCTCGGCCAGTTTTGGCTGGTAGGGATAGTTCCAGGGATTACTTATTGTCGGGGGATGTTCGAATCCCTCGATAAGAAAACCGATTTCGTGGTTAGTGGAGAAATTCATTGGGCCGCGCATTATCTCCATACCTTCTTTTTTTAGAGTAATCATGGCGACCTTTAGCAGTTTAGACGCGACTTCGTAATCATCAACAGTATCAAAGAATCCAAAGAACCCGACCTTGTCTTCGTGGAATTCATTGTGTGCATAGTTAATGCAAGTAGCAATTCGACCGACCGTTTGGCCGTCACGTTTAGCAAGGAAAAGCTGTGTTTTGGCGACACGGTAAAATGGATTTTTCTTTTTGCTGAAAAATTCGCGGCGTTCGGATATAAGGGGCGGGACCCAGTTTTCGGCTTCTTTATACAGTTTATAGGGAAATTTTATGAATTCATCCTTGAGAGCGGATGAATCAACTTCGATTACTTCAACATTCCGGTCCATGATTTTATCAGGAGATTATTCCAAATTTTTTACCGATTTTCTCGAACACTTCCAGAACTTTATCAAGTTGATCGTCGCTATGAGTGGCGGTGTAAGATGTCCTAATGAGAGCTTTGCCAGGGGCCACTGCAGGAGAGATGATTGGGTTGGCAAAAACGCCTTGATCGAATAGCTCTTTCCAGAAGGCGAAGGTTTCGAGATCTTCGCCAATAATAATGGGAACCACCGGTGTTGCCGAGGTGCCGGTATCGAAGCCGAGATTTTTGTACTCACGAAGCATCCGATTAGTATTTTTCCATAGATTTTCGCGGCGCTCCGGCTCGGATTTGATTATTTCGAGTGCCTTAAGAACGGAAGCGACATTTGATGGCGGCATTGACGCCGAGAATATCAGTTCTCTTGAAAAATGCTTAACATAGTTTATGACGCTTTCATCGGAGACGATGAAGCCGCCCAGCGAAGCAAAAGATTTGGAGAATGTTCCCATCTGAAGATCGACATGCTCGATCATATTAAAATGTTCGGGTGTGCCTCGTCCGCCTTCGCCGAGAACGCCGACCGAATGGGCATCATCAACCATGACACGGGCGCCGAATTTTTTGGCAACTTTGACAAGGTCCGGGAGGTTGATTATATCGCCTTCCATGGAAAAGACACCGTCAACGATGATAAGAATGCCGCCCTTGTGTCCGTTATTGTTAAGATTGCCCAGGACTCTTTCGAGGTCTTTCATATCGTTGTGTGCGAACTTGACAATTTTCCCGAATGAAAGGCGGGAACCGTCGACAATCGATGCATGGACTGAGCGATCGATTACGATTGTATCGCCTTTTCCGACGAGGCACGAGATGGTACCGAGGTTTGCCTGGAAACCGGTTGAGTATACCAGAGCAGCTTCTCGCTTGAAGAAATCGGCCAGCTTTTCTTCGAGTTCAAGATGCAGATCGAGGGTTCCGTTTAAAAATCTGGACCCGGTGCATCCTGAGCCGAACTGCCTGGCGGCATCGGCGGCAGCTTCTTTGACCCGGGGGTCATTTACAAGGCCCAGATAATTATTTGAGCCGATCATAATTCGGCTGACGCCATTGATTATAACTTCATCACCCGGTTCCGATGATATTGGAGTAAAATAGGGGTACAACCCCTGGGCTTTAACCTCATGAGAGCGAGTGAATTTAATACATTTCTCGAAGAGATCTGTTTTAGCTAATTTGGTGTTTTCACCCGTTTGCAATGCAATCGCCCTTTCCCTGTTTATGGCAAAATTTTAAGCTAACCAAAGCAGTCCTGAATGTCAAGAAAAATGATACTTGAATTCAATTCTGATTTGATTTGTAACTCATTGTTTAACAATAGCATGCATTTGTCTAATGGTTTTTCGACAACACCATGATATAAGGATCGGAATCGGAGTCGATATACTTCCCGACTGTCCAGGGAGTGCCTTCGACAATTTTCTCAACTTCCTCTTTTTCGATTAACAGATAATCGAACCATGGTGTTTTATATTTTTTATAACGGATTCTAATCCTGATTTGGCCGGGCATCCGGCCTCGTTCAATATTCCGCTTTTGATATTCGAGATGCATCGGTTCGGTAGTCTGTCTATGTTGCCGCGATTCGGCCAGGATATATGCTCCGGGATTGGTCAATTTATCGAATTTCTTCAGTATCCATCTTGCCCGTTTGAAATTGGAAGTGAGCCCGAAATTGTTTCCGAACATGACAATGGTATCGAATTTACCCATATCGCGGTCAATTTTCGTAATAGATCGTACCTCGGCCTTTATTAGTCCGCGTTCTTTGCATGTTTTGATCATGAGTGGTGAGATATCTATGCCGGTAACATCGAGTCCCTGTTCCTGCAGGTATAGTGCGATTCTCCCGGCACCGCATCCGATATCAAGCACTCTTCCGTGTGCCAGCCGAAGCGCCCTTTTATAGTACATTGGCCATTCATTGTATGATGACAGGTACATTTCAGGACCGCCGGATACGTCTATGTAACCGTCATCGCGCTCGACAACTTCAAATCCATCACCGTGCTTTAAATAGTCTCTTACAGCGCGGCCAAAAGCGTCTTCCATTTCTTTCATGGTTTCTGCCTGAAATAAGTATAAATACAATGCAGAATAAAAAAAGCCGCCTTAAAAATCAAGGCGGCATGATGATTTGGTATAATTTTTATGCTATCAGCCGAAGGTCAATTTGGCTTTGGATACGATATTTTTGCTAAACTTGATACCAGCGTCCCGGGAAGCCATGTTGTTTATGGCATACTCCAATCGATCATTATCGGTAATAAATTCAACCATGACACCGTAGCGTGCGAACCCTTCAGCATCGGTCACTGTTATAATCGGCTTTTTGCGTACCTTTTTGAGGATTGCGGCCAGATCCGAGAGTTCTACTTCCGAAAAGAAAAGTATATCAGCATTGCTGAAATCATCTTCGAGAGTTATGGTTTCTATGACTATCTCGAGTTCATTATCCGAATCTTTTATAAGTTTTCGAAGTTCTTCGGTAACAGGTGAATTACCGATAACCGCGATAGTCAGTCTATTAGGGTTTGGATTTGTATCGCTGCTCGATTCCGATTGTGTTGGAAGGCCGAGGATAAATTCAGCTTTTTCGTCGGCAAATTTGTCGTTTGAATTGTCCGCCAGTAAAGGGATAAATATAAAAAGTAGAATAATAAGCGAAAGGTATTTTGTCATAATCAATACTCCGATTGTCTGCTTTTATAACAAGTTAGCAACGCTTTTGGTTTCTTTTATCGGAATTTTCCTTAAAATGATGACCAAAAAAGAGATATAGTTATAGGAAATTGGGAAAATAAAAAAAACCCGCTCAAAATTTGAGCGGGTTTTAATAGCTTAAGGCGGTGTCTTATCCGCAACTGCATCCACCCTGACTGCAATCGACCGGATCGCCGACTCTTATTGTATAGCCGCTTCCAGTGGGATTGGTAATGAAATCGATTTTTATGTCTCCTAACTGCGAGATATAATCATCAAGTTTCGGATCGATGTAGGCGGTTATGCCGTTGGCTTTCAATTCTTTAAGACCTTCCGTTGACTCATCCAGAGCCATCCCCAAAGAGGGGCCGCTTCAACCGGAACCCATAAAGTACAGAATCAGGTTTTTCCCAGCGTGTTTTTCGCTGGTAAGGACCTTTTCGAGTTCTGTTCGTGCGGTATCAGTTATCTGTAACATTATTTTCACCCTTTTCTTTTCTCTCGTTAGAGTAGTAGTTTAATAAAAAGTTTCAAAAAATCAAGTCATATCGCTATTTAAGATATACGCAGTATTGTTATATAATTAGGGATTGAGATTGTTCCTTGATATTAGGAAGAATAGGAAAAGGCCGCAGGCGGTTATGCCTGCGGCCTTAAGCTATTTCGGTTCAATAATATAATTAGAAATCGGCCATTTCTTCTTCATTTAGCGGGATAACAGATGAAGCCTTTGTTTCGTTATATTCGCCGGAAGATTTGGCCTGGTGCGCGTGTTTGTTTTCATCCGACCTTTTCTTCATTTTAACGCCGGCGCCCGAACCGGACGATTTTGTGGCTTTTTTAAGCGAAAGTCGGCCGTCTTTACCGTGAGCAGCGGCTCCGTGGACGACCGATTCCAGATCGGCGACAACCGTCAAGAGCTGCTCAGCCTGGGCTGAAAGTTCTTCGGCGGCAGACGCCGATTCTTCGGCATTAGCAGCATTCTGCTGTGTAACCTGATCCATCTGAGAGATAGCTTCATTGAGCTGGGATATGCCCTGAGACTGTTCCGAACTTGCGGAAGATACTTCGGCGATGAGATCAGTTACTTTCTTGTTGCCATCGGTGATTTCGCCCAAGATACCTTTTAATTCGTCGGTTACGCGAACGCCATTGTCGGCATTTTTCTGTGAACCTTCGATAAGAGCACTGGTGTTTTTGGCAGCTTCGGCAGAGCGCTGGGCAAGATTACGGACCTCTTCGGCGACAACCGCAAAGCCTTTTCCGGCTTCACCGGCCCGTGCTGCTTCGACAGCGGCGTTGAGCGCCAGAAGGTTAGTCTGGAAAGCGATTTCGTCGATGACCTTGATGATTTTGGCAGTTTCGTCGGAAGATTTTTTGATATCTTCCATAGCCGAGGCCATCTGGCCCATAGCGTTGGTACCGCGAACGGCGGCATCGCTGGCTTCGCGCGCCAGATTGTTTGCCTGACCGGCATTATCGGCGTTTTGTTTGGTCATCGAGGCCATCTCTTCAAGTGAGGAACTGGTTTCTTCGATCGCTGAGGCCTGCTCAGAGGTACCTTCGGCTAATGACTGACCCGAGGAAGCAACCTGTTCGGAGGCGGAATTTACCTGCTCGGCGCCATTGGTAAGATTAGCTATAATATTGTTAATCGGACGAGTGATACCGCGAGTGATGATTACGGCCATAATAATGCCGAGGATAACTCCGGCAATAGCAAAAGTGATGAGGAGCGAAATGGCATTGGCGGTTACAGACTGGGCACGGTTGTTCATTTCGGCCTGAATATCATTGATGCCGTTGGTTAGATCTTTGGCGACACCGATAATATCTGCATATTCCGAACGGCTTTTCAGGATAGCGTTGTAGTACTGAGTCCCCGCAGCTTCGTATTCCTCGAGATAGCCGCGGATATTATTGGCGGCTGCAAAAAGGTCTGAATTTCCGCTTACCAGAGTTGCCCATCTTTCGATACCGGCTTTGGCTTTGGCAAGCTGATTTTTGTAGCCTTCATATTGAGCGTCGGCATTGGTAGCAATCAAATAGACAGCCGTTACACGAAGCAGAAGGAACGGTTGAACCACATCCTGATCGAGTTTTGACCCGATGCGCGACCATTTTGCAAGAGCTTCGGCATCGTTGGAAGCCTCGGCTAATTCGCGAGCGGGGTCGATTATTTCATGCATGGCAGCGTTTACCTTTTCGGTAACACTCCAGCCGATTCGTCCCCATTCTGAAAAAGCCTCATCCTTTGATTCGCGAGCTTCGACCAATCCATCAACGCCGTTATGGTAACCCTCGATATATTCGAGAATCTGGCGAAGCTGATCACGGTCTGCGGCGGTAAGATTATCGTATTTCAGCAGTTCATTTATAGATTCTTTCTGCTGGACATATACATCTTCATATTTTTCGACGTAATTTTTTGTTTCTCCTTCGGCTTTTTCAAAGCCGCGGGATAAAAAGTCCTTGATGTGTCCCCGAGCATCCTGAACGAGAGTTTTGGCCTCGTCGGCTTTATCGGAGATTTCGCTCAAGCTGGCGACCTTGTTGAGAGAATTCCAACCGGCGAATCCAAGCACTACGGCAATGATTATGAGGACTGCGAATCCTCCGCCGATTTTCGTTCCGAGTTTCATCTTTTTAAACATAAATCCTCCTTTGGCCCCTCATATACAATATCGATCAATAAATAGTAATCTTATCCTGTTTCATAGGTCGGCAATAATTCATTTATCATAATCCATCCGGGCAGTATACTTGGCTTCAATGTTAAAATGCTCCAATACCGGTAATCCTCAGTAACTATTAATAATGTCGGTAGTTATTGAACTCAAATAATGAGGTATAAATAAGCAGGCATTGAGTATATGGCATACTTAGTAATAGTTCGCTATTATCTTCTGGATTTTGAAGTCAGTTGGTCGGTATTTAAGAATGATTCAAGATTGGCCTGTCTGTTTGTGAGGCCCAGTTTTTTTCTTATTACCTGTCGGTGTTTATGCACTGTCAGGATAGAGATATTTAGCGCCGAAGAAATCTGTTTGGAGGAAAATCCGTTTCGGATCATGTCGCAAATCTGGATTTCCCGGGTAGTCAGGTTTGTATATGTTGTTTGAATATGATCGATAAATGGTGAAATGATATCATTAAGATTAAATTCGAGGAGTTTGATATATTCGGTTTGGCTATCGCTTAGATTTTCTTTAAGGAAGTTAATAATGGGAATGATGGCCTTATTGATATTAACCTGGAGTCTTTTTTGGTAGGAAGATTTTTCGCTTTCTATTTGATTGAGTATTTCTCTCATAGCGGCATTTTTACGTTCAAGAGCTATTTGAGTATTGATAAGTCTTTCATTGGTGGCACGGAGCCGGTTTTCTGTCAAGCGTCTTTCGATAAATTTTCCGGTTTCATTGGCGACAGCCTGCAATAATTTTTTGTCATCGGCGATAAAAAAGTCATTGTTCCGCATGGAATTTTTATCCATGTAGCATATTTCAATATTTCCAACCTGTTCTTTTGAGATAACTATTGGGACAGAGACCGTTTTACCGGAAAAGTTGTAATTTTCCGTTTCATAAGTTTTATTGTTATATTCGATATGGACGGCTATTTCCTTCGGGTACTGTCTGGAAGTCGGAATAATTTCAAGCAGTTCATAGAGAAAATCATCAATGCCAATATTGGGTTCATTTTCGCTTGATGATATTTTGTAAAGGCAATCAAGTTCTTTAATACGGTTTCTGAGAGAGATTGTTAGATGCCGAAGTTTTTCGATGGCGTTTTTACGAAGTGTGATATCCTGAAGTGTTTCAACCGCTCCGATAATATTACCACTGTTGTCTTTGACAGGAGCAGCGGTGAAAAACAGCCATTTCCCTTTGCTACCAAGGTGAGGGAAAAAACCTTCAACCTCGTAGCCATTATCTATTAGGGATGATTTCTGACATTTATTCTCATAATGATAGACTATTTCATCTTCAGAGGCGGAATCTATAATAAGATCGGCAAGGACCGGACGCGGCTCACCGTAGAACGGCAACCATTGTTTGGAGGTACCGATTATGTCAGATGACTTTACACCGGTTAAGAGAGCACATGCTTTGTTCCATTCGATTACAATATGATTTTGGTCAATAACGAATATCGGGATGGAGCTACTGTCTATGATTTGGGGATGTTTGATTGTATTTTTGGAGTTACAAAGCAGACACCCGGCGGCAGCAGTTTTTAGGTCTTCAAATCTATTCGCGGTGCGCTTTTGTTTTTTGTTCGTTAGTTTCAACTTATTGGCAGGCATTAAAATAATCTCTTTATTGCGTATTTATCTACTTATATCGGCGGTTATTTTTAATACTGAACAGATGGCTGCATATATTCCTTCTTGATAGTTTTATATGGCAAAAATGTCTTTGAATTAATTCTGGGTGATATTATGTTTAGCGATTGGATAGAGGAGGAATTTTTGAGAGTATTAATAGGCGCGGCCAATCTCGGTGAATGGGGTGAAACTGATGGTGTGGTAACGACATACCAGAATTTAATACCGCGCTTTTCCAGAGCAGAAATCAAAGTCGACATGATTGCTTATGGCCCCCATGACCGAATAGACAGGCATGGGAATCTGACCGTGATAATCCATAAGCCACGTCTGCCATTAAAGATTGATCCGAGCCGCTGGATTGATCCGGGAATTCACCAGTCATCCAATGCCCGCATGATTTACGGTCAGAAATACGATGTTGTTCAAAGCAGCACACCCTGTCCGATGGGTTTATTTGCAAGAAGAGTGGCGCGACGGAATTCTGTCCCGCTTATATCTTTGTATCATACAGCCCTGGATCAATATGCAGAAATTAGATTTCGTAAGATGCTCGGATATCTGGGAGGCAGGGCAATGGGCTCGTTTATGACCGGGTGGATAAGAAGATATTATAATAAAGCCGATCTGATTCTAGCGCCTTCTTTCTGGGTGAAAGGGGAACTGGAAAAAATCTTTAAGCCGCCGGTTGATGTTCTTTCGCGGGGAGTAAATACAGAGAAATTTCATCCGCGGAACCGCAGCCGTGGAAACGGCAAGGTGCATGCAATATATGTCGGGCGGGTGGCGCTCGAGAAAAACCTTCCGATGCTGGTGAAAATATTCGAGGGCCGTGATGATGTTGAATTGACGGTTGTCGGTGACGGGCCATATTTAAAGGATATGAAAAAGTCATTACCCGAGGCCAATTTTCCGGGACGACTTGACGGTGATGCTTTGCATCGTGCATACGCCGATGGAGATATATTTGTGTTTCCGTCTCGGACTGATACATTGGGTAATGTAGTCCTTGAGGCGATGAGTTCGGGAGTCCCGGCGATAGTCACGAATTCGATGGGACCTCAGGAACTGGTTGATGAGGGAAAGACCGGTTTTGTGGTGTCCAACGAAGAAGAATTCGAAAGGGCCCTGGACAGGCTGATTGGGGATGAAAATTTGAGGAAGGAAATGGGCCGGAATGCCCGGGAATTTGCCAAAACTCGTTCCTGGGACAGTATCTATGAGCAGCTTTTGGTTTATTATGACCGGGTAATCGAGGAAAACAAAGCGATAGAAGTTTGAGATAGTCGCAAATAAAGGGATGACCAGTTTAGTATCAGTAAGTAAAAGAGTCTATTTTTATTTGCATAAGTTGTTTTAATTAATTAAGTTGGAATATATGTTCGGTTCTACCATATCCATCATTGTTACAGGCGCAGTTTCGGCAAAAGGGATTGAACAAATACCGGAAGTTGCCAGGAGTGCCAGCCTTATTGAATTTATATACAGCTACGATTATTCTCCCGTTTTTCAGGTGCTGGCCATATTCGGGCTGGCTGTATTCTTTATGATGGTCTTAAACCAGATCAGCTATTCAATAATGAAATCAAGGATAATGGGGCGCCGTAAATGGGGTCTTAATATCTGCTGCGGCAAAACCGACGGGGGCGGGATCAATGCCGATATTGTCCGGCATGCGGATGTCCCGAATTTCTTAAAAATCAGAGAGATATATAAGCTGCCCTTTGAAGATAATCAATTTGAGAGTGTATTGTGTTCGCATACAATCGAGCATGTGGATGAACCTGAAAGATTGTTTGCCGAGCTTAATCGAGTAGGCAAGGAAGTTACTCTTATACTGCCGCCTTTATGGGATATCTCGGCAGCATTTAATATTTTAGAGCACCGTCATATATATTTGACTTTCAAAAAAGAACATAAGACACTTCCGAGATATATCGCCATGCCGATGGCAAGAATTTATCATAAATACTTCGGTCAGCGTATTCACGCTTAAGTCAGTCTATCGACTTTATCGACAGTTATGTTCCGTCCGGTACAAATGTAATTAAATCCAAGTTTTTCTATTTCTGCTCCCGGATAGATATTGCGGGTGTCATAAATATTCGGTGTTCTTACCGTTTCCTTTATTTTCGAGAAATTCAGATCGCGGAATTCGTTCCATTCGGTCATTATCAGAATCAAGTCGGCTCCTTCACAGGCGGAGTATGAATTGTTGAAATAATTGAGATCGGGCAGTTCCATTTTTGCCAGATCCATCGCGGCCGGGTCATAGGCATTTATTTCAGCACCTTTTTCCAGCAGCTTCCGCGCGATAAATATCGCCGGGGCTTCCCGGGTATCATCGGTATTCGGTTTGAAAGAAAGCCCGAGCAGGCAAATTTTCTTTCCGTTTAAGTTGCCAAGTATTTTTTCGACCTTTTCGATAACCAATTCTCTCTGGCGGCGGTTGACCTCGACTACGGCGCGGGCCAGTTTGAATTCGTAGTTGTGGTTTTCCGATATATTTATAAGTGATTTGACATCTTTGGGGAAACATGAACCGCCAAATCCGGGACCGGGATGAAGGAATTTGGGACCTATACGTTTATCCATCCCAAGCGCTTTGGCCACCTGATAGACATCGGCGCCGACCAGATCGCACAGATTGGCAACTTCGTTTATAAATGAAATCTTCATGGCCAGGACAGTATTGGCGGCATATTTGATAACCTCGGCTGTTTCGTTGGTGGTAGATACAATCGGGGTATCGAGTAGATAGAGCGGGCGGTAGATATCACGCATTACAGCCAGGGCGCGTTCGGAGTCACACCCGAGAATAACCCGATTGGGGCGCATGAAATCTTCGACGGCGGCTCCCTGTCGGAGGAATTCGGGATTGGAGACGACATCGAAATCGACATTGTTTTTAAGGTTTTCGCGAATCATCTTCCTGAGGTTGCGGGCGGTACCGACCGGGACGGTTGATTTTATGGCAATGATTTTATATTCGGTCATGTATTCGGCTATTTGCAGAGCGACTTCGTGCAAGGCGGTCAGATCGGCAGAGCCGTCTTCGCTTTCCGGTGTGCCGACAGCAAGGAAAATTACCAATGAATTTTCGACAGATTTTTTCAAATCGGTGGAGAAATGGAGACGTTCGAGTTTGACATTGCGGTCGAGCAGTTCGCGGAGGCCGATTTCGTGAATCGGGATTTCGCCGCGCTTTAGCATGTCGATTTTCTTTTGTTCTTTATCGATGCAAGTGACATTCATACCGAAATCGGACAGGCATGTTCCGGCAACAAGTCCGACATAACCGGTCCCGACCATACATATATTCATTTTTTGCTCCGTGTATTTATGTACCATTCTACAAATTTTTCCAATCCCCGGTCAATTGAGACTTGCGGTCTGAAACCAAGCATTTTTTCGGCTTTGGAGACATCAGCGCAAGTGCGGTTGACATCGCCCGGCTGACGCGGCATTTTTTTAATTTCGGCTTTTTTACCTGTCGCATTTTGTATTTTTTCAATTAGTTCGCGAAGCTTTACTATATCCGAGCGGCCGAGATTTATAATTTCATATTCAAAATCTATTTCGCGGCATTTAAGGACACCGTCGATTATATCATCAATATAGGTGTAATCTCGGGCGGAGGAGCCGTCGCCAAACATTTCTATTTCTTCGCCTTTCATAATTTTCTCTGTAAAAAGATGGATAGCCATCTCCGGCCTTTGACGAGGTCCATAGACGGTGAAGAAGCGAAGACATGCGGTTTTTATGTTAAAGAGATGATAGTAGGTATAAGCCATTAGTTCGCATGATTTTTTGGTCATGGCGTAGGGGGAAATTGGGTGGTCGACAGGGTCATCCTCGCTGAAGGGGATTTTTTTATTATTGCCGTAGACGGATGAAGAAGAAGCCATTATCATCTTATTAACTTCGAACCGCCGGCAGGCTTCGAGTATGTTCATAGTGCCGAATAGGTTAACCTGTTTGTAGAGCATCGGGTTTTTAATCGAGGGACGCACTCCGGCCATAGCGGCGATATGGATGACTTCATCAAACCGGTTGCCGTCAAAGACGCCGTTTATGAAATCGGCATCGCGGATGTCACCTTCGGCCAGCTTATAATTTTCGAAGTCAAAATGGTTTTCGACGTTGCCCCGCTTTATCGCCGGATCATAGAAATCATTGAAATTATCGATAACGGTAACGTGATGATTTTGTTCAAGAAGATTTTCCACCAGATGAGAGCCGATGAAACCGGCACCACCGGTTACCAGAATTGAATTAGCCATTACACCGTTATCCTTTAAAAGTTATGGAATTTAAGTATTTAAGGATGTCAAGTCAAGGGGTGTGGGGAAGGGATTATCATGTTCGATTTTCGTGGTATCTGGATTCGTATTTTTCGATTAATTGTTGATATAAGGGGTTGTTACGGAGTGTTTTGTATTCCGGCGAATTCTTTACTACAGCAATTGAAATGGGTGCCGGGATTGACAGAAGGTGATCAAGAATGCCTATGGCTTTCTCATTTTCGCCAAGGAAGGTATATATATTGGCTTTGATTCGAAGCATTTGAGGGCCGATCAGAGCATCACGCGTTATGGGCATTTCTTCTGTAATTTTATCGGCGATACGAAGAGCTTCGTCTTTATTGCCCAGAGCGGCATAAATAATTCCCATCGTGGAAAGAATATTCACCCGGACTGTTGCCGGAAGGTCGGTATTCAACATCAACCTGGCTTCACTCAGGGTGGAGTCAGCGTAAGCGACGGCTTTAAGTGAATCTCCCATGAAATAGTATAATTGCGCTTTTTCCATATGTTTCGCAATTTCTGAGCCAGTCTCTGTTTCGGGATCTGGCGGATATTTTTGGATAAAATCGAGGGCTTCCCGGTACTTTTCGGCAAAGAGCATGTATCCGAGCCAGTGTTGTCGAAACTCCTCGATACCAATTCGTTCGATGGCATTTTCACTGATTTTGAGAAGGGTATCGTGATCGGCGTATCTGTATACTGCTGTTTCGAATTTTACGCTCCAGAGATTAGGATTATCGGGATGGAGAGAAAGGGCTCTGTCCAATATTGTAAGAGCTTCGTCATATTTACGCATGTAATTACATGTAATAATAAATTGTCCGACGACACCGGCCGCATTTGGGTCGAGCTCGAGACTTTTCTTTTGAAGATTATAAGCCTCCTGCCACTGCCCCATTCTTCTCCTGATGAATGCTATCGACTCGAGAATCATGGAATTATTCGGTTGCATTTCGGCGGCTATGGAAAATTGCTCAAGAGCTTTGCCGTATTCTCTACTGCTGTAATAATGGTAATATCCCATAGCAATATGACTTTCGGCAATGTCGGGATTCAGTAACATGGCCTTATCAGCCGTCAATTTTGCTTTTTCTATCACGGACTGACCGACGTCGCGGCCAAACCAGTAAACTGATGAATAGAAACGCGATAGCATGGCCCATGCCTGAGTAAAGGAGCTGTCTTCGGCAATTGCATTTTGCATCATCTCAATACCGAATTCAAGTTCATCTTCGTGCCAGTAATCGATTCCGCGAAGATAATAATTATAGGCTTCGATGTTATCGGTAGGTTTGACATTGATATCTTTTTTTTCGGATTCGAGAAGGGTTACATTGAGGGCCTCGACGACCTGATCCGCGATTTGAGATTGTACCTTGAAAATATTGTCAATGACGGCGTCGAATTTTTCAGCCCATAGATGAGAGTCGTCACTGACTCCAATCAACTGCGGATTTATTCTGACACGGTTCTCCTGTCCTGTCCGGTCCCAGCGAATAGTCCCTTCGAGAACGTAATCGACTTCCAGCTCCCGGCCTATTTGCGGAATTGTCTTATCGGTATTTTTATACTGCATGGCGGTCGTGCGGGAGATTACTCCCAGCTCCGAAAGACGGGAAAGGTTGGTCATTATTTCATCGGTTATTCCATCGGCGAAGTATTCATCCTCGGGTTCTCCAAGATTTTCAAAAGGGAGGACAAGGAGCATTTTTTGCGGTTGTTCCTTGATTTCGAGGGGTTCATTTATATTCCAAAATACCAACATAATGACGGCGAAGATGGCAATTATTCCAACAATGAAAATCGTTGTAAAGGTTTTCCCTTTGCTGGATTTAGCGGAATCAGGGGCGGTCGGGATTTCGGTTGTTGGAATTTGTCCGGAATCTATGGAACGACGAAGAAGTTTGAGGTCTGAAATTGCACCGCCTGCAGTTTGGTATCGAAGGTCAGGATCCTTTTCGAGAAGTTTGGAAATAATACGCTGCAGGTCGGAAGGGACATCGCTGCGGAATTTCGTCAAAGGCGGCGGCGATTCGGTTGCAATTGCATTAGCTGTGGCGACCATGTTGTCGCGAGCAAATGGAGTCTGCCCGGCAATCATTTCATAAAGAACAATACCGAAAGAAAAGAGATCGGAACGCTGATCGGTCTTTTCCCCGCGAGCTTGTTCCGGAGACATATAGTTGACAGTGCCGATGGTTGATCCGGTTTTGGTAAGGTGTTCGGTACCTTCAATGGTCGCCAGACCGAAGTCAAATATCTGCGGGCGGTCTTCGGTATCGATTATGATATTGGAAGGTTTCATATCTCGATGGGTGACACCTTCACGATGGGCTTTGCTTAATCCTTCGAGAATCTTAATGGCGATATCGATTATTTTGCCGTAGCTTAATTTTTCTTTTCTGGAGTATTCATAGAGAAGATCTCCCTCAACGTACTCCATAGCGAAAAATGGTCGGCCTTCATAATCGCTGACTTCATGAATGGTAACAATGTTCGGGTGAGATAATTTGGCCGAAGCGCGCGCTTCTCGAATAAAGCGCTTTTTAAAGGCTTCGTCATCCATGTATTGGGTAGGCAAGAACTTTAGAGCGACTTTGCGATGCAGTGAATTATCTTCCGCCAGAAATACTTCTCCCATCCCGCCAGCGCCAAGCTTTCGGATTATTTTATATTGGCCGATTACTGTTCCGTTACTAATGGAACCGGATGAGGATGAATTGTTATTTTTATTCTGGTCGTCCACCTGATAAAATCGCCTCCATACTGTCTTTTGAATATAGAAATGTTACACAGCTGATGCAATATGATAATATAAACTGTATTGACCGAAGTCAGTCTTTATACGAAAAAAATGAAATGTGGTTTACGTTTTTGAGGCAGGGCTTGTTTTCTTACGGGCTCGATGAGCGATTTCTTCGACAGCTTCAATTGATTTGTCGACATGTTCTTCGGTATTGAAAGGGCCTATGGCGAATCTAACGGCGCCGTGTATTTTGTCGATTCCCAGCTGTTTATGAACGAGCGGAGCGCAGTGAAGACCGGTTCGGACAGCAATGTTGTGCTCAACATCGAGCATAATGCCGACATCGCCGGCTTCGAGCCCTTCAATATTCATGGCAAAGGTCGAAATGTGATTTTCAAGAGTCTGGCAGCAGTAGACAGTTACACCCTTGATATTTTTGAATCCATCGATCATTTTCTGTGCCAGTTTCATTTCCTGACGGTGTATTTTTTCAACTCCACCCTGTTCTTTAATCCACTCGAGTCCGGCCTTAAGTGAGGCAATACCCATGACATTTGGGGTGCCATATTCCATCCGGAATGGATATTCATCGAGGTGATAAGGATAGGCCGACCGAACTCCGGTACCGCCGCTTCGAGAGTGTTTAATATCGACATGTTTTCTGATACTAAGTCCGCCGATACCGGTCGAGCCCATCAGCGATTTATGGCCGGTAAAAGCAAGGATATCGACATTCATGTCTTTCATATCTATTGGAATAACACCGGCGGTTTGGGAAACATCGATACCCAACAAAATATTATTCTCCCGGCAGATATTTCCAATTTCGGTAATCGGCTGGACCGTTCCAAGGACATTCGAGCCGTGATTAATCATGGCCAAGCGGGTGTTAGGTTTTATGGCCTTTTTGATATCATCAGGATCGACAAACCCGTCAGAGTCAAAAGGGATATAAGTGGCTTCGACATTGTTGTCGCGGACAAGGTGATTTATGGGACGAATTACCGAGTTATGTTCGAGATTGGTAGTAATGACATGGTCACCATCGGAAAGGAGACCCTGTATAATCAAATTTAGAGCGTCAGTGGCATTATAGGAAAAGCAGAGACGTTCCGGCTCGGCAATATCGCCGCCGAAAAAGCGGGTCATTTTCTCACGGACATCTTCAAGGGTATTACCGGCTTCGATCGCCTTATCAAATCCGCTTCGTCCCGGATTAACGCCGCACTCGCGGTAGAAGTCAATCATATAATCGTATACTTTGTCCGGTTTGGGCCATGAAGTGGCCGCATTATCAAGATAGATAAGATTTTTGACAACCGATTTCATATGTCCTCTCAGGAAAAATTAATGCCCCAAGATAGCCTAAAGGGGTTCGATTTTCAAGCTATTTATGTCTTATATAGTCCTGTTTAAGGATGAGTAAATTTTTCAAATTTAGAGCCTTTGCAGGATGTCTTTATGAAGATCGTCGCGGTTATTCGGGGTTAATTCGAATAATTCAATATCAGATCGCTGCTTGATTTTATCAATAAAACCGCCTCCCTTTTGGGCTATGGTGGCAATGAGAGTTATTTCATCGTTGTCAAGAATAGTATTGATCATTTTTTTAAATCTTTGTGAGAAACATTCCATCTTGCCGATTTCATCTATTAAAATCAAGCCTGAGTCGATTGAATCGAGTTTAAGCTCCTCCAGGAAATCGTCAAATTGGGCAACATCAACGCCGTATTTGCTGACGCGGTATTTACTATTTATGTCTATGTGCGAAAGGATTGCTTCTTTTTTATCGATAGAAATCAATTTGAATCCGACTCTTCGATCGTTTTCTCTTATCTCTTCGGTAAAGAATCCGGAGGGATTTTTGTTTTCCATAAGTTGAGCCATCTTTATAACCAGGGTTGTTTTGCCGGTACCGGGGTAACCGGTTATAAGTAGATTGGGTTTTTTACAATTCATATATTATAATATTAATCCTGCCGGTTAATTTTCAAAAGCAAAATCACTTTATTGTTTAAGATTTTGGCCGATAATAGAATAGACACCGCACCAGGTGAACAGTAAGTGAAGGTCTAAATAAAATGCGTCTTGATCAAATTCTAAAAGAACTCAATCCGAATATATCGGATAAGGTCCAGGAAGCTCTTGAATATCAGAGCGAATACGGGGGCCGGCTTGAAAATCATCTGTATCGTTTCGGTTACGCTGACGAAGATGATTTGGTGAAAGCACTTGGCCGTCAATTCAACTGCCCGGGAATAAAAGTATCGGGCCTGGATGTCATGCAGGAAGTTCTCGATATAATTCCTGCGGAATTTGCACTAAAAAAGCTGGTTCTTCCATTTGAAGTTACCGCCGAGGGTAATCTTGTTAAGATTGCCTGTGAAAATCCGGCTGAAAAAAATCTCCAGAAAGAACTGCAGTCAATTGTTCAGGGCAAAGAGATCTGGCTGTATGTGGCGGTCGGTTCGGTATTGAAGTCGGCCATTGTCAGGTTGTACAGGGGCAGTTTAATAAATAATAGTATTGATGAAACGGAATCAGCGACCGGCAAAATCAAGCAGCTTGGATATGTAATATCGACCGATCAAAAAGGGAAGGGAATCATTCAAAGCCTGGATGGGAAGGAGTCCGATCATTCTCCTGACAGGGATAGCCCTTACGGGCTCTGGCTGGTTTCTATCTTAAATGAAAGCGCGCGGGACATGACAATGTTTGAAAACAGCCTTAAGTATCTCGGTTTCAAGACTATCCTGTCGCAAAACGTTGAGCAGTTTATAGAAGATTTTCTAAAGTATGAACCGGATATATTAATACTGAACGGCCCGCAGGACAGGGATGGTATAGACAGGCTGATAGAGGAACTTCGGTCCTGGGGAGTGGAATTGAACCGGATACCGGTATTTCTTTTATATGATGCGGCCACGAGAGCCGAACATGCGGAGTATCTGAAACTGGGAATCGAAGATATAGTGCCTCCGGATAATATTCTTGATCTGTTGATAATTAAGATCAACAGGATTCGGCAAAGGCTCGATGAAGAGCGGCAGAATCGGGTTACTTTGATGCAGGATCTGGGGACGCACGGAACGCTCGAAGATATGAATATCATAGATCTAATCCAGGCTTTGGGTATGAGTAAGAAAACGGCGTGTCTATCGGTCTCGGCTGAAGGGCATAATTTGGCGGTATTCCTGAATAAAGGGAATATTATTTACGCGGAATGCGATGACTTGTTTGGAGCCGACGCTGTATATAAGAGTATTGTCTGGCAGAAAGGGATCTGGTGTATAGAGCCAATTGCGGAGGGAGATCTTCCCGAGCCGAATATATCTCTTCCCAATGATACTATTCTTCTCGAGGGCTGCCGTCTGCATGACGAGCAGAATCACAACGGTGCTCAGCAATCAGAAGAGTTAGAAATTTTTTCCGATATTTAAAAAAAGCCCGGATTAATTCCGGGCTCAATAATAGATTCTCACTCAGCTTTTATTCTTTTTTTTCAGAAGCCTCCATTTTGGCCATTTCTTCTTTATTCTTTTTTGCATATTCCTGAATCATCTTCACAGTTTCCGGATCTTCGGAAGTTATCAGGGTAATATCGCCGACCGATGCCTCGACCGTTTCCATTTTGGCGCCGGCCATCATCATCATACCGTAATACCGGCAGTGGCCGCACATTTTGAGCCCCTGTTTTCCGGCGGCCATTTCCTGGGCGGTTTGTTCAATTCCTTTTTTGGCCTTGTGGTAGGCTTCTTTGTATTCATCTTTGACCATCGTTACTTCAACAATACCGTCAGAGATATTATACTGCTCCCAGGTCATATTATCGAGCAGGTCCGGATTTTCGATTAGATGTTTGCAGAAGGCGCAGTTTTCCATATCGAACCATGCCGGCTCTTCGGCATTGGAAATCGCCGTGATTAAAAACAGCGCGCCCAGAGCAATTAAGACCGGGAATGCTTTTTTCATAATTCCTCCTTTTGTGGTGATTTAATCTATTTTTTATGGAAGTAAATTGCCTCCGGCGGGAGTAAAAGTCAATCACAATTTTTTGAGTCTGTTTATTTTTGGTGGGAATTATTCGAAGCAATAGTGTGCATTTCGTTCATACTGCGAAAAATGGCTAAAAAGAGGGTGTACCGCTTATTCACAAACGTTTTTTTGACAAGACAAAAATCAATAAAGAAAGACTTTCCCGGCCGAACGCCGGGGTCGTAATGTGCTACTATACAATAAGTTATATAAAGCCAGTCCAGCTTTGGCATAGATTTTGTTATAAATTGTCATTGAACGAACATAATACTGATAAACAGACAGGAGTTTGCGATGTTCATTAAAGCCGGGAAAAATATTGGGATGTTAATGATATTAATTCTGGGTTCGGCCCTATTTTTGGCGGCGACAGCGATTGCCGAGGAAGGTACCTCTAAAACTCTGATTAACGATAAAAATATTACCCGGGCCGTGATGAATGATTTGCGGGCGGCGGCAGATATACCGGCGCATATGGTTGATGTCGTTACCCAAGACAGTATTGTAACTCTGAGCGGGTCGACGTCGAATATCCTCGCCAGGGAAAGAGCCGTGGAAGTCGCAAGTTCGATTGTAGGGGTCCAATCAATTATAAATAATATCGAAGTAAAGCCAGTCGAACGAACTGATACAGAAATAAAAGATAATATCAATAATGCACTTTCCAATAATCCGGTTATAGAGCCTCTGGATATAGGTATTTCGGTAACCGACGGAGTAGTTACAATGACCGGTTCGGTATCATCGCGGCAGGAGAAGAAATTTGCCGAAAAGCTAATAAAAGGTGTAGAAGGTGTTCGAGATCTGAGTAACCAGATTACTGTTAATTATCAGACTGACAGACCAGATATGGAAGTTCTGCACGACATTCAGGGACGGCTGAAATATGATGTTTTCGTCGATGAAGGTATGTTGAATGTGGAGGTCGATGGTGGAAAGGTGACCTTATCGGGGACAGTCGGCAGTGCGGTTGAATGGCGAAATGCTTACAGTGATGCCTGGGTTGCCGGCGTGAATAATGTTAATGCTGGTGATTTGAAAATAGACTGGAGTGAAGAAGATGAAATGCGCCGGCAACAGGCTTATGGTCATGTGCCCGACAGTTCTGTCGAAATGGCAGTCCGCAGAGTATTGAAGTATGATCCAAGGGTTGATGAATCCAATATTGAAATCGATGCGGACAGCGGGCTGGTGGCACTGTCTGGAATTGTTAAGAGTCTCGAGGCCAAAAACGCAGCGGGAGAAGATGCATTGAATACATTCGGCGTCTGGGGAATAAGGGACTACCTGAATGTGCGGCCGGATGATGTTCCCGAAAACGACGTATTGGAGGCGAGAGTTGAAGAAGCAATTTTGTGGGATCCGTATCTCGAAGACCACGAAATAGATATTTCCGTTGAAAACGGCCTCGTTAAATTGCACGGCAATGTGGACAATTCGTACGAATACAAACGAGCAGGTGAGATTGTATCACGGTTAAACGGAGTTGTTGATGTAAAAAACAAGCTCGAGTATGAATACACGTGGGAAAGGAAAAGTGATCAGCAAATCAGACGCGATGTTCGGGAGCAGCTTTTCTGGAGTCCTTACATAAATGTCGATGACATTACGGTTGCAGTCAATAATGGTATTGTCAGGCTAACCGGAGAAGTGGACAATCAAATGCAATGGTCGGATGCCGAGAAGAATGCCTTTGAAGGCGGAGCAAAGGATGTAATAAATGAATTGATCGTGAAAAGAGGGGTAACATCCGAAGAGATCGGCGCTAAAGAATAATGTGTATAGAATGAACAACAAAGAATAATCAAGGAGGCATAAATATAATGCTAAGGCGATTTGGTGAAATAAAAGGGTATGATATCGCTGCAGAAGACACCGATGTCGGGAAAGTAAAGGATTTATATTTTGAACTGGATAAATGGGATGTTCGTCATATCGTGGTCGATACCGGAAAGTGGCTTCCAGGCAGAAAAGTTCTGATACCGCCAATGCTGGCTGGTAACCCTGATAAGGACAAGGAAGAAGTTCCGGTATATCTTACGAAGGAGGAAGTCGAAGAAAGTCCGCCAATCGAGCGTGACAAGCCGGTTTCAAAGCAGTATGATCTCAATCTTTACCAGTATTTCGGCGGAATCAGCCGCCGCAAGCCTGGCCGAATGACCGATACTACCGCTGTCCCTCATAAAAGCAGAGACGAACAAGGTACAGCGGGACATCGTTCGGAACAGAAGATGCCAAGTGATACGGCAACTGAAAAGCATACCGGTGACTGGACTTTGCGGAGCGCCAATGAGATAATCGATTATCATCTAATGGCTACGGATGGCGGAGTAGGGCGAATTGAAGATTTCCTGGTAGATGATGAATGGAATGTCAGGTATCTGGTGGCCAATACCGGGCATATTCTTCCAGGGAAGAAGGTCCTTTTATCACCGAACTGGATAGAAGATGTCGATATGGCAGAAAAAGGCGTGACGGTCAAGCTATCATCGGAGATGATACGTCAAAGTCCGGAATATGATCCATCTTCAAAAATTGAAAGGGAATACGAAGAAAAGTTATTTGAACATTATGGAGAGGCAAAATATTGGGTATAGGAGACACCCGGGAAGGAGTATATGAAAATATGGGCGATTATAGAGGTCGTGAAGAACTGAATTTGGAGAATTGGCGACAGTTTGAACGGCATCTGGATTCACTGATAAGAACCGCCCTGTACTTGACTTGCGATGATTTAGAAGCCGAAGATATGGTCTGGCATACATTGGACCAGTTTTCCAGAATAAGAGAAGAAGAAGACAAGAATAATGACATATTGAGAGAATCGGATCGTGAGGTAAAAAGTGATCCTTTGGGATTAATGTGCCGTAACTATATCGATAAACAGACTCTTGATTTTGAACGTTGTCTTGATAATGATGAGGAAAGTCCTGAAGAGATAATCGCGGATATTCTGGGTTCCAACGGAAGCGGCGATTGGGACGATGAGATATTATCTCGAATTCCGGAAGACAGAGTGTCGGAAGTAATCTGCGGGCTTGAAGGCCCAATCAGGATGGTTGTTGTTTTATCGCTTATAGAACGGTTAAGTTATGCCGAGACTGCTTCAATTACCGGTCTTGAAACAATCGCGGTAAAAAAGTTGTTGGACAATGGTAGGAACACTTTAAGAAGACAATTACTTCCCAAAGCCGAGGTGGTTTAATCCGGTTTCGATAGCTAATTAAGTGATTTATAACAGAATTTTGAGTTAGCTGACGCGTACATGAAGCGCCTGCAAAAAAACCGGAGTTTATTATGAGGTTTATAATAAATTGGGCCATCAAGCCGGTCTTGATGCTGTTTCTTATATTTGTATTAACTACTCAAGCGGTTCCGGCTCAATATTTTGGCCGTAACAAGGTTCAGTATGAAGATTTTGACTTCCGGACAATCAAGACAGATCATTTCAAGATACTACATTATTTAGATAATGAACGAGTCGCGGCAGATGCGACAAGGATGGCGGAACGATGGTATGACCGACTCGCAGAGCTACTCCAACATGATTTGAAGGGACTTCAACCATTAATTCTATATAACAGTCATGCCGACTTTCAGCAGACGAATGTTGTTTTCGGTATGATTGGTCAGGGGACTGGCGGTGTTACCGAGGGCCTTCAGAGACGAATAACACTTCCGCTTACAGGCGTTTATAAAGAGAACGACCATGTTATCGGACACGAGCTGGTGCATGCCTTTCATTACGATATTATGGGTCGTTCGCAGTCCGGCATGCGGGCAAGTAATTATATGCCGCTTTGGTTTATTGAAGGGATGTCCGAGTATCTTTCTGTGGGGACCTCGGATCCATTAACCGCAATGTGGATGCGTGACGCGGTTCTTCACGACAGCCTGCCCACGATCGGTGAGATTTCAACAAATATGGAGTATTTCCCTTATCGCTATGGTCATGCTATCTGGAGTTATATAGCAGGCAAATGGGGCGATCAAATAGTCGGCGGATTATTCAAAACAGTCGTGACCTCGAACTGGGAAAGCGGATTCAAGCGCGCCCTGGATATATCGATTGATTCACTTTCTATAGAATGGCGCCAGGCGATTATTGACAAGTATGAGCCGCAACTGGCAGATAAAACGCTGCCGTCCGATGTGGGCAAGCCGCTTTTGAAAAAAGGTAAGGGCATGGATATCGGGCCATCGCTAAGCCCAAATGGAGAATATATCGTCTTTATATCACAGAGAGATTTGTTCACGCTGGATTTGTATCTGGCTGACGCTGAAACGGGCGAAATTATTGATAAGCTGGCCCGTTCCAATACAGATGCACACTTTGATGCTCTCCGCTTTTTTAATTCGGCGGGAGCATGGTCGCCGGATGGGAGCCAGTTCGCGATGGTGGTTTTCGAGGACGGCGATAACGCCATTATTATACTGGAGGTACCTTCCGGGGATATAGCGCGTAAGATCGAGCTTGCTGAAGTTGATGATATTCAGCATTTGGCCTGGTCTCCTGACGGAAACTCAATGGCATTCTCAGGTTCTGTTGATGCGATAAGTGATATATATATTTTATCTCTCGAGAATGATTCACTGCGACAGCTCACTCGTGATCGTTATGCCGATCTTCAGCCAGCATGGTCTCCTGACGGAGAGACGATTGCATTTGTTACCGATCGCGGTGAGGGCACCGATTTTGAAAAATTGACTTACGGCAATATGGAAATTGCTATGCTCGATATGGAGACCCTTCAGATAAACCGCCTGTCGATGCGCGAGAATGTCAAGCATATTAATCCGCAGTATTCACCGGACGGAAACAGTATATATTTTATTTCTGATCCCGGGGGATTTTCCAATATGTACCGATATGCTCTTGATGAAAACCGATTTTATAAAATTACTGATATTGCTACCGGTATAAGCGGTATAACAGAACTTTCCCCGGCTCTTTCGGTGGCCAAAAACACCGGCTTGATTGCATTTAATGTCTTTGAAAAGATGCAATATAACGTTTATTCACTCACTCCGGAGGAAGCCGAAGGTGAGCCTGTCGATGGTAATGTACTTGCCGGAAGTGAAACGATGGAGCTTCCACCCGACGTAGTAGACCGATATGTAACGAATTACTTAAACAATCCGGGGCGAGGCCTGTTAATGACGAGGGATTTCAGTTCATCGGATTACAGCCCAACTCTAAGACTTATTTATGCCGGGCAGGTCAGTGTCGGTATGACGGTAGACCGATTCGGGACATCGCTCGGAGGTTCGACTAATCTTTTGTTCAGTGATCTTCTGGGAAATCATTATTTGAGCGTTTCAGCCTTAATCAACGGCGGAATAACCGATCTTGGCGGTGAGGTCGTATATCAGAATCGTGGAAACCGATTTAACTATGGTGCTGCGGTAGGCCATATACCTTTTCGGACGATAGATGTCGAGTCGGATATAGATACAATCTCGGTCAATGGTCAGCCAACTGAGACATTACGGCAGAATTTGATCCGGAAGCGAATTTTTCTGGATCGGATCAGCCTTCTTGGTGAATACCCTCTTTCTCGAAATCGGCGATTTGAATTTGGGACAGGTTATTCTCATATAAGTTATGATTATGAGTCGGAGACAATATGGTCGGTCAACGGCATTATTGTGGATGAAGAAGATACCGATATAGATGCTCCTTCGGGGTTGAATCTGTTCAACGCTAACGCGGCATATGTGGGTGATTATTCATTTTTTGGATTCACATCGCCCATTAGAGGAAGAAGGTATCGATTGGAAGTTGAGCCGACGGTGGGCAACCTTAAATATTTAACGATCCTTGCTGATTACCGCCACTACTTAATGGCCAATCCGTTTACTTTTGCATTCCGCGCGATGCATCAGGGGAGATATCTGGAGGATTCCGAGGATGACCGTCTATCAATCATGTTTTTGGGGTATGAAACGCTTGTGAGAGGATACAGCGTGGGCTCTATAGAAGTATCGGAGTGTTCGGGGACCGGTGAACCGGGTGAATGTCCGGAGTTCGACAGGCTTATTGGTTCCAAGATCGCCGTATTCAATGCCGAAGTGAGGATGCCTTTATTCGGTAATGATCAGTATGGCCTGATATATTTCCCGTATCTACCGACCGAGCTGGCGCTATTTTTCGACGGCGGCATTGCCTGGACAAAAAATGAATCACCAACCTGGGAAATAACCGAATCGTCGAATAAGAGGATTCCGGTTTTCAGTGCGGGACTGGCGGCACGGGTTAACCTGTTCGGTTATATTGTGATGCAGTTCTATTATGCGATGCCGTTCCAGCGCCCGGAAAAAGACGGGCAGTTCGGATTTGTGATCGCACCGGGGTGGTAGAGCAAATAAATTCAATAACTTGTTTTAATAAATATAGAAGGAGGTTTATAATGACTTCCAAAGATATGGACATGGATATCAAAAGAGAAGTAGAAGAACAGCTTTACTGGGATGATCGAATCGATCCTGATAATGTATATGTGAAAGTGGAAAATGGAAAAGTTACGATTACCGGTGAAGTTCCGACATATACTGCTCTTAGAGCGGCAAGTATGGACGCAACGGTAATCCCGGGAGTGGTCGCAGTTGATAATCTTCTCGAGGTGAAAAGAACCAAGACCGAGGAGGGTCCCGGTGATGAAGAGATAATGGAAATGGTGATGAACATTTTCAGCACCAATCCTGAATTCGATATTACCAAAATTACGGCTGCGGTAAATAATGGTGAGGTTACTATCGACGGTAATGTCGACTCGTTCTGGAAGAAGCACTGGGCAGAGGAACTGGCTGGCGGAACACGGGGGGTGTCGAAAGTACATAACCGTCTGGCGGTAGTTCCCAGCAAGGATGCCCTGGATTCGACTATTGCCGACCAGATAAACTCGGCAATAATTCGGAGCCGCAGTGTTGATGATGATAAAATCGATATCAAGGTAACCAATGGAGTCGTGGAAATATCAGGTAGTGTTCCTGATTACCATGCATTTGAATCGATAAACAAAGCCGCTTTGTATACCAGCGGCGTGGTGGACGTTCACAATAATGTATCCATTGGTTAAAATTATTTTGAGATTAAAAAGAGGAGTAAGATAAAGGTTTGTTTGGACGTGGTATAAAGCTATTTTCGTTATTCGGATTCGAGGTTAAATTTGATCTGAGCTGGCTTATTATAGCGATTCTGATTGTGTGGTCGCTATCGACAGGTCTTTTTCCGATGTATTTTCAAGATTTATCAACTATGACTTATATCTGGATGGGCATCGCCGGTGCTATCGGGCTTTTCTTTTCAATCGTCTTTCACGAGTTCTCTCATTCCTTTATTGCCCGAAAATACGGTATACCGATGCGGGGAATTACTCTTTTTATTTTTGGTGGTGTTGCAGAAATGCATAAAGAGCCCGATACGCCACGTTCGGAGCTTTATATGGCGGTGGCCGGACCGGCGGCGAGTGTCATATTCGCCATCATTCTATTCGGGTTTTATTATCTCGCCGGTTTGGCAAATTTATCAGGACCGGTTCAGGGTGTGATTGCTTACCTTGGGTTTTTAAATCTGCTTCTGGCGGCATTTAATCTTATTCCGGCTTTTCCTCTTGACGGAGGCAGGATTTTGCGGGCTGTTCTCTGGCACTGGAAAAATAATCTAAAATGGGCTACCAGGGTGACCTCGACAATCGGTTCCGGGTTCGGTATTGTATTGGTTTTGCTGGGGATTTTCAGTTTTATCTCAGGCAATTTTGTGGGCGGTGTTTGGTGGGTTTTGATCGGTCTGTTTTTAAGGAGTATTGCGCAGAGGTCGTATCAGCAGATGCTTCTGAGAAAAGAGCTCGAAGGAGAGCCGATTAGGAATTTCATGAAGAAGGAACCGGTGACGGTAGCGACCTCGACCAAACTAAATGATTTTGTCGAGGATTATATTTATCGTTATCAGTTCAAGATGTTCCCGGTGACGGAAGAATCACGCCTGGTGGGATGTATTAATCTCAAAAGAGTCAAAGAGATTCCGCGTGAGGAATGGTCGGACAAAACGGTTGGAGATATAACCGATAAATGCAGTGATGATAACACTGTTTCACCAGAGACAGATGCGGTTAAGGCTCTTTCCCGGATGAACCGAACCGGTAACAGCCGCTTGATTGTTACCGACGGTGAAAAAGCGCTTGGAGTTATATCGCTAAAGGACATGATGAACTTTTTGTCTTTGAAGGTGGATCTTGAAGAGGCATAAGGGCTTATTACACCACTTAAAAGTCTGATTGATTTCAAATTTCGTGTACATATTTTTCATGCTGGTAATTTCTCTCTGTACCTAAAAATCACACAAATTATTGCATCATTGAATTATGCTTGTTAACGCGCCGGTTGTTGCTTTTCTGTGTTGATGTAAAGCGGTGAATGACAGTGTCTTGTAGGTTCGCCGCTATTTTTGGCATCATAGTTGTTACTAATAATATACAGCGATAATTGTAGCCATGAAATCGGGCATAAACAAACCGAATAGGTAAAATGGCCTGAAACGGAGGTGAAGCTCTGTGCCGGAACTCCCGGATGTTGAAGTTTTCAGAAGGTATCTTGATTCGACCGGATTGCACAAAAAGATCGAGAATGTGGATGTTAAGGATGCAGATTTACTGGGTGAGGTAAGCTCTCTGAAATTGAAGCGGCAGTTGAATGGTTCTTCTTTCGAAAATACCGACCGACACGGAAAATACTTGTTTGCCAGAAGTGATAACGATTCGATTCTTGTCCTCCATTTCGGCATGACCGGATTTCTGAAATACTTTAAAAATGGTGAGTCTGAACCTGAGCATACACGATTGCTGATTGATTTCGAGAATGGATATTCGCTTGCATACGATTGCCAGAGGAAGCTGGGATTGATAGAGCTTGTTGACGATACGACGGGATTTATCGAGAAGCAGGAACTCGGCCCGGATTTCATGGATGACAATTTTAAAGTGTCCGATTTTACGGAGCTGATTCAAGGAAGAAGAGGCTCTGTTAAATCGGCACTTATGAACCAGGAAGTGATGGCCGGCATCGGGAATGTTTATTCGGATGAAATTCTATTTCATGCAGGTATTCACCCTGAAACGGCGTGCAGTAATTTGAGTCAGGATCAAGTTAAGGAATTGTACAGAATCGGGAAAGAAGTCCTTGAAAAGGCGATTTCGAGTCAAGTTGAACCGGAAAAATTCCCCACAGATTTTCTCATTACACACCGTGAACCGGATACGGAATGTCCGCAGTGCGGCGGGACGATCAAGAAAGAGACAATTTCCGGCCGGTCATCATATTTCTGTGATAAGCACCAGGAACAGATAAAATAATAGTGAATATGATCAGTTTGATAAGGAGGAATAATTATGCAGAATAAACCGACGACAAAACCGCCGGTAAGAAAAGGCAGGTGGGATGTACCCTTCTCCAGATTTTTAGACGATGTTTTCGGGGTCTCGGACTGGCGAATATCTGAGGATGTGGACTGGATGCCGACGGTTGATGTTCATGAAACCAGCGACTATTACATAATCGATATGGATCTTCCGGGCCTGGACCGTGAAGATGTCAGCATTACATATGATGACGGCATGCTGAAAATATGCGGGGAACGGAAGGGAGAAACCGACGAGGTCGAGAAAGTGACATTCCGCAGGAGGGAGCGTTACCAGGGTTCATTCTGTCGCACCTTTCGTCTCCCGAAAGATATAAAGCCGGAAGATATTAAGGCCAATGTGAAAAATGGCGTACTCCGTTTGCGGATTCACAAAACCGAACAAAAAGAACCAAACGAAATACCAATAGATATTCAGTAGAGTTTAAGGATAGTGGTGATTTAATACTGATCAGGAGGATGAGATGAACACAGAGAAAAGTGAGAATAGTAAAATTAAATATTTTGCAGTACTATTCATGACGGTTTTATGCATCTATTTTACTTACAGCACGATTGTATATGCTCAACAGGATGAAATAGATGATAGTGAAATTACCCTTGCGGTTTCGGATGTGGTATTCGAGGATGAAGGTGTTTCCGGTTTTCTGGTTGATGTGACGACTAATGACGGGATAGTCACGCTAACCGGGATGGTCAATAACATTCTTGCCAAAGATCGGGCGGCGAAGCTGGCCAAAACGGTTAAAGGCGTTCGGGCGGTAGTTAATGAAATCGATGTGGCCCCAATTGATATTAATAACAGTCGACTGGCCAGTAATATTCGGGCGGCCTTGGTGCTTGATCCGGCAACCGAAGAATGGGAAGTCGACGTCGCGGTTGACAATGGAGAAGTTGTTTTAACCGGCGAAGTCGATTCCTGGCAGGAAAAGCAGTTAGCCGGAATGGTCGTTAAGGGTGTTCGCGGAGTAACGGAAGTGGACAATAAAATAGAAATAGAATATGATACCCAGCGGTCGGATAGTGAAATAGAAAATGAAGTGCAGAAGGTTTTAAGGCGAGATGCCTATGTGGACGACGCCCTTATCGATGTAGCTGTTGATGACGACACGGTAATGCTTAGCGGCCATGTTGGATCGGCCGCAGAGAAGGATCGGGCAATTACCGATTCATGGGTTCCCGGAGTCAAAGGTGTAAAGGCTGATGATCTGACAGTTGAATCATGGGCCAGAGAAGAAAGGTTCCGCAAGGATAAATATATCGATAAATCGAACGATAAGTTGGAGATGGCCGTCAGCGATGGCATGCTTTATGACCCGCGGGTGGAATCTTTTGATATCGGCGTTAGAGCCGAGGAGGGTGTCGTTACATTGACGGGAACTGTAGATAATCTCAAGGCCAAACGGGCGGCCGCCAATGATGCCCGTAATACGGTCGGCGTCTGGTCGGTCAAAAATTATATCAAAATCCGGCCTATTCAGGCACTCTCCGATTCGACAATCGAACAAAATGTTGAAAACAGCCTGATAGAAGATCCATATGTAAATCGCTTTGATATCAATGTTAATGTTAATAATGGTCTGGCAATATTGAACGGTACTGTTGACACCTATTTCGAAAAAGCTCAGGCCGATAATGTTGCATCGACGGTCAGGGGTGTTGTCAACGTCGATAACAATCTCGAGGTCGAGGACGGTGATGATATGCTGACTTATGATCCATATGTCAATTATCACTGGTATGTTTATGATTACGACTGGTATCAAAAACCGGAAAGTTTCCGCCCGATAATGTCGGACTGGGAGATTGAAGAAGAAATCAATGATGAGCTATGGTGGAGCCCGTTCGTCGACAGTGATGAAGTCAATGTATCGGTGGAAAACGGTGTGGCGACTTTGACGGGCACCGTTGATACCTGGTATGAACGGCAAGCCGCAACCGAGAACGCTCTTGAGGGAGGAGCGGTGACGGTAGATAATGACCTGACGGTTGTATACGGACCGGCTTACTATATGCCATAAATATGACGGGGGTTGGTCGCGGGCGGATCCTTTTGGGGGTCTGCCCGCCGGCCACATTTTTAACTGGAACTGAAAACACTCACTTTGGAGGCAGAAATGTCAGTAGTAAAAGTAATTGAATTGTTAGCACAATCGGACAAAAGTTTTGAAGATGCTGTTCAGCAGGCAATAACCGAGGCATCGAAGACGGTCCGCGACATTCAGTCTGTATATATAAAAGAATTTCAGACTACGGTTGAGAATAACCAGATAAAAGCGTATCGTGTCAACGCCAAGGTTTCGTTCCTTGTTGAAAAACAATAGTAGTTGTGAAAAATATTATAGCAATACTTTTATTAGGGCTCCTAATAATGTATATTTAGATTTCAATCAGTTATTAACTGTAAACAAATAAAAATACAGGAGCCGCCGATAATGAATGTAACATATCCATACCACAAGTTGGCCCGGGACAATAGCACCAAGATTGTCATGCTCATCATGGATGGTTTGGGCGGACTGCCCAAAACAGCCGATGGTATGACCGAGCTCGAGACAGCCAGAACGCCGAATTTGGACGCTCTGGCGGCCAGGAGTATTTGCGGTCTTCATCAGCCGATCGGCCCGGGAATAACACCGGGAAGCGGTCCGGCACATCTGGCGTTATTTGGCTACAACCCGCTCGAATATAATGTTGGTCGGGGAGTATTGGCCGCGCTTGGAATAGACTTTGATTTAAGGCCGGATGATATCGCCGCCCGAGGCAATTTCTGTACCGTAGACAGCAACGGTAATGTAACTGATCGACGGGCGGGCAGGATTCCGACGGAAAAGAATGCTGAATTATGTGAGAAATTGAGAACGATCGAGGTACCGGGTGTCGAAATTTTTGTTGAGCCGGTCAAAGATTACCGGATTTTACTGGTCCTGAGAGGGGAGGGCCTTAATCCGGACATGGCCGACACCGATCCACAGGTCACCGGCCGGAAGCCGATTCCGGCTGCGGCTCGGACACCCGATTCCAAGAAAACAGCTGAATATGTAAAGACCTTTATCGAAAAAGTCGGTGAAACCCTGAAAGGTGAAGAACCGGCAAATATGTTATTGCTGCGTGGTTTTTCGCGTCTTCCGAGCATAATGTCTCTGGGTGAAAAGCATTTAATAAAGAGCGCGGCAATTGCGGCTTATCCGATGTATCGCGGTGTTTCGCGTCTGGTGGGCATGGATATTTTAGAAAACGATGGTACCTTAGATGGGGAGCTTGATGCGCTCAAGCAGAACTGGAATGATTATGACTTTTTCTATGTACATGTCAAGAAGATAGACAGTTACGGTGAAGACGGCAATTTTGACGAGAAGGTTAAGTTGATCGAAGAAGTCGATACTAAATTGAAGCGAATACTGGAGTTGAATCCTGATGTTGTAATTGTCACGGGTGATCATTCGACACCAGCGGTTCTAAAATCTCACAGCTGGGATCCTGTTCCGGTGCTTATTAATTCGAAATATTGTCGTCCCGATCAGGTTACATCGTTTGGAGAAAAAGCCTGTACAACCGGAGGTTTAGGCCCTCGGATGTCGGCGGTGGATATTCTTCCAATCGCACTGGCCAATGCCGAGCGGATGGATAAGTTCGGAGCATAATCTTCATTACATTACGGCGGCTCCTGTCTGAATTGTAAATATTTTGTAATAGAAATGAAGGCAGGTGTCTTGAATGCAAAAGCCGTTTGAATTAGTATTTCGGGACTTGGAAAAAAGTCCGGCGATAGAAGAACTCGCCAATGAAAAAGTAGCCAAGCTCGAACGCATTTGCGATTATATGATTGGTGCCACTGTGGTTATCGAGAAACCGCAGTCTTTTCAGCAGTATGGTAATCCTTATCAGGTTACGATAGTCATCACGGTCCCGCCCGGAAAAGAGATAGTCGTCAAGCGCGAACCGGCGCAGAGTGAGATGCATGATCCGCTCGATGCCGTAGTTCGCGATGCTTTTGAAGCAGTGGAACGTCAATTGAAAAGGGTTGTCGAAAAGCAGCGTGGCGAAACCAAGGAACATCCGGATCAGCAGGCCGCAGCCATTGTTGAGGAATTGGTGCCCGAGGAAGACTATGGTTTTTTACAGACCGTAGAGGGAAGACGGATATATTTCCATCGGAACAGTGTCCTTAATAATGATTTCGACCGCATGGAACGCGGGACAGGTGTCCGGTATGTGGAAGAACTTGGTGAAAAAGGCCCGCAGGCCAGTACAGTGCAAATCGTAGACAAGCCGGGTTCCAGAATATCCGAATAGTCAGTAAAATTGCAGTGAATTTATAAATGGATACCCCGGTGTACGACCGGGTTTTTAAAGGGATGTGGAATAAAGTGGCACTTTATAGAGATAGAAAAGAAGCCGGCCAGAAGCTGGCCGATCAAATGCAGGAATACAAGGACAAAGAAGATGTCATTGTCCTTGGTCTTCCTCGCGGGGGGATCCCGATAGCCTTTGAGGTGGCCAAGAAGATCAATGCTCCTCTTGACATCTTTGTAGTCAGGAAGCTGGGGGTGCCGGGTAACGAGGAACTCGCGATGGGAGCGATAGCGATGGGGGGGGTAAGGATTTTAAACGAGGATGTTGTTTCATCGCTTCGAATTGCACCCGAAACGGTCGATGCCGTTGCCAGGAGTGAGGAGACGATTTTAGAAGAGAGGCTTCGCAAATACAGGGAAGATCGCCCGATGCCGGAATTGGAAGGTAAACGCATAATATTGGTCGACGACGGCATTGCGACCGGAGCTTCAATTAAGGCGGCGGTGGAGGCTTTAAAGGAATATAATCCATCTGAGATTACAATCGCCGTTCCGGTTAGCGATACCGGGATCTGCAGTGAACTCAACAAAGAGGTCGATGTCATAAAGTGTGACCATATGACAGATTCTCTGCGGAGTGTCGGTTCCTGGTATTATGATTTTACCCAGGTCAATGATGAAGAAGTCCGCAATATTCTCGAAGAAAGACACTACAGTTTAAAATAGTCTAATATTTACGGGATTTTTTGGGTTTAAAGCCATGCCGGTTCATAACAGTGACATATCGGAGATATTGAAGGAGGTAGCCGATCTTCTGGAAATCAAGGGTGCCAATCAGTTTCGAGTGAGGGCATACCGGAATGCCGCCAGGACTATCTCCGGCTTGTCGCGAAGTGTTCGTGATATGCTGGAAGATGAGGAGGATCTATCAGATCTTTCGGGAATCGGGAAAGATATGGCCGGCAAGATAGAGGAAATTGCAGAAAGCGGCAAGCTAGAGCAATTGGAGGACCTTCAAGATGAGTTACCGGGCGAACTGAGTGAAATAATGAAACTTTCGGGAGTTGGCCCCAAGAAAGTCAAGGCGATTTACGATGAACTTGAAATAAGTGATCTCGAGAGTTTAAAAAAGGCTGCCGAGGAAGGCAGGATAAAGGAACTGGAGGGATTCGGGGAAAAGACGGAAAAGGACATATTAAAAAAGATAAAACAGCGCAAGGCGGATGAGAATGTCGGCAGATTTATGCTGGCAGCGGCCGAGGAATTAATAGCGCCGTTTATTGATTATCTAAAAAAAGCCAAAGGTATTAAGGATATTGATATTGCCGGATCGTTTCGAAGAAGGAAAGAAACGGTTGGCGACATTGATATATTGACAGCCAAGAAGCGCGGGTCCAAAATCATGGATCGTTTTATCGGTTATGAGGATGTCGATGAAGTCGTCTCGAAAGGTAAGACTCGTTCAACCGTGATTTTAAGGCAGGGGCTCCAGGTTGATTTGAGAGTTGTTCCTGCGGTCGGGTATGGCGCGGCTCTGATGTATTTCACCGGATCCAAGGCGCACAATGTAGCGCTGCGGAAAATTGCCCAGAAGAAAAAATACAAACTAAATGAATACGGGCTATTTAAAGGTGATGACCGCAAAGCGGGCAAGACAGAAAATGCTGTTTATAAGAAGCTGGGTTTGAAGTATGTGGAACCGGAAATGAGGGAGGACAGAGGTGAAATCGAGGCTGCCAGGAAGGAAAAGCTCCCGAAGCTGATTACGGTTGAAGATATACGTGGTGATTTGCAGATGCATACGACGGCATCGGATGGGAAATCGAAGCTGGAGTTAATGGTCGAGGCGGCAAAGGAGATTGGGTACGATTATATAGCAATAACCGATCATTCAAAAAAGGTCACGGTGGCCAACGGGTTGGATGAGAAAAGGGTCAAAAAGCAGATAAAGGACATAGATAAACTAAATGAGAAGATCGGGGATTTTAGAATACTGAAGGCAATTGAGGTTGATATTCTCGAGGATGGTTCGCTGGATCTGGACGATGAAATTTTAAAAGAACTGGACCTGGTTGTTTGTTCGATACATTACAATTTTAAACTCTCCAAAAACAAGCAGACAAAGCGGATTCAAAAGGCAATGGATAATAAGTATTTCAATATTTTTGCTCATCCGACCGGTAGACGAATCGGAGAGAGGGAGCCGTATGAGATCGATCTCGAAGCGGTTATGAAGCACGCCAAAGATAACGGATGTTTTTTGGAAATAAATGCAAATCCGGAGCGGCTCGATCTTGACGACCGTCACGCCAAATATGCCAAAGAGATCGGGCTTAAACTATCTATATCAACCGATGCGCACAGCACCAATGAATTGAATAATATGCGGTACGGCGTTAATCAGGCAAGAAGAGGCTGGCTGGAAGCTGATGACGTTATAAATACCCGGAAATGGAAAGAGCTGAAAAAGTTGCTCAAAAGAGATTAAGGATATGGTGATTCAGGTATATGGCGGGTAAGAATCCATTTAAGAAAAAGCCAAAGACAGACTTTAAAGATGTCGATAAACTGAGTAAGAAGGAGGCTAAGGAAGAGATAGATCAGTTGCGTGAAGCAATTGAGTATCATAACCATAAGTATTATGTTGAAAACGATCCTGAAATATCTGATAAAAAATTTGATACCCTCTTTAATCGTCTCGTGGAGCTTGAAGACGCTTTTCCAGATTATGAGTCGGGAAACTCCCCAACAAAAAGAGTAGGGGCATCTCCGGCTGACAAATTAAAGAAAGTAAAGCATAAGTCGCCAATGCTTTCTTTGAATGCTGTCAACAAATTCGAAGAAGTCAAAGATTTTATTGATCGGGCGAAAAAGGGTACCGATAAGAAACGTCTTACTTTTTATGGCGAGCCCAAGCTCGACGGCCTTTCGGTTGAAATATATTACGAAAATGGCGAATTCAATTACGGCGCCACTCGTGGTGACGGACGCGAGGGTGAGGATATTTCCAAAAATCTTCGGACAATAAACACCGTTCCTTTGAGACTGAAGGACAGCAAAGACCTCCCGGATAAACTTGCCGTGAGGGGTGAAGTCCTTATGACGCGCAGCGGGTTTACCGAGCTCAATAAGAAAAAAGTGGAAAAAGGCGATGAGCCATTTGCCAATCCGCGAAATGCGGCAGCCGGAATAGTCCGGCAGCTCGATTCCAAAAAGGTCGCCGACAAACCGCTGGAGGTTTATTTCTATGATATTATAGACAGCAGCGACAGCATTGACTCCCATGAAAGTATGCTAAAGAAATTTAAAAAGTGGGGACTGAGGGTTAACGGTGATTATAAAAAATGTACGTCGATAGATGATATCAAGAAATACCATGAAAATTTCATAGATAAAAGAGAGGATCTCGAAATCGAGATCGATGGTGTTGTTTTAAAGCTCAATGACTATGAACTCAGGAAAAAACTGGGTACCCGGGAACGGAGCCCGAGATGGGCGGTGGCGTGGAAGTTTCAGCCGATCGAGAAAGTCACCAAACTGGAAGAAATTGTCGTGCAGGTTGGCCGGACCGGTATGTTGACCCCGGTTGCATTACTTCAGCCAGTAGATGTGGAAGGGGTAACGGTCAGCAGAGCGACTCTTCATAATGAAGACGAAGTGCACAAAAAGGATGTCCGTCCGGGGGATAAAGTCAAAGTAAAACGGGCCGGAGATGTTATACCTGAAATAGAAAAGCGTGTCAAAACACCGGGCAAAAAGCGTTCAAACAAATTTCATATGCCAAAAAAATGTCCGGTGTGCGAAACGGAAGTAATCAAGGAGGGAGCGTATTATTTCTGTCCAAACGGTTTAAGCTGCCAGGCGCAGCTAATCGGAGAGCTGGTACATTTTACATCTCGTGATGCTCTCAATATAGAACATATAGGTGAAAAGATAGCTCGTCAGATGGTTGAAAAGGGGATGGTTGAGGACCTGGCCGATCTCTATTATCTCAAAAAAGATGATCTTTTGGAATTGGAGGGATTTGCGGAGAAATCCGCAGAAAATTTGTATGGTGCAATTCAGGATTCCAAAAACCCGCGGCTGGACAAATTTTTATATGCGCTCGGGATAAGACATGTCGGTGAACATATTGCCAGGGTCCTGGCACAGAAGTACGAAAAATTAGAGAAGGTAAAAAAGGCCTCAAAAAAAGAGCTTCTCCAGATAAATGAGATCGGTGATGAGATTGCCGAAAGTATCGCCAGTTTTTTCGGTGAGAAATCGAATATTAAAACAATTGACCGGATGCTGGATGCCGGGGTGAAAGTTGAGGAACTCGAAACCAGGGATGAGAATATTCTGGAAGGTAAGACAATAGTGTTTACCGGAGAGCTGGAGAACTATAGCCGTTCGGAAGCCAAAGATATTGTTGAGTCTCTCGGCGGCCGAGCGACATCTTCGGTTAGCAGTAATACCGATTATGTTGTTGCGGGTGAAGATCCCGGAAGTAAGTACGATGACGCAAAAAAGGAAAATGTGCGCATTTTGGACGAAAAGGAATTTGAAAAATTAAAAGAGGGGAAGCTCTAGTCGGGAAAGCCAATATATGACAAAAATAGAAAAAATATTTATAGGGACATCGGGGTACAATTATAAACACTGGAAAGGTCCATTTTATCCGGATGATATGTCTTCTGATGAGTGGTTCGATTTTTATTGCCAGAATTTCGATGCTGTCGAGATTAATAATTCCTTTTATCAGCTTCCGGAGAAAAAAACATTTCAAAGCTGGAAAGATAGATCACCGGATAATTTTCGGTTTTCGGTAAAGGCCAGCCGGTATATAACGCACATGAAGAAATTAAAGGATCCCAAAGAACCGACCGGGAATTTTTTTAAGGCGGTTGACGGGCTCGATGACAAACTGGAAGCGGTATTATTTCAGCTTCCGCCTCGCTGGGGATTCAATAAGGAGAGACTGGCTTCCTTTTTAAAAGTACTTCCGGCGGATTTTAAATATGCATTCGAATTTCGTGATAATAGTTGGTGGAACGATGAAACATATGAATTGTTGCAGAAAAACAATGCTGCATTTTGCATTTTCGATCTCGAGGGAACGCTGACGCCCAAAATGGTCACGTCGGATATGGTTTACATACGTCTGCATGGTCCGGGTCGAGCCTATGAAGGTGAGTATGATATAAAAAAACTTTCCGGCTGGGCTGGAGCGCTATCATCGTGGAGCAATACAGGAAGAATGGTGCACTGCTACTTTGATAATGACCAGGATGGATATGCCGCAAAAGATGCAGAAAAACTGCGTAAAATGGTATACAAAAACAGATAAAGATTAAGAATAGTATTTTGAACTAAATAGAATGGAGGAAACGAAATGGAAACGATTAAAGCATATGGTTTGAATAGAGATATAGTCCGAGTCGGCCTTGGTACATGGGCGATTGGAGGCGCGATGTGGGGAGGCTCCGATGAGAGGGAATCGCTTGATACTATATCGAAGGCGCTTGATACGGGCATAAATCTTGTCGATACCGCACCTGTTTACGGCTTTGGAAAAGCGGAAGAGCTGGTCGGAAAAGCATTGAAGGAATACGGTAAACGCGAACAAGTTGTATTAGTGACCAAAGTAGGCCTTGAATGGCATGAGGATAATATATCCCGCAATTCAACCCCCGAGAGAATAAGAAAGGAAATCGATGATTCGCTGAAACGTCTGGATACCGATTATATCGATGTTTATCTGGTACATTGGCCTGATCCTCTGGTGCCATTTGAAGAAACAGCAAAGGCAATGAATGAGCTTAAGGAAGCAGGTAAAGTCCGGGTTGTCGGTGTCAGCAATTATGATCCGGGTGAAATGGAGATGTTTCAGAAAGAGGCCAAGATAGACTTCTGTCAGCCGCCGTACAATATGTTTGAGCGCGGGTTTGAAGAGAATATCCTTCCGTTTTGCAAAAAAAATAAGATAACGACACTAACTTATGGTGTTCTTTGTCGGGGGATGCTGTCAGGAAAAATGAGCAAAGATCGCGAGTTTAAAGGTGATGATCTCAGGAAAATAGATCCTAAATTCCAGGAGCCCAAGATTGATAATTATCTCAAAGCGGTGGATGAGCTGGATAACTGGGTCAAAGAAAAATATGACCGACGGATAATTAATCTGGCGGTTCGCTGGGCGCTCGATCAGGGTGCTGATATTACTCTCTGGGGTGCTCGCAGACCGGATCAGCTCGATGCAGTCGAGGGTGCATTCGGATGGAAGCTGACGAAGGATGACCTGAAAGAGATAGATAATATTATCGATAAGAACATTCCGGATCCGGTGGGTCCGGAGTTTATGGCACCGCCTTCAAGGCGTGAAGAAAAGGCGGCAAAATCTTAAAATCAGCACTTAAAGGAATACAGGAGGAATAATATATGAAACGAGTAGCCATTAATGGATTAGGAAGAATCGGACGAGCGGCGTTGAAGATTATCCTCGATACGCCTGAGTTGGAGCTTGTTTCTGTAAATGATCTGGTACCGGTCGAAAATCTGGCCTATATGTTGAAATATGATACCGTTTACGGCCGATATGACAGGGAAGTTAAATTCGACGATAATGCCCTGGTTATAGACGGAAGCAAATATAAAGTTCACAGTGAAAAAGACCCTACCAAGCTGCCCTGGGGCGATGAGAATATAGATATCGTTTTTGAAAGCACCGGTGTTTTTACCAATGAAGAGGGACTCAAGAAACATATTGAAGCGGGGGCCAAGCATGCGATTCTCTCGGCTCCGGCCAAGGGGGGCGATGTCCCGACGATAGTCCACGGTGTTAATGATCCTGAAAGCGGCGATGTTAGTATCATTTCATGCGCCAGCTGTACTACTAATTGTATTACACCGGTGGTCGAGGTAATGAATCGCCGTATTGGTGTCAAAAAGGCAATTATGACCACAATTCATGCATATACATCGTCTCAGGCTATTGTTGACGGGCCCCATAAGAAGATGCGCCGCGGCAGAGCCGGAGCGGCCAATTTCGTGCCGACCTCGACCGGGGCAGCCATTGCGACGACAAAGGCACTGCCAGAATTGAAAGGTAAATTCGACGGCGTTGCAATTCGCGGCCCGGTACCGGTCGGATCGATTGCTGATATTATCTTCGTTACCGAAAAAGGGACATCCGTTGATGAAATCAACGATATTTTCAGGGAAGAGGCCGAGACCGATCGTTATCGCGGTATAATGGGGGCGACCGATGATCCGCTGGTTTCTTCCGATATTATCGGTGATCCACGGGCGTCGATTGTTGATCTGTCGATGACGCAGGTGGTCGATGGTGATCTTGTGAAAGTAATGAGCTGGTACGATAATGAATGGGGTTATGCCAGTCAGATGGTGAAAGAGGGGGTGCTGATATCAAAAGAGAAAGTACCTGCCTGATGGAATAGACAGATTTTAGGAGTCTATTAATATTTGGGATAGGCCTTAGAGGCCTGTCCCATTTTATTTGATTTTAATCACGGCTGATCCCTCGAAACGCCCGTGGCGGAGATCATCGAGTGCTTTATTAGTATCGGAAAGATCGTAAGGGTGAACTTCGGTTTTTACAGGGACTTCGGGTGCCAGTTTCATAAACTCATCGCCGTCTTTTCGCGTAAGATTGGCTACCGAACGTATGGTTCGTTCCATCCAGAGTGTTTCATACGGGAAGGATGGGATTTCGCTCATATGAATTCCTGCACAGACAACGACACCGCCTTTGTCGACTACCTTTAAAGAGAGGGGTACAAGTTCTCCGACCGGAGCGAAAATTATTGCGGCGTCGAGCGGTTCGGGCGGGTTTTCTTCCGAGTTGCCGGCCCATTCGGCGCCCAACTTGATAGCGAACTTTTGAGACTTAGTGTCACCTTCTCGGGTAAAGGCATATACTTTTCTATTGAGATGTCGGGCGACCTGAATTAATATGTGGGCGGCGGAGCCAAAACCGTAGAAGCCGATTTTTTCCGCGTCGCCGCACATGCGAAAGGCACGATAACCAATAAGACCGGCGCATAGGAGAGGCGCGGCCTGAAGATCTGGGTAGTCTTTGGGAATCGGAAAGCAAAACCTTTCATCGGCAGTGCAGTACTCGGCGAAACCGCCATCAATCTGGTAACCGGTATATTCAGCATCGTCGCAGAGGTTTTCACGACCGCTTTTACAGAATTTGCATTCACCACAGCTCCAGCCAAGCCAGGGAACTCCAACCCGGTCGCCAACTTTGAATGAGCTTTTATTTCCGCCAATTTTGGTGACATTGCCGACTATTTGATGTCCCATGATTAGGGGCAATTTGGGATGTTTGAGGTCACCATCGAGGACATGCAGGTCTGTTCTGCAAATTCCGCAGGCGGCGATTTGGATCTGGAGCTGGCCGTCTTTTGGTTCGGGTACGGGGACGTCCTGTTCCTTTAATTTTTCTCCCTGCTTTTCGAGTATCATTGCCCGCATAAACGTTCTCCGGATTTGCGCATTATATTTTTTGTATTAACCAGATAGCGCCTTTTATATTTTCATTCATTATTTTCGAGTACTCTCTTTGTTTTTCAATATAGCTATTCAATTTTGGTGCAAGATCGGGCCTTTGGGTAATTATTCGGTCTGCTCCCTGCTCAAGTGAGGAGATATATCTTTCATTGGTTTCAATTATTGCATCGCTGTCTTTTTTTATTTCATCGCGGATTATTTTACGGTGCGGATCAAGCAGGGCAATCGTTTCTTCGTACGAACGGTAATGTCCCCATCCTGTTTCCTTGAATTTGCTTTTTTCATTAATGTACCCGTCTTCGATGACAACATACTCGCCGACAGATACCATCTTTCTCAGCCAGTCGCAGGTTTTTTCTATGCCTCCGAAATACCCGGCTATCGAGGCTCCGACAGCAATATTGTAGTCACGTATTTTGTGCAGGGTAAGTTCAAAATCCTCGACACCAAAAAGGCAATACCGGGCCACATTCATATCGACCGCGCGACGTTTAGCTTCTTCGATAAAGGGAGGATATATATCGGTGCCGGTGACATTGAAATTGAGTTTGTCGGCAATTGAAAGGGAAACAGCACCTTTGCCGCAACCCAGATCAATGACATGGGTGTCGATTTTGGGGTAGATCAGAGGCTCCAGTATTTTTACGATGAGTTCGGGAGAACTGCCCATTTCGTAGACATCCAAGTATAGCTTTTTTATGAATGGAACCAGCTCGATATCGATTCCAAAGGTATTGGAAATTTTAGCCGCAGATACTTTCCTCATGATAAAAGTATATTAATATCAAAAGGAGTTAAATGCAATGCCGTTAAGCGGTGCAGGGCTAAATTTGCGGACCAATTGCCAGGTGAGTCAGCTAGAAATGAAATGCCAGCCCAAAGCGAAATTGTGAAGCGTTCAGATGCAGACCATCATCGACTGCTTCCCAGCGATCGGATGACCGGCCGATATCATAATAATATTCGAATTCAAAAAGGTACCACCTCTGTTCGAGAGTAATCCCGTACTCTGCAAGGAGGCTGAAATTCGGGCCAAAGAAAAGCTCCATACCGATTGATCCTTCGAGGCCGAGTCCGACGAGGGCGTTATTGGTACAATCGACCCATTCTGCCCAAGCATAGTCATCGGTGTAATAGTAATCGAGGATCGGCTCCGGCTCCGCAGTTGCGGCACTAATTCGGGGACCAATTCCCCAGAACAGATTTACTTCCCGATTGTGATTGAGATAGGACAGATATTGAAGTGAGATATAGCCGGCTTCAGTATTATGGAAATAAAAATCCTCGAATGCAAATGAAGAGAACTCGCTTTCGAATACCTGATCGGATTCAAAGCCGCCGTCCTGTTCATAAACACCAAGATTCAGCCTGAGGGCATTATTTCTATCAAAACGATGTGTAACCGAAAGCTGTCCGCCTCTGAAATCACTGTCCGGAACGCGGGTGAGACTCATCTGGAAAGAGGTATTCGGGTGATATACATGTTTTTCTACTCGAACCGATTTTGGCTGTTTTTTAATGCCGATGGCATCGGCAGAAAAAGGAATAAGGGCGAAAATTCCAATTATAGTTGCAGTGAGAGTTGTTAATTTGAAATTTGAATTAAAGACCTTCATGTCAATTTCCTCCGCATATGATAAGAACTGCCTTAAAATGTCTAATTCGCCTTTAATCAAATGCTGTGCCAGAATGGGTAAGTTGCTGAAATATTGGCGGTTAGTTAATTACAGGAGGGACATAGAACAAAACAGCCGCACAATATTTGTGCGGCTGGATATGTTTATGCACCGGTTTGGACCGAATAAGATATAAAATACTATATTAGTATTCGCCCTGATTGGGGACTATGCAGATAAATTCGAAATCTTCATCGAACGGATTAGAAAACTGGTGTTCCTGATTGGGAGGCACGAGGGCGAAGTCATTTTCTTCCAGATCATGGTTCTTACCGTTTATCATTAGACGCCCTTTACCCTTTATTACGAAATTGACATGTTCCCAGTCATGATTGTGTTTGGGGGTATGTCCGCCGGGACCGATTGTGAAGGTGCGCATGGTATAGTTTTCCCATCCTTCGGGTTTGCCGATCGGGATCTTTTTTGTGACATTGACGACACCATCCATGTCTACTTTTTCAGCGGATACTTCTTTATACTTTTTTACAGGCATGCTATTTCTCCCTGATTTTAAATCTATCAATATAAATACTAAAACATAAACAGAAGGGCAATAGTTCTATAAAAATAGGGCGGCCGATTTATCGACCGCCCCATATTAGTCTATTATACAGATTTATGGGCAGTTGGGACTGGGCCCGCCTCGATATAGATTATTTATCAGGTATGTAATATCCAGAATATCGATCTTTGCATTACCGTCACAGTCGCCTCCCATGAGCGGTACGGCGGGAGAATTCGGCTTATAGAGGAATTGTATCAGCGCGATTATATCGAGCAGGTTTACCAAACCATCGCCGTTAACATCGCCGCAATTGCCGCCATTTACGATCAATGTGACCGGAACTTTGACCTCATCATACCAAAAAGTGGTATCAACAGGGTTGAAGACTATCAATGTGTCGGTATAGTATCCGGGGGGCATATCAACAGTATTTATACTGAACAGGACAGAATCAGGAGTTACAAACGGTGTGTAGGCGGGGCCATTGAAGACATCGATCCAGCCGCTGCCAAGAAAATTAGCACAATAGAATTCAACCGATCGACCGCTCATTTCATAGACATAAAGCTGGCTCATGACTGTATCATCGATACCGAGACTGAATGCAAAATTTCCGGGGATCGTTGCCAGTTGTATTTCATTGTATGCTGTATCGCCTACATACAGCATGGCCGGGATAATATGGGGAGTATTGTCGGCATTACTCGAGAAGATCATCAGTGAATCGAAATATATGCCGGGGGCAAGATTGCCTGTTCGAACATTTAAAGGAATTGTCTCCGGTGTAACCAAGGGAGATAAATCCATTGTATCCGGCTCAAGCCATGAGGCATGATTGTAGAGCCAGAACGGAATTGTTTCACCATTAATTTCAAAAATTTCTATGCTGTCAATACCTATAAGTGAGTCACCGGGTGCGAGATTCCAGAGTAGTGCGGTTGGATCCGATGAAATAATAACACGCTCTTCCAGAATTGTTAACGTTACCGGGATAGGCAGATCCGCGTAATATGGGCTGTCCAGAGGATTATAAATAATTAATGAATCGACGTATGTTCCGGTGGGAAGATTGCCTGGATCTACCGTGAAATATACCGAATCGGGGGTGTAGAATAATGTGGTTGTATCATCGGGGATAAGCCAGCTTGAACCCGGACGTTTGGACACCATAAAGGGCAGAGTTGAGCCGTAGGTGTGCGTTACCAGGGAGGCATGGTAGCTGGCCTGGCTGTTAGGGTATCGGGTTAAATCGAAATAGGGCGGATAGGCAACCACGCCGGGTGAAGTTTCCTCGACTGTCAGTGAAACCGGAATTTTTTCCCATTCAAATTCCTGTTCGGAAAGAACATGGTGGATTAAAATGGTATCATAGTATGTGTATCCGGGTGTCAGGAATGAATCGGAAACGACGATGTCAAGATACCGGGGAGTATAATAGGGCGGTTCCGGAAGCGGTTCTACTTTAAGCCATGATTGCATATTTATAAAATCAAACCTGACATTAAAGCCATGAGTTTCGAAAACATATAAGGAATCCCATGCGGCCGAATTTTGGCCGATTACGAAATCAAAACGCGAGGGAGTCGTTTCGACATCTATCATGCCCGAATCGCCGACCACGGTTAGATTGACAGGGACCAGGGTTGGGTTATATCCGCTTCCTGCAGCATCTAAAACAATAGTATCGCTGTAATTTCCGGGAGCCAGCCCCAATGTTCTAATGTTAAAAGGCAGGTTTTTAGGTGTTATCAGCGGCTGACTGTTTATGGTATCGATCTGCAGCCAATTAGTATAGTTAAAAGCCCAGAAGACAACTGAATCGCCATGCTCTTCAGAGACATAAAGCTGTTCGCCAATAAGTGAATCGCCATAATTGAGAGTGAAGTAAAATTCCTGCGGGTCGGTTGAAAGCTGACGGGGTTCGCCAATATAATCTATGAAGAACCTGATATAATATGGTTCGTAATTCAGTGTATCATACGGATTAAATATTGCAATAGAATCCTGGTAAATGCCGGTACTGAGGCTATCGGTCAATATTTGGAAGAAAAGTGTTCCGGGGGTGCTTAGAAGAGTATCTGAATTCACCACTCTCAGCCAGTTGCCGCCTCCAGCAACGATACCGTCGTATGGGACATTTCGGCCATGAATTTCATATACATGCGTTGAATCATAGAAATTCCCGTCACTGCTGTCGAGAGTGTAAACAAAATTATTGGGGGATGCTCTAACCACGACAGTATCGGTTTCAGTTACATGCATATCGACCAGTATCTGTATCGGAGCGAATGGAAATGAATCGGGCGAAGCCGTGTAAATAATAATAGTATCACCGTAGAAGCCCTCTGAAAGAGATTCCGCATTGACTCTGAAAGGCAATGTGTATGGAGTTGTAAGTGAAGTGTCGGGATTATTATAAAATTCGAGCCAGGGCTGGTCATAATTATAATAGAATGGGATTTCCTGTCCGTAATATTCGTAGATATTAATCGAATCGTAGGCTGTATCCCCCGGAGGAAGAATAAATGAAAACTGCATTGGTTCCGCCCGGACGTCGAATTCTATAGGATCTCCCGTGATTGTGAAATTAACCGGGACAGCCAGGGGGGTGTTTAGCGCTTGGTTGGACTCAATGAAAATAGTGTCATGAAAAGTGCCGGGGTATAGGTCGTGATTTATTAAAAAGAAACCGAAGCTTTCAGGTGTAATGTGCGGGGATGGAGTCGATGTATCAAAAACGATCCAGGGGGCATAACTGTATTTGTCGAATTGAATTTCTGCACCACTCGTTTCGAAAACATTGATAGATTCATACGCCGTCGGCTGAGCGTGATCGATAGTGACATTGATTTCCGGCGGATCTGCCTCGAGGTAATAGTCTCCCTCGGTAATATGCAAACTGACCGGGACATATTCACTATCGACCAGTGTCGCCCCGTTATCGGCATATGCTCGAACCTCAAGAGTGTTGTGATAATAGCCCGGAGTTAATCCGGTCATGTCGATTTCAAAAAAGGCCGAATCTGGTGTCCATAGAGGGTTGATATAATCGGGAATTACTATCCATGGCGCAGTGGCTGTATATTCGAATAATAGGTAAATCCCGCTTTTTTCATAGACAAAAAACTTACCAATGAGAGTGTCTTCGACAGTACCGCCGAGTTCGATTACGCCGGGAGTAACTTCAATGTCGAAGTTGGAGACAGAATCAAGAGGCGTGTTCAGATTATCCGTTTTCGGCAGACCAATATCGTCACTGGTCTGGGCGTAGCCGGCCAGGCTGCCCATAATGAAAATTAGTGTGAGGGAGATCGCTGTAAGGGTTCGGCGAGAGTAAAGCACGGTTTCCTCCAATGTTTTGAGGTTTTTAATTGATACTCCTTTAGACCCTTAACGAGAAGCTCAAAATACTCCTGAATGTAAAATTATATAAATCCCGTAGAAGGTTGCTCAAGTAAAAAATACCTAAACAATCCTGAATAGTCAAGTTAAAAAGGGGATTAAAATATTGCGACGGCGAGGATTCCGGCAATCCAGTAATTATCCGGGGAAGTGGGTGGTGGTGGGCCGATAAATTCCATTTTCTCGACTTCATCGACACTTTCAACCGGGGCGGGCTGCTCCGCTTTTTTGACAATAGTGTCAGAAATATATGCATTTGTTTGTTTGCCGTTGTCCATAATCATAAAAATCAGGAAAGCGGCCAATCCAAGTATGCAAAAATCGAGAAATTTCTTCTTAAATCGCATAAAGCCTCCGCTGTTTGATCCATCCCGGATTAATCCATTTTATAGAAGTATCGGATTAATCCCATACTTTTTTAACTATTCAGGCTGAGATGATTTCTATTGTAAAAGAGAGAATATGTTTTATGTTAAGTCGATGCCGGTTGTTGAAAAAATAAATAAAAAGGGCCGCTATTTTCGGGTTTATCTGGATAGCGGCGAGGAGATAAGGATTCCCGGTTTGCTTCTTGATAAATATGGGATTTCAGTGGGAAGCGAGTTGGAACAATTTATAGTCGATGAACTCAGCCGTAAGGCCGAAAAAACCCGGGCGGAGAATTATGTAACATATCTTCTTTCAAGAAGATCGTATTCGGTGGGTGTTCTGAAATCCAAGTTGGAGGAAAAGGGATATTCGGAAGCTGTAGTAAAGACAACACTCGCCAAATTTGCCGACCGGGGGTTGGTTGATGATCAGCAGTTTGCCCGGGAGATGACAGAATCGATTCTTCGGAACAAACCTGCCGGGAAAGGTTATATTATAAGCCGCCTGCGCCAGAAACATATTCCCTATCCAATGGCAAAATCGATAGTCGAGGAATTTTTTGAAGGAGTCGACGAAACCGAGTTGGCTTATAGGCTTCTAAAGAGTCGATGGCGCCATTTTTCCAAATTTGAACTTGAATCGGCTCGGAGGAAAGCGTATAATTATCTGTCCCGCCGCTCAATCAGTTTTAATGCGGCGCGGTCAGCATTTGATAAAATCGTTGAGGAGGAAAAAGACCATTAAAGCTTCAGAAATCAGACAATCTTTTATAGAATTTTTCGAGGGCTACGATCACAAACATCTGCCTTCATCACCGGTAATCCCTTTTGATGATCCGACTTTGATGTTTACCAATGCCGGGATGAACCAGTTTAAAGATATATTTACAGGAAAGAAGAAATCGGAGTATCCGCGGGCGGTAACAGTCCAAAAATGTATGCGGGCCGGCGGCAAGCATAATGACCTCGAAAATGTCGGACGGACAGAGAGACACCATACTTTCTTCGAAATGCTGGGCAACTTTTCGTTTGGAGATTATTTCAAGGAAGAGGCGATAGTTTATGCCTGGGAATGGGTGACAAAGCATTTGCAGCTCCCGGCGGACAAGATCTACGCAACCGTTTACAATGACGATGATGAGGCGTTTGGTCTGTGGGAAAAAGTGGCCCCTGAATTGAAAAAGGGCGGGCGGATTCTCAGATTCGATGAAAAAGAAAATTACTGGTCGATGGGGGATACAGGCCCGAATGGCCCCTGCAGCGAATTACATTTCGATCGCGGTGAAAAATACGGGACCGGCCCGAATAACAGGGTCAATGGCGAAGGTGATCGGTTTGTGGAATTCTGGAATCTGGTTTTCATGCAGTACAACACCAAGCCGGATGGTGCAACCGAGAATCTCCCGAGTCCGTCGGTGGATACCGGTGCCGGTTTGGAACGGCTGGCCTGCATTATTCAGAATGTCGATTCCAATTATGAAATAGATTTGTTCAAAGATATAATCGGTGCAATAAGCGAGATAACTTCAAAGAAATACTATAAAGATGAAAGAGGATTATCTCATCGGGTGATCGCCGATCATATTCGTGCTTTGACTTTTTGTATCGCCGATGGAGGCGGACTTTCCAACGAAAAACAGGGGTATGTTTTGAGGCGAATACTTCGTCGGGCTTCACGTCACGGTCGAAAGCTGGATATGCAGGAGCCTTTTATGTTCAAGCTGGTTCCGGGACTTATTGACCTTATGGGAGATACTTATCCGGAAATCGGGGCCAAGAAGGATCATATTCAAAATGTGATTCGCGCTGAGGAAGAGGCATTCGGGCGGACGCTCGATACCGGGTTGGAGCATTTCGACAATATTGTCAAGAAGGTCAAATCGACCGGCGGGAATATTATACCGGGAGGTGAAGTCTTCAAGCTTTATGATACATTCGGCTTCCCCGACGATTTAACGCGGGTTATGGCCGAAGAGCAGGGACTTGAAGTGGATAAAGTCGGTTTCGAGCGGATGATGCAAAAGCAGAAAGAACAATCCCGGTCAGCCGGGCAATTCTCAAGCAAGACAGATCAACTGACTTACGTTATAGGCGAAGCCTTAGAGCAGCTTCCGCTGGAAAAACTCGAGACTCAATTTGTGAGAGATAGCTTTGAGACTAAGGCGAAAGTTCTCGAGATGTTTGAATTATCGGATGGTAAAACGACCTTGCTGGCGATTATTCCGGATAAAACTCCCTTTTATGTCGAGGCGGGGGGACAGATAGGGGATTATGGCTATATTGAAAGCGACCATTTCAGAATTAGAGTGGAACGGCTGATAAAGAGAAAAAATATAATTGCTCATGTCGGTCATTTGATAGAAAGAGAGTATGGTGAACTTGAAGATCTGGGCAAACCAGATATAAGACTGCGGGTAGATACCGACCGTCGGCAGGATATTATGCGGAATCATACCGCGACGCATTTACTTCATGCTTCACTTCGTAAAGTTCTGGGAGATCATGTGCAGCAGTCGGGGTCATATGTCGGTCCGGATAAACTTCGCTTCGACTTCTCACATTTTAGGGCTATGACCGACGAAGAAATCGCCCGGGTGGAGAAGATGGTCAATGAAAAAATCCTGGAAGGGCGCCGGGTTTCAACCGCCGAAGAAACGCTCGAAGATGCCAAAAAGGGTGGTGCAATGGCGATTTTCGGAGAGAAGTATGAAAGTAAGGTGCGGGTCGTTTCGGTTGATGATTTTTCTAAAGAATTATGCGGCGGAACTCATGTGGATAATGTTTCCATGATTGGACCCTTTATGATAACCCTGGAAACAGCAGTTGCTTCCGGGGTGCGACGAATCGAGGCGGTTACCGGACATGAGGCTGTCGCGGCCATGTTGAATCATAAACATGCGATAAGCGAAATATCCGGCAGATTGAACCGTCCGACCGAGCAGCTTACGGATGCCATAGTGGAAAGCCAAAAAAGACTTGTTGATCTGGAAAAAGAAAACAAGAAACTCAAGGCCGAGAGGTTTTCGGGTGGAGGAAGTAGTACAGTTGGGCAGGAAACCAAAATCGGTGATTTAACTGTTCGGTATCATGATTTTGGCGAAGTTGATTCAGAAGAAATGGCCGGCTGGGTTGACAGCGGCAAAAGTGCCGGTGAGCCGTTGATTACGCTGGCAATCGGGCAAATAAACGGTAAGCGCACTTTTATGTCATCGGCCAGCGGCAAGGCCGATGTTCATATCGGCAAATTGGCCCGTGAAGCACTTTCGGAACTCGGTGGTCGTGGAGGCGGAAAGCCCAATTTTGCCCAGGGGTCGGTTCCGGAAGATTGCAATATTGAGCAAGTATTCAAGGCATTTGAGAGCAAAATAAATTAAATTTTGAGGGGGCAGGGATGTCAGTATTCGACATATTAATGAAGGCAAGGAAGACTAAGGGAGGAGGTTTTTTACTTCTCCTTGATCCCGACCGTTCGTCGCCGGAAAGAATTCTGCATCTGGCTGAAAGGGCCGGGGACTGTGAAGTTGATGCGGTCTTGGTTGGCAGTTCGATTATGCTGGCCAACAATTTTCATCGCATGGTTGAAAAAATCAAACAGGTTTCCACGGTTCCGGTTGTTATATTTCCGGGAGCTCACAGTCAGATTTCGCCGCATGCCGATGCCATACTGTTCAGCACCTTGATTTCTGGACGCAACCCGCAATATCTCATTGACGAGCAGGCCAAAGGAGCACCCCTGGTGAAGGCATTTGGTATTGAACCGATATCGACCGGTTATATGCTGATTGAATCAGGACGGGTGACATCGGTGCAATATATATCCGGGACACTTCCCATCCCGTCAAACAAGCCGGATATCGCCTGTGCTCATGCTTTGGCGGCGCAGTATATGGGGATGAAGTTGATCTTTATGGAAGCCGGGTCGGGGGCGGCCAATTCGGTTCCGGAGGAGATGATCGAAGAGGTCTCGAATTATATAAACCTTCCGATCATGATTGGAGGCGGCGTGAGACGGCCTGAAGAGGTACGCAATAAGATCGAAGCGGGAGCGTCATTCGTTGTTGTGGGTAATCATTTTGAATCGGAAGACGATATAGAGTATCTTCGGGAGTTTACGGCCGCGGCACATCCGCAAATCCAGGTTGGAGTATGACACACGAAGAACGGATCAAATTTGTAATGGAAGCGGCGTCGGAGGCGGTTGACCTTCGAAAGAAAGTGGCCGAAAATCTATCGGAAAAACTGGTGGAGATGGCCAATCAAATCTCCGGCGTTCTGGGCAGCGGTGGAAAGGTCTTGATTTGCGGGAATGGGGGGTCAGCCGCCGATAGTTCTCACATGGCGGCGGAAATGATTGTAAGGCTGACATCGAATCGCAACCGTCAGTCACTCCCGGCGATCTCCTTAAACACCGATACATCGATTCTGACCGCGGCGAGCAATGATTTCGGTTTTGACAGGGTTTTCGCCAGACAGGTAGAGGGGCTGGGTCAAAAAGGTGATATTTTAATATTGATTTCGACGTCGGGCAATTCTCAAAATTTGATCAATGCTGTTGAGACGGCACGGGCCAAAGGAATAATTACGGCGGCCCTTTTAGGCAATGATGGGGGAAAGCTGGCCGAGCTTTCCGATAAGTCCATCGTCATTCCGCATAAATCTGTTCAAAGGATTCAGGAAGAACATATTTTTCTGATACATTTGCTGGTAGAGCTTATCGAAAGCGACCTTTTTGCATGAGTCCGCCTTTTTCGCTCATATCATACAGAATTGCACTATACAGCCTTTATGGTTTTCTGGCATTTTCGCCTATTTCTATTGCATTGGCCCAAATCTTTTATGGTCTGGCTCTTCTGGCAACGATTGTAACAGCCATCGCGGAAAATAGATTTTTAAAGAGTGTAAAACTCGATATTTTCGCAGCCTTTGTGGGTCTGTTTGTAATATGGTCGATCTTGTCTGCGCTGGCTAACAATACGCCTGTCAGCTCATTGTTAATTCTTAAAGAAGAGTGGCTGTTTTTGATGATACCGGTGGCCGCATATATCTTAAGGGATAAGGAGACATTAAAAAGGGCCCTTTCGATTTTCGCCGTTTCGGTAATTATCGTTTCAATTTATTCGATATGGCAGCACTGGGGCGGGATGGATTTGGTTCGCGGGACGGAACTCTATGAGTCCCCGGATTCGGGCTATCGGGTGAGAGGTTTTTTCACGCACCGATTGACATTCGGGAATTATTTTGCCATTGCGGCGGTTCTTCTATTGAGTCTCGCGCCATCGCTTAAGAAGCGCCCCTGGAAAATTATATTTTATGTCTCATTTTTTTTGGCATCGCTGGCGACAATAATGACGTACAGCCGGGGGCCGGTGGCATATCTGATTTTTGGAGTGCTTTTGTTTATCCTTATGATGGAGAAAAAGTATTCAAGACCGATATTGATTGTTTTAGCGGTTCTTGTAATTGCCATCCTGGTCGGCTCGCCCGATTTTCTGGGCCGGTATAAAGAGCTGGCGCAAATGGAGTTAAAAGGCAAGAGCGGGGCATCGCGGATATCGATTTGGCGGGGATCATATCGGATGGCGGTTGATAACCCGGTATTCGGTGTCGGGCCGGGGAATTTCAAGGATAAATATAAGGATTATCGCGATACATTTTCTAACCGAGTATGGGGGCATGCCCATAATGATTTTCTGAATATCGCTGCCTATGCAGGTTTTCCGGGGGCTGTATTTTTCTTTGGATTCTGGATTATCATTATTGTCAGGATGGCGGTATTTTTAAACAGGTCAAAAGTTTCCGGATTTGATCGGGGGATATTATTGGGAATTTTGATCGGAAGCATCGTATTTTATTTAGAGGGATTGACCGAAGCGGTTTTTGCCGATGAAGAGGTTCGTTTACTGCTGATGGTTTTATGGGGAATCTATTTTGCTCTGGAACAGAGGCTTAAGGCGAGAGTATAAATAGCCGAAAACATACAAAAGGACTTGACATTTCGTTAACTGTTATTATAATAGGGCGCTGAAATTATGGCTAAGAAGGCAAAAAAGGAAGAGAAGGAAAAGTTTGAGTGGCCGTTTGGTCCTAAGAACTATTTGATATTTGCGATAGGTTTGGCAGTAATAGTGGCAGGGTATATTTCTTTATCCGCCGGTTCGATTACCCTGGCACCGATTCTTTTGGTTTTGGGTTATTGTGTATTGATCCCCGTATCGATCATTGTTCGGGGGAAGAAGGATGCGCCGCCTGCCGAGGATGTCAAAGCGGAAGGATAAGATTTGATATCGAGGGCAGTTAGCTCAGTTGGTTAGAGCACCTGCCTTACACGCAGGGGGTCGCAAGTTCGAGTCTTGCACTGCCCAATAAATTTGGAGCAAAAAGAGCCAAATATAGTATAAAGAAGAGTAATTATAAAAGACGTTTTTATATAACGGGGTTGTAGTTCAGTTTGGTTAGAACGCCTGCCTGTCACGCAGGAGGCCGCGAGTTCGAGTCTCGTCAACCCCG
>CAZDPY010000017.1:0-76265 GCA_964507455.1 uncultured Ignavibacteriaceae bacterium
CAAACTATGTCTTAACTTTTTGAACACTCGTGTCCGAATTGTTTGAAGACGTACAATATAGGATTTGTGTCAAAATTGTGTCAGGCAAATTATGGCTAGAATTTATTCAAGAAAACCAAAAAGGGGTGGGAGAACCTGGTACATAGATTACACCTTTGAAGGTCGCCGAATTCGAAAAAGAGTCGGCCCATCCAAAAGGATAGCTTATCTCATTATCATAAATAATTCATTTTCTAAGGAGGTATTGGATGTCAACGTCTAAAGCTCTGGTAGTTATTCTGTTTGTGCTGGTGACAATTACACAGGCAGAAGTAATCACTATTGATCCAGGCGGAACGTGGCCGGTTGAGGCAATGTTCAGTCTTGATGATCAATATGCATATGTGGCTTGTTATGATGAAATTGTCACAATAGTTCGATTATCAGATTATCAGGTAATCGATACGATCCCAATTGGTAATAATCCAATTTCTATGTCGATGACACCAGATGGGCAGTATTTATATCTACCCAATGCCCCAAATCCATTCTCTACCGCGAAGGTAGATATTGCGGCAAGGCAAATTATAGATACAATACCTGGAGGTACGGATCCGGCCTTCGTGGATTTTACACCCGATGGTGTACTCGCCCTTATTAGCTGTCACTGGTCGTCAATTCTTCAATTTGTCTCGGTTGAGACTGGAGAGGAGGTCGACCGATTAAATGGGATTGGAAATGGCGGATATGATGTGGCTGTTACCCCAAATGGAGAACATGCGTTTATTGTCATACGAAGCAGTGGACCCAATCCAGATAGTGGTGTTTATAAAATAGATATGACGTCCCATACAATCTTAGATACAATCCCCATTAAAGGTGGTGAAGGCATAGCCATAACTCCAGATGGTTCAGAAGTATGGGTGCCTGGTAATAAACACAATAATTTGGTATATGTCATAGACGCAACAACAAATGACGTGATAACTACTATACCAGTAGGAGATTGCCCGTATGATGTTGCTATTTCACCAACGTCAGACTATGCCTATGTAACACTACCAGGGGATAATGCAGTCTGCAAGATTGATATGAATACATACTCCTTGGCCGGGGCTGCCATTGTCGGAGAATCTCCCCGCCAGGTTAATGTATCTTCGGATGGTACCAAGGTTCTTGTTACGAATCAACTTGGAAATACTGTATCATTATTGCACCCCGATGATTTTACATATGATCTTTGGAGCGACGATTTTGAATCTTATACAGTTGATCAATTTCCAAATTCAAATTGGTTGCCATGGCACAACTGTTCATCGGATCCATCGAATAATATAGTAGTCAATACCCAATCAAATTCCGGCGATAAATCGCTTCAGGTTTATGGTTCACATTATGGCTGTTGGTCAGCAACTGCTGTTCATATGCTCGATTCCCTGCCACAACAAATACTAATATGTGCAGACCTTATGGCCAGCGGCGAATCTGGATCAGGCGCGTGTGGACATTCGGACATAGGGTTACATCTGATTCATCAAACGCAAGCGGCAGATGATTACAATTTCCTATCTTTAAATTTTAGAGATGTTTTGTCCATTGATTTGGGTATTAGGGGCATTGGTACTATTTCTTTACAATCTTATGAAGTAAACCAATGGTATGGAGTTGCCCTTGAAATAGATACTCTGCAAAAGACTGTAAAAGTATGGATTGATACGGTTTCATACGGTCCATATTCCTGGTCTGAAGCTTATCTTTCTCATCCCTTGAAGGAATATCGTGGAGTAGCAACCACTTCGATGGACGGTATGGGTTGGGCTGATGACGTGTCGGTTTATGGAATGTTTTCAGAAGATATAGATTCACTTTATGTTTCGGGTTCAGATTATGAAGTGATAACTGATGAAATAATAGTGCCATTAAAATTGAAATGTCAGACTCCTACAAATGGCTTTGATATTCCGATTACCTGGGGATCAGTGGATTTGATACTTGACAGCATCTCATTTGTCGGGACAGCGGTTGAGGATTGGATTCCAATTATTGATTCAGTAAATAATGACAGCAATAAGGTTCACATTGGAAGAGCAGTTTCAGAATCTGGTTCGTATATTTTGGAAGGCGAAGATGTAGTTTTGGCCTATCTTCATTTTGATCGGCCTGTTGTAAGTTGTGGTATTATTGATACCCTCTGCATAGACGATCCCGAGCCGGAGTCCTGCGATTCATTTGAAATTATTATTGATACAACCTATTTCAACGGACAGAATCTACTCTTCTCTGATACGCTTAGTAATGGGTTCCAACCGGTAATTGATTTTGATACCGTAGCCGCACCAAATGCTGTACTTGCTGATTATGAGACCTATATGCCGGGTGACTGTAAGCTGGACCAATTGCTTAATCTTCTCGATATAACGACTTTGATAAGTTATCTCTACAAAGATGGCATCGCACCGGCTCCCATGAATTCCGGTGATGCCAATGGCGATTGCGTAATTAATCTCCTCGATTTGACTTATTTGATAGCTAATATCTACAAAGGAGGTCCTGAGCCTTTATGTGGATGTGTCGGCGAAGGAACATTTAAGAATGTTCCGTTAAGTTATGACGGCAAGATTGCCACGACTTATTCCGAAGGGAAGACGATTATCACTGTTTCAACGCCGATCGATCTCATGGGTATTGAACTTGAGCTGAGATCAGCAGATGGAAAGACAGTCTCATTGCGTAATAAGTGTGACGGTGCTGACTTATTCCATAGTCAGAGTGAGAATACTATAAAAGCAGGTATAGTTGACCCGATAGGCCGAGCGATGATACCTTCCGGTGAGAGAGTAATTCTGGAAGTCGATGGTGAAGTTACGATTGCACATGCTTTGGCCTCGGATGAGTCTGCCAATGCGGTTTATCTCGAAGTCGTGAATGGCGAAGACAATGATCTTTTGCCAAAACAATTCACTCTCAGCCAGAATCATCCCAATCCGTTCAATCCGGTGACGAGTATTAGTTTCAGTCTGCCGGATGCGTGTAATGTCTCGCTGGAGATTTATAATATCATGGGGCAGAGGGTGGAAACGCTGATCAATGATTTCCGGGAAGCCGGTGAATATACGATCGAGTGGGACGGGTCGGATTTCGCAAGCGGTGTTTATCTTTACCGCTTAAGGGCTGGTGAGTTCACCGAAACCAAGAAGATGACATTGCTTAAATAAAATGAGGGGGATGTCGAAAGTCCATTAGCCTGAAATTAGAAGAAGAACCTGATTGTGCATTAATCAGGAACCAGAGTCCGGCGGGTTGTGTGCTCACCCGCCGGGCTTTTTAATTTGCGCTGGTTCTATTGATTGATTTCGTTTTTCATTGTTATCACACAAAATAAAAGTTTACGTAGAAACTTGGGCTGTAAAGTTGTATAATTTATGCAATGATTGATTACAGAGCACTTGATAAAGCATACGAAGAAGACCGGGTTTATGCACTTCAGCTTGAAGTGGGCGATATCTGCGAGCAGGGATGTATATACTGTTATATGAATGCGATCCCGGAGCAGCGCAATCAGCTTTCCGATGATACGCTTTCGTCAATTATAGAGGATTCGCATCGACTGGGAATCTCTGCAATTGAATGGCTTGGCGGCGAGCCGTTATTGCGAGAAGGTCTTTTCACACATATGGAGCACGCCGCCAGTCTGGGATTAAAAAATAATATGTGGACAGGGGGGCTCCCCCTGGCAGATGAGAATATCCTGAAAGAAACCGCCCGGCTTTGTCAGAACGGATTGATATCGGTGCATGTCTCGACAGTAACCCCCGAAATTTATAAACTGATGCATGCGGAGCGGCCAATCAGTGATTTGCAAATAATATTAGAGTCGGTGGGAAAACTGCTCGCAGTCGGTTATCCGCCGGAGCAATTATTGAATTCTGTGACATATACAGGTCTTCAGAGCGCCGATGATATGATTGCCACGATAGATTATTTCGAAGAAAATTTCGGTATCAAAACATCGCTCAATGTCTATCATACCTATTTGCGTCCGGGGCAGGATGATGCAGATCTACGTAGATTTATTCCGCATAGAAAAGATGTGGCCCGGGTTTATAACAGGTACTGCCGTCAATATGGGGTCGAACGTTTCCCGATGAATTGTGTCAACAAGAAGTACTGTTCGGCGACGATGGCAGTGTTGTATGATGGTTCAGTGACGCCGTGCGCGACCATACGCGGGGAAGGGGCGCCCAATATAAACAAGGATGGTTCATTGTGTGATATTTTTATCGAAAATCGCGATGAGCTGATTTTCAAGCGCTTTAAAGACCGAGGGAATCTTCCGGATATATGCAGGCAGTGCAAATTGGTTGACGAGTGCTGGGGATGCCGTTCGCGGGCTTTTGCGGCCGGCGAGGGAATCTACGGACGTGACCCGCGATGTTTTCGTTCGAAGAATTAAATAGTACAATTCAGTAAAAATTCTATCCAAAGGTGGCCAGAAGAATGCCGGCGCCGACCGCCGAGCCGATTACACCGGCCACGTTTGGTGCCATAGCGTGCATGATAAGGAAATTGTTCGGATCCTCCCTGGCACCGACCATCTGGCATACGCGGGCCGAGTCAGGAACGGCCGAGACACCTGCGGCGCCGATAATGGGATTTATTTTGTCTTTTGATATAAGATTCATGAATTTCGCAAAGATTACCCCCGATGCCGTGGCAACGCAGAACGCACCGGCGCCGAGGGCGAAGATCTTTATTGAATCCGGAGTCAAAAAGCGGCTGGCGTCGGTGGAAGCACCGACGCTGAAGCCGAGGAGGATAGTAATAATATCTATGAAAGCGGTTCGCGCAGTTTTGGCGAGACGTTCGGTAACGCCGCTTTCCTTCAGCAAATTTCCGAAGAAGAGAAATCCAAGCAGGTTTATCGAGCCGGGAGCTATAAAGCCGGTAATGATAAATGCTGCGATGGGGAAAATTATACGAAGTCTTTTGCTGACCGGGCGGGAGGGTTTCATTTTGATTAGTCGTTCACGTTTGCTGGTCAGCAATTTTATGATTGGAGGTTGAATTACCGGAACAAGTGCCATGTATGAATAGGCCGAGACAGCAATGGCACCCAGTAAATGCGGTGATAATTTCGATGACAAAAAGATAGCGGTTGGGCCGTCGGCACCCCCAATAATTCCGATTGATGCGGCTTCCGGGTAGCCGAAGCCGATGAGAATGGACCCGAAAAAGGTCAGGAAAATGCCCATCTGGGCCGCGGCACCAAGTAGTATCAGACGAGGATTTGACAGCATGGCGGAGAAATCGGTCATGGCTCCGATCCCGAGAAAAATCAGGGGAGGGTACCATCCCTGTTTGACACCGGAGTATATTATTGACAGGACACTCGGTTGGCCGCCGCCGGAACCATCTTCGTAGATACCGATTCCCAGCCCCGGGGCCAGCGGGATGTTTCCGATCAGCATACCAAAACCGATGGGGACCAGAAGTAATGGTTCATAGTCCTTGGCGATGCCGAGATAGATGAAAAAACATCCGACAAGGAGCATTATAATATTGCCCCAGGAGAAATTTCCTAAAATCCCGGTTTGAAGAAAATCCCATAAGATTTCCATTGCTACTCCTTGGCCTTTAGTGCTATTCGAATTCTACCAGTGTTTGTCCTTCGCGAACAGAATCGCCAACTGCGACCGGGATGTTTTTAATTTTGCCTGATGTTGGGGCGGCGATTGATGTTTTCATTTTCATGGCTTCAATAACCAGAAGGATCTGGCCGTTTTTGACCTCGTCGCCTGCCTTGCATTTTAATTCTATCACAGTACCGGCAATTGGTGAAGTGACCGAGCCGCCTTCTGAAGTGCCCGATGATGGTGCCGTTGCTTTTGTTGGCGGAGAAGCATGACTTTCTGTTTCTGTTCTCTGCTGTCGTGATCGGGGACGAGGATGGGTTGCCTGAGGGAATCCATCACCGGCGTCGAGGACTTCAACATCAACCTCATATGAGACACCGTGAACGGTTATTTTTAGTTTCATTTATCAGCTCCATTTATCATAGCGATTATTTTCTTTTTTGTATTACATGAGAGCCAAGCAAAATAGCGCGCCCCTGTACCGACCAGGGAGATTTGGCGGCTTGATGTGGAAGGAGACGCCTGACCGATCGAATATGGTATCGCCCCTGGAGCATAGTTGCGGCGGCAGCGGAAATAATTATCAGGGTTGTTGTGTCGATATTTTGATCTTTGTCGTAGGCCAGGTTTTCCTTATGTTTTTCATGCTCCTGCCAGCTATCATCAGCCCTGCGGATAAGGGATACTACAACAGTAATTAATGCCAGCGCGGAAAAGACGATTAGAATACCGATTACGGCAAACTTGGCGCTGAATGTGATAGTTTCGGGCATGGTCTAATCTCTTTCAATTATAATGGTATTAAGCCGTGTTTTTTCTGCGGACGGAGTTCGCGTTTGGCTTTTAGTACTTCCAGCGCCTGTGCCAGATATGGTCTTGTTTCCGATGGTTCAATGATATCATCGACGAGGGCGTTGGCGGCGGCGTTGTATGGGTTGGAAAAGATGTCGCGGTATTCCTGTATTTTTTCCTGCCGCATTTTTTCTTTATCGGGGGCTTCTTCAATATCGCGCCTGTACAAAATATTGACGGCGCCTTCAGCACCCATGACGGCTATTTCAGCCGACGGCCAGGCTATAAGGGTATCGGCCCCCATACTTTTGGAGCACATGGCCAGAAAAGCTCCGCCATAAGCTTTGCGAATGACAGTAGTTAATTTAGGGACAGTGGCTGCGGCATACGCGAAAAGCATTTTGGCACCGTGTCGAATAATACCGCCGTACTCCTGCTTGACTCCCGGCATGAAACCGGGCACATCAACGAAGGTCAAAATGGGAATATTAAAGGCATTACAAAATCTTATAAACCGGGCTGCTTTATCCGAGGAATCAATATCGAGCACCCCGGCCTTTTCCCGAGGCTGATTGGCGATAACGCCGACAGTATAGCCGGTAAGCCTGCCGAAGCCGATAATTATGTTGGGAGCGAAGTGTTCCATAACTTCAAGAAAGTCTCCGCCATCGACTACCCTGCCGATTATTTCATGCATGTCGTATGGTTCACGGGGATCATCGGGCACGATATCATTCATTTCAAGATCAGAGATGATTTCTTCTTCATGCAGTTCGGGAATAAAAGGAGGGTCCTCGGTGTTGTTACTGGGGAGGAAGGTTAAGAGCCTTCGGGCGATATTGATAGCATCCTCGTCATCTTCGGCAATAAAATGCACGACGCCCGAATAATATGCGTGGGATTCAACACCGCCCAGCTGCTCGGCGGTTATTTCTTCTCCGGTAACCTGTTTGATGACACTTGGACCGGTGATATACATCTGCCCTTCGTGTCTTACCTGTATTATAAAGTCGGTCAGTGCCGGAGAATAGGCGGCACCTCCGGCGCAGGGGCCGGCGATAATGCTGATTTGCGGAACAACTCCCGAAAGAAGGACATTGGAGTAAAAGATTTTTCCATAGCTCGAAAGGGAATCAACGCCCTCCTGGATTCGCGCTCCGCCGCTGTCATTAATCATGACGAAGGGATCACCGGTCTTGAGCGCGGCGTACATTGCTTCCTGTATTTTATTTCCAGTAGCTTCGCCCACTGATCCCCCTCCGACAGTGAAATCCTGGCTGGCTACATATACCGGGCGGTTTTCGACTATACCGTGGCCGGTAACGACGCCTTCGCCGGGGAATTCTTTGGAGGCCATACCGAATTGAGTACAGCGATGTTTAACAAATAGAAGTGATTCCCGGAAGGTTTCCGGTTCGAATAGAAACTCAATTCTTTCGCGAGCGGTGAGTTTGCCGAGGGAATGCTGTTTTTCAATTCGAGCCGGACCTCCGCCGGCCATCAGTTTCGCTCTTCTTTTTCTTAACTGCGTAATCTTATCTTCAGCCATATTTATACCATATGTACTTTCTGTTTATTATAGGGCCTTTTCCTTTGCGAATTCTACGAAAATAGATAAAAAGTTCAAGGAAGAAATATATACAAATTAAATATTTTTAAAGAGAAAAATGATGTTTCTGGCAAATTTTATTTTTTTAAGGGACTTTTTTAGCAGCGAATCTTAGCCAAAAGGGAAAAGGGCCGCGCCATGCGGCGCGACCCCCGTGCTCGATAAATTCCCTCCTGCCTCGATTTTAATGATTTACCACCTTGATATTCCGAACTTGGAGAAGTGGTCGATTCTAAAGACCACTTTACCCCGATAAATTCGCGCTTCCTGGTCAAATTCCCATTCGCCGGTATCAGGATTATAGTAGTATAGTTTTACTGTCTTATCTCTGGCAGATCCGGTGCTGAGAGCATTCACCACACGGGCATTCAATACGAGCAATGCCGGTTTATCAAAGACGAGACCGTCCGGCTGAAAATCGAATTCGACAACATGGTCCCGGCGATGGAAGCTGCCTTTTTCGAAACATGTCGAAATTTGGATATAGGTGTCTTTACTAATTGAATTGGGTTTGACAATTAGTCGATTAAAGGGACCGCCCCATCCAAGTCTTATACTGCCGCCCTTTTCGGCAATAATAGAATCGGCCGATACGCGGCAGTTCAGGCCGTTATCATTTTCTCCCCAGCTAATTAATTTGGCCGCCAGATCCAGATCAATATCCTGCTGTTCGAATTCAGTCGGCTGCGTGCCAGCGTGCTCTTGGCCGCAACCGGAGAATAAGATAAGTCCTGCAAAGATCAATCCGGCAAGGAGCCATAGCCGGTAATCACCGGCCTTTGTTTTTTTGATTTTCCTTAAACTCAACATAGGGTCCTCGCTATTTTAAACTTTTCCGTTTCATACCTTTCTTGCCGTTTCATACTGAAGCAACTGGAGTTCCCATTGTAAAAATATCGAGCAAAACAGGTCTATTGCGAGAGCTAAGATATTGTAATACAGTAAGATGACTTTTTGGATAAAATGCTTAAGGAGGTGTTTTTAAAATGAACAGCATTGGGGGTTTTCGATTTTAATATGGGCTTATTCCAATTGATTATTGGAGCGAGACTATAATGTAGTGATCAGAGGGAATTTTTGATTGTATCAACAAAAAATCTATAATAAGCTGATTCCATTATTTTTTTCCAAAGACCTTTATTATTGACCTGAATGAACTCATTATGAAGATCTTTTAACAACATTTTGTATTTTTCGGACTCATTGCCGAATTCAATCAGTCTAACAATGCATTTGAGTCTTAATTCAAATACCGATTGATCTGCGGCATATTCGAGGATTTCTCTATATTTTTCAACGGCTCTTTCGATTTTGCCTTCAATGCGATATAATTCACCCTGAAGGAAGAAAGCTTCATTCAATACAGGCAGATTGTTTGACTCGGTAGCCGCGGTTGCTATTTGGTTTAATATTTTATCGGCCCCAGCGGATTTTTTCTGCCCGATTAATAATCTGGCCAGACCTGTTTTTGCGCGGAGCGTATATTCTGTGGAATTTATTTCTTGGGCTTCATCAATAGCAGCCACGAATTTCATTTCGGCATTCGAAATATCGCCGCTGTAGAAAGCTATTTCGGCCAATCTGACCGAGCATTCTGCAGAAAGTTCTTTGTCGCCAACTTCTTTGGCAAAGTTGTATGTTGTATTGAATCTCTTTGACGCCTCATTAAGATCACCTTCAACCAAATCAAGGTCGCCCAGATTACCGATTATATAGTGATGCGCATGTCGGTCATGCAGCTGGTCAAATACGTGGTCGGCCTGAAGCATCGATTTTCTCGAAGATTCGAATCTTCCGAGAGTCCTCTGTAAAGTCGCCAGGTTGGCGGCAGCATAGGCCTCGTTACGTATGTCGCCGATATCGGAAAAAATGGTTATGGATTTTTCCATCAGTTGTGCGGCATGAACGAGATCGCCCTTTTCCCAGTAAATTATTGCCATATTATTGGCTGTCTGGGCACGGGCGTACATACCGCCTACGATTTCACCGTATTTAAGGCTCTTTTCGTATTGGTTCAATGCCTCGTCGAGTTTTCCCTGCCCCCAGAGTGCCAGCCCGAGATTGTTATACGCATCGGCAAGTACCTGATTGTCATTGTTTGCCGAGGCAATTTTTATGGCCTTTAGGCAGGATTCTTCCGCCTTAAGAAAATCACCGGTTCGGCGAGCCAATTCGGCCCGGATTGTCATGGCGTAGGCATTTATATGCTCATATTTATTAAGCAATTCCGGTTTCAGGATTTTTTCAAGGAAAAAGCGGCTTCGACCATATCGCGACTGTTTCCAAAGCACTCGCGCTGTTTCGGAAACCGCCTGAAAACATTCCTGAGCATTATTGAAATTTCGGCTGGTCTTTCTCCAATCACTAAACAGGGGGTATGTTTTGTCGAATTTACCGTCGTGTATTAAAAAAGTTGTACAGGATCTAAAATAATCATATAAAAGCGATTCATCCAATTCTTCATGCTTTGCATTTTTTAAGATTTCTCGACATTGGTGGAACATGCGTGAGGTATCATTTATGGAATATATTTTAAAGGAGTTTTTCGCGGCTGTAAGAGAATATTTAAAAGCTTTATCCCATTTTCCCGATCGATAGTAGTGCACTGCCAAAAGGTGCGCATTGGTATCTTTGTGCTTTGATTCAAGGAGTGAACCATATCTACTATGGTAGCTTTTTAAAGTCAACGATGGAATGCAATCGTATACTATATCCTGCATGAGTGGTGTCGAGAATTCAAAATATTCGCCGGTATTTTTCAGGATTCCCGAATTGGATAATTCTATCAGGTTACTTTTTATCAGTTCGTCTTTACTTTCCTGCAGGACTCTGCAAATATCTTTCAAGGTTGCACCGGACATTGAAACAGAAAGGGCTTTAAGTATGTCACGACTTCGTTCCGGAAGCCGGTCGAATGCATGCAAATAAATATCGCGGGCGCTTTCAGGTATTATGAGATCAATAGAAGTTTCGGCAAGGTCAAATTTACCGGTGTTTTTATCTGCGATAAGCTGTCCATTATCAATGGAGCTTTTTATAAACTCCACGATGTACTGAGGATTGCGGGCGGAATTTTTAAGCAAGCGATCGAAGAATTCGCGGTTACGTTTTCTATCGACAAACAGATTATGATAAAACTTTTGCCATTCTTCATCGGCTGGAGGCTTTATATGTAATTTTTCATCAAAAGACATTTTATCGGATGGCGAAATAGATTCCTTTCGGGAGGATATTAACAGGAGCAGAGGAATGCTCTGCGGAAGTTTGTCAATTATGCTTAGAACTTCTTTGAAGAAATCATCGGCCAGTTCGAAATCATCAATTATTAAACTTGTTTCTGAGCTTATTTTATCTTTAAGTATTTTCAGGATCAGTCGTTTGGTCTTTTCTAACCGCAATTCAGGGGACATACCGCGGGTCCATTCGCTTTCTTCGGTCTGTACACCGAATATATCAGCGAATAACGGCCACCACTGTTTTCCGATTAATCTTGATATTTCAATCTTAATCGTTTCGGTCTTTTCTGCAATATCCAGAATGCCTGAAAGGAATTTTTTAAACGGCCACCCTGTATCATAGAGTCGCGCATATCTGCAGGTAAGAAAGATACTTTTGCGGGAGATGTGTTGATCTAAAAAGCTGTTAATAAGAGTTGTCTTACCGACTCCTGATTCGCCATATATTTGTATCTGCTTTTTAAAGCTTTTATCAATTACGTTCGAGATGACTCTTAGTTTTTCAATGTACTTTTCCTGCCCGACCGGTTTGAATTCTATATTACGACTATAATAAAAATCTTTGATTGACTTTAGCAGATAACAGTGATATGGCTGATTAAAGCCCTTAAGACGATATTCTGTTTTGTCAGTTATAATATTTTCCGGAAGATTTTGCCGGAGATTGTTGTCAATTAATATTTCGCGGGGTTGGGCAACGCCCATGAGACGAGCTGCAAGGTTGATACTTTCGCCCATGACAGCGTACTCGCGCCTTGTCTCGGAACCAACGCCGCCGCAAAATAATTTCCCACCGGACATCCCGATAGAAATATTGATAAGTCTACTGTTTATTGCTGTCAATTTCAAAGCGCAGGCAGCGGCATTAATAGTGTCATTTTCGTGGCTGAATGGTGCGCCGAAGAGTACTAAAAGTTTATGCGATGAAACATAAGGATCGATACGTGCTATCATGCCGTTATGGTGTCGGATAATATCAAACAATTTTTTAATTTCATCATTCAATTCCTGATATTCTGCTGGTATACTACTAAGTTCCTGTGTATTAATTTTCAATTTGGCAAAAAGAACAATAACGTGACGGAATTCATTGGCGATTTTGTCCGATCCCGGGTTTTCCTCGAAACGATTTAGAATATCAGCCGGGATGTATGATTTGAGGATATCAATGTCGCCGTATAAAATCTCATTTGCCTTTTTATTTGATGTATCTTCGGTTTCTAATATCGAGCGACCGGTTTTTAATTTAAAATAACTGTCTTTTAGAAATTCCAGATTCTCTGTCGCTTTTATTTTATAGGCGAGGATGGGGCCGATTACTATTTCACCTTTTTGGGCCTGATCAGCGGCTTGCATGACTTCGGATACTATTTCGCCGAATAATTCCACTTCGATACGAGTTTCCGGGGATCCCAATGAAACCAGCGCGAATTCGCCCGATTCGGCTCCTATATGGAGATCAATTGGTTCGGGGAGATGCCCAAGGCTGGTTTTATTTGTTTCATCAAGAGAGGCGAAAATTAGATTGAAAAATTTATGTAAATCAATACCGTTATTCAGATAGATCCAAACAGCATCACCGGCATATTTCAATATATGGCCATTGAATTGTCGTACGGTTTTATCGATTCTGCGGAAGAGTTTATTCATTATGATAGTCAATAGTTCCGGCCCCTGTCTGGGATCTTCAGACAGCCTTTTTGTCAGGGCAGTAAAACCGGCTATATCTATGAAGACCAGGATGCCGCTGTATTTAGAAATCCGGTGAATTTTGCCGGTTTGGTTTTCTTGGTACCATTTGAGAATCGGACCCGGAATAAAGGGCGCAAGAAAATTATTTTGCTGTTTTGTTTCAGCCATTTAATATAAGAATCCTCAGAGCAAAAAGGGTTATCAGATGAATCGACTGATCGATAAAGAAGCCCTGCTTGCCGTTACCGATGTAGTGACCTTTGATAAAATCCTGCAACCAGTGGATTATAAAAACCCCGACGAATCCTGCCAGAGTAAGCCAGCGCCAGAAAAATTCCTGACCATTGATCAAGGCGCCGATGATAGTAACCGCAGCCAGAACGATTGTATAGATAGATACATGCAGCGATAAGGCAGTTACCGAGGATTTTTTATTTTGTGCCATGCGGTCGCTCTGAAGGGCGAAATCGCCGCAATAATGTCCCAATAGTAGGTAAAAAAGTAAATCAATCATTGTTCTTAATCGGATGGAGAGGCAGCCGTATGGTAATGCGTGTACCCTTTTCGGGATCGTAGGATGCCTCAATTGAACCGCTGTGCTCTTCGATTATAGTCCAGGGGGACACCAGACCGGTGCGGGGAAGTTCAGGGCCGGTGTTTTCAGGGAAACCATGCAGGGCACGAATCTGTTCGGCGGAAAAGCAGGGTCCGTCAACGTGAAATTTAACCAGTGCATAATGGCCGTCTTCGGAGCGAGACAATCGCAACGAAATTGTCTTATCAAATATATCTTCATTATCCTGGACCTTCTCTGCTATAAAATAGACCAGAGACATCATGGCATTGCGGATAGGAGACTCTTTTATATGCATTCTCTGCGGGAAATCGGAATCAAAATCGAGCTTCATCGGTAAATTACGGTATGTATCTTTAGATTGGAAGTATTTTACTATAGTCCGCATTATGACGCGGAAGTCGACATAGGAATAATAATCCGAAGCGGCGTGGAGAGCTTCATATTTCCGAACCAGCTCTTTAAACCGGGTATTTTTTTTGATGAGATCCAGGACAGGTTCGGCAAGTTTTTTGCGGTTTTTCTGATCCAGTCTATTGACCAGTATCTCACTTGCATTGATGATATCAAGTGTTTCGTCATAGACGATGTTAACTAATTCCGCAGCGGTTTGCTGGGAAACCGCAAATCTCTCCAGATCCAGGCCGGCGGCATTGATTCCCCGCAGTTCAGATAAATCCTGACAGATGACCAGATAAAGTTTTTCCCCATTAAATTCAGACAATGAAGCCAGCGATATAAGCGCCGGAAAATCCTGATAGCCCCGACGTCCCATGAATTCATGATTCCGATTTTCCAGTAGCTGATTGCGTTTTTCAAGAAACTTCAGATCGACAAAAAGGTCATTCAGTTTGCGGCATTCTTTGAGACTTTTTTTGCCGAACATCCGGAAGGCCGATTTATTCATTCTGATAATTTCCCCGAGACGATTAATCAATATTATCGCGGACGGGGAGCGCTCAATAATGCAATCGAGGAATTCATTCATGCCGGTAAGTTTTTTGTTGGACTCGGCCAGCTCCCGGTTGCTTTCTTCGAGTTCAGCGATTCGGCTTGAATCGGACTCCCTTAGTTTATTGCTCAGGCTTTTTAAGACTCGAGTTGCCAGGGCCGGCTGTTCTTTGATTATTTTTTCAAAATTATCTTTGGTAAACTCAAGAACTTCGCAGTCCGTTTCGGCGGTAACCGTAGCGGACCGGGGAGATTCCTCGACTAAGGCCATTTCTCCGATGAATTCACCTTCATTGCGGGTGGCGATCGTAACTTCCTTGCTTTTATCCGGCAGTAATTTGCTGATTTTTACAGTGCCGTTAAGTAATAGAAGCATGGTTTTGCCATGGTCACCTTCGGCAAAAATCTGCTGTCCGGGAAGGTATTTGGAATATTTCCCGGCCATCCGAACCAGGAATAATTCCAGAGCCTGCTGGGAATCATTTGAATCGACCTGTTTCATATTCTAAGTATCGTCTATTGGGTGGGTTACCTTTATTAGCCGATTTTAGGAAGGCTGGTTTTGCCTTGACCTTTTATGATTACGTATTATAATGAAATATATTGACTTAGGTCCTTTAGGGGCATTGGATTTTAAATTATTTAAATGTATTTTTATTGATTTTCGCGACTCTTTATGGTAAAGAGTACAGCGACTTCTTACTAATTGGCAGAAGATAAAAGTTAATCGTAAATCCCAATGGATTGGAGGAGAAAAGGATGAAGAAAGCATTTTTGGTTTTGATCGCAATGGCCTTTGTTATGGCCGGGACCGCGTTTGCGGAACCATGCGCCGAAGTCGATGTAGAACTTCCGGCTACTGTGGTTGCTGAGCCCGGAGCCTTTGCCGATGGCTATTTCGAGCTGACCAATTGCGGTGATGAAGCGGCTACATTTTGGCTGACCTTCAATATTGCAGTAGCCGATGTCGATTTTGATCTCGGTGGCATGCCGGTCATGCTAGGTGCCGGGGAAACTATTTCACGCGAATTTCATTTCCCGGTTCCAGCACCTGCGGCAGGTTATACAGTTACTTTATGCGCGTCGGCTGTGGTCGATGACTACGAAGTAACCGACTGCGCAGAAATGGCTATTGAAGGCCCCGGTGGTGACGGAGCATTTAAGACATTTGATTTCTATATGGCCTCTGAAGGTGAGTGTGTCGATGTTGATCTTGAACTCCCGGATACAGTCTACGCCGAAGCGGGCAGTTTTGCAGAAGGTTATTTTGAGTTGACCAACTGTGGTGATGAAGCTGCAACGGTTATGCTTAGTGTCAGCCTTGATATGGATCTGTTCGATACGACAATAACGATGGGTGACATTCCGGTTGAAATGGGTGCTGGTGAGACTATTTCTCGTGAATTCCGCTTCCCGGTACCTCCGATAGTTCCGGATGGAACATTCGGCATTTGTGTCACTGCCACTTCGGGTGAGGCGATGATGACGGCCTGCCAGACAGTTGTTATAATTAACGAGAATTTTGGCGGCTCGACCGTATCGGAAGATAATTTTGATCTGAATAATTTCCCGAACCCATTTAATCCGTCCACGACAATATCATTTGAACTGGCGCAACCTTCAAATGTTAGTCTGAATGTCTATAATGTCCTTGGACGGAAGGTCGCAACGCTGGTTGACGATAATCTGGACGCCGGCGCACACGTTATTGAATGGGATAGCCGTGATGTTGGCGGGACTACGGTAGCCAGCGGAATCTATTTCTATCAGCTTCAGGTCGAAGATGAAGTTGTGACGAAGAAAATGATGATTGTAAAGTAATTTATAATTAAATTACTTATTACTAATTACTTATCTGCATTGACGGGGGATGGCAGCTGTGAGCGTCATCCCCCTAAATATAAGCAAAATATTATGAGACTAATAAATTTTATATTTTCGGTTCTAATCTTTTCTCTGCTATCTTTCAATCTGGCCCCGGGATATCAATATCTCGGAACGCTGGATGGAGAAAATGTGGGCGATCAACTGGGAGACAATATTGCTACCGTTGATTTCAATGGCGACGGTTTTTTAGATATGGCCGTATCCGCTCCGGCGGCAGATGACGCCGGATTATCTTCCGGAAGAGTATATTTATATTTCGGCGGCCCTGATGCAGATCTAAATGCTGATCTGATTTTCATAGGGCCTACCAGTTCATTTTTTGGCCAGTCCATTTCCTCAGCCGGTGATTTCAATAATGATACTTACGATGATTTGATAATTGGCGCTCCTTTTTATGATGTGCCTTATTCGAGCGCAGGGGCGGCCCTTCTTTTTTACGGGGGACCGACTCCCGATACAACCGTTGATCATATATTTACCGGCGAGAATATGCTGGATTATTTCGGTACAAGTGTTCGGGGGCTCGGTGATTTCAACGGGGACAATATCGATGATATCGTCGTCGGCGCTTATAAGGCCGATTGGGGCTCATTTGAAGATGCCGGAAAGGTGTACATTTATTATGGGAGCGGGACTCCGGATTATAATGTTGACAAAGTCCTGGTCGGGGAAGCTGACGGTGAAAGATTCGGTTATTCGATCGCTACTTCCGATTACAATGATGACAATTTTTCTGATATAGCGGTCGGTGCATACAGTTATGATGATACCGAAATCAATCAGGGCAGGGTTTACCTATATTACGGCGGCAGTAGTCCGGATACATTAATCGATTTGGCATTTGCCGGTGATTCAGCAGGTTATAAATTCGGCTGGTCTTTGGCAAGTGGAGATATCGACGGCGATAATATTGCCGATTTGATAATGGGAACCGATGAATACCCGGTAGATACTTTTGCCAGCGGGGCCGTATATATATTCAATGGCGGAAGTGCTTTTGATTCTTTATCCGATGACAGCTATTTGACCGGAAATGCTTCAAACGACTATCTTGGCTTTTCGATTGGATCGGGTGCGGATATAAATAACGATGGATTCGCAGAGATAATAGCCGGTATGCCGGGAAGCGATCAGTCTGCAATTGATGGTGGGGGAGCTGTCTTTTTAAACGGCGGGAGTGATATTGCACCTGATACTGCCGTATATGGCGATTATGGCGATGAAAATGCGGGACATGCAGTAGGCATTTGGCCGCATTTTGGAAGTGATATTGTCATTGCTGTTGGTGCCCCGGCATATGCCGACTATACCGGGCGCATATTACTGTATAAAACCGTTTCTACGTCTACTGATTCATGCGGTGACGCCAACAATGACGGTTCTGTGAACCTTCTCGATATCACTTTTTTAATTAACTACCTGTATAAGAACGGTCCGGCGCCTCCTGTCACGAATAACGCCGATGTAAACGCGGATGGATCAATAAATTTATTGGATATTACAGCTTTAATAAACTTTTTGTATAAAAGCGGTCCGGCACTAAATTGTCCTGAAAAGTAAAGTCGATAGCAGCTTTATTTTATAGACAGAAGATTTTCCGATTAATTTCCGTTTGCCAATACTCAAAAATCTTGTTTCTTTGGGCAAGCGGAAATTTTTTTAATGGAGAATTTGCATCTATATGTTTTGCTATTTCGTGTCCGACCTGCACGGTTACAAAAGCCGCTGGGAAAAGCTGTTTGATAAAATCATAGCTTGTCCACCGGAGATCGTTTTTATAGGGGGGGATATCCTCCCGGCAGGCATTGGGCAGGCGGTATCGGCGGATTTTTCGCATCAGGATTTCATAGAAGAATTTCTTGGACAGAATCTTGAACGAACACAGAAAAGATTGGGAGATAGATACCCGAAAATTTATATAATTATGGGTAATGATGATGGGCGTTTTCAAGAAGAGGCAATGAAGAGATTATCCAATCAGAATCTCTGCTCTTATATTCATGGGGGAAAGGATAAAATTGATAAATATGCGATTTACGGCTATTCATACATTCCCCCGTCTCCCTTTCAATTGAAAGATTGGGAGCGCTATGACGTCTCAAGATATACCGATCCGGGCGCAGTATCACCCGAAAAGGGGATACGCTCGGTGGCGATTTCGGCCAACAAAATAAAATATGCAACAATAGGCAAAGATCTGGAAGTCCTGGCCAAGGACGATGACCTGACCAATTCAATAATGCTGTTTCATACGCCTCCGTACAAAACAAATCTGGATCGGGCCGATCTCGATGGTAAAAGGATCGATCACGTACCTGTCGATGTGCATGTAGGTTCAATTGCAGTTTACAGATTTATTGAAAAACGTCAGCCATTATTGACCCTGCATGGGCATGTGCATGAATCGACAAGGCTGACCGGTTCATGGCGGGATCGAATTGGAAGGACATATTGTTTTAATGCGGCTCATGACGGAGTGGAACTGGCCTTGATTAAATTCGATCTCGAGAAACTGGAAAAGGCTGAAAGAATGCTGCTTTAGTTCGAGGTTTTTTTACGATGTCCGATTTTAAGAGGTCTGGCAGGGTCGGTAACGGCGCCGATTTTGGCAGCATAACTGGTTTTCTTTTCAATGTCTTCGTCGGTTACTATATGCACGTCCAGAAGCCCCTCTGACCTGTATCCCGTTCTCATGTAATTTAGTTCAGCGAGACATTTCGACCATCCATCGAGCCATATTTTGAGTTTTTCTTCCTGGTCTTTGCTGCCGTTGAAATGCACTATTATGTCAATGTCGCTTCCGGGGCCCGCGGTAGCGTTTTTAGTGCTTCCAAAAACATATAATCCGGCAACGCCGAATTTTTCACTGTCGATACTTTCGGCAATTGTCTCGACCATCTGATACCGCCAGCGCCAGAAATGTTCTCGTCTCGGTCTGCGGCGATCCTCAGTCAGATACGATATTTGTTCTATATCGGTCGTCGGGTCGGACAGAATGGCAACGGCCTCTTCCAATTCTGCGTTCATCAGGATTTGCATGACCTGTCCATCAGTATTTTTCGGGATATCGATCAGGTGGATAGTATCGGCCAGGTTTGCATATTCGGGAAGAACTTCCGGAAGTATATTTTTCGCCCCGCGCAGGAATTTGGTATTGTAAACATTATCTGTATCATCGTCGGGATACAACGGCAGATAGCGAATGTTGGCTTCCACTAAATCCTGAAAAAAGTGAGTTCCGAACGATAAATCGGGGACATAGTTTCCCTTTTTCCGGGCGACTTCGATAAGCATGGCGGTGTTATTGATGTCTGAATAAGTTACATTGACGCCGAGTTTTATATCGCCCCGGCTGCCCCATCGACCGGGACCGATAAGTATAAATTGTCTTTTAGGGAGGAGTTTATTCAGCTTTCCGACAACTCGTCCGACTGTCTGCATTTCGGCACGGCTTCCTATATTCGAATATCCTTCGGTGCTGATATATACGATGTGAGTAATATTGGAAATTTGCCCATTTGAAATATATTTGCCGGCGGAGAAAACTATCTTTTCTTCCGGTACATCTTTAGGTATTGGGGCAGGCAGAGTCTCTCTTGAATAGCTTTGCGCCCGACATTGTAATAGATGGAAATCATCGCCGTCGGAAGCGAATTCAATATCGACCGGATAGCCAAGTATGTCCTCGAGAGTCATCAATATAGCATGCATCTGTTTAACAAACGGGGTTTTCTTTATGAGACCGTCGAACGTAACCACAAACTGATCTTTGTCATAATCTGTATCCAGAATCGAGGCTTGGGTAATATGCCCCTCTTTGTATACAGAGAGAATATTTCGTACGGCAGGATATTCATCACCAACAGTTTTCAAGAAATCGTCAAGTTCCAAAGATTCAAAACTGTTAGTTTCAAGGTTTATTACATCGATCATTTTAGGCGAATATTTATAAACCTCTTCGGGATCGACATTAACGCGCAGGCCCGGCTGCCCGGGCGCCATTAGAACCGGATAGTCATTACTAAGACGGTCGACAGCCCTGGTTCCCAGTCCTGGTACTAGTCGGACGAGGCCATCTTTACGGCTAATACGAGGCGACCATCGGAATTCGTTATTGCTGAAGGCTACTCCGGCGAAAGCAGGTATAAAATATTTCCCGACTTTTTTGCCGACAACTTCCTGAATTATAATACCCATCTCCTCGCCAAAGTCGAGGAGCCCTCGTTCGGCACGGTATTCGATAGGGTCAGGGGAGAAGGTCGAGGCGTAAACTTCAGCAATAGCATCCATCAGGGCTTCCAGACGTTCCTGTTTGGTACCCTGATTGGCGAGGAAAAGACTTTTGTACTTGCCGGAGAAGGCGGCTCCCACGCGGTCTTCCAAGAGCGACGAAGATCTCACGATCAATGGATGTTCACCAAAATCATCAAGAGCTACTGAAAGACCGTGGGCGATATCGGGCGGGAAGATTGCTCGTTTGAAAGTCTCTACAATATGCGGATATTCCAGTCTGACCTGATTAATTTCTTTATATTTCTGCTCGACGACTTCTTCGAAATTATTGTAGTGCATGAAATGGGGTAGTACATCCGATGTAATGTGCCAAGTTCTCGGTATCTTGATACCTTTAAAAAGTTCGTTATCCCGGGCTTTTTTCTTTAAAATTTGCGACGCGAGATAAAGACCTGCGCTTTTACCGCCAAGGCGGCCGTGGCTTTCCGGCCCATATAGAACTTTTTGAAGAAGATAATAGAAATCTTTTATTTCAATGTAATGCTTGATGACATTTATGTATTGAAGCTGATCTGATAAAAATCTTCTGATTAGCGAGACCTGGATACCTCTTTCATTGGGGGAAGTAATCTCGGGTTCATCCTGTATCAAGTGGTAGTATCTACGAATGGCGTCGGTGACTTCAGAAAGCGGCTTGTTCCTGTTTATTATTTTTACCAAAAAAGAAAGTTTATCTTCCTGAATCCATCGCTGCACAAGTCTCAATATTTCTTCATCACTAAGGCTATTGTCTGCAATTTCGAAAGTTTTTTTGCTGATATCCATTGTTATGCCGAATTTTTGTCTTTCCATCGGCTGATTCCAGTAATCGGTCAGGACACCATTTCTATCCCTTTCGGCCGGGCTTATTGAATGAAGCAGTTTTTCGGCCTCTTTGATGCCGGTCCAGCAAAGATGGTTGAGCATCTTTCTCGATATATTCAAATAGAGGTTTTGATCGGTCTGGCGAAGAAGCTGCAAGACCACTTTCCATTCATTTTGATCGCCATCGGAAAGTCCGGCGCGGGCCGTTTCCATATCGGTTACAATACGCCGCATTCTCTGATGCATGATAAAGTGTCCGATGCGGTCAGCGATAGTTTTGATCAGCTTGGCTTCTTCCTTAAGGAAAGGGCCTTCGTCCTGCTGGGGCATTTCTTCCAGGTAATAAACATGGATTGACCCGACAATGATATCCTGAACCGTTATATCACAATGCTGGGCCCAGTCCGTTTCATCAAATTCGGCAGACTTGTATTCGATATTATCGATTATAAGCTTTGCCTCGCAGATATCCGGATATTGCCAGCCGGGAGGTATTGCCTTGACTATTTCAGGGGCAACATCGGCTATAGATGCGTCGGGTGTGCTTAAGGTTTCTTCGATTCGATAAAGGCAATTTAGCTCCTTGGCTCTTTCCTGCAGTGATGTGAGAAGTTTATCGACGGGATTATTTTCGTTCATTTCAATATAACTCCTCGACTGGTACGACCATCTACCTTAATCTTTAAAGGGTCGTCCAGCCTGACATGGCGTACGAATTCTGTACGTTCTTCTTCATTACGGCTTTTAAGCCATTCCCAGTCAATTTTATGCTCACCGCTGAATGGTACGGAAAAATATGTAATTTGGAAACTGGATAAATTATGAAAGAAGTGGGATCCCTGAGATAATTCAACGTTCATTTCCGGTGTCGTGGCCTCGACAATGGCCCGTGCCATCGATATCGCGCTCCATTCAACGGGAGTGCCCAGCCACGGATCGCTGCTTCCCCAGCGTCCAAAGCCTATCAGAAGATAATGCCTGCCTTCTTCGGCGAGCTTTTCATTGATCCTGGATAAATGCCCGGCAATTGATCGTGTATGTTTTGGTTCAAAATTATCAGGATCAACGAAGACAATATCACTGATATCGTTCTTTTCGCCGTTTCCCATAGCCCGGTTCGATGCGATTACGGCATCATCGCTTTTCATTTGCTCGGGCGAGATTTCGATTTTATCGTAGGAGACGACCATTGGGCGGACCTGGAGGAAACCGAATTTGCTTGGCTGGTCAGTGGCGGTGTATAAATTCATGGCGAACTCAATTTCTACCGGGCTTTCGAGTGCGTTTTCACATAATTCCAAAAGATCTTTTATCAGTCCGTTAAATTTGACCCTTTCTCCGACAAGGATGGGGGCGAAAGTAACTACCCTGATACCCTCGCGTCCAGTGCCGATAACAATTCTATCATCGGCAGGGATATAGGTCGAGGCGACATATTTCAGCACATTGTCATATTCGGCATCTTCCAGATTGCATTCAACAAGGTACTCGGTTTCTTTAACAGGATCGTACATTGGCGGTTTCCCCATATTGACGGCCCAGTATTTTGTCTGAGTCGATTTCAGGATTTCACGCGGGGACGCAGCTGGCGGATTTGCCCGCGGATAAGCGGGTGAATAGGTCCAGACCATGCCGCCGTCGACAATGGTCTTGCCCAGACCGAGGGCAAGATCACAAACGCCATCCTCCGGATTAGCGCGAGCCATAGGGTAGAAATTATATGATCTTCCGACTCCGGCCATATTGGGATAAAACCTGTCCTGGTGCTTTTCTCCGACAACTTCCTGTATTATAACAGCCATTTTTTCATCGGATGTTTTTCTTCCGGTGGCCAGATGATAATCGCGGGCACTTTTAAAAAATGCCGAGGCGTAGACGAATTTAATCGCCTCGATAAGTCTTTTAAATCTGGAATCGATTTCGGGCTGATTGTTCGGGATCATTTTCGTTGAATAGACACCGGCAAATGGTTCGTACATGGCATCTTCGAGGAGCGATGACGAGCGGATGGCCAGGGGAGTGTGTACAGTGGAAATAAGTCCTCTGAGATCGCCTATATATTCAGCAGGAAATTCGGCTTTTGAAAAAATGTTTGCGATGCGGTCATCAGATGGCGGATCATCGAGCAGCTCATGGAGTTCATTTCGTTCCATGAATTTATCATAGATATCCGTTGCAATAACAACAAAACGGGGGATAGTTACATCAATGTCCGGATACTGATGCGATTCCAGGTGAGGAAGGAGGTAATCTTTGATAAATGCCAGACCAGAAGCTTTTCCCCCAATCGATCCGGTCCCGATAAAAGACATAACTTTATCGGAGACAAAGAAATTTCTGTCGAAAGGCTCAAGCTGATCAATTTTAATATTTATTTTTTTCTCAGCCATACTTTAAAAAGTCCAATATTCTTTATCAGTATCCCGGTTTAATATCTATCAACAAGTCTGTTATGTCAAGCAAAGGAATACCGCTGTCGCAGTATATACGACAGCGGTACGACAGGATTCTATGATTGGAAAATATTATTTTATACCCAGCCTCGATCACGGCAGGCCTGCGCGACTCTAGCGATTGAGATTACATATGCCGCATCGCGCATATATAATTTTCTCTTTCGAGCCATTTCGCTCACCGCCAGATAGGCTGCTGTCATTTTCAGATCGAGCTTGCCGAGGACTTCGTCCTTTTCCCAGAAATAGTTCATATTACTCTGGACCTGTTCAAAATAGCTGCAGGTAACGCCGCCGGCATTTGCGAGGAAATCAGGAATGACGAAAATATCCTTTTCGGCAATAATCTTGTCAGCTTCGGGAGTAGTTGGACCGTTAGCCCCTTCGGCAATAACCTTGACCTGATCTTTTATTTTCGGAGCATTTTCTTCGGTAATTTGATTTTCGAGAGCCGCCGGAATAAGAATATCGACATCCTGCTCAATCCAGGCATCACCCGGGAGGACTTCGTAACCAAGGTCTTTAGCTTTTTCTTTATCGATACCACCAAATCGGTCGGTGATTTTGAGCAGTGCTTCCAGATTGATTCCATCCTTTTTCAAGTATGAATATGAAATTTGGTCATTTTGATCCCAACTGGATACACATGTGACAGTGCCGCCTATCTGCTGATAGAGTCGAATGGCAAATTGGGCAACATTGCCAAAACCCTGAACCGACGCCCTTGTATCTTCGGGTCGAATCCCCAGCTCTTTAAGGGCTTCCCGGACAGTATAAATAACTCCGAAACCGGTGGCTTCGGTGCGGCCCAATGAGCCTCCCATCCCGACCGGCTTACCGGTTATAAAACCGGGATATTTGTTGCCGTGAATTACCTCGAATTCATCGAGCATCCAGAGCATGTGTTGAGCACTTGTCATGACATCAGGCGCCGGGACGTCGGTCAGCGGACCCACAACTTTGGAAAGTTGGCGTACCCATCCGCGGCAAACCGTTTCCTGCTCACGGATACTGAGATTATGCGGGTCACATATAACACCGCCTTTACCTCCCCCGAGGGGGATGTCGACAACGGCACATTTCCAGGTCATCCACATGGCCAAAGCGCGCACTGTATCGGCCGTTTCATGCGGGTGAAACCTGATGCCGCCTTTGCAAGGACCCCGGGCATCGTTATGCTGAACGCGAAAGCCCCGAAAGACCTGAGTTGTTCCATCATCCATTTTTACGGGAATAGAAAATTGGTATTCCCGGAGTGGATTTCGCAGCAGGTCTCTGGCAGGCGTATCCAAGTCGAGAACGTCGGCCACTTTATCGAACTGAGTCTGAGCCATCCGGAATGGATTAAACGCTTCTTTATTCATTGTAAGCCCTTTCAGACTTTTACTTGACGCTTCCTGAGTCTTTGGGGACGCAGATTGATTTAAAAAGCTCGTTTATCATGTTACAGGACTATAACTTATCTATATTTTTCCAATTATTTTCAAAATCAGCCGCTTAAATCCACCCAACTTAGTTATTTTTTTCACAAGGACAATACGCTATTAATACGTTTCTGTCAAGATTAAGTTTTTCGAAAAATAGTGTTTAACTGCGAAATATTGGAGTCATGAATCTGGTTCAAATAACATTATGAAATATAGGATGGTTACATCGGTAATTGACTGATTCTGAATCAAAAACAACTTCAAACAGCGAATTTTCAAAAAATTGGGATTAATTTAGTTCCAATTGTCAACCAAGTAGTATTGACATTAAAACCCGGCGGATATATATTGCCCGGCGAATTGAAATTTGCCATTGCCGACGAGGAGGCTGATGTTAGGGCGTTTTGAGCGTTTCATGCAAAATCAACAGGTGGGCTTAAGCATCGGGTCCGCATCTTCTTTGCATTTCTTCAATATGTGCAATTTCTATTTGTATAAATCACGAAAATTTAAATTAATATCTAAATTATCAGGGAGTTGTTAATGTCCAGAAGAGCCGGGGACTTAATGATCCCCATCGACAAATATCCTCATGTGTTGCACTCCGTTTCCATTCATGAGGCAGTGCGTACAATAGAAAATTCGGCCATTGCCGTTGGCGGCCGGACGTCTCTTCCGCGATCACTTATCGTATTCGATGAAGAATACCATCCACTCGGGATAGTCAGGAGGCGTGATATTCTTCGTGCTTTAGAACCTAAATTTCTAAGAACGATGAACATTCCGAAAAGGAAACAACTATTTGAAATGGAAGTTGATCCCGATTTGGTTGACATTGCCGAGGGAAGAATAGGCAAGGCAATGATTGAACAGGGGAAAGCGCCGGTCAGTGAAATTATGAAGCCCATTGTGGCTACGGTCGATTATCACGACCATCTGACCAAAATTATTTTCAAGATGATTTCCCGCGATGTCACAATGGTGCCGGTTTTGAAAGAAAACCGGGTCGTTGGTGTCGTCAGGACGGTTGATGTTTTTCATGAAATTTCTCAAATACTTGACAATGCCGAACAAAGCACTGATTAAAAAACACGGAGCATAAAAAATATGCGACTAAGGAGACACAACGAAGGCGGTTCGTCTTCTTCAAAAGAGTCACATGCACCGCCAGAAATTTATCTGGCCCAAGTCGTGCGCAAAATAGACTGGAAGAGGGTATTTTTTATATTTCTTGGATTAGTTCTTTTTGCGGCTGTTTTCATTTCGCCATCATGGCCGGACGCAGTCGATCCTGAAGGAAAAAGTTTTGAATTAACCCCGCAGGGCAAAGCAGCCCTCGGGCTTTTTTTATTAGCGGCGGTTTGGTGGGTATTCGAGGTAGTTCCAATAGGTGTGACCGGAATCACCATTGGAGTCGTTCAGGCTCTTTTTCTAATCAGGCCGACCAGGATTGCATTCACCGATTTTCTTGATCCATCCGTGTGGTTTATTATCGGTTCGGTTGTGATCGGGATGTCGTTCGCAAAGACCGGTTTGACAAAGCGAATGGCGTATAAAATGCTTCTTCTGGTTGGCGAGAAAACGAGTATGATCTATTTCGGATCATTCATTATGACCGCCCTGTTAACCCTTATTATGGCTCATACCGCCGTGGCCGCTGCCGTTTTTCCGCTTCTGATGGCGATATATTCGCTTTATGAAGAAGATGAAAAACCGACCAAGTTCGGAAAAGGCCTGTTTATAGGTATGGCCTTTGTCGCCGGTGCCGGCTCTATTATCACTCTATTGGGTGCAGCTCGTGGTGCTGTTGCGATTGGGTTCTTCTCGAAAATTGTCGGCAGGGAAATTTCCTTCTTCGAGCTCTCGTACTATATGGCCCCGGTTGGGGTTGTTATGACCATTCTGCTCTGGATTTTTATTATGGTCGTATTCAAGCCGGAGAAAAGCCGAATCGAAGGATTGCGCGAAAGAGCGGCATCGCTTAATGCCAAACTGGGTAAGATTAGCGCCAAAGAAATTATCACCTTAATAATTGTCTTTACAGCGATTGCGATTATGTCTCTCAGACAATTCGTACCGGGATTGGAACAACTTGATAAAAGTGCGGTGATACTTACTTCTACTATAGTCTTTTTCGTTCTGAGAATTTTAAAGATCGAGGACCTCGAAGAAATACCCTGGAACATCGTTCTACTTTTCGGCGGGGCCATGAGCATCGGTTTTTGCCTGTGGCAGACGGGGGCAGCGAGCTGGATGGCTATTCAATGGCTGAGTCTTTTGGAAAATGCCCACTGGTTTATATTCGTGATGGGAATCAGTATCTTTGTGATGATCATGACCAATCTTATAATGAACGTGGCGGCAATTGCGATTACTCTTCCGGTCGCGCTTGTTATTGCCCCTTATCTTGGAGTTGCCCCGGAGGTTATAATATTTTCTGCATTGGTAATGGCCGGTATGCCGTTTTTATTCCTTGTGGGAGCGGCCCCGAATGCCATCGCGTATGAAAGTAAGCAGTTTACGACCGGTCAATTTTTTATGACCGGCATTCCCGCAAGTGTCTTGCTGACAGTGGTTTTAGGATTTTTTGTGGCCGTCGTATGGCCTTTGATGGGTATGCCTATAAAAGTAAAAAACCTGGTCGAATATGAAAAAGCTAAAGTAATCAGGGTAATAAATCCTGCCCTTGGCATGCCTGCCATGGATTTACCTCTTGAAATAGTAGAGCCGCCCAAACCTGAAAAAGGTCTTTAAGATATTTATCAAAAATGGCCCGGAAATCCCGGGCCATTTTTTGCTGCAATATATTGTCGGCGCATAATCTGGCAGCGTTAAAAAGTTCTTTTATAAACGATGATAATCATTATATTTGCATCATAGTCGATACACCCGTCTTGCCAGAAGACAAATACCTCTTTTTTAAGAGCCAAATTACTAATTGAAAAGCTCGAGGAGGAGCTATGAAATATTCATTAATTATTTTGGTGGTCCTGATACCTTTATTCCTTTCTTCAGGGGTTGTTGACGCTTATCCGGGACCTCCCGTGAATTATCAAATCTCATCGCCGTATGAGCAACTTCAGAATGAGGAACAAATTTGGGTTTGCCCGACCGACAGCCTGGTTGTTTTGTCTTCGTGGCGTGATTTCAGGCTTGGATACCGTCAGGTCGCAATCGGAAGATCCACTGATGGTGGAAATACCTGGGTAGATTCTCTTGTACGCCGTACCAAATATGAGCGCCAATCCGACCCCTGTGTTGATGTCAACAGCAACGGTGATTTCTTTATTTGTTTTCTCGATTATGAACTATTTACAGGAGGGGCTTCCTTACTAACCGTTGTTAAGGGTTATAATAAAGGGGTCAATTGGGGGCCTGATATCAGTGTCGGCAGCTATGACGGTACTTTTGAGGATAAGCAGTTTATAACTGTTGATCGAACCGGCGGGCCGAATACAGGTGATCTTTATATGGCCTGGGCCCGTTTTACTCCGGCGCATGACGGCGATACGATTATGTTTGTTCGGTTGCAGGATGAGGCAATTACTTTTGACACACCCATTGCTGTAGGTCCTCCGCCGGATTTTTCCAACTGCGGAACAAGTTATAATTACGGTGGGCAGTTTGCACAGCCGATCGTTGACACAGACGGCAATGTATACGTCTTTTGGAACAGTGTTGATACGACCGACTGTACTTTTTATGCTACAATCAGTATGGTAAAATCGACTGACGGCGGCTCGAGTTTTACAAGCCCGACCAAAGTCGTTAATACATTCGGGCAGTATGGATTGGTTGATGGAGATATCGATGTCTATAATATGCCGGTAGGGACGGCTGATATTTTTGGCGGGCCATACGACGGCAATATCTATATTTCATATGCAAATGTCGATACCTTAAATCCCAATTACGATTATAATATCGAATTTATTAAGTCATCTGATGGCGGTATTTCCTGGACTGAACCGATATTTATAAATGATGATGTAACAGGGCCGGGTGCAGTGCATGATCAATTTCATCCGTGGTTGTACTGCAATCAGGATGGTATTTTAACCGCCATCTTTTATGATCAGAGGCTCGATCCCAATCATTATCTTTTCGATGTCTTCGCGGCTTATTCCTTCGACGGCGGCGAGACTTTTACGACCAATCATCGCATTACCGAAGTTTCGAGCAATCCGGGTGACCTGAAGTCAGGTAATTTGGGAACGCCTGTAGACGGTGATTGGGCTGTTAAACGTGATTACCCGATGAATGGAACCGATAAGGCGGGAAAAATTGCCGAATATATCGGGGTTACTGCTTTTAAGGATCATGTCAACGCCTGCTGGACCGATGCTCGAAATGGAAATCAGGATGTTTTCGGAGCTAATTGGGAGATTCCATTTATGGAGCCGCGGCCTTTGTCGCCTAATGAAGAGGATTCGATTGCGTCGGCTTCTCTGGTTGATTTCAAATGGTCAACGGCCTGGAAAGAGCAAAGTGATCTATATAGAATGGAGATAAGCCCCGATTCCGGCTTCAGCGCCATAATTTTCGCCGACAGCAGCGACAGCTCATCCTTTACGATGCCATACGGATTGCCGGACGGCTTGTATTTTTGGCGTCTTAAAGCCTTCCGCACGGATACCGGCGATTCTACTGAATATTCCCGTGTATTGAGATTTACTATGGGAGATTATGTCTGCAGCGATATTGATGGCGATGGTTACGGAGAGTCCGGAGAGGATTGCGCTCAGGATAATTGCCCGGATACTTATAATGTGGATCAGGCAGATACGGACGGGGATGCATTTGGCGATGCCTGCGATAATTGTCCCGATGTTCCTAATCCCGATCAGGCCGATTCCGATGGTGATGGTATTGGTGACGCCTGTGAATTCGTTTGCGGGGACGGTAATGGTGACGGTCTTGTCAACCTGCTTGATATCACATTTCTCATAAACTATCTGTACAAACAGGGGTCGGCGCCTGATCCAATCGAAGCAGCTGATGTAAACAACGACGGACTGGTTAATCTTCTGGACATTACTTATATGATAAATTTTCTGTACAATAACGGTCCGGATCCAAATTGTGGATAAAAGTATCTATTCATTGCTGAGAAAACCGGGTGTATCACCCGGTTTTTTTATTGATTCGGGAAAAATAAAATGATAAATATTATTAAGGGGCGATAATTTCTTGATAAAAATGGGCTTTGTTTTGTATAAGGTAATGTAATTTCGCGTATTTATATTACGGTCTGAAAGGTTTTCAATGTCCAAAACAAATAATGAACAATTAAAAAGAGATGAGCGGCAATTCTATCGAAATATTATAAGAAATGATTCGGGTACCTGCGGATGTGAGGTATTAAGGGGCAAACTGAACTTGGAAAGGCTCAAAGAAAGCGCGTTGCAGGTGGATTATTCAAGCGAGGAAATTGATAGTATACCATCCGAGGCCAATCTTGGGCTCGGCTGCAGAAACCCAATCGTCTTATCAGGCATCAGACATGGAGATATTGTTCTTGATCTTGGCAGCGGAGGTGGGTTTGATTGTTTTATAGCCGGCCGAAGGGTAGGCGAAAATGGACGGGTAATTGGTGTGGATATGACTTGCGAGATGGTGGAAAAGGCCCGGCAGATAGCGCGAGCTGACGGATTTTCAAATGTAGAATTTCGTCACGGTGAAATTGAAAATCTCCCGGTCGAATCGGAGACAATAGATGTTGTTATTTCCAATTGCGTAATTAATCTTTCTCCGGACAAACAGCGGGTATACGGCGAAGCCTTTAGAGTCCTCAGGCCGGGGGGAAGGCTGAGTATATCGGATATGATTGCACATGCGCCTATTCCAGATCAGATAAAGAATGACCGAGGCGCCTTTGTCGGCTGCCTGGCCGGGGTCTCGATTAAGGAGGAGCTTTTGGACCTCCTGGAAACGATAGGATTTACAAATATTTCAATTGACCCGACTTCGTTGGGCGAGTATCAGTTTCACGATTTTGGCACAAATTATCGGATTGACGATTTTGTTGCCCCAGCCTTGATTACGGCAATAAAGCCGAAAGTATCCCGCTGAAGTTCGAGAGTATCGATAATAGCTTTATTAAGATAACATCAAAAAAAAACGCATTTTATAAATTTCGGGCTTGACAAAAAAAATTAAAGCATTATAGTCATATGCCGATAAAATTTAGGGCTTTTTTGAAAAAGAAAAATTGGAACATTTTTGCACATTTTGGTTTATATAGATAGGAATGAGGGGCAGGAAAATTAATAGACTGCTAAAAAATTTTACTTGACAATTAGGGAAATGATTGTTATACTCATTTCCTGCCCGCCCACTTTTAGGGGGCAGGTTTTTTTGTCTGAATGTTCTTTGAAAACTGAATAGCAAGCCACGGCCAATGGAAATTTTACCAAATTTCCAACGGCAGTGTGGGTCCTTCGATGTTTAGACATCGGATGACCTGTCAATAATAATTGACGAACGACGCAGTTCGTTAAGATCAAACTAATATTCGTATTGAAAAAGAGAATATTGAAATACTTACGGAGAGTTTGATCCTGGCTCAGAACGAACGCTGGCGGCGTGCTTAATACATGCAAGTCGAACGAGAAAGTCCGGCTTCGGCTGGATGAGTAAAGTGGCGAACGGGTGAGTAACACGTGGGCAACCTGCCCTTGAGACCGGGATAAGCCCTCGAAAGGGGGTCTAATACCGGATAATATCCGGAGATGGCATCTTCACCGGATCAAATGTTTTTCGCTCAAGGATGGGCCCGCGCTCCATTAGCTTGTTGGTAGGGTAAAAGCCTACCAAGGCTACGATGGATAGCCGGCCTGAGAGGGTGATCGGCCACACTGGGACTGAGATACGGCCCAGACTCCTACGGGAGGCAGCAGTAGGGAATATTGCGCAATGGGCGAAAGCCTGACGCAGCAACGCCGCGTGGATGATGAAGCTCCTTGGAGTGTAAAATCCTGTCAGCGGGGAAGAACCGGTCTTTATGGCCCTGACGGTACCCGCAGAGGAAGTTCCGGCTAACTCCGTGCCAGCAGCCGCGGTAATACGGGGGGAACGAGCGTTGTTCGGATTCACTGGGCGTAAAGGGCGTGTAGGCGGGTCTTCAAGTCGGATGTGAAAACCGGTGGCTTAACTGCCGGCCTGCATTCGATACTGTAGACCTTGAGTACGAGAGAGGAAAGTGGAATTCCAGGTGTAGCGGTGACATGCGTAGATATCTGGAAGAACACCGGTGGCGAAGGCGGCTTTCTGGCTCGATACTGACGCTAAGGCGCGAAAGCTAGGGGAGCAAACAGGATTAGATACCCTGGTAGTCCTAGCCGTAAACGTTGGGCACTAGGTGTTGGAGGTGTCGACCCCTTCAGTGCCGCAGCTAACGCATTAAGTGCCCCGCCTGGGGAGTACGGTCGCAAGGCTGAAACTCAAAAGAATTGACGGGGGCCCGCACAAGCGGTGGAGTATGTGGTTCAATTCGAGGCAACGCGAAGAACCTTACCTGGGTTTGACATCCACTGGACAGCCTCTGAAAGGAGGTCTCCCTTCGGGGCCAGTGGACAGGTGCTGCATGGCTGTCGTCAGCTCGTGCCGTGAGGTGTTGGGTTAAGTCCCGCAACGAGCGCAACCCTTGTCCTTAGTTGCCATCAGGTCATGCTGGGAACTCTAAGGAGACTGCCGGTGATAAACCGGAGGAAGGTGGGGATGATGTCAAGTCATCATGGCCCTTACATCCAGGGCTACACACGTACTACAATGGCCGGTACAGAGGGCAGCAAAGCCGCGAGGTGGAGCTAATCCCCAAAACCGGTCTCAGTTCAGATTGGAGTCTGCAACTCGACTCCATGAAGGAGGAATCGCTAGTAATCGCAGATCAGCACGCTGCGGTGAATACGTTCCCGGGCCTTGTACACACCGCCCGTCAAGCCACGGAAGTTGGGAGCGCCCGAAGTCGCTGGCCTAACCGCAAGGAGGGCGGCGCCTAAGGTGAAACCGATGACTGGGGCTAAGTCGTAACAAGGTAGCCGTAGCGGAAGCTGCGGCTGGATCACCTCCTTTCTAAGGAGACTGGTGCACCGCTGGAACTTAAATTGTTTAATATCCAGCGAGTTGCGCCGAGGTCGACCACTGCCGGTGGGTTTAAGCCCGGCCGGGCTTGCTATTTTAATAAAGCTTAAGGGGGCCTTATGGTTGGAATAAGACCCGGGCCCATGTATTAAAAGATGGGCCTATAGCTCAGTTGGTTAGAGCGCGCGCCTGATAAGCGCGAGGTCGGTGGTTCAACTCCACCTAGGCCCATTTAAGAATTGGGGATGTAGCTCAGTTGGGAGAGCGGTGGCTTTGCAAGCCACAGGTCGCAGGTTCGATCCCTGTCATCTCCAGTAAAATGTAAGCTTTGTTCTTTGACAACTTCATATTGTAAGATCCGGGTAACCGATTTGAAAGAAGACATATATGGCATCTTTCAATTGGTTGCACAGAAAAGCGTACCTTGAGTGATTTGAAAGAAGGTTTTCGATCAAGTTACTAAGGGCATATGGTGGATGCCTTGGCACGGATAGGCGATGAAGGACGTGGTAAGCTGCGATAAGCTTCGTCTAGGTGCAAACAACCTTTGAGGCGGAGATTTCCGAATGGGGCAACCCACTCGCTTTCATCGGCGAGTATCGGCCGCTGAATACATAGGCGGTTCGAAGCGAACGAGGGGAACTGAAACATCTAAGTACCCTCAGGAAGAGAAAACAACCGTGATTCTCCTAGTAGCGGTGAGCGAACGGGGAACAGCCCAAACCGGCGTGTGCGCCAAAGCCTGCAAGCGTTGCACTGTCGGGGTAGTGGGAGTCGATCGCGGACATTTTGCAGAATGTTCGGGAAGTTACAAACCGTCGATCTAGCTGAATGATCTGGAATGATCAGCGATACAGGGTGACAGCCCCGTAAGCGAAAGGTCTGACGGCTTCCCAGGTCGATTTCCCAAGTAGCACTGGTTAAGTGGAATCCGGTGTGAATCTACCTGGACCATCAGGTAAGGCTAAATACTCATCCGTGACCGATAGCGAACAAGTACCGTGAGGGAAAGGTGAAAAGAACCCCGGGAGGGGAGTGAAATAGTACCTGAAACCGTATGCCTACAAGCTGTCGGAGGAATGGTTCTTCTTCGGAGGAACCGGACTGACGGCGTGCCTATTGAATAATGACCCGACGAGTTACTTCTCTGTTGCAAGGATAAGCCAAACACTGGTGCATCCGTAGCGAAAGCGAGTCTTAACCGGGCGATTAAGTAGCAGGGAGTAGACCCGAAGCCAGGTGATCTATGCATGGCCAGGATGAACTCCCGGTAACACGGGACGGAGGTCCGAACGCACCAGCGTTGAAAAGCTGGGCGATGAGCTGTGCATAGGGGTGAAAGGCCAATCAAACCTGGAAATAGCTGGTTCTCCTCGAAATAGCTTTAGGGCTAGCCTCGAGTGAAGTGTAACGGAGGTAGAGCACTGGATGGGTTAGGGGCCCTACAAGGTTACCAACCCCAACCAAACTCCGAATGCCGTTACATGTTTCTCGGGAGTCAGGCAGTGGGGGATAAGCTTCATTGCCGAGAGGGAAACAACCCAGACCGCCAGCTAAGGTCCCCAAGTCGTGCTAAGTGATAAAGGAAGTGAGGCCACTAAAACAGCTAGGATGTTGGCTTAGAAGCAGCCATCATTTAAAGAAAGCGTAACAGCTCACTAGTCTAGTGCCCTTGCGCCGAAAATTTGTGGGACTATGCACGGCACCGAAGCTGCGGACTCGAAAGAGTGGTAGAGGAGCATTCTGTACCGGCTGAAGATCGGTCGTGAGGCCGGTTGGACAGTACAGAAGCGATTATGTCGGGACGAGTAGCGATAAAACAGGTGAGAATCCTGTTCACCGAAAACCTAAGGTTTCCTGGGGAAGGTTCGTCCGCCCAGGGTTAGTCGGACCCTAAGCCGAGGTCGAAAGGCGTAGGTGATGGGAAACAGGCATAACATTCCTGTACCGGTAGAATCGCGTTATACCTATGGGGTGACGCAGAAGTGACGGTCAGTCCCGTGTTGGAATACGGGATCTAAGCCAGTAGGTGGGGAGCGCAGGCAAATCCACGCTCCTAACACTGAGAGGTTATGGGGAGGGCTTCGGCCCACAAACTGACCTTAAGCATACTGCCAAGAAAAGCCTCTATGGAAGTTATTCTGCCGACCGTACCGCAAACCGCCACAGGTAGGTGAGGAGAAAATCCTAAGGTGCGCGAGAGAACCCACGTTAAGGAACTAGGCAAAATGACCCCGTAACTTCGGGATAAGGGGTGCCGCAAGTAGGTGAAATCCCTGCGGATGGAGCCCAACGCGGTCACAGAGAAGAGGCCCTGATGACTGTTTACTAAAAACACATGTCTCTGCTAAGCCTCATAAGGCGATGTATAGGGACTGATACCTGCCCGGTGCTGGAAGGTTAAGAGGAGGAGTTAGCTTTCGGGCGAAGCTCTAAATCGAAGCCCCAGTAAACGGCGGCCGTAACTATAACGGTCCTAAGGTAGCGAAATTCCTTGTCGGGTAAGTTCCGACCTGCACGAATGGTATAACAATTGGGGCGCTGTCTCAACGTGGGACTCGGCGAAACTGTAGCAGCGGTGAAGATGCCGTTTACCCGTATCGGGACGGAAAGACCCCGTGAACCTTTACTATAACCTGGCATTGGTATTTGGTACAGCATGTGTAGGATAGGTGGGAGGCTTTGAAGCTGGCCCGCTAGGGTCGGTGGAGCCACCGTTGAAATACCACCCTTGCTCTATCGGATATCTAACTTTAGGCCTTGAATCAGGTCAGAGGACATTGCCAGGCGGGTAGTTTGACTGGGGCGGTTGCCTCCTAAAATGTAACGGAGGCGTGCAAAGGTTCCCTCAAGCCGGATGGTAATCGGCTGAAGAGCGCAAAGGTATAAGGGAGCTTAACTGCGAGACCTACAAGTCGAGCAGGTGCGAAAGCAGGCCTTAGTGATCCGGCGGTTGCGCATGGAAGTGCCGTCGCTAAACGGATAAAAGGTACTCCGGGGATAACAGGCTGATCCCGTCCGAGAGTCCAAATCGACGACGGGGTTTGGCACCTCGATGTCGGCTCATCGCATCCTGGGGCTGGAGAAGGTCCCAAGGGTTTGGCTGTTCGCCAATTAAAGCGGTACGTGAGCTGGGTTTAGAACGTCGTGAGACAGTTCGGTCCCTATCTGATACGGGCGCAGGATACTTGAGAAGATCTGACTTTAGTACGAGAGGACCAGGTTGGACCGACCTCCAGTGCACCAGTTGTCACGCCAGTGGCACAGCTGGGTAGCTGCGTCGGGAAAGGATAAGCGCTGAAAGCATATAAGCGCCAAGCCTACTTCAAGATGAGGTATCCCGTGCTTTGCACCTGAAGGCTCCTGGAAGAACACCAGGTTGATAGGTCACAGATGTAAGCACCGTAAGGTGTTGAGTCGAGTGATACTAATAAGCCGTGAGACTTGATCGATAAAATTTTCTTCGATCAAATCATCAAAATGCGCTTTTTGTGCGACCAATTGAAGGATGTCCGGATTTCAAATGCGAAATCCCGGATCTGCAATATGAGTTTTTAAATAATTCCGGTGGCTATAGAGGAGAGGAAACACCTGTTCCCATTCCGAACACAGTAGTTAAGCTCTCCATCGCCGATGGTACTGCTAGGGAGACTTAGTGGGAGAGTAGGACACTGCCGGGTTAAATAGAAAAACCCCTGATTAGAAATAATCAGGGGTTTTTATTATTTTGTATATGTCTTTTGGGCTGCAGATTCACCCAATTTTGTGTCAAGATATTTTTTCCGAATGGTTATATCGCGTAGAACCCCTATTCCGTGCCATTTTCCATTTATCATGGCCGCCGCCAGTGACAATTCGATAGGAATAACTTTGCCGGTACTGGTAATGGCCTCCAGTTCGAGTATTTTACCGACTGCCTGTCCCTGACCGGTCGTCTTGAATTTTTCCATTCCTTTGCCATAAGCTTTATGATATTTTTCCGGTGCAAGAAGATGATGCAGATCTTCGCCGAGAACTTCTTTGGCCGTATAGCCCAAAGTCCTTTCGGCAGCTTCGTTCCAGAAGGTTATTTTTCCGCCGTTATCTATAATAATTATGGCGTCCAGAGCCGAAGAGCAAATTATCTTAAACTTCTCTTCACTTTCATTCAATGCTCGTTCGACCCATTTGCTCCTGGTGATATCATGGAGAATACAGGCGACAGATTTTATATTGCCCAGTTCATCACGAATGGTCCGGCCGGCGAAGGAGGCCCAGACCTCACCGCCGTCCTTTCTTACCATTTCATAATGCTCGTTATAAGTTTCACCGGCACGAAGGAATTCTGAATATTTCCTTTTGAAATGGCTGCGTTGACCGGGAGTTAAAAAGTCGCTAAAATATTTGCCGACCGATTCCTCTTTGGGGTACATTATAAAATCCTGCCAGCCTTTGTTTATTTCAACTATCTTGCCATTTTTATCAATATTCAAATATATCAGCGGACTGTTTTCGTAGAGAAGACGTAAACGTTCTTCACTCTGCCTCATAGACTGTGCCGAATGCTTCCATCTATCAGCAATTATCTGGACAAAATACCCCAGTACGATGAATAGAGTGAAGACGAACGTTCTGATCCAGATATTATGTGAATCGGGTGAAAAGACCTGGTTTAAAAAAGTCCCTTCATAAAATATCAGGCAGTTGATTAGTGCATCAAGGATCCAGTAAAAGGCTCCCAGTCCGAGACTTATCCAGAAGATATAGTCAATAAATCTGGATGGATCGTTGTTAGGGGGCATTAAAAATCCTTTCGAATTGCAAAATTACTAAATGAGAAAAATATTTCGCTGCCGGACCTGGAGTTGATACCTGGTCTTTATATCGGAATAAGGCAGATTAATCTTGAACGAGGTAGTCCAAACCCGGATATAATAGGTCGTAGCAGGCCGTTTTGCCTTACTATAAAAGGAGGCAGAGAGGTGTGGATACCCTGCTTCCATGCGGGATTTTAAGGTAGAGGAATACCGCCGATTCTTGCTACCGGTTGGCGGTGAAGCGATGCAGATTTTAGGCTCATCCTGAGTGCATAAACATGAATAAACCATTTTCCAGTTGCTGCGTAATTATTAAGTCAAGGTTAAAACCGGATAAGGTTTTAAGGAAAACAAAAGGCTGAAAAAATTAATGTATATCCATAAAGCTCTTGCTATTAAGTCAAAAATATGTTGATTTACCGGCTGTATTGCCGAAAGAATTCTGTATGGTTTTTGATGTTAAAGACAGGCTGACCGATGCCGAGGTAGAGAAAGGTCTGAAAGCTGTCACTTACGACGGCATGGCGACGCAGGCGATAGTGACTTTTTCGAGCGGGGTCTTTCTTGTTGCCTACGCAATACAACTGGGCGCGTCGAACTTTTATATCGGGGTACTGGCGGCGATTCCCATGCTGGCCCAGCTTATCCAGGTGCCTTCTGTTTACCTTGTCGAAAAAGTCAAGAACCGCCGTTTAATCAGTTTTTATGCGACCTTATTATCCAGGGTTTTTCTTATGGGAATTGCCCTGGCGCCTATTTTGTTTTCAGGCAAAGCGGCTTTGATGGCAGTGGTCGTATCCCTAATATTGAATACAACTATCGGAGCAGTTTCTCTTTGTGCCTGGAACTCATGGATGCGAGACCTTGTACCGGAAAAAAGACTGGGCTCGTTTTTTTCGAGAAGAATGTCTCTATCCCTGGGTTTGAGTATAGTTTTAAGTTTGGCAGCGGCATTTTATATTGATTACTGGACAGAGCTTTATGCGGGTAGGGTGGCTCTGGCATATACAATATTATTCAGTCTGGCATATCTTGCAGGAATAATCGATAACTATTTCATTGCTCAGATTCCCGAGCCGCGAATGCACCCTTCAACCGAGGGTACCAGCCTGTTGAAGTTGATAAAGAAGCCGCTACGGGATAAAAATTTTCGGCATTTGCTCAAGTTTCTCGGGGCATGGAATTTTGCAGTCAATCTGGCGGCGCCGTTTTTTGCTGTCTATTTGCTGAAAAGGCTCAATATGGATATGTCTTATGTTATCGGTCTGACTGTTTTAAGCCAGGTAACCAACGTGCTTTCATTGAGAATATGGGGAGGAATCAGCGACCGGTTCAGCAATAAGACAGTTCTCGGCATATGCGGGCCGTTATTCATGTTTTCTGTACTGGCCTGGACGTTTACAACCATGCCTGAAATCCACTCCTATACAATGCCGCTGCTTATAGTCATCCATATATTTCTCGGGATATCTTTATCCGGAGTGACGCTGGCAACAAGCAATATCGCCTTGAAACTTGCTCCACGCGGGGAGGCGACTGCCTACCTGGCTACGAGCAGCTTGATCATGTATCTATCAGCCGGAGTTGCACCCATAGTGGGTGGAGAATTTATAGATTTCTTTTCAAAAAGAGAGCTGGCATGGATTTTGTCCTGGACCAGTCCCGAAGGAGAGACCATATTCCAGCCGCTCAATCTTCAGTCTTGGGACTTCTTCTTCTTCTTTGCTTTTATACTGGGATTGTATTCAATCCACAGGCTGGCCCTTGTGAGAGAGGAAGGTGAGGTTCATGAAAAAGAACTTCTTCAGGAGGTACTTGGACGAATGGTACGTCCTCTTCGAAACTTTTCAACAGCCGGCGGACTTAAATACGTCATGCATCATCCATTGTCGTTATTCAAAATCCGCAACGGCAAGACTCGCAAGGGGAGCAATTCATAATGGATCAATTCAATCTTTATCTTGGCACACTGGGGATGATTTTTCTTTTGACCGCTTTTTCATTGAACTTATTTAAGGTGCTGTCGGAAGATTCTCGAATTTATATAATACTCAATGTCTTCGGGGCAGGAATATCGGCTTATTATGCATTTACACTGAATGCCATGCCGTTTATAATCCTTGAGGGAGTCTGGTGTATGTTCGCTGTCTACAAACTCACGAAGGTGGCTATGAAATGAATTATGGGATCCCGCTCTTAATAGGTTACGCTGCCGGATTTTTGACTACCATAGCATTTCTTCCGCAGCTGATTAAAGTAATCAAAACCCGATCCACCAGGGATATTTCACTGGGGATGTTTCTTATATTTTCAACCGGCGTTTTTCTGTGGCTTATTTACGGCATACTAATCGAATCGGCGCCGGTAATAGTTGCCAATCTGATTACTTTTGTTATGGCTTTTGCGATTTTTATCTATAAGATTAGATATAAATAAAACGCTTTGGCATTGAGGCAGGGGAGAATGGCAAAAAGTCCAAATCGAAGAATAATAACCTATTTATTGATAGCAATAGCAATCTATCTGCTTGCATCGGTAATAGTATACGGCCCGCCTCCCGATCTTCCTCAAATCTGCGGAACTTTTATGATGCCGGAAGATTCACTTTATGCTAAGATCCACACCGGCTTCGTAATGATCGAGCCCTCGGCTGAAAGAGTATGTTTCGACTGCCATTCTGATTACCCCGGGTACCCATGGTATTATCGCCTTATTGGTATCAGGCAAATTATACAAAATGATATTGAAGAGGGCAGAAAACATCTTAATATGACGACCGGCTTTCCATTTGGAGATAGGACCGACGCCGGGAGTCAAATTCATTACCTGGAAGAAATTATTGAAGTTATTGAAGATGGTGAGATGCCTCCTCGGTTGTATAAAATCGGACAATGGACGAATCTGCTGAGTAATGATGAAAAGCAGGCAATTATAAACTGGGCACGAAGGTCGATTGAGATGATCGAAAAGTCGGGCAGGTTATCCTCAAATTAAGATATCTTTCTTGAAGTCGAAGCGAATTGGGAAAGCAAATATTTTAAGTTTAGCAGAAATATTTCAATATCAGGACGTATAAGTTACAAACCGAAGCGCAATTTAGTATATGAAATCAAAACTGCTTAATAGTGCCGCCCTGATATTTCTAATATTTTTGCTTACCAACATTTCCAATTTTTCTGCTACTCTTTCCGAGTCTCTGGATTACTATTTTCGATCTATTAAGAATGGCGATTTTGCATCCGCGCGCAATTTCTGGCATTCGAATGCCTTAAAACGGGCCGATAGGCTGAACATTCAATATAATAATATTCCTCTAAAAATTGACTGCGCTTCTCCGGCAATATTATATATGGAGCAGATCCAAAATGAAATAGTAAACTGGGAGATAGGAGAATGCCGGGAGATAGAGGAGAATTTTCAGGTATGCGATGCTGCCTTTATTACAGGCGGGGATACTTTAATTCAGCCGTACTATATCGAATACGACAACAATAATGCCAGGCTGATTAAATCTCAGGATGTTTTTGCCCGGGACTGGGCGATTGTTCAAACTGATTACGTCAGGATTCATTATAATGATTCGTCCCTGATTAACGAATATGCGGTAAAAGAACTTGACCATTTTATCGATGATGCATCCGAGGTATTGGAAATATCATCCGGAAGAATGGAATTGCTTCGAAGCGAGAAGATCGACTATTATTTATGCAATGTTGATGATTTCGAAAATATCACCGGTCATCATGCTCATGGGTTGTATGTCATTCCATCGGATGCTATAATAACCAGACATCTTCCGCACCGCCACGAATTGGCTCATTTCCTGATAAATTACAAACTGGAGACTCTCGATTTATTCACAATACCATTACTGCAGGAAGGATTTGCCACTGCTATTGGGGGGCGCTGGGAAAAATCGAATGATGTTATTCTACAGCTGGGATACCATCTCCATTCTCAGAATTTGATTCACCTCGACAGTATGCTGACTCGTGATGATTTTTATCGTTCCGGTCCGGCAGATATGACTTATCCTATGGGGGGTCTTCTGGTCAATATGATCATTGATGAATTGGGCATGAAGAATTTTCTTGTGATTTACCGCAGTTTGTCCGGTACCGGCGAGGAAGTGGCCGGGATTGACAGCGAAACTATTAAAACAACTATTGCAGGTGCTTTTGGATGGGAATGGACTGAATTTTTAGATCATTTCTCATCATATGTAAACAAGTACAATTCAATCGGGATAACGATAGTTGATTCACTGCCGTCGGAAGAACCATATTTCACAACCGAGGATGATTACGTAGTCCATAAGATCTGGAATGAGAATGAAACGTATATTATTGAGATTTCCTCGGATCTGATTTTGACCACTTTCAACATATTTTTTATTGATAAAAATTCTGATATCTCTCCGGAATACAGGAGTACACTTTTTAAGGATATGCTGGCCGATTATAACAGCTTCAGCGGCCAAAGGTATGGGATTATCAGTATCACTAGTGATCTGGGGGTATATGATTTCTACACAAATGAACTGCTGGCTAAATATATTCCGGATTTTTACGGCTCCCACTATCGTCGGGGTGCCGATAGGACCCATATCATCTTCGCGATTGATAAATCGCTTTTAAAAAAGGACATTTCAGAATATTCCATTAAAATTAACTGGACCGGAACCTGATTATCTCCAAAATTTATATTGCTATCCGCGCAGATAGATACGTTAATTAATGCAAAGGAGATTGGCAGGTGCATGAGTCTTTTCTAATTGGTCTGGCAAGTATAATAGTACTAGGTATTATATCTCAGTGGATTGCCTGGAGGCTTCATCTGCCGGCCATTCTATTGCTACTCGTTTCGGGTATAATTGCCGGGCCGATAACCGGTATTTTACATCCGGACGAGCTTTTCGGCGAGCTGTTATTCCCCCTTATTTCGGTTTCAGTTGCCATCATTCTATTTGAAGGTGGGTTATCTTTACGTATCGATGAACTCAAGCGTGTGGGGAAGATAGTCAGAAACCTGACCACAATCGGAATCCTGGTAACCTGGGCGCTTGCTTCAGCCGGTGCTTATTATATAGTAGGTATCGAACTCGGGCCATCGATACTTCTGGGCGCCATTCTCGTCGTTTCCGGCCCGACAGTAATTATTCCTTTGTTAAGGCAGGTACGGCCGGTTGGCAATATTGGGGCAATAGTCAAATGGGAAGGCATTGTCAATGATCCAATTGGGGCGGTCTTGGCCGTCCTCGTTTATGAAGTAATTGTAGCTACCGGTGTCGATGAGCGCACGACGGCTATAATTTTCGGCGTCCTGAAAGCCGGTGTACTGGGCACCCTGGTTGGCGTTCTTGGCGCAATTATTATAATTCTTCTGCTGCGCAAGTTCCTTGTGCCGGATTTTTTGCAGAATCCTGTTTCATTGATGGTTGTTGTGATCGCTTATGCGGCGGCAAATGCCATCCAGAGTGAATCCGGACTTGTCGCAGTTACTGTAATGGGTATTGTATTGACCAATCAAAAATTTGTTCCTATCGGTCATATTACCGAATTCAAGGAAAATTTAAGAGTGCTGTTAATATCGTCGGTATTTATTATTCTTGCGGCACGGCTTCCACTCGGAGAGGAAACCTATACTCGTCCGGAAACATGGATCTTCATAGCTCTTTTAATTATATTAGTACGTCCGATTGCCGTTTGGGCTTCAACAATTGGCAGTGATCTGAAACTAAAAGAAAAAGCTTTTATCGGCTGGATGGCGCCTCGGGGAATTGTGGCTGCAGCGGTCATATCCGTTTTTGCGATACGTTTGACCGAAAAGGGTTTTAATGAATGTGCCTGTCTGGTACCGTTGACTTTTCAAGTTATAATTGTATCAGTTGCCGTATATGGTCTTACTGCTGCTCCTGTGGCTCGTTTTTTAAAAGTCGCACAGCAGGATCCACAGGGTGTCTTAATAGCCGGAGCTCATGAGTGGGCAAGGGAGATTGCCAGGATACTCAAAGACCAGGGATTCAAAGTCATGTTAATAGACAATAACTGGTTCAATGTGTCATCGGCCCGAAAAAGCGGCATTGATGCTCATTACGGCAATATTTTGTCCGAGAATATTCATTATGATCTTCCCTTGGATGGTATTGGCAGGGTGTTGGCATTAACCCCTAATGATGAAGTTAATTCTCTGGCAGCCATGCATTTCATTGACGTCTTTGGGCGATCTCAGATATTTCAACTCCCCCCAACAGATAGCAAAAAATCGGAAGGGCGCCATAAAACATCCCGAGAACTTCAGGGTAGGCTGCTATTTCACAATGCCGCGACATTTGAATATCTTTCTAATCGATTTGAGAAAGGCGCGGTGGTCAAAAGGACAGAAATTACGGATACTTTTGATTTTGACAAATTCGAATCTCAATACGGTCGTGATGTTATTCCGCTGTTTATTATAACTCAAAGGAAAAAACTTCGCATTTGTACTGCTGATATGCCGCCAAAACCTCAGCATGGGGAGCAGATCGTGGCAGTCGTCGATGAAGATCCTGAGAAAAATAATATTTTAGAAAACAGGAATAGTGGCTAATAGGGGATTTCTAATATATTCGCTACTGCTTCGCGGACCTTGGATGTATGAAAATCGGGACTAATAATATTTTTTAATTCTCGACAAGGAGTGTTTGGAGGTACTGTCAGGGTATCTATCCCCAGTTGGCCATATAATATCTCGATTTCGATATTAAACTTTAGAGATACTTCCCGCAAAGTATGGGTTCCCATAATTGAATGTGGTGAGTTTACATCTTCGGCAGGTTTGTCGATGCATCCGGTGCCGGCATTAATTATATTTCTTACGACGGTCCTTACACTATCTGTTTCAAATTCCCCTGATACATATTTTTTAATATCTCTGCATTTGGTGAGTGGCGAGACATCCTGTTCATCCAGGTCAAGCCGGGTGTAAAGGGTATCTATCGGAATTTCGAAAACTGCGGCAACATCTGCCAATGTCATATATCCCTTGATTTCCTCAGGGAGAATATCTCTGGATTCCAAAATCTCATCGATGGCGGGAGGGGTGCTTCTATAAACACCAACCGCTTTTGTAAGGCCAATGGATCCAAAAAACAGAACGATTACTCCGAGACCGAGAAAAGCCGGGGTAATAACGCTTTTCTTTCTTATTTTAAATTCCAGCGTATTTTCGAATGGACAAACCGGTATGCATTCTCCGCATGAAAGGCATTCGGCTTTGTCTATAATTTTCATAGATTCAATGGGAATCCCGACGGGGCATTTCTGATCGCACAGGCGGCAGTGGTTGCAGGTTTCTTCGTTTTTTTCGAGCCGAAATAAAGAAAACCTGTTCAGGATGCCCAGGAATATTCCCATGGGGCAAAGGTAACGGCAGAAGAAACGGGGGATGGCGATCGATGCCCCCAATGATACAGCGAGGACAATTGCGCCAATAAAGAATTCACTTAAAACTTCGCTCCCTTCGGCAAGGTGCATCCAGGCCACCCAGGGATCATAAGGCCGGATTAACAACTTTCCGCCGATCCAGGCACCGATTACAAAGACAACAAGTATGACATATTTTAAGTACCGGAATTTACGATCCTTTTCCATTGATAAAGGATATCTCCGTTTGGTAATCTTATTGCCCAGCGAGCCGAAAATTCCCTGCAAAGTTCCGAGGGGGCAGATCCATCCGCAGAATGACCTTCCTGAAACGAAAACCAATAGTATCGTTGCTCCCAGCAAAATGAAGCTGGATATGAAAATTCTATTTAGAAATTTGCCCTGGAAGATTATGGCGAATAATGATTCCAAGCCGCCGAACGGGCAAATGGCATCGACCGGCGGGAATTCGGTCTGGTGCTGAAGGTGCATGATTCCAATGTAGGTAATGTAACCAAGTAAAATGCCCAGAATCATGTATCGGAGATACATCGCGGCTGTCTTTTTTCGAAACAATCTTCCCGGCATAGTAGATTTCCCCCAATATTTTAATCACGGAATATAACCTTACGCAAATCAAAATGCCACACTTTTGGAATGCCTGATTTAATTTAGAACAGAATTCTAAGGCCTTATAAAATATTTGAAATCATAGTCGAAGGCTATTAATAAGAGGTGATTTTATGTCTGAAAATAAAATATTGAACTGCTGGGAAGTCATGGAATGCGGTTGTGAGCCGGATGGAAAAGAGGTTTCGGAAAGAGGTGTTTGTCCCGCCGCAACCAATACCCTGATGGATGGCATCAATGATGGCAAAAATGCCGGAAGGTTCTGCTGGACAGTTGCCGGGACCCTATGCGAGGGTGAGGTTCAAGGTAAATTCGCTATCAAAATTGACCGCTGTTACAACTGCAAATTTTACAAAATGGTTACCGGAAGCAGAACATACCAGGGCGTCCAACCGGGTTAGAGAAACAAAAGATCAATCGGTTGATTCGAACAGCTTTTCGCCTTCCTGATTGTAAACCTCAACCGCTACATCAATGCCCTTCCTGACACTTGCCGTGACAATGCAGAAATCTTCAAAAAGCCCCAAACATCGGTTGGCTCTATCTGCGGAAGCTTCATCGGGCAGGTTTAGATCGATTCTGACCTCGGTTTTTCCAATCCGAAATCTTTTGTTTTCATTTCTTCTAATGTGGGTCGTTACAGTTGTTTTAACATCGCCGGCGTCGACTCTTGATTTCTGAAGACAAAAAAGAAGGCTGGCACTTAGACAATTACCGACTGCGGCTGAAAGGACTCTGGCTGCATTAGGTCCGGCTCCTTTACCGAGTGGTTCTGGTTCGTCCATTAGAAGTTCCTGTCCCGATTCGAATTTTACCAGAAATTCGTAATCTTCCTTCTGTTCAAGCGAGACGACCGCCTTTCTTTCTTCGTCATGAGTTTCCTTGATGCTTTTCTTTTCTTTGTCTTCGGCCACTTATAGCCTCCATAATTCTTTATTTGATTTCAAGTGATTTAATAATTTCATCGATTAGTCTGAATTCGGGCATCATGCCCTCTAATTCAATATTCTCATTGACCACTGTTTTGGGAACGCCGCGAATATTGTATTTATTTGCCAGGTGAGGGAATTCACCAATTTCGACTACTTCACCTTTTATGTTATCATTTTCCATGGCGAATTGCATGGCTGCTTTGGCAACGTTGGGGCAATATGGACAGGTGGGCGTGACAAAAACCTGCATTCGCATCGGCTCGGTTATTTTTTTCAGTTTTTCGACTGTGCCGTTATTCAATCCTGATTTACCGTTGGAGATATTTTGAATCATTTCCAGCATTCCGGCAAATTCATAACCTGCGGGAATTCCATAGAACCTTATACCGTAGTCTTTCTCGCCCATTAAAATCGTGGCCGGGATTTTGTCTATTTTATATTTTTCGGCTATTTCACGGTCAGTCTGGAAGTTATAGACTTTGATTTCGATTTTGTCAGATAGTTCCGCCAGTTCTTCAAGGAGCTGCCTCGTTTCACGGCAGTACTGGCATTCCATCTCCTGAGTAAAATTGATAATAGTGACCTTGTTTTTTAAATCTTTTATCTGACCCTTAATTGCCTCTTTGTCTTTTTCCTGAATAATGGCCATTTCTGCCTCCGTCAATCTGAGTATTGTCTTTTGGGACTTAGATTCAGATTGACTCCAAAAGATTCACAACAATTTTGGCCGAGTTTTCGGCGGCGACTTCGAAAAACTGCTGTAACTGCTGCTGGGCCGATTCCGAGCCGCTTCCTCCGGCCAGATCGGAGGCCGACCGAAACACAATAAAGGGTATTTTATTGGCAATACAAACCTGAGCTACGGCTGCCGATTCCATATCGGTTATAAGAGCATCAAAAGTTTCGGCCAGCCATTGTCTTTTGGCGACCTGATCAATGAAGGCATCGCCGCTGACACCAATTCCGCCCGTAATCAATCGGGGTGTGCGGTCGCCTATTTTCTGGAGCGGTAAATTCTGGGATTTCAAATTTTTTGCCAGAGCAAACAAGCTGCTGTCCACATGGAAATTGTTTATCATGGCCAAACTGTCAACCGATGGATCATAGGCATGGATTGCACCGGGGATAAAGCCCTCCGATCCGTAATATCCGTAATCATGAGTGACCCAGGTGGAACAGACAACAATATCGCCGATTCCAACCTGTTCATCGACAGCCCCTGCAATACCGGAAAATATCACCGAGAGAGGTCTGTATTTATCAATCATCTTCTGAGTGGTCATGGCGGCATTGGTCATGCCCATACCTGATTCTGCCAATATGATAGATTTTCCGGCAAGTTCGCCGGTTAAGACGGTACGCCCCTGAATTCTTTCACGGTTCTCAATTTCCATTTGAAGCGCGAGATACTCACCTTCGGCGGGGAAGGCATAAAGGATAAGATAGTCATATAAAGTCGATTCATCTTTCTGACAGCCGGTTAATATTGCCGTGAATAAAATTATAGCCAACATTAATGCTAATCGCGATGTTTTTAGCTTATTCATCTGTTAATCCTGTTTATTAAGATATGGTGATTTCATTATGAACAAATAATTGGGATTTGGTGCGTAAAGTCAACCAATAAAAAATACCCCCGCCAGGAATCGAACCTGGATTTCCGGCTCCGGAGGCCGACGCGCTATCCCTTGCACCACGGGGGCAGATAAATATTCTACAGTTTTATGAATCAAAAAGTTATAATTATTATCCTGCAAAGTCAACCTTTGTTTTTAATGCCGAACGATTAACAATATCGCCTTGCTTTTGAGTCATAATATGTATAGCTTATTTCTTTAATTTCTGCGGAGGCCCCTAAGGTGGATTGGATTGCCGAACAGGTTGCGCTTTTCTGGGATATTTTTGTCTATCTTGTCCCGGCCATTAAGTGGACCGCTCTCATTACAGTTACATCGTTTGCTCTGGCCCTTATACTGGGTATGCTGATCGGTATATTGCGAATATCGAGAGTGAAGTTAATCTCCCGGTTTGCCGCTGCATATATCAATATTATCCGCGGCGTACCGCTGCTGGTACAGATATTTTTTATATATTTCGGTATTGGGGGGCTGCTCAATCTCGATCGTTTCACCGCCGGTGTTTTAGCAGTCGGTGTCTGCTATTCTGCTTATTTAGCGGAAATTTTCCGTTCCGGAATCGAGGCAATTTCTCATGCGCAATATGAAGCGGCTCTTTCGCTGGGTATGACAAGACTGCAGACTCTTCGATATGTAATAATTCCTCAGTCATTTCGAATTGTAATTCCGCCGGTAGCCAATGAATTTATCGCCTCGCTGAAAGATTCTTCGCTGGTTTCCATTATCGGTCTTCGTGAGTTGACCAGAGCCGGGCGAGAGTATTATTCCCAGTATTTTGTCGATTTTCAAACATGGTTTATGGTTGGCCTAATTTATTTGATAATGACTCTTACTTTATCTCGAGTGGTTAAATGGCTTGAAAAAATATACCGGGTCAGAGGCTATGGGACATATAATTGATGCTAATTAAAGTCAATGATATTGTTGTGCGGTTTGGTGATATAACCGCCTTAGATAAAGTATCACTTGAGGTCGCTCAGGGTGAGACGGTGGTTGTCATAGGGCCGTCTGGTTCGGGCAAATCGACTTTTTTACGATGTTTCAATGCTCTTCAGGAATTCCAGGAAGGGGAGATTATTATTGACGGGATTAAGGTCGACCGAACTCATAAAAAGGTCCATGATCTCAGGCTTGAAGTCGGCATGGTCTTCCAGCAGTTCAATCTATTTCCGCATTTAACTGCGATCGAAAATATTATGCTTGCACAGAAGGTAGTCAGGAAGCGAAATCGGGAAAATTCCAGAAAAAAGGGTATTGATCTTTTGAAAGCAGTTGGGCTTGAGGAAAAAGTAGATTCTTATCCCGGTGAATTGTCGGGTGGACAACAGCAACGAGTGGCAATAGCCCGGGCGCTGGCAATGGATCCCAAAATTATGCTTTTCGATGAGGTGACCTCGGCGTTGGATCCGGAAATGATCGGGGAAGTGCTGGAAGTTATGAAAGATTTGTCGAGACAGGGAATGACTATGCTTATTGTCACCCACGAGATTGGATTTGCCCGCGAGGTTGCTGACAGGGTTTTATTTCTTGATGAAGGCAAGATTATCGAAAGCGGCCCTCCCGAAAAAATATTCGATAATCCATCACATCCGCGGACCAAAGAGTTCCTCAGGCGCGTATTATAATTAGGAGAAATATGATGAAAAAAATCTCAGCTATCGTTATATCCTTAATTGTCCTGTTTTCCGTTTCATTTGGTCAAAATCAAAATAATCATAGCGTTCATAAAATAAGTCAGGATTTAAAAGAAAAAATATCTCGTATAGAATTTGGAGATAGTATAAAAGTATGGATATTTTTCAAAGATAAGGGATTCGAAAACCGCGCCAGTTACAAAGCCGCCATTACGGATGCCTCAAAAAGATTTTCAGATAAATCTATCGAACGCAGACAAAAGCGAGTTAAGCGGGAAGAAAAATTCGATTTCCATGATTTACCGGTAAATGATGCATATGTAAAGTCCCTGGAGAATGAGGGCGTTGAGGTGCTGAGACGCTCAAGGTGGCTCAATGCCGTCTCGGCAAGAATATCTCAGGATCAGCTGGAAATATTGGCGGAACTGGAGTTTGTTCGAAAAATTCAAAAGGTCGCTACCTTTTATCGTAAACAGGAGCCTGAAAATGGCAAAGTCGACCGGCTAGAAAAATTGCCGCCATCAATTATTAATAATATTCCCGATTCGGTAATTGATGAATATGGTCAGTCTTATGCGCAACTGGATCAATTGAATGTGCCAATTTTGCATCTTCTAGGCTACACCGGCGACGGCATTATAATTACATTTCTCGATACCGGTTTTGATATTGACCACCCGGCCCTTTCACATATGAACTTAATTGCCAAATATGATTTCATTTCTGATGATACATCAGTCAGTGAAACGTCGCCATATCCTGATCAGCCCGAGCATGGTACCGGAACTATGTCGGCAGTCATAGGGTACGCTCCGGATACTTTGATCGGCGCGGCCTATAACGCCGGCGTTATCCTGGCCAAGACTGAAATAACGGCTGAGGAAATAGAGGTCGAGGAAGATAACTGGGTTACGGCGGTAGAGTGGGCCGATTCGATCGGGACCGACATTGTTTCCTCCTCGCTGGGCTATACTCAATGGTATACATATGGAGAGCTCGACGGCAATACGGCCGTGACCACTATTGCTGCTGATATTGCAGTATCCCGCGGGATTGTAGTTGTCAATTCCGCCGGAAATGAGGGGGATTTACAGGAACCGTTGATTATTGCTCCGGCAGATGGTGATTCGGTGATTGCGGTCGGAGCAGTAGATAGATTTGGGCAAAGAGTCTTTTTCTCCTCTTTCGGCCCGACCGCCGATGGGCGCATTAAGCCTGAATTGATGGCGATGGGGATCGGGGTTGCCTCAGCGGTACCCGGCAATTTTTATAGTTTTAATAAATCGGGGACTTCATATTCATGCCCTTTGATTGCAGGAAGCGTTGCGCTTATGCTTCAGGCGAATCCTTTGTGGTCGCCTGTAAATGTTCGTCAGGCCCTGTTCAGATCAGCCGATCGGTTTAACAGCCCGGATTATCTCTATGGCTATGGTGTTCCGGATATATTTAAGGCGTCAGATCTTCTGAATATTGAAGTTCCTTCGGAATTCATAGCCTCGGTTGACCAGGCAATTTTAATTAATATTGAAACTTCGGGCGTTTTGGCGGCCGATGTTGATTCTTTTACTGTTGACAATGCCCCGACTACAGCGGAATTGGTTAATTTTGGTGACGGTTTAGCGGAGCTGACTTATACCGGCAGGACAGAAGATATAGGAGTTTTTGATATCACAATAACCGCCTGGACCGGCCCGGCGTCGGTCAGTAAGGTTGTTTCGCTGATGGTTAGATCGGGATTTGAGTTAAGTTTCGGGCCGAATCCATTCAGGGATTCTCTGGTCATTTATATTGGTTCTCAATCGGCGCAAGTCCAAGAAATTTCAATTTTTACGGCAAATGGGGAAAAGGTTTGGGACGATTTTACCGATAGTTATATTGAAGAGCAAGCCGTGGTTATATGGCGGGCTGAAAATGATCGCGGCGAAAAAATCGCACCCGGAGTTTATCTTATTTATGTGAGAACCGCAGAATCTGAGAAACAATTTAAGGTTCTGAAACTATAAACTAATGATGCAAACGACGAATGACCAGAATCAGAAGACACGATCCGCACTCGAAAGGTGCGCCGTATTCAAGATTGATTTGAACGGTCGATTTGTTTATGTCGATGATCATACAGAGAAGTTGTTCAATATGCCGCAGGAACAGCTTTTTGGAAGATCAATAAAAGAATTCGTCGATGAAGACTCCTATCAGACAATTTTAAAGATGCTTCATCAGGAAAGCCGGTATGAGAGTTCATTCAAATCAGCCAGCCTGGTGTTTATAAATTCAGAAAATGAGAAACATCCTTTTGATGTCGTCGCCAATTTGAATTTCATTGCCGGCAATCCGGCCAATTATCAGATTATTGTCATGCCCGATCATGATCATTACATGGTATGTTCCGAAAATAACGCCGATGTTGAATATTCGATGGAATTATTCGAATTGATTTCCCAAATTGATTCATCGCCGGATTGGGGAGAACTTTTAAGATTGCTTCTGAAAAATGAAAAGATTTTGCAGGTCGGGATGTATCATCTGACGCGCGATGATCTCAATACGATTGCAGTCGAAATTCAGCCCTCATTTGAAAGCAATAAATTCAACTTCCAGGAAATCAGCGAAAAACTCCTTGATGTTGCCGTCAGGGCTAAGGCGGATATCAAAGAAGACATTGATCCGGATGATCCGCAATTGGTCGAAGCTTTTTACCCACTGGTCTGTGCCGGAGACTGCTGGGGCGTTATAAGGATGATTTACCGCGGCGATATCGCGGAAGCCAGCCGGCAAATTCAAAAAATAATATCCTTTTTGGGTAATTCCCTTTATTCATTTATTTGCCATCAGGAATCAAAAAAATAGCCTTCCCCGGAGAGTGCCATGCCCAAATCTCTTTGTATCTATATATTCTCCACAATCGATAGAGATGTTTTCAGCGAGAGGAATCAGTATGCCCCGGACGATAATCTGGAATTAAAATATTTTGACAATAGCGAGGAACTAATTGACGCTCTTATTGAAAGAAGGCCGGACCTGGTTATTGTCGATTCGAAGAAACTGGACAAAGAGCATAAGAAATTAATGAATCTCATGGAAAAGGCCGAAGTTACGTGGCTGGATATAAATATCTCCAAAAATACTTCGGAGATAGAAAATCCTCGAAGGATGACCATTACAGATGATGGTACGATTACGGTAAGGAGAAAAGAAGAAGTTTCACGGCGCGAGAAATTAACGGAGAAAGAATTTATCGCCCGGATAGGTGCTACATTGAGCCACGAATTGAATAATCCGCTGCTGGCGATATCGGCTAACATTGAAATTTTGCTGAAGAATTACAGTTTTTTGAGCGATGATATTCAGGAAAAATTGAGGCAGATCGAAAAATCGGCTGAAAGGATTAGGGCTGTTACCGAAAAATTCATGGAACTCGAAGATGTTCGTTATCGACGTACACCGGTGGGGACATTTATAAATCTCGATGAAATACTCTCACCCGAACCGATAAAATGACAGTCTAATAAATGACTTGACAATAAAACGCGAAAAGATATATTAAAAAGCCTGAAATGGGGCCGTAGTTCAGTTGGGAGAACGCTTGACTGGCAGTCAAGAGGTCAGGGGTTCGACTCCCCTCGGCTCCATTTTTAATGTACCCCGTTAATTACCATTAAATGAATCATAATATCTTTCCACAATCGGATCTTCCGGATATAATCTATAAGCCTCTCTTATCGTTTTTTCCGCTTTAGCTGAATTGCCCTGCATGCTCAAGATATTTGCGTAAAGCAATAGCGCCGAACGATTTTCAGGATGTAATTGGATGAAATTTTCTATATAATCCAGCGAGGTTGCTGTCTCGCCAATTCTGTAATAGTAAACCGCCTTTTCATAGTCCGATGGGTCATAATTGACCTGCAGCTTTTCTTCATTGAGCCTGACCGGCATGATCATTATGGTTCGCCCCTGCAGTTTGTATTCAGCCAGGCTATAACTGCGGGCAATAGCCGGGTACTGCTCTATGGAAAGCTCGCGCCCGCCATCGGTTACCGCAATGTGAGTGATGGGATATTGCTCTATCTGATCGGCAGGAGGGATATCAAGACCAAAATTATAAATGCAATGTTTGATTTCACTGCCGTACGTTAAAACCGGCGCGTGTGAACCGGTCATGACAGCATCATCTTTTATAATTTCAGCAACATCGGCCTGTGTCTTTTTGAGATTATGAGTTGTATCGCCGAAATAGAAGAATAAAGCCACTGCCTGAACTATAATTGCCCCGACAGCCATAAATCCGGTCAAGAAACGGATGTGGTGCAAGCGTCCGTACATCCAGTTACGGATATTTCCGCTCGCAAGGACAAACGTGAGCAATACGGCCGGAATAATGGAAAGGGGTATGATGGTCCATCCGGCAGTACGTGCCTGATCAATAAAAAAGAAATCCAGAATAATGTGATTGAAAAAATACCAGTTTATCAGTCCCATTATAATAAATGATACTACATACCATTTTGGGGGAAGGGGCGAAGGCTTATCGATTTTTATATGGAATCCGGCGGCAATCACCATAACCATCGGTAGATACAAAAGAATCTGATATCGGAGGGGCCGATAAAGCGGCGGGACAACCATAACAATAAAAATGAAATACCATAGAAGCCCAAATATAAGCAGTTTGTTCTTTTTGAATTGTTCCCAGTATTGCTGGGCGTAGATCATGAGTGCAATCAAAACTATATAAAAAGCAAAAAATAGAAATGGTGCTTTGGCATATAGTTTTGTAAATGTCCCGAAAAGCATATTCCGCGCAAACAGGGCGTTGAGCAGTGAAAATTTATGGAAAATATCAGCGTGCGCTGCAAATGACTGCTCGGTTAAATAGGCAATATATTCCGGGAATCGAGGCCCGAAAAGAACTGCCGATAAAATTGCAGTCGATAATAGACCGTTCCCGACAAACAGCAATATCTTTTTGGTTCTTCTTTCTTTTTCGAAAAGGACGATCATAAGAAGAATCGCCAGGCCAAGCGTAATGGCGAAAATTTTGCCCGTAAGAAAGGCAAGAGCGATGAGAAATCCCATCAGGATTAAATTAAAATTCCTTAAAGAATACAATCCGAATAATAGTACAATTAATCCGAAATAGAAAATAAGCCCGTTCTCCAGCAAGGGGGCACGATTGTAAATTATCAAGTTGAAATTGAAAGCAAGAAAGACAGAGGCCGGGAGAACTGCAAGCATTCTCCTTTCGATATTCTTTATACCGACCGTAATCCCGAATAAAAGCATAAGTATACCGAGATATGATAAAATAACCCCTGTAAGGTTTGCCCAGAATCTCGACGGCTCTCCAATTTGAAACAGAATATATGATAGGCCGGATACAATGGATACTTTAAAGACCTGCCAGTGTTCGACAGGAAAGGGCTCCGACTGGTTATATAAGGCGTAATTGGCCGCAAACGATATCAAATGTGCAGGATCGGTTACTAAGGCATGGCTGTTAACGCCTATTTGACCCGGGGGGTCGGCGGCAAGATCATGGACGCGAATCCAGAATCCGGCAATCAGAACCAGTATTAAAGCGGTTGCCAGAAAATATTTTCTATTTTGAACCGAGTAATCTCTCCTATCATTCATTCCGGACAGTATAACAAATATATCTGGTAAATGATAATTTTCTTTCCTTAAATATGTTTTCCGATTATTTTGGTCTACATGTCGATAAGTAAAAGACATCAAAAGGCAATGGAGCAGTCCTGTTACAGTCTATTTGAGGAGGCAAAACCGGACTGTAATAAAAAGGGAATAGAGAAAGAGCCAGCCAAGCCGGTTCTTCCTGATATAGATGAATTGTATGTGCTCTTCAGAAGGTTCAACCATCTATTTTTTAATGGTAAACTGCCGGTCGTAAGGATTGAATACTCTGATCGGATGCTTATTGCGGGAACTTATACTCCATCAAAGCGATTGATAAGGATCAGCCGCAAATATCATGAGATATTTCCCGAAGAAATCGAAGACACTTTGAAACATGAGATGATCCATATTTTATTTCCCAATCATGATAAAAATTTCAAATTTTGGGCTTCTAAAGTTGGGGCCTCTCTAAAGGCCAAACGACATCCGAAATTAAGGGGCTATTATAGATATATTTATGTCTGTTCTTCCTGCGGCCGCGAATACTACAGGCGAAAAAGGCTGGTTATGGCATCCTGCGGAAAATGCACACCGGGGAGAAAATATGACGATCGCTTTAAATTAAAACTTAAAAGTTCACGAAAATAATCAAAAAGCGGCTAACATACTAATATTTCAGAAGTTATATCCGAAATAAATCCATAATCGGCATATTGGGGATAAACAAAGAATTTGCTGAGAAAATTTGGAACCATCCCCATAAATATAAGTTTGAAAAATACTTGACAGCTTGATTATATTTACTATATTCAATGGCTCTATTGTGTTAGCTAATATGAATAACCGGAATTGTCCGGGGGAAAGATGAAAACGTATATACCAAGTGTTGAAGAAGCGAAAAAGAACCAGAAATGGTATCTGGTAGATCTCAAGGGGCAAACCCTGGGTCGAGCCGCTGTTAAGGTAGCGGAAGTACTGCGCGGAAAAAACAAACCCACTTTTACTCCGCATATGGATATTGGCGACTATGTTGTCGCAATCAATGCCTCTGAAATGGTTATCTCCGGCGATAAAGGCGAGCAGAAGATTTATTACCGGTATTCCGGTTATCCCGGCGGTTTGAAATCCCTGAGTTTTAAGGAAATGATGGAAAAGTTTCCGGAACGTGCTTTTGAGCAGGCCGTCAAGGGCATGCTTCCCAAAAACCGACTGGGCCGCAAGCTGTTTAAGAAATTGCATGTTTATCGGAACGAGAACCATCGCCATTCAGCCCAGAAACCGGAAGAATTGAAAATATCATAATTATTTGAATAGAAGATACAGTTTATGAAGGAACAGACATACTCCGCTACCGGTCGAAGAAAAGAAGCGGTTGCTCGTGTCAGCCTCAAGGTTGGCGGCGGCCAGATGCTTATTAATAAGAAACCGGCAATGGAATATCTGAAACGCGGCACGCTCGTTGATATCGTTAATCAGCCAATGCAGGAAACCGATACTTTTGGCAAACTCGATGTTGAATGCAATGTCAAAGGCGGCGGCTTATCCGGACAGGCGGGAGCCATCAGACTGGGCGTTGCCCGGGCTATTGCGAAGCTCGATCCCGATCTGCGTCCAGCATTGAGGAAGAATGGGTTTTTAACCCGTGACGCCCGCGCTGTTGAGCGGAAGAAATACGGTCAGCCCAAAGCTCGCAAGCGTTTCCAATATTCCAAACGATAAAATTTTAACTCAATCCCGCTTTAACCGGCGGGAAATAATCACAATCTGTCGGGGTTCTGGCGGTCCCGATCCCGGGTCCAGAACCATCTGAGGCAGGTTGGCAGTTTAACCGAAAGGCACCACCAATGGTAAAACCAGAAATTCGTGAATTGCTCGAGGCCGGCGTCCATTTCGGCCATCAGACGCGCCGCTGGAACCCCAAGATGAAGCCGTTTATTTTTACCGAAAGAAACGGCATTTATATTATCGATCTCAATAAAACGCTCGACGCCATTGAAAGGGCCCAGATGAAGGTGAGGGAAGTCATCTCGCGAGGGCAATCGATATTATTTGTCGGCACAAAAAAGCAGGCGCGAGAAGTTGTTGGAACCGAAGCGCAGCGCTGCCAGCAGTTTTATGTTACCGAACGCTGGCTGGGTGGTATGTTGACAAATTTTTCAACTATTAAGACGTCGATCAAAAAGTTAAAAGATATCGAGCGTATGCGCGAAGAAGGCGAACTGGAAAAATTTACAAAAAAAGAGCAATCACAAATCGAGCGTAAAGCTGAAAAACTGCAAAGTGTTCTGGGTGGCATAAAAGAAATGAATTATCTGCCCGGATTGGTTTATGTGGTTGATGCAAAAAAAGAAAAAATCGCGGTCGCAGAAGCGGCCAAGATGGGCATTCCGATTATCGGGGTAATCGATACCAATGCCGACCCCGATCCAATTGATTTTCCCATCGCGGCCAACGATGATGCCATTAAATCGATTAGAATAATAACCAGATCAATTGTTGATGCTGCCATAGAAGCCGGCGGCACCGTTTCCGAAGAAGAATTAGGCGAAAGCAGCGGTGAAGAGGAGAGCGGACGACTTAAAGCCTATGTTTCAGAAGAATCTTCAAACGAGGAAGAAACAAAAGAAAGCCAGAGTTAGGAGAGGAAGGTTATGCCAGAAATTACCGCCCAAATGGTAAAAGAACTACGGGAAAAGACCGGTGCCGGTATGATGGACTGTAAAAAGGCCTTAACGGAAACCGGCGGCGATTTTGATAAAGCTGTCGATTATCTTCGGGAAAAAGGCATTTCGAAAGCGGCCGGTAAAGCCGGACGTGCTACCAAAGAAGGATTGATAGCATCATATATTCATCCGGGAAGTAAACTGGGCGTCCTCGTCGAGGTGAACTGCGAGACCGATTTTGTCGCCCGGACCGATGATTTCCAAAATTTTGTAAAAGATATTGCCATGCATATTGCGGCTTCGAACCCACTTGCTGTCGACCGCGAGGAAATCGATCCGGAACTAATAGAAAAAGAGAGGTCAATCTACCGTCAGCAGGCTATCAATGAGGGCAAACCGGAGAAGATTATCGATAAAATTGTTGACGGCAAAATAGAAAAGTACTTTTCTGAGATTGTTCTTCTTGAACAGCCGTTTGTCAAAGATAACGATAAAACGGTCAAGGATATAGTAACCGAAACGATTGCCAAGCTTGGCGAGAATATGTCAATTAGAAGATTTGTCAGATTCCGCCTTGGTGAAGAATAATGGAAAGTGACCCGCAACCAAAATATCGCCGGATATTACTAAAATTGTCCGGTGAAATTCTCGCCGGGTCTAAATCATTTGGTATCGAATCCAAGTCTTTCGATTACGTTTGCTCACAGGTTAAAGAAATTGCCGAAATCGGCTCCCAAATTGCCATTGTAATCGGCGGGGGAAATATATTTCGCGGTCTCCATGCCGCCGATACCGGCATGGACCGAGTCAATGCTGATAAAATGGGAATGCTGGCGACGGTAATTAATGCCATTGCTCTTCGCGATGGGCTGGAAAATGTCGGGCTGACTGCTCGCGTTCTATCAGCAGTCAGGATTGATGCCTTTGTTGAGCCTTATACCAGAGCAAGGGCGGCAAGGCAGCTCGAAAAGGGGCGAATAGTAATCCTGGCCGCTGGCACCGGAAATCCCTTTTTCTCGACCGATACAGCCGCCGCGCTAAGAGCTTCAGAACTTCAGGCGGATATAATATTCAAAGCTACCAAAGTTGATGGCGTCTATTCGGAGGATCCGGTAAAAAATCCGGACGCGGAGTATTATCCTGAACTTAGTTTTATGGATGTGGTCAATAAAGATTTAAAAGTTATGGATTTGACAGCCGTTACGATGTGCCGTGACAATAAAATCCCGATACTTGTTTTTGATATGCATAATCCCGGCAGTTTAAAAAGGGCAGCAAAAGGGGAGAAGTTCGGGAGCCTTATTTCGTAGATGCGAAAACATGGATTGAATTAATGTCAAAGGAGTTATGAAATGACAAAAGAAATACTTTCTGATTTGGAAGATCGAATGAAAAAAAGCTTTCAATCAATACAACGTGAATTCGCTTCTATAAGGACCGGCAAAGCTTCCTCCTCTTTACTGGATAATATCCGTGTCGATTATCACGGCTCGGTGCTTCCACTTAACCAGGTAGCCTCAATATCGGCTCCGGAGCCGCGGTTATTGGTTGTTCAGGTATGGGATAAAACGGCAGTGGGCGATGTTACCAAAGCCATCCAGCAGGCAGATTTAGGGATGAACCCGATGGTGGAGGGTAATATAATCCGCCTTCCAGTCCCGGCTCTCTCGGAAGAACGCCGCAAAGACCTTGTCAAGCATTGTAAAAAGGTCGCCGAAGAGGGGAAAATAGCTATCAGAAATATCCGTCGAGACGCCAATGATGCCTTGAAAAAGGCCGAAAAGGATAAGGAAATCTCGGAAGATGAGCAAAAACGGGCAATGGATAAGGTTCAGGAAGAAACCGATGAATACACCAAAAAGATAGATGAAGCGATGGAGAAAAAGGAAACCGATATAATGGAAGTTTAATAATAATCATAGATTTTTCAGTTGACCGGCGCCGGATAAATCGGCGCCGGTTTTCTTTTGGGTAAATTGGCGCCAAAGATGTTGAACTGTTTAAGATTCCGGGCTAAAAGAATTGACAATTTTAAAAAAAAAGATATATTGAAAATCTTGTTTACGGCCTAAAAAAGGTGTGAATATTTTCACAATATATGGAGTCGTTCGAGCAAAAATAAACGTTCAATAAAAACTTAGGGGAATATCATGGCTGACGTTACAGAGTATAAAAATTACATCGGCGGTGAATGGAAAAAATCAAAAAGCGGCGAGACATTCGAAAACCGCAATCCGGCCAATACCGATGAATTAATAGGTGTCTTTCAAAAATCAAATAAAGATGACGTCATGGAAGCGGTCGCCGTGGCCAAAGAAACCCAGAAAAAATGGCGGCTTGTCCCGGCTCCTCGCCGAGCGGAAATACTGTACCGTATCTCGGAACGCCTGGTTAAAGAAAAAGAACGTTGCTCCAAAGACATGACCCGTGAAATGGGTAAGATTCTAAAAGAAACCCGCGGAGATGTACAGGAAGCTATCGATCTTGGGTATCTCATGGCCGGGGAGGGTCGGCGTCTGCATGGCGTTACGACGCCGTCGGAAATGCCCAATAAATTCGAGATGTGTATCCGTCAGCCAAAAGGTGTAGCGGGAATTATAACACCATGGAACTTCCCCATGGCAATACCGTCGTGGAAAATGATGCCCGCATTAGTTTGCGGTAATACGGTTGTTATCAAACCGGCCACCGATACTCCGCTTTCGGTTTATAACTACGTCAAGATTATGGAAGAAGAGGGCCTCCCGCCGGGAGTAGTAAATATTGTAACCGGTTCCGGGAGATCTGTCGGTGAGCCGCTGATGACTCATAAAGATGTTGCGGTTGTATCATTTACAGGTTCAACCGAGGTTGGCCGCCGGGTTTCGGAAGCATGTGCGCCTGATTTCAAGGGCTGTCATCTCGAGATGGGCGGTAAGAACTGTATGCTGGTTATGGATGATGCGAATATTGACCTGGCTATCGAAGGAGCCTTGTGGGGTGCTTTTGGTACTGCCGGTCAGCGCTGCACGGCGACTTCAAGAATGATCGTTCATAAAGCCGTAATCAAAGAATTTACCGAAAAACTCGTCGAGCGTGCTAAAGCTCTTAAAGTGGGTAATGGACTCGATGAATCGGTCGAGATGGGTCCGGCAATCAATGAAAGCCAACTGAAGACCGTATTGGACTATATCGAAATTGGCAAGAAGGAGGGGGCCAAACTATTGTGCGGCGGCGACCGACTGACCGGCGGTGATTATGATAAAGGTTGGTTTATCCAGCCGACCGTCTTCGGCGAAGTATCATCCGATATGCGCATATTCCAGGAAGAAATATTCGGCGCCGTTACTTCGATAACCGTCTGTAATTCACTCGAAGAAGGTATTGACCTTTGCAACAATACCAGTTACGGGCTTTCCGCCTCCATATATACCCAGGATGTGAACAAGGCATTTACTGCCATGCGGGATGTTTATGTCGGGATTTATTATGTCAATGCTCCGACGATCGGTGCCGAAGTGCATCTTCCGTTCGGCGGTGTGAAGAATACCGGTAACGGCCACCGCGAAGCCGGAGTGGCTGGCATTGATGTATTCTCGGAATGGAAATCTATCTATGTTGATTTTTCGGGGACGATTCAGAAAGCTCAGATTGATGAGATAGCGTTAGACTGAAGATAGTTTCGATAGTGATTATAACAAGATTGGACTGAATAATTATTGCATTATAGGAGACAATTAGAATGGCCAAGAAGAAAGTGATTATTATGGGTGCGGCAGGCCGCGATTTCCATAATTTCAATGTACTATACCGTGATAATTCCGATGTTGAAGTTGTTGCTTTTACCGCTACGCAGATTCCTGAGATAGAAGGACGTTCCTATCCGAAGGCTCTAGCCGGCAAGAACTATCCTAAAGGTATCCCGATTCATCCGGAAGAAGAACTTCTCGAACTTATTGTAAAGCATGATATCGATGAAGTCATTTTCTCATATTCTGATGTTCCTTATGAATACGTGCTGGATAAAGCTGCCTATGTTATGGCGACCGGCGCCAGATTCTCGGTCGAGGGCAGCCTTCCCACCATGATACAATCGAAAAAGCCGGTGGTCTCTGTTTGTGCGGTCCGGACCGGTTGCGGTAAATCTCAAACCACCAGACGCGTGGCTGAAATTCTGACCGGTATGGGAAAGAAGGTTGTTGCGATTCGCCATCCTATGCCGTACGGCGACCTGGCCAAGCAGGCCTGTCAGAGATTCGGCAGCCTGGCCGATCTAAAAAAACATAATTGCACCATTGAAGAAATGGAAGAATATGAGCCGCACATCAACCGTGGTGTTGTGGTATATGCCGGTATCGACTATGAGATGATTATTCGTGAGGCGGAAAAGGAAGCCGATATCATTCTCTGGGATGGCGGCAATAATGATATGCCGTTCTATCGTCCTGATCTGCATATAACCGTAGTCGATCCGCATCGCCCGGGACATGAGATCAATTATTATCCCGGCCAGACAAATTTCCTGATGGCCAATGTAATTGTCATTAATAAGATTGATACAGCTCCGCTGGAGGGTATCGAAGAAGTCCGCCGCAATATTGCATACTATAATCCGGACGCGGTCGTAATTGATGGTGCTTCGCCAATTGGTGTTGAAGATCCGGATAAGATTCGCGGAAAAAAGGTTCTGGTTGTCGAAGACGGCCCGACCACGACTCACGGCGAAATGAAATATGGCGCCGGTGTTATGGCCGCATCCAAGTTTGGGGCTTCCGAGTTAGTCGATCCCAGACCGTACACGGTTGGCAGTATAAAAGAGACTTTCGACAAGTACCCGGATATTGGGTCGCTGCTCCCGGCGATGGGCTATTTCGGAAAACAGCTTTCCGATCTCCAGAAGACGATCGAAAAGGCGAAATGTGACAGCGTGATCATTGCGACTCCAATCGACCTGCGTCGCGTGATAAATATTAAGAAGCCCTCGACCCGTGTTTTCTATGATCTGCAGGAAATCGGTAAACCGGATATGACCGATGTTTTAACCGAGTTTGTCGAAAGTATGGGTAAGAAAAAAGGTACAGCCAAAAAATCCGGCAAAAAGACAGGTCGAAAGGCAAAGAAATAAATAGACTATGAAATTAAACGGCAAGACGGCGGTTGTGGCTCTTGGCGGAAATGCCATAACGCAGCAGGACAAAGAAGATACAATCGCCAACCAGTTTGCCAATACCCGCAAGTCGATCGAGGGTATTGTCGAACTGGCGCGAGCCGGATACAGATTAGTTATATCTCACGGAAACGGGCCCCAGGTGGGTAATGCTATTCTGCGGGTCGAACTTGCTCGAGGAAAAGCGCCTATACTGCCTCTTGGAATTTGTGTTGCAGATACCGAAGGTGGCATGGGTTACATGATCGAGCAATCGATGCAAAATAGATTGAAGAGAGAAGGGATAATCCGTCCGGTGACAACAATTATCAGCCAGGTTCTGGTTGATCCCAATGATCCCCAGATAGCTCACCCAACCAAATATATCGGCCAGTTTTATACTGAAGAACAAGCCAAAAAATTCGAGGAAGAACGAGGCTGGTTCGTAAAGCAGGATTCCACCCGAGGCTGGCGGAGGGTAGTACCATCACCTCAGCCTATTTCTGTAATTGAATCAGAAACAATTAAGTGGCTTGTTGAAAGGGGAACAATTGTCATAGCCGTCGGCGGGGGTGGGATTCCGATTTATATTGATGATGATGGCAACCTGGAGGGATTAGACGCCGTCATCGATAAAGACCTTGCTTCGGCTGTTCTTGGACGCGAAATTGGTGCTGAAATTTTAATAATATTTACATCGGTCGACCAGGTAGCCCTTAATTTCGGTAAGGATGACCAGATGCTTCTGAATGAAATTACTGTATCCGAAGCTACGAAATATCTCAATGAGGGTCATTTTCCGGCAGGCTCAATGGGACCGAAAATAGCCGCAGCTATTCAGTTTTTACAGAATGGCGGAAAGGAAGTCGTTATTACTTCCCTTGATAAGGCCGCTGATGCACTGAATGGAGCGGGAACAACCATACGTCCGGAATAATAATGTGCAAAATCTCCGATGAGGTGATTGAAGCGATATTGCAGGAAGGTAAAATATACGAGGTCGGGGGAGCGGTTCGTGACAGGCTGATGAATCGCGGTGCGATTGTAAAAGATCGGGATTACCTTGTCTGCGGGATTCCGTATCGAAGGCTATCCGAATTGCTCAAGGATTACGGCCAGGTCGATTTGGTCGGTAAGTCTTTCGGTGTTATCAAATTTACTCAATATAAAAATGACAATCGATTCACTTTTGATATCGCCCTGCCGCGCAGAGAAATTTCGACCGGCGCGGGACATAAGGATTTCAAGGTCGACTTCGATCCTGATCTCAAAGTTGAAGACGATCTCTACCGGCGCGATTTTACTATAAACGCTATGGCTGTATCATTGGAAAACGAAAAGCTGATTGATCCCTACGGAGGCAAAAAGGATTTGGATGAAGGTCTTATTCGGAAAGTGGCCGAAATTTCATTTGAGGACGACCCACTCCGAATGCTTAGAGCCATTCAGTTTGCAGCCAGGTTTGAATTCGATATTGAAGAAAAGACATACCAATCGATCCAGGAAAATGCCGACCTCATCGAGAATGTTTCTGCTGAAAGAATCGCCGAAGAACTTAATAAATTATTGGTTCTTGCGGAAAAACCCTCGCTGGGACTCCGAATGATGCAGAAGACGGGCCTTTTGAAAATTATTATGCCGGAAGTCGAAGAAATGGTCGCTGTGGATCAGCCTGGCGAATATCATAAGTACGATGTTTTCGAGCATACGATGTATGCCGTTGATGCTACTCCAAAAGTACTGCACCTGCGTCTGGCGGCATTATTCCATGATATTTCCAAACCCCAGACAAAACGCGTTATGGAGACCAAGGCAACATTTTATGGCCATGAAAAAATTGGAGCCAAAATTGCCCGTAAGGTTCTTTCCCGGTTGAGATATTCAAAGGATATAATTCGTAAAGTCATGGCCCTGGTTGACCGTCATATGTTCACAACAGATGTTACCGATAAGGGTATGCGGCGTCTCATCAGGAAGGTAGGACCGGATCTAATATTCGATCTGCTCGATCTAAGGCGGGCCGATGTAGAAGCTCAGGGAATGGGCGGATCTACTGAGGATGTGGATGAATTTGAAGGCAGAATTCGAGAGGAAATTGAAAAGAAGCCGCCATTTTCGCCAAGGGACCTGGCAATTGATGGCCATGATATTATGAAGGAATTCAGCCTTGAACCATCGCCCATAATAGGCAAAATTATAGAATATTTAATGAATAAAGTCTTGGATGAACCATCGGATAATACCCGGGAGAAACTGTTCGAATATGCCCGGTCTTATCTGGCTAACAGGAATAACAAGGTTACTTAATAATTAAAAACGCTGGAGCGGCTATATGAAGATACACGAGTATCAGGCCAAAGAAATTTTCGCTAATGCCGGGATTCCGGTTCCATCGGGAAGAGTGGCTTCTTCCGTGGCCGAAGTTGTCGAAATCGCCGAAGAATTCGCTCGGCCGGTGATGGTAAAAGCACAGGTGCATGTTGGTGGACGCGGCAAGGCCGGTGGAATCAAATATGCTGAAAATGTCGAAGCGGCCCGGGTCTGGGCTCAGAAAATAATCGGGATGGATCTTAAGGGTTTGGAGGTCAAAAAGGTCCTGATTACCGAGGCTGTTGATATCGTCACCGAATCATATGTCGGGATAATTATCGACAGAGCTTCCAAGGCTCCCGTTATAATGGTTTCACCCGCTGGCGGTGTCGATATTGAAGAAGTCGCGGCCAAAACACCGGAAAAAATATTCAAACTCGCTGTCGATCCTATTTTCGGTCTTCGTGCATATGAAGCTCGTGATCTGGCAATGAAGTTATATAAAGATCCCAAACAAGTCAGGCAGGCAACCGACATAATTTTGAAACTCTATGATGCCTACTGGAAGGTAGACGCTTCTCTGGTGGAAATCAATCCTCTGATTACAACTCCTGATAATAAGGTCATTGCTCTCGATGCCAAGATAAATATTGATGATAATGCACTGTTCCGTCAAAAAGACGTTGCTGAAATGAGGGACCTGGATGCCGAGGAGCCCTCAGAGGTGGAAGCTCGCGAGGGCGATTTGTCGTTTGTAAAACTTTCCGGGAATATCGGATGTATTGTTAACGGTGCCGGGCTGGCAATGGCGACAATGGACCTGGTCAAGCATTATGGCGGCGATCCGGCCAATTTTCTTGATATCGGCGGTTCGTCTAATCCGCAAAAAGTTCTGACGGCGATGAAAATAATCTTGAGAGATGAAAATGTCAGAGCTATTTTGATAAATATCTTCGGCGGCATAACGCGATGCGACGATGTTGCCAAAGGCATCGTTATGGCCTATGAAGAATTGAAGCCGGAAATCCCGATAGTTGTCAGATTAACAGGAACCAATGAAAAAGAGGCTAAGTCGATTCTGAAATCGGTTAATTTGGAATCGGGAGACACACTTGACAATATTGTCAAGAAGGCTATCGAACTCGCAGATATCGAAGTTGCGGTTTAACGGAGGCAGGCCATGAGTATTTTAATAAATAAACGTACAAAAGTCATAGTGCAGGGCATTACGGGGCGCGACGGCTCCTTTCATGCCGAGCAAATGAAAAAATACGGAACCAATGTGGTTGGCGGTGTAACACCGGGTAAGGGCGGCACTAAAGTGGCAGGTATTCCGGTTTTTAATACGGTTGCCGAGGCGGTTAAGAAAACCAAGGCTAATACATCGGTTATTTATGTGCCGCCGGCATTTGCCACAGATGCTATTTATGAGGCGGCTGACGCCGGTATCAGCCTGGTCGTATGTATAACCGAAGGAGTTCCGGCTAATGATATGCTGAAAGTTTACGATTATTTAAAAGAAAAAGGGGTTCGCCTGGTAGGGCCGAACTGTCCCGGATTGATTTCGGTTGACCAGTCAAAAGTTGGTATTATGCCCGGGACTATTGTGAAGAAGGGTACTGTAGGTGTTGTTTCTCGTTCCGGCACGCTGACCTACGAAGCGATCTGGGCGCTGACATCGGCCGGCCTGGGTCAGACAACCTGTATAGGAATTGGCGGCGATCAGATTATTGGAACAAATTTCATAGATGTTCTTAAGATGTTTGAGGAGGATAACGCCACAAAGGCGGTAGTTATGATTGGAGAAATAGGTGGTTCCGATGAAGAGGAAGCGGCCAAATTTGTAAAGAAAAACATGACCAAACCGGTGGTCGGATTTATTGCCGGGCGGATGGCCCCTCCCGGAAAAAGAATGGGACATGCCGGCGCGATCATTTCAGGTGGCTCGGGAACTGCCGAAGATAAAATAAAGGCCTTGAATGCAGTCGGGATTCCGGTTGCGGCATCGCCGACCGAAATTCCGGATTTAATCAAGGAGAAATTGGACAAAGCGAAAGCTGCGACCAAAAAGAAAACGGCAAAAAAGAGCGCTTCGAAATCCAAGAAGACGACAAAGGCCAAAACCGGAGCAAAGACTAAAAAATCAAAAGCGGCTTCCGGAAAGAAGACATCGAAGCGTAAAAAATAGGGCGTCGAAATTATTGAAAATCTCCGAAGGAGAGAGTTACAATGACTGACAAAAATCCGAAGGCGGCGGTTAAAGAAGAAGAACCGCAGGCATCGGGAGAGGAAAAGACCCGGGAAGAAAAGAAACCGAAGGGGAAAAAGGACAAGTATGTCTATGACGGCAAGACTCCGCCCCTGAATGTCTTTCTTCACTGGTGTAAGGCGTGCAACATTTGTATCGCTTATTGCCCACATGATGTATTGGAGCCGGATCGAGATGGTAAACCGGTTTTGGCTCATCCGGAGAAATGCACCCAGTGTGCGATATGCTGGCTTCACTGTCCGGATTTTGCGATAACTTCGACCTATAAGTGAGGTAGAGAAAATGTCAAAAATAAAGGACTCAAATGCCAGACTTCTGCAGGGCAATGAGGCCTGCGTCCAGGGTGCTCTTTATGCCGGTGTGAAATTTTTCGCAGGCTATCCGATTACCCCGTCAACCGAGATCGCCGAGGGAATGTCCCGTGAACTTCCCCGCATTGGCGGCAAGTTTATTCAGATGGAAGATGAGATCGGTTCGATTGCGGCAATAATCGGAGCTTCGAATGCCGGCTTAAAATCAATGACGGCTACTTCTGGGCCAGGCTTTTCATTAATGCAGGAGAATATCGGCTATGCTTATATGACAGAGACGCCGTGTGTTATAGTTGATGTACAGCGGGGGGGGCCTTCAACCGGTCTTCCGACCAAAATCGCCCAAGCCGATACGATGCAGGCCCGCTGGGGTACTCATGGCGATTATACTGCAATAACACTGGCACCATCGACCGTAAAGGAATGTTTCGAAGAAACTGTCCGCGCCGTAAATCTGTCAGAGCGGTTTCGAACTCCCGTGGCCGTTTTAACCGATGAAGTGCTCGGTCATATGCGCGAGATGATGATATTGCCTGAGCCCGGAGAACTCGAGGTAAAAGACCGCGTTAAACCGGATGTCCCGAGTGACTGGTACATGCACTTCGAACATAACCCGTCATCAGTCAGCCCGATGGCTTCCTTCGGCGAAGGATACCGTTATAATGTAACCGGATTGACTCACGACCAGGATGGTTTTCCAACAGCTAATCCCAATGAGATTAAACGGAAATTGAACAAATTGCGATCAAAAATAGATAACTATGTCGAAGAGATTTATAAAGCCCGAACTGACATGATGGAAGATGCTAATGTGGCTGTCATATCCTACGGCACAGTTTCAAGAGCAGCCAGGCAGGCAATAAAAATGGCTCGTGAACGTCGAATAAAAGTCGGTTGCATTCAGTTGATGACAATCTGGCCTTTCCCGGATACAAAACTTCGGGAAATGCTGAGCGGGGTACGAAAAGTAATTGTTGCTGAGCTAAATATGGGGCAGCTGACTCTGGAATTAGAAAGAATTGCACCGCGCCATACCGAGGTCTTTCATCTTGGAAGGTACGACGGTGAAGTAATGACTCCCAAAGAAATATTGGATAAAATCCGGGAGGTTAAATAACATGGTAACCAATGCCCAACAAATAGAACATGGTTCGGACGCGACTCATCATTATTTGAGGCCGAAGAAAAAGTTTCCGAACGTCTGGTGTGCCGGTTGTGGAAACGGCATAGTTATGGGGGCTTTGATAAGGGCAATTGACAAACTGGAATTGCACAAGGACGATGTCGCGGTGGTTTCCGGAATCGGCTGTTCAAGCCGCATGCCGGTTTATCTCGATTTCTGTACCCTGCATACAACGCATGGGCGCGCTCTCGCTTTCGCTACCGGTGTTAAAATAGCGAAACCCGGTATGAAAGTCATAGTCATTACCGGTGATGGAGATGCACTTGCTATCGGAGGTAATCATTTCATCCATGCCTGCCGTCGGAATATCGATATTACCACGATTCTTATTAACAACAAGATTTATGGCATGACCGGGGGGCAGTTTGCACCGACCACGCCTGGCGGTTCCCGTGCAACAACGGCTCCGTACGGAAATTATGAAAAGCAGTTTGATGTCGTTAAGCTGGCGGTAGGTGCAGGTGCATCATATGTCGCCAGAGGTACCGTCTATCATGTCCAGCAGCTGGAAAGATTAATTATGGACGGGATCAAACATAAAGGTTTTTCCATTGTTGATGCATATTCGAATTGCCATACCTACTTTGGGAGATTCAACCGGGAAGGCGATGCAGTCGCGATGCTCAAATGGTTTAAAGACAATGCCATGACACAAACTCAGGCGGAAAAACTCCCTCCGGAAAAGAAAAAAGGTAAATTCCTTACCGGGCTTATCCATCATGATGAAGAAATGTTGGAGTTTACTGATTCTTATCAAGGTCTCGTTGACAGTCTGGCAAAGGAGAATGAATAATGAGTGTGCCAACAGCCCGTAAAAAGGAAACGAAGGACGACAGATTTGAAATTCGTCTGTCTGGATCCGGCGGTCAGGGTCTGATTCTGGCCGGAGTTATTCTTGGTGAAGCGATTGGCGTTGGTGACGGTAAAAACGTTGTTCAGACACAGTCGTATGGTCCGGAAGCGCGTGGTGGTGCCAGTCGTGCCGATCTGGTGATTTCAGAAGGTGAGATATATTATCCTAAGACCATGAAGCTTAATATGCTTCTGGCGCTGACTCAGGAAGCTTGTGATAAATATTACTCTGATCTCAAGGAAGGCGGTATTTTGGTTGTCGACTCGAATCTCGTAACACAACTTCCGACCAAAAGCTATTTCGGACTGCCATTTGTGCGTCTCGCTCGAGAAGAAATAGGCCATGCAATTATGGCCAATGTCATCGCATTGGGAGCGATCGCTGAATTTACCGGTATTGTGTCAAAAGAATCCATTAAGGAAGCAGTACTCAATAGAGCGCCGCGTGGAACTGAGGAAAAAAATATCAAAGCTCTTGAATTAGGTATGGCTGAAGCCAAGAAGGCGAGAACGAACGCATAAAGGAGTATTATTTGGAGAAGACTCTATTAATCATTAAGCCGGATGCTGTCGAACGTAACCTCATTGGTCATATAATAAACCGGCTCGAAAGGGCAGGGTTTGTTATTTCTGAGATGAGAATGATGACTCTTTCCAAGGAAAGGGCTCAGGAATTTTATGCCGTACATAAAGAACGTCCGTTTTATGGGGAACTTGTTGAATTTATGACATCCGGCCCGGTTGTACCGATGCTTTTGGAAAAGAAAGATGCAATAGTCGATCTCAGGACATTAATCGGCGCGACCAATCCGGATAATGCGGCCTGCGGAACATTGCGACAGGAAATCGCTCTTGACGTTCAGCGCAATTCGGTCCATGCCTCCGATTCGCCGGAAAATGCCGGGAAAGAAGTGGCCTTCTTTTTCGAGTAGGCCGATGAATATTGAAATAAATTTTGGAAGCAGGAAACTGACATTGGAAGTTCCCGACAGCTGTCAGGTATTCGAATATAATCATCGAGAGCCGGGGCAAATCACCGGATATGGTGATTTTATTAAAAATATTGCCTTGGATGAATCAATATTATTTCCAATAGAAACAGCTGATCTGTATATTGTCAACGATGCCTATCGACCAACCCCGACGGCCAGGATATTATCATGGCTCGATACGGTGGACAAGTTAAATCCAAACTCGAAATTTATAATAGCGACCGGCTCACATCAGGCTCCAACCGAGGATCAATTGAAGTGGATATTCGGGGAGTATTATGAGCATTACAAAAGTAATATCCATATTCATGATGCAAACGATGCCGGCAGCATGACCGAGATAGGTGTCGATAGTCTCGGCGGTGCAGTATATGTTAATAAGGCCTATCTCAAGGCTGAGCGTATAGTTGTTATAGGTTCGGTGGAGCCGCACTATTTTGCCGGCTTTACCGGCGGCCGCAAATCGATATTTCCCGGAATCTGTGACCTGGCAACGATTGCGCGTAACCATAATAAGGCCGTAAGTCTCGATGCAATGCCGATGAAACTGCATGATAATCCGGTTGAAGAACATTTGCAGGAACTCGTCGGGATTCTTCCTGAAAAGGAAATAATTTGTATTCAGACCATACAGGATTCAAAAAAAATAGGCGAGGCGATTTTTGTTGGCAATCTCGATAGCGCTTTTCAAAAGGGGGTCGGGTTGTCCAGAGAGATTTATGGCAACGACTGTACAGCCGATCATGATCTGATTCTGGCCGAAGTTCTTCCGCCGCTCGATGCGAATTTATATCAGCTTCAAAAATCATTGGAAAACTGCCGGGGTGCATTAAAAAAAGGTGGAACGGTGCTTTTGTTTTCTCCCTGCGATGAGGGAATCGGATCGAGCAGCTTCTATTCACTGGCTGAAAAATGGGATCCGCAAGATGAGATAATCCCGGAAGGGCCCGATGTTTTTGGAATTCATAAGTTATCGCGAGTCTATGAAATGAACAAATTGTATGATATATATCTTTATTCAAATCTCGGAAAAGGAGTACCTGAGAAAGTATATTTTCAATCGACGGATGATCCGCAAAAGATAATCGACAATGTTGTAGTAAGAAATAGTTCCGCCAAAGTGGGTCTGGTGCATGATGCCGGGCACACCGTTCTGGCCAATACGAAGGTTCATTAAATATAAACTTATTGGAGGAGACATGAACAAAAAGATCTCTGTCATCGGAGCCGGCAATGTCGGCGCCAGTTGTGCTCAGTATCTCGCTGAAGCCAACCTGGGTGACGTCATGATGATTGACATTATCGAGGGTATGCCGCAGGGTAAGGCCCTTGACTTGACGCAGGCCGGGCCGCTCCGCGGTTATAACTGCACTGTCAACGGTTCTAATGATTACAAAGATATCAAGGGTTCCGACCTGGTTATTATGACAGCCGGACTGGCTCGTAAACCGGGAATGTCCCGTGAGGATCTTCTGGCCAAGAATGCTGAAATCATCGGGACGGCAGCGAAAAATATCAAGAAACATGCGCCGAACGCCTATGTGATAGTTGTATCCAATCCGCTCGATATTATGACCTATCACATGTGGAAGGTTACCGGTTTCCCGAAAGAAAGAGTATGCGGTCAGGCCGGATGTCTCGACTCGACCCGTTTCCGTGCTTTCGTGGCGATGGAACTCGGTGTGGCGATGGAAGATGTCCAGGCGATGGTTATGGGCGGCCATGGCGATACAATGGTGCCGCTTCCGCGTTACACGACTATCGGCGGTATTCCGATTAAAGAACTGATTCCGAATGATCGTATTAAAGCTATTTCGGAGCGGACTCGTTTCGGCGGCGGTGAAATTGTAAAACTGCTCAAGACCGGATCGGCGTACTATGCCCCGGCAGCAGCATCGATTGAGATGGCCCGTGCGATACTTCTGGACGAAAAGAGAGTTTTGCCGTGTTCGGCTCATTTGAGTGGAGAGTACGGCATTAAGGATATCTATATCGGTGTCCCGATTATATTGGGCGGCAAGGGCGTCGAAAAAGTAATCGAATTGAAACTTAACAAATCCGAAACCAGTGCACTTCAGAAATCGGCCAAGACTTACAAGGGTGTTCTGAAAGAAATCGGCTACTAATGGAGGAGCAACGTGCCACCTAAATTTAAACATATTGAAATTCCAAAGGACGGGAAACGAATCACCGTCAAGAACAAGAAACTTGTATTTCCCGACAATCCGATTATTCCGGTTATCGAAGGTGACGGTATCGGCCGTGATATCATGAAAGCGACAAGAGTTGTCGTTGATGCGGCGGTCGAGAAGGCATACAAAGGAAAGAAGAAAATTGTCTGGATGGATGTTTATGCCGGTGAAAACGCGAAGCGTATCTATAAAGAGTGGCTTCCGCAGGAAACCTTCGATGCCATAAAGTACTACTATGTGGCTCTTAAGGGGCCATTGACGACTCCGGTGGGCGGCGGATTTCGTTCGCTCAACGTGACCCTTCGCCAGGTACTGAACCTTTATGCCTGCGTGCGTCCGGTGCGCTATTTCAAGGGTGTCCCCTCGCCGGTGCAGCGTCCGGATAAAATGGATGTGGTTATCTTCCGCGAGAACACCGAAGATGTGTACGCCGGTATCGAGTGGAAGAAGGGTACCAAAGAAGCCCGGAAGGTGATTGATTTTATCAATTCCAAGATGGGCAAAAATATCCGCAAGGATTCCGGAATCGGAATCAAACCGATCTCTGTTAAAGGGACGCAGCAGCTGGTCAAGAAGGCGATCGAGTATGCTATCGACCGTAACCGCAAGTCGGTGACGCTGATGCATAAAGGCAATATCATGAAGTTTACCGAGGGTTCTTTCCGCGACTGGGGTTACAAGCTGGCCGAAAAAGAATTCCCGCGGAAGACTATCACCGAGGATGAACTCTGGGACAAGCATGGCGGCAAACAGCCTAAGGGCAAGATTGTCATCAAGGATCGTATTGCCGATTCGATGTTCCAGCAGATCCTGACCCGTACCGATGAGTATGACGTGGTCGCGACGCCGAATCTCAACGGCGATTATCTCTCCGATGCGGCGGCGGCGCAGGTTGGCGGATTGGGGATGGCTCCGGGCGCCAATATCGGTGATTTCATCGGGCTGTTCGAGGCGACTCACGGGACGGCGCCGAAGTATGCCGATAAGGATATGGTTAATCCGGGCTCGCTGATTTTGTCGGCGGTGATGATGCTCGAGTACTTGAAGTGGGATAAGGCGGCGACGATGATCACCAAGGCGATCGAGAAGACAATTCAGAAGAAGACGGTCACTTATGATCTTCACCGCCAGATGAAGGGTGCCAAGAAGCTGAAAACTTCACAGTACGCCGAGGCGATTGTCAAGAACATGCGATAGCCTTACGTTATATATGTATTTTTATAAGGGCGCCTTTACGGCGCCCTTTCTTTTTGGCAAAAATGGGTTTGATTTGAGGGTACAAGCCTTTTTCCCTCCTGAAAATGGGTTTGTTTCGTTAAAAAGTAGTTTTTGGGGATATCAATTTTGTAGTGATTTTGCAAGAGACAGCGGGGAATTGGTATATCCGGTTGTAAATTCATTGTGATAGTAGATAAAGACATTAAATATCCTCCTTGATAGAATTATATGGCTTCTATATATGGGGAGGAGGAATAGATTACCATCAGTTTTGTAGTAATAGTGGGGTAAAATCAGAGCAATTTCCAGATTGACACATTTGGCCAAACCGGCTATATTTTAATGTTAGTTCCAGAGCACAAAATATTTCAAATTTAGTGCGGTAAATCTTGAGAAATCATGAATAGATTGTTCTGACTTGCCTGATTTTCAGGATCAATGTGTGAGGTGTAAATGGCGAAATCTATGGTGATAATTTATCTGGCCTTTTGTTTTTTGTAGTAACATTGAAGAGTCAAAGTAAGAGGGAATTAAGATATCCCTGCTTATTTAAAGCTGTCCTGAAATATTAGTTATCAATATTAATGGTGCCTATAAATTATTGGTACAAAATATTAAACTGCGAGGTAATAAATGCGACTCCTTTTTTTATTCTGCCTATTTATGCTATCGTGCCCAAATATAATCGCATTGATAGGTGATAATTGTAGCGACCCAATAATAATAGAATATCCAAATGACTTCCCCTTCATGGATGCAGGTCAGACAACCTGTGGACGGGGGAATGACTATGAGAGTACATGCTTGGGGTTATCTGACGGTGGCGAGGACATTATATATGAAATATCGTTAAATCAGGATATATATATTATGATAACTTTGGATCCCTTAAGTGATGGCTACTTGACTATGGCTATGGGCTTATCTGATCAATGTCCTTTTCCAGATGAGCCGGAAACATGTTTCAAAACTGTTGTAGGCTCACAAGGTACCACAAGAACGCTATACCTAACTTCTGGAATATATTGAACCGTTCCGGGGTTGCCGGAGAGTAACAAATGTGAGATATTACTGT
>CAZDPY010000018.1:0-23414 GCA_964507455.1 uncultured Ignavibacteriaceae bacterium
CATAACAGTAATATCTCACATTTGTTACTCTCCGGCAACCCCGGAACGGTTCAGAGTGATCTGTCTAACCAGACGGAATCCGGCTTTTAGTCATCAAACAGATCGTCGAATTTCTTTTTGCGATCTTCTTTTGAATCAGTCAGGCTTCTTTTGCGCTCATGAGAGTGCATCGCCTCCCTGACCTGATACCAATCGCAGAAATTGGATTTTTCCTTTATCGCAACCGGGCTGTCAATATTTTCACGGCACTGCCATCGTGCAGTGGGGTCGAAAAACCGGCACCCGCGGCAGGAGCGAAGGTCCGCCAGGCAGTGGGGGCACTGATCGGAGCGCATTACCCGGCCCTCTAAACCGGTGGCTTTGCCGCAGTTCCAGCAAATCAAATCGGCCATAGATGTTATCCTCAAGCTTGTTTTGTTCTCAATTATAATACTAATATTATACAGCCGATGTCAAATTAGTTGGGTTATTTTATCCGGAAATTTTGATTCGACATTCATGATATTGATACATAATGTCAGAAACTGGTAAAGCGAGAGAGTCTCTGGCTCTAATTCAAAAAATGAAAAAACGGCCTTTTTATTGAGTATTGAGCTTAATACGGCAGATTGAGTAAAACACTCATTAATCGTCTCCATAAGCCATTTGTCAAGCGCGTTATCTTTTGCCTTTTTGGGCAGGATAAATCTCTTTCCGATTTTGTAGGAGTACCTGTTGTCCCGAATAAATTCCCTGAATTTTCTTTTATAACTGTACATTCGCCGCGAAAATTGCGATTGAAGATTATCGCCAATTCCAAAAAACGGCGCCTTTAGTGTTCGTGGATCGATTCTTTCTAAAAGTGAGAGAAACAAATTATAATCAATATGCTTAAACGGCATTTCTCTTACCAGGAAATCAAGAAGCCCGCCCCCCCAGAATGGAACAACCGTCCAGTAAAATATCCTGTGTCGGTCCTCCCCGAAATTGACCACTTTCCGGCAGTACTCAAAATGAAACCGTCTTGCTTCCGCTCTTCTATTTGAGATATGCCATTCCGATAAATCCGATTTAATACTGTCCCGAAATTCATCGATCTCCAAACCGGCCATTGCGACAGAATTATTAATATCGATAAAATGTGTATAGACATCATCAAGAATGGCTTTTGTCAATGAGCCGTAAAATTTTTTCGGCTGTACCTTTTGACGTATAAATTCGCCGCCGAATCCCATAAGGTGGGCATTATTCCCGGAAATAATCTCATCCTTGGCTTTGTCATCAGCAAATCCGGTCGAGTCTATTCTGATATTTACCTGCCCCCCGGTTTTCCATGAAATCTCATAAAAAAATTCAATGTCCTTCGCCGGATGTTCGGTATATATTTTGACCAGCGATTTACCGAAAATATCAGCCAGTTTTTGAGCTATCGCGGTTTCGTCAACATCATAAAGTACTTCCGTCACCGGAATAAAATCCTGATTACTACGGCATAGAAAAGCAAAGATTGCCCGGGTGTCGAATCCGCCGCTCAAATCTGCGATAAAATTGTAATCGGCTTCACTTAAATTTTCCAGGCGATCAATCAATCCCTTCTCGAAATTGCTGTAAACATTCTCCAGAGCTTCTGCCCTGTTTATTGCCTTTATATCTGATTCAAATTCCGGCGATGATAATTGCATTATATTTACGCTGATCCGATTGCCCGACATTTCCGCCAGAATCATTGATCCGAAACCGAGAATATTTATCTCGGAATACACCGTCTTTTCATTGAGACAAAATTCAAGGGATAAAAATTCGGCCATCGCCTGTCGATTGAAGCTGATTTTATCCAGATGATGTAACATAAATTTCAATTCGCGCGAGATAATTAATCGGTCGTTATTAATCGAGTAATATACAGCAAGCCTGGCATATCTATCATTAAAGGCGGTTAGTTTCTTGGATTTTTTGAAATATATTATAACAAAAAAGTCGCCGTCTGCCCGTTTTGTAAATTCGTCAATTATGGAGCTTACCCAACCATCTTCATATTGAGTCGCGAGGTTTATCAACGATTTTTCCAGTTCAGAAGGCACAATATTGTATATCATTCCTTCCATTATTATGAAATAATCATCGGTCTCCCATCCAGATATTGGATAGCCCGGATAGCTTGAACTGATTATATTGACATGATCATTTTTTATATGCCGGGTAATCGTGTAGTTTTCCCGAAGGATCAAATCATCCTCGGCCGATCTTTCAATAACCGGCTGGCGATCATTACCGGCAAATATGGCGTGGATTCCGGGCATTTTATCTTAGGCTACTTCTTTACAGAAAGCGGACGAATGTCTGCCATTGATGTCCAGGCATTCTTGTTTTGTTTGGCAATGAATATAACCGCTTCGGCTACTTCATCAACCGTAAGTTTCTTTGATGCCCGCGATGGAGTTTTCGATTTACGATGCATATTGGACATCAGCCCGGTATCGGTAGATGCCGGGGACAGTACCGATATCTTGATATTATCATTTCTGACCTCACCTGCCGCCGATTCCGACAGGACATTTACTGCCGCTTTGGAAGCCGCATAAACGGCTAGTCCCGGATGTCCGGTTCGGGCTGCACCTGATGATATATTTATAATCTGCCCCCCCTTTTGCTTTTTGTATAATGGAATTAACTCTCGAAATGAAAGATAGACTGCCTTGAGATTAGTATTCATAATAGTATCGAAATCTTTCTCAGAGACCCTTTCGACCGGCTTATGAGTCCCGATACCGGCATTATTGACAAAAATATCAATACGTCCAAATTGTTTGACAGTCTGTGATATCATTTTTTTCATATGGCGCCCGGAGGAAACATCACCCGAAATTATCAAAGAGCGCTCTTTCATAGCGGCTGAATTTTTAAATGACCTCTGAAGTCTCGTCTTATTTCTGGCGGCAAAAACGACGATGGCTCCTTCGGAAACAAAATGTTTGGCGATGGCGGCCCCGATTCCCCGGCTGGCACCGGTCACAACAACGACCTTATCTGTAAGTGAACGCATATATTCCCCTTTCTGAAGTATAATTTATTTGGATAAATAACAAAAAAGCTTTGCAAAAACAAAGAGCATTAACCGTCATAAAATCAGATAAAAATAAACAGGAGACCCGCCCCCCTCTTAAGCGGGTCTCCCTGCCTCGAGAAAAAGAAGATGTCAACCTGCTTAACGGCTGCCTACAAGGCGTTTGGGTATTGGAGATGTAGGCGACCGTTTTGCATAATTACCCAATTTTAAAGCAATGAAAATGCCAAAAGTCTTTACCAAGATTGTATCTTCTCCGTAACTCCTTGTAAGACAACCAAAAATATATTTAAAATCATTCCAGCCCGGCATAGCTAAGATAAATAATTCGTATAAATATACGACCAGCTTCTGTACTATTGTATTATATAATGATATGACAATAACTTATGACATAACAGGACAACCTCCGATTTCGTCGGAAGATGCGAAAATATGAGCGAATTATGTGGATATTACTTCTTGGATGAAGATATTCTGGGCTGATCAAGCGCTTTTCTAACCGCAATCGCGATAGATTTGATTGTCAGCGGCTTTCTTATGTAAGCAGAGGCACCCAAATCAAGTGCTTTCTTTACCCTGTCGGTCCGCGCGAAGCCAGAAACTATTACCGCTTTTTGTTCTGGATTTTTCTCAAGAATCTTTTCATACGTTTCCGTCCCGTCGATACCGCCGGGCATTATCATATCGAGGACGACAAGGTCATAGGAATTTTCGCAGCATTCTTCAACCGCCAATTTGCCGCTTTTAACTGTACGAACCTTATATCCCAGTTTTGCCATCAATCTGCTCGAGACTTCAAGCTGAATCGGATCATCATCGACGACTAGAATCTCCTCATCACCGCCGGCGATACTCTCATCTATAGGAAGCTCCATCTCATCGCGAGTTATCGGGAAATAGAGATAGAAACTGGTTCCTTCCCCAAGCTCGGTATCGATATCAATATAGCCGCCATGATCTTCCATAACTGCATGCACAACCGAGAGCCCGAGCCCCGAACCCCTTTTCTTATCGGTTGATTTGGTCGTGAAGAAAGGATCGAAAATTTTATGCATAACATTCCCGGGAATACCGCTTCCAGAATCCGAAATGGTGACTTTGACGTACTCACCTTTAGGAATAAAATCATATTTCCCCAGGGAATCCTCAACATAATAGTTTTCGCTTTTTACGGTTAAATTTCCTCCGCGAGGCATTGCATCAAGTGCATTATGAACAATATTTATAAATATCCGATGTATCTGCGCTTCTCCCCCCTTGACATTAATTAGATTATCTGCCAGATCAGTAGTCACCTCTACTGTTTCAGGAATTTCGAGATTTGCGATAACATCTTTAACAACTTCATTCAAATTGAGAGGAACTTGACCATAGTGACCGCGGCGTCCCAGTGTCAGCAGTTGCTGATTAATATCGGCGATTTTCTTAGCTGATTTTTCCATTGACTCCAGGTACTCAAGGACAATATGACCTTCGGGAAGTTCGTCTCGTGCCAGATCAGGAAATGCCACCAGCGGCCCCAGCAAATTATTAAAATCATGCGCCACCTGGCTTGCGATACGCCCCGCCGTTTCGAGCCGCTGCGCACGAGTCGCGAAATCCTGCAACCGTCGTGTTTCTGTTACATCTCGGAATACCAGTACGACACCTATTACATTTCCATCGCTATCAAAAATCGGGGCCCCGCTATCGGCAATTACCCGTTCTGTACCGTCACGCGATACGAGCACTGTATGGTTGGCCAGGGTTATCGTTTCTTTTGTCCGAAGCACCTTCTCGACCGGATTTACACATTTTTCACGAGTAATTTCATTAATAATATGGAATATCTCATTCAGAGGCCTTCCAAAAGCATCCTCAGATTTCCAACCGGTCAGGTTTTCCGCCACTGCATTTATTATTAAGACTCTTCCGTTTGTATCTGTCGCAATAACACCGTCACCTATTGACTCCAGCGTCACCGCTAACCGCTCTTTTTCGGCGGCGAGTGCTTTTTCAGCCCGTTTGCGTTCCGTAATATCCCGGACAATTGCGTGAATATACTGCTTTCCTTCAATCTTTACAGCATTCAGCGTAACTTCCGCGTCAAACTCCTCCCCGTCGCCGCGAATATGACGCCATTCGAAAAACTGGGCTTTTCCGTCAAGGGCTCCATTCAACTTCTCCAGAGCTTTTTCCCGCGTATCACGCCCGTCAGGCTGAACGGCGGGTGAATATTCAAAAGGAGTATGACCGACAATTTCATCTCTTTTACACTGGTACACTTCGAGCGTTTTCGCATTACAATCAACAAATTTCTCACCATGCATTATAAAAATGGCATCCCCGGCCGCTTCAAAAAGAGTCCTGAATCTACTTTCACTCTCCTTTAGCTCATTCTCCGTCTCCTTTATCCGGGTGATATCACGATCAATACAGTTATACCCGACTATATTGCCCTGATTATCCTTCGCGGCAGCCATGCGAGAGCTAATCCATTTCCAATTGCCTTCTTTGGTTTTTAAGCGGTACTCCGTTTCATAAGATTCGACCCCTTCCGGATGTCTTTCAAAAAACTCCTTGGCCTCTTCCAGGTCATCGGGATGAACAAGCTTTTGCCAGAGCAGAGGGTCCTTTTCAAATTCTTCCATTGAATAACCGGTGATTTCGGCATTGGCCGAGTTCAGCATCAAAAGGGAACCATCGAGCCCCTGGAAATAAATCATATCATCGGCTGATTCAATAAAAGCGCGCACTCGCTCTTCCGCCCGATGCAAGGCAACCCTTGATTCAACGCGTTCGGTGACATCACGGCAGGTATAAAGGACAGTCGAACCTTTTATATCAACAGACTTGACATTCACCAGCAGATGGTGAAGCTTCCCATTCTTATCTGTGATCTGACGCTCAATATTGGCTATTTCTTTTGATTTAGAGAGTTTGGCGGGATCATATATTTCATCTCCCAGCAATTTACCTATATTTCCCATCTCCTGCACTTCTTTATGAGTGTATCCAAAAATGAATCGGGTATTAGGGCATACATAGGTTAGATCACCATTAGATTTGGCCAGGAATACAGCATCGGAAATCGACCCAATAATTATTCGATGAAACTCCTCGCTCTCTTCAAGTGCCGCACGGGACTGTCTTTCTCTCTCTTCGAGTTCCAAATTATAAAGGGCAAAGGCGATATCATCGGCAACTTCTTCAAACAATGATAACTCCTCGGAATCATATGCAAGAATCCTCGGTACCGAGACAGTCAAAATTCCGAAGAAATAGTCATTATGGATCAGTTTTATTGAAAAGGCAGCCCTATCATCATATGAAGCACGCAGGAAACAACCCTCGCAGTCCTTGGGAGGATTTTTAAACACATGGACATTCTTGTTTTTTAATGCTTCCCGACAGCAGGCTGGAAAATTCTCACCGGCAAAGAGCTCTTTAACCCTCTCGAGGCCGCCCTCTACCCTTGCCTGGGCTCCCATTTTCCAATTCAGATCATTATCGAGAAGAGCTATCCAGGCATGATTAAAACCCCGACCTTCTACGAGAAGTTTGCAGGTCCTGTCGATTAGTCTCCGGACATCCTTCTCATTGGTTATCAGTTGATTGACATTGCGGATCGCACGCAGGACAGTATTTAGATGATTCAGTCTTTTATCCGCAAGGCGCTTCTCGGTAATATCACTGAATACAATTACGACTCCAATAATACCGCCTTTGTCATCCTTGATAGGGGCACCGCTGTCATCGATGTTATATTCCTGTCCTCCACGCGAAATTAAAACCGTATGGTTGGCCAGACCTACAATTTCACCGGTTTCCATAACTTTCCGGGCGGGATTTTCTACTTTTTCACGAGTTTCCTCATTGACAATATTAAATACCTTCTCGAGCGGGCAACCAACCGCCTCTTCCAGCCTGTACCCGGTCAGCTTCCCTGCAACCGGATTAATAAAAGTAATAATACCATCGATATCAGTGGCAATTACAGCATCACCAATACTCCGCAAAGTTGTCGCCAGCCATTCCCGGCTTTCTCGCTCTGCCGCCGATGCCAGTCTTTTGGCACTAATTTCAAAATGTACGATTACGCCGAAGACAATAAATGCCGCGAGAATTAATAATCGTATATAAATTTCGTGAGAGGGGATATCCAGAATAAGAAGGTCCCAGAAATTGCCTTTTATAAAAAATGCATAATCGAGGAATGCATCGACAAACCAGGCCGCAACACCCAAAATGATGGAAATAACTAATGCTCTTGTTTCGGCCCTCATATTAGCCCCCCGAACAGACATTGATAGGCTAACCGGAGGTAGTGTTCACCCTGCAAGCTCATACGCAATCCAATCCAATGATGTCTTATTAGCCCCTTTGAAGCATACAATATAATAATTGTCCTCTTATAATTCAATAATAAATTATAATACAGGAAACAATTCTGTAGATACAGTTAGACAATTATTGTCTCTTCGCGGCGAGCTCCGGTGGAAACCAAACAAATATCAACCTGAAGTTCACGAGCAATAAAACCCAAATACTTTTTTGCGTTATCGGGTAGTTCATCGAATTTATTAATATTTACCGTACTGGAGTTCCACCCATCAAATTCATCGTAAACCGGCTTAACTTTCCATAAATCGGCCAGATCAAGAGGAACCTCGGTAAGTTTCTCACCCTCAAGCAAATATTCGGTGCAAATTTTTATCTTATTAAAATCATCCAGAACATCAAGCTTGGTAATCGCAATTTTCTCGATACCGTTAATCCGGCAGGCATGGCGCAGCGCTACCAAGTCAAGCCAGCCGGTTCGCCGCGGCCGTCCTGTAGTCGAACCGTATTCGCTGCCGTTGTCACGGAGCCGCTTTCCGGTTTCATCGAAAAGCTCTGTCGGAAAAGGCCCGCTGCCAACCCGCGTCGTATAGGCCTTGACAACTCCGATGATTTCATCGAAAATTTTCGGCCCTATCCCCAGACCGGTCATCGCCCCGCCGACAGTAGTATTCGATGATGTCGCGAATGGATACGTCCCCAAGTCAACATCGAGCATTGCACCCTGGGCACCTTCGAACAAAATCGATTTGCCATCCTTATGGTGCTTCATAATATCCAGTGAGACATTTTTTATCATCGGCTCAAAGACCGGCGCAATTTTCAAAAGATCATTATAAATTTTATCCATGTCCGCTCGTTCATCAGTGACATCAGCTAAATATTCTGCGCGAAAATTCTTATACATGCACAATTTTTCTTTAAGAGACTCAGGCTTATATAGATCGCACAGCCGGATCCCGAAACGCCCGACCTTATCACGGTAAGCCGGTCCGATTCCTCGCAAAGTTGTCCCTATTCCATCTCCCCCGCGTCTTTTTTCGTCAATGGCATCAATAAGTTTATGATACGGCAAAACCAGATTGGCCAAAGATGAAATAAACAACCGTCCCTCGGTTTCGATCCCCTCATTTTTCAGTGTTTCCAGTTCCTCCAAAACACCGAATGGGTCCATAACTACTCCATTGCCGATATAGCAGATTTTGCCCGGATGTATAATACCCGACGGTATCAGGTGTAGAATAAACTTCTTGCCGTTGGCGTGAATTGTATGCCCGGCATTGGCGCCCCCCTGAAAGCGGACTATTATTTCCGATTTCTCCGCCAGAAGATCAACGACTTTTCCCTTACCTTCATCTCCCCACTGGCAGCCGACTACTATTACATTTTTGCCCATAAATATATTCCTGTATTTGCTTATTTTCCAACCATCGCTTCAATCCAGCGAAGCAGTTCGCGTTTCCCGATACCGGATATAGCCGAAAAGGGAATCGGTTCAACACCGAATGCGTTAGAAATCTTTTTTACCTGATTAATTAATTTGCTTTTGCTCAACTTATCCGCCTTGGTCATAACAATGACAAAATCGATTTCCTTACTCTCCAGCCAATCGAGCATCATCATGTCATCTTCATTGGGTTCCCGCCGGCAATCGACCAGAAAAACCAATCCTTTTAAATATGCGGCCTGCTCGAGATAATTATCAGTCAGTCGGTTCCAGGCCTCAATATCTTTGGCCGACGCTTTAGCATATCCGTATCCGGGAAGGTCAACGAAATAATATTTATCATCTATAAGAAAAAAATTAAGCTGTCTTGTTCGACCCGGCGTTTTTGATGTTTTCGCCAGTCTTTTTTGCCCCACTATTTTATTTAGAAGAGTCGATTTACCTACATTGGATCGCCCGGCAAATGCTATTTGAGGACGATTATCGGATGGAATACTTCGGGCATCTGCATAGGACCCGACAAATGTCGCATTTAACGCCATTGAATTATCTTTGCTTAATATTGCGAACCGGACAAGTATAACAAATATTACATCTGCGGCACAAGTTTATTTTTTCTTTTTCGCAGGGCTCCTTTTTCTACCCCTATTTGCTTCTATCCCGTCAAAGGCGATTTTAATGGCATCCTCCACCTGCTTTACAGGGATAAGATTCAATCCGTCACGAAGTTCCTCGGGCAGCTCCGGGATATCTTTTTTATTCTTATGTGGAATTATAACATCGGTAATTCCGGCTCGTTTCGCTGCGAGGAGTTTCTCGTTAAGACCTCCGATAGGCAGCACATCTCCTCCGAGAGTAACTTCGCCGGTCATACCCAGTTTCGGACGAACCGCTTTATTGGTAAGCGATGATAGCATCGCAATAAGCATGGTAATCCCGGCTGAAGGACCGTCCTTGGGCACCGAACCCTCGGGCACATGCACATGGATTTCCATGTTATCGTAAAACTTATCATCAATGCCGTAATTCGACGCCCGGCTTCTAATAAAAGACAATCCGGCCGAGGCCGATTCCTGCATAACCTCGCCAAGCTTCCCGGTCAGGTTTAATTTCCCCGAACCGCGCATAAGGTTGACCTCTATCGGAAGTACCTCTCCGCCTGATTCTGTCCAGGCCAGCCCGACTGCATAACCCGGCTTGGGCCGGAGCTTGACTTCGGCGTACAAATACTGCTGGGGACCAAGCATTTCGGCGACTTTTTTGGGCCCGATCTTGAATTTCTTCCGCTTCGAACCTTCAGCTATCATTTGGGCGATTTTCCTCAAAATGGCCGCAAGCTTGCGTTCCACCTCGCGTACGCCCGATTCACGCGTGTAATTACGTATGATTTCATACAATGCCGAGTCCGTAAATTCAACCGCCATTCCGCCAAGCCCCATTTCCTTTATCTGCTTGGGAAGTAAATACCCGCGAACAATTTTTATTTTTTCATGCTCCATATATCCCGGGAGACGGATTATCTCCATCCTGTCCATGAGAGCCGGAGGTATTCCTGCCAAAGAGTTGGCCGTTGTTATAAAAAGCACTTGGGAAAGATCATATTCGAGTTCAAGGTAATTATCGGCAAACGTCGAGTTCTGTTCCGGATCAAGCACTTCAAGAAGGGCCGCCGAGGGATCGCCCCTGAAATCGCGTCCCAGTTTATCAACTTCATCGAGCAGGAAAACCGGGTTGGATGAGTCAGCCTTTTTCATTGACTGTATTATTCTTCCCGGAAGGGAACCGATGTATGTCCGTCGATGTCCCCTTATTTCTGCTTCATCATGCACTCCGCCGAGCGACATCCTGACAAATTTCCTGTTCAGCGCCCGTGCAATTGATCGCCCGAGCGAAGTTTTCCCGACTCCGGGCGGGCCGACAAAACAAAGAATTGGCCCCTTTACTCTACCGGCGACTTTCATCACCGCCAGATGTTCCAGTATTCTCTTTTTCGGCTTTTGGAGTCCATAATGATCGCCATCGAGAATCGATTTGACTTCCTCGAAATTCGACCTGTCTTCGGTATACACCTGCCACGGAAGTCCCAGAATCCATTCCACATAACCGCGTACGACTGTTGATTCGGCCGAATATGGATGCATTCTGGCCAGCCTCTTTATTTCTTCTTCGCAACGCTCCCTGACCTCTTCGGGAGCATTCAATTCATCGAGTTTTTCGTACAGATCATCAACTTCGTTGGCCATCTCATCGCCCTGCCCCAGTTCTTCCTTGATTACCTTCAATTGTTTTTGAAGGTAAAACTCTTTCTGATCCCGGGATAATTCTTCCCTTACCGAGCCATCGATTTTTTGCTCAATTTTTAAAATCTCAATTTCGCTCTGCAAAATATGGGCGAGTTTCTCGAACTGCTTGCGAGTTGTATCGAGCTCGATTATACTCTGTCTTGTTTCCATTTTTAAAATCAGATGAGCCGATATCATATCGGCCAACCGCTGATAATCCTCAATTGCCGAAAAAGCCAGAAGAACTTCATCCGGCACTCGCCGATTAAGATACACATACTCCGAAAACAACTCCCGTACCTTCCGTGATAAAGCCTCAATCTCACGGTCTTTGCCGGATTTGACCGGTGCAATTTCAATCCGCGCATTGTAGAATCCGTCACCCTTTTTGACCGATTTAATTTTGGCGCGTGCAATACCCTCGACCAAAACTTTCATAGTCCCGTTAGGGAGTTTCATGACCTGAAGAATCCTCGCCACGACGCCGGTTTTGTGCAATTCTGATGGACTTGGATGCTCCAGATCGGGACTTTGTTGAGCGCACAGAAAGACCTGCTTATCGAGAATCATCGCTTCCTGAAGCGCCGTGATAGTAAATGGTCTCCCGACCATGAGCGGATATACCATATTGGGGAAAATTACCATATCCCTCAAGACTATGATAGGGAGTATTGGCTTTATTTCTATTTTCTCATCGCCGTATTTTATTTTTGTCGTCATATATTTTCCCTTAAATTTTGACCGAAAACCAATGTAAACAATTTCCCGGAGATTAGTAAGGTTTTTTTGTAAAGAATTTTCCAAACTCCTCACTATTTGGATATTCTTCAAATAAGCCCTGCTTTTTATACAGACAAAAAGACCTTGCCAAATTTAGCCTTTAATAGTATAGTTTTTAGCTGTTACCCAGGAGGAACATATAAAAGATCTAATAGTATAAGCATCAGAGAAATAAATAACTTATGGGGTAGTGGAGGACATGAAAAAAAGAGTGATAAATTACCTGCTGATCGTTTTTGGAGCTGCATTAATTTTGAGTATTACAGGCTGCGGCTCAACAGATTCCGACATCGTGGCAAAAGTCAACGGTGATGCAATTTCGGTCAAAGATTTAGATGAAATTTTTGAACGAGGACGTTACAATTTTAACTCTTTCGAGGAAGAATTCGAAACCCGCCTTGATATACTTGATAGTCTTGTAATACAACAACTTCTGGTTCAGGAAGCATATCAGAGGAATATCGACGACCTCGAAGAAATAAACCGCATTGTTCTGGCTAACAGGGATCAATTCCTTTTGGATCTACTCTACCAGCGCCAGATCCTCGATAAAATCGATGTCACCGAGCAGGATGTGAGGGATCATTATGATAAACTGGAATACAAAGTCCAGGCCTCACATATTCTTGTCGAGGATGAAGAAACAGCCAATGCTATTCTCGATTCGCTCAACAATGGTGCCAATTTCCAGAAAATGGCCGTCGAACATTCCACTGATCCGTCAGTTTCGACCAACCAGGGCGATTTGGGATATTTCACATGGGGACAAATGGAACCCGCGTTCCAGGAAGAAGTTTTCAAACTGGAACCAGGTCAAATATCTGAACCGTTTAAGACCAGATTTGGCTGGCATATAGCCAAAGTAATCGATCGCGTCCCCAATGACCTGCGCGGCTCATTTGATAAAGAAAAAGATAAAATAAGAGATGCATTGGAATCACGCCTCCGAGGTCAGCGGCTGCAGGAGTATCGCACTGAGCTCCAGGACAAGTACCAGGTAAAAGTCGACACAATTACCTGCGAGTATCTCCTGCATAAACGTGAAACGCTCTACCCTCCGGGTCTTCTGGAAACGATGCCGCGGAATGATTTCGATATTGCCCAGCTCGATCGCCACGAACGTGAGCTTGTCCTGGCAAGTTGGGATGGCGGCCAGATTACTCTCGGTCAGTACCTGGGCATGATTCGAAGTAAAAACGTCGATTCCAGGCTCCTGCCCGATTTTGATAATTACGAGGGATTAAAAAATATAATATTCCAGTTGAAATTCGAGGATATTCTGGCGTCTGAAGCACGCGCTTTAGGGCTTGAAAATGATAAGGAGTTCAAGCGGAAAATTAGACGGTTCAAAGAAATCGCTATGGCTGATATTATGGAAAACGACTCCATACAGTACCCCGGTGAACCGGATGAAGGTGAAATGCGTCAGTATTACGAAGAACATCAGGACGAATTTATGATTCCTGAAAAAGTCCATCTTTATGAGATAATGTTCAACGATTATAATATGGCCAAGACCTATGTGAATAAGGTCGGCACCCTCACAAAATTTAAATCAATTGCCGCCAAGCATACTGTCCGCAGCGGGAAAAAGGCTGTTAGCGGCGATATGGGTTGGGTGGAAGAACGATTTTATCCTCGTCTTTTCCGCGCCGTGGAAAATATTGAAGTTGGCGAAGTTGGCGGACCTGTTCAGGTCGGCGGTAAATGGTCAATTATTTTTGTTGCCGATAGAAAACCGTCCACGGTTAAAGACTTCTTGATGGTAAAGCCGCAGATTTATGATACTCTCGAGAAACAAAAACGGCGTGATGCTTTTGAGCAATGGGTGGTAGAAAAACGCGAGGATGCGAATATCAGAATTTACGAGAATGCCGTAAGGGCCGGTATTAATAAAGCCAAATACGAAGAATCTTAATCGAGGGAAATATGTCGAATAAAGTTACCAGTTTTATATTGATAGTACTCTGCCTTTTGATAGTTGCCCCGACTATTACAGCCCAGGAACCGGTCGAACAGATTGTCGCGGTAGTCGGAAGAGACCCCATTCTTGCTTCGGAGCTTGCCGCCCAAATGCAGCTGGTTGCAATTCAGAACGGAATTCGCCCTGAATCAGAACGGGAACTACTGCAACTCCAGCAGGATATTTTAAATCAGATGGTAAATGAGAAGCTTTTCTTGATTGAGGCGCAAAAAGATACCGTGATTAGGGTGTCGGAGGAAGAAGTTGATCAGGCTCTGGAAGACCATATCGCTCAGATAGCCTCCCAATTCGAAACCGAAAATGAATTCCTGAGACAACTTCGGGCTGAGGGTATGAATCTTCGATCATTCAAGAAGAAAATGCGCCCGGAAATAAAAAATCAATTGCTGAAGCAGCGTCTGGTCAGCTCAAAAATCTCAAATATCTCGATCTCCCGTCAGGAAGTTGAGGAGTTCTACAAAATCCACAAGGACTCGCTTCCGACTCAACCGCAGGCGGTCAGGCTGGCGCACATTCTGATTACCTTCCAGCCCTCCGGTCATACGGTCGACTCGGTCCGGCAAATGGCCGAAAAAGTCCGTACCCAGGCCGCTTCGGGTGCTGACTTTGCCACTCTCGCTACCCGCCATTCAACCGGTCAGGTGGCACTTACCGGTGGTGATATCGGATTTGTTTCCCGCGATGATGTTCTCCCTGAATTCGCCAAGGTAGCATTCAATTTAAGCCCCGGCGATATTTCCGGCGTTGTGCAAACTGAGCTCGGTTTCCACATTATTAAATGTGAGGATGTCCGCGGCGACAAATCACGTTTCCGCCATATATTATTCGAACTGCGACCGACACCGGCCGATTCGGCCTTGAGCTACCGGTTGGTTGATTCGCTGGTAAATGAAATAGAACAAGATGCCGATTTTAAGGAACTGGCCAAGACATATTCGGCCGATGATGACACTCGGGCCAGCGGAGGTGTCCTCGGATGGTTCGCGGTTAAAGATCTGCCTTCAGCTTTCCAGGACGCGCTCGACAGTTTGCAGGAAATCGGCGATGTTTACGGCCCCGTTAGAACCGAATACGGTCTCCATATACTTAAAAAGCTTGACTGGCAGGAAGCCAAGACCTTTACGATCGAAGAAGACTATGATAAGATAAAAGAAATGGTCCGTCAGTCCAAAACTGGCGAGTATATCGATGAATGGCTCGAACAAATTCGGGCCAAGACCTATGTCGAAATCCGGGATATTAACCAGGGATAATATGCGGCTCGATCAGTTTCTCTCCCGAATCGGTGTTATAAAACGACGAACCATGGCCAAGGAAATCGCCGATAAGAGCATGATAAAGGTTAACGGTCAGAAAGCCAAACCAGCTTATGAAGTAAAACTCGGCGATGTTATTGCCGTTATGGGATCGAGACCGACGGTGATTGAGGTCCTTGACATTCCTAAAGGCAGTGTTAAAAAAGAAGACCGGGAACAATATTTCAAAAAGATAGAATAGTTCTTAAATCACATGCCGAAACAATTTGACAACTTTTTCTTGATTTTTCAGGTCAACCTGTTTAGTATGAGTGTCTGATTCATCGATGTTTCGATAAATTGAGGAAAATATAAAACCATATAAATTTTGGAGTGTCGGATATGAAGATTAGCGATCAGGTAAAGGATGATGTCGTCATTATTGCCCTTGAGGGCAAAGTGATGGGCGGTCCCGATGCCACTCAGTTCCACGGCAAACTTCACGAATATGTCAGTTCTGGCCGCAAAAAGGTCATCGTCGATCTGGCCAAAGTAGACTGGATGAGTTCAGTTGGTCTGGGTATGTTGATTTCGGCTTTGACGACCATGAAAAACAACGATGGACAGTTGATTCTGGCCAATGTAACCAAATCGATTCAGTCACTCCTTACCATCACCCGCCTGGTGACCATATTCAAGACCGCCGATTCTGTCGACGAAGCAATAGGCGCTTTTGAATAATCGATTGGAGTTATATAAAATCTCGGGCGGCTCTGTATTTGAGCCGCCTTATTTTTTCAGTCATTGTAAGGTATCTTACAAATTAGACGGCGAATAACTGCTGACAAGCTCCATTAAAAAGCATGGAACATATCCTTAAAAATCTAAATCCTGCCCAGCTGGAAGCTGTTACAACCACCGAGGGCCCCCTTCTGGTTATCGCCGGTGCCGGCAGTGGCAAAACCCGTGTCCTCACCAGCAGGGTTGCCTATATCCTTGGCAAAAGGCTGGCCGCTCCGCATAATATTCTGGCAGTGACATTTACGAACAAGGCTGCCAACGAAATGAAAGAGCGCATCAGCAAACTTCTGGGACAGGACATATTCAGCCTAAATGTTTCTACTTTCCATTCATTCTGTAACCGCCTTCTAAGACGCGAAGCCGAATATGTAGGCTATCCGAGTAATTTTACTATATTCGACGAAGATGACTCAAAGGCACTTATAAAGAACTGTCTTGATGAACTAACCCTGTCGCGAGGGCAGTTTCCACCGCAGTCGCTCCGAAGAAAAATATCGGCCGCCAAAAACCGAATGGAAAGCCCGGACACCTTTGCCAAAAAGGCCTCGGGCTATTTCGAAACAAGAATTGCTCAGGTCTATAAACTATATCAGGACAGGCTTCAATCATGCGGAGCCATGGACTTCGACGATCTCCTCGGGCTGGCCGTTAAACTTCTCGCCACCAATAATGAGGTCCGCGAAAAATACAGACAGCGGTTTAAATATATCATGGTCGACGAATACCAGGATACAAACCACACTCAATATCAGTTATTGAAATACCTTACGGGCGAACATAAAAACATCTGCGTTGTCGGCGATGAAGACCAGTCCATCTACGGCTGGCGCGGGGCGGATATTACCAATATCCTGAATTTCGAAAAAGATTTCCCCGGGGCAAAGGTTATCAAACTGGAACAAAATTACCGTTCCACCGAAATAATCCTCAACGCCGCTTCAGCCGTTATTGCCAATAATCTATCTCGGAAAGGGAAAACACTCTGGACCGAAACCAAATCAGGTGATCTCTTAAAACTATTCATCGCTGATAATGCCTCGGATGAAGCATCGGCCGTCGTGATGGATATCGAAGAAAACCTCCAAAAGCATTCGCTAAACGAAACTGTTATTCTCTACCGCACAAATGCGCAATCACGAGCTTTTGAAGAATTCTTAAGAAGAAAAAATATACCATACCAGATTATTGGCGGTGTTTCGTTCTACCAGCGAAAAGAAATCAAAGACCTGATGGCATACCAGAAATTAATTGCCAATCCATCCGATGATGTCTCTTTCCAACGCATCATAAATTTTCCACGCCGTGGCATTGGTGAAGTGTCGGTCGCCAAATTAATCTCATTTGCACGATTACATAATATTTCATTATACGAATCAGCCAAACGGGTCGAAGAAATCGAAGAACTCGGTCCTCGCCCCACAAAACTGATAAGCAGTTTTGCTAAACTAATCGAGCCATTTCAGGAGAAGAAAAAAACCGAAGATATCGCAGAAATCACTCAGGAATTGATCGATAAACTGCACCTGAATGAATATTTACTCGATGAGGACCCTCTTGTCGGTCAGGGTCGGGTAGAAAATATTGAGGAGTTTATCGCCGCGGCTCGTGAATTTGCCACCGCCTCACCGGAACCGACTCTGGATAATTTTCTGGCCGAAATCTCTCTCTATACCGACCTTGACTCATATCAGGAACTCGACGAAAAATTAACCCTGATGACCCTCCATTCCGCCAAAGGGCTCGAATTCGATTCGGTCTATATTGTCGGCCTCGAAGAAGGCCTTTTTCCTTTGGCAAGGACCATCGACAAGCAGATGGAGCTCGAAGAGGAACGGCGGCTTTTCTATGTTGGCGCAACACGTGCCAGGAAAAGTCTGCAACTTTCGCTGGCGACTATTCGAAACCGATTCGGACAGGTTGAATCGATACCTTCCCGGTTTCTAAAAGAACTTCCACCCTCACTCGTAAAACGAAGTGACCTCCGCTCCCGGCATCGGGTTGGGTTTCGAAGTGAAACACCGGCGCATACATTTGTCGGCAAAGAAAAAACTGAGGATACTGGTTATCGTTATGAATACGAAGAAGAGGAAATCATGCGTGAGGGCCGCATAGTACAGCATCCTACTTTTGGTCGCGGCAGAGTAATAAAGGTCGAAGGTGCCGGGGAAACCATGCGGCTGGAGATTCATTTTCAGGGTATTGGCTCCAAAAAAATAATGGCCAAATACGCCCGTTTAAAGATTGTTGGATAGCCATAGACTACTCCCCCGGTCATAACTCATTGTTGGCCGATATGCAATTTTTTTCGTATTAATCCCTGCCCATATTTAACCGATATACTCTATTAAAGAAGTTCGAAAGGATTCCCTGTATGACAGCAAAATCACCGAAAGAAGTGATTCAGAATATTACTCAAATCGGAGCTCTTCCGCAGACTCTGGCGGCAGTGCTAAATGTAATCAATGATCCTACTGCCGGCGCTGATGATATCGCCGAGATAATTTCAAAGGATGTTTCGCTGACCACTCGAGTCTTAAAGATGGTCAACTCATCCCACTATGCCCGGCGAAGAAAAGTCACGAAAATTAGCGAAGCTGTCATGGTCATGGGCCTTAACAGCATCCGTATGCTAACCCTCAGCAGTTCTGTATTCGGAATGCTTCCGGAAAAAGAAATTGCCGAAAAACTGGATGTCCGCCGGATCTGGAGACATCTTATTGAAACCGCGACCAATGCCCGGTCAATATCTGCCGAGGCCGGTTTTAAAGAACCGGAAGAAGCTTTTGTGGCCGGGATTTTGCACGACGTCGGCATTATTCTAATGCTTCTGCATTTCAAAGCACGTTACGCCGATATGGTCAGCCAGCCGAATGTCGAAAAGCACGAACTTCTGGAAATCGAAGAAAAAGAATTCGGGTTTAATCATTGTGATGTCGGACGTGAACTGGCCGACACCTGGAAGCTTCCGGCTCCGCTTGCATTTTCGATCGGCAATCATCATGCTTTAAACGATCAAACGATGATCCCCGAAGAAGCGATACTCAACAACATTGTCTCACTGGCCGACCGACTTACCCTTGGACCGTTCGATAATTACCATCAGGATGTCGAGAGTAATATTATGTTCATCCAGAAAGCCTGCGAAAAACTTCAGATGGAAATGGAAGCAACCAACCGCATCCGCAAAGAATCGCTCGTACAATCCATTAAACTGGCCGAATACCTCGAACTGGATATCGGCGATATAATAGACATTCTCACCGAGGCCAACGAGCAACTGGCCGAACTATATTTCTCTCTGGAACGCCTATACCTTGAAAAAGCTGAACGCCAATCTTTCCCCGGCAATGTCTTAAAAGAGCCCGCCCGTGAGATTGTAAGATAATATAATTATTCTAAAAACCCGCCTTTTGGCGGGTTTTTTTATTAACAGTACTTTCCCAATTTCTGCTTGTCAAAATAGACACTTTAGCTTATTTTCAACGAATCTTTAAACCTCATGTGGGGAGATGCTGTTTTGCCGCGCCTTTTAACCAACAAGCGAACAATAATCATAATCGGCCTTATTCTGGGCTATTTACTTTACAATTTTGCTCTGGGCACAGACACCAATGATACAGTTTATGACACAGCGGCTGCCGAGGGCGATATAACAACATTGACAGCCGAGGATACCCACGATCCATATCAGGCGGAAGCTGACACATCACATATGCCTGCCGGGGCTCATGGTGAAGACGGAGAGCATGGCGAAGAAGCTGCCGGGCATGGAAGTAAAGAAGTTGCTGAAGTCCTTCTCGGGTTGATTATTATCCTATTGGCGGCCAAACTTGGAGGTGACCTTCTCGAACGGTTCAAACAACCGGCCGTCTTGGGCGAACTGGTGATCGGGATGCTGATCGGCAATATGACTCTTTTCGGGCTGGACTTTTTTGAGCCATTCAAACACTCCGTAACACTCGAAGTTCTTGCTGAACTGGGTGTAATTATTCTCCTTTTCATGGTTGGGCTCGAATCTACTATCGAAGAAATGATGAAAGTCGGTGCGGCGTCCTTCATGGTCGCGACATTTGGTGTTGTCGCTCCGTTCTTCCTCGGATGGGGCGTAGCTATCTGGTTCCTTCCCGAAGCATCAACTTATGTCCATATATTTATAGCCGCCACCCTGACCGCTACCTCGGTTGGTATTACAGCGCGCGTTCTAAAAGACATCGGAAAAATAAAAAGCCGGGAAGCAAAAATAATTCTTGGAGCAGCGGTTATAGATGACATCATGGGATTGGTAATATTAGCCGTTGTCACCGGTCTTATTAATGCCGCCTCCAAAGGAACCGATGGTGGAGGATCGGGACAAATATTGATTATCGTCGCCAAGGCAGTCGGATTCGTCGTCGGTGCGATTATTATCGGCAACGCCCTGATGCCGCGCATTTTCAAACTGGGCGGAAGGATGCGAGTCTCCGGGGTTTTACTCTCAATCGCCCTCCTTGTTTGTTTCCTTCTGGCCTATATCGCTCAAATTATGGGACTGGCTCCCATCGTAGGAGCATTCGTTGCCGGCCTGATACTAAATAAAGTCCATTACCGCAATTTCACTGACCGCGGCGAACATTCTGTAGAAGAATTAATAGAACCTATCGGTATATTTTTAATTCCTATTTTCTTTGTAACCATGGGTATGCGTGTTGATCTAACGACCTTCGCTGATACCAGCATCCTTCTTTTTGCAGCCGTCATGACTATCGCCGCCATTATTGGCAAACAGGTCTGCTCGCTTGCCATTTTCGATAAAAGCGTAAACCGAATTTCAATAGGATTGGGGATGATTCCCCGTGGCGAGGTCGGCCTGATTTTCGCCTCGATTGGCGCGGCATTAATGTTAAAAGGAGAACCGGTTATCTCCAGCGGAACCTACTCGGCAGTCGTAATCATGGTAATTATTACAACTCTGGTAACGCCGCCACTACTTAAATACACTCTCCTCAAAGACGACAATCCTTCTGAAAAAGCGGAACCAAAAGAAACTCCGGAATCATGATAATTAAGGATTAACACCTCTCCATCGCTCGATTTCGGGAATAATACCGGTATCCACATCAATACCTGTCCCATAATTGTCATAGCCGAATTTATCGCTGTTGATATCAGGAGTTAACCAGAGATAATTATTGGCCGCTTTCGAATGATTCGATTCCGTGCTGTCAGTAAACGAAATATATTTATCTTCCCCGCCGATATCCACAAATCCACCGAATGATTTGGCATCGACCGTATAAGTAGAAGTTCCCGGAAGATCTCGATAGTAATTCACGAAATCGACTGCTCCCAACCCCAGCGCGCCTTCTTTAAAACGGTATATGTCATTTCCGCCGATTTCAAATAGAAAAGCATTGGAACGCCGTTCGGCCAGCCCTATTGAAATCATATTCGCCCGATAAGAATCGTCTCCCCCGATATTTATTAGAAACGCATTGGCAAAGTCCCAGCCGAATCCAAGCGCCGCTCCGGCTGTTTCATACAGTTCGTGCTTATCATTGCCGCCTTCATCAATCAAAGCCGAGTTACAGAAATGTGCGCCCGATCCCTGGGTAAAATAGCATGACTCATAGACATCATCTCCTGATCCGTCATAAACAATTCCGGTGGAAAACCAGTATGCCGTTCCCAATGTAAAATTGCCTGAAAGATAATGGTCATCACCCCCAATATCGATCAAGGCTCCCATTCCACCGGCCCATGAATGACCGTCGGTAATATCGCCCCGCCGCCCGCCGCCGAATCCCTGAGAATTATTGGCATTTATCTTATGCTCAGAATGATAATCGCCCAAATCGACCATTTCCGGTGACGGCTCAGCCTTATAAAAATCATTACCAGAATAATCTGCCAGTACTCCTATTCCACCACCAACACCGCCGCATCCCTGACCGTCTCCATATACATAAAAGCTGTCATTACCGGCAGCATCAAAACATAGTCCTATCCCGAAATAACCGCACCCCTGCGCAGAATACTCCGCCTCATATTTATCATCACCATTTCTGTCAAATGTAATTCCAACTCCGAAAAACCCGCACCCCTGTGCATAGATTATCCCGTCGTAAAAGTCATTACCTTCTGCATCATATAGCAGGCCAATACCCAATATGCCGGCTCCCTGGGCAGGAAGTGAGTCTGAAGCCAGGTATATATCATCACCGCCCATATCAATCATAATCGACAGCGGATTACCCAGACCGGTAGTGGCACCAATTGACCCTTTAAATATATGCTCTCCCCCATTATCTATTATGGCAAGTTCATCCCTGACTACAATTGTGTCCAAATTGCCAAACCTCTCCCCGATCAATATTATCTTCCCGTACGGCGAATCCCATTCAATCTTATCGAATTCCCAAATAGAGCCAGACAATTTCAATGAATCTACAATTTGCGGCACCAGCGCCGCACTCTTCAAAGCCGCGTAATGCATCGATGGATAATCAATTGTCTTTGCAATATCATCAATCTCAGGATAATACTTCTGCCCATCGGCTTGGGTAGTCGCCAGATCATATATTTCATATATTTTTTCGAGTGATTCTCTAGAGCCGTTCCGCAGGGCCAGGTTCCGCCATCTGATAATATTTGCAATATTTATAATTAAACGCCCTAGAATTCGCCGGTCATTATCGGTTAACTTTAATTCTTCGAAATCAATCTCCTCCAAATAGCTTTTCCATAGCTCAATGTCCATATCCGACAGTGAAAGCAGCCTGTCTTCATAAGCAACTCCATAAATTTGCCTTAATCCAAATTCAATCCGGTTTTCATTGTCGATGGCATCAATAAGATTGGCCGAATAATTCCTAAATCCACCCATTTTACGATCAACTCCAAGAGAATAGGTCAGATAATATAATGCGTTAGAATTTGTATCTATGAAATTCGGATTCATATATTTTTCGACAGCATATGCCATCGTCTTTGAATAATCATAAATTTGCAATGGCTCTGAAAACAGATCATCGAATGATGTTAACCTGTATGGAATATCAAGCGGAAATCGACTCCAGTATCCTTTGGGATTATAGCCGAGATCAGTACGATCAAAATTAACCGTATCGAGGATCTTCCCCAATATATCATCCTGCGCATATGATTGTAATGCGACTGATGTCAATATAATTATAAGTATGATTAGTTTTCGTTTCATATTGCCTCCATTTATCAAGATTTTAAAACAAAATAATACCGAATTACAGTACGAGGCAACATATAACAAAAAGAAAACCCCGCATCGATTATTCTCGACACGGGGCAAATTATAAGCAATACAAATATATTATCTATATCTGCGAGTGCTTCTGCGTGAAGTTGCACGACGGGTGGCCGTACGTTTCCGGCTGGTAGCCTTCCTGACGACTCTGCGCTTCGGAGCGGCCTTGCGGGTGGTCGTACGTTTCCGGCTGGTGGCCTTCCTGGCGACTCTGCGCTTCGGAGCGGCCTTGCGGGTGGTCGTACGTTTCCGGCTGGTGGC
>CAZDPY010000018.1:23514-76232 GCA_964507455.1 uncultured Ignavibacteriaceae bacterium
TCGCGGCCTTCTTGGCGACTCTGCGCTTCGGAGCAGCCTTGCGGGTCGTCGTACGTTTCTTCGTCGCGGCCTTCTTGGCGACTCTGCGCTTCGGAGCAGCCTTGCGGGTCGTCGTACGCTTCTTCGTCGCGGCCTTCTTGGCAACTCTGCGCTTCGGAGCGGCCTTGCGCGTCGTCGTACGCTTCCTGGCAGTACTCTTACGAGTAGTGCGCTTGGCACCGGCGCGCTTTACAGTTCTTGTTTTACGAGTTGGCATGTAGCACATCCTCCCTAAACAGGTGGAGATATACGGTTCCAGACATTTGTCCGGCGTTAATTAATTTTAATTTTTATCGGCCTTATGTCTAAATTGTTTAGAGATATAGGCCTACATAGATTATATTTTTAGTCCGGTGTATAAAACTTGAATACTAACTCTATCTTGTTAATAAGAGATAAATCCAATCCAATCAAAATCTCCGTTGCCATCCGATCCGCTCATAAATGTGAAATATGATTCATAATTGCCGCACTTATGCAAATGCGACCAAATTCATGCAACCTGTCAAAGTAAATGATACAATATCGCCCCCGGCCCATACAAGGGTGGCGTAACTCATTGCAATTGTGAGTCTTATCTTCTGCAAAAATTCATGAAGGGTCTTTTTGCCGGCCACGAATTTTATCCGGATTAGAAGGGCATACCCTTTGCTCAAAGGTATCTTCGGAATCAAACCAGAAAGGGAGATACGATGCTTGAGAATAAGTTCAAACCCGGTTTCGAGAACGATAAACTCGACAACATGCAGGAACCGAGGGTCCATAGAGACAGCGACGGCTACTTCCTGTATACTCTTTCAGAAAATGTTAAAGTTTATTTCGATGATTATTACAATTTCCTCGAAAATGTTTATAACCGCTGCTCTGATGAACTTATTGAAATCGAAAACAAATTAGAGCAAACCTCCCCCGAAAATGTCGAGACCCTCTCCTATTATCGGGCCCGCAAAATTATCCTGAGCATCGTCAAGAAAACAACCCGGAGTTTCTATACCGACGGCTCCAATTTCGGCGTCATAATGACCCCCTGGTGTTTCGGGACTGTCGTCCTGGAAAAAGTCGAAATCTACCGCGAACGCCTCTCAAGAGGCGATATCGATGAAACAGCCATTCCTGATTTTGCATACTATGTTATTCGTTATATCGATGAAATCTATAAAAAGACCCTTCTGGACCTCTTTGATTTTCCATCCGATGCCTTCAAAATGCGCTGGCAGTATAGCGAACTTTTGAAGAGATATTCCAAAATGCTCTCGAATATAACAACTTCGCTGAATACCGTTTTGACTACAATAAAAAATTATGGTACCTGATCCCTAGTCAGGTTCCCTTTCTCCCTCCTATAGGTTCCCCCGGAATTCTCCCATTCCGGGGGGTTTTTTTTATAATTTTTCCGGACAATCGACCGATAACTAAACTAGTATAAGTCAATTATATAAAGACATATAGATGGGTATAAATCTACTCAACAAGAAGACCGATCAAAAATTTTTGCCGATCTATCTCGAATCTCTTCGGATCGATTCGGTCCTCAATTTTGATCTCTATATCAAAGTAGGAAGAGAAAGGATTCTCTACCGTTCGGCTGACCTGCCCTTCACCGAGAGTACCCGTGATAAACTCCTGGAAAACAATGTCCAGGTGCTTTTTGTTGAAGGCAATTCCAGGGAAAAATATCAGCAGTATATCGAAAAAAATCTCGATAAAATCTTAAATGACCGCGAGATTCCCGAAGAACGGAAAGCCAACATTTTATACGAAACCTCCAAATCATTGATGAAAGACGTCATCGACAATCCCAGTTTTGGCGAAAATATTAAACGTTCACAGTCAATGGTGGTCAATACGGTCGGCTACATCTTAAAGGGTCAGGCCGCATTCCACAATCTCCTGAAAATATCATCATTCGATTATTACACTTATACCCATTCTGTAAATGTCTGCACTTTCGCCATCGCACTGGCCCAACAGGTGGGGCACAAGGATGAAGAATTCCTGTATCAGCTCGGAATCGGCGCGCTTCTCCATGATGTCGGCAAATCCAAAATTTCAGAGCGCATCTTAAATAAGCGCACCAAACTTTCACCTATGGAATTCGAATTGATGAAAAAGCATCCCAAATGGGGCGTAGAAATCCTGGCTCAGACAGATTTGCTCGATGCACCTTCATACTATCCGGTCCTTCAGCATCACGAACGCGGTACCCGGGAAGGCTACCCGAATACGCTGGGACTGGATGAGATGCATGAATATTCGAAAATTGTCGCCATTGTCGATACCTTCGACGCCATGACAACCAAAAGAGTATATCAGAAGGCAATGGATACTTTCCCGGCGTTGAAGCAGATGTTTATTAAAAAAGAAGATTACGATTACGATTTGTTAAAGGCATTCGCGGAACTCATGGGTCCGCACGGCCTGGCTAAAATATAAGAGTTCACTTTTTCAAATTATCGGAATAGAAATTCCGATAACCAAAATTCTGATAAATTTCTATTTTCGGGAATATACCGATGGAAAATAAATCGGCTGAAGTCTCCGAAAAAAGGCAGCTTAGCCCAATCTATCTCGAATCATTGAGAATCCAGACCATTCTCGACTTTGACCTGTACATAAAAGTGGGCAAAGAAAAGGTCCTCTACCGCTCAGCCAATCTTCCATTTACCGAAAAAAACCGGAAAAATCTCCTCGAAAACAGAATTTCGAAACTCTACATCAAAGAATCTGATCTCTCAAAATATCAGAAATATATCGAAAAAAATCTCGATAAAATCTTATCCGATTCCAAAATCCCCGGCAACAAAAAAGCCGGGATTCTTTATGAAACCGCCACGGTCATGATGCAGGAGGTTTTCGAAAACCCCCGTTATGGTGAAAACATAAAAAGGGTAAAAAATCTCGTCGCCAATAAGATGAAATATATACTGAGCAGCCCGGCTGCTTTTCATAACATTTTGAAACTAAGCTCATTCGATTATTACACCTATACTCATTCTGTAAATGTCTGCACTTTTTCTATCGCGCTGGCTCAGAAAATCGGCCGCACCAATGAAAAATACCTGCACAATCTCGGTATTGGCGCCATTCTGCACGATGTCGGTAAGTCGATGGTCCCGCAGAAAATATTGAATAAAAAAGGATCTTTGAGTCAGGATGAGTTTGCCGTCATCAAGCAGCATCCGAACTGGGGTGTGGAAATAATCTCAGAAACTAACCGGATCGACGAAGAGTGCTACAAACCTGTCCTCCAGCACCATGAACGGGGCCAGGGCGCCGGTTATCCTTTTGGTATCGATATTGTTGACATGCATGAATTCAGCCGGATTGTTGCTATCGCCGATACTTTCGATGCCATGACGACCAAACGTGTCTATAGAAATGCCGCCGATACATACCCGACATTAAAGCAGATGCTTGATATGGAAGGCGCGTACGATCTTGATCTTCTCCGCCACTTCGTCGAATTGATGGGCCCCACCGGCGACTGGTGGTAGGGGGGGAAACCTAGAAGCCAAAAGCAAGGGAATCAAGCATATATTTGGCCTTTTCTTTGCCAACTTCTCTATAAATATCTAATAGTTCCTGCTGCGTATCTTTACCACCAATTAGATCCCAAAATTCATGGCCTATTAGGGCAGCTTCATCTAAAGGGAAATAATTGCGAGAAAAATTCCAATTATATTCAATCCTATTTTTTCCATAGGGATTATAGCCCATTGCAAAATATGCAAAACAATTATTTCTATTCTCTTCTTTTATCAAATAGAAACGCAGCAACCTCTGCAATATCTCTAGACATTGGCCTTTATTAGGTTGAGGCGATTTTATTTCGAAAAAATATTCTTTGCCATCTACCGATTTGAGATATACGTCTGCCTGAATCTTAAGATTTGTTTTTCGTCCATCCAATCTGCTATAGATTGAATCAAGCATTTCTTTCAAACTAGGCCTATTCTCTTTTGATTTGGCAGCATGCTCAAATAGTCTTATTTGCTTATCTATTTCATTTATAGCGCTAATGGAAACTTCCTTTTCAAAAGAGTGTCCTCTCTCAGCTTTTTCAAAATAATCTTTTCCGATTAGCTTAGCACATTCTTCAAAAGTCGTGCCCAAGCTTGTACTAAATCCTCGTTCAAATGCACTTATTCGAATGAGCTCACTTGGAATAATCGCTGCATGAAAAGGCTTTAACGATCCCTTTTTGGATTTTAGTAATAAATAATCCTGACTCGTTTGAAAACCTTCCGTTTTCCTATCTTTGTATTTTGCAATCAAATTCTCGATAAACACTTCCAGATAGGCCTTAATTTTTTCTCGTGTCAAATCCATAATAATAGTCATAGTTGTATCCATACTTAGCTTTTAGCAGGTTTTAATATAAATACCGATTCATAAAATGCATTTTTCCGCCTACCTGTGCGCCTATTAACATGTCTTTCCACAATAGACTCAACTTTAAGGTTTGCCATCTCTATTATTTGAGGATAGAGGTTTGAAGAATCATTCGCAATAATTATAATCTTCCCATCAGGTTTTATGTATGAACATACATTTTTCAGCACTTCTACAATTGATTTAACATATATCTCTTTGGCGCTTTTACTTGATCCGTTGGATGCCGGTCCTATTTCATCTTCTTCCCTGCTACTAAGGCCTAATAGATTATAAGCGTAGGCGTGCTGTTTATGATAATCTATTAGTCCTACATAAGGCGGACTAGTAATAAGCCCATCATATTCTCTTATCTGTACAAACCGCGAATCATCGTGCAATACTTTGGAATATGATTTATTACGAACTTTGTTGAATAACTCAATTCTTTTAAGCGTATCTAAGCTGTATCTTCGCAAAAACTTATAGGATTCCTTTACAGGCGAACACAACCTTGAATGCTTATAGCACCAATATGGTTCTAATTGAGGCTCCTTCGGAAAATCAAGATTAAAATGAGTTGTAAGCCTGGCGGAACGCGCTGATCTACTTAAGATTATTTTATATAGGTCCTTATATTTATAATTCCCGGTTTCAAAAACATTCTTATATATTAATAGCTCCTGCAACGCCTTAGGAGCAAACCACTTTTTTAGGTATTCATTCTTACAAATTATTGCAGGACGTTCAAATCCACTTTCAATATCCAGTTGAGGGTTTTCACCTAGCGCGTAAATCCGTTTTCTTGTCAACTCCAGAATATCAAATATTTCATTTTTTAATTTTTCTGTATCATAGTATTGTGTCTTTACTTTAGACAATAAAACATTAAATTCACTAATATCGATTCCAATTGAATTTAAACCTAATTCAGCCGCTTGGACTAGGGTTGTACCACTACCACAAAATGGATCTAAAATGATTTGGTCCTTCTTAAAATACTTCCTTATAAAAACCTCTACTAACTGCGGAATAAATTTGCCCAGATAAGGATGGAGTTTATGAACATGTTTAGTCCGTTCCTTTTCCGGTAAATCTTTCTCCCGCCAGTTTAAATTTAATTCCGCTAGTTTTGTATTCTTATTAACAAGACTTGGAATAGTAGGCTTGCGTCCATTTTTCCTATTTATTGCAGCGATTTTTTCTGCCTCAAAATAATCTATTTGACCCTTCATTTCTATCCCTCTACTCCCTTTCTTCCACAACTTCCTCTTCCCCCACTTCTTCCGGGATCATGCCCAGTTTTTTCCTGACCGCTGTGTCTATCTCTGAGTAAATATCCTGGTTTTCTTCAAGAAATGTCTTCGCCGCCTCCCGGCCCTGACCCAGTCGGTCCTCGCCGTAGCTGTACCAGGCGCCGCTCTTCTGGACAATATCGTACTTGGCCGCAATATCGATAAGCTCGCCGGTGTGCGAAATCCCCTTGCCGTAAGTAATATCAAATTCAGCTTCTTTAAAAGGCGGTGCCACCTTGTTTTTAACAACCCGCACCCTTGTGCGCGAACCGACTACCTCCTGCTGCTCCTTAATCGTGGCAATTTTGCGGATATCCAGCCTTACGCTCGAATAAAACTTCAGTGCATTGCCGCCGGTCGTCGTTTCGGGGTTACCGAACATAACGCCGATCTTCATCCGAATCTGATTGATAAACACCAGCGCCGTTTTGGATTTCGAGGTCACCGCCGTAAGTTTCCTCAAGGCCTGAGACATCAGCCTTGCCTGGAGCCCCATATGAGCGTCACCCATTTCGCCTTCAATCTCCGCCCGCGGCACCAGCGCCGCCACCGAATCGATCACGATAATATCAATCGCCCCCGACCGCACCAGCGTCTCGGCAATATCGAGCGCCTGCTCCCCGGTATCCGGCTGGGAAATCAAAAGATTATCCACATCCACTCCAAGCGCTTTGGCATAGGTAGCATCAAAGGCATGCTCGGCATCGATAAAAGCCGCCACCCCGCCCCGTTTCATCGCTTCGGCAATAAAATGCAGCGCCAGGGTCGTTTTGCCGGAACTTTCCGGGCCGTAAATCTCAGCCACTCGGCCGCGGGGAATTCCCCCCACCCCAAGAGCATAATCGAGCCCGATCGAGCCAGTCGGTATTACCGCAATCGGCACCACCGAATCATCTCCCATCCGCATAATCGCACCCTTGCCGAAATTTTTCTCAATCTGGCTGAGCGCGCTTTCAAGCGCCTTCTTTCTGTCAGGAGTCGTTGTCGCCATTTTTGCTTCACCTTTATTTTGTTTCTTTTTTGCCAAACCAAATATTCCTTATTCTTTAATTCTTTCTCTGCAGAGAAATTATATCATTTTATAAATAATTTATATCACATTTTAATAAATATATATAAATGACCCCTGTCAAACTATGTCAGTATAAAATATGGATAAGAAAAAATAATTATTTCTGCAATTCCGCCTCTAAAAGGCGTTCGTAAATCGGGCCGCCGGGAGTCAGAGTCGATTTAAACAAAACTATCCGGTCAAATTTCAATTCTTCCGGCATAAATTTATAATTTTTAATAACTTCCACCAAGCCAGGTAGTCCAAAACTGTCTTTCACTCTTCCCAGTGTCAAATGAGATTTAAACTTGCGCTTTTCCTTCTCAAAACCCAGTTCCTCTAACTCATCTTCAATCGCTTCCGCTATTTCAGCAAGAATCTCTATCGGATTCGACATCCCCGCCCAGATCACCCGCGGCCGCTTAAGATTCGGGAATCCCCCGATTATATCAATTTTGCCGCTTAATGTATTATAATTTTTTGATACCTTTTCTATCACATCACCGATAGCTTTAACCTTGCTCTCGTCGGTTTCGCCCAGAAATTTCAAAGTAAGATGAATATTCTGCGGTTTAACCCACCTCACTCCCGACCGATTTTGTTTTAAATCAAATATAATCTTTGCCAACGCCTCTTCAATATTTGAGGGAAGCGGCATTGCTATAAATAAGCGCATCTAATCAATCTCCAGAATAACTCTTCTAAGCATCTCCAGCGCGGCGTAAACCGAACGATTACGGTTGACCTCCCGATCGGTCGAAAGCTGAAATTTCCTCGACCTGACACCATTCTCGGAAGCTACCGCGATAAAGACCGTCCCCACCGGCTTATCCTGCGTGCCGCCCGAAGGTCCGGCAATGCCGGTTATCGAAACAGCGTAATCTACTCCGGCCCTCTCCAGTGCACCCCTGGCCATTGCCTCTGAACATTCTGCAGAAACCGCCCCATAATCATTGATAATATCTTCTGGTACCCCCAGAAGCTCCATCTTTGCCTTATTAGAATATGTAACAAATCCCCGGTCAAAATAATCCGATGAACCGGCAACCGCCGTAATATATCCGGAGAGTAATCCGGCCGTGCACGATTCAGCCGTCGCCAGTTTTTTATTTCTTTCACGTAATAGCTTACCAATTACATCTTCGAGAGTTTCTTCTCCCTCACCGAAAATATACTTCCCCGCCTTCTTTCGCAAATTTGCTGCAACCGATTCGGCAAGCTGCTCGGCGTTTTCCAATGTTTCACCATGAGCTATTATTCTCAGATCAACCCCACCGTAGAAAGGCAGATACGCCAGCTTGACATTTTCGGGTATTTTCAGCTCCGGTTTGATTATATCAGCAAGAGCCGATTCTATTATTCCGGTTGTCCTGAGTTTTATAACCTTTAAAAAACCGCCCTTAATTTTAGTCTGAAGGTATGGCAGTATTTCTTCGGAGGTAATCAGCCGCGCCTCCCGGGGAACTCCCGGTAATGAAATAAATATCCTTTTGTTTTCTTCGATGACGATCCCCACCGCCGACCCGATCCGGTTAGAGAGATATGTCGCCCCCTGCGGTAGCAGCGCCTGATTTTGATTAATTGACGGCATCTCGATACCACGTGCCGCAAACCGCTTCTTTATATCTTCTAAAACATACTCATGAAAAACAAGATTACGCTTGAATACTTTGACAATCGCCCGTTTGGTGATATCATCATCGGTCGGCCCCAGTCCGCCGGTTGTAATGATTATATCGGAGCGCTTCATTGCCTGGCTGAAAACCTCTTCCATCCGCGGTAAATCGTCGCCTACCGACGACTTATACGTCACTTCCAGCCCGATCTCGGCCAGCTTGGCCGCGATATATGCCGTATTGGTATCTATTGTATGACCGGAGATAATCTCATCCCCGATAGCGATCAGTTCAACATCCATGTTTATGCCCTGCTTTTATCTAAATATATGTAGATATTAAATATATAGACAAATGAGTGATTAAACAAGCCTGAACACCGGCAATAACATCATCGAATGTTACTCCCCATCCGCCCGGAAATTTCTCGGCCTGCCTCGATGGAGGTATCTTAACGACATCAAAAAGCCGCCACCAGAAAAACGCAATTATATAATTCAAAAGCGAATACGGTACTAAAATCAAAGTGATAAACATCCCCGACCATTCATCGAGAACAATCCGCCTGTCATCATGTCCCCATATTTTTTCGGCTTTGTCTGCAACAAAAACAGATACAGCGGTGCATAGCACGGCAGCAATTATCATCCCGTACGGGAAAAGCAGCTCCCCGATTAAAAAATAGGCCAAAAGCCAGGCGGGGACAGTTCCGGTCGTTCCGGGAATAATCGGGCTGTAACCCGAATATAAACCGGACGCCAGGAATTTTAGGATCCCTGAGCTATTCATCACTGGATGCTTTCAGCATGGAATAATATTTGACTGTATAATCAACGCCGGTGACAACCGTAATCAGAGTCGCAATACCCAGAACAATATCAAAAGACAATTGATAATTAAACTGCTCCATTAGCCTTATATCGATACCGGCAATTGAGCCGTAGGCATCAAAAGTTATAATCATGAGAAAATAGGTTATCGCAGCCATCTGAAGAACAGTTTTGAATTTGGCAATATTCGAAGCCTGTATCACGATTCCCTTCAGTGCTGCCAGCGATCTTATCGCCGTCACATGAAACTCCCGGGCTATAATCAAAACCACCATCCATGCCCGGGCATAATCCAGTGCCACCAGTGCAATCAACGCCGCCGAGACCAGCACTTTATCAGCCAGCGGATCCATGAATTTGCCGAATCCCGTTATCTCCCCGTACTTCCGGGCAATATGACCATCGATGATATCTGTCAATGCCGCAATCAAATAAATAGCGAAACTGACAATTTTCAGATAAGGGTCATCAACCAGCAGGAGAAAAACAAATATAAGCGATAATACAACCCGGGTGAGAGTCAATTTATTGGGCATATTCATGGCAGGCAAAATTTACAAATTATGTCCCCCGGTGTCAATTTATTTGAATAATTCGTATTCAAGATTCAGATCGGCCATGGATCAGACAGTTTAATATACAACTTGAGCGATGCTGTATATCAGATTTCTTCGACAATATCACAATTTAAAATCATCCAGAGTTGCAGCAAATTTTCATGAGAAAATCCGGAGATCGACACGTTTCCACCCTCTCTCATCCAATCTCTTTTCTCACCAGCGGTCTCGAGTGCGACTGCCTTTGCATTATCTCAAATCCTTCATCCTCAAAAATCTTGAGCGGACCGGTATATGAAAATGCGGCCGGCTGAGGTTTTCCGGCCATGGATAGCGGGGTCGGATATGCCTCGATTACATCAATGCCTCGTTTTTTAATATAATCCAGCGACGCGGCAAGCATCGCCCGCGAAAGCCCCTGCCCTCTATATTTCTTATCGATAAAAAAGCAGTTTATCGACCAGATATTCGGATTTTCATCATATTGATATGCCTTTGTTTCAATTATCCTCGGAAATACATCCCTCGGCCCATAAGAACACCAGCCAACAGCTCGGTTTCCATCATATGCCAGAAGACCTGTCATTTCATTCGATTGTATCAACTTTTTCGTCAGCTTTTTGGCCTTATTCCCCTTCGTCGCCTCCCAAATTTTCTTGCCCTTGGGTGTACGCCACCACTGACACCAGCATCCCCCGCAGGCACCGTTGTCACCAAACAGTCTGGCAAAATCGGGCCATAAATCTGCTCTGACTTCTTTGAATGAGAATTCGGACATGATTTAAAAATATATGCGAATATTAGAATCGTCAATCATTTAACTCTACCATTTTAGACAAAAGGACCCAATATTTTTTATTGTATGAATCTCTTATCAAAGCTATCTTATTTGTGGATCAATTCTCACAATTTTAAGACATCCAAAAAAGCAATCAACTCAAACAACAGGAGGAGTTATGATGACTTTCATCACCCTGATGACATATACCGAACAGGGCGCCAAATCTCTCGGTAAAACTACCGCCCGTGCCGAGGCCTTTAGAAAGATCGCTGAGACGAAGGGAATCAAAATCCTGCATACTTTCTGGATGAACGGCCCATTTGACGTAATCCATATTTTCGAGGTTGATAATGAAGATGACGCGATGGCACATTCTTACAGTCTAAACAGCCTTGGCAATGTCCGTACCCAAACCTACCGCGCCTATAATAAGGAAGAAGTCGAAAAAATTGTCAGCAATGTTTTTAATCCCTATGATCTTCTAAATGCCGGAGATTGAGAAAATAAAAGGCATTGGATAGATATCCAATGCCTTAATCCTTAAACAATAAATCTTAGGAAGTCTTATTCTTTCTTTTCTTCTTCCTTGGGAGTTTCTTCGACCGTTTTATCGATCTGTGATTCTTCTTCAGGCTGAAGCTGCTCTTTTTCTTCTTTCGGGCTGCCTTCTTCGCGATTTTCTTCCGCCTTCGGCACTTCTACTTCCGCAGCTTCGGTTTCTTTGGCCTTTTTAGCTTTGCCGCGACGCTTCTTTTTGGTCTTGGCAGGCTTTTCTTCGCCTTCTTCAACCGCCTCGGCAATTTTGTCTTCGAGTCTTTCCTCGATACGAGCCGACTTGCCGGTCAGCCCTCGCAGATAATACAGCTTCGCCTGACGAACCTTGCCCTGACGGACTCTTTCAATTCTTTCAACATTCGGCGAATGAACCTGAAAAATACGTTCCACACCGACACCCGACGACATCTTGCGGACAGTAAAGGTTTCGTTGATTCCGCCGCCGCGACGTCCGATCACGGTACCCTGGAAAACCTGGATTCGCTCTTTGTCGCCCTCTTTAATTTTTACATGAACTCGAACCGTATCACCGGACTTGAATGTCGGGACCTTTTCTTTCATGTATTTCTTTTCGATCTGTGCAATCTGTTTCATTGCTCTATCCTCTCATCTTGTCACTTATTTCCTTTATCTGCATCTTCGATTTATTTTAAATCTTCCTTATCAAGTTCAATCTCATTTAGTATATCGGGACGATTCTTATATGTTTTTTTTATCGCTTCTTCTTTTCTAAATTTTTCAATCAATCTGTGGTTGCCCTTCAAAAGTACCTCAGGTACCTTAAGCCCTTTAAATTCCTCCGGGCGCGTGTATACTGGAGTCCCCAAAAGCTTCTCGGTATGCGAATCAGCCAAAGCCGACTCAAAATTTCCCAGAACTCCGGGTATTAACCTTGTTACCGCGTCAATCATAACCGCCGCTGCCGGTTCGCCGCCGGTCAGAACAAAATCTCCGATCGATATCTCTTCTATCTCGAAAAGCGACAAAATCCTCTCGTCGACCCCAAGATAATGGCCGCAAATTATTGTCAACCTCTCTAATAGTGAATACTCCACCGCCCTATCCTGGCTGAATCTTTTTCCGGCCGCTGATGTCAATACAATTCGCTCACCCTCTTTGCAGCTTTCTTCGAATCCCAGACTCTTCAGGCAATTATAAAGAGGCTCCACTTTCAGCACCATCCCACCACCGCCGCCGTATGGTGTATCATCGGCAGTGCGGTGCTTATCGGTAGCGTAATCGCGCAGATTGATTATTCTTATTTCAAAGAGCTTATCTTCAAGTCCCCGGCCCAAAATCGACTCTTTTAAAATCGAATCAAAATATCCCGGGAACAACGTTACTATTTCAATCCTGGTCGGGGGATTCAAATATTCCCTCCGGCGGATTTATAATTATCAACTGTTCTTCTATATCAACTTTCTCAACAAATTCCCGGACCGCCGGGAACATATGCCTTTCACCTTTCTTATCCTCGATCACCCAGACATCGTTGGCCGGATATGGTTCAATCTCGGCAATCCAGCCCAGTTCTTCACCTTCCGTCTTCTTGACCCGGCACCCTATCAGATCGAAATCATAATACTCTCCGTCAGGCAATTGGGGAAGATCTTCCGACCTTATATATAGAAAGCTGTTGGTAAGCCTCTTAGCCTGTTCCGGATTATATATTCCTTCGACGCGGACAACCAGTTTCCCCGAAATATCGCTAATCGCCGTCAGATTTATCTCCGAGTATCCCCCGGTTTCTTCGATCCAGAACGTTCCCGGTTTACTGAAACGCTCTGGATTGTTTGATAACTGGCGAAGATATATTTCTCCGGAAACACCTCGCGGCCGTCCGAACCGGGCGACTACGATATACTCCGGTCTATCCTTCAACTATTCAAGAATCTCCAAAACGGCACGTTTGCCCTTCTTGGCAGAAATGGCCGCAATAAGGGTTCGGATCGACTTAGCCGTCTGTCCATGTTTTCCGATAACCTTGCCCAGATCGCCGGGGCCTACACGCAGTTCGTAAACGGTGGTCCGAGCTCCCTGTACCTCGGTCAGGTCAACTTCATTCGGATTATCAACCAGAGCCTTGACAATAGTTTCGATGAATTCTTTCACAGCAATCTCCTTTTCTAGAAGCGGTTACTGGTTTAGGTTACTGCATGATAGTGAGCCATAATATCCTTATTCAGATTTGGCTTCCTTTTGCTTTTTACGCTTTTTCGGACGTTCCTTAATCGTCTCGGAAACACTCACTTCCGAAACATCCTCGCCCTTCTTCATCAGTTCATACTTCTTTAAAAAACCAACCTGTTTCATTAGCGATCTTACAGTATCCGACGGCTGGGCGCCCTGATCCAACCAATAGGCCATCCGTTCTTCGTGAATCTTCACTGAGGCCGGTTTCTCAATCGGATTATAGTAGCCCAGAGTCTCAATAAACCTCCCGTCACGGGGATTCCTGGAATCGGTCGCGACAAATCTGTAGGTCGGTCTCTTCTTTGCACCTAAGCGTTTGAGCCTGATAGATACTGACAACTTATTTCACCTCCATCGGAATTCGTTACATCTGGAAAGGGAACGCGCCCTTCGGCAGACCCTTGAATTTACCTTTATTCATACTTTTTATCATTTTCTGCATTGCCTGAAACTGCTTCAATAACTGGTTGACCGCCTGTACCGAATTCCCCGAACCGCTGGCGATTCGGCTTTTGCGGCTGCCGTCGATAATCGACGGATTCTGGCGCTCGCGCGGTGTCATTGACTGTATAATCGCTTCCACTCGAACCAGGTTCCGATCATCAATCTGGATTCCCTTTAAAGCCTTCCCAACTCCCGGTATCATACCCAAAATAGACTCCAGCGGACCCATCTTCTTTAGCTGCTGAAGCTGGGCATAAAAGTCTTCCAGCGTGAACTGGTTCTTACGAAGTTTCTTCTGTAATTGCTCGGCCTCTTTCTCATCAACCGTTTCCTGTGCCTTCTCCACCAGTGAAACAATATCGCCCATCCCAAGAATCCGCGAAGCCATTCGGTCGGGATGAAATGTCTCGAGCTCCGAAAGCTTTTCGCCCACCGACACCATCTTAATAGGACAACCGGTTACTGAACGAATCGAAATCGCCGCCCCGCCTCGGGCGTCGCCGTCGAGCTTCGATAAAACAACACCGGTCAAATCCAGCCTTTCATGAAACTGCTCGGCCAGATTGACTGCATCCTGCCCGGTCATGGCGTCAGCCACCAGAAGCATCTCATCCGGTTCGGTCTTTTGCTTGATATTATCAAGCTCAACCATTAATTCTTCATCGATGTGCAGACGTCCCGCGGTATCAAATATTACCAGATCAAAGAAATTTTTCTCGGCATATTTTTTTGCCTCGGCGCAGATTTCCGGAGGCGTCTTGCCTTCCAGATGAAAAGTCTCCACCCCGATGGAGTCACCGGTGACTTTCAGCTGCTTGACCGCCGCCGGGCGGTATATATCGGCCGCAACAAGAAGCGGCTTTTTATTTTTCCTCTTGGCGTATAATGCCAGTTTGCCCGAAAGAGTCGTCTTACCCGACCCCTGCAGACCACAAATCATATAAACTGTCGGGGATTTATCCAAAGAGGCCAGCGGTTCAGCAGTTTCGCCAAGAATTTTGACCAGTTCAACATGGACAATCTTGATTATCTGCTGACCCGGCTCAATCGACTTTAAAACCTTCTCGCCGATCGCCTTTTCTTCAACCGAACGAACAAACTTCTTGACAACCTTGTAATTAACATCGGCCTCGAGAAGTGCGCGGCGGACTTCCTTTAAAGAATCCTTAATATTTTTTTCGGTTAATTTACCGGCGCCGCGAAGATTCTTAAATATGTCGTCAAATTTATCTACTAACTCGCCAAACATAACAACCAACAGCTTTCTACGCCGCAATAGGATATACGTTCCCCTTCAGGGCAGACCCCAAATATATAAAATCGCCCCAATTTCGCAAGGCTTTTTCTATGACTTTATTGTTCGGATAAATTCGGCGTAATCTGAAGAATGGAAAAAGGATGAGCCGGAGACAAGAATATCTGCGCCGGCCTTATTAAGCTCTCTAGCGTTATCCTGACCAACACCCCCGTCAACCATTATTTCGTAACTTAAGCCGTTATCTTTTCGATATTTAACTGCTTTCTCAATTTTCCCGTAAACAGAATCGATAAATTTCTGTCCAGCAAAACCGGGATTAACCGACATCAATAAAAGCAAATCGATTTTATCAAGAAACGGCACTGCCAGCCCGAAATCGGTCGGCGGATTGACACTCAATCCAACTTTCGACCCACCCGATTTTATTTTACCAAATAAATCTTCAATTCTCTTCGATTTCGGTTTGCCGTCACACAGAAAAACCCAGCGATTTTCCCCCAAATCATCTCGCTTACCGCCAATTTCAAGATGAACCGTTATATACTCGACCCCCATCTCAAGATAATCATCGATCCAGTACTCCGGATCGGTAACCATCAGGTGGGCATCATGCGGAAGATTGCAGAATTTTTTGGAGACCTTCGAAATGGCCGCTCCGAATGAAATATTCGGCGCGAAATGACCATCGATTATATCCAGATGAATCATATCGGCTCCGGCTTCTTCCGCTTCCCTAACTTGATCACCAAGCCGCGAGAAATTTGCCGCAAGTATCGATGGTGCCAGCTTGAACATGACCCCATGATATAATTTATTCGAAAAAAGTCTATAAAAATTTTATGTGGATTTGCGTCTGAAAATGAATAACGTCAGCGGAAGCGTCTCTAAACCATGCTCTTCAATACTGTATTTTAATCCTTCCAGCTTTTTAGCCGTGAGTGCTTTAAAATCTCGCGGTAGATCCCGCAGCGAAATTTCCAGTCCTTCAAACATTTGATCTATCACAGCCGCGGATAAATCCTGCACTGCATCATAATACGTATTCATCAATTCCGGCTCAAAACCATTCTCGGCAAAAAAGCCCTTATACTCTTTTTCTGTATACAATTTCTCCGGCTGTCCACCCGATTCGGTCTCGATTTCTGCTTCAATGTCGTAATACTCAATCAAATTGCGCTGCGCCGCATTTTGCGGCAAATTCGATTGCTCGACAACGCCGACCTTACCGGAAGGTTTCAATATTCGAGACATTTCCCTTATGACAAATCCGATACGAGTTTCGTTCAGATGATGCAGAAATTTATGACAGAAAGCCCAGTCGAATGAATCATCATCGTATGAAATTCTTTCAGCATCACCTTCCGCAATTTCAATACCGGAAACATCTTCATTTTCTAAACGTCTTTTAAAGTATTCTGTATCTTTATCGAGGGATACAATTTCCAGGTCAGGAAAATTCTTTTTTAGCGCCAGTGAAAAATCGCCTTTTCCAACAGCTATTTCAATTACCCTCTGGTGTTTTTCTTTGAAATGTATATCGCTTATGATTCTATTTAGAAAATTGGATGACATCAAAAGCTAAAACCCGATTCTACTCGGTCGTCGAAACAATCAGATCTATCTCCTCACCAATTTCCAGCTCTGTTGCAGATTCGACCGATTGCTCCAAAACCGTTTCGGGAACATAATTCTCATTAGTCACCTCACTAACCAGCCCGACCCTTAGTCCCAGATCATCGAGAATCGCTCTCGCCTCATCGAGCGGTCTGCCGATCAATCGCGGCATATATACGATACCTTTTAGCGAACCCCTATTAACCATCAAATTTACGGGTGAGCCGGCCGGTACCTCTGTCCCTGCTGCCGGATAAGAAAATACAACTACCCGTTCCGGAAGCGAATCGGAAAAAGTCCAGGCAATATCACCGAGAATCAAATTCGATGATTCAATATTGAGCTTGGCCTGTCTTACTGATACTCCCGATAACTGTGGTACATTAACATACTTCTGCCCTACAGATTTAACCACCCTAATTATTCTGCCCGATTTGACCATTGTTCCCGCCGGAGGATACTGCGATAATATCGTCCCCTCCGGCTTATCATAATGGTACTCCTCGGAAATAACTTCCATCTTTAAATCGGCCATACCAAGAACTTCCTTGGCATTCGCGGCCTCATAGCCGACGACATTCGGAAGTTCGAATTCGGTGCCGTGCCGCGTTAGAATCGGCATGACGACTCCATCCATGACCAGGTAAATCAGCACAATTGCAATAATCGGGAAAAATACAAACAGGAGCAAATTGCGCCGCCAGCTCTTTTCCGGAAAAGCAAGCTTTAGAAAGCTCTTTTCATTATCCTGCTTTTTATATCGTTTGTCGTCAGATCCCATTACTTAATATTACAATTTTAAATGCACCGACGCACCAATTATTTTTTTGATTTTACAATTCGTTTCATCCGCGCCGCGAACGCTCCGGTCAATCCTTCCACATTCGGATAGGTTTTCAAAAATCCTCTTTCACTGACAACCTTATCATCAAAAAACTGCTCCGTTGACTCGAGCTCGAATCCCTTGTTCCGAGCCAGAAATTCCTCAACCACTTCATCATTTTCTTTTCTAATTATGGTACAGGTAGAATAAACCAAAATCCCGCCCGGCTTAACCATCTTCGCTGACCGGTCTAGCATCATGCTCTGCACCTTAAACAATGTCTGCACATCTTCTTCGGTCTTCGACCAACGCAAATCCGAATGCCTCCCGGCATTACCCCAACCGGTGCATGGAGCATCCAATAATACTCTGTCGAACGGGCGGCTTGTAAATTCCAGATTGTCGGCCACAACCGGATTTATATTATTGACACCCAGCCGACGACTGTTTTCAAGCAATAACTGTAACCTTTTCCTCGATTTATCAATCGCAGTAATCATGCCGTCATTTCTCATCTTGTCGGCCGCATAAAGCGCCTTACCGCCCGGCGCAGCAGCCATATCGAGCATCGTCTTTTCCATGCGTGGATTCAATACCCGAACCGCCATCCCGGCCGATTCATCCATTATATATATCTTACCCTCGTCAATCAGCCCCTGAGGCGGTAGACCGCCTTCCTCAAGGTGATAAAAATCCTTGAGATATCTCCCTCCTGAAAATTTTATTCCCGCCTTTTTGAGTTCGTTCTCGATTTCATCCGGTTTTGCCTTTAGATAATTGACCCGGAATGAAATTGTCGGAGGGGAATTCATATCCTCCAGAAGTTTCTCTGTGTCCTCAAATTTAAACTCATTTAGGCAGTATTTAACAAACCAATCAGGATAAGAATAATAATCGGCCAGATACCCGGCCGGGTCATCTTCTTTATTCCTGAACGACACCCTTTCGGGGTTCCTGATCGCCGCCCTTAAGACCGCATTGACCAGCCGCGACCGCGAATTATCAAGAAAATACTTCGCTAAATTGACAGATTCCGACACCGCCGCGGCGTCCGGTATTCTATCAGTGAAAAAAAGCTGATAAAATCCAAGCCGAAGAATGTTTTGAAGTCGAACCGGAAGTTTCTCCGATGGTTTGCTCAGGAAATATTTTATATCATGGTCCAGACGGCGCTTCATCTTTACAGTGCCGTTTATTAACTGCCTAAGAAATCTTTTATCAAGTGAAGAAAATGGTTTTTTTTCGGTTAATCCGATTATGGCTTCCTCGGCGCTGTACTTACCGCTTTCCACTAAGCCAAGTATCTCTATCGCCGCCGCTCTTACCGGATCGGCCTTCTTTTTTATTTGAGCCATAATTAGAAATCCACTGGAGTGATACGATTACCCTCTTCGTCGATATTCAGCAAATCTTTTCGATGAAACCGCCAGGCGCCAATTGTTTTATCATCCGCCAAACCGGCCGTTATAATTACTTCCGACGGACGTGCATAACCGGCATTTCCCAATCCCAATTCCATAACAATTTTATCCGCTCCATTTGAAATTCCGGGGGTATATTTTATATTATAGATTGCCGGACGAATATCGACCATCTTTGTTTCTTTCTTGCCAGCACGCTCAATCTCGATTTTTTCCTGCTTTAGAATATTATCCATAGTCTCTCTATAGTCGCAACCTTCAGGAACTAAAGCCTCATAGACTGCACGATTCAATCTGCTTGATATCGAGGCCTTCTTTCCCATTATCGGCACTCCTCCCATTATGAAGTACCCATCCGGCAAAACTTTATTAAGAGCTTCAAGCATAGATGCCTGATATGGTTTTTCCAGATTCATATCGAAATATTCGGCTTCCGATGAATACCCCAGTTGCAGCGGCGGACCGAATGATAATTTCATATGAGGATGAAATCCTTGAGTGAATTCGACCGGTATCTCAGCGCGTCTTATCGCTCTCTCAATTACCCTTGCATTATCCAGATGTGACAAGAACCGTGTAAGTCCCTTTCGTCCCCAGCGAATCCTCACCTTGCTCTGGGTTGGAATCACCGACTGCTTGATTACTTTTTTCGGGGCACGCCCGAAACTACCGCTTTCGGTCTCATTTGCTCCCTTTGTCATACCTTCCGGCAGCCGTCGTTTCGGCTCTCCCGCCAGTTCTGCCGTCCGATTGCGCTCCTCGATCAACTGGTCCGGCGTTCGCCGCATCTGTATATGCGACCAGGGAAGGTCTGCTGAATAAGGGATGCTCTTCAAATAATCATAAGGGCTTAGTCCATGCTTTTCAAAAGCGTTCAGCCATCTGTCAAAATCGAAATTCTCTGACCAGCCGTCAAACCTCGCTCCGTCCTTGTAAGCGCTCAAAATAACATCCGCCAATTCCCTGCCACCCCGGCCTATTACACCCTCGAGGAATGAAAGGTTGGGGTCGCGAAGCTTAACATTGACTTTCGAGAATGATGCATTTCGTTTTATATAGTCGTTTTTCTTGCGGATTATATCCGGATGAGCCTGCTCGTCCCACTGGAACGGAGTATGCGACTTAGGTGAAAAAGGCGAAATCGATACATTTATAACATTTTTTCCCTTACATCTCGTAGCAATCCCGACCGCTTTTTTTATCATCTGTACTATACCTTCTATATCTTCGTCAGTCTCTGTCGGTAAACCGATCATATAGTACAGCTTGACCAGATTCCATCCGCTTTCAAAGACAATCTGGAGTGTGTCGTATAGATCCTGATCATGAATATCTTTTCGAATAACCGCCCGCAGTCTCTCGGTACCCGCCTCCGGAGCGAATGTCAGACCGGTTTTCCTGAATGACTTTATCGATTCGGCCAATTCTCTGGAAAAAGTCCCGGGTCTTAACGACGGGAGCGACAAGCCCACCTTCTTCTCGCTTAGTTTTCTTGCAAGCTGAATTGTCAGCGGAATTATATCGGGATAATCACTCGAAGAAAGCGATAATAAAGAAACTTCATCGAATCCGGTCGTCTTTATCTGTGCCAGCACCTGGCTTATAATACTGCTTTTGTTGCGCGTCCTGACCGGTTTGTAAACTACCGATGCCTGACAAAATCGGCATCCCCGCGGACATCCGCGCATAATCTCGACAGTCAGCCGGTCATGTATTGTTTCGATAAACGGTACCATTGGTGTATACTGATAATTTAATTCATCGAGCCGTTCCACCCGGTGGCTTTTGACCTGTTCCGGCACAAAATCATAAAGCGGCTTTCTTGTCTCCTTATCATAAAAGCGGGGGACATAAACCGAGGGTACTCCTTTAACCAATTTCTCGAGACGCTTCTCCCGTGATTCACCCTTTGAATCATTTAGAATTTCAAGAATTTTTATGATATTATCTTCGACTTCCCCGATAAAGAAAAAATCAAAAAACGGCGCCATCGGCTCCGGATTGTGAACAATCGGCCCCCCCGCCATTATTATCGAATCGTCATCACCCCGCTCTTCAGCCTTTAAAGGAATATTCGATAATTCCAGAATATTCAAAACATTCGTGTAAACCATCTCGTAGGCCAGCGTGAAACCGAGAACGTCGAATTCTTTGAGCGGACGGTATGATTCCAAACCGTACAAAGGTATATTCTCCCTCCGCATTATTTCTTCGGCATCACGATCGGGAGCGAAAAACCTTTCGCACAGAAATCTATCGTCTTTATTGATTATATTATATAGAAGCCGCAGCCCCATATAAGACATCCCGACCTCATACATATCAGGATACCCCAGGGCCGCTTTGAATTTATCCGCCGGGTCTTTGACAATCTGGCCGTATTCGGAACCGATATACCGGCCCGGCTTCATCACAAATGGAAATAGTCTTTCTTCCAGCAGGTGCTTCATTTTCTAAATTTTTTTTCCATAAAAAAGCCCGCCCGTTTTACCCGGGCGGGAGATTATTCAATTCGGTTATATTATTAACCGTAAACTTCGGAATGATTGCATTTGCAAACACCGATATTGTTGGTCTTGAATCTCCAGCCGTTTTCGGAACGAACCGCTTTACGGAACTTAACATAAGCTACTGGCTGCTCACAGACCGGGCATATATCGGCATGTTTCTTCTTCGAAGCTTTGTCGGCAAATGACTGTTTCTTCGCCATCCTGCATCAACTCCTAATTCTCGATCTTTTCGTTTTCCAGTTCGTAAATTTCGTCTTTGACGACCAGTAACAGTCTGGTCGCCTCATTTAATATACGGAAATCTTCCTCATCCGCAAACTGATTTTCGGCAATTTTTAAAAATGCTGAAGCACCCCCGTAATCTTTCTCCTTCAGGGACGACATCGCCTTATAATAAGCCTTCTCAGCATCAGTCAGCATGAGTTACCGCTCCTTTTTCTTTCTCGATTTCCTTGAGCCGTTTGACATAAGGGGTAACCTTGTAACCCTTTAGCTTCAAATAATATATGATCGATCCTGCCATATGGAGATAGGTTCGGTCGATCTTGGCCGAGGCCGATTTAAGGACATCATCCAAAACCGACAGCAGATGATGACCCTCAAATTCGCCCGATTCGAGATATTCAGACTGTCTCTTTAGTAAATCTACGAATTTATCAAAAAGCCCGGTTTCCTCTTTGGGCAGCTTCCCTTTTATTATCAGCTTCCGCTTCGGAACCGTCTCGCTCTCGCGCCAGTTCTCAATCTCCTCTGAGAGTTTCTTGGAGCCCGGATCATATTCATCGAGTCCGCTTCGAATTTCACCCAAAAGATTGGCGATCGATTCCATCTCCTCGCTGTTAAACCGTTTCTCGTCAAGATTTCTCTTATTCGATGCGAACCAGTCGCCAAGTCGATTATTTATATATCTTCCGCGAAGCGAATCCCGTGCGATATTATCCAGCGCATCGAGACTTTTCCACGTTACATATTTCTTCTCATCGACCGCAACCGCCTTCTCGAGAAATCTCTCCAGAGTCGATTCCAGCTTTTTTAATGTATCCAGACGACTCACTTTTCTTCCTCGTCGCTTTTACTAACAGCCGCCTCGAAAGTTTCACCCGATATACGCGATTGTGCCGTCTCCGATAATTTCTGCACCGTTGTCTTTTCGCTGCCGTAAACACCCTTTTTCCGCTCGATATACTCCTCCAGCAATCCCGAAACCCGGTCAACCATCTCGCTTAACCGATCCGGTCTTTCCTCGGTATCCTTGACGATCGATACCAGTCCCGCAAGTTTCAATGCTGCCAGCTTGCGAAGCGCTTCCATCCGTGCTAACCCGGAATGCCTGATTATCTCATTAATCGTCCGTCTTCCGGTCACGTGAGAAAGAATATTCCATTCCTCGCTCCGCAAAGTTATATCCACCTTACGCTCCGGCGGCGTCGCAGTGATAGCCAGAACCTTATTAAAATCAGGGAGAACCTCTTTTATTTTATTTAGCTCATCATAACGTCGCATGCCCTCTAATATGGCATTCTCAACAGAGACATCGACCGTAATATCTTCCTGTGTCGGGTATTGATTTTCATAGAACTTAAATGTCCCGCTCTCCCATGACAGAAGCGAGTATACCAACTCCTCGACCTGCTCTTTAATGACTTTCTCCAGATCGCCTTTACCGATAAATTTTTTGGCCACAAGAATCTCCCCCAGCCTTTTCGAAGATTCCTTCCTCGACTGCGTCTTGACCGCATCGGCCAGCTGATTCTCCGTGATACGTCCGCTTTCCTTTAGAAGCTGCCCCAGATGATATGTCTGGCGCGGGCCGTATCCGTAAATTATTTTGCCTTTATCGAAATATATCATTACGATATCGTCGTCTTTTTGAATACCGAGAGTGCCCGTCTTACGGGCATTGGCGATTAATTGAAATATCTCCGGCAGAGTAAAACGCCCGATATTGCCTTGAAGTGCCTGTTCCATTCTCTCTCCGCAATTTTGGGTTTGCCCAAGAATATAAATAGTACAAAATCTTAATCAAATAAAAAATTGGATTATTTTAGAATAGCTATTAAAATAAGAAATTAAGATTTAACACACCCGTATTAGATAAAGGTCTTTCTAAATATCCAAATTGAGCTGACTTTTTAATTGTTCTTTTTTGGGATAAAATAGCCCCACTATAACCCAACTACCAAATTTTTTTATGGTCCCCACAAAAAAATGAGTATCTATATTAGACGCACAAATTTTATCGAACAATTTTAGTCTAATTTTATCGAATATTTCCTTTTCATCTCTTAATTCACTTTTTAACCGCCTATAAAGCTGCCCAACTTCCCAATCAAATATTGTCTGAGTATGGCCTTTGCAATTCTTATCTTCACATAGGTATTTATATTTAAATTTAAAAGGTATTTTATCTAAAGGTTTTCTGGTGGGGCCAAATAAAGTTAATTCATTTAACAAAATCTTCCATTTCCCTTTCCAATCTGGACTATCTTCCTCAATAATAAAATCTAGTATCTGCTTTGGCCTTATAATTCCCAGGGAAACTTTGTCCTGTTTTTGGTCCTGTAACCAACACATATTATGAACTCCTTTGGCCAAAACGTATTTTTTCCTTTCCGCCCAATTATTGTCAGGGGGGATGTATTCTTTCAATTCAATTTTTGAGTTTGCTTTTAAAGAATATGATTCTGGTCGAGTATCTCTACTATTCTTTTCTAAATCGACCTCAATCCATTGATACTTTTTATACTGTTCCCATTTCGACCTGTACCTATAATCTATAGGATAAATCCTTATAAAAGTCCCATCCTCAAGAACACCACCTGTGCATACTAATTCATTATATTTTTTTGAAGGTAAAGGATAGGTTTTGGCTGTTACCAAAATACGTGTACTCTTACCAATGTTCATTACATGCACTACAGATTTACAATTTCTTTCTCTATTAAGTCAGCCACCTTGTTTGCAACTTTACTTCTATGACAAAACCTATGATCTGATTCAAAGCATATTAGTATCGAAGGTTTTTCCTTCATTAATTTGGCGACGAACCTTACTGCATTCTCGTTATCTTTTAGGGTATTATTTTCATAATTCTGTAATAGGTTAATATAATCATCTTCATTCTCTAAAGCAATTCGACGTTCTGCTGTAATTCCGAGCTGTTGGACATTAAAATATTCAATGCCCAATTTCCGGGATACCTTCGACAGTGTATTTATAGAAAATCCAAATTTTCTAGAATATGGATTATTGCGAACATCGATAATTCTCTTTATACCGGATTTTAATATTATTTTATAAAAGGAATCAACTGACTTACCCTCGTAACCAATAGTGTATACATTAACTTTTCCTGTTTTGAGTCTTTTATTCTTTTCCCTTAATAATTTACTATTCGTTGCAAACCAACTATACTTGTCATACACGTAATTTATTAAGTCATTCTTACTATAATTGCTATAAATATCTAATATTCTATTAACCTCATATCTATAGTGCTTTGGTAATGAATTATATATTCTTCTGGCTTTACCTATATACTTTTCGTATATCTGGTTACCATCTTGAGTCAAGTAGCCCAATTTCGACAAATCATATAAATCTCTGTACAACTGGAATGAAAAGGGTCCATAATCATAGGGTATAAAATCGTAAAATGTATTATCTCTGCCAATTACGCTCTCACTACGTAATAAAAACAGCCATTTCATTAATTCTAATTTGGTAGGTTTACGTTTTGATAGCAATATAATACCGATGACGATTTTATGACGTTTAATCATAACTGGCTTCAATTAGGTTTTGTAAAAGTAATATATAAATCGAATTTTCACCGCACAATATTAAAATTTATTCCTCCAGCTCTTCGGCATCCTGTATCACACCCGAAACCCGTTCCTTGATCTTTATCCGCTCCAGGTTCGGATCGGTTTCGAGACCATAACCCCTGAGTGTATCACCAAACTGGTAAATCGTAACAAAACTATCCGAACGAACGATATCCTTATTCCCAACCCAGTACAACTGCTCTGTCTCCAAACGGGAATCATCTTCGGTTATAACCACCACATCACCATTGGCCACCATCCAGTTGATACTTTCCCGAACCAATCCGGAATCGGCCACCAAATGAGAGCTTTTTGCCCCGTCCTTATCATAAAACTGCACATTCAGCCCCCAGGCAAGAGTCGAATCCTGCTTGGTATATTTTTCTATATAATCGGCCTCGATCTCCGCCCGTTTGTTGGGTCCGTCATACAGCCAGATTTGCGCTCCACGAATTTTCTGATCCGGCCGTACTTTTCCCGCCTCCAGGCTGTCGGATGCCTTATCAGCCGACGATTTTATTTCACCTTTCTCGGTGCACCCAATCACAAAAACACCGGCCAAAATAATCAATATGATTAAAAAAATCTTTAGATGTCTCATCATTCTATTTATCGTCCCCTTCTCCAATATCCGCCATATAAGATTTGGTTTCTCTTTCCCCCTCTTTCGGTTTGGTTCCCCAGCGGCGATGAAGCCATATCCACTGCTCTTTATAACTATGAATTATCTCCTCGATCGCCTCGGCACATTTCTTCGTAATATTATACACATCCCGTTCAAAGTCGTCTGTCCGCTCTATCGTTATCTCCGGCTTGACAATAATTTTATACCTGGTTCCTTCTCTCACACAGGCACTCGGCACAAATCCAGCCCCGGTTTTAAGCCCCAGGATAGACTGTCCCACCGGCGTATAAGCCGAATGACCGAAAGCCGGTATATACTCCCCTCTAACCCGCATCGAATCGATATCGATCAGCACACCCAAAGCATATCCTTCTCTTAGGAGTTTGACTATCTTTTTTGGAGAATCCTTGGTATCGACATTGACCTCTCCCATCGACTCCCGATTATCGACCAGCAGTTTATCCAGTCTTTTATCATATAGCTCCCGCCCAATTACCGCCACCTTGTAACCCGCATTGGCAAAATATGCTGCCAGAAGCTCAAAATTCCCGATATGCCCGGTAACCGCGATCATCCCTTTCCCGCGATTATATACCTCATCGAAATGCTCAATTCCCTCAACCTCGATTAACTTGCTTATCTGTTTATGATAGTATCTCTTAATCCGCAACACATCGGCAATGTTCTTCCCAAAATTGGTAAACATCTCGCGAATAATTTCATCCCTATCAGATTGTGCCAATTCATCACCGTACACCTTCTTGAGATTTTCATTCGCCCTCTGCTTATCCTTTTTCAATATCATACTGGCTGCACGACCGAAAAATCCGCCGACCGCCACCGCCATTGATCTGGGGATAATATTGAAGAATAATATCAGAGTTCTGACGAAACAGTAGATAAGACTATTCTTGATCCTCTGGAGAGTTTTCATCCCGCTTAGACCAGCTTTGATTTCAGGATATCGTGCAGATGTATAATCCCCACCGGAAAGTTATCATTATCCACCACCGGCAAAACCGTGATAGCATGGTTTTCCATTATTGCCAGCGCGGTATCAAGAAGGGCATTAGGCTTGACCGTTTTGGGGTTTTTTATCATGACTTCGCTTGTTTTTCTTCCGATAAAATCCTCATCATCCTGAACCAGCCGCCTTAAATCACCGTCGGTAAATATACCCTGCAACCGACCGTCGTCATCAACAATTAGCGCCGAACCCAGTCTCTTCCCTGTCATTTCCAGAATAGTCTCCCGCATCACACTGTCAGGCTTGACAATCGGCACCTCGGAATTAACATGCATCAACTCCTCAACCTTCATCAAAAGCCGCCGGCCCAGTGTTCCGCCCGGATGAAGATAGGCAAAATCTTCCGGTGAAAATTCCCGCTCCTTCAAAAGTGCAATCGCCAGGGCATCACCCATAACCAATGCCGCCGTTGTCGATGTCGTCGGTACCAGATTATTGGGACAGGCCTCCGATTTGACCGAGCAATCAATAACAATGTCGCACTTACCCGCCAGCGGCGAATCGATCTGCCCGGTCAAAAGAATTATCTTCACTCCCAGTCTTTTAACAGCCGGCAATATCGAATACAATTCCTCGGTTGCACCCGATTTTGATATCGCAATAACCACATCCTCCGATCGCACCAATCCAATATCACCATGAATACCCTCGGCCGGATGTAGAAAAAACGAGGCAATTCCGGTCGAGGAAAATGTAGCCGCTATTTTCTTGCCGACCAATCCCGATTTCCCCATACCGGTAATAATAACCCGGCCTTCGCATTCCAATATAGTCTTAACGGCATCGACAAAATTTTGATCGAGCCGCTCGGCCAGTTCAGCGATCGCATTACTTTCCAGCTTTATAACTTCTTTTCCGTTATCCAGTATCATATAGATCTACACTACCCATTCCAGCGGATCGATATTGTTGGCTTCAAAATAATACTTAATAACTTCCCTGACTGCTCCCTGCCCGCCTTTAGCTTCCGTTACAAAATCGACCTGCTCTTTTAACTCTTCGGCCGAATCGGCGACAGCCACCGATAAACCGACCTCGAGCGCAAGCCCGATATCCAGAAGTTCATTACCAACGAATGCTGTCTCTTCGTGAGTTACCCCGAGCTTTTTTAAAATTGGAAGTATCTGCTTTCGTTTATCCAGCATCTGCTGGGAGATGTGCGTCACTCCCAAATCTTTCATTCGCGTCAAGGTAGCTTTTGAAGGTCTTCCCGACACAATCGCAATCTCAAGCCCGGCCCGCATCGCCAGTACGATATAGAAGCCGTCGGAAATACTGAATTTTTTCATTTCGAATCCATCCGGCCCGAAATAAATAAAATCATCGGTCAAAACACCATCAACATCGAGAGCCAGAAGTTTTATATTCTTGAACCGCTCCAGGAGCTGTTCTTTTTCAAGCTGTTTTTTACTCAATTTATCCGCCTTATTTTTGATCCATGCATTCTCTGATCCGTTTCACTTCCTTAATAAATGATTCCAGGCCGTCCAGCGGAAGCATCGAGCCGGAATCTGAAAGTGCCCGGGCCGGCTCCGGGTGAACCTCAAGAAATAATCCATCTACCCCCACAGATACCGCCGCCCTCGCAAATGGTATAATGAATTCCGGCTGTCCGCCTGAATGATCACCGTGGCCGCCCGGAAGCTGCAGCGAATGAGTCGTATCGTAAACGACCGGATAACCGAAATTTCGCATGATTAAAAGCGAACGGAAATCCACTACAAGATTATGATAGCCGAATGAGGACCCTCTCTCGGTCAAAACAACTTTGCCCGATTTTGCCTTGGCCGCTATCTTGTCCATATCCTCCGGCGCCAGAAACTGACCCTTTTTGATATTTATCCAATTGCCGGTAGCCGCCGCCTGACGGACAAGTTCGGTCTGGCGGCACAAAAAGGCCGGGATCTGCAGTACGTCAACCGTCTCCGAGGCAATTATGACTTCCGACGTTTCATGCACATCGGTTAAAACCGGCAGATCGAATTTCTTTTTTACCGCTCCCAGCACTTTAAGACCTGATTCAAGACCGGGACCGCTGAATGATTCTCCTGACAAACGATTGGCTTTCGCATACGATGATTTGAAGATAGCCGGAATATCATATTTCTCCGAAAGCTCTTTCAACTTATCGGCCACCCTGAAAACCATTTCTTCATTTTCTATCACACAGGGGCCGGCAATCAAAAACAGTTTATCACTGTCCAGAATTTTATCAATATCTGACATATTATTAACCCCTTTACTAAAATTTTCGATAATGCCATTTGACTATATCGCTACTTGTTGTTATGTACTTATCCGATGCAATTTTCCCCATTGTATCATTGACTGAATACATCCAGCCGACTTTCGAAGTAACTTCAAATGAATCAACGGCATTGACAAACACACCGGCCCGGCTTTCAATAAAATCAACCTCGTGTTCTTCCTGCAAAAGATCAAAAGCCGATTTCCCTTCCTCCCCCTTGAATACATAAACTATACTGTCAATCCGTTGTTTGCCAATACTTGTCGTTTTTTCTGTTTTGTTTTTATCTGCATCACCGCAGGACAAAAGCACAACGCTCAAAATAAATATCAAAAACGATGCATAGGCCTTGATAGACATTTATAAACTCCAAAATCTTTAATTCTGAAATATTGAGTTGAAATATATCATTCCGGCGCCAAAAGTCAAAGAATTAGAAATTCCATGGAATTACCATTTTCATGTAACCTTTTGCAATAACTCCCGTCATTTAAGGAAATTAAATACTTCTATAAGAGCATATGCAATACATGAAAATAAGGCCGTCGAAACAAATCTACTATTTGACCGTAACTCAAAATACGACGCCGTTATTTAGAGTAACTTTATAATCGAGAGAGAGCAATCATGATGAAAAAAATATTTTGGATTTTTCTTAGTTTGGCAATTATTGCCGCAGTTCTATTTTTTGCCCTGTCCGGAAGCGCCAGCAAAGGCGACGATCTCAAAACAATTGAAGTCAAAAAAGGTTCTATTATCGATAAAGCATTGGCTGTCGGTAAAATAGAACCCCGGCAGGAAATCTCCGTAAAATCGAAAATCTCCGGAATTGTAAGGAAAATATATGTCCAGGTCGGCGACCAGGTTAAGGTTGGCGATCCTCTAATCGATGTCGCTCCCGATCCTACCCCCATTGAATTCGCCAAAGCCAAACGCCAGGTGGAAATTTATCAGGTTGCCTACGACAATGCAAAACGCGATCTCGAAAGAACCAAAACCCTGCTCGATAAAGAACTTATCTCCCAGCAGGCATACGATGACAAAAAAGCGGAATGCGATCAGACCCACCTCCGTTTGAAACTGGCCGGTGAAGAGCTTGACCTTATCGAATCAGGCACTACCCAGATTGCCGATCTTAAAGTAGACAACACCATCAAGGCCCAGGTACACGGAATGGTCCTCTCGCGTCTTGTCGAAGAGGGCGATCCGGTCGTACCTTTGACCTCGTATCAGGCCGGAACCGAGCTCATGACTCTGGCATATATGGAAGACCTCATTTTTAAGGGTACTGTCGATGAAATCGATGTTGGCAAACTCAAAATCGGTATGCCTGCCGAAATAAAAGTCGGTGCCCTGCCCAAAGATACGGTCGCCGGCACAGTCAGCCGAATATCACCGAAAGCCCACAAAGAAGAAGGTTCCACTGTATTTGATGTAGAAATTGAATTGACCGATATCGGCTCGCATCTCCTTCGAGCCGGATACTCGGCAAATGCCGACATCATAATCACAAAAAAAGAAGACATTTTACTTATTCCCGAACGGTTGATTGAATTTAAAGAAGACTCAGCCTACGTCGAAAAGCAGGACAGCCTCGGCACCGTCGATACTGTTCTTGTCGAAACCGGTCTCTCCGATGGAATAAATATTGAAATCCTCTCCGGTGTGACCGAAGGTGATCTGTTGGTGGAGCGTCCGCCCCGGGAGATATAATTTTATGATTCTGCCGATTTCATTCAAGCAGATGTTTCGCGATATGCGCAAACAAAAGCTGCGCACTATCATGACCACGTTCGGTATTCTCTGGGGAACAATGTCGATTGTCCTTCTCATGGGTTTTGGTACCGGTCTACAGGAATATAATCAAAAACGTTTCCGAGGACTCGGTGAAAATATTGCCATTATATGGCCGGGAATAGCTTCGATGCCTCATCAGGGACTGCCTCGCGGACGTCGTATCCGTTTCTCAGAAGAAGATATCTGGAAAATGAAACGGACCATAAACTCAATTAAAAGAATTTCACCGGAATATGCCCGATGGAATGTCACGGCCAAAGCCAAACGCAATAACAAACTTATTAGAGTCGCCGGTGTCTGGCCCGAATTTGGCGAGATGAGAAATATCCTTCCGCAGATGGGCGGAAGATTCATAAACAGCATGGATATGGCTGAAAAAAGACGGGTTATCTTTTTGGGCGATGAACTCGCCGCCGATATGTTCGGTAATGACAATCCCATCGGTAAGTCCCTGCTCGTCAATAATGTCCCCTTTACGGTTATTGGCATCATGAAGGAAAAGGATCAGAGTTCCTCGTATTCCGGGCGCGACCGACGTCAGTCATGGATTCCATCGACAACTTTCCGAACCATGTGGTCATATCGTTATCCCAACCAGATGATAGCTCAATCGCAATCGGTTGCGTCCATGCCGACCACCATGCGAAGCATCAAGGAATTTTTGGGCGCAAAATACAAATTTAATCCGGAAGATACCGAGGCTCTTTTCGTTTGGGATACGACTGAAACATTCAAGTTCTTCCTCGCCTTCTTTGCCGCCTTTAAATATTTTCTGGTCGGCATTGGGTGTATGACCCTCATAACGGGCGGCATCGGGGTAACTAACATAATGAATGTCGTCCTCGAAGAGCGTACCAAGGAAATAGGAATCAAAATGGCTGTCGGGGCTAAAAAGAGAGTCATAATGGCGCAATTTATGATCGAGACAATTGTCCTTACCGCCATCGGCGGTCTTCTGGGATTTGGATTGGGTGTCGGCGTTATGAAAATAATCCCCCCGGAAATGATGGAACATCTTGGCCAACCGCAGATAAACACTGCCGGCGCCCTGATGGCCATCGGCGTCCTCGGCATCGTTGCTATCACGGCTGGTTTTTTTCCGGCCAGGCGGGCCGCAAGTCTCGAACCGGTAACGGCATTGAAACTGTTTTAGGATATAGAAATGAAAATATCGGTACTGTATAACATATTCGTCCGCGATTTTCGAAAACAGAAAAAGCGCATGTTCCTCACCCTTATTGCTATTCTCTGGGGAACCATGTCAATCATGCTGCTTCTCGCATTCGGTGAAGGTCTCAAGCAGCAGTTCGTAAAAGGTACCGAAGGGCTCGGCGACGGCATCGTTATCATGTGGGGTGGACAAACCTCCAAACCTTTCGCCGGATTCGGCAAGGGTCGCCGTATCCCGCTCTACGCCGATGATATCCCATATCTCAAAAAATCGCTGCCTGAATATATAAAAAATATAGCCGGTGAATATATACGCTGGAGCATCGGGGTTAGATACGAAGACAAGACTTTAAGCGAACGAATCAACGGGGTCTATCCCGAATACGAATTCATGCGAAATATGTATCCCGAAATTGGTGGAAGATTCATAAATAAAATCGACATGGAACAAAAGCGGAGAGTCGTATTCCTGGGCGATGACGCCAAATTCAGACTTTTCGGGGATCAAGAAGCTGTCGGCGAAATAATCTATATCCAGGGCTTGCCTTTCAAAGTTGTCGGCGTCATGAAACACAAAATCCAGACCAACAGTTATCAGGGTCAGGATGAAGATGTCATCATCATACCCGCCACGACCTTCGTTACGCTTTATGGAGATCCTTATCTCGATAATATCGTCTACCAGCCGGTTTCAAAAGATAATACAGAATTTGTCGAGAAAAAAGTTACCGAAGCTATGGCCGCCAGGTATAAATTCGACCCAACTGATGATAATGCCCTCGGTTTCTGGGATGTAATCGAAACCTCCCGAATAACATCTGATATCCTTCTCGGTATCGAGGTATTTTTGGGAATAATCGGTGCTCTGACCTTACTTATTGCAAGTGTCGGTGTCGCCAATATTATGTATGTCTCGATCAAAGAGCGTACCCGCGAAATCGGCATAAAAATGGCCATTGGCGGCAAAAAAATATATATTATCGTGCAATTCCTGATGGAAGCCCTCGGGATTACTTTCCTCGGCGGCTTTTTTGGAATGGCTATCACCTATATAATGACCGAAGCATTCAAACGGGCACCGATTGAATGGGAGGTTCTCGACCTGATGGGTCGCCCCACCGTTTCATTCGAAATCGGCCTTGTCGTCGTCTTAATCCTCGGTATAATGGGACTTCTATCCGGCATTTTTCCGGCTGTTAAAGCGGCGTCGGTCAATCCGGTGGAAGCATTACGTTATGAATAACTTTGCAAAGCGGAGAAGATTATGATAAAAATGAATGAAATTAAAAAAGTCTATCACACCGGCGCCATATCATTTGAAGCCCTGCGCGGAATAAACCTGGAAATCCAGAATAATGAATATATAGCTGTCGTCGGCCCCTCCGGCTCCGGTAAATCGACTCTTATGAATCTAATCGGCTGCCTCGATACGCCAACATCCGGAGAATATCACTTCGAAGGAAAAGATGTTGCCAGATTTTCATCCAACCAGCTTGCCGAACTTCGAAACAAAAGAGTCGGATTTGTCTTTCAGGCATTTAACCTTCTTCCCTACGCTACCGCTTTCGAAAACGTCGAACTGCCCCTGCTCTTTTCGGGTATTCGCGGAAGAGTCCGCCGCCGCCGCGTCGAAGGACTGCTCAAAATGGTTGGTCTCGGCAATAAAATGGAGAACAAACCGACCGAGATGTCCGGCGGTGAAATGCAGCGCGTTGCCATTGCCCGAGCCCTTGCTAATAATCCGAAACTGATCCTGGCCGATGAACCGACCGGTAACCTCGACACCAAATCGGGTAATGCTATCATCGACATATTCGATCAGCTCTGGCAGGCCGGACACACTGTTATTATGATTACCCACGACATGAACCTCGCCCAGCGCTGCCAGCGAATTGTCAAATTACAGGACGGTAAAGTTTACAACGGCAACGGTATGCCCGCCAAAAAATCGGCATAATTACCTCTTTATTTTCCTCGAGTGATTATCGATAAATGCCCGGTAGTATCCTTTTCGGTAGTGCAAAAGTAAAATAAATGCTTGCTTTTGAGATATTTTTGGCGCTAATTATGTCCCTATGAAAAGGACATTTTTAATTATCGCACTCGCCCTATTGACTCTTCCTGTCCTCGCCCAGGAGGAAGAAGAAGAAAAACCCGATTTCCATCAGATCCTGCAGTCATCCCTAAATTATGATCCCTCCGGACTTCCGACTGTCGAGATTGAAACCGATGCTGTTTTCTTAATGCGGGCATTTCATCCGCAATATTACGAATCCGAAAGACAAATGGCTCTTGATATTCGCTGGGTCAATCGCAACGATTCAACTTTCCGAGCTGTCTGGGACAGCCTCGGCTACCCGGCTCTGGCTCTAATCGAACAATTATCCGGCATCCCCTGGCGGGAAAAAGCCATCGACCTGTATCTTCTCAGATACATGCGAACCCGAGGAATGTATGATCCACTGGCGATACCGATGGAAGGCTTAAAATTGAAAAATTACAATGAGGCCGCCCCTGTTGGAGTTGAAAAATTCCTCGATTTGCTTATTCTACTATCGGGGCGAAACCTGCTTCAGGCCGAACTTCCCGGTGCAACCGAACTCCATACCGCCCAGCACCCGTTAACTGATAAATCAGCCTATCGTTTCGATGTTCTCGCCATGACTGTCGCATTCTCCGTAGCCGAACGCCTCCTCCCGAATGACAGTATCACCGAAATAACGTCCAGAGCGACCTGGAAAAGACATTATCCCGGATGGTTCGTTTTCGAGAACCACTTCAGGTACAGCTGGGTGCTTTCCGAAGATCAAACCCTTGCGCGGTATTTGGCCGATGAACCATACAGTTCTGCCCTGGTCGAATTAACCCGACCGCCGCGCATCAAAAAACCACAGCCAAAAGAAGATAAACCCGAAGACAAAATCAAACTGGCGGCCGGTGGCGGCACGCTCGGATTCTCGGTCGTCCGTACCGACCGGGGCTACCTCGAAGTCGTCGATCTTGACACCGCCGGTCTGGCTTTCAACTCGGGCCTTATGGAAGGCGATCAGATAAAGAGAGTCAACGGCGAATATGCCAGAAATGCCCGGGAACTTATGGGCATGATTCTAGACCATATTTATTCCGACGGTGTCTATATGATAGTTGTCCGGGACCAGCAGGAAATGGGAATCCTCATGCTTCCGTCGGTCCAGGATCCTTACGATAAATACTACCGCCAATTCGAAGAATAACACCTGACAACTTTATCAGACCCGTATTCCGACTTCAACTTTCCGACATATTTATTCAATAGACAGAAAAAACATAATATTAGTAAATTGTTAAAATAATATTAAATATTTGTTAGGAAACGCTTGACATGTCATTCATGAAGTTCTAATATTCTGCAATTTGTTATGCGGATAGTTGGGACAGATTTTGAATATTAAATTTAAAACACCACCTCTCAACGGCGCTGAAGTCTTCATCAAAAAGCATCGCTCCGACTTTGGAGCATTTTTTAAAATCATTAAACTAATCTTCTTCCTCTACCTGTTTATCCTCTCCATTTCCCTCCTCGGGAGTGCTTTCAAATTATTCGGATCAGATTTTGCCGAACAGCTCCTGCATACCACATCGAACCCAATGGTAGGATTATTAATAGGTATTTTGGCAACCTCAGTAATTCAATCATCGTCCACGACAACATCTATTCTAGTCGGCATGGTGGCTGGGGGACTCATTTCAATCGAGGGCGCAATACCAATTGTAATGGGAGCCAATGTCGGCACAACTGTTACCAATTCGCTGGTCTCATTGACTCATATAACACGAAGCCGCGAATTTAGCAGGGCTTTTTCAGGAGCTATTGTTCACGATGTTTTTAATTTGCTTGCGGTAGCCGTTCTTTTTCCCATAGAATACTATACTCATATTTTGGCAAAAACTGCTCTTTGGCTTGAATCAATATTCGAAAATGCGGGGGGACTGCAGTTTATATCCCCTATTAAAGCGATAACCGAACCGGTAGTTAAGTCTATTATATCTCTTTTGGGAGGAATTAGCTGGCTTTCGGCAATACTTGCCGTAATTCTTTTATTTATTGCCTTGAAATTTATGGTCGACACTATGAAATCTCTTGTCCTGGCACGAGTAGAGCGCTTCTTTGGCAAATTCATATTCAAAACGACTATGCGCTCCCTGCTTTTTGGAGCCTTTCTGACCGCGCTCGTTCAATCATCCTCAATAACAACATCAATTGTTGTCCCGCTGGTTGGAGCCAGAGTTCTCTCGCTCAGACAGGTCTTCCCGTATACTCTGGGTGCAAATGTCGGCACAACTGTTACCGCCATAATGGCGTCCCTGGTGACCCAAAATGTCGGTGCTGTCGCCGTCGCCTTTTCGCACCTTATTTTTAATATATGCGGCATTATCATTTTTCTGCCGCTCTCATGGATCCCCATCGGTATCGCCAAAAGAATCTCAAGACTCGCCTTGCGTAATAAATTGATACCGGTCTTTTTCATACTTTTAATTTTCTTTTTAATACCTATTGGCCTTATTTATTTGATGAGGTAAACCTATGTATAAAAAATTTCTTGAATTATTCGGCAAGGAGAATCTCCTTAACGAAGCTATCGAAATGACCATTAATATGCTCAGGATAGACCGGGAAATGTACCTCGCTTCGACCGAATCGCTTCGCAAAACGGATGACGCTGTTCTGCCATTTAATATCTATGAAAAAGATAAAGAAATAAATAGATTCGAGCGCAGGGTCAGACGTAATGTCCTTACACATCTCACCGTCAGCGGCGTTCACAATATCGTTCCCGGACTGGTGCTGGTCTCAATTGTAATAGATGTCGAGCGGATCGGTGATTACACAAAAAACATTACCGAGCTGGCCATAGCCCATCCCAAAAAGCTAACAGGCGGCAAATATGAAAAAAGTCTCATCGATATCGAAGAAATTGTGACCGCAAGATTCGATCGGGTAATCGATATTATTGCTGAGATGGATATGGAGCTGGCCAAAAAAGTCATGTCAGAACACTATAATATTTCGGCCAGGGTGGATAAAATAATTGTCGAAATGATCGGCGCCAAAGAAACCGACCTGCCGCGAGGTTCCCTGGTAACATGTGCTCTATATTTCAGGTATTTAAAACGTATTGCGTCTCATTTAACTAATATCACAAGTTCGATAGTCAATCCATTTCCACGCATCGGCTTCAGATCAAAAGACTATAATGAATAGAAATCTTCGAAGTTGTGACCGCTTTTCTTGACATATATCCACTGCTGGCATATATTTGCTCTTCACGGCGGTTTCAACTTGGAAGTCGCCGTTAAAATTACAGGATTGTTTAATGGAATGGCTGACAGAGCTTCTCGCCAATAAAATTTTTGTCTGGGTCGGCTTTAATATCATCGTCCTGCTATTACTGGCCTTCGATCTGGGTGTCTTCCACCGCAAAGACCATAAAATCTCTGCAAAAGAAGGTATCATCTGGACTGTTATCTGGATTACACTGGCCATGATTTTTAATCTGTTCTACTGGATGTGGCAGGGGGATGAAAAGGCTATTCAATTTTTTACCGGTTATGTCATCGAGAAATCACTGTCGATTGATAACATTTTTGTCTTCCTGATGCTCTTTACCTATTTCCGTGTCCCCGGTAAATATCAGTACAAAGTCCTCTTCTGGGGAATTCTCGGCGCCCTTATAATGCGCGGTCTCTTTATTGCCATCGGCTCTATACTAATTTCGCAATTCCATTGGGTCCTCTATATCTTCGGGGCCTTCCTGATATATACCGGAATAAAAATGGGATTGGCTGGCGACGAAGAAGTCGAGCCGGAAAAAAATCCAATGCTCAGATTCATTCGAAAATATCTGAGAATAACACCGACATATGTCAACGGACATTTCTTCACCCGGGTTAAAGGAACTCTTTACGCCACCCCTCTTTTCGTCGTCCTGATTACTGTCGAAACTACCGATGTTGTCTTTGCCTTTGATTCAATCCCGGCCATTTTCGGCGTAACCAAGGACCCGTTTATTGTCTATTCCTCGAATGTTTTTGCTATCCTGGGGCTTCGCGCCCTCTATTTTGCTCTTGCCGGCCTGATGGATCTATTTTCATACCTGAAATATGGGCTCTCCGCTATTCTGACATTCGTCGGAGTAAAAATGCTTGTTTCACCGCACTGGATCAAGATCGAAGATATTTTCTCGCTGGCAATTATCGGCTCCCTTCTGACCATATCTATTGTGGCGTCAATTTTAAAACGTAAACCGCCGGAGAAGCGGGAACATCCCGAAGAAAAAATCGAACAGGTCGACTCCCCCAAGAAAATCGGGGATTAAAACAAAGGCCCTATTCCACCTGAATTCGTCCAACCCTCACATTTCCGGCCATTAATTTATTCGAATTCAAAACCAATATTCTCAATAATCACATAACCCAATCGGAATATAGACCTTATCCACACATGTGGACAAAAATGATGTTTCAACATGAAATAAAAAATGTGGATAAGTGGTTAATAGCTTGAAATTACATGGGATTAGCTATGTGGAAAACTAAGAGTTTAAGTGGATAAGTTTTTTGAGAGAATTAGCCCAACTATCCGCGAATAATCGTATTGACAATATCTTTGCGCAGGAGAACACCTTTCAAACGCCGCTCCTCATCTACGACAAAAACGCGGCGGATATCTTTAAAAATCATCATCGCCGCAACTTCGGCCACTCTGGTATCCATCCTAGTTTCTTCATGGTCGGTCTTGTAAAGCTCAGCAACCTTTATCCGGTCTTCCTGCTTTAAAAGCTCTTCAAAAGGCTCGATATTCATCGAATAATTTAGATTCGAAATAAGCGTCTTATAGTCCGGAAGCGCCGCCTTTATCAGATCCTTATCGGCTATCCAACCAAGCAAAATATCATCCTCGTTAACAACCGCCATCGCCGACAACCCGTTTCTAAACATTAAATTGGCCACTTCCTTTAGAGAAACATCCGGCGTTACCGTCGCAACATCTCGCCGCATAATGTCCCTGACCATCAACTCTCTTTGAACCGACACCCCGCTTTTGCGGATAATATCGATCACTTCCTGTTCGTTTTTGGCATCGACTATCTGCTGACGATATCCTTCTTTCCTGGCCAGCATTGCAAAAGCTGACAATGTCTGAAGATACAGCCTTGAGATATGCGAGGGAGTCAAAAGCAAGACAACCACATGAAGCGGTACATTATCCGGAGTTTCGTCTTCAAGACCATTTTTTGAAATCCCTACGATTATTTGCATATCGTCGACTTCATCGGTGCGCGCATGGGGAAAACTGAAACCCCGTCCGTAAGCGGTATTTTCAATACTTTCTCGTTCTAAAATCAAACTCCGAATTTTATCCATGTCGGCCGAAGGATAGTCCTTTTTCAGGAGCGCCAGAAGCTCATCAACAACCTCGTATTTATTCTTCCCCGAGGTATTATTGATGATATATTTAGTATTCAACATACTGGCTAATCTCATCCCTGCTCTCCAATCCATCTAAAGAGGTCAGCTTGCCTTTTTTGAAACTCTTCGGAGATACAATTCCGCCCGAAACCAATAATTTTATCGCCTCTTCGACCGTCATATCCAGAGGGATCATATCATCCTGCGGAACGAATACAAGAAACCCGGATATCGGCGTCGGGGTCGAAGCGATAAACACTCCAACCAGGTTACTTTCACCCTCAGATTCGCGGGCGCTTTTGATCTTTGTCGTGGCAAATCCCAGCGCATATAAGCCGCGCCTCGGATGCTCCACCAGGACAACTTCCTTGAATGTCTTGGAATGCGGAATTGTTAAGGCTTGGATAACCTGTTTTGCGGCTAAATAGACTATCCTGATAAGAGGCGTTCGGGCCAGTATTTTGTCGCCGTACTTATATACAGTCCGGCCCACAAGCGAACGAACAAAGAACCCGGTCAAAAGAATAATCAAAACCGTCGTGATTATTCCCAACCCGGGAATCGTATACCCGAAGGCCTTAAGCAATATCGGAGAAAGGATGCCGTCGATGGCTGTGAACAAAAACCTTAGAACGACATAGGTTAAAATCAGCGGGACGACAACCAACACCCCCGATAAGAATTGTCGTCTTACAATATCCTTAATCACTTTTAAAAAGGGCACTTTTTTAACAACCCATATAATTGTTATCGGCCTTTAAAGTCCAATTATTATACTGAAGGAGAATCAATTATGTCAAAAAAAATCGACCGTCGTTTTTTAATTTATATCTCTTCACAATATAATTTAACCAATCGCAAACACGGCCGCCGTTTCGATGGCAAACCGCATAATCGCGCCCGGGAATATACCAAATAGGAAGAGACCAGCCACACTTAATATCAAAACAATCGATGTTGAAAGAGAAGGTCTGATCTTAAAATCAGGAGTCTCGGATGAAAAATACATGACCTTGATAACATTGGCATAATAGTAGAGTGAAATCACTGCTGTCAGTAACGCCAGAATAACCAACCAGTAATAACCGGCCTTAATACCTGCCGCAAAAACCATGTACTTCGCGGCAAATCCGGCCAGAGGCGGAATCCCTGCCAGTGAGAGCATAAATACGGCCAATGATGCCGAAACCAGGGGTGACGTCTTTGACAGACCGGCATAATTCCTGATCTCATCGCTCCCGGTGTTATCACTGAAAATCGTCGCTACGGCAAAGGCGCCCATATTGGCAAACATGTAAATGAACATATAGAAGCCAACCGAGCCGAGACCAAGATCAATGGAATTCCAGCTTGATACCGCAACCATGCCCACCATTATATAGCCGATCTGGGCAATTGATGAGTAGGCCAGCATCCGTTTTATATTATGTTGCCTGATAGCCGTAATATTTCCCAGGATCATTCCTGCCGCAGCCAGAACGGCGATCAAAACTCCCCAGCTGTACGCTCCCATCGCCGGATCTGCAAATCCTATCAATCCGTAATATACGAACAGCCTTATAAACGCCACCAAACCGGCCGCCTTAGACCCAACTGAAAGAATCGCCGTTATTGGCGTGGGAGACCCCTGATACACATCAGGTGCCCACATATGGAACGGTACCAGCGCCAGCTTGAATCCGATGCCGGCTATAACCATAACCACTGCAATAATAAGACCGGTCCCCACCTGGGCCTGTTTGCTCAAATATATGGCCGAAAGCTGATAACCCATCGTGTATATATCTGTTGTCCCCGTTAAACCATAAAGCAGCGACAGCCCGAAAAGCAGTATCGCCGATGAAAATGCCCCGATAATCAAATATTTCAACCCGGCTTCAACCGACGTCCGGGAATCCTTATAGAAGGCGGCCAGTATAAATAGCGGTATGGTCGTTAATTCCAACCCGACATACAGCGCAATAAGTTCGCCGGCCGATGCCAGAAACATCATTCCTACCGTTGAGAATAAAATTAGCCCGCAGTACTCCCCCCGATGATTCTTTATCTTTTCGCTCATAATGTCGAACGAAAATCCTACCGCCATAAAACTGGAGCCTAAAAAGATAATTTTGAAAAATAATGCCAGAGTATCCGAGTGGAACATATTATTGAACGATACCTGGTTGCCGTTACTGAAAATATAGAGCAAAAATCCGGACACCGCGATTCCCAGCATCGTCAGGTACCCTATCAACTGTGGATTCCGCCGCCTGGTGCCGACATCGAAAGCAATTATAAACAGCGCCCAGACAAAGAGAAATATCTCGGGTATAATCAGGCTTATATTAACATCCGGCATCATAATCTATTTCCTTACCTGGCCATCAATTCCATGACATGCTTCAAAGTCGAACTCATTATATTCGAAAGCGGAGCCGGCACAATTCCGATCCAGATCGTCAGTACCGCCAGCGGAGCCACCATCAGGATCTCGCGAACATTCATCTCGGTCAAATGGTGCCATTTCTCGGCATCGAACTCACCTAAGAAGACCTTCTGCACCATGCGGAGCATATATCCAGCCGTCAATACGACACCAAGTACCGCCAATCCTGTAATCCACTCAAAACTCGGGAATGATCCGATAAATACCATAAATTCCGAAACGAATCCCGACATCCCCGGCAATCCCAGCGAAGCCATCGAAAACAGTACCATCAATCCGGTGTATATCGGAAGTTTACTTCCCAGTCCGCCGAAGGCCGCGATCTCGCGTGTATGCGCCCGGTCGTAAAGAACCCCAACCATAAGGAACAGTGCCCCGGTAATAAGTCCGTGCGAGACCATCTGGAACATACATCCCGTCAGTGCCGTCACCGCCGAAACACCTCCATTGGTCGTCATCGCCGGTAAAAACGAGGCCGCTCCCAGCGCCAGCATACAGTAACCCATATGCGACACCGAGGAATATGCTACAAGTTTTTTCAAATCCTTCTGCGCCATCGATACCAGCGCCCCGTATATAATCGCAATTAGCCCCAGAATCGCTACCGGCAAAGCAAAATACTGCGTCGCCTCCGGGAACATCGGCCAGGAAATACGAAGCATACCATACGTTCCCATCTTCAACAGGACACCGGCAAGAATAACCGAAACCGCCGTCGGTGCTTCCACGTGAGCATCCGGTAACCATGTGTGGAACGGCCAAACCGGCACCTTAATGGCAAAAGCCACGAAGAAAAAGACGAAACAGACCATCTGCAGCGAACGCGACAGGAATGTGGCCGCGGCATTATCCGATTGCAGAAGTTCAACCATATTTAGAGTATGCGGATCGCTTGTAAAATAGAGAATCAATATCGCCACCAGCATGAAAATCGACCCGAACAGCGTATATAAAAAGAACTTGATCGCCGCATATTCTTTCCGAGGACCGCCCCAGACACCGATCAGGAAATACATCGGAACCAGCATGATTTCCCAGAAAATATAGAAAAGGAAAAAGTCGAGAGCACAGAAAACACCCATCATCCCGACTTCGAGAAAGAGGAAAAATATAAAATACTCTTTGGCCCTCTTTACGATATTGAACGAAGCAATTATCGAAATAAAAGTCAATAGCCCGGTCAATGCCAGCATCGGCACCGAAATCCCGTCAACACCCAGATAATAATTGGCGCTGATTGCTCTTATCCACTCAATCGGACCTTCAACATAATAAAATGCACTCGAAGCTTTAAACTTGGTGTAATAATCGATCGTTAACCAGAATGAAAGAATCATGGGGATAAACGAGAAAAAGGCCGAGGTCCATCGTATCGCCCATAATTTTTCTTTGGGCAAAAACATTACCACCACCGCACCTATAAGCGGTAAATATATTAACCAGCTGAGTATCGGGAAATCCATGCTAATCTATCCTCCTAAGATTCTATCTTCGGTTCCGTTTTTGCCCTCTGTGGGCGATTCATTCTCGTCACCCAGCCGATCAGTGCGACAATAATTACACCGGCCAGGAAGAGGTAAAATCCGAGTTCGGAAACTTTATATAAAATGATGCCTAAAACGCCGCCGATCACAACCACCGTATAGAGCTGCACTGAACCGGTCTGTATATATTTGAAGACCCATGCAGCACCCTGGCAGACATAACCGACTCCGTTGACAATACCATCAATTATCCATTTATCGAACCACATCTTGATATCCGCCCAGACAATCGTCAGCCAGCCCATCAAATTAACCAGCCCGTCGATTATATTGGCATCGAACCACCACATAACCCGGGCGAAACCGAGAAGAGGCGCTATAATTACGGCATTATATATTTCATCGAAATAATATTTATTGTACAGAAGAGTATGAATCGGTTTGATTTTCGCCACAAATGCATCGGTCGAAATCTTATGCTTGTAAAATATCAGATACGCCAGCCCGATACCCGACAATCCAACCGCCAGTGACAAAGCCATCAAACCATAGTTAGCATGAACATGATACGGCGTATTATGATAAACGAAACTCGAAAATCCATGCTCCAGCCACGGCAGCCCCACCCAGCCGGCACCGACCGCCAGGACCGCCAGGGCAATCAATGGTCCGGTCATGGTTGCCGGGGATTCATGAGCATGTTCATACCTGTGCTCATCACGCGGTTTGCCGCTGAATGTTAAAAAACAGAGGCGGAACATATAAAACGCCGTCAGGAAAGCTATCACCAGCGTCAAAACCATAAATATCGGATGTCCCAATGTGCTGGCGACAATCTCGTCTTTGGACCAGAAGCCCGAAAGCGGGAAAATCCCTGCTATCGAAAATGACGCGATAAAGAACGTTACGGACGTTATCTTCATTTTATTGCTTAAACCGCCCATAAACCTGATATCATTTGAGTGCACCGCATGAATTACCGATCCCGCCCCAAGGAACAACAACGCTTTAAAGAAAGCATGCGTCATCAGGTGAAATGTCCCGGCATAGTAGCCCGGCGAATGGAAATGCTCCATGCCGTGCGGTTCATGCAGAGCATGCGCAAAATCGACCCCATATAATCCCAGGGCCATAATCATATAGCCTAACTGGCTGACCGTTGAATAAGCCAGCACTCTCTTGATATCAAATTGCGTCGTGGCAATTGTCGCCGCCATAAACGATGTTATCAAACCGATTATCGCGACCACCATTGATGCTGTCACCGAGGCCGAGAACAAAGTCATCGCCCTTGCCACAAGGTAAACACCCGCCGCAACCATTGTCGCCGCGTGAATCAATGCCGATACCGGAGTCGGACCTTCCATGGCATCCGGAAGCCAGACATGAAGCGGGAACTGAGCCGATTTACCGACAGCACCGCAGAACACGAATATTCCGGCCAGGGCAATTATCGATGGATCAAGCTGACCGCCGGTAACTTTTTCGAAAACTTCCTGGTAGTTCAGCGTTCCGGCATAAGCCGCAAGAATCAGCAAACCGACAATGAAACCGAGGTCACCGACACGGGTTGTGATAAAAGCTTTCTTGCCGGCATCGGCGGCAACTTTCTTTTCGAACCAGAAGCCGATTAAAAGATAACTTGTCAGACCGACCAGCTCCCAGAAGATAAATATCATAAAGAAGTTATTGGCAATGACCAGTCCCAGCATGGAGAAGGTAAACAGCGATAAATATGAATAATACCGGCTCCACCTCGGATCACCGTGCATATACCCCAGGGAATAAATTTGAACACAACTGGAGACAATCGTCACGACGACCAGCATTACCGCCGTCAGGGGATCGATCCACATCCCCACTTCCAGTTTAAAAGGCATCAGCTCCTGTGCGAATTGCGGTAAGATGGTAACGAACTCGCGGGTTCGTTCGAGAGGCTCACCGTGCCTTGAAAGCATCGAAAAGAGAACACTGAACGAATGTACCAGCGCCACCAGAATCATTGTGATCGACAGATACGACGACAGTTTTTCTTTCCACCTCGTGAAAAATATAATCACGACAAAGGCAAAAAGAGGATAAATCGGTATTAAATAAGCCTTCTCCAGCATATTACCACTTCATAATATTAATGTTGTCGATATCAATGCCCTGCCAGTTGCGGTACAGCAAAAGAACTATCGCCAGTCCGACAATCGCCTCGGCCGCCGCAATAACCACCACAAAAATCGCGAATATCTGCCCCGCCAGATCGGCCGGAGCAACAAATTTATTAAATGCTACCAGATTTATATTTACCGCGTTAAACATCAATTCCAGAGACATCAAAATGCCGATCGCATTCCGCCTGGTCAGGACACCAAAAATCCCGATCGCGAATAATACCGAAGCCAGTGCCAGATACTGTATCATTACGATTTCTCCCTCCTCGCCAGGACAATCGCGCCGATCATCGCCGCCAGCAGAATTACCGAAACGACTTCAAACGGAAGAACATAATCGGTCATTAGGAGCTTTCCGAGTGTCAATGTATTTTCGGCCGGAAGCTCCGGTAGCGGATCGGGAACATTCCACGCCGTCCCCGGAATAGAATAAAGCGCCGCCAGGAGAAACGCCAGGCCTACAAAAGCTGCCACTCCGGCCTGCTCATTGGTTTGCTTTATATCTGCTGAAGCAATTCTTGTCGTGAGCATGATGGCGAAAATCATCAGGATTGCCACCGCCCCGACATAAATCAAAACCTGTACTGCCGCCAGAAATTCGGCATGAAGCAGCACATAAATTCCGGCTACGCCAAACAACGCAAAAATCAAAAACAGCGCTGAATGAAATATATTCTTAAGCGAGACCACCAAAATGGCTGACAATATAATAAAGAAAGCCAGCAGGCAAAAAACCGGGTCCGATCCGATAAACGCTACGAATTTCGAAACCGCTTCACCCATTATTTCTTCTCCTCGTCATCGCTGCTTTCTTCCTTCTTATCTTCATTTCCTACCGGTTTTTCTCCGACACCTTTGGCCCCGACTTCATCAGCCGGCTTTTTTTCTTCTTCTTTCTCTTCCGGTTTTTCCACCGGTTTCTCCTCGACTCCTTTGGCTCCTACATCTTCAGCCGGCTTATCTGCTTTTGTTTCTTCGGGTTTCTTTTCAACCTTTTCCTCTGCCTTGCCTTCTTCTTTTTCCTCTGCCGGTTTTTCTTTCTTTTCCGAACCAGGCTTCTCCGCCGGCTTACCGGCTGGTTTAGGTTTGCCCTTGCCTGCAGCTTTTGCCGGTTTTTTCTTCACCGGCTTTTCATACGGCACATCCCGGCCGACTTCCTGCAGCTTGTCAGTGTGCCAGATCATATCGTCACGATTCAAAGTAGAGAATTCATACTTCGGTGCCATCTTGATCGCCGCGAAATTACAGGCTTCTTCACACAACCCGCAAAAACAGCAAATCTGGAAATCTATAACAAAATCATCCAATTCACGCTTTTTAGTTTCTTCATTACGATGCTGGTCTATCTTTATCGCTCCGGTCGGACACGAACGGGCACAGAGCATACATACGGTGCAATTTAATTCGCCAGTCTCTTTGTCCGACAAGAGAACCACTACCCCGCGCGACCTCTCCGGCATCGGCCACTTCTCAGTCGGATACTGAAGAGTTATGGCATGCCGCGTAAGATGCTTGCCGACGGTGAAAAGACCTATAAAAAGGTTCTTTATATCTTTAAAAAATTGTCTCACCAGTTAAACCACCCTGAATATTTCATCAGTCCGGCCAATATCAAATTGGCAAATGCCACCGGCATTAAAAACTTCCATGAAAATTCCATAAGCTGATCTACCCGAAGACGTGGATAGGTCCAGCGGAACCACATGAAGACGAATACCAGCGCAAAGGTCTTGATGAAAAACCAGACCCAGGACGGCAGCCACGGCCCCTGCCAGCCGCCCAGAAACAGTGTCGCTCCTACCGCCGAGACTGTAAACATATTGACAAACTCGGCCAGAAAGAACATCGCAAATTTCATCCCCGAATATTCAATATTGAATCCCGCCACCAGTTCCTGCTCTGCTTCGGGAAGGTCAAACGGCGTCCGGTTTGTCTCGGCAGTGGCCGCAATCATAAAAATCAAAAAAGCAATGGGGCCGAATGGGAGCCTGAATATATACCATTGATATATAAGCGCCTGGGATTCGACAATATCGACCATCGAAAGCGATCCTGCAAAAACTATAATCGAAAGGACCGACACTACCAGCGGCACTTCATAGCTGACAACCTGTGCCGCCGAACGCATCCCGCCCATAAGCGCATATTTATTATTGGAGCCCCATCCCGCCATGAGAAGAGATATCACCGTAAAGGTCGTAATCGCCATTATGAACAAAATCCCGATATTGAGATCCGCAACAATCAATCCTTCGCCCCACGGAATCACTATATAGGCAGCGAATGCCGCCACGAAACACAGCACCGGTGCCCAGAAGAAAATCGGCCGGTCCACTGTCGATGGTGTAATATCTTCCTTTTGCAATAGCTTGATCGCGTCGGCGATTGTCTGACGCCAGCCGTGCCAGCCCGTCCGCATAGGGCCGAACCGCTGCTGCATATGCGCCGAAACTTTCCTTTCCCACCAGACCAAAAAGAGCGCGATAAGCGACAACAGCCCAAAGACAATTCCCGCCGCCACACTGTATGAAATAATATCCACCCACGCCTGCGGAATACCTGTCGCTACCAGCTGCTCATACAAATATTTAAAAATGCCGGCCAATTCCATTATCTATCCACCTCCGGCATAATGATATCGAGTGAAGCCATAACCGCCACCACATCAGCGATCTTATGGCCTATAATTATTTCCGGCATAACCTGAAGTTGATTATATGATCCGCCCCTCATTTTGAATCTCAGCGGTGCCTTCTGACCGTTAGCCTGTATATATACTCCCATCTCACCACGAGAATTTTCTATCCGGCTGTAAACCTCACCCTCAGGCTTGAATACGCGTGAAACCTTACCCATCACATCGCCCTCCGGAAGATCCTTCGCCGCCTGCTTGACAATCTTGAGCGATTCCCGCATCTCCTGGATGCGGACTATATACCGGTCGTAGCAGTCACCGTTATGCCTGACCGGAATATCGAATTTGAACCGGTCGTAAATCGAATATGGATCATCTCTTCTAAGGTCGAACTTCACACCCGAAGCTCTCAAAGTCGGCCCCGAGACACCATACGAAATCGCCAGGTCCGGCGGAAGTATCCCCACATCCTTGTTTCGCGCGATAAAAATCGGGTTTTCGGTTAACACCCGCTCATAATCATCAACCTTATGATCAAATTTATCAATAAATGTCTTAAGCTTCGGCATGAACTCTTTCGGGATATCCCGGCTGACCCCGCCAATCCTTATATAATTGTATAAAAGCCTCTGCCCGCAGGTCATCTCGAACAGATCGAGAATATCTTCCCGCTCCCGGAATCCATACAAAAACGGCGTAATCGCGCCAAGATCGAGCGCCGTTGTCCCGAACCAGATCAAATGCGAGGCAATCCTGTTGAGCTCCAGCATTATAATTCTTAGATATTCCGCCCGCTCCGGAACTTCAATATCGCCCAGCTTCTCCGCTCCCAGCGCCAGCGCCATATTGCAGGCCATCGACGTACAATACTCGAACCGATCCATAATCGGATTGCACTGCACATAAGTCCTGTTTTCGCAGATTTTTTCCAGCGCCCGGTGAAGATACCCGATTACCGGCTCAGCCTTGACTATAACCTCGCCGTCCATGGTCAAAATGAATCGACACACCCCGTGCGTGGACGGGTGGTGCGGTCCCATATTGACTAAAAATTCTTCTGTCTGAAGCTTCTTCTCGGCCATAGTCTATTTTTTAAACCTCCGGCAGACGTTTGAAATCCGGAGCATCCCAATCCTTGCGCATCGGGTGACCCTGATCCCAGTCGTCCGGAAGTAAAAATCTTTTCAGGTTTCCATGATTCTTTACATCTATTCCGAAAAGCTCCCAGATCTCCCTCTCGTGCCAGTTGGCCCCTTTCCAGACCGACTGCACCGAATCGATCTCGGCTCCCTCATAATCCATCACAATCTTGAAATCGAAACGAGTCTTCAGCTTGATCGAGGCCACATCATAAACGACCTCGAACCTTTCTCCCGTATCCACCCCGCTTATATTGCACAGAAAATCCATCGCCAGATTGGTATCTTCCTTGATCTCCCGGCAGAATTCAACCAGATCAGCCTTGTCTTTCAGAAGGAAAAACGGTTCGATCTTTCCGCTTTCGAGAAGTTCTAACTTCTCACCGAATTTTTCCTGAAGATATTTTACCAATTCATCGCGCTTCATCGCTGACTGTCCTTGGTCCAATCGGTAAATTTCTGCTTTTTAATTTTATTCTGAAGTGTTATGCACCCTTCCAGAAGCGATTCCGGCCTCGGCGGACATCCCGGAATATAAACATCGACCGGCACAATATGCCCGATCCCCTTTTCCACCGCATAACTGTCATAATAGAACGGTCCGCCGCCGATCGTACATCCCCCCATCGCAATAACATACCTCGGCTCGGCCATCTGGTCATATAATAATTTCAGTCTCGGACCCATTTTCTTGGTAATCGTCCCCGCCGCGATAATCAAATCCGACTGCCTTGGCGACGCCCGGAAAATCATCCCCAGCCGGTCAAAATCGTAGCGCGACGCACCGGTCGCCATAAGCTCGATCGCACAGCAGGCTGTCCCGAAAAGCAAATACCAGAGCGAACTGGCCTGCGACTGGTGGAATATGTATTCCAGCGAAGTTGTTACAATGCCCCCACCCGGAAATTTCTCCAAATAGACAGGAAGTTTCTTGGTGATTAAACCCATTTAAGAACACCCCTTTTCCAGGCATAATATAGACCGAAAATAAGTATCAATATAAAGATGACCATCTCGACCAGCGCAAACAGCCCCAGCTTGCCGAACGCCACCGCCCACGGGAACAAAAAGACCGCTTCGACATCGAATGCCACAAACAACAGCCCGAAAATATAGAACCGGTTATTAAACCGGAACCAGGAATCTCCAATCGGTGGCTCGGCACATTCGTAGTTTTGATTTTTGGCTTTATAGGGGTTATGCGGGCGGATTAATCGGGCGATAAAGAAGGTCACAAGGACCATCCCGACACCGACAATGAGGAACATCAAAACCGCTAAATATTCGGTCATCTCGCTGTCAACTCCTCTATAGCAAGCTTGTGATATAAATCACAAATCAATTTTTGTATAAAAGGTCTTTTTAGCGATTTGTCAAGAACTTTTGAGAATTTATTTCATTTTCCCCTTTGCCCGGTTCTGAGATAATTTAAAATCTTTACTTATTAAAACGAAGTCCGCAAAACGACTCACCGCACCGGTACCCTGAACCACTCCCTTTTTACCGGTTAACGCACCCTTTTAGGGTTTAAAAAGATGAATAAACCTGTACACTCAATTTCATATATCTAATCGTATCTTGAAAACCACCGTTCGGGTGCCCCATCTTTTATTATGGAATAAAAAACTGCCCCATACTGGGGAGGCGGGACACTCCTGTCCCGCCTGTTACTTGACATCTTCCTGACAGGATCTGTCAATTCTTTATCCCCCACCACTATAACTATTGACATCAACATGGATGGAGTTATATTTAATGACGTAAGGTAATCCTGTAACCGGAGCGCACAAAACCCCGACAATCTATTTCTACTCCAAGAGCGTTTTGTGCTGTATATGATTTTTTAAAAATGTGATATAAAATATTCCAATTATATTTTTTTGTATAAAACAAAATACCTGCAAATTGTGTAGTAAGGGAATTAAAAAGGAATAAAACTGGCTCATTAAAAAATATTAAACTTAAGGCTTACGGTAGATTTTCTCCGGTCAGTTTTTGATATTTGCGTTTTCTCTTGCGATATTTATACTAATATCAAAATGGAAGTTAATAATGAGTAATTTTAACAAAAATATTAAGGAAATATCCTCAAAGATGGGTCGTTTTCTTTTTCCTAACATTCTGTTATATATATTTGTGCTTTTACTATTATGGTCCTTTTATCAATGTCCGTTGCTCTGAGTTAAGAGAATGTAGTTTAGACTCAATCCTCTTATGTTGATTATACCGGGACATGATATGCTCTCTCCCTTTTGTATTATTGATCCGAAGTTGCGAAGAATATAACGAAAGTATATCCAATTTCAGGAATGCTGTCAAGCCGGCTGTTCTACAATAGCCCAATGTAGCACATCCATGCACCAGATAAAGACAATTAAGTCTATAATACTGTTAAATTTATATTATTAATATTTTTTTATTGTTTTTTTTGCACCTCCGATTTTGACTGACAGGAATTGTCACCCCAATTTTGTCAACTTAGTTATTTCCGTTTTTTAGCCTTCCGTAATTCGTGATCAATTAGTGCCTCAAGTGTGTCCAAAAGCGGATCGTCTGGCGACAGGGAATAAATTAATTCTCTAAATTTTATTTCAATAGGCGACTCTGGTTTCGTTTCTACCGGGGCTTCACCCCGGAGTTCGGAAACGGTTATTCCAAAAGCTGCCGAGATTTTTGCCAGTGTTTTCAATGTCGGGTTGGCCCTGCCGCTCAATATGCGCGTTATTGTAGTCCGCGGAACGCCGGAAATTTTTGATAATAAAACCTGGTCATAGCCTCGCTTCCGCATCAATTCTGCCAATATTTTTTCTATCATAAGCATATACAATAAACAGCCTTAGCACATTAATGCAATAAAAATATAAAAAAGTGCTTGACAGAATGTCCATATTTGGGCATTTTGTATCACACAAGGGGATAGCCCCTAAATTTTTTGGACAATGGAGTTCATATATGGACACACTAAATAATGAAGTTCTTATAGCTGTGTATCGAGTTAGGGAATACGGTCAGGGTTATTCGATTACAATGCCCCCGGAATGGATCAAAGAGTGCAATATAGAGCCTGGGACAAAGGTTAATCTGTACCGGCTGGCCGGGACTAACGAATTAATTTTACGGCCAGAACCCGAGCAACCTCCTCTGAAAAAGGTGAACGGTTAATAATGTTTTGTAGCATCCGTGCGGAGAGTAATCCTGATTCTGGATTTAGAATACTCTATTTCCAGATTTTGTCAAGAAAAATAGTATGTGCGGAACCGAACAGGTGAGAATAGTGGATAAGGACATATTTACGGTTAGAGAAGCCCGGGTGCCCCACCATTTAGGGCTTGTTGAAGAACCCCTATTTTCATGCATAGACAGTTAATG
>CAZDPY010000019.1:0-68227 GCA_964507455.1 uncultured Ignavibacteriaceae bacterium
TTGTCAAGAACTTTTTAAACAATATCATAAATACGAATATGTGTAGTAATGAAATAAGGGGATAAATTCAAATAATACTGGCATAACAAAAAAGAAAATATTTTAATGCAATAGGCGGACAAACACAAAAAAAATATGAAATGATAAAAGCGCTGTAATTTGGTCCGAATAAATTTACAAGTTCAGATGAAATAAAATAAATACTGAGTGACTCAACACTACCTGAAGAAATCATTTGCGCAATCCATTAAGGGATTAATGATAATAAACAAAGATCCACCTCAGGTTGCAAAAAAGATATAGATTCAATGCTTATAATGTGAAAAAAATCACAAGCATGGAGGTAAAAAGTTCCATCAAAAATAGCTCAATTAACCAAAACAATGTGAAAAATATCACAATGCTCCCTGGTCGCTTATTGATAATATTTCGAAGTTCGCAAAACTATCATCAACTACAAACTCCACGTTATTAACCCTCATTTTATTTTAAACAAATCCCCATAAACGATTTGACAAACCCCACTTCCGAGTTTATACTTACTGGCTATAAATAATTTTGGAATAACTGTTCAGTAGAATTTTGAGGAGGTAATCCGGTGAAGGTTTACGAAACTGACCGCGTCAGAAATATTGCCCTGATTGGACAGCGTGGATGCGGAAAAACCAGTCTGGCCGACGCATGCGCATTCTCTGCCGGGATTTCCAATAGGCTTGGAAAAGTTGACGAAGGAACATCACTGTCAGATTTTACCCAGGAAGAAATTAGCCGAAAAACATCCGTTAGTATGGCACTCCTGGTCTGCCCCTGGAAAAATGTCAAAATCAATGTCCTCGATCTGCCCGGGCATCCCGATTTTATCGGTGAAACGATTACCGGCATGAACGTGGCCGATACCGCCATCATGGTCATAAACGCCACAGCGGGGATCGAGGTTGGAACCGAAATACATTATAACTATATTGAGAAATTTAAAATACCACACTTATTTTATGTAAATAAAGTCGAAAAAGAACATGTCAAAATCGCCGATATTGTCACCCAACTCCAGAACCGTTACGGCTTAAAAGCCATACCGGTCCAGGTCCCGATTGGCGAAGGCACCTCATTTAAGGGCCTTGTCGACCTCATCAAAATGAAAGGTATCACTTACGACGACAAAGGCAAACCGAATGTTGGCGAAATTCCCGGCGATCTCAAAGACGCGGCCGATGAAGCCCGCCTTAAACTGATGGAATCGGTCGCCGAAGCTGACGACGCCCTCCTCGAAATATTTTTTGACAAAGGCGAACTTACTGACGAGGAAATGATTACAGGCATGAGAAAAGCCATCAATAACGGCACTCTCCTTCCCATCCTCTTCGGCTCCGCCGATACCAATGCCGGCACTCATACTCTCATGGATTTCATCTCCGATAACTGCCCCTCGCCGGCCGACCGCCCGCCGGTAAACATGTTCAAGGGCGATACCGAAGAAATTACTGATCTGTCTTACGATTCGTCAGGAAAACCGGTTGCCTACGTCTTTAAAACCATGCTCGAGGCCCACGCCGGAGAGATCTCGCTTTTCAAAACTATATCCGGTTCGCTGAGCGGAGGCGTCGATCTCCAGAATCAGAATCAGAACGCTACTGAACGCATCAGCCAGGTTTATTATATTTCCGGCAAGGAACGCCACGATGTCGACGAAATCAAGGCCGGGGATATTGGCGCGCTCGTCAAACTGAAAGCGACAACAATGGGCGATACCCTATCCGATAAAAACAATGCCGTTCGCGTGCCCCCAGTCGATTATCCCGAACCGGTTATGGATGTCGGTATCCGCCCCAAAGGCAAAGGCGACAACGAAAAAATGTCAACCGGCCTTCAGAAACTGCGGGAGGAAGATCCGTCCTTTAAACTGGTTATAGATCCCGCTCTCAAGCAGACGGTCCTTTTCACACAGGGTTCGACGCACACCGATATTTTGATGGATCGTCTCCAGAAGCGTTATAATGTTGAAGTCGAGACATTCAAACCCCGGATTCCCTACCGCGAAACTATCAAGGGGAAGACCGAGATTCAGCACAGATACAAAAAGCAGTCGGGCGGACGCGGCCAGTATGGAGACGTTCATCTCAGGCTCGAACCTAACGCGCGCGGCGAAGGTTTTGAATTTCTCGATGAAATCAAGGGCGGCGTTATACCCAGCAAATTTATCCCGTCGGTCGAGAAGGGGATTGTCGAGTCGATGGAGGAAGGTGAGCTGACCGGCTCCCCCGTGGTCGATATCAAAGTGGCCGTTTTCTACGGTTCGTACCATGCTGTCGACTCTTCTGAGCAGGCCTTTAAGATGGCTTCCTCAATGGCATTCAAAGACGGTTTCATGAAATGTAACCCGGTCCTGCTGGAACCTATCGATAAAGTCGAAATTCTGGTTCCCGAGGATTTCACCGGCGACGTCATGGGCGATCTCTCGTCCCGGCGTGGCAAAATTGCCGGTATGGATCCGGAGGGAAGATACACCCGGATTCGAGCGACCGTTCCGCAGGCTGAATTGTATAATTATTCCGTCGATCTCCGTTCCATGACTTCGGGGCAGGGCGTCTTTTTGCGGGAATTCTCGCATTACGAAGAGGTCCCGCGCGAAATCCAGGAACAGGTGATCGCGGATGTAAGACGCTCCCGAGAGGAGTGATTGCTGTACCTTTAGTAGAGGTACCAATGCCGTGAAGCCCCTGTCTTTGCCCAAAGCAGGGGCTCTTTTTTACCTGGTTTTTTTTGTATCCATTCAATATTAAAGTATACTAATTATAGCCGGATAAGTCTATAAATCGCTTGCGTTCACGGTTTATAGACAATATACTTATTGACAGAAAGCGAGGGACTACGATCCGGATACTCAGATCACGGATTTTTGGAGGGCACCAAAAATTTCCTAATATATTCCAATAGGTCCCGATCGAACCTCCCCAACCGGCGTGGTCGAAGAATACCCGCAATCTTCATGAATGCGGGCCAACCAGTATTACATGGAGGAAACTCATGAGAAAGCGCACCCTTTTGTATGCGTTCGTGGCGGTCTGTATCCTGTGCGTGATATTTATCGGATGCAGTGACGACAACGGTACCGATCCCGAATTGGCTGACCTGAACGATCCTTCTTATAAGATTGCATCGCTGGTGCTCAATAACAGTGACTTTGAATCCTGTTATTCGATCGCAATTATCAACTTTAATCGGATCGCCAAATGGGGACAGAGCAGCGATTATGTGTACGATATGATAAACGGCTTCTGTTATTCCCAATTGGAAGTCGATGTCGACACTATATATTCGCCGGATAATCCAACGGTCATCATAAATACTATTCCGACAACGGTGCGAGACTCGATTCGTTTCTGGCACGGGGGAACCTGGACTCATAACCCTGATTCGGCGCAACTTACCCGTATAGAAGCGGGGCTGTCTGTCCGCGCCGTGGCCGACAGTTCAATCGACTCAGTCCTATACAGCCATATTATCAATATCACTGGAGCGGCTGGAGAAATCTGGAAAAGCGACGGAAATGTCAGTCTTGCGGGAGGCGGTACAGTTGTCAGCGCCGTAACTTCGGTCAATTATCCGGATGACGATAGTCCCGATCTCGATTCGCTGGGAGTATGCAAGGTTATCTCGACGATTACATCCAGTTATTCGGGAGTATCTCTCAATATGGGCGACTGGGCATCCGGCTGTCCGATTGGGGGCGGTGTAACCAGGACCGGTCCAGTTTCGATTGAATACTGCCCGGGCGAGAGTGGGGATATGGAATTTCCGGCGACATGGACTCAGTTGAGAACATACAACGGAGATAATATTACTACCAAGACCAACAGCCCGACACGTGAGTGGTCCGAAAACCAAACCTGCGCCGATTTATGATTTGACGGTCTTTATTCAGGCGTCGGGAAGAGATTTTCGGCGCCTTCTTTACAGCCGCACGAGCACGCACTTTTTTATAATTGATATATGATACCTGCCTTCTTATAATCCGGCTATGGTTCGTCTCGATCCGAAAATCAATTACCGTACCGAGGTTGTCGCCGGCGCCACGACATTTCTTACAATGGCGTATATAATGTTTGCCAATCCGAATATCCTCTCTGCCGCCGGCATGGATAAAGATGCTCTTATTGCGGTGACCTGCCTTGCGGCCGGGCTGGCCTCGATACTTATGGGCGTTTTTTCCAACACGCCGATTGCGATGGCCCCCGGGATGGGACTCAATGCTTATTTTGCCTATTCGATTGTGCTCGGGGAGAATGTCTCGTGGCAGACCGCGCTGGGGATTGTATTTATCGCCGGGATTGTCTTTTTTATTCTGACTATTTTCGGGCTCCGCCAGCGGCTGGTTGATTCTATTCCGCGTCCGATTGTCTTTGCCATCTCGGTTGGAATCGGGCTTTTTATTACATTTATGGGGCTGACAAATATAGGGATAGTGGTTGATAATCCGGCTACGCTGGTTTCTGCGGGTCCCATGACGCCGACGGTTATAATCGGTCTGGCGGGATTTTTGGTGATGATAATTCTGGCGATTGTCGGGATCAAGGGTGCGCTCATAATCGGGATTCTTTTTTCAACACTGGCAGCGATTATATTTGGTTATGTCAGCCCGCCGGAGACGATTATCACTACACATATTGATATCACGCCTCTATTTTTTAAGCTGGATATACTCGGTGCACTGAAAGGGTCGCTGATCGGGGTTATCTTTTCACTTTTCTTTATAGATATGTTCGACACCGTTGGAACGATTATCGCCTGCGGCAACAAGGCGGGATTGGTCGATGAGAAAGGCAATATGGAGAAATCGGGCGTTATGCTCGGGGTCGATGCGACCGCGACTGTGATGAGCTCGGTTTTGGGGACGTCGCCGACGACATCGTATATTGAGTCTGGAGCGGGAATCGAGGCGGGAGGCAGGACCGGGTGGACCTCGATAACGACAGGGGTGCTGTTTCTTCTGGGAATGTTGTTTATCCCGGTGATTGGAATTGTCCCGCAGTACGCTACCGGCCCGGCACTGATTATGGTAGGGCTGTTTATGGTGGCCGATGTCACTCAGATTAATTTTACAAGGCTGGATGAAGCGTTTCCGTCGTTTATTATTATCATCATGATTGCTCTCAGCTATAGTATCTCGACCGGACTGGCATTTGGATTTATCTCATATGTACTGATCAAGACTTTTTCGGGGAAATTAAGGGAAGTCCGCCCGGCGATGTGGATTATTGCGGTACTTTCGATTTTGTTTTTTGTGCTTTGATCTGAATATGAGAAGTAATTATATTCAATATAGATAATAAGTACATTTAAAAAGGCGCCTCGTCGAGACGCCTTTACTGCAAAAAAGCAGATACGCCGAAATTCTTTTACTCAGTGGCCGAAAATGTTACGATAATTTTCGCCGAGTCTATAGTAAATACGTCGTCAACGTCGGCACTGCTTGTGCCATAATAGTCAAATTGTCCGGTTTTTGTCAGTGCTTTAAGCCGGTCGACGCCCTGAATCAGGGTTAGTGATTCGGCATAAATAATGTGTGATGCCCCCGGGGGAATAGTGATTTCATCCAAAATAACCGTCGCCGTCCCCGGTACTGCTGTCGGGATCGGGCCTATTCCGGAATAATCATCGACATAAGCACTGAAAGTTATATCGGTTGCGGCAGTGCTGGTGATAAAGAATTCAAAACCGACGACATCGATGGCGTCGATTTGATCCTTGTGTTCTTCCCAGTCTTCTTCATCGGTTATATCAACCTGATAAAAGTAGAAATCTCCCTGGGCCGTGAAGGAAAAATCCTCTACAATAACAAAAGTACCTGAAACTAACAGGCATCCGGCCGCCAGCAAGGCAGCGACGAGGATAAACGGAAGGCTTAAATTTCGCTTTAAAGTCTTCATAATAGTGTCTCCTTATTCTCCGCCGCTGAGGTTTAGGTAGTAGATAATTCCGGCTGTCCCGGTGACGGCCTTTTTCGAACCCTCTTCATATGTTGCTATAAGTGCCCGCGCTCTAACATCAATATCGAGTTTGTCGGTCAATCCTATAGCGATTCCAAGACCACCTGTAAAACCGAAAGTTTTCTCGTCGAAATCGGTATCATCATTTGTGATCGTGAAGTATCCGATACCCCCGAAGAAATAAGGCTTGAAGCCCTTTCTTCCTAACGGATTTCCAAGCGAGGCTTCGACACCGAACGAATTCAGAGATGAGCCGGAGATTCCGAGTTCAATGCCGTCAATGTCATCCGGATCACCCCAGCTTCCCAGGATGAAAAACGGTTCCAGAGTAATTATTGGAAGGATATCAAGCCTGGCATTAACGCCAAAGGCGGTACCACTGGATTGATCATCCTGCAGTACGGGGTAATTGATGCCTCCGAAGGCGCCGATACCGAGTTTTTGTGCTGAGACGCTCGTTGCCGGAATCAGCACCGCCATTGCTAAAAATACTAATAGTATCCGCTTCATGCGAATGCTCCCACGTGAAAGTTAGTTAAGTGATTCGTCTTTATCTCTTTTATTTTTTAGAAATGCGCTAAAATAATCCAGTGATATTATATTTACGCCACTACCTAAAGAAACATTGCGAAAACATTATCCGACTGATAATTATTTCTGGAATTTGCCATAAATTTTACATTCTGTCAAGCTCAAAATCGACTAATAGATTTATATATGCCAATTTACCGCAATTCCTTTGAAAATAATATTTTATAAATCAGTTGACAAAACGTCATAATATTACTTAATTCAAAATTTGATTTTTGCTGACGAGCCCCTGGCTGGGACTTCCGTCAGGCGTTAAATTTTGGGAATAATGGGTTTTAAAATAGGCTGAGGGAACGTAGATGAAACATTTTAAACGGCTCTTACTGGTTGTTGCAATTTTAATGTTGGCTCTTCCCACCCTGGCGCAGGAAGAAAAGTGGAGAAATTTTGAGGTTGTTTTACATGGTGGGCTTGCTGTTCCGTCATCCGGGTTGAGTGATTGGCAGGACTCCCTGGGGGCCAAAACCGGATTTAACTTTGGTCTGGAAGGCGGTTATTATTTTACACTGAAACTTTGTGCCGGGTTATATTTTAATTATACACAGACTGGTATGGAAGGCGATTGGGACAGAAAATTCAGGATGTATGATTTCGGTGCCTATTTTAAGTATGCATTTGCCGGCGAATCCTTTTGGGAGCCGTACCTGAAAATGTCTGTAGGTCTTAATTCGCCGAAATTCCCTACATTTGTTGCCGAGCCGGGTGATGTCCCCAGACTTCGAGAACAATCATATGATCCGAATATGGCGGCAGCCATCTACGCAGGACTTCTTTACTATACCTTTGATTTTGGCGGAGTCTATTTTGAGGCAGGCTATCATTACGATTTCCTGGAAGGAACCAAGGCCAATTATCACGGGGTGGAATATGAGATCGAGGAGAATATAAGCTACCTGGATCTTCGCTTCGGTGTAAATGTATATTTTGGTCCGGAATAATTAAGAGAAAAATCTTGTATAAAACCCCTCTTATAAGAGGGGTTTTTTATTGGAATTAAATTCAAATCAATTTATTATTTAGATTATGTCAGATACAAAAGTACTTCTTGTCGATGATGAGACAGCCCAGCGCCAGATGCTGGCCGGATATCTGCAAAAAAAGGGCTACGCTATAAATGAGGCTGATTCGGGGGAAAAAGCGGTTGATATTTATCGATCGTTCTTCTCTCCTGTGGCGATAGTCGACATGAAAATGCCCGGCATGAGCGGGATCGAACTCATTGATCATCTCAAGGAGATAAATCCATACATTCAGATTATCGTTTTGACCGCATTCGGATCGGTAGAAACGGCTGTCGAAGCCATGAAGAAAGGGGCGTTTCATTACCAGACGAAACCGGTCGAACTCGAAGAACTTCTCCTGAATATACAAAAGGCCAACGAGCAACATCGGCTGGTAGTGGAACATAAGATCCTCAATGATACAGTCAATGAGAGATTCGGGGGCGGCGAGATAATCGGAGATTCCCCGGCAGTTAAAAAAATTCTCGACATGTTAAATATGTCTGCGCCCGGGGATACAACCGTACTTATTACCGGCGGATCAGGGACTGGCAAGGAGCTCGCAGCCAGAGCGATACATTCATTGTCAACGCGGAAGAACAGCCGATTCGTGCCTGTAAACTGTGCGGCGATTCCTGAAAATTTGCTTGAGTCGGAACTTTTCGGATATGAAAAGGGCGCTTTTACCGGGGCGGCTAAAAGGAAACTGGGCAAGTTTGAACTGGCCGACGGCGGGACTATTTTCCTCGATGAAATCGGCGATATGCCTTTAACCATGCAGGCCAAGCTGCTCAGGGTTCTGGAAGAGCGAGAGGTCGAACGACTGGGATCCGAGGATACCGTAAACGTCGATGTTCGGGTTATTGCGGCGACCAATAAGGACCTGGATAAGTTAATGGAGGAAAATAAATTCAGGGAAGACCTCTATTATCGTCTGGGAGTAATAATTATAAATATGCCTTCTCTCAAAGAAAGACCGGGTGATATACTAATTTTGGCCGAGAAATTTTTAAAAGACTTTTCATCCAGATTAGGCAAGGAAATATCCGGATTTACTCCGGCTGCTGCTTCGATTTTGACCTCTTATGAATGGCCTGGCAATGTTCGTGAATTGCAGAATGTTATTGAAAGGGCGGTCGTTTTGACTCGGGATAATACGATTGATGCCAAAAATCTTCCGGGACTGTCACCGGCAACCGGTATAGAACCATCAAATCTCGAGAAAATTGCCGATATCGAACAGGCCCATATACGAAAAATTCTCGATCAATATGACTGGAATATTGGCCAAACGGCCGAAGCTCTTGGAATACATAGAAATACATTGAGAACTAAGATTAAGGAATACAACCTTTCCCGGGAACAGTAAATTGGTGCATATAATTGGTGCGATGAACAATTATTGTGCTATTTTTCTGTTTTCAAATTCGTCTCATATATTTAACTTATTATCTGACATAGCGATAGGGCTTTTGGCATGCTCTTTGATTGCTATATTGGCAGAAAATAATAAGGAGGACTCGGATGAAATCGATAATGGTCATTTTAGGTGTTTTGGTTGCCTTCTCGTTAACAGGCTGTGATGAAGAAACCACCCGATATGTCGAAATTGACAATTCTCCCGCGGTTCCTCAGGGAGTTTACTCGGTAACTGGTGATGGAAAAGTGACTATTTACTGGCTGCCTGTTCAGGATGAGGACCTTGATCATTACGAAATATACTGGAATGATTCGGCTTTAGGTCAATTCACTTATATGGCTTCAACTACAGAGACTTTCTATGAAGATACCGATGTTGACAATGGTGTCACATATTATTATGCCGTCCTGGCTGTAGATGAGGCCGGCAATGAATCCGAACTTTCTTATGAAAATGTTTACGATACTCCTCGAGATGACGGTCAGAGTCTATTCTTGCAATCTATGGAGTCAAATCCCAATCTCGCAGGCTATGATTTTTCGGAGCAGGAAGTTGTACCATTCGATGATGCTGATTGTGACATTTTTGTAGATTATGATGAAATTCTCGAGGCATATTTCATAAACGCCGCAAATTTGACAACCGATTTGCAGGATATGGGCTTTACATACAGTTTTGATGAAATCAATTATGCCCCGGATTCCGGGTGGTCCAATGTCGGCTGGTCTGAAATAATTTATGGCCATACTTATGTAATCTGGACTTCCGATAATCATTATGCCAAGGTAAGAGTAACATTGATTACAACCGGCGGCGTTGTTTTTGACTGGGCTTGGCAGAATGCCCAGGGTAATCCTGAGCTGGCCAAGCCGGAGCATGGCGATGACTATCTCAAACGTGAAAAAAGAATGACTATTATAAAATAGGGGTATATCACCCAAATATTTGAACCGGGAAGGTGAATATTATGAGACGAATTATGATAATGATGACAGCGCTTTTTATGGCGCTGACTCTGGGGACGGTCAACTCGAGTGCCCGAGTGACGGCCGAGTATAATCCCGATGTTGATTACATGCAGTATATTGATATCGATCGATATCTCAATGTCGAGGTTTGGACCGATGATGATGAGTATTATGAGGGGGATAATATCCAGATATCTTTTCGCGCCAGCGAAGATTGTTATGTGGCCATCTACAATATCGATACGCGGGGACATATCAACCTGATATTCCCTGACAGCCCCAACCAGGATAACTGGGTGGAAGGCGGTTATGTATACACAATTCCGGGACGCTATGATGATTATGACCTGACAGTTCAGGGGCCGGAAGGTATCGAGCATCTTCAGATTATAGCCTCGAAGAAACCTTTCCGCATGCCGGATTGGTATAGAGGGTCAGGAATTATCAGCAGTTATGATGCGTATGATTTTATGGAATTTATTGCTGCGACCTATTTCGAGTGCAATGGGCACTGCCGGTTTGCTCTCGATGTGACTTCGTTCCAGGTCAAGGAATGGCACCGGCATTATTTCCGTCCGGTATATACATACCATCACTATCCGCATTGGGATTGGTCATACTACGGCGGGGTCTATATAGATTATCCTTTTGGAGCGACAATTTATATTGACGGCGTCTACTGGGGGGTTGCCCCGCTGTTTATTCCGAGAATTTACTGGGGCTGGCATTACGTTACTATTTATGATAGAATTGGTTATTGTTGGGAAGACAGAATCCATGTATATCGTGAAAAGAGAGTCGTCCTGGATCGAACGGTCATTAATACGAGAGAGGGTGTCAAGTCTCGGTTTAAGGATGTTCGCAAACAGGGGTATTTAAATCCGGCCAGGAACGGTTATCCCGATTACAGCGAAAAAGTAAGAACCAAGAAAGCCTATAAGCCGGTCTCGCAGACACATACTGTTACCAAAGATCGCGTTCTGGTCGATAAAAATACTCGCGGTACAACCGTAACCGGTAAAAGAACCGGTTATGAAAGTTCTGTAACGAAAGGCAGAAGCACCGGAGCCAAAAGAGAAAGTACCGAACGCTATAAGTCTACCACAAAGAAATACAGATCATCTAATGCCGAGAAACGTTCGAGCAATAAGACTTATGATATGGATCGTTCCAAGAGATCGACCGAATCCAGAGGTTATAAAACTGACCGCTCTAAGTCAACCGATCGTTCCAGATCGAGCGACCGATCGTCGACCAAGTCCTATCGTCGAGATACCGAAGGATCATCGAAGCGAAGTACCGAAAGTTACCGCAAATCGTCAGGCTCCAGCAAAAGTTCCGACAAGAGTTATCGCAGATCGTCAGATTCGAGAAGCAAAAGCTCAGATAGAAGTTATCGCAGATCGACAGATTCAAAAAGCGAAGGCAGTTCGGGAAGCTCGTCAAAACGGTCCGGCGGATCATATAAGAGCTCCGGAAGTTCCAAAAGTTCTTCGAGTTCCTCGAAGTATTCTGGGTCAAGAGGGAAGTCGTCCGGGGGGACGGCTCCCTCTAAATCTTCAGGGAAGAAGCGCTAATTTAAAAATGCTTGACCCGGCCGATAACTATATATAAGTTTGAGGAAAAGGAGATGACTGGTAAATGAAAAGGATATTGGTCTATACATTCGTTCTGGCCTTTTTGATATCCGGTGTCGTAATGGCGACAATAGATAAGACAAGCTCGAAGAAGTCAAAATCTGAAAGTTCTGAACAGAAAAAGCAGGATGCAAAAAAAGAGGATAGCGCCAAAAAGAAGAATCAGAAAAATTACAACGACTTCGTGGATAAGAATAGCAACGGCATTGACGATCGAGTAGAAGCCAGGAAAAAGAAACCTGCGCCGGACCAAAAGGCTAATCAAAAGACGGATAAAAACAAAGAATCATCATCAGACACGGCCGGGAAGAAGGAATAGCGGTCCCGGCCGCATTTTATCTTATTATATACCAATCGTTTAGTTGATATATTTATTTCTCTGAATATTTACTTGACTTAAGTGCGTATAATGTACAATATTTTAGCACTCTAATGGAGAGATTGCCAAAATATGGCAATAAGTTATTGGAATTTATAGAAGTAAGATGGCATTTGAAAATCTGAGTTTAAGGGAAAAAAAGGTTCTGCAGAACCTTATAAATCATTATATCCAGACCGCTGATCCGGTTGGCTCACGGGTGATTGCCAATAAATATAAGATGGGTTTATCCCCTGCAACCATCCGTAATACCATGCAGGATCTCGAGGAGATGGGACTTATCAGACAACCGCATACTTCCGCAGGGAGAGTCCCGACAGACCAGGGGTACCGGATATTTGTCGATATGCTCCTCAAACAGGAGCCGCTTTCGGTTGAAGAAAGAAAGCGGATCGCAGCCATTACCAGGGCCGGTAAAAAGGGCCTGGACGCTGTTTTGAGCCAGACCAGCAAAGTTCTCGGCGAAATTACAAGTCAGCTTGGGATAGGCATTGCTCCGCGATTTGATGAGGGTAAGCTGAGGCGGCTGGATTTGATTCCGGTGTCTGAGGAGCGGCTCCTGATTATACTGACTATCGAAACGGGATTGGCCAGGTCTATATTGATAGAGGTTGAATCGGGTATCGATGAAAAAGAGTTGCTGCATTTGGAAACAATTTTAAATGAGCGGCTTTCAGGGTTATCGCTCGGGCAGATCAGGAAGACCATAAGTGAAAGGTTGGCGGATACTGATTTTTCGCCGCGATTGATTAAGCTGTTTACGCACGACGGAGATGAAATCTGGACCAGCGGGGAAAATCAGATTATTCATATCAAAGGCACAGAAAATATTATCGGTCAGCCGGAATTCGCCGACAGGACTAAGCTAACAGAGCTGGTAAAATTTCTTGAGGAGAAGAAGGGTATACAGGACCTTATTGAATCCAAGACTATCGGCGAGGGTATTTTTATTACGATTGGTTCTGAGAGCAGTATCGATCAGATACAGAACTGTTCACTGGTAACAACGACATACAAGGCAGGGAAATTAAAAGGCTCGATAGGCATTATCGGTCCGACACGGATGCCCTATTCCAGACTCGTTTCTATTGTTGAATATACGGCGAGGTCTTTGACCGACGCTCTTTCTGAATCATGAGGTGGCTATGACTGAAGAAAAAAATAATGAGCATGAAGTAAAGATAGAGATAAATAAAACGCAAGAGGAGGAAAAAGATAATATTGAAGAATCTTCTTCGGATAAATCAATAGATGAAGTTGATACCGCCCAGACCGAAGACGAAATCGAAGATGAAGGGGAGAAAAGCGTCGAGGAGATAGCGGAGGAGTATGAAGCGAAAATAAAGGAACTCGATGACAGATACTTGCGGCTTGCGGCGGAATTCGATAATTTCAAAAAACGTACGGCCAGACAGTATCAGGATATTGTCAAAAGTTCCAATGAAGCTCTTCTTACGCAAATGTTCGAAGTTATCGACAATTTTGAAAGAGCTCTTGCGGCGGCCGATACAAGTTCCGATTTTGAATCACTGAAAAGCGGTACGAAACTGATTTACCAGAATATGATGGATATCCTCAAGAAGCAGGGTGTTGAGCCTATAGAATCGGTGGGCAAAGAGTTCGATCCCAACTTGCACGAAGCGATGATGCAGGTTGAGTCGGATGAGCATCCCGAAGGAGTTGTCGTTCAGGAAATGAACCGGGGATACAAATTGAATGACAGGGTTTTGAGGTTTGCCCGTGTTGTTGTAAGCAAGGGCAAAGAAGAAGAGGAACCACAGGAATAGCTTTTTTATAGATGAATATTATGGTGCTTGAAAATAATCTATTTTGGAGGAAATAAAAGATGGGAAAAATAATTGGTATTGATCTCGGTACGACAAATTCATGTATGGCGGTTCTTGAAGGAAACGATCCGGCTGTAATTCCGAATACTGAAGGTGGACGAACGACACCATCGATTGTGGCATTTACTAAATCAGATGAAAGACTGGTTGGCTCGGCGGCCAAGCGCCAGGCCGTTACAAATCCCGACAACACGGTTTTTTCCATCAAAAGGTTTATGGGACGCAGGTACGGCGAAGTCTCCGAAGAAGAAAAAATTGTACCATATAAGGTGACCAGCAATGACAAGGGAGATGCAGTCGTTCATGTCGGAGGCAAAGAGTATGTCCCGCCGGAAATTTCGGCCATGATTCTGCAGTATCTCAAAAAGTGCGCCGAAGATTATCTTGGCGAGGAAGTCAAGCAGTCTGTTATTACAGTTCCCGCCTATTTTAACGACTCACAGCGTCAGGCGACCAAGGATGCCGGAAAAATCGCCGGGTTGGAAGTCCTGAGGATAATCAACGAACCGACGGCGGCATCGCTGGCTTACGGCCTCCATAAAAAGAAAAATGAAAAGATCGCCGTCTACGACCTCGGCGGCGGCACATTTGATATTTCGATTCTCGAGTTGGGCGACGGTGTTTTTGAAGTCCGTTCCACTAATGGTGATGGTCATTTGGGCGGCGATGATTTCGATCAGAGGATAATCGACTGGATGGCTGAAGAGTTCAAGAAAACCAGCGGAATTGATCTCCGTCAGGACAGGATGGCCCTTCAAAGATTGAAAGAGGCTGCTGAAAAGGCGAAGATCGAACTTTCGAGCGCTATGCAGACCAATATTAATCTTCCCTTTATTACTGCCGACCAAAGCGGACCGAAACACCTGGATCTTACATTGAGCCGCTCCAAGCTGGAACAGCTTGTCGATGATTTACTTCAGCGGACTATCGGACCCTGCAAGCAGGCTCTTTCCGATGCCGGTATGTCACCGGCGGATATCGACGAAGTTATCCTCGTGGGCGGTCAGACTCGTATGCCGAAGGTTCATCAGATTGTTAAGGATTTATTCGGTAAAGAACCGAATAAGGGTGTCAATCCTGATGAGGTCGTCGCCATAGGAGCCGCTATTCAGGCCGGCGTTTTGGCCGGCGATATGCAGGATGTTGTGCTTCTTGATGTCACGCCTCTGTCACTCGGTATCGAAACTCTGGGAGGCGTTATGACAAAGCTGATTGAGCGCAATACTACTATTCCGACCCGCAAAAGCCAAATCTTTTCGACAGCATCGGATAATCAACCGGCGGTATCGATACATGTATTGCAGGGCGAACGGCAGATGGCGGTTGATAACCGAACACTGGGGCGTTTTGACCTGGTAGGTATTCCGCCGGCACCTCGCGGTGTGCCGCAGATTGAAGTTACATTCGATATCGATGCCAACGGCATTGTCCATGTCTCGGCAAAGGACCTCGGAACCGGTAAAGAGCAGTCTATCAAGATTCAGTCGGCATCAGGGCTTTCGGAAGAAGAAATCGACAAGATGGTTCATGATGCCGAGGCCCATTCCGAGGAAGATAAGAAAAAGGAAGCTCTTATAAAGGCAAAGAATGAGGCTGACCAACTTATTTATACTACTGAAAAAACCCTAAAAGAGCACGGCGACAAGATTTCAGAAGATGAAAAGAAACAGATAAATGAAAAGCTGGAAAGCCTGAGAAAGGCGATGGAATCCGAGTCGGCCGAGTCAATAAACCAGGCCAAGGAAGAACTGATGCAGTCTTCGCACAAGCTTGCCGAAGAAATGTATAAGCAGACACAGCAGCAGCAGGGACAGGCCGGACCCGAGCCGGGTGCCGGTCCACAACCGGAAGGAGAGCAGCCTCAGGGTCAGAAGGAATCTGAAGAAGGAACTGTCGATGCCGATTATGAAGTCGTCGATGAAGATAAGGATAAGTCGTAATATAGCAATATATTATAGATGATAATTAAAGTGCTTGATTAATGGCTAAACGTGACTATTACGAGATTCTCGGGATATCCCGGGAGGCCTCCGAAACCGAAATAAAAACTGCCTATAGAAAGATGGCCTTGAAATATCACCCGGATAAAAATCCGGGTAGCAAAGAGGCCGAGGATAAATTCAAAGAGGCTACTGAAGCGTATGAAATCCTCAAAGATCCTCAAAAACGGCAGAGCTATGACCAATTCGGACATCAGGCATTTTCTCAGGGCGCCGGGGCCGGAGGGTTTGGAGGTTTTGGTGGTTTTGGCGGATTTGATCTCAGCGATGCTCTTCGTGCATTTATGCGTGATTTCGGCGGCTTCGGTTTCGAGGGATTCGAAGATCTTTTCGGCGGCGGCGGCGGTAGAAGAGTTAATCGCGGTGAAGACCTGAAAGTCCGCGTTGCGCTTTCGCTCGAAGAAGTTGCTACAGGAACTGAGAAGAAAATAAAAGTAAAAAAGATGGTCGAATGCGATGTCTGCGACGGTTCCGGTCTTTCCCCAGGAGCATCCAAAAACACATGTCCTGAGTGTAAAGGAGCCGGGCGAGTGCGAACATTATCGCGAACATTTCTTGGGACAGTCCAGCAGGTACGCACCTGCCAGCGATGCCGGGGAACCGGTGAAGTTATTTCTAACCCCTGTTCCAACTGTGCCGGTGAAGGACGTATGCGCGGGAGTTCAGAAGTAAAGATAAAGATACCGAGTGGAGTTTCGTCCGGGAATTATATGACTCTCGAAGCTGAAGGTAATGCCGCCCCAAATAGAGGTATGCCCGGAAATCTGGTTGTCGTTTTCGATGAAAAAGAACATGATATCTTTACCCGGCAGGGTGATAATATTATCTGCCAGGTGCCCATATCGTTTACGACAGCTGCTCTTGGAGGAGAGATTTCAGTGCCGACTTTAGACGGGAATCATGATCTGAAAATTCCATCCGGCACCCAGTCCGGTAAGGTTTTCAAATTGAGGGGCAAGGGAATCCCTCATCTGAACGGCGGACGTTCCGGCGATGAACTGGTGCAGATCACTGTATGGATCCCTACCAAGCTATCAAATGAAGACAAAGAAATGCTCAAGAAATTAGGGGAATCGCCATCTTTTGCTCCTCCCGAAGGGGGCAAATCCTTTTTTCAGAAATTAAAGGAAACCCTGGGAATATAAAATGACATCCGGTTCAATTGAATCGCGGGATAACGAACCGAAAAAATATATAGAGGCTTCGTTTAATATCCCCCGCGAAATTCATGACGCTGTCTGCAATTTTATAGTGGATAATTATGGTGTAGGGCTGGTTCTCGATGAGAAAGAGGATTCACCCGATATCGGCATCACATTTTATCTGCCGGAATATCAGGACATTGATTTTCAGAAAAAAATAGCCAATTACATAAATATTATTTCCTCAGATACCAATTTTCTTCCGGAGCATATTAGCATTAAGCCGATAGAGAATTATTCCTGGGTGGATAAATTCCGCGAATCGGTTAAACCGGTGGTCATTGAAAATACAGTTGTTAGACCGCCGTGGTACACCGTTCCATTCGAGGGCAAACTGGAACTGATTATCGAGCCGAAAATGGCTTTTGGAACCGGAACGCATGAAACGACCAAGTTATGTATTTCCCAGATAATAAAGAATTTCAAGCCGGGTCAGAATTTCTTCGATCTTGGCTGCGGCTCCGGTATTCTGGCCATACTGGCTGCGAAACTCGGGGGTGTCAATATCAAAGGTGTCGATACCGACCTGGTTGCAGTCGAAAACGCTCGGGAAAATATTGAAATCAATGGTGTTAAAGATCGGGTAACTATCGAACACGGCTCTATCGAAAAAGCCAGATTCGATAGACGGTATGAATTTCTGGCCGCAAATATAATAAAAAGCACCATTATAGGGCTGCTCGATGATATCTTCGAAATTACGACCGATAATGCAACAATTATCCTGTCGGGACTTCTGGTGGAAGATCAGAAGGCGGTTGAAAAAGCTCTGTCTAAATACAAAATAAAGAAATATGAAATCAATCGTGATGGCCAGTGGCTGGCAGTTACCATACATAATAAATCATGATACCGATATTCTATACCGATCCGAATAATATCTCTCAAAATGATCTCTTTCTTGATAAGGAAGAAGCGCGTCATTTGCGGAACGTGATGCGCTTGAAAAAAGGCGACAGTATAATTGTGGTTGACGGCGCCGGTAATGGATATCGCTGTGAAATAGCCAAAGTCGGGCGGGATAAAATCAATGTCTCCATTATTTCGCGTATTCGGAATTTTGGAGAACCTTTGAACCATGTCACGCTTGCTGCCGGGATATCGACCGGCGGCAAATTTTCAGAAATAATAGAAAAGGCGACAGAGACCGGGATTTCGCGAATTATTCCTTTATTGACTGAAAAAAGCAAAGTCAAATTAGATGACCCTAAAAGATTAAAAAGCAAATTGACCCGATGGCGCAAGGTGGCGATAGCGGCCATGAAGCAGTCGCGGCGGTCGCTGATTCCCGAAATATTGGAGCCTCGGTCATTGGATAATTTTATCAAAGATAATTTATCCGGCGAAAAAGTATTGATGTTTGATCCCTCGGAAGGCGCTAAATCTTTTGATCAAGTTCAGTTGAACCCGGATGAAAAGAAAATGACAATTATTGTCGGGCCGGAGAGCGGTTTTTCTGATGGGGAAATTGAATCCGCGAAGGAATTCGGTCTGGAGCGGGTTTCGCTTGGGCCGAGAATTCTTCGGGCTGAAAATGCCGCTCCCGTATGCTGCGCTTTGGTTATGTTTCTTCTGGGCGAACTCAGGTAAGCGTCCCAAATTCCGATAAATATAATATGATGGAAAACTGGATGTATTATGTACTGGTCGGTGTAATCGGGCTTGCAATCGGGTCTTTTTTAAATGTCCTGATTTACCGGATTCCGAGGCGCAAGAAATTCGTGTCGGGGTATTCCAAATGCCCAAAATGCGGGGAACCGATAAGATTTTATGACAATATCCCTCTCTTGAGTTATCTTATTCTGGGCGGCAAATGCCGACATTGCGAGGATAAAATATCTTTTCGATATCCTTTGGTAGAAATTCTCAATGCCGCAATCTATCTGTTTCTATTTTGGCAAACCTCGTTCTGGCTCGATTTTTTAGTTTATGCCTTTATATCTTCGGCGCTGATAGTCATCTTTTTTGTCGATCTCGATTTCCAGATTATTCCTGATTTGATAACTATCCCCGGGATCGTATTGGGCCTGGGAGTGTCGCTGTTTATTACTCTTGGGCCGCAAAGTATTGTTTTAAATTCGAATCTTATCGGTATCGGGTCCTCCGCTCTCGGTTTGATTATCGGAGGTGGCGGCCTATATTTGGTAGCCGAATTGGGTGATCGTTTATTCAAAAAAGAAAGTATGGGCGGAGGAGATATTAAAATGGCCGCTATGCTGGGCGCTTTTCTTGGCTGGAAGAAGGTCATTATTGTCTTTTTTGGCGGCGCCGTTCTGGGGCTATTGGGTTCTATCGTATTCATCCTTCTTTCCAAAGAGGTGCGGTCGCGCAGAATTATTCCCTTTGGGCCGTTTCTGGCCCTGGCCGCTTTTGCCGCAATGCTATATGGGGACCGCATTATCCTTTTCTATATGAACAATTTTTTTATAAGCTGAAATTAGATACCGGATTCGAATCAATCCTGAGTAAATCGGGTCGATAATTCCTAATAGATATGAAAAGAAAAGTAAGAAATTTCCGGTTGGAAGTCTGGCTGGGTCTGGCCGTAATCGTATTGGTGCTGGTGATCCTCAATTTCGCATCGCATTACACTATACTGCGGGTTAAGAGATCGGTTGAAAGCCAGATTAAAAATGACCTTTATGAAGCTGTAGTGGTCACTTCCAACCGTTTTCATTCTTCCGGAACCGCCTTTCTGAATGATTCAGTTTTAAATGAAATAATTAATGATTATAAGCTGGAAAGACTCGATATTGTTCATCTAAACTATGACCGCGTAATGGGAATACGGAATCAGCGGGAAGTTGACCCTGTCTTTTTAAAGTTCGATAGCACGATTAATTCTGAAGATATAGAACCGCTGATAGGAGAAAAGGCGGTGTTTCGTCACCACTACGGCGATCGATGGAATGTGCTGTTCTTTCCGACAGAATATACCGGCTCCAAATTTATCATTGCGGCTGAAAAGGAAAGCGGCCTTTTGTCCTCGCTCGAAAATGCCGCTAAAATACTGATCTATTCGGCGTTTCTGGGGATACTTGTTATAATTTATGCCGCATTGAAATTAACCAGATTTATTTCCTATCCCTTTAGCCGCCTTAAAGAGAAAGCCCAAAAAGCCGGACATATTCAGGATGGCGATGATGATGAGATTAACATCCTGATTAAGACCTATGAAAATATTATTGAGCAATTAAAGGAAAAAGAAAAAGAACTGCTTCGCCTTAATGAAATAGTCAGCAAGAAGGCCGATGCTCTCGAGGTGTACAATAATTACATTCTCAGCTCGATTAATACCGGGATAATTACTCTCGATATTGGCGGCAAGGTAGTTACGGTAAATAACGCCGCAGAAAAAATGTTAAAAATTTCGGGGCCCGAAAATGAGGGTATCTCATATGAAAAGCTTCTTTCTGGACATAAATCTCTTGCGGAAACTGTCGGGAAGTTTTTTGAGGGAAGTACAATAGACGAAAGGAATATCGAGATTGTGCGCGGAAACGAAAAGAAGCGGATTATCTCGGTATCAATTGCGGAATTATCGGACGGACACGGAGAGACAATTGGTACGACGATAATACTGCACGACCTTACCGAGCAGATTAATCTTCGTGAAGAGTTGGAGAGCAGGGAGAGAATGGCTACTCTGGGCGAGATGTCCGGCGGATTGGCACACCAACTCAGGAATTCTGTAGGGGCAATAATAGGGTTTGCAGGGCTTATAAAGAAAAAAGTTGCCGATGATGAGACTTCGGTAAATAATATTGAATACCTTATTAAAGAGGCTTCTGAGGCCGAGTCCCTTGTTTCGAGATTTCTCGATTTTGCGCGGCCGCTTCGCCTTGAGCCGCAGATTATTTATATTTCAGATGTAATAGAAGATATAGTGAAAAATGTTCAAGACAAATTTTGCGGGATAAAGATATCTTTTAATAGTTCTGTCTATGAAAAGATAACAATTTCGGGTGATGATCTGCTGTTAAAACAGGCAATCGGCAATATAATTCAAAATGCCTGCCGGGCCGTAGAAGATAACGGGGGAGGAAAAGTTCGGATAGATATTAAGGAAAATCCGGGCAATATTTCCATCCTGATAGCTGATGATGGATCGGGAATACCCGATGATTATCGGGAAAAGATATTCGCTCCTTTCTTTTCCGGATCACCATCCGGCACCGGATTGGGACTTCCGCTGGCAAGAAAAATAATCACTCTTCATGACGGCAAAATCGATTATGAATCTTCGCCGGAGAGTGGAACTGTCTTTAACATTATTCTCCCGACAGCGAATAATTTATCAAAATCTTCCTCTAAGGCTACTGTGAGCCATTCTGTATAAAATCAGTTGCCTTTTTAATCGTATTTTCTATATTCCTGCATGATAAATTAATGGAGGTGTGATGCTTTCTGCCAGTGATTTGAGAAAAGGACGCAAGTTCATGTTTGAGGGCGAACCATTTGTGGTCGTCGATTTTGCCCATGTCAAGATGGGTCGTGGTCGCCCGCATGTTAAAGTGAAGATGAAGCATATGATGACCGGACAGGTGATGGAAAAATCCTTCTTAACTACGGAAAGTTTCGACGAACCGGATTTGGAATCCCGTAAAATGCAGTATCTATATAATCAGGGCGATGAGTATATTTTTATGGATATGACAACTTATGACCAGATCCACATAATGGCCGAGACAATTGAAACCGAGCGCTGGTTTTTGATCGAAAATCAGGAATACGATGTCCAGCTTTATGAAGGTAAGCCATTTTCGATAGATTTGCCGGCTTCGGTTGTGCTGGAAGTAATCGAGACCGAACCGGCCGTTAAGGGTGACACCGTTACAAACGTGATGAAACCGGCTAAAATCCAATCCGGGTACGAAGTGAAAGTTCCCCTGTTTATCAAGGAAGGGGACAATATAAAAATTGATACACGTTCCGGCGAATATATTGAACGATCAAATTAATATAGAAAATTACGAAAACATTCTGGGGATCGATGAATCCGGCAAGGGCGATTTCTTCGGTCCCCTGGTTATTGCCGGGGTCCTTGTCGACCGTGAGAGTGTATTCCGTCTGTCCGAGATGGGTATCCGTGATTCCAAGAAAATCACCGATCGGAAAATATCCCAGCTTGCCAATTGGATAATGGAGAATTTTAACTATTCCGTAGTCGTTATCGGTCCGGAAAAATACAATGATCTATATAAAAAGATTGGCAACCTGAACAAGCTGCTGGCATGGGGCCACAGCCGTGTCATTGAAAATATGGCGGAAAAGCATGCTATTGATCTGGCTGTCTCCGACAAATTCGGCAAAACCGATTTAATTGAACGTGCCCTGATGAAAAACGGCCGGGACATTCTATTGCATCAGATCGTCAGGGGAGAAGCTATTATCCCGGTAGCGGCAGCTTCTATTCTGGCCCGGGCCAGGTTTGTCGAGTATCTCAATAGAATGGCCCGCCAATATGGATTGGACATTGTTAAAGGCGCATCCAATCTGGTTGATAATGCCGCAGCAAAACTGGTCAAAAAACACGGTCCGGAAATTCTTCTCAAAACCGCCAAAGTTCATTTCAAGAACTATAATAAAGTAATGTCCCTCATATAGTCTATTTCAAAAATATTTAAAGTAGAATATAGAAAGCCGGGCGGTGGGAAGCCCGGCTCTGGGTTGTGAAAGTCGCAATGGAGTAACCGAAAGTTATTTTTTATAGATTAACTCCCCGATAACCTCACCATCCGGGTAGTTATCTTCATCAACGCCGAGGGCGAATTTAACCAGACCGACCCCTTTGGCATACCAGTAATAGTTATATTTGCCGTTGGACGTATTCTCTACCTTGATACAGTCATCGTAATCATTGTCATTTGTCAGATTAACGTCCTCGATTGCGGATAGGGCAAAATAATTGGATCCTGAAGTAGGATATGACTTGGCCGGGTTAGACCTGTCGTCCTGGCCCTCTTTGGAACCCTGCCCGTCACCATCCTTGCCGCCTCCACCGCCTTCTTCTTCATCAGAACCGTATTTGTCCCCATAATCGGAAAACGGATCATAAGGGTCATCGGTTGTGGCAGTCGTGTCGGGAGCTTCACCGAGGCTGTAACGGTACCAGTATCTTCCAGCTTCAAACGGCTCTTCGAGAATTTTTTCAGGATTTTCAGTGGCATTCTCGAAATAATAAAGAGCATCATCATCGTAATAAAAATATCCGGTTTCCGTGAAGGTGGAGAATGAAGTATCTCTACTCACCCAGGGATAAACCGTTCTTCCGTTTGAAACTGTCGGATCGCCGATCGAATAAAGGTAAGTCGAGGTATCATTATAAGCATTATTGACAACCGTAAAATAGTATCCCAGGCCGGACTGCAGAGGAAAATAATCCGAAACCTCGGCCGTACCGTCGCCGGAGCCGCTCACGACAACCTTATTGGTTTCGGAACAGCCGACCCAGATAAAAGCTACAGAAATTGTCAGGATAAAAAGAACTGAAATTTTTAGTACCTTGGTCATTGCATCCTCCCCCGCCATCGCGAGTATGATAGTTATTCGTTTACTGCCCTAAGAGCTCTGCATAACCAATGCCAAGGCCGGATAAGACTTATTAACTTGTTGCCGGAATTATATATAGAAAGGGTCAAAATTTCCCGGAAAAGGCCGATAAATTTAATAAATAAGGGGATTTATCCCATACTTATGGGAATTTTTCCCAAAGCCCTATAGATAGCAAAGAGATATATAAAAACCGGACTGTTTAGCTACACGATTATAAATATTTTAAGCATGGAGCCATAAAATGTCGCAGTTTTTGATGGATTTCTTTTTCCTAATAACCTTCGTGGTTTTTATCCTGCTTTTTATCAGGATAAAAGATAGAACATTTTCGAAAAACAAAGACAGTTACTATTATGCCCTTTTCGGGATGTTCGTATTGTTCCTGGTAGCCGCCCTGCGGATGGCTGATCATCAGAATATGCTGACCGAAATCCCTGTTTTAAATGAAGCAGCATACAATGAACTGATTCAGGCTATCGGTATTTTTGCCGGATTGGCTTTGATGATTGCCGGTATTTCAATATGGGTCCCGGTACGACGTAAGAATGAAGAGGATCTTAAAAGCAGGCTTAGACGCTATTCTGTTATACCGAAAATAGAAAGCGAAATATACAACGCGCCCTCGGTCAACAAGCTTTTCGATATTGCTCCCGCTCTGATTTGCAATGAATTCGATTTCTATTCATCGGCAGTATTCAGGATGTACCACAAATCCAATCAACTTGTCTGTACTAACTGCTACTGCCAGGATGAAGAAAAACGTAAGAGCTTTTCAAAAATGAATCTGAAGATGGGGCGTAGTGCATATACATTTGCAGAGATTCGCGATAGTCTTGGCGCCGACTTCTATCTGACAATAGATATACAGAAAACCGCCCGCGCGGCAATATTTTTCTGGTTTCCCGAAAAACGGACTTTAAATACTGATGACAAGATTATGCTCGAGAGAATTACTCGTGCAATTTCGAATCGTATCAACGAGCAGCTCCTGACAGGCAAACTCGATTATTATGAAAGAACTGCCAGATATTTGGGCAAAATAAAGGAAATCGTCGGTCGGAGGCTGGATATGGAAAATATTGTAAGAGAATTGCATACTCTGTTCAAGGCTGCCTTTCATAATGAATATATATCGCTGGCGGTAATGGATAAGTCCCGTGGAAGTTATCGTCGATATACGGTCGGTAATGATAATCGAATCTTGCTCGAAGACGGTGCCCGGATTCCGATTAAAAGCACGCATATCGACAAAATTATCAAGACAAAAAGGTCGTATTTATTTGATGATATATCAACTGTCGATGATGAAAATTTCGATCCCTTGTTTTCCGGATGCGATCAACGGAGTATGATTTCAGCACCGATTATAAACTACGGCCGGGTAATCGGTGTCCTGACTATTGGACATAGCCGAGCATCACGATTTATGAACAGCGATTTGCAGCGTATTGAACAGATGGCCCAGGCGACTGCTCCGGCTATCGAAGCTGAGATATCACGCCGAACAGTTTTCGAACGCGACCGCTATCTCGCCGCGTCGGTAGCTTTCGGAAAAACACTCGAATCCTGCGCCGATATCGACAGTGTCATGCAGGCCGCGGCAAAGGTATTGAGCGAAAATATCGGGACAACGATGGTTCGGCTGACATCGGTCGATGAAAGCCGCAGCACCCTCATTACGCGAGCTCTTAAGACAATCCGCCCGCTGTCTTACATAAATGATGATAAGGTCAATCTCTCCGATGAAATTACGCCACGTCATAAGAAGGTCCTCAATACAAACAAACTGCTTCTGGTCAATCAGAATGATCCCGATTCAATAATGAAACATAATGAGGCTCAACTTCTGGCATTTGAAGGCATCCGCTCGGTGCTTATAGTGCCGATTATGCTGAATAATTTCACCTTTGGTATGATTACTCTCGGGGAAATGAGGGATTGGGAACGCTTTTCCTATGATTCAGCAACAATCATGTTCTGCCAGGATATTGCATCCAAAGTAGGCGACTCTATTAAGATGTATCGTCTGAGCCAGGCCCTGCGTCGAAGTGAAGATGAAGCGATTGCGATCAAAAAGAACCGAATCAACGAAAGTGAAGTCCTCAGACAATTGCAGACACCACTTTCCAATATACGAGGCTCTATTGATATGCTCAGGATAAAGCATATCGGCGGACGAGCTTTGCCGAGAAAACTTCTGGACACGATGGATAATTCCACACGTGAAATCACCAGGCTAATGACCGGCGGTGGAAAGATAGTCGAGGAAAAAGAGAATGATTTGGTAGAAGTATAAACTTGTTTTGATTTTCTGTGATGCCGTCGGGTGTTTCCCGGCGGCTTTTTTATGTACTAATTTTCCTAAAAATCGGCTTGATTTTCTAACCATCCTGCGTATATTATGCGATATTCTTCGGGGCGGGGTGAAATTCCTCGACCGGCGGTGAAAGCCCGCGAGCCTCGTGAGAACGGGGCAGAACCGGTGGAATCCCGGTGCCGACGGTACAGTCCGGATGGGAGAAGAAGAAATGACGGACAGGTCTATATATGCTTGTACGCCCCGAAGTAATTTTGGGGTTTTTTTATGGCCGATAACAGCGACAGAAAATATATGCAGATGGCACTTGACCTGGCCGAAAAGGGGCGCGGCAAAGTATCTCCAAATCCTCTTGTGGGAGCAGTGGTCGTCAAGGGCAAGAAAATTATCGGAAAAGGCTACCACAAGAAAGTCGGGACTCCTCACGCCGAAATCAATGCTTTAAAAGATGCCGGCGATAAAGCCCGGGGGGCATCGCTGTATGTCACTCTCGAGCCCTGCTGCCATGTCGGGCGTACCGGTCCTTGTACGGATGCCGTTATCGAAGCCGGGATCAAAGAAGTGATTTATGCGCTGCGTGATCCCAATCCGGTGGTAAGGGGTAAAGGTGCCTATCAACTTAGGAAGGCAGGCATAAAGGTCAGAAGCGGTATTTTGCGGACAAAAGCGGAAGAGCTTAATGAAATATATCTCAAAAACGTTAATGAAGGGCGCCCTTTTGTAATTCTTAAATTAGCCATGACGCTGGATGGGCGCATTGCCACACCGGAGGGAGATTCAAAATGGATTACCGGTGAAAAATCCCGCATGATGGTCCATAAACTTCGCTCCAATTATGATGCTGTTGCGATTGGCGCCCGGACTGTAATTAAAGATGACCCGCGTCTGACTGTCAGAAATGTCAAGGGGCTGGATCCGTATCGGATCATCATATGTCAGAAAGCCAATTTCGGGAAAACCATTAACCTTATAAAAAATAATAAAGACGCCAAAACAATTGTGGCGACAACGGCGCAATCAGCGAAAGATATCAGGGCGAAAAATCTAACTGTCTGGAGTCTTAAAAAGGGTAACGGAGGCGTTTCACTTTCCGATTTTTTGGAAAAGGCCATTAATTTCGGGATTACATCGATTTTAGTCGAGGGCGGCTCCAGACTGGCCACTTCATTTATCAAAGAGGATCTGGTTGATAAGTATTATCTGTTTATGGCACCGAAAATTGTCGGAAGTGGTATTGAGGCGATAGGGGATCTTAATATAAGGAAGATAGCTGACGCAATAAATTTCGAAAACTTTGAATACAGTACCGAGTATAAACCTGATTTGCTGTTTGTTGGGTATCGAAAAGGATAAAGGATGTTTACCGGGATCATTGAGACAGTTGGCGAAATTACTGCCATTGAGGAGAAAGGCAATTACCGACATTTGACTATTCGGCCGGAAAAAAAGATGGATAATATTGAACTTGGTGAATCGATTTCTATCGATGGCTGCTGTTTGACTGTTACCGACTGGAAAAAGGATGTATTTACTGTCGAAGCATCGCAGGAGACACTGCGGTTGACAATTGTCGGGCAATATAAAATCGGGCACAGAGTCAATCTCGAAAGAGCCCTTCTTGCCAGCTCGCGCTTGGGTGGACATATTGTCGCCGGACATGTTGATTGTATAGGGACTATTTCTCGCAGAAGAAAAATAGGCAATTCGATTGAGCTGGCAGTCAAATATCCGGAAGAATTCGATGATTATCTGGTTACGAAGGGCTCGGTTGCTATCAGCGGCATATCATTAACGGTAAATGAAATAAAAGGCGGTATTTTTACAGTTAATGTAATACCCTTTACGCGTAAGGAAACGACGACTGATTTTTTCAAAGTTGGGGCAAAGGTCAATCTGGAATTCGATATACTGGGCAAATATGCTGTCAAATTGATTAAAAAAGGGAATAAAGATAAATTAACCATAGATAAGTTTATAGAGAGTGGATGGTAATGTCAGCAAATGGAGATAAAATGATTAAGATTGATACCATTCCGGAGGCAATTGAAGAGATTAAGCAGGGTCGGATGGTAATTGTGGTTGATGATGAAGATCGCGAAAACGAGGGTGATTTCATCATGGCGGCCGAAAAAGTAACACCCGAAGCTGTAAACTTCATGGCTACCCATGGGCGGGGATTGATTTGTGTTCCGATGAAAGAAGACCGCATTGAGGATTTGAAACTTCACCCGATGGTGGAATCAAATACCGCTCTGCACGGCACAAAATTCACCGTCTCGGTCGATGCATCCAAAGGTGTTTCTACCGGGATATCGGCTGCAGATCGGGCCAGGACAATTGAGGTCCTTACTTCCGAAGAAACCGATCCCGAAGATCTTTGCCGACCGGGTCATATTTTCCCGATTCAGGCACGCATGGGAGGTGTCCTGTCGCGCGCCGGTCATACCGAGGCATCGGTCGATCTGGCCCGCCTGGCCGGATTGAAACATATGGGCGTCCTATGTGAGATAATGGATGAGGATGGTTCAATGGCGCGGCTGCCCAAACTCCGGGAGATAGCCGATAAGTTTGGAATGAAACTTGTTACGGTGCGAGATCTCATTGAGTACCGCCGTCATAAGGAAAAACTGGTCGAGCGGATTATCGAAGTGGATTTTCCCACTAAATTCGGGCATTTCAAGCTGAACCTGTATCGTTCTCAGTTCGACGATCATCATCACCTGGCCGTTGTCAAAGGTGATGTGAAAAATAAAAAGAATGTTCTTGTTCGCGTGCATTCTCAGTGCCTGACCGGCGACGTATTCGGCTCAGCAAGGTGCGATTGCGGAGAACAACTGGCCAATGCCCTGTGCATGATTGAAAACGAAGGCTGCGGCGTTCTGCTGTATATGCGGCAGGAAGGCCGGGGAATAGGCCTGGCCAATAAAATCAGAGCATACGGTCTTCAGGATGAGGGCAAAGACACGGTCGAAGCTAACACCGAACTTGGCTTTAAAGCCGATCTCAGGGATTATGGAATCGGGGCGCAAATCTTGGTTGATCTTGGTTTAACTTCGATTAAACTTATGACCAATAATCCCAAAAAGGTGATCGGACTCGAAGGCTATGGCCTTTCCATTACTGAACGGGTTCCGATTCAGTGTCCACCGACGAAGTACAATTTGAAATATCTCGAGACCAAGCGGGATAAACTGGGACATTTACTTTCAATGTTATAAAGGATAGTTATTATGGCCTATAAAGAAATTGCAGGAAATCTGGACGGTACGGGACTAAAATTCGGGATCATTGTTTCCAGGTTTAATACTCTTCTGACGACCAAGCTTCTTGAAGGAGCAGTCGATTGCCTGAAGCGGCATCAGGTGGATGAATCCAATATTAGCGTCGCTTTTGTGCCCGGTTCATTTGAAATTCCATACGCCGCCAACAGGATGGTGAAATCTGATAGTTATGATGTGGTTCTGTGTCTCGGCGCTGTAATTCGGGGGGATACTCCCCATTTCGATTATATTGCCAGCGAGGCTTCCAAAGGCATCGCCAAAATAGCTCTTGATAGCGGGATTCCGGTTATTTATGGCCTTATAACTGCCGATACTCTGGAACAGGCTATCGAGCGGGCAGGGACCAAGGCCGGTAACAAGGGCTGGGATGCGGCTCAGGCCGGAATTGAGATGGCAAACCTTTATCGTGAAATCGATAAGAAATGAGCAATAGAAGGCGAGCCCGAGAACATATATTAAAAGCCCTCTACGCTTACGAGCAGGGGGAACAGACAGTCGAGGAAATATTCGAATCGATTGTGGCGCATTCGGGGATTGAGGAAAAAAATCTCGAATTTGCCGACCGGCTGTTTGGTCTTATAATCGAACATTTTGATGAGATTAATGACCAGATTGATGCTATCGCTACCAACTGGAAAATTCAGCGGATGGCCGTAGTCGATAAGAATATTCTTCGTATGGCCGTTGCTGAACTTCTGTACATGCCCGACATACCGCTCAAAGTAGCCGTAAACGAGGCTATCGAACTGGCCAAAAAATACAGCACTTATGAATCGGCTTCATTCGTGAATGGGATTTTGGATAAAATTATGCATGAGCATCCCGATATTGAACCTGATTCCGAAAATGAAAATGAGAAACAGCCGGATAAAACCAAAAACAGGCAGCCGTAAGAAAGTGATATATTACCTTTTAAGGCGCCGGATTTTTCCAATCCGGCGCTTTTTATTTTATCAATACGGCATATTGCCGATAATTGACCTAAGGGATTTTTGGTTTGTGGATAAAAAAAAATTGGCTATATTAGCTTTCTGTTTTGTATAATCGTAAATCATAATTAAATGATTGAGGTTTAATTGGATAGCACCGGGAAACAGGTAATTGTAAGACATCCTTTTGATACCGCAAACGCAGTCATCGCGGCGATTGTCATGCTGATTGTGTTTACCATATATTACCTGACCAAACAGCCCACTTTTTCATTCTGGGACAGCGGAGAATTTGTCGCCTGCTCATACATTCTCGGAGTACCGCATCCGCCCGGATCACCGTTGTATATCCTGCTTGGAAGAGTCTTTTCTATTTTACCTCTGGCGGCCGATATATCTGTCCGGGTAAATATGCTGTCGGTAGTGACGTCAGCTGTCGCGACCCTGTTCGGATATTTGATAACGGTTCGATTGGTAAGATTCTGGTATGATAATCCTTTCGATCTTAAAAATCGTATTGTTGCCTATATCGCCGGCTTTACCGGCGCCCTGTTTATGGCATTTTCAAACACGAACTGGACCAATTCAACCGAAGCCGAGGTTTACGCCCCTGCCATTATGATTATGGCCGTTATATTCTGGCTGGCCTTAAAATATTTCGAAAACCGGGATCTGGCATCATCCACCAAATATATGCTCCTTTTGATGTATTTCGCAATTCTGGGCGTCGGAATTCACCTCACACTTTATATAATCGTCCCTGTCGTTGCCCTGTTTTTTATACTCAACAAGGAAGCCGGTTTGAGAGATTGGGCACTCGTGTCTTTGTTTTTCTTCGTCGAACTATTCTTGATTATAGAGCTCTCAGCAAGGCCCGGCGAGATACCGTTTTATATTCCGATTCTGATTATATTTATATTTTACCTTTTCTATATATTTGCCTCCCAAATTAAGGATAAAGCTGTTACCGTTTCGCTTGTTTTATTTTTAGTCTCTCTCTATCCAATGCTTTTTATCATAATCGATGCCCTCTCGACAAGCATTACCGGCCGTGGGTCGGCGCCTTTTCTGGAAACTTTGGCCGGGATTCCGATCGGCCTGCTTGGCTTTATAGCCCTTAGTGTTTGGGGGCTTTTCTCGGTATACAAGTATTTTACTGTCGGCAAAGATGTCGGCCAAAAAAATATATATTTGATCGTTGCATCATTTTCACTGGCACCGGTTGTATTTCACCTGATCGGTGCTGCCTTTAGAGAAGTTCACGGCTACGAACCGTTTCTCGGCCTGACAGCCCTTATAATGGTCGGATTGGCCGTATTGTTATGGAGAAAAATCAACTGGACTATTCTGATTGGAATAGTCGCCGTATCGATGGTTATCCTCGGCTTCTGGCAGTTTATCTACGGTCTGATATTCGGAGCCGTTGCAATTGTTGCCCTTGGCTTTAAGCTAAAGGAAAAAAGATGGCAGGTTGCATTATCTATAATTATCCTGGCGGTTATTGGATACTCGGTCCATATATATATCCCGATTCGGTCGGCGCATGATCCGAAAATAGATGAAAACGATCCCGAGACAGCAACCGCCTTTATAAATTATCTCGAACGCAAGCAATATGGTTCCGAGTCGATGGCACATCGTATGTTCGAGCGCCGCGGTGAATGGGAAAACCAATTCGGGAATCACAGGCGGATGGGATTTTGGTATTTCTTTAAAGACCAGTACGGGCTGGATGGCCCCAGGTTTTTTATAATTTTAATGCTCGGGCTATTTGGAATATGGGAGCTGATTCGCCGAAAACCGAATATCGGCCTGCCCTTTCTGGTCCTGATAGTACTATGTACTGTCGGGCTGGTTTTATATATGAATTTTGCCGATGGAACCAAGCAGGATCCTGGTAGCGGGTACGACTATCTGGAAGTGCGCGACCGCGATTATTTCTTCACTCCCGGATTCGTATTTTTCGGACTGGCCATAGGTCTCGGAATAGCCGGATTTATCGAATTGGTCAGGGATACTTTTGCTAAATCATCAACAGGAATACAAAATACAGCATTCGGGTTTGTTTCACTTCTGGTCCTGATGCCTCTGTTTCCTCTTGTAAATAACTACTTTGTCAATGACCGTTCCGACAATTATATCCCATATGATTACGCCTATAATTATCTGACAACCTGTTCTGAAAACGCCATACTGGTTACCAACGGCGATAATGATACCTTTCCTATCTGGTGTATTCAGGAAGTCGACTCTGTGCGAACCGATGTCAAGAATGTTAACCTGTCACTTTCCAATACGCACTGGTATATAAAACAGCTGAGAGATACATATAATCTTCTGCCTGACAGGCTCGAAGATACATTGATAGATAGACTGCGCCCTTACCGGGATCAGCACAACCGGGTATTCAGGATACAGGATCAGGTTATGGATATGATTCTGTATTATAATCGTGATCGCTACGACATCTTTTATGCAGTCTCGGTTCCAGAGAAGAGCCGCAAGTTTAGAGGTAATTCAATAAATGATTCACTCGTGTTAATGGGTCTTACCCATAAATATGATGCTGATTTCCCGGGCAGATTTGCCTTTGATCGAACCGCTGAGTTGATGTATGAAGAATACAGATTCCGGGGACTTGATGATACAACCATCTACAAGGATGAAACTACCCGGAGATTGGTTACCAATTATGCCAACGGTTTTCTGAAACTCGCCGATTCTCTTCGGCGTGCCGGTGATTTCGAAGGAGCCATGGAGCATATTAAAAAAGGCCTGGTAAGAATTCCCAAATCGTACGATATCTATGCCTATACTTCCCAGATGCTGGCCGAGTGGGGAAGAAGAGATACGCTGGAAGCATTTGTAGATAATGCCCGAATCGATAATAAGAGAAATCTGTATTTCAATTACGCCATGTCGGCCAAAATGGAAGGCAATCTGGATGAAGCCATTGAAATTTATGAGATGACTCTGGAAAAATACCCGGAATATCGGGAAGCATATTATGCTCTGGTAAGATCATATTATGATAACAGACAGTATGAAGAAATGCATCGAACTGTCGTTGAATGGTTGCAGAGGCATCCGGAGGACGAAGTCTCCCAGGACCTCCTCGATCAGATGCAGTCACAGCGTATGCCGATCCAGGAAAGACAGGATAACGACTCATGAGAATTCTGGCTTTAAACTGGCAGGATTTGACCAATCCTATGGCGGGAGGCGCCGAGGTTCATCTGGAAGAACTTCTCCGCAGAATTGCCGCCAAAGGCCATGAAGTTACGCTGTTCTGCTCAGGCTATGTTGGAGCACGGCCCGAAGAAACAATTGATGGCGTGAAAATCATTCGTCGGGGCAACAGGTACAATTTTAACTGGATCGCCCGAAAGCACCTCAAGAAACTGGTCAGGGAAAATGATTATGATATCCTTATTGAGGATATCAACAAAATACCCTTCTATACTCCCTTGTATATCAAGCTGCCGATATTGGTCGTCGTGCCGCATTTGTTTTCGACGACCGTTTTTAAAGAGATTAATTTTCTCCTCGGGATGTATATATATTTATCCGAATCACCGCTGGTCAGATTTTATAAGGGAAAAAAGTTCAATGTAATCTCGAAATCGACCGCCGAAGATATCGCTAAAAGAGGAATTCCGAAGGAAGATATTTCTGTCGTGCATTGCGGTATTGATAATGCAATGTACAATTATGATTCCTCGGTAGATAAATACAATGAGCCGACGGTTCTGTATTTGGGAAGGATAAAAAAGTATAAAGCTGTCGATCATTTACTGCTTGCTTTTGAAAAAGTCTTGAAAAATATTCCGGAGGCGCGTTTGAAAATTGTCGGGTCCGGCGGATATCTGGATAAACTTCAGAAACTCGCAGGGAAATTGAAAATTCGGCACAGGATAGATTTTCCCGGTTTTGTCAGCCATGAAGAAAAGGTCGAGATATTGCGGAGAAGTCATGTGGCCGTTTATCCATCTTCAAAAGAAGGCTGGGGGCTTACCAATATCGAGGCCAATGCGTGCGGGACAACGGTCGTGGCGGCCAACTCGCCCGGATTGCGCGATTCTGTAGTCCATGATAAGACCGGACTTTTATACGAATTCGGCGATATTGTCGGGCTGGCGGAAAAACTGGGAAGAATACTTGGTGATAGTGAGCTTCGGACTCGCCTGGAAAAAGGCGGTCTGGAATGGGTCAAGCAATTCAACTGGGATGATGCTGCCGAGGAGTTTTTAAAAGTCCTCGAAAAGGTGGCAAAGCAGGGACAACAATGAACAAACGCTTGTGGTCAGTAATTATCGGGATTTTGATATCGGGGATATTTTTATTTGTCATTTTTTATAATGTCGATTTTAAGAGATTAGGAGAGGCTCTTCGAAGTGCCAATTATATCTGGCTTATACCTAATATTTTCTTTGTTATGTTCGCCATGTTTCAGCGTGCCGAACGTTGGAAATTCATGCTCCGCCCGATCGCGGAAGTGAAATACAAAAAGCTCCTGTCGGCGACATGTATCGGATTTATGGCAAATAATGTTTTACCCCTCAGGCTTGGGGAGTTTGTGCGTGCTTATGCCCTGGCCAGGAATGACAAGCGGATCACTAAATCAGCATCGCTGGCGACCATTTTCGTGGAACGGATGGTCTTCGACCTGTTTGCGCTGCTTCTGATACTGGCGGTAATATTATGGCTGATACCGACCAAATTCGATGATAAATTTAAATTCGGCGCTTTTCTATCTCTTGCCATCGCCTTTTTCGGGCTTGTTTTCGCCGTTATCATTGTCATGAAACCGGAAGGTTCAGGCAGGTTGCTGACCAAATATCTGTTTTTCCTGCCCGACGGCACCAAAGAAATGATAAACAGGACAATTATAAAATTCGCCAAGGGTCTTCTGTTTCTAAAAAACCGCCGCCAGACCTTGTCGGTGTCATTCCATACAATATTTTTGTGGCTGTGTATGGGAATATCGAATGTGTTTATCTTTTATGCATTTGGATTCGATCAACCGCCTTATAATCTGCCTATATCCGCATCATACGTATTACTTATCGTGGTATCGATTTCAATTCTGATTCCCTCGGCGCCCGGATTTATTGGTGTTTATCATGCCGGAGTCGTCTGGACCCTCGATTATTATGGCATCGAGTCGCCGCTGGCCATTTCGGCTGCAATTGTCCTTCATGCGGCCCAGTTTATTCCTATAACGTTGATGGGATTTTATTATCTGTGGCGGGAGGGATTGTCCCTGAAGCAGTTGGAAAAAGAAGCTTTAAAAGAAAATGCCGATTCATCCGAATCATAAAGTATATGCCGTCTTGCCCGCATATAATGAAAGGGGCAAAATTGGCAAAGTAATAAACAAAATAAAAGCAGAAAATATTGTCGATGAAATAATAACCATTGATGATTGCTCGAGCGATGATACATTAATTGAAGCGGAAGATGCCGGTGCTCGGGTTATTCGCCATGAAATAAATAGAGGAGTGGGAGCGGCTATAAGGACCGGCATAAAATACGGAATAGAAAATAATTACGATATTTGCGTGATCCTATCCGGAGATGACCAGCATGAACCGAAGGAAATCAAAAGAGTGATTGAGCCGATTCTAAATAATGAGTACGATTTTATTCAAGGATCCCGCCGTTTGAAGGGAGGCAAAGTTGTAAATGACAGGCCTTTCAGAAGGATTACAACGCAGATGTATTCGGCACTGTTTACGCTGCTCGTATTGAAAAGGATAACTGATGCAACCAACGGCTTTCGCGCTTTTAAACTCTCGATCTTTGATGAGCCGGAATTTGATATAGATCAGGATTGGCTTGACAGGTACGAACTCGAACCATATATATTGTTCAAAAGCGTCAAAAATAAAAATATTAGGATAAAAGAAGTCCCGATAACTATTTATTACCATGCCGAGGCCAGGCAGTACACCAAGATGAAACCTTTCAGGGATTGGTGGCGGCTGGCCAAACCGATGGTTTACCTTGGATTGGGATTAAGGAAATAGCCGTGGTTGACATTAATTTTTCAGGAAAGACAGTTCTGGTTACAGGCGGCGCCGGTTTTATCGGTTCCAATCTGGTTGCCAGAGTGGCCCGCTCGGGCGGGACAGTGATAGTCCTCGATGACCTTTTCACCGGTGATAAAAATAATATCGATCCGGATGTTCCCCATGAGTTTGTCGAAGGATCGGTGACTGATTATGAACTGGTCCGCAACCTGATGGCTCGCTGTGATTATGTCGCACATTTGGCAGCAAGAAATATAATTATATCCACTAAAAATCCGATGGAAGATTATCGGGTAAATATCGGCGGTACATTGAATATTCTGATGGCCGCTCGTGAAACCAGGCCGACTCGTATAGTCTACTCTTCATCAGCTTCTGTTTATGGTAATCCACGGCTGCTTCCGATAATGGAGGATGAAAGTCCGCTTACTTTTTCTCCATACTCGGTATCAAAACTAAGCGGAGAAAACTACTGCTATGCCTTTTATGAGACATATTTTGTCCCGGCAACTATGGTGCGATATTCAAATATCTATGGTCCAAAGCAAAATCCGGCAAATCCGTACTGTGGTGTCGTTTCGAAATTTATTTCGAGTATCGATAACAATATTTCCCCTCAAGTTCATGGGGACGGTCATCAGACCAGGGATTTTACCTATGTCGATGATGCTGTCGATGGAACCCTTATGGCACTTCTGTCGGCCAAAGCGGAGGGAATGATATTCAATATTGGTTCCGGCACGGAGACGAGTGTTATCGAACTGGCGACAATAATAAATGAGTTGATGGGCAAAGATGTTCCATTGGATCATATTGATCGCCGCGATATAGATAATATCCGCCGCAGAGTACTGAACATTGAAAGGGCCCGTACGAGACTGCGATGGCAGCCGCAGATTACGCTCAGGGAAGGACTTCGGCGAACAGTGGCATGGTACAATACTGTGAAAAAGCGGGCCGTATAGTCCATTGTTTAAATGAAAACTCCAAATATATTCAAGCAGGTAATTATTCTGCTGGCAGTCATCTGTCTTATTACCCGTCTTGGATTCATATTCGGTGCCAAACAAATCCCGGTCATGTGGGACGCCCGTCTTTATTCATCGGCGGCTCTCGGCTTAATTCATTATCTCGACAATTCTGAACAATTCGGTCATCCTGAAAATTTAACAAGGGCCGATTCGGCTCATTATCAAATCGAATTTACAGAGTTGATGCGGGATAATATTCAGGGTGAACAAATTGAATGGCTCTACTACAAGGTGCCGACTGTCCAGCAGGCGCAGGACTATATTTTCTTATCCGGTCCAGTTTATCCTGCATTACTGGCTTTCCTGTTCAGTATAGTACCTTCCGCCGAATTCACAATAGTCAGGATAATCAATGCCGTAGTTGACAGTATATGTGTAATATTTCTAATGTTAATCGCTTTTCGTCTGTTCGGCAAAACGGCATCAATTATTTCCGGAATATTATATATATTGTACTTACCTTTTATAATTGTCACCGGCATGGTTTCTATGGAGCCGATTACCATTTTGATGATCCTCGCCTGTGTATTTGTAATACTGCTATTTTATGAAGATAAAAAGAAATTATGGCTGTACATTATTGGCGTACTGTTGGGACTTCTTGTTGTGACGAAACCGACAGCCACATTGCTCTTTGTACCATTTCTGGCTGGCTTTCTTTATGATATGAGGCGAGATTTTAAATCGGCTTTAAAAAGTATTGTCCTGGCCGGTATTCCCTTCATAATTATTGTACTACCATGGATTATCATATCCAGTAATTATTACGATACTCTCGCCATTCGAGATCCCGGTTATTCTGAAGCAAACCTCCGGTCGTCGTCGTCGGTAAAATTCGAAGGATACGACCTCGATATAGTCAGCGAGGATTTCTGGACCCGCCCGATCTACAGTGATATATTTCAGCAGCCGGTCGGCTATTTTAATCTATTTATCAAAAAGTTTATCCGTCTCTGGGGGCAACCTTACAACGACTACGCGCAATCATTTATAATAACTCCTCGATTATCACAAGGTTTGCACTATATAATTATTATTTTCGGATTTTTCGGAGTATTTATCTTTTTGGTGAAAAGAGAAAAAGGGTACTCATATCTTTTCCTGATACCGGCCTATTATACCTTGATACATTTAATATTTCACTCCCTGGCGCGGTACAACTTGAATGCAATGCCGTTTATGATTATCGCCGGATCCGGTGCCATGATATATGCCTGCCGCTATATTGCCGAAAAACTGAAGAAAGGTGATGAAAAAGATTTCCGCACGCGGGTGATCTTCTTTATCGTCGGGATACCGTTCGTTATATTCTTTCCGACTAACTACGCCATGAATATGTTCGGTGTCACATCCGGTGTCATCGCCGCTCTTATCCTTAGAATATTCATCCTTGCCATCATGGCTTTTTATCTTGCCAGGGCAATAACTCAGAAATCCGACGCCGTTACCACTTTTAAAATAGTAACCATTCCATCTATAGTCTTCTTTTTGCTTTTATTTGCGACCGGCAGCTATCCCGAAAACTGGGCCGAATGGAAATGTCCTCTCAAAAACCGCAAACAGGCCGCCGGGACACTTATCTATTTCCCCCCGGATTTCCGCCTTAAGCCGGGTGAGCAGGCATTAATTGGTATCGATATGACTACCGACCGAAACCGTGAACGCCCATTCAACGTCTATATAAACGGCAAACTGCATAATTTCACATTGGCAGAATCACCGATCAAGGATTTTCATTACGGTAAATTCACCTATCGAGTTTTTGAAAACCTGCGCGACATAGAAATGGAAGAAATGCGTGCCTGGCGCCGTATTCCTCTCAATTCACAAATGTTCAATCAACTGCTCGACGAAGTCGGCTATATAGATATCGCTATAACCAACGGCGATTACCCTCTGGAAAAAAATCACATGAAAATTTACGGCCAATATCGAGTTGCCGAAAAAGATGAAATATACATGCCAACACTGCATTATTCTTCAATTGAAAGGTTTGTCCAGAAAGGCGATCCACGGGTTTGGCTCAATTATCCTCTTTCGTCCGATTCGGTTATTTCTTATTATATAAACGACCTTGACGAAGGCAGTTTTAACACTGACGACCTGTCTCCAGCGCCGGGAGTGCAGACAGGTCGGTTACGTATAATTATTGAGACAAAAATGCAGGATAATTCCCGGTTATATTTTTAATTGAGGGCTTTCTATGAAAATCGGTGTGATTGGATGCGGATACTGGGGACCTAACCTGATCAGAAATTTCAATGCAATGGAAGATGTCGATGTTGTCGCTATCTCCGACATAAGACGCGAGCGTCTCGATTTTATCTCCCGGCTTTATCCGCATATCAAAAACCTGACTACCGATTGTAATGAAATCATAAAAGATAAAAATATAGATGCTGTAGTTATCTCGACTCCGGTTTCGACTCATTTTCAACTCGGTATGGAAGCTATCGAAAACGGCAAACATGTCCTGATGGAAAAGCCGATGACCGCTACCGGCGAACAGGCCGAGGTTCTAATCGAGGCCGCCGAACGAGCCGGTTTGACTTTGATGGTGGACCATACATTTATCTATACCGGAGCAGTCCGAAAAATCAAGGAAATCATAAAAGAAGGCTCTCTTGGAAACCTGTATTATTTCGACTCGGTCCGTGTTAACCTGGGGCTTTTTCAGCATGATGTCAATGTCATCTGGGATCTGGCGCCGCATGATGTCTCTATCATGGATCATATAATTGCTCGTGAGCCGAAATCTATTACCGCGACCGGTGTGGCCCATTTCGACCGTGAAATCGAAAATATGGCATATATATCAGTTAATTTCGGTGATGATCTAATTGGTCACATTCATGTTAACTGGCTGGCTCCGGTCAAAGTCCGCAAAATACTGATATGCGGCACCGAAAAAATGATAGTATACGACGATGTCGAGCCTTCCGAAAAAGTCAAAGTCTATAACAAGGGCGTCGAATATGTCAAAAGCAGGGAAGAGGCTTACGACATCCTCGTTCAATACCGAACCGGCGATATGACCGCCCCGCAGATAGATTTGACCGAGGCTCTTAAGCTGGTCTCAAATGAATTCTATGATGCAATAAATGAAAACCGAAAACCTTTAACCGATGGTGCTGCAGGGTATCGAGTCGTTCGGATTCTGGAAGCTGCCACCAAATCGGTAAGGAAGAAGGGTCAGGTTGTTGAGTTGTGAAAGGTGTTACCCTCATCGGGGATGTAAAAATATATGACAATGTAACTATTGGCGAAGGTTCGATTATCTACGGGCCGGCAGTACTTGGACAGACACCGCGCGGCAAAAAAGAAGGTGAACTTCCGCTCAAAATCGGCAAAAGAGCAGTTATCAGGCCGTTTACGACCATTTATGCCGGGACGACAATAGGTGATGATTTCCAATCGGGACAGGGGGCATCAATCCGCGAGGATAATCTGATCGGCAATAATGTCTCAATTGGAACCAACGCTGTCCTTGAATTCGAAAATAAAATCGGTGATGGCTGTCGGATTCATTCGGGATGTTTCCTCGAAATGGTAACGCTTGGCAAGAATGTCTTTATCGGGCCCAATACAGTCTTCACCGATGACCCGCATCCGATGGGCTGCCCCAAATACAAAGAGTGCGGTGGTGGTGCGATAATCGATGACCTCGCCAAAATCGGTGCCAACTGCACTTTCCTCCCGGCGGTTAAAATAGGTCGGGGAGCTTTGATTGGGGCCGGATCGGTAGTTTCAGGCGATATCCCGGCCGAGATGGTCGCTGCCGGCAATCCGGCCAAAATCATAAAGGCGGTCAAAGAGCTGAAATGCTGGATCAATGCTTTCGAACGTCCGTATGTATGGCCGCCCTATTCTGAAGAAGATAAATAGAAGCGATGTCCCGAAATAAAATTCTCGTCTCGGTATTTGTCTTCAACGAAGGCGAAAAATTAAAAAAGCTGGTCAAATTATTCCCTGAAAATCGAGAATATGATATTCTGTTTGTCGATGATGGCTCGACCGACGGAAGCTTTGAATTTCTGAAAGAAAATGATTACACAATTATCAGGCATGAGAAAAATATTGGCATCGGACGCGGAATAAAGGAGGCAATAAATTTTGGCCGCCAGGAGGGATACGAAATAATCGTCGTTATGGCTGCCAACGGCAAGATGCAGCCCTCGGAAATTCATCGACTGACTGATCCGATTACGAAGGACAATTATGATTATGTTCAAGGGTCGCGATATTTGGAGGGAGGCCAATCGCCCAATTTACCCCTGTTTCGAAAGGTTACTATCCGGATTTTTACCTGGCTGGTAAATTTCTTTACCGGATTTAAGGGTACCGATGTAACATGCGGTTTTCGGGCATATCGTCTCGATATTTTCGACAACCCCAAAATTATTCTCGATCAGGAATGGCTCGATAAATATGAGGCAGAATATTATATTCATTATCATGTCCTGAGAGGCAATTATAAAGTAACCGAAGCCCCGGTTTCTATGGTATATCCTAAAGAAAAAAAGAATTACAGCAAAATTAAGCCGTTTAGTGGGTGGTGGTCTATGATTCGCCCGTGGCTTTTCCTATACCTGGGAATAAAGAAATAATTGAATCTTACAAGGCGAAGTGCGTATAATATATGCAGGTAAGTGAGCCGTTTATGTGGTTCCTTATGGCAGACAAAGGGGTAATGTCTGCCTGAAAGCCCGGTTCAAGGATGGACCGGGCTTTTTCTATGGAACAATGACGGAAAAGTCACGTTCTAATAATAGATTAATATAGTCTATGAATGAGGTGATGAAATGAATCAAGATACTTTTGCAGGAATTCTGTCGATTTTGCTTCTCCTGATACTAATAGGGGGCGCCCTGTTAGTATAGTTCAGGAAAGCATATAAATAATTGTATCAATTTTTCAAACTTGACAATAAATTTTATCCGACCTATTTTCATTTGATTGAAAATAGGTCGTTTTTTATGTGGAAACTGATTGGTAAAATATTTATAGCCTTGATCTTGCTGGCAGTTGTGATTGGTATTTCCTTTTATCGCGCCGAAATGACCGCGCATAAGGAAACCGAACAATTGGAGAAGATTAAAGAGGAATATTTCAATACCCGCGATTCGGTTTATCTGGCGCAGCTCGATGATTCCACTCGATTCTATATAGATTCCATTATGAGGCTTGATTCCTTTTATTCGGCCGTAATTGACAGCCTGAATGAGCAGTATCAGATCGTTGATTCCCTTTTACTGGCAGAGATGGCAAGGAAAGCGGAGGAGAATGAGCCAAAAAATGAGCCTGAGAAGCCCAAAATCGATCCGGTAATTGAGAAGGTTAAAGGTGATTACAGATCAATGCGGCGTGACCTTCCCGGAGATTTAACCAGCTATGAAAAAAGAATTGCCTTTAATGAAATATATATAAAACTTTCTCGTAAATACAGCCTGTCACCAGATTCTGTAAAAAAAATCATAAATTAAACAAACAAATCCCCCCAAATTGTAATTTTGCCGCGTAAAATGTTTGGAATTTGATGCATTTCCAAAAATCGCAATTAAAGCAGAATTTGATATGTTTTTTAGCGACAACAAAATAGGGTAACAGGGAGCGGTAGATTAACAAAAAAAATACAAAAATATTACTTGACATTAATATATTATTTTAGAATAATAATTATGGATCACTGCGAGTTACCCTGCTTACCGTCCTTATGCGAACTAAAAACGTGATCTGACAACTTAGGCTTCGCATCCGCCCTGAAAGGGGAGGTGATACAAAATCAAAATACGCACCCTGATTAGCCCGTCATGCTATAACTTCATTTTTTAAACAAGGCTAAACGGGAGATTAATTATGCCCCCGAGAAAAGAAGCTGAGAAATTTGCCAGTGTAGGCACGAAGGATCACTGGCATCCATACGGACTTCAGGGGCTTGCCCCCGAGAAGTTCGCCAAAGTTGCGACCCGCATTTTAAAGGGTAAATTCAGCCTGCTTAACCTGCGATGGAACGGTGGTTCGGAAGTAAGCCGCAGTGAAGGTTTGGGATAAGAAAATTGTTGCGGTGATAGAGGTTGGAAAAAATTAAAAAGACCGGCTGGTAGCCGGTCTTTTTTTATTCGAAAAATTAATCGCTAAATAAAATTCGGCGTATAATAAATATTACAGGCTTCATTAAGCTGTTGACAAGCAACGGATATTGTTAGATATTTGGCGATATTTTGCAGCGGGAATTTAATTATGCGGTCTATTAAACAACTCCTTATTATAATAATTCTATCAGCCATATTCGCCGCCGGCGATTATCTCATAACAAAGCCTGAAATGCCTGATTGGTCTATTATTCAAAAATCGGCCAAAGATTCTGCTTTTGTTCCTGAATCGGCATATCCGGACGACCCCCCATTTATTACTCTCAATGAAGCTCTTGTAAAATACCAAACGCCGGGGGTGTTGTTTATCGACGCCCGGGCGCCCGAAGATTATGAAATGGCTCATATAACGGGAGCTATTAATATTCCCTATGATTATATCGACCAATCGTACTGGACCGATGTCCCTCCCGAGCTGAATAATTATGATACATTCGTCGTCTACTGCTCTGGAACAGAATGTGAATTGTCTCTTCTCCTGGGAAGAGATATGATTTACCAGGGTTATGAAAACGTTTACATATTCTTTGGCGGCTGGAGTGAATGGGAAGAAGCCGATCTTGATGTTGTGAGGAGAAAATAAAATGGCGGCGAAAAGTTTCTGGCATAATGATTATCTTGATCTTGTCATAAGGTTATTCCTGGGAGTGGTCTTTATCTATGCCTCAATCGATAAGATCGCGGCTCCTCAAGAATTCGCCCGGATCATAAATAATTATCACATTCTTCCGGCCGGATTTATAAACCTTACTGCGCTGTTCCTGCCCTGGCTTGAAATAATATGCGGCCTGTTTCTTGTGTTCGGAATTTATAAGGATGGGGCAGAGGTGCTCATCAATATTATGCTCGTAGTCTTCATGTTCGCTATCGGGATAAATTTAATCCGCGGTGTGGATCTTGAGTGCGGATGTTTCACTGTAAGCTCTCACGCCAAAGAAGGGGCTTTTCAGCTTCTCCTTCGGGATATCGGTATGCTGATTATGGGCATCTACCTGATGATTAATCGTTCTTATAGATTCGACCTCGTAAAGCCGAAAAATCAATAGCCAACAATTCTCGGCGTAATCATAATCATCAAATCGGTCGTCGTTTTCTTTGTGGTTTTATGCTTGAACAGATTGCCGATTATCGGAATTGAGCCCAAAAGAAATACTTTCTGCTCGTTTTCAATATTATTCTCTTTGAGCAGTCCGCCCAGTATGGCCGACTCACCGTCTGCAACCGTAATCTTGGTATGTACCGAGCGTTCCGATGTGATCGGCTTTTGCTGGTCCGGAGGCCCGGCGTAGCCGATAATCTCCGAAACGGTCGGTTCGACATCGAGTATGATCTTGTTTTCTTTGGTAATATGAGGTGTAACCATTAGCTTGATACCAATCTCTTCGTCCTGAAAGGTAACGATATCCTGCACCGCGCCGCCCTCGCTGAAGCGGTTAATCGTCTGTATCGGAACTATGGTGGTGACCTTTATTTCTGCCTGGTGATTATTCAGTGTCGTTATTCTCGGATCCGAAATAAGCTTGGAATTACCCTGCTTCTGCAGGAAATCGAGTACCATCTGTACTTCTGCTACCGACAATTTGCCCCACTGCCACTTTCCGTCAGGAAGATCGATCTGGCCCAGCGCTTCGCCGCTTTCGCCCGATGTTGAAGACATTTCTATTCCATGCAAATTGGCTTTGAGACTGGTCGGCCATTTCATGCCGATCTGATCCTCGCCGTCGACATTGGTTTCAATCATACGTACCGCTATTTCAACCTGTCTTTCCGGCTGGTCGATTTCAGCGATAAATTTTTCGATAATATCTACTGAAGTCGGCAGGTCAACAACAATCAACTGTGTGGGAACTCGAAGACTGCCGCCCGTAACTGTCCCTTCAACAACTCGCATCTTTCCTTTTGGAGACAGCAGTTCCTGGGCAGCATTAAAGGCAGCCGAAGGGGAAATATAATCGAGCGTGATGGTTCTGGTTAGCATTTCACCGACGGCATTCATACCGAGCGGCTTAACGACGACTATATTGCCAGTCACGTAAAAATTATATTCGTTCGATGCCAGGATGGCATTCAGTGCATCTTCGAGCGTTACATCTTCAAGTCTTAAAGTAATTTCACCGGTAATTTCCCCGGATAAAACAATATTGAGATTATATTCCTCGGCCAGCATATTAAGCACTGTTGTTAATGGGACTTCATCGAATTTAAGCGAAACCTTTTTATCGGGATCGAATTCTACGGCGCAGATTATCACACGCAGCAAGACCAGTATCATACCGGCTATGAATATTTTATTCTTCATGACATATCCTTATCAACTTTTATTTTGAATCGAGAGCCATTACTTTCGAGGATGACACTCTCCTGATTTATCTTAACAACTCGTGCTCCGTTTATCTGGTCGCCTTCACGGACAATCTTTTTATTTATTACCGCCGACGGTTTTTCATTACTGTAAAGAATACCGCCCAATTCCCATGCTAATGGTGTTTCATAACTTCTTTCGGATCTGACAGCAACGCGGCTCCGGAAAAAAGGATCCGGACCCCAGGGGAGAGCCTCGTATTCCGAAGTGTCAATCGCCAGTGGTGTTGCCTGGGGGATGACGGCCTGCTCATTAATTTGCACTCGCATATTATCTTCCGTCGTTTCTGTCGACGACGCATTCTCCTTTTCCCGCATAATATTATAGACACCCCATACAATCGCGGCGGCGAAAAGAACATAAATGATACCCTGTCTGACCTTCGGATTCATCACGATTCCTTTATTGTTCCCAATATTGCGCGAAAACTGAATGTGACATGTGATTTTGGCATATTCTTTTCGGTATTCCGAATAGTGCAATAATTCGTGCCCTGATAATATTCCTCGTTTTCGATTTCTCTGATAAATTTGCCCGCAGCCGGCATATGACCTTTCACTTTTACCGTAATATTTAACGGAAAAGGTTGACCGTCCTCCGGAAGCTGCCGGTTTAGCATGATAAGTTCCTCAACTGATGGAGCAATCTCCATTAAGGTCACGTTATGTGTGTTGCACTTATTATTTATCTCATCAAAAAGCCGTCTTAAATCGTCTCTGGCGTACAACTGTGCTATGATCCGGTTCTTTTCTCTTAGCAGCTCTTTTTGGGCTTTAAAATAATCCGGAAATTCAGCCAGTGTGCGCCGGAAATCAGTGAGTTGATAGTTCCTCTCCTGAAGCTCAATCTGCAGCTGTGTTCGTTTACTGCTGGCCGGCTTTAGAAATACAAAATACCACCCGACCGCAATGACCAGAATGGCCGCAACGGCTATGACATGATATCGTTTCATATAGCGGCATCCATACTTAGCTGAAAATCTATCACAAATCGTCCTTCCTGATTTCTCTTATTATGTTTCTTTATTTCAACATTGTTAAAAAACGGAGAATTATCCAGCCTGGTGTAAAACTCCGCCAGAATAACTTCCGGAGGCGGATTATTCGAAATTGCCTGTCCCGCCATAGTTAATGAGTTTCGGGCGCCGTTAAGCTGCAGATCATATAACTCGAGTCTGACCTGGTCCGGTGTAATTCGACTCAATTCTTTTAAATTCAGATTTAATATTGTCGGGTCTTGATCGATTCTGTTCAAAATGGCCCGGTCGGCGGCAATCTGATTTTTAATTTTGTTATATGTCAAAAATGTCGGTGACTGTTTGAAGTTTTGTATCTCCTGATCAGCCATATTTATTTTTGATTCCAGCAATTCGTTCCCCTTTGAAATATTTGACCAGTAAAGTCCGAGCGTAAAAACGAAAAGGGCAACCAGCGGTGCCGCCTTGATGTAAAACTTAAGTTCATTGTGCTTTTCGATTGACTCCGGCGGCAGAAAATTAATCATTTCCCGATCGGCCATTGCCAATGCCACGGTCGACAAACAGGCCGGAATCTCTTCAGTAAACTGCCTTAAATGCGGCTGTTTGCCTATCATCTTTTCAACCGGAAAAGATTTAAACTCGATCCCGAATCGGTCGGTCAGGCGGTTTATTAATTCTTCAGAATATGTAAGATCACCGTAAACAAAAACCTGATCGGTACTCGTATTGGCAAACTGCCCGATATAATAGTCAATCGAATTGGCGATTTCATTCACCAGCGTTTCGGTAAAATATTCAAATTTCGATGTATTATCATTGACATCGGCCAGGTGATCAGAACCAACCGAACTTATATGCATAAACTCCAGTTTCGTCCCGCGATAGAAACTTATCTCTGACCGATCCCTTTTTACATTTATAAGGGAATAAGTTCGGTTGTGATCAAAGCCATCTATATACGGCAATAAAAAGCCGATCGCCTCCAATTCATGATATATCGCATCAACCTTCGAACCGCGGCTTTCCATCAGCGAAAGATGCGTATTGACTTCCATCCGTGAGGCCGCCAAAAGCGTTACCGAGATACGGTCTTTTCCCTCACCGATAATATTTTCATTGATATGGTACCCGTAATATGCACCATCGAGGCTGAATGGGATTCGTTTATTTCCCTCCCAGTATATGGCGTTTTTCAACTCTTTGGGAGGCATTGATGGAAGAGACAAGATTCTAAGCGCCGATTCCGAGCCGCCGACACCCAGAACGTATCGCGTAAATCTGCTTCCGTACTCATGAATGTACTTATCAATTTCGGCAGAAATAAAAGACTGCCGTTCTTCATCGCTGTCGCTTGCCGACGGTATATAGACCTTGGATACATTCAGAAGTTTTGTCTTATGAAAGGCTCTTCTGGCAGTGGCGAATTGAAGAGAATTTTGTTCCAGGTGGATAGCAATAGTCCGTGCAAAGCCGTAGTGTTTTTTAAGCACCAGGCCATTTTGCAGCCTCTTGCCCGGGCTGATTTTATTCTTATTCGTCGGTTTCTTTTTTTCTATTGTTGTCGGCATAGTCATATCCGGTAATCTAAAATGTCACCGTAATTGGCGGTGATATACTGTTCGAGGTTATTGTCCTCGCCGCAGGATTATATCCATAGCTGTTTCCCCAGGCATCCTTAAGATATTCCTGCCCCGAACTGTCGATATAAGGGCCGTTCCACCCTATTCTGGCAAATTTATCAAATGTGGGGACGCTGTCTGGTTTGGCCGCCAGGTCACTGAGTGATTGCGGTACAAAACCGACATCACCTTCAAATCCCCGGTTGACATACTGTCCCCCCGCGACTACCTCCGGATTGCCGATAATGGCCTTTTTGAGCCTCTGCATTTCGGCCTTGGTGGCATTGATACGGGCGCTTTGGTCCATATCGCCGAAACGCGGAATTGCCACCGCCGCAATTATGCCGAGGACGACAATTATCATGGCCAGCTCGACCAGCGTAAAACCCTTATTGTGCTCTATGGAATATTTTCTTAAAAGTGCAGTTTTTGCGGTCATGTTACCAGTTGCATTCGCCGTTGATATTGGTGTTCATCCAGATTTCACCGGTGCTGTCATTATAGACCCAGCCTCCGCGGTTGCCTACGACTGTCCCCTTGATTGTTCCTGTGACAATACTGTCCGGAGCCAGATTATCTTCCTGATATGGATTTCTGGGAATCGATTGATCCATGACAACTCCGACCACCCTGAGAGATTCAGCCGGCGGCCAACCAGGGGAACCGTTCTTTACAGCCTGGTTGGCATACCAGATTGAGATACCTGACCTGAATGCACCCAGTGATCCTCGTGCTGCAGCTTCTTTGGCCTCCGATGAAAAATCGGTGTACTTCGGAATCGCCACCGCCGCCAGGATACCCAGAATGACAATAATAATCACCAGCTCAATCAGGGTAAAACCACTCCGATTATTTAACCTTCGAAATGGCATCATTTCTCCTTATCTACCGAAATAGTTAACTTATTGGTCTTTCAGTAATTATCGGATAATAGGTATCGAATCTTTATCCTCGGAAAATCTGTATTAAATTCCACATTGGCAGGAATATCGCCAGCGCGACTATCAGGACAAAAATTCCCAGAACTATTGTCAAAATAGGCTCCAAAATGGCTGTTAATTGCCTTGAACGGTAATCCACCTCCCGGCTGTAATGTCCGGCAATTTCGCCAAGCATAGAATCCAGAGAACCGCTTTCGAGACCGATTTTAACCATCTGTAAAGCCATATCAGGGAAATATTTAAGTCTTTTTTCAAGAGTCAGCAATTCGCCTCCTTCCCGGAAGGAACTGCCCATAATTTCTATTTCTTCGGTCAATTTGGCGTTTTTAACGACATTGCCCAGCATCTCCAGCGCCCGAACAATAGGGACACCGCTGATAGTCAATATTTGAAAAATGTAGGAAAAACGGGCAATATTACCTTTGACCATGAGGTCGCCGAATATAGGTACCGATAGAAATTTATCATCAAAATATAATTTCCCCGATGGTGTCGTATAAATCGCCCTGAATATAAAAAATCCGGCCGCGACTACTGCGAGGACAACATACCAGTAATTGGTAAAAGCATTATTGATCCAGATAAGCGATCTCGTTGCCAGCGGTAGTTCAGCATTCATTTTGGCATAAAATTCCATAAAGCGAGGAATAACGAATGTAAACAGGACAACAAATGCGGCTGCTATGGCTCCGACAATTATTAAGGGATATCTAATCGAAGATTTTATCTGGCGGTTTAGCGAGAGATCTTTTTCAAGCATCACACCCAGATGGTCGAGAATTTTATCGAGTTTGCCGCTATGTTCACCGGCCGAAACGGCTGCGATATAGTATTTGGGAAAAAGCCGGGGGTAGTCAGCCATCGCCGAGGCTATCGAAGTCCCCGATTTTACTTTATCTCTTATTTCCCTGACAGCAACATTAAACGCTCCATCCTTTTTACCAATCTTTATTATTGATAAAGCCCGCAGGATCGGAATACCGGCTTTATAGAGTGTCGACAGATTTCTTGTAAATAAAATGAGATTTTTGTACCGCTGGGCGGTCATAAATGAAAATAATCCGCCGGTCAATGATTTCCGAACCGGCTTTATTTCAGTGGGGATAAGGAGTTGTTCGGCCAGGATAGCTGCAACGCGGTTTTTGCTTTCGGCCTGGATAATACCAGTTCTTATATCCCCGTCGACGGTTCGCGCATTATACTGAAAAGAATCAGGCATTACTTAACACCTGCTCGGTCTTGATAACATTATCTGTATTTTCAGTGATCGATATGACTCGCAGAAGTTCTTCCAGACAAATTTCACCACGTTTTATTTTTTCGATGCCGGCCTGGAAGAGGGGGCGGTATCCTTTGGTTATTGCATAGTCCCTGATTTTTATATCCGAAGCACCGTCGATTATCATCTCGCTTATTTTATCATCGACCGTAATCAGTTCATATATTCCAACCTGACCGGAAAAACCGGTCATGCGGCATTTAGTGCATCCTTTACCGTGATAGAACTTTATGTTTTCGGCGTTGTCATAAAGCCCGGCATATCTTAGCTGTGCCTCGGATGGTGTATATTCTTCCATGCAATTGCCACAATTTGTTCTTAACAATCTTTGGGCAAGAACCCCTTTCAAAGACGATGCCGCCAGGAATTTGGCAATCCCAATATCGATCAATCGCGATATAGCACTGGGGGCGTCATTTGTATGAAGAGTCGATAAGACCAGGTGACCGGTAAGCGCCGATCTTATCGCCATCATGGCGGTGTCTGTATCGCGGATTTCACCCAGCATAATTATGTCGGGATTCTGGCGGAGAATCGAACGCAGGGTAGAGGCGAATGTCAAACCTGCTTTCTCGTGTACCTGGACCTGGTTTATCAGAGGAAGGGAGTATTCAACGGGGTCTTCGATAGTGATTATATTTTTCTCGATTGAATTTATTTCCTGAAGAGAGGCGTATAGACTTGTTGTTTTACCGCTCGATGTCGGTCCGGTAATTAATACCAGACCTTCTTTTTTACGAATCAATTTTTTCCATCCCTCGAGGGTGCTTTCGTCGAATCCAAGATGCTCCATACCGATATTTAAAATTCTTTTATCAAGGATACGGACGACTACTTTTTCGCCGTGTATTGTCGGAAGAGTCGAAATTCGCAAATCGATTTGATTATCGTCGACTTTGACCATCAGACGCCCATCTTGTGGCAACCGCTTTTCTGAGACATCCATATTGGCCGCCACTTTGATTCTCGATACAATTTCCGACTGCATATTTTTCGGGGGAGAGGCTTCTTCTTTCATGACGCCGTTCACCCGGTATCTGACACGAAGCGTGCCCTCATCCGGTTCAATATGAATATCAGAAGCTCTTGCTTTTACGGCCTGATTAATTATCAGGTTAACCATTTTAACGACCGGGGCCTCACTTTCGGTCTCAAGCATATTTTCCGAAATCCCGGCGGTCGCTGCCTGTTCCTCTTCGTTATACTGCCCTATTACACCATGGAGCGAATCGGCGACCGAATAATATTGGTCAATGGCGGCATTGATACCGCTGTGCGAGGCTACTACACGCTTAATTTCATGCTTGGTCAGGTATTTTAACTCTTCTATAGCGATAATATTAAGCGGATCAGCCATTGCCACTGTCAGGCTATTACCGATTTTGAATACAGGTATTAGGGTATAGCGCCGGGCAAGTTCAACCGGAACGGTGGCAATTACGTTTGGATCGATTATGATCGTATCAATTTGTATGGAAGGAATCTTAAGCCGCTCGGAGATGGTCTCCAGGAGCTCTTCTTCGGATATAATACCGCTCTCGACCAGAATCTGGCCCAATTTACGGCCCGATTCTTTTTGTTCTTTAAGGGCCTCGGAGAGTTGCTCTTCGCTTAACAGGCCCTTTTCAATCAGGATATCGCCTATTTTTTTTCTGGGCATATTTAGATTGTAATTGTTTGAGTTCTTTTTTATTATGTCGGCTGTTAAGAGATTTGGCTTAAGAGACGAAAATGGTCTAAATTAGATTTTTACTGATCTTTTTGAGGAATTACACCGAAGTGGATCAAAAATGACCAAAATGCGGGGCTTTCAGACTACTTTTATAATCATTTTGGCTGTTTTGGCGTCGGCTTTAGATATCGGTGCGTCAGAGCAGGATATATTTTTCACCGACGACATAATTGATTCTATAATAATTGATAACCGTGAAATTTATGATACGGACTCCTCGAAATATGACCATTGGATTTTTAAACTGGCCAACACCCTGCATATAAAGACCCGCAAGTTTGTTATTCGCCGCGAAATCCTGCTCGACAAAAATGGCCGATGGTCGCCGGTTCTGGCACGCGAAACAGAAAGAAACTTGAGAAATCTCAAATATATCTGGGATGCCGAGATAAAACTCGATACTTCCGCTACTGGAAAAAAAATAATGAAACTGACTACCCAGGATTCTTGGACCATATCCGGTGGTGTAACCTATGTCCGCAGCAGCAATGAGAGCTCAATTCAATTAAGTTTCGAAGACGCCAACCTGTTTGGGCTGGGGCAATATTTGTCTATGGGTTATGTTTTCAGGGATTATGATGAAAACTTCGCTGATTTCTCATTCCGGGAACCGCGCCTTCTTGGCTCCAGAAACTATCTGCACTTGTTTTATAACGGCAATCCTGAAATAGGCCTGACCGGTTTTTATTTCGGGCGGCCTTTCTATTCACTCAGGGCAAAATACGCCTTTGACTACAGCTTTGCACATATTGACCAGAGAAATGATTTCTATACCGACGGCCTTCTGACCTCCCGCTATGTTCGGAAAGGTACTATCACCGAATTAAATTTCGCCCGCCGATTTGGCTCATATCACCAAAAGATTACACCCCAGATCAACCTTAAATATTTTGATATCGAAATAAATAATCGGGAAATTAGACAGGGTTTTCACTTCAATTTTCCCTTCGACAGCAATTATTTTTCCATTGAGCCGGTGCTGAATATATCCCATTTGGAATACATCAAGCTTAGTAAAATAAACTTCTTTGGTCATCCTGAAGATTTTCTTTTGTCGAAAGGTGTCGGCATTTCGACCGGGTGGGATATTGACGCCGATAATGGACGGAATCAATACCAAAAAGTCAGCATTGAAGCTCATTTTGATGCCCAATTCGGGAATAATCTTATATTGATTCCGGTATACATAAAGCGATGGTTCAAAGACAATCAGGACTTCAGAAAATACAACGAAATCTCGATAAGATATTATAACAACCACAAAAAGTGGCTTACCCATGCTGTCCGCGCATTATATCTGGAAGATATAAGAAAAGACGGCAACGAGGTCATATATTTGGGCGAAAACCGCGGTATAAGAGGTTATCCGCGAAATTATCTTACTGGTGAGAAAGGATTTATCGTAAATATAGAAAACAGATTCTTTACCGGGGTTGAGATTTTAACAGCCCTTTTTGGAGTTACGCAGTTCATAGATTTTGGACAAACATGGTCGAAGAATGAAAAATTCGATTTCGACAATAATATCTGGGCGGTCGGAATCGGCCTAAGAATCGGAGCGCAGAGAGTCTCGAGCCTGAATGTATTCCGGATGGATTTAGCTTATGCCGGAAAAATAAAGGACTGGCAGCTATCGATAGGATTGGGACAATACTTTTAATATAATCGGAATATTTATATAACTTGACAAAAATTAAATGGTTAGTACATTAAAATATGGATGGTTACCTCACAACCCATACCCGCCGATAACTAATTGGGGAACCTTACTATGAAGACATTGTATGCAGTCATAGCAATAATTCTACTGCTTATACCATTCTCCTTTGCCTTTAACGACGCAGAGTACAGGCTGGAAAATATTCCGGTAAATAAAAATATTGAACTTATCAATGAAGCATACAATAGCAAGCAAATATCACAATCTGAAAAACTTCTCTATTCAATCCAGGCGGTTTTTGATCCGGCGAGTCTCCCGTCCGGGCTTAAAACCGACGATCCTGGTATAGTGAAATGCGCTACTCCCATCGTTAATGAAGTAATAACTTCCTGGGATATCATGACCCCCGAGCACCAGACGCAGGCCGCCGCGTATTTGGCCCGGCCTCCCCTCGATTCGACTTATATCTCACCGGGAGGTTATTTTGCAATTCACTATACTATGGAACATCCCGATTCAGTCCCGCCCGAAGATTCCGACAGCAATGGTGTTCCCGATTATGTTGAGAGGATCGGTACTTATGTAGACAGTGCCTATCGCTATTACCACGATAATATGGAGTATCTGCCTCCGCCCGATGATGGCGACGGCTATTATGATATATATCTTCTAAGGCTTCTTGATACCTATGGCGTCACCATTCGAGAATTCGAAGGAGACTCGAGCTGGAATGATTATTCCTCATATATCCAGATGAACAGCACCTTTGCCAATGTGCCCGATAACGAAGATCCCGAGGGCAAAATCATCGGCGCTCAAAAGGTGACCTGCGCCCACGAATACTACCATGCTGTTCAGATGGCTTATGCTTATAAATCATCACCCCATCTTTGGTGGACCGAGGGAACTGCCGTATATCATGAAGATCATCTTTATGAAGAAGTAAATGACCATTATCTCTATCTTCCGTATTTCTTCAATTATCCCGACTGGTCACTTCTCAGCACCAATTTCTGGCATTCCTATTCGGCTTTTGTCTTTCCGACCTTTCTTTCTGAGGAATATGGCGATTCCCTGCTAAAACACAGCTGGGAATATATTAGATGGGTTGATCCGCTGCCGGCACTCGATTCATCACTGGCGCCTTTTGGACAGAAAGTTAAAGATGTATTTCCGGAATTTACCGTATGGAATTATTTTACTGAAACCAGATATGATCCATCCTTTTACGATGACGGCGCCGACTACCTTACGATGCCAATCGAAACGAGTACCTTAAGCAGTCCCTTTGAAAACTACGAACCGCTTCTTCCGCCGGACGGATTGGCATCCGGATATATTCGTTCAGGAGTTGATACTCTCGACATGGGTCTTTTATATATGGCTTTCGACGGTTTCAATCAGGTCGAATGGGGGTTTTCCTTTATTGCTTTTATTAATGACAGTGTCGAACTGCATGTCAATTGTGAGGTCGATACATATGGAAGAGCCCAATGCGGATTGTACGATTATACCAAATATGACTCTCTTGTTTTTATACCTTGTGTTGTATCACCATGGCAGGAAGATAATGATTATACCTTTAGTACGGTCGTTCATCCTTACGGCGACGTTAATGGGTCAGGTGACCTGAATCTCCTCGATTTGACGTACCTCATTAACTATATCTATAAATTCGGACCCGAACCCAAATATGATAGTCGTATGGCCGATGTCAATTGTGACGGCCTGGCAAATTTGCTCGATATAACGTACCTGATCAACTTTTTGTATAAAGAAGGCCCTGAACCGTGCGGTTACAGGCCCTTATTATAGATATTTTTGTCTTAATAGAATTATTTATCCAATTAATGAAAACGGAAAATTTTTCTCACCTCCCAGTTTTTTATTGACTTACCGTTTTAATTGTCATAAATGTATAGACATAATTTAGTCATATCTTACTAAACTGCTTAATGATTTGACAGGGAGAGGCAACAAGGAGGTTGTTTCTTACCAGAGGGGGGTAAGATGGCGTCAGCCTTTGAGGCAAAAATACTTATTTGTGTTGAGTGCGGGCAGGAATTCGTCTTTACCGCCGGGGCACAGGAGTATTTTGCAGAAAAAGGGTACACGGAAGATCCCAAGCGATGCAAGCATTGCTATATGAATCATAAGCGCGACAAGCGTCATAATGATCATGAAAATGCGCATTCTGCATCGTCAAATCAAAAACAGTCCGGAAGGACTAACGGTAAACGGTTTGGAGACATGCCGGATAATTTCGGAAACTCGAAGGAATATTCCGGGAATAATGTCGGAAACCGAAGAGAATAAGCCCCCGCTTATTAAGCGAGGGCTCAAAAGTCCGGGGAACGCCGCGGGGGAGGAAACGGCGATACCCCGGCAACCTTCTTCCATGAGGCTGTACTATTTGATAAGGGTCATTTTATTGGTCTCTTTGCCGTAGTCGGTGACAATTTCATATAAATATATTCCTGACCCTGCAGGCAATCCTTCCTCCGTTTTTCCATCCCAGGATACCGTATGCCGACCGGCGCTTATATGATCCTCGAGAATCGTCTTTACTTTTTGTCCCAGAGCATTGTATATGGAAAATGTTACAAAACTCTGCGAGGGCAGTTCGAAACTTATTAATGTCGATGGATTAAATGGATTGGGATAATTCTGTCCGAGCGAAAGTTCACTCGGAAGAATCGAAACATCTTCGTCATCGACATCAGCCGCGAACGATACCTGGAAATCGGCCGTCATGGTTGCTCCGGAAGCGGAAATGTTGCTGACCGATACATAGGTTCCGCTTCCATCATAAGCGTTGGAGTTAGGTGTAGAGAGACCGCTAAACGACGTATTATTGCTGTTTCCCGGGAAGGGATCGCCGCTGTCGCCGTTTGTTGCGTCCTGCTCGAGCTGCCAAAGCCCATCGGCCTGCTCGAGAGCGACTCCGAAATGGCCGTATACAGTGTGCCCGGGGTACCATTCATCGTCATTCGGTGTCCAGCCGCTGACATTATCATCGATATGCCAGATTAGAAGACCGTCACCCGGAAGAAAAACGTCATAACCGTACGCTTGACGGTTTTCGACTAGGAAATATTCATTACCCGTCGATCCGCTCGACCATAAGCGATATATGGTTCCGCCGTTTTCAACGGCGTCGATGCTGACGTTGGTAGCATTGCTGGTGACATTTGATGCGGTGGCAAATCCCAATTCTATTCGCGACCATGCATCCAGATGGGCGGGATAAGATCCATCATAGGCCGGACCTCCCCAGCTGCCCGATGCCATAAGCGACCAGAGTCCGATACCGTTTGATGAGTAGTCGGTATCATACAGATCCGGCAATCCAAAAATATGCCCTAATTCATGACAGAAAACGCCGCAAGTCATATCTCCCGACGCATATTGATACTCCGGCTGAATGCAGTATTCAAAAACAGTGACCCCGTCCTTATTCATATAATATGAGGTCGCCCATTTATGGGAATGAATGTCGTTAACATCGAACGAGGTTTCATAACCGGGCCCGGCATGAATTAATATTAATGCATCTACAAAACCGTCCCCGTCATTGTCATAGTTGGAAAAATCAACGACTGGATCGATCAAATCGACAACATCCTCGCAAAGCCTGCGGGTATTATTGGGATAAGAGCCGGTTCCCCGCTGACCGTCTACATAATAGGCATATGTCTCCGGTGCTGACACCCAGCCTAACGCCGAAGGCAGATCCAGAGCGACAATATCCAGAGTACCATTTGAGACTTCCTGGTAATAATCCCGGACGGTGTTCATGCGGTCTTCAAAGAGAAGTGTGTCGAAATATTCCCCGTTGGTAACGGCTGCATTATCGGAAAACTCGATCAATACGGCCAGGGCGCGGTAAGTTCCCGATAGCTGGGCGTCGCTCAGTTTTGATATCACCGAAGGCTGGTTAATGCCTCGGCTTAGATCATCGGCAATCTGCTTCGGTGTGATCGGGGCGATTTTGCCTGATTTAACCGCTTTTTGGTATTCAACCGGATGAGGAGCTACAGCCGATACACTGCCCGCCGTGAGCAATAATATTATCAGGCTCCAAATAACAGTTGTTTTTAATTTGTATTCGCGACAGTACATGATACTTCCTCCTTAGAATTAGAACCGTATCCCGGTTGCGACTGCGAAATGAAGCCCCTTAGCGTTATTAAAACTCATGAAACTGTGATTGGAGACAGCAAGGTCAATATATAGTAGCGAAAAGTCGAGTCCCAATCCGCCGGAAACAGCCGGTCCGTGCCCGCCGCCGACCGAATAACCGGCTCTTAACGGAAGGAGACCGATCAGACGGTATTCGGCACCAATTGCGATCTTCGATTTGGTAGATACGCCAGCCCCGGTTTTGAATCCCTGGATATAATCGACCGCCCAGTTAAGTTTGCCTTTGGTGCTGGCAATACCGGCTTTGAGGACAACCGGGAGATTTGTCTTAAATCCGGCAATCTCTTCCGACCAGTCTTCGTCGACGACAATGGAATCATCTTCCATATTGTCGATTGTCAGTGTATCGAACTCAAAATGGTATCCGTGCTCTTCAGTATTTTTATTCCAGTTTATTACTCCCATAAGATTTTCAAATGTCAGGCCTACGGTGTACCGGTCATTCAGCTTGTATGCCGCACCGACATCCAGTCCGAATCCGCTGCCGCCGAGAGCAGTCCGCGCGATCATGGTCCCGTCGCCGTAATAACCGTCCATTGCCATCGAGACACCGCCCGATACCTCGGTTACAGCACTGTAACTGAAGCCGTAGATATATTTCATTGTCGCGCCGACGGCCAATTCCCGAGTCCCTGATTTGTAAATGGATTTTCCGTATGATATATTGGCCGAGCCGTAGGATATCGCTTCGCCGTACATATCATCGAGATTGAATGTGTCGTAGACAGCAACGCCATTAAAGAACAACTCAAGCGCATCTTTGCCGAGATTGACTTCTCCGGCACCGGTACCGGTTATAGTGAAAGCGAAATTGCCGAATGAGAAAGACATTGCCGAACTTTCCCCGTCAACGGTCAGCTTCAATCCTTCAACCGGGACCTTGCCCAGGATTTCATCCTTGTCTTCCTGGCTTAATAGCGCTCCCGTATATGTATTGTAGTCGTTTAATGAAAAGCTGTTGTTATCTACCTGAACACCCGCACCGACAAGGAGCAAACCGGGATCCTTATATTCGGCGAGCCCCAGGTTGGCCGGATTGTAAAGCGGTGCTACGACGCCCTTGGCAAGACCCATGTGAGCCCCGCCCATAGCCGTTGCCCGCGCCGAAGACAAGCCGGCCGCATTTATAGTTACTGCCGTAAAAATAAGCAGTATCCCTAAAATGGCTATCTTGATTTTCATTTCGTGTCCCCCGTGGTTTGTGACATTTTTATTTTGTGCCTTCATGGAAACACCCTATTCATCTTCATCATCATCAAATTCGCCGTCGAAGTTGTAATCAGCCTCGATGACTGCCTGCACAATGAGTGAATCCGATCCTGTAATGGCAACTGGGGTATCTGATCCCAGTAGTGTTATTTCTTGAGAACTGCAAAGGAATTCGTTGTCAAGAACCTGTATGTCCGCGTTGCTTAAACTTAGTGTAACCTGGGAAACGGCATCAGGATCAACAGCAATTTCTTTGACCACCTGCGCCATCGATTCATTCAGACGAGTCGAATCGCCATCAAGGAACAGCTTTACACTAATCCCGATAGGCAGGGTATTGGTAATATTGGCAGTAAGTACCGCCGATAAAACATGGTCCGTGACAATATTAATGTCATCCTGGTCGATTTCCTCTGATGTGGTATCACCTGCGAAAGTAGGTGTACCTACCAGACGGAATTCCAACGGAGAACGAATCGTTATATTCGATACAATGAAGTCATCAGGTGTTACGGTTCCCGATGTAACACCGTCGCCGAAAGTGGCGGCTCCGTCGACCGTAATCTGGGTTGGAACCGGATTAAGAAAATCGCTCAGGTCATCCAGGACGATTATCGTCGTTTCCGGGCTGGCCGGACTTCCCGGAGTGATACTGGTAAGCGGCACAATAAGCTGCTGCCCGCCGTTGCCGTCAATAGTCAGGTTCAAATCACCGGGGAAATTGAATCCGTTAATAATTTCCATAGTCAATTCGGCATTGACCAACTGCAGCGAATCGAAACCTTCCGGTATATCGAGTTCAACATTTTCATTTATTGTCGCTTCGGTCGGGGCAATAATCCCGGTCATGCTTGAAAACTGGAGATTGGTCAACTGCGATGTCAGCGTAAACTGATCGGTTTCACTGACTATCACCTGGCCGCCCGAGGGATTTGTAACTGCCGAGGCGGTAATAGTGACAAAATCTGGATTGCTTGGAGCAAAAGTATATCCCGTTAAATCAACCAGAATCGTTTCGGTAGAACTTCCATAAATCGTCCGTGATCGTGACAACGGGGCTCCGCCGTTGGTGAAATCGGGAATCTGAAAATCGAGGTCAGCCGTCAGGTTGGAACCGTTTTGAATCTCGATAGATAATGTCCCGCCTGAAAGGGTAGCCGTCTGAATAGTATTATCTTCATTGAGATTGACATTCTCGGAAAGGTCCAGTGTTGTCTGCGGGATTTCGGCCTGAGCCGAAGAAACCGTTATACCGCTGCCGAAACCCACCTCGGTTGTCAGGTCTTTATCATCAAGCGAAAGTATTCCACCTGCGCCCGGAGTATGGCAGTGTACCATCATATAAAGTTGGCTGGTTATGGAATCACCGCTTAGATCCATATATATCGATTCAATGTCTCCATTGGCAATCCCGGAAGGGAATGAACCCTGACTGACAAGAATAGTATCGCTCCAGCCGATATAATCATTGATAGTGTAAATGCTCGCGATAACGGTATCAAGATCGACACCAAAGTTATTCGTTATCTGTGCGTTGATACCGCCCGATGCAATCTTCGCCCAACTGAATGTCGAAAACGGCGGTATATCATTCTCTATATCGAATGATGCCGGCGGAATCGTATCCAGTACCAGCGATACATAATCGCTCAAACTTACCTGAATCGGTGCCGGATCATCAGGATCTATATCCACCTGACCGAGGACTTCCGACGTAACATTCGAGATATCATCAACGGCCAGATTGTCGTCGACCGTGATAGTATCCATCTCCTCGGAAAATTCAAAAGTGACATTCCCGCTTGAATCAATGGTCAGACCGGGCTGGTCCATTTTCTCTACGATTTCATCCATGTTATAGATGCGGTTGACGAGAGGTACTGAAAGCTTGGTCGTAAATGTTGGAGATTCCGGCTTCTTGACAGTACACTGAACGGCTGTCAAAAAGACTAGGACCACAAGAAATCCGACCACGAATTTTAAGCCGTATCGTACCAGGAACGATTCGGCTATCTTAGATCCAGTCTCGGATCGCCGAATTTTCTGCACGTTTTTCTCCATAACTCCCCCGTTATGTTGAAGGTTTTTGATTTTTCGCAGATATCTTCGCAAAGCTGATGCCGGGCGGGACGGTATGCGTAAAGCACAGGGGGGACGTAACTTGCGAGTTGTGCCAAAATAAGAATCGATCAAAAATATGGGATTTATCCAATAGACTATTGCCGCAAATGCCGATTGACAGACAAGCCGGACATGCTTAAAATACAGTCATGAGATTGACCAAATATGACCGCCTGCTCTACATCTTAAATCTCTTGCGTTCCCGTCGAAACCTGACCGCCGGAAAACTTGCCGCCGAATGCGGCGTGACCGAAAGAACCATCTATCGCGATATCGTTGCCCTCTCCGAGGCCAATATCCCCATCTATTTCGACAACGGCTACAAATATGCTTCCGGCAATTTTCTTCCGCCGCTTAATTTCAATGTTGATGAATACACCGCCTTAAAAAAGATTCTCGAAACAACCCCGCTCTCACACATTGCCCGGGATAAAAAAATAATCAAGTCGATTAAAACCAAAATTGATGCTGTCCTTCTCCCGGCGGTAAAAAAGGAAGCCATGTTCCGCCAGGGTCCGGCCGATGTTACCATCAGGGCCAGCATGGCCGACACAATCCCCGAAAAAATCTACAGTGCTGTTGAGGAATGCATTAACAGGAATCTCGTTTTATCCCTCGAATACAACTCCATAGAATCCGGCCTTACTAACCGACAGGTGGAACCCTACTTCATGATATTCATAGAGCGCGCGTTTTACTTCGTAGCCCACTGCCGACTTCGCAAAGATCTACGGACTTTCCGCCTTGACCGCATCGCTGGCGCCCAACCAACCGATAAAGCCTTCAAACCGCGCGCCGATATCAGCCCCGAAGAATATTTCGAAAACAGTTGGGGGGTTTTCAGCGGAGAACCGCACGAGGTCGAAATCATCTTCACCGGCAAAGCCGCCCGCGTCATCCAACTCGGCAAACACCATCCTGCCGAAAAAATCACCGATCTCGGCGATGGTGCAATCAGGTACGAAGTCAAAGTCAGCGGTCTGTATGAAATAAGTCGATGGATTCTCGGCTTTGGCGGCGAAGCAAAAGTGGCAAAACCCGAGAAACTCAAAAAGATAGTCACCTCCACGGCGAAACAAATAGCCGCAAATTATCCATCCAAAAAGTTGTAAATCAGGGCCAATTTGGATCTTATTTTTTAGGTAATGCCGGAATTATGCAGCTGATTATTTCCGGAATTGCTGTAAGATGCCACAGGTTATAGACATAAGCCATTTAAATATTCCCGGGAAAAATAATATTTTTTGATTTTGCACTGACATGTTCTGTCAGGGGGTATGCCTATAATATCAATGGGGACGGCAAATAGTATTTAGAAACGCCCTCAAACCGGGTTGAAGTTATGAGAACCAAAGCCGAAAGATTGCTCTTTATTATCAATCTATTCCGCGTTCGAAAAAAAATATCTCTGAGAGAACTTGCCAATGAATGCGGCGTTTCGATGCGCACCATATATCGGGATCTGGCTGCTCTATCTGATTTAAATGTACCCATCTACTCTGACGACGGCTATAAACTCGAGAAAAAAATATTCCTTCCGCCACTCAATTTTACTGATGAGGAAATGGAACTGTTGGGCTATTGTATTAGAAGCTCTCAGCTTATGAATAACCGGCACTTTCGAAATGTTCTTAGAAATATCGAACTCAAAATTCTATCGGTCACCGACTGCTGCAATAAAGATAAATTGAACAAAAGGCTCTATCGTGCCGAGTGCAGTGATGAATGTCTGGATCAGAATCATTCGAAGGCGATTGAAAAATTCCTGGAAGCATATCTATATCGATCGACAGTATCATTATGCCTGAAGGGAAATAACGGCCGCTTCCGGGAACTGGTGCCGTTTTCGATGAATATAGAAAAATCAGACGGAGTCCTCACTTTTACAAAACAGGGCAATGGCAAACGACTCGAATTCCAGCTCGATGAAATCGAGGATATCGAATGTTTGCCAACAACCTACGACTATTAATCACTAGCCCCCGCCTGCCCCACAACCCAGATTTTGGTTGACAAAATTTGCCCCGATAGATTTCTTGATTGAATATGAAATCCTGGGGCACCAAAGATATCGCCTATACCGGCCTGATCGCAGCCCTCTACGCGGTCTTGACGATTTCCATGGCGTCTTTCAGCTATGGTGTGTATCAGGTCAGGGTATCCGAAGCTCTTACGGTCCTGCCGTTTGTTTATCCCTTTGCCGTGATCGGCCTTTTTATTGGCTGCCTGGTGGCCAATATCTACGGCGGTATGGGATTGCCTGATATAATTTTCGGAAGCCTTTTCACGCTTATAGCCGGAATTCTCACCTATCTTACCTCGAAAATAAAAAATAAAGGACTGGGGATGGCGTTAGCCCCACTGCCGCCGGTCCTAATTAATGCATTCGGTGTTTCTATTTATTTGCATAAAATAATGGAAGTTTCTTACCTGTTTTCGGTTCAGATGATTGGCCTGGGGGAACTGGTGGCCTGTTATGTTTTCGGCCTCCCGTTTCTTATCCTGATCAGGTCAAAAACCTTTACCAGACAGGTCTGGCAGGTTAATACTTAATCAAGTAAAGAGACGTCATGAAAAACAGTATCGTTATTTTCGAAGATGATAAATTCACTGACTTTTATCCATTAACTTATCTGCGTCCCGTCTATTTCCTCAGGCCGGGAATTAGATCTCTGCATGAAAAAATTATCGATTATTTTCCCGGCTATGACCATCATTTATTCTGCAGACCTGAGCTGGCTGATTTGGCATCGGAGAAGACCAATCTGCCAGTGAATAATTTCGACGCCTCCGATTGCGATCAAATAATTTTTATCAATGGAAGATTGCGTCTGAATGACGATTTTGTCGAAGCCCTCAAAAAGGCGGGCAGAAATGCTGTTTTGAAAAGCGGTGATACAATCGCCGCCTTTAAAGTGATTGATAAGCCTGAAGCGGATGAAATTAATTTCCTGAAAAACGGCGACCTGGCTGCCTTTTATCATCGTTTTCTGGAAAAATCAGAATCTGTTGAGGTCGAACTGCCCTTCTATAATTATCTTTGGGATTTTATTCCCGCTGTTAAAACAGAAATTACCGAAGATTTTGAATATTTCCACGGTCGGGATGATAATGATTTTCTGGGAAGTTTCAAAAAGATGCGCGAGGATGGCCGCGAATTCCCCGGAGTGGATATTCTTGCGCCCGAAAATATTTACATCTCCCGCGATGCCGAAATACTTCCGGGAGTCGTCCTTGATGCTACCGATGGACCAATATTTCTCGGTACCCGGACAAGAGTTGAACCGCATACATATGTAATAGGCCCAACCTACGTCGGTAAAGAATCGATCCTTGTTGGCGGGAAAATATCGGCCAGTTCTATCGGACCTGTTTGCCGAGCGGGGGGAGAGGTCGAAGAAGCGATTATTCAAGGGTACACCAATAAATACCATGCCGGTTTTCTGGGACATGCTTATCTGGGTGAATGGATAAACCTCGGGGCTATGACCACAAATTCCGATTTGAAGAACAATTATACCTCGGTTTCGGTTTCGGTAAATGGAACCATGATCGACACCGGTTCGCTCAAAGTCGGTTCATTTATCGGTGATTTCACTAAGACCGCCATCGGAACCCTGCTTAATACCGGTATCAATATCGGTCTTTCATGTAATATTATAGCCGGTGGATTGGTGACCGATAAGGAGATTTCATCCTTTACATGGTATTCACCCCGGCACAAAATGAAGTATAATTTTGTAAAAGCTATAGACACTATTGAACGAACAATGGCTCGAAGGGGGCAAAAACTGTCTGAAGCGGCACGCCGAAGATTGGCAGAAATTAATGAGCAATCCGATGAACATTTCAAATCATCATAATAATTGTAGTTTGTGCCGAGGATGTCGATATAATATAAGAACCGTTTTGCAGCGATATATACGGGGCCAAATATTTTTAGTGCAAAGGTAGTATATTGCAGTGGAATTATATCTATTTAAAAGGAAAATAAATGCCCGAATTTCGTAAAGATCCTATACAGGGGCGTTGGGTTATAATTTCAACCGATCGCGGCAAAAGACCATCGAGTTTCGGCAATATTCCAAAGCAGGAAGATCCGAAAATGTGTCCTTTTTGTCCCGGTAATGAAATAAACACGCCACCTGAAGTATTAGCCTACCGGGAGAATGGATCGGAACCGAATAAGAAGGGATGGTTCCTTCGTGTGATTTCGAATAAATACCCGGCGCTGCGCGTCGAGGGTTCACTCGAGCGAGAGCCCAAAGGTATTTATGATAAAATGAATGGTATTGGCGCTCATGAAGTAATCATCGAAACCAATGACCATTCCAAGGATTTCGCCGATTTATCCGCTGAGGAAATAAGACGGGTTTTATGGGCGTACCGGGAAAGGATTCTCGATCTCCAGCGAGACAGGCGATTCAAATATATCCTGGTATTCAAAAATCATGGTGAAGCCGCCGGTGCGTCACTGGAACATTCGCACAGCCAGCTTATCGCCACACCAATTATCCCGGCCAAAGTCGAACAGGAAATTAATGGTGCCAAAAGATACTATGAATTCAAGGAGCGGTGTATCTTCTGTGACATCGTCCGGCAGGAACTGACCGATAAAGAGAGAATTGTAAATGATTACGGCGACTTTATCGCCTTTACACCCTATGCATCCCGTTTTCCATTCGAGACCTGGCTGATGCCCAAACAGCATATCTCGCATCTTGTGGATTTTGCCGATGATGATTATTTCTACCTGGCCGAGGCTTTAAAAGATATTCTAAATCGTCTGCGGGTTGCCCTGAACAACCCGCCGTTTAATTTCTTGCTCCATACGGCGCCTCTTGGAAAGGAATTCGACGAGTTGTTCCACTGGCATATTGAAATAATCCCTAAATTAACCAAGATTGCCGGCTTTGAATGGGGCTCCGGATTCTATATCAATCCTACCTTGCCCGAAGATGCCGCGGCATTTATGCGCGAGATCGATTCCAGTCAAGCGCGGGAACTATTTGGGGCACATTTGTTACATTAAGTAAGTCATGGATTATTTGAAAATAGCCTATATAACCCCGGAAGCTGTTCCGTACGCTAAAACCGGAGGACTCGCCGATGTAAGCGGAGCACTGCCGGAAGCCCTCACCAAAATTGGACATGATGTTCGTGTTTTTATGCCGCATTACCGGCAGGTCAAGCAGATTATCGAAACTCCTACCCGATTGGATTACAAAATCAGGTGCCAGGTAGGGGAGAAAATGCTCCTCGGAGATCTTTATCATAATCGCGACAGCCTTACCGGTGTCAATGCTTACTTTGTCTCCAATGATCCGCTTTTTGATCGAGCACAGCTTTATCGTGATCCCGAAACGGGAGAAGATTACCGTGATAATGACGAACGCTTTATCTTTTTCTGCCAGGCGGTTCTTCAAAGTTTTAAGTTGATGAACTGGCGCCCCGATATAATCCATGCTCAGGACTGGCAGTCGGCGCTGGCGGTGACGTATATAAAAACACTCTATGCCGATGATCCTTTTTTCAAGGATACGAAAACGATCTTCACGATTCATAATATGGCTTATCAGGGACAATTCCCGCCGGAGTCTTATAAAAAAGTCGGCGTCGAAGACAGCTATTTCGGTGCCGCGGGTCCGTTTGAGTATTGGGGAAGAGTGAACCTTATGAAATCAGCCATACATTTTGCCGATATGATTTCAACCGTATCGCCAACTTATGCGAAAGAAATACAGAGCTCCAATGAATTCGGTATGGGACTCGAAGGTGTTCTGTCAACCCGTTCGGCAAATTTGGTCGGAATTCTAAACGGAGTCGATTACCGGACATGGTCGCCGAAAAAAGATAACTTAATTCCATATAATTATTTCAGAGACAATTTATCAGGAAAGAAAAGAAACAAACTGGAACTTCTGCACCGTTGCCATTTCCCGCTTCGGACCGAACAGCCATTATTCGGAATGATATCCCGGCTTGATGTCCAGAAAGGCTTCGATCTGATAGAAGAAATAATTGATGACATCTTTACCCTCGACCTGCAGCTCGTACTTCTCGGTACCGGGGATGAAAGATTTCATGATCTCTTTCGGAAAGTCGAAGAAAAATATCCAAACAAATTCAGGGCGTTTTTAACATTTGACAACAATCTCGCTCACCTCATTGAGGCAGCCTCTGACATCTTTCTGATGCCCTCCCGTTTTGAGCCGTGTGGCCTGAATCAGCTATACAGTCTCAAATACGGAAGTGTCCCGCTTGTCCGCGAAACCGGCGGCCTGGCCGATACTGTTATCGATTTCGACGAGGAAAACAAAACCGGCACCGGTTTTACATTTGAAAATTATAATTCTTCCGAATTGCTCGATACCATTAAACGCGCGATCCGTGTATTTGCTAAAAGACGAACCTGGTATAAAATTATGAAACAGGGTATGGACCAGGATTTCTCATGGAACCGTTCGGCTGCCGCATATGTAGAATTATACCGGAAGGCGCTGTCGGGATAGTATCTCCCGCCCTTGTACAAGGCTAAGAATAATAATTATTTACAATAAAATTTATTTTAACTTAAAGAGCAAAATTTTTTAATCCATTTTTATCAAGAAAGTTGACAAAATCGAATTCCGATATATATTATAGCGTGATTTAAGCGGGAATAGCTCAGTTGGTAGAGCACCACCTTGCCAAGGTGGCTGTCGCGAGTTCGAGTCTCGTTTCCCGCTTTTTTTTATCGGCGGCTTAGCCAAGTGGTAAGGCGGAGGTCTGCAAAACCTCTATTCTCCGGTTC
>CAZDPY010000020.1:0-65735 GCA_964507455.1 uncultured Ignavibacteriaceae bacterium
AAAACCATGTCTTAATTTCAACTCAGCCGTGTCCAATTTTAGCTGAAACGCTGCATTATTTCACTTCCATTCATAATAATGCGAAGTTCAGTTCTAAAAACTCCATTAATTGAATATCTGTCTTCGCTTTCTTTAAATTCGCTGTGGTGCAATACCAGTTTTTATTTACGATATAGTGCTGTCGATTCCTGTTAGTTATCTATGGGTCGCGTATTTTGCGAGATTGAAGGAACTATAAATCAGTGGCCAAGACGCTTACTGGTCAGATTGGAGATTGCCAGTAATAGGACATTTAATTTTATCTGAATAAGTCGATTTAGATTATTTACTCAATTTCAAATCCCATGAATGATACATCATCCTGAAATTTATTATGTCCGGACCAATCTTCAAGGCGGGTGATAATTGTGTGAGCATTTAGGTCGATAGGTTCAGACGCTAAATGCGAGATTTCTTCAAGAAGACGTATCTGGCCGAACCTTTCTCCTTCTATGTTAGTCGCGTCTACTACTCCATCGGAGTAAAGATATAATCTATCACCGGATTCCATTTTTAGAATCTTCTCTCTAAAATCTGCATCGGGGACTATTCCCACAGGAAAGTTATTGGTTTCTATTAGAGAAGGCTTACCCTTTTTCGGCAAAAATATGGGCGGGGGATGACCTGCTGAGACAAAATGGAATTCCTTTTTATTATTATCAAAGACACCATATATCATAGTGAAATACTGGCCAATATTCGGATCAAAGGGAAACTGAGCGTTCAGTTTCTGGATGACTTCGAGTGGTGATGATACATGAACCTCTTCCCTATCTTCGGATTTTTTTTTGTCTTTAAGCTGATTCGCCGCCGGGGAGAGCCAGCGGTTTAGAGTTACTGACAGCAAAGCCGCCTGAACACCGTGGCCGCTGACATCTAACAGATAAAAAATTGTAAAGCGTTCATTAATGGCAGCTATATTGAGTGTGTCACCGGCCAATTCATCGCAGGGATGAAGTTCCCAGGTAGCCTTGATATTATTAAGTGATGGTGATTGTGATGGAAGAAAACTTTTCTGGATATCCGCCGCAAACTGCAGATCCTTTTTAATAAGATCGCTCGCTCGCGCTAATTCAGTATTGGCAATGCGCAGTTCATCTTCAGCCCTGCGGCGGGCAGTAACATCAGATTGTATGCCGACAAAATGCGTTACAATGCCGGCATTATCAAAGATGGGAGTTATTGATAATCGATTCCAAAACTTTTCACCATTCTTGCGATAATTTAATATCTCAACGACGCAAGGCCGTCTTTCTCGTATGGCAATTCGGATAGTCTCTACGGCCTTATTATCGGTATCTTCGCCCTGCAAAAATTTGCAATTGGTTCCGCACGCCTCTTCTGAGGAATAGCCGGTAAGCTCCTCGAAACCTTTGTTAACATATATCAAGGGGTAATCCGGTTTTGTTGCATCGGCGATAGTAATTCCCTCAGAGGAAGATGATAGCGCCCTGTCTTTCAAGTTCAATTGTTCTGCAAGGGGCAGGCTTTCCAACAAAAAAGAACTTTCCATGGGCGGTTTTTTGTCATCGTCTTTTTTAGCCACTGTATTTGATCCTTAATTCGCCTTGTCTTAGAACAATTTTTTAATAGAATTGTTCTTTAATAAGATTATCGATAAGATATTTGTTGCAACATATATATTTTAATCTTTTTTGACCATTCACAACAGGGCTTTAAAAATCTCTGGAAATTAAGCAACTACTAAATTTATTGGAACGAGACTTGTTTTTAGCATATATTTACATAATATACTACAAATTTCGGGGAAAAGTGAAATTGGATGCCAGCAGCTATTAGGTCCAAATTCAGCATCGAGATTAAATGGATAAATTAGAAATAGGTATAGAAGCTCCGGATTTCTCTCTTGATGATTTCAGAGGTAGAAATATATCCCTTTCCGATTTTGGGGGCGCCAAGAATGTACTTCTTGTGTTCAACCGGGGCTTTATATGACCGTTCTGCCGCAGGCATATGGCGCAGTTGCGACAGGAATATGAAAAATTTTCTGAACTTGGTGTTGAAATTCTCGTAATAGGCCCGGAAGATGCAAGGGCATTCGAAAAATACTGGTCAAAGGAGTCGTTGCCATTTACCGGGTTACCTGATCCGAATCACTCGGTATTGAAATTATATGGACAGGAAGTAAAGCTGTTAAAATTGGGTCGAATGCCGGCGCAGATGCTGGTAGATAAATCCGGATATTTAAGATTCGTACATTATGGTAAATCGATGTCCGATATACCGGATTTCGAAGAAATAAAAAGTATTCTCGAAACCGATAACCAATAGATAGAAATATTAATACTTTTGACTTCTTTCGAATATTAAACCGAAATTGCAAAGTCTCCATGAACGTATATTTATTAATCTGGTTATTAAATTATGAGATACCCATTGTTAATAGGCGGGGTATTTGCATTGATCCTGCTAATTTATAATAGCTTAATTTTTGCCAAGGATAGAAAGATGTTTGAGAATGAAGATTCGACTGCCATAATATTCGATTTTATAGATAAAAGCGAAGTCGATATCTGGAAGGCCGTAAATGATGGTGTTATGGGTGGGTTGTCGGATGGATCGGCGTCATACAGTGATCAAGGCTTTCTTGTTTTTTCGGGGACAATATCATTGGAAAATAATGGCGGCTTTTCATCAATTCGTACTCTTCCTGATGTTTACGATCTTAGCAAATACAACCGTATAGTGATAAGAGTCTTAGGTGATGGACGAACTTATCAATTCAGACTTCGTATCGACCGGGCATTCGAGGGGTTGGCGTATAAGCATGATTTCAATACAATTTCTGGGGAATGGACGGAAATAGAGCTTCCTTTTGACTCTTTTGTGCCTACCATTCGAGGTCGAATAATTGAAGATGCCGATTCTCTTAATCCCGGGGAAATCAAGCAACTGGGATTTTTAATATCCGATAAAAAGGCCGGGCCGTTTAAATTAATTGTAGATAATATCAAAGCATGTAAATAAATGGCGGCACAAAAACATAGTTGTATCGTAATCGGCGGTGGAATATCCGGTTTAATGGCATCCAGAAGACTTGTCGAGAATAATATCGACGTCCTGGTTTTGGATAAGGGTAGAAGAGCAGGGGGGCGAATGTCTACACGGCAATCCGGCAATTTGAAATTTGATCACGGGGCTCAGGCAATTAAAACCGGAAGTGGGGAGTTCAATACCTTTATAGAAGCCTGGAATGATGCAGGGATTCTGGAATCATGCCATTATCAGGAAAAAAGCGATAGCGATTTTGCCTCCTCTGAATACTATTGTGTAAAAAGCGGTATTGCGAACCTGCCGATATACTTGACCAGTGGATTAAATGTCAAGACCGGGAGCAGGGTTACAGGATTGATGTTCGAAGAGAAACTCTGGACAGTCCTTTTATCAGAAGATATATATTATAAAGCGGATAGTGTCATTATGACCCCGCCTGTACCGCAAATACTCGAAATTTTAGGTCGTAGCGATATTAAATTATCAGAGAAATTGTATTTGAGCCTTCGAAAAATCAAATATGAGAGATGCATAACTCTATTGGCAGATTGTATATTATCCGAAGAATTAAGCTCGCGCAATTTTTTGAGGCCCAATAGCGGTCCGATTGCTCTTATTGTTAATAATCATAAAAAAGGTGTATCTTCAGCCCCTGGTGCTCTAACCATTCAGGCAAATGGTGAATTCAGTGAGGAAAACTGGGATTTGGCGGACAATTATCTTATAGAAAAAATTCTCGATTACAACGAAGGGCGCTTCCGATATAGAAATGGCTATTTAAGAATTCACCGCTGGCGTTACAGTCGGGCAGTCAATTCTTATCCAGAACCATTTTTAATAATGCAAAATCCCGGTTTGATCGCTTTTGCCGGGGATAGTTTTTCGGGTGATGGTATCGAGGGGGCGGCAATCTCGGGGATCCGGGCGGCTGAGGCGATCATCTCCGAGATCGGTTGAAAGGCATCAAAGGTCTTCGATTTTATTTAGATATTCTTCACTATCTGAAATAATTTATACTCATATGGTTATATTGGCTGGACATATACGCTAAGCGGGATATCTTATTTAAGGATTATTTTTGTGAAAGGAAACGATATGGTCTCTCAAAACGATGAATCTGGAATAGACAATTCAGTCTATGGAAAAAAGTCCGATGATATAAAAACTCCTTCCATAAAAGATAAAATATCTGAACTTGCAAAAGGTCAGATATTTGGAGTCTTGTGTACGCAATATGACGGGCAGCCATATGGTTCAATGATTGGATTTGCGTTTTCGGATGATCTGAAGAATGCAGTATTTGCCACTCCAAGGGCCACGAGGAAATATCATAATCTTATCAACTGCCGGAATGTCGCAGTTTTAGTCAATGACCGGGAAAAATATCCGGATGATTTAATGAAAATTCAGGCTTTTACCGCCACCGGGCGAGCTGAAGAGATTACGGATGAGAAATCAGACAATGTATGGAAGAAACTTCTTGTGGAAAGACAATCTTATCTCGCGAAATTCGTGGATTCTCCGACAACCGCCCTTTTTCGAATACAAGTTGCAAAGTATTTCTATGTGTGCTCTTTTCAGGAAGTTCGCGAGTGGAATCCAAATGATTAGGTAATCCAAACCGTTCAAGCTTTTATTTGGAGAGTTTGATGCCAGAATCCAAAAAATCTCGTTTCATCCCGTTTATGATGCTGAAAAATATTTCAGAAAATATTCCGGTGGTAAGGACAGGTTTTTATCCAGTTCAGCAAACAAAGGTTTTCAAATTCCAGACGGTTTGTGCCTTTCAACCAAGACCTACAGGCGAACTTGTCAGGGCTGTCAGGCCGGGTTATGGCTCTCTCGAAAATTCGGTGTCCCTTGCGGTTTGGTTATGTGCTTTGGATCTGAAAGTCGAATGTTACGGAAGTTTGAGGGAGTGTGATGTTGGGGTTGCTTTTTTATAGGATATTCGGCAAACATGTTACGTAAGCCCTTGATACTACAAATTAATCTGACTTGACATTATTGCAAAACTTAATACTTTCTTATTAAAGGCGTATGCGTCGTCGAATGCTGATAGCTCGGCATTGGCTATTTGGTGAGTGTTTTGAATTGAGATATTTTACTTACGAATAAAAGAATTTTATGGGTAAGCTAGCAGCAAATGGACTCAACGATTTTTCCCAATTAAGAAATTATTGGGCTCTTTCAAACCAAATTATGGAATTGGCCAGAAATGGTTATCCCCGGCCGTTATTCCTCAAGGATATATTGCAATTACTTTTATTGAACTCCAAATGCGACATTATAGGCATTGTTTTTCGGGATGGAGGACGGCAGTTTGCGTGTCGTATGGGATTTGACTCTCAGTTTCCATTTAAATTCGAGCAACATTCTTCAATCGATACAAAAAGCGGCGTTGTATCGTGGAGTAATGATAAAGACAGCTCTGTTGAGCAATTGTGCGCTGATATAATCGGGCGCCGGGTTGAGTCCGATCTCGCCTGTTTTACATCGGAAGGCAGTTTCTGGACGGGCGATGTTGAGAATATCAAATTATATGATTTATCCCCGAATGACCAAAATAATTCACTCGGGATCAGCATACATAAAGATTGTCGTTCGGTCGCAATCATACCGATCGATATCGGGCATGACCGAGTGGGCCTTCTTGAGTTAACCAGTATATCCAGGGGCTTCTTTGACGCGCAAATAATATCATTATTCGAACAGATGGGTAAAACCATTGGGAATGCCTTAACCCACCGTCGCCTACATGTCGCTTTGCGAGAACGGGTTAAGGAGTTGACTTGTCTTTACGGCATGTCAAAGATTGTTCAAAAACCGAATATTTCCCTTGATTATATTCTGCAGGAGACGGTTAAGCTGTTACCTCCGGCTTGGCTCTATCCTGAAATAGCCTCGGCACAGATAAGTATTGATGGTCAGGTATATATAACCCCAAAATTCGGCAAAGCGGTTCATCAGATGAAGGCCGATATTGTAGTGAACAAAAAAGTCCGGGGTTTTGTCGAAATCAGATATTCAGATGAACGACCGTCATTGGATAACGGACCTTTTTTGCGGGAAGAACGTCATCTTATTGATACCCTTGCTCAGGAACTTTCTATCGTAATCGAGCAACTTCAGGCCGAAGAAGAAAAGCTCAAGTTACAGGAGCAGTTGCGTCATGCCGATCGTCTGGCAACCATGGGTCAACTTGTCGCCGCCGTAGCTCACGAACTAAATGAGCCGCTGGCGAATATTCTCGGATTTGCTCAACTTGCCATAAAAGATGATGAGCTAAAAGCCCAGGTAAAAATGGATCTCGGCAAGATTGTTGAATCTTCGCTGCACGCCCGAGAAGTAATTCAGAAATTACTTATGTCGGCCAAAGATGTCTCGATGGCGAAATCGACTTTTAAATTAAATGAGCTCATTAATGACGGGCTATATTTTCTTCGGTCAAGGTGCGCAAAATCGGGTATTGAAATCGCGTGCAAATTTCAGGAAGATCTGCCCTTGATTTTCGCGGATCGTTCTCAGATGATGCAGGTACTAACCAATCTGGTTGTTAACGCCATCCAGGCGATGCCGCACGGCGGTCGGCTGTCGATATCAACAGAGGCGGGCGACGGATTTATCATGTTGATTATTCAAGACAGTGGTATAGGGATTCCCGAAGATATTCGGGAGAAGATATTCGATCCATTTTTTACCACCAAGGATTCAGACCATGGCACCGGTTTGGGCCTGCCAATTATCCAGGGCATTGTTACATCACACGGCGGAGAAATAGAGGTGGAAAGCGAAGTCGGTTCGGGAACCAAATTTACAATCAGGTTGCCGCTTGAACCTCAGTATTAATATTTGGATCTACTATGGGTAAATCGTCTCATAAGGAACGCATTTTGGTGGTCGATGACGCACAAAATACTCTTGAAGTGATTCAGAGGAATCTTGTTTCGCGAGGTTACCAAGTATATATGGCTTCGAGTGTAGATGAGGCTTTGCAGGTATTTGATAGAGTTGCGGTAGATTTGGTTGTTACCGATTACAAAATGCCCTGGGTCAGCGGTTTAGATCTGGTCAGGCATGTCCGGGAAAACTTAAAGGATACAGAAGTTATAATGATAACCGGGTATGCTTCTATTCCGGGGGCAGTCGAAGCAGTAAAGTCGGGGGCTTTGGACTATTTGGCGAAGCCGTTTACGGATGAAGAGTTATTTACTACTATCGAAAGGGCACTTAAGAAACTGCGGCTGCGGCGCGAAACCAATACCGATTATGATCCTGAAATAATGGAAGCGTATGGGCTTGTGGGAAATTCACAGCCGATGTTTAATGTTTTCAAGGCCATTAAGAAAACGGCTTCGATCTCGGCTACCGTCCTGATATCGGGCGAAAGCGGAACAGGGAAGGAACTGGTCGCTCGGGGAATTCATTATAACAGTCCAAGGGCCTCCGCCTCTTTCGTCCCGGTAAACTGCGGAGGAATTCCCGAAGGGCTTTTAGAGAGTGAATTATTCGGCCACCTCAGGGGATCATTCACTGGTGCACAGGAGACGAGAGCCGGCTTTTTTCAGACGGCCGACGGCGGTACGATTTTTCTTGATGAAATTTCCGAGACGAGTCTGGCCATGCAGGTTAAACTTCTACGAGTCCTTCAGGATAAAAAAGTATGTATGGTCGGTGATACACGTTCAAGAAGTGTCGATGTCAGAATAATTGCCGCAACAAATCGGAATCTTCAAAGCCTTATAAAAAAACAGCTTTTCAGGGAAGATCTCTTTTTCCGTATCAGTGTTATGACAATTGATGTCCCTCCGCTCAGAGAGAGAGAAAATGATGCCATCCTTTTGGCTAAACACTTTGCCGACAAATTTGCCAGGGAAATGGGGCGGCCGACTCCCCGATTTACAGATGACGCCCTTAATGTATTAAACAATTATTACTGGCCGGGTAATGTCCGGGAGCTTGAAAATGTGATCCAACGTCTGGTCGTAATGACAGAAAGTAATACAATAGATGTTCCGGATCTTCCGGAATTAATGCGTTTTTCAGTAACGAGTCGAAATGGAATAAATAAGAGCCTTGCTGAAGTAGAACGGGCTCATATTCAAGATGTTCTGGCAGGAGTCGACGGCAATAAAACCAAGGCGGCAGAAATACTTGGGATCGATCGAAAGACACTTCGTGAAAAGCTAAAAAGGCTTGAATTATAAGCCATATCAATAGCGAATCAACCGGGGTGTAATTACCCGGTGATTCAAAACTCCCCGATATTTTTTACTCGAAAATTCCGATATTACATTTCTATATGAAACAACCGACTTGCCCCAAATAAGTTATGTTATTGTAATACAATTATATAACGCGGCAAGATGATATATATATCCAAAGTTAGAACCTATCTCTCTATAGTCTAACATGTTGGCATTTCTTTTGCCATCTCATTAGCAGAAGTAAGTATTTCGAAAATAAGGGACGAATCTATAGTTGCTGAATAACTCCTAAAAATTCACAAAGTTATGGGAGAAACTGGTTCATTTCGCATCATAGGAAGTCTCTTTTAATTTCGATCTCTTTCGGAGAAATGAGCATGCCACCAGGTGATGGTATGCTCATGTTCTCCATGAAATGAAGTTTAAAGATCTATGTGCAATGAGTCAGATGACAGGAAAGACAGTCCTGAAGGGTACCCGCCGAAAACAAATACTGCCGAAGATTCTGCCGTCAATCCAACCAAAGAATCACAGCTTAAAGGTCTCTGTATCAACTGTGAAAACCGATTTACGTGTATCCTTCCTAAACCTGCCGGAGGGGTTTGGCATTGCGAGGAATATTTATAACTGGGAATAAAATACTACAACGTGAGCATTAATCCAGAAAAGGTTACAAAATGGAAAGAGTAGAAGTCTCACAAATACAAGACAGTTCTAAACAGTATCGGGGTAAATTAATCGCCATGCTCGAGGAAGTGCAGGGGAAGTATGGCTATTTACCTCAGGAAGAATTGCATCAGCTCTCTGAAATAACCGGTATATCCCTGACTGACATTTATGGTGTCGCGACATTTTACCGGGCTTTCAGTCTAAAACCCCGCGGTCGGCATCTCGTGTCGGTATGTCTTGGGACCGCCTGCCATGTCCGCGGAGGACCGGCGATAGCACGCGAACTGGAGAAGCAGTTGAAGATCAAGGCCGGTGAAACGACAGAGGATAATGAATACTCGCTCGAGACGGTAAACTGCCTTGGAGCCTGTGCCCTCGGACCGGTCGTGGTCGTGGATGGCAAGTATTTTTCTTCGGTGAAGGTTTCTCAGGTCAAGGAGATCCTCGAAAGCGCGACCAGGGGCTTTAATCATATAGAAGTAGAAACCGATCAACGGGTATTTCCGCTCGAAGTCAGCTGCGCGCGGTGCAATCATAGCCTGATGGATTCGCGCCATATAATCGATGGCCGCCCTTCGATCAGGGTTACCATTTCTTCCGGTAATAAGCACGGTCGATTGTCGATATCGAGTATTTACGGCAGCGACAGGGTTTCGCTTGAACATCCAGTAGATGAAGGTGCGGTCGTACAGATGTTTTGTCCCCATTGTCACGCCGAATTGATTGGCGGAACGGTATGCGGTGATTGCGGGGCGCCGATGGTTCCAATGATTGTTCGGGGCGGCGGCGTGGTGCAGATATGTTCCCGTAATGCATGCAAAGGGCACCTGCTTGATCTTGGCGGCGCCACAATTGATTAATGATGACCGTAGTTTGCATTTAGGAGTAATAATGAAAAAACTTTCAACAGTCGAAGAGCTTAAGATCTTTCGCCAGCGCGTTCTAAGCGAGAAAGAGATTAAGTATGATAAGCCGACACTGGTGATATGCGCGGGAACGGGAGGACAAGCCAGCGGCGCCAACGACGTCATCAGGGTAATCAAGAAATACATTCTTGAGCGAAGCCTGCAGGAAAAAGTGGCGATTCGCATTACCGGCTGTCAGGGTTTCTGTGAAATGGACCCATTTATTCTGGTTCAGCCGGGCAGGCATCTTTATCCCAAGCTTAAAATGAGCGATATTCCGACCGTGATTGATGCCGCGGTTGGCGGCTATGTTGCCGACAGTCTTATTTATAAAGATCCCCGCATACCAAAGAAGTATCACAGTCAAAATGACATTCCCTTTTTTAAAAAACAGACGCGGACTATTCTGGGGTATAACGAAAATATCGATCCGATTCGCATCATGAATTATATCGAAGAGGGCGGATATTCCGCCCTCGAAAAGGTTCTTAATGATCCGAATCCGAATAGGATTATCGATGAAGTTATAAAATCTGGCATCCGGGGCAGGGGAGGGGCCGGATTCCCGACCGGAAAAAAGTGGCAGTTTGCCTCGGCGTCCGGTAAACCGGGTGTTCAGAAATATATAATTTGTAACGCCGACGAAGGTGATCCCGGGGCTTATATGGATCGAAGTCTCCTTGAGGGTAATCCTCATGCCGTAATCGAGGGCATGGTGATCGGCGGAATAGCAATCGGTGCTACCAAAGGCATAATCTATGTCCGCAGTGAGTATCCGCTGGCTATCAAACACACTCTAATAGCACTTAGACAGGCTCGTGAAGCCGGCCTGTTAGGTGACAACATCCTCGGCAGCGGAATTGATTTTGATATCGAGATATTCCGCGGCGCCGGCGCTTTTGTCTGTGGTGAGGAAACCGCTTTGATCAAGTCGATCGAGGATATGATGGGTGAACCGCGACAGCGTCCGCCCTACCCCATTGAAAAAGGCCTGTGGGGCCATCCAACCTGCATCAACAATGTCGAAACGCTGGCCAATATTCATGTCATTATCGATAAAGGGGGCGACGAATTTGCCAAGGTTGGGATTCCAGGCAATACCGGTACTAAGATATTCTCGCTGGTTGGCAAGATAAAGAATACCGGTCTGGTTGAAGTTCCGCTAGGAACCAGGATTAGTGAAGTTGTTTATGATATCGGTGGTGGTCCGGTCGGTGATACCAAAATAAAGGCAGTTCAGACCGGAGGGCCATCGGGAGGATGTATCCCTGCAAGTATGTTTGACATGTCGATCGATTATGACAGCCTGGCCAAAGCCGGCTCGATTATGGGATCGGGCGGTATGATCGTAATGGACGAAAACACTTGTATGGTGGATGTCGCCAAATATTTCATGGCATTCCTTAAGGACGAGTCATGCGGCAAATGTTTTACCTGCCGTAAGGGAACTCAACGGATGTATGAAATTCTCGATGATATTTCAAAGGGCCAGGCAACTTTGAAGGATCTCGATCTGCTGGAAGAACTGGCTCTTGTCGTCAAGGATACTACGATGTGTGGCCTGGGTCAATCGGCTTCCAATCCGGTTTTGAGTACCCTTAAATATTTTCGCAAGGAATATGAGCGCCATATTATTGATAAAAAATGTGACGCTTTTGTCTGCAAAGATCTGGTTGGGGCTCCGTGTCAATCGGCCTGCCCCGTAGGGACCGAAGCCTGGCGGTATGTCGCCTATATATCTAACGGCGAATATGATAAGGCCTATCAGGTAATCCGCGAAGCCAACCCGTTTCCGTCAGTTTGCTCCCGCGTCTGTCATCATCCTTGCGAAAGCCGGTGCCGGGCTGGATCATCGGGAGGTGACCCTATCGCGATAAGATCATTGAAAAGGTTTGTAACTGACCGGATTGATCCATCCAGTTACAAGGTAGAACCGGAAGAATGGTCCCATGGTGAACCGCCCAAGGTGGCAATTATCGGTAGCGGTCCGGCCGGATTAACAACGGCCCATTATTTGTTCTTGAAAGGCTATAAGGTAACTGTCTATGAATCCGAGGGCGAAGCAGGCGGGATGTTATTCTGTGCTATTCCAACATACAGGCTACCGAAAGAAGTCATCAAACGTGAAATAGAATCGCTTCTTAATGAAAATATAACGATCAAATACAATACCGCTCTCGGGCGCGATGTCTCGGTCGATGATCTCTTTGATGAAGGTAACAAGGCGGTTCTGGTCGCTCTCGGAGCCCATAAGAGTAAACCGCTTCATCTTGAAAACGAGGAAGTTGATGGAATCTATCCATCGATCAAGTTCCTCAAGTCGTGGAACCTCAGGGGTGAACAACTGGCCCGAGGCAAAGTGGGTGTGATTGGAGGCGGTAATTCGGCGATTGATGCCGCACGGATGGCGCTTCGGCAGAAGGATGTCGATAGTGTTACGATTCTATACCGCCGGACCAAGGAGGAAATGCCGGCCTTTTTTGAAGAAATCGAAGCTGCTGAGCAGGAAGGTATAAAGCTCAGGACACTGGTTTCACCGGCCCGGGTTATCGTAAGCAATGGTAAACTGGAAGGTTTGGTCTGCATCAAGAATGAACTCGGTGATATGGACTCCAGCGGGCGTCGCCGACCGGTCCCGATTAAAGACAGCGAGCATGAAATCAAGCTCGACACTTTGATTGTAGCAATTGGGGAGGATTCGGGCATAGATGCTATCGCACCCGCTCGAATGAGCGAAATAGAGACGACCAGATGGAATACCATTAAGGTCGATGAAGCGACCCTGGTTACCAATCGGCCGGGTGTATTTGCTTGCGGCGATGTGGTTCGGGGACCCAACACGGTTATCGACGCCATTGCCGACGGTAAAAAAGCGGCAGTTATGATTGATCGGTATATCCGGGGTGAGGAAATGAGAGGTGAATCGAAGCCTTATCTGCCAAAGGAATATGTTGAACCGTTGAGATCGCCGGATCCTGAGGCAGTGATGACAGAGAGAGCCGAACTTCAAAGAGCTCCGGCTGAATGGCGGAAACGTAATTTTGCCGAAGTCGAAGTCTCGCTCTCAATTGATGAAGCTGTTTGTGAGGCCAATCGATGCCTGAGATGTGATCTTGAATTTACCCAGCATTTAAAAACGATAGATGAAAATAAAGAGGTAGGAGTAAAAGCAAAATGATTACTCTGAATATAAATGGAATTGACCTGCAGGTCGAAAAGGGGACAACTCTTCTCGAGGCGGCCAGGTTTTTGGGATTGCCAATCCCGACCTTGTGTCATATGGAAGGTTTGTCGCCCTACGGAGCATGCCGTCTCTGCGTGGTTGAAATTGGTGAACCGGGCCGCTCACGGCTGGTGACCTCGTGTACCTATCCGGCCGAAGAAGGCTTGAAGGTCAGAACCACTTCTAAACGGGTTCAAAGAGCCAGAAGAATGATCATTGAGCTCCTGTTGGGATCGTGTCCCCAGTCCAAGGTTATTCAAGATCTGGCTTCGAAATACGATGTTCACCAACAGCGATTCAGGCAGGAGTACGAAGATTGTATCTTGTGCGGCCTGTGCGTCAGGATGTGCGAGGAACAGATGATGGCTAAGGCAATCGGCTTCCGAGGACGGGGTGAGAACCGATCAATAGGAACCCCTTTTGATATAAAGTCAGAAGTTTGCCGGTTGTGCGGCGGATGTATCTATGTTTGTCCGGCCTGTCAATTACGGTGCACCTACAATGAACCCGATAAAGCGATCTGCGGTGCCTGTGTCAATATCAGCGCACCCTGTCTCGAAAAAGAAAAATATAATGATATGATGTGTTATATGGATCCTTGTGTTGCCTGCGAAATCGTCAAAGACAAACAAGGTAAAGGAGGAAATTAGAATGTCAATAACCAGAGTAAATGCCTCAGCCGCAACACTGACGAAGAACAGGACTGAGGATTCAATAACCCGTCTTTCCGGAATGTGCGTTACCTGTGTCGATGGATGTATCGGTATGTGTGAAATCGGCAAATCGGCCTACCGCGGTCACGAAGTCATTTATCCCCAACCATTCGGTGTAATCACCACCGCTTCCGAAAAAAATTATCCGCTCGATTATTCTCATCTGAATATTATTGGCGGTGTTATCGGCGCCGAAGGAATCGAAGCCGACAGTGACAAGGCGGTTTTTCCCAATGTGAATCTCGAGGTTCATTTCGGTCACGATAACGGAATTAAATTCCGTCTCCCGATAATGATCCCCGGCATTGGTTCAACCGATGTAGCCAAAAATAACTGGGAAGGTCTGGCCATAGGAACCGCCCTGGCCGGAACCGGATTGACTATCGGAGAAAACGTGGTTGGAATGGATCCCGAAGCGGTAATCAAGGATGGCCGGGTGGTTGACACCGTTGATCTGAAACGTCGTGTCAATCTTTTTAAAGATCATCAGATAGACGGCTACGGAGCGACAATCGTGCAGGCGAATATTGAAGATACGCGGCTCGGTGTCCAAGAATATGCTATTGAAAAACTCGGTGTTGAATGGGTCGAACTTAAATGGGGACAAGGGGCAAAGAATATCGGCGGTGAAGTAAAAATAAGGAATCTCGAAAAGGCTCAATTACTTTACGATCGAGGTTATGTTGTTCTTCCGAATCCGACCGATCAGAATGTTATTGATGCATTCAAGCGTGGTACCTTTAAGGAATTCGAGCGTCACTCGAGAGTTGGCATGGTAGACGAGGAGTCATTTGCCAAGCGAATAGATGAACTGAGAAAAGCCGGTGCCAAATATATATCTCTTAAGACCGGTGCCTATCGTCCGGCCGCGCTGGCCCTGGCATTGAAATATGCTTCGAAGTACAAACTGGATGTCCTTACGGTTGATGGTGCCGGTGGTGGAACCGGTATGAGCCCGTGGCGGATGATGAATGAATGGGGTATTCCTCCCGTAGAACTGCACTCTCTTCTATATCAGTATGCCAAGAAACTGGCTGATAAAGGTGAGCATCTTCCGGCCCTTATCCCGGCCGGCGGGTTCACATTTGAGGATCAGATGTTCAAAGCACTGGCTCTCGGCGCACCGTTTGTCAAGCTGATCGGCATGGCTCGCGGTCCGATCGCGGCCGCTATGGTTGGCAAGACCATAGGGCGTACAATCGAGGACCATCAGTTGCCGGTTTATGTCGAAAGATTCGGGGATACCAAGGATGAAGTTTTCGTGACATCCGGGGAACTTCGCAAGATGCTCGGTAATGAAGAATTCGAAAAATTACCGACCGGGGCTATAGGCCTTTATACCTACTATGAACGCCTGGCCCAGGGTCTAAGGCAGCTTATGGCCGGCAGTCGTAAGTTTGGCCTGGAATATATGAACCGGGAAGACCTTATTGCGCTAACTCCCGAGGCAGCCAGTGTCACCGGCCTAAAGTATGTGATGGATGCTGATAAGGAAGAAGCCGAAAAGATTTTGAACGGCTGATTATTCCGATTCAGAGAGACGGGATACTATAAAATCCCGTCTCTTAAGAAATCGCTCAAGCGGCAACATTAGCATTTATCCTCATTATGATCTTTAAATAAAAATATGAGCCCGGTTCAAATACCGTTTGAAAACTGCTGTCCAGTAAATGTCGGGGGAATAAAATGACAACTAACAGAATAAATGTGCCAATCGAAAAATTGACATGCTTTGATGAAGATTTCTTTTCGTCGGATAAAAATATCGCCTATATCGGTACCGGTTCGATCGGCGGCAAAGCATCGGGACTGGCTTATATCGAAAGTACAATTAAAGAACGGTTTGGCGGTAATATCTATGAGAATATAAATGTTGGCATCCCCCGGATGATTGTAATCGCGACGGACTATTTTGACAGATTTATTGCCGATAACAACCTTCGCGATGTAGCCTTATCGGATATGTCAGATGAATATATATCAAATATGTTCATCAAAAGCTCGCTTCCCCGGGAGCTCAAAAAGGAGCTCAAAATAATAATAGACAAGATTCGTATTCCCCTGGCTATCAGATCCTCAAGTCTTCTTGAAGATGCGATGTATGAGCCTTTTGCCGGCATCTATGCAACGAAGATGATACCGAACAATAAAACCGATTCCGATGCGAGGATGGATAAACTTTGTGAGGCTGTCAAATTCGTTTTTTCGTCAGCTTTTTTCAGATCGGCGAAAAGTTATCATGCCGCCATAAATCGTTCGACGGAAGAAGAAAAGATGGCTGTTATAATTCAGGAGGTGGTTGGATCAGATCATAATGATATGTTTTATCCGAATATATCCGGAGTGGCCCGGTCATATAATTTTTATCCAACCGGAGCGGCCCGTCCGGAAGACGGTGTTGTTTCTCTCGCTCTTGGATTGGGTAAGACTATCGTCGACGGTGATCTGGTATGGTCATATTCTCCGTCATATCCGCGGGTAAGCCCACCGGTAGCCTCGGCCAGCGAACTTCTTAAATTGTCTCAAAATGATTTCTGGGCCATAAACATGGGGCACCAGCCGGTCAGTCGACCTTTTGGCGAAAATGAATATTTAATACGAGGAGCGATTTCCGATGCCGAACAACATGGAACCCTGAAATACGCGGCCTCGACATATAGGCCCAATGATGATCGAATCGTTTTGGGAACCGGAGCGTCCGGCTCACGAATACTCACTTTCGCGCCGATATTGGTCGCCGAACAGATTCCATTGAATAATTTGTTAAGGGAGCTTTTGGAAATATGTGAAACGGCTCTTGACAGCAAAGTAGAAATCGAATTTGCAGTTACAATAATTCCCGGGGAAAATCTTATGATTCAGTTCGGTTTTCTTCAGGTGCGGCCAATGGTTGTTTCCGATGCAATTATCAATCTAGATCCGGAAGAATTAAAAGGCGGTAATGTTCTGGTTTTATCGGAACGGGCACTGGGCAACGGTTCGATTGATTCTATCGAGGATATTATCTACGTCGATCCAGAGCGTTTTAACGCTAAAGACACGAAAAAAATCGCCGGGGAATTAGCAGAGTTAAATCGCCAGATGATCGAACGGGGGAATCATTACCTGCTTATTGGCTTCGGCCGATGGGGCAGTTCCGATCCCTGGCTGGGCATTCCGGTCAGTTGGGGGCAGATTTCCGGGGCTAAAGCCTTAGTAGAGGCTACTCTGCCGGGGATGGATGTGGAGTTGAGTCAGGGCGCGCACTTTTTCCATAACATGACCAGTTTTGAGATATTCTATTTTGCAGTTCATCATAACGGCAGCTGCGAAGTATGCTGGGATTGGCTTAACGAACAAAAATTCGAAAATAACCATCAATTTGTCAGACATGTTCATCTTTCAAAACCGTTGACAATCAAAATTGACGGACGGTCTGGAAAAGGAGTTATCCTACGATGACTGGTAATATGGATGGTCAATTCAGAAATAGTGACGCATTGCAAAAAAGAGCCGAAGAGCTCAAATGTCTATATCATATAAAGGATATTCTTCGGGGCGAACATAGATCCCCCAAAGAAATCTGTACCGATATTGCCGTTACGATTCCTTCGAGTATGTCATATCCGGATGATTGTCGTGTCAAAATAGTTTTCGACCGATATGTTTGTACATCCGGTGAATTTCAAGAAACTGAGTGGTGCTACTGCAGTGATATAAATTTTCAAAACAATACTCTCGGACAGATTAAAGTCTATTATACGAAAGAATATCCAACCGCTGACTCGGGCCCTTTTTATAAAGAAGAAATTCGGCTGATCGATACGGTGGCGGGATTATTGGGTCAATATCTCGTTTCACTTGATATCAAAAGGATGATTCTCGGTAATAAAGACCGCTGTTCTGTTACTCCGGGCCGTGCTCCGGAATGGCCGGCCCTGGTGGATATACTAAAACGTACTAATCGTGAGTTATACTATCGTATTTGCCGCAAAATACTCAATGTTCTAAATTGGGATGAAGACGAAAAGGTCAAAACGCTACTAAAATCGGTCAACTCCAGCATGTTTATTCTTAAAGGGGGTTTTCAGAAAAGCGATTATTACTCGAATCAAAAGACTGATAAAGAGTCGCCGTCGGATATTAGCCAAATTATTATCGATACCGCCCGGACCTATATCAGTGATGATATTATGCTCAAACATATTCAGAGGTGGATACAGGAAGAAAAGCTTTCCTATTTATCCCAGGTCGTGAACCGGAACCTGTCGATTGAAGAGGTAGCTGATTCAATCAGGCGTTATTATGAGATGGCGCCGGCAAGTCATGATGTCCGTAATCCAAGCAAATGGGGTATTCAGGTTTCATTGATAAGGCGATTTTTATCCGAGCAGCCACAATATATAAATACCGCCAAGCATCTTGTTGATATTTGCGATTTCAGGTCACTGTTGAAAAACCTGGTTTTCAGTGTCGAAAGCCGTGGGAAACTGGGTGGTAAAAATGCAATGCTGTTCCTTGTCGATCATATTATAAAAAAGGAACTAAAAGACAACCGACTTTTCGAAAATGTAAAAATTCCCAGGACTTGGTTTATCAGCTCAGATGTTATCTATCATTTCATGCACTATAACAATTTTGATGATGTTGTGGAGCAAAAATATAAGGACATCGACCAAATTGTGCTTGAGTATCCACAAATAGTTGAATTTTTTAAAAACGGCCAGTTTCCTGAAGATATTATCAAAAAATTATCTGCTGCTCTTGATGACCTTCATGATAACCCCTTAATCGTTAGAAGTTCGAGTTTGCTGGAGAATCAGATAGGGTCGACATTTTTTGAAAAATATAAAAGTGTTTTATTGATAAATAAAGGAACCAAACGTCAACGTCTCGATGCCCTTATGAAAGCAGTGGCTAAAGTCTACGCTTCGACTTTTTCTCCAGTTTCACTTGAATACAGACGCAAGCACGATCTGATCGATTTTGCCGAAGAGATGGGTATCATGATCCAGGAGGTTGTCGGGTTAGATATCGGGAATTACTACCTGCCTTTGTGCTCAGGTATAGCGTATAGCGATAATGTCTATCGATGGTCGGATTTGGCCAAGGCAGAAGACGGGCTGATATGTATTGCTCCGGGTTTGAGAACATGTACAGATGATGATAATGAAACCGAGTTGACCTTATTGACCTTGCCTGACAGCCATATTTCAGGGAATAAGAGTCAGGTAATAAAAAAAGGGGACGACTCTTCCAAAAGCATATTAGTCCTTGATAAGGACAAGGAACAGGTTGTCAGGATGGAATTGAATAGGTTCCTGCACAATAATGAATCCGAGTTAAAAAAACTCAGTGGAATGGAGTCGAGAGTACATGATGCCGAATTTTCATTTCAAGAATTGATTGAATCCAGTTCTTTACCCCGGCAGGTTATCGAAGTTGTCAGACTTATCAAAGAAAAACTGGAAATGCCGGTAGAAATCGATTTTGCCTATGACGGTACAAATTTGAATATACTTCAATGCCGGGCTTATAATTATCTGAAAGGCGATACAGCTATTCCGATACCCCGAGAGATGCCGGATGATCAAATATTGTTCAAAGCGAATCGTTATATCGCCGATGGGTCATTACGGCAGTTTAAATACATAATCTATATAGACACGCTTCAATATAGAGACAGAATATCGGAGGATAATGTTACCGGTGTAAGAGACGTTGTTAAACAGCTTAATCTGCTTCTTCCTCGAAAGCAGTTTATTGTAATTTGTCCCTGGACTTTTATTGTGCAAACCGAGCAAGATTACAAACTGGTGACATCAATATTCGATATTGAAAATGCGGCGGCTTTGTTAGAAATCGAATCAATACAACATCATAGGACTTCCGAATGTTCGTTTAACCCACACTTATTCCATCAGCTGGTGAGTAATGACATCCAGTATTTTGTAATAAACGAAGATAATGAAAGTGATGTTCTCAATCTTCGTTTTCTTAAAGGGGCATATAATTTTGTTGAGGAAATGGCACCGGCAGGTCGTCAGATGTCTAACATTGTCAGGGTCATTGACATTAGTAAAGAAACCAATGGGAAGATTTTGTCGATCAGTGCGAATATGGAGCTAAATGAGGCGATTGGTCTTTTTGCCAGTCCCGAACCGGAAATCAAAGTGGAAAACAATGTCGAAAAACATCCAGTCGTCAAAAAAGAAAACAACTGGCAATGGAGGTTGAGGATGGTTGAAAATCTGGCTTCGCGGCTTGATCCCGAACGATTCGGAGTTAAAAACCTCTATCTTTTCGGAAGTACTAAAAACGCCTCGGCCGGTCCCGGGTCAGATATTGATCTGATGATTCATCACTCCGAAGATCCAGAAAAACTCAGGCAACTGAAACTTTGGATCGAGGGATGGAGTCTTTGCCTCAGTGATATAAACTATTTACGGACCGGTTATCGATCGGACGGACTTCTTGATGTTCAGTACATAACCGATGAAGACATTGCGATAAAAACGAGCTTTGCTACTATGATAAATGCGGTCACCGATCGGGCCAGGAAAATTCCACTGAAAGATCCTAATAAGAAGGGTCTTCCATAGGCTTGAACAGTAATCAGGGTAGATTGTCGTATGCCGTTATTATGCTATGCGGTATAAACTCATTAGTTCGATTGGCCCTCGAAAAATTGCGGAATTTATTCAATAGCCCCGCTTTTAAAATCTACTATATATCAACAAATTATAAATCTAAGCAAGTAATCAACCTGGTTCTCTCATAACTTTCATTTGTTTGTTCATCGTCAGACAAAGTGGTTTTTAAATTGATTCTTTAACGGTCACCTTCTATATTATTTCCGGATTTACCCAAAGGCTCGGGTGATTTACAAAACAAATTGAGGGAATTAAAATGGACAAGAAAAGGAAGACTATCGGAATTTATATAATAGGAAGTGCAATAATTTGGGGGGTTGTAATCATTGGATGCTCCTTAATATTGAAAGGCACAGATTGTTTCAGTGAAATCTCTAATATTCTCATCGCGGGAGCAGTTATTCACTTGTTGTTTATTTGGGGTCCTATGGCTGCTCAGTTAAAAAAGTCGAGCAAGAAAGAATAATAATCCTTACGTTTTAGATTAGCGATAATCGTATACAATTTTGCCGGTTAGAGATCCATGGCCTTTATCATCCAAACAAGTATTATTGACATGCACGAAGCTCGTGAAAATTATGAATTCGAATTTCATAGAATTTTGGGGAAGGTGTTTTGGATCGTTGTATAATACGTCTAACAATTTTGGCTTCTTTATTCCAGGTCGCATTTAACTTAATAAATCATACCTGTCAAACAATCAATCACCGGTTTTTGTAACAATCAAGTTTAAAATCATGTATATGGATTAAGTATAATATCAGATGGAGAATATCAATGGAACAAAATTTGGCTGCCAAGATCATGCAAGAAGGTCATGTCTGATCCGAAGCCGTACTCCTGGCCGTGTGTCGGGATTATAATATCGATAACGACCTTATCCCCAAAATCGCTACCTGCTTTGGGGGCGGAATTGGTAACACCGGTAGCGTTTGCGGGGCGGTTATCGGGGCGGCGATGGCTATCGGGATCGTTCGAAAACAAAGTACCAGTATTGAGGAATGGATGGCCACAGCCAGGATATTTCAGGAATTTCGCCGTCGTTTCGAGGATGAAATGGGAACCATTAGCTGCCGCGAATTAACCGGGATGGATTTGACAAAAGTTGAAGATCTCGATAAACTCGCGAATTCAGATATAGCCATGACAGTCTGTTTTCCGGCAGTCGGCCACGCTTACCGTATAGTTTCAGATTTATTGAAGGACGATTCATAAGCATTGACTGGACGGACTTGGTTTTGCATTTGACATATTAAGCAGGTCGCTAATCACATTTTTTGAGAAATCAACGCATTTATCAATTGCAGATTGACGGCATTATTAAACTTAATTCTTCTTTTTGGGCGAAGACATACTATAATGTTGTGGCTGGCATATTTGGGTCACTACTCTCTTTAGCGGTTTTATGAAGATAATTAGAAGATAGTTTTAAAGTCGGGAGGTTCATATATTGAACCTCCCGGGTATTAATACTATTTATATGAGATCAGTCAAGGTCAAAGCGGTCAAGGTTCATGACTTTGTCCCAGGCCGCCACGAAGTCATTTACGAACTTCTGCTGAGAATCATCACTGGCATAAGCCTCCGCAAAAGCTCGAAGCTGTGAGTTCGAACCAAAGACCAGGTCGACACGTGTACCGGTCCACTTTTTCTTGCCAGTTGCGAGATCATATCCTTCAAGTACTTCTTTATCCTTCGATGCCGGTTTCCACTCCGTACCCATTTCGAGCAGGTTTACGAAAAAGTCGTTGGTGAGTGATTCCGGTCGATCGGTGAAAACGCCATTCTTGGATTGATCGTAGTTTGTATTAAGGACACGCATCCCGCCGACAAGAGCAGTCATCTCGGGGCCGGTCAGAGTAAGCAGTTGAGCCTTATCGACCAGTAGATGTTCCGATATTTTCTGGTGTTCGCTGACAACATAGTTGCGAAATCCGTCCGCGATCGGTTCGAGCACAACAAAGGATTCGATATCGGTCTGCTCCTGGGTTGCGTCGGTTCGACCCGGAGTGAAAGGAACCTTGACATCATGTCCGGCATTCTTCGCGGCTTTTTCGACGGCTGCACATCCGCCCAGAACAATGAGGTCAGCGAGGGAGACCTGTTTACCACCCATCTGCGAACCGTTAAATTCCTTCTGGATTGCCTCGAGAGTTTTAAGGACATTCTCAAGCTGCCCCGGCCGGTTTACTTTCCAGTTCCGCTGCGGTTCAAGGCGAATTCGCGCGCCGTTCGCACCGCCTCGTTTATCACTGCCGCGGAAGGTCGATGCCGAGGCCCACGCCGTTGAAACCAACTCAGGAATGGATAAACCTGAGTCGAGTATTTTGGCCTTTAAATCAGCAATTTCTGAATCTCCTATCAACTCATGATTGACAGCCGGCACCGGATCCTGCCATAACATTTCCTCTTTGGGTACTTCAGGACCCAGATAACGGGTGATGGGTCCCATATCTCGATGAGTCAGTTTGAACCATGCCTTGGAGAAGGCTTCTGCAAGTTCGTCGGGATTTTCAAGGAAATGCCTCGAGATCGGCTCATATATCGGATCCATTTTCAACGCCATGTCGGCAGTTGTCATCATCAGTCGCTGTGTTTTCGATGGATCGTGAGCAGCCGGCGCCTTTCTCGCTTTTGATTCTTCCGTAGGTGCCCACTGATGTGCCCCTGCCGGGCTTTTTACGAGCTCCCATTCATAGCCGAACAGGTTCTTAAGATATTCATTATCCCATTTGGCAGGTTTTGAAGTCCAGGCGCCTTCCAATCCGCTGGTAATAGTATCATCACCTTTGCCGCTGCCATAAGTACTTTTCCATCCGAGTCCCTGTTCTTCAATCCCGGCGGCCTCCGGTTCGGCACCGACAAGCTCCGCATCACCGGCACCATGACACTTGCCGAAAGTATGTCCGCCGGCAACAAGTGCAACTGTCTCATAGTCGTTCATTGCCATACGGGCAAATGTCTCTCGAATATCCTTACCCGATGCTACCGGGTCCGGGTTACTATTCGGTCCTTCAGGATTCACGTAGATAAGACCCATCTGAACGGCAGCAAGAGGATTTTCGAGTTCCCGATCGCCGCTGTAACGTTCATCGCCGAGCCAGGTTGTCTCTGAACCCCAGTATATATCCTCTTCCGGCTCCCAAATATCTTCACGACCGCCGCCAAAACCGAAGGTTTCGAGCCCCATCGATTCAAGGGCGACATTGCCCGCGAGGATCATGAGGTCGGCCCAAGAGATTTTGCGACCATATTTTTGCTTGATTGGCCATAATATCCGTCGAGCTTTATCGAGATTGGCATTATCCGGCCAGCTATTGAGAGGCGCAAAGCGCTGTGAACCGGAAGATGCACCGCCGCGACCGTCGTTAATACGGTATGTTCCGGCGCTGTGCCATGCCATTCGAATAAACAGCGGTCCATAATGGCCGTAATCGGCGGGCCACCAGTCCCGTGATTCTGTCATCAGATTTTCGAGATCCTTCTTAACCGATTTTAGGTCGAGCGATTTGAATTCCTCGGCGTAGTTGAAATCCTCGCCATAAGGATTCATCATCGGAGGATTCTGGTGTAGCATTTTCAAATTCAACTGATTAGGCCACCACTGCCGGTTTGTTGTGCCTGTAATTGTCGTTCGTTTTTTTGATCCATCCATTACGGTGGATTTGCTTGTGCTATCTTTGTTTTTTTCGGTCATAGCTTTTCCTTTCGTATATAATTGATCTTAATTATGTTCGTGCATAACATCGTGATATTCTTGGACGATCCTGTTAAAATGATTGAAAGTCAGAATCTAAGTCTAGCCTATAATTAGATTAGCGGTGAAAAAACATTAGATCTTCTTTCGTCTGCCTTTCAATATAACTTGATACTCGAAAACCTCAAAATCCTTTAATTTCTCTTTTCCTTTAACCTCCAGTTGATCCCATGGAATGTCGTAGACATCGCCGGTATCCTTGTCAATAAAATGATGGTGCTTTTCAACATTGGAATCGAAAACCACGGCACCTTCCTTAATTGTCTGCATCCCAATCAGCCCTTTTGCAACCAGCAGGTTTAGTGTGTTGTAGACAGTGGCTCTTGAAACTGTAGGGCATGTTTTTCGGGCGTAGCTTAGAACCTCATCCGCGGATAGATGTTTTTTGCTTTTCATTACATATTCAACTATGGCAATCCTTTGAGGAGTTGGTTGAATATCACACTTTCGCAAAATTGATATAACGTCTTTCATATAATTAGAATACGTCTAATTTTAGAGAATATATAGATTAAATTGTAATAATCTGTTGTTTGGTTGAAAAAAAGGGTCGCCGGAACTCTGGGATAGCCTGGCACGGTTGTTGAATTGTTGGGGAGATTTGCGCAATAAGATTATCTTACTCTAAAAGAAATTCAATAATAATATTTCTATTAGTGAATTAAAATTACCATTGCAGCCAGTTTTTGATGTCGCCAGTTTTTGAGAAAGCTGTTTTATTTCATCCTATTTACATTATTATTGTATATATTTAATTGAAATGAGGATAATGTAGGCCAAAGACAATAGCCAAATATTTGCATTTATGGGATTTTAATGGATAAAACCATGAAAGTAGAGCAGCTTGCCGATTTGACCAAAAGCTGGGGCGAAAATGGTCAAAATGCAGATGATAAGCATAAGCTGGCGGTTTCAATTCTAGAAATTGCCGAAGGTCAATTATTGAGTTCGGGGGACTTTGGTTCCGATTTTCATGTTTTGCATGATTACCTGAATATCACCGGGCGGACTGATTTTCTTAGAGCTTTAAAAGATAGAGATTTGAGATATCGGTGGGCGCGAACGGCGGCTTGTGCAATCGAGACCGGTAATTATTCCCTGCTGGACCTTTTTAATAACAGAGTCAAATTGGATCCCGGCAAAACGCTTTTTTGCGATATGTCGGGTAGTGAGCCCTCGAATTGGAGCTACAGGGTTACCGACCAAAGGACAAAATCACTTGCGGCCGGTCTTCTAAAAATAAATAAAGAGCCTCGGGTTGCGATTGTGTCGAACAATTGTGTTGAATCGGCCTTTGCCGATCTGGCGTGCCTGTTCTACAACATCCTCGTTACTCCTTTAAATGTTCATTTCGATTCAAAAACTTTAGCCTATATTTTCAATAAGCTGGGTATTAACATTGTCCTGACCGATACCGCCGAACACCGCGATAAACTTCTTGAAGCCCGTAAGATGATCGATTGCTCTTTCGAAATATATGCGCTGTTATCTGATGCCGGGAAAAGCAAAACGGTTAAAAATATATTCCGAGATGTATGCATAAATCTATCCAAAGATGAGATTGATTCTTACATAAAGGGACATCCCCGCCAAAAAATAAACCGGGTAAACACTGTTATGTTTACGTCCGGTTCAACCGGTATGCCGAAAGGAATATCATTTTCCGAGTACAATCTTGTTACCAAACGATTTGCGCGTGCCGCCGCCTTGCCGGAAGTTGGTGATAATGAAGTTCTGCTTTGTTATTTGCCGTTGTACCATACATTCGGTCGATATCTGGAACTATTGGGGGCTATTTATTGGGGTGGAACCTATGTTTTCCAGGGGAATACATCATCCGAGACATTTTTGGATCTGCTTCCCAAAGTAAAACCAACCGGATTAATCGGAGTTCCTTTTAGATGGCAGCTTATACAGGAGCGCTGTTTGGCCAGAATGGAGTCAGTTTTATCGGCAGACAAAAAGCGGGAAGAGTTGCACAAAGTCACCGGGAATCGGCTCAGATGGGGCTTGTCGGCAGCAGGCTATCTTGCACCCTCAGTATTCCGGTTTTTCAATAAGAACGGCATTTATCTTTGCAGCGGATTTGGCATGACAGAAGCTACCGGCGGGATAACGATGACCCCCCCGGGAGAATACCGCGATAACTCGATTGGAACACCGCTTCCGCTCGTTGACACACGTCTAACTGAGAAAGGCGAACTGGAAATATCGGGAGACTACATCGCGCATTATCTCGAAGATAAAAAACCGGGTGATGAAATCCCGATAACACATAATGCGGATAATCGCTATTGGCTTTCAACGGGTGATCTTTTTAAAATACTGCCCGATGGTCATTACCAGATTATTGATCGTCTAAAGGATATCTACAAAAACAGCAAGGGCCAGACAATTGCTCCACAGCAGGTGGAGAAAAAATTCGAAGGAGTCCCCGGTATAAAGCGGACTTTCCTGGTTGGTGATGCACGCGATTTTAATGTTTTGCTGATTGTGCCTGATTTCGAAGATCCCGTTTTAAAGAATCTCAATGATGAAAGCGAAGAACGTGAGTATTTTCATCAGATTGTTTCATCGGCCAATAAAGATTTGGCCGCTTATGAGAGAGTAATAAACTTTGCCGTTCTTGACCGGGATTTTTCGGTAGATAAAAATGAACTCACTCCCAAAGGTTCGCTAAAGAGAAAAGAGATCGAGAATAATTTTCGTGAGACAATCGATAGTTTATATGTCAGTAAATTCGTTGAGCTCAATTTCGGCGATTGGGATATTATAATTCCGCGATGGTTTTATCGCGATTTAGGAATCCTTGAAGATTCTATAGAGGTTACCGAAAAGGGTTTGATTGATATCAATGATAGTATCGAGCTTACCATAAAGGAAACGTATAAGGACAATAATATACAGGTTGGAGATTTCATATACGAAATAAAGGATAAGGTCATCGATTTCGGCGTCCTGGTCAGGAAGCCTTTGCTGTGGGCGGGAAATCCTTCACTGATGGAATTCTACCCGTGCAAAATTGGATGGGATACGTCAATAGGCAGTTTCACCGAACATATCTCATTGCCTTATGGAATTCATGACAGTGATAAATGTCCTCCCGTCTCGGGAGTCGAGGTAACATCCAATATCTCATTGTCGATAGTCAACAATTTAATAATCTGCGCTCTTTTCGGTGAGGGGGATTCGGCCGAAAAGGCAATCAATTTACTGGCAAGCAAGATTAAGGAAACCGACGAGCGTATTGCCGGATTGATTCGTAAGCGCCTGGTGATGCTGGCCAATCATCCGGAGTTTAATATTCGCTCATTGGCATATAGAGTTCTTTTGCTCGATGAACCGACTCTCAATTACGGCAAAGCCCTGCCGGCGTTTATTGAGTCAGGGTTACCATTTCTCGATGAAGACTCAATAGCCAAAATCGCTCAATCCGATCTTAACATAAGCCGCCTTCGTGATCTTCGAAGGCGACTGTTCAATTACCGAAATGAGATGAGTTGGCCGGTATCGGATACGATTAGAAAACAATTTGATCATATTCTGAGGTTACTTGTCAGTTTCGTGCGGCTTCATCCGGAATATTATGATACCGTAAGGTGCGAGCTGGCGAGCTGGGTACTCCACAAAGACGATCCAAAATTGTCCTCAAGCGCCAGAACTTATCTCGATGAAGTTATTGATCATTATGAAACAAATCTGGCCAATAATACTATGGCATACATGGAAAAGGAATGGCAGAGAAAAATCATATTCGGTGATGAACTGAATCCTGATGAAAAAAAGAGGCTGATGGAAGTTCTCAAACAACCTACATTTTTGAAGCAGTCGGTCATGCTCGCATTCGATCAGGAAAGTTTTGATTTGAGTGATGTACGGGATGAGGGTATATGGGTCAGCCGGATAACTTCCAGAAGGCATTACCTTAGATATCGGGTAAGTATAAATACGGTATCGAATAAACATTTTGATTTTCAGGTAATCCTTAATGATGATATAAAAAACACGAAGGTGATGGAGACGATATACTGGCTTTTGGCGATCTCGAAACACCCGTACGAATCAGAGGTTCTTCCAAGACTTGGCTGCTGCCGGCCCGAGCTGGGGGCGCGAACGCTTGTATACTACGGTCAGTTGACAGTGTGGGAGAAGATTCGCGAATATTCGGAGCGACGTAGAAATTCATCGTCTCTGGCTAATCAGGCCGCCTGGAGGAAATTATTCGTAAGGGGTATGACGGCCATTTTCAAGGCCTGGAAAATAAGCGGTAAACGTATAATACCGGGAGCTATCAATCCCGAGAACCTTGTCGTGCCTTATCAGGATTTCGTGGAAAGAGCGACTATATTATCATTAACCGGGTGGCGCAACTATGAGGATCCTGTATCTCTGATTGGTCCAATCGTCCAGCAATTATATAGAAGAACAATCGCTCATTATCCGTGGTGTCGTTTCCTTATCGATATTGACTGGATATTTGATGCCTGCCTGGAAGAATTAGGAGTTGAAGCAGGAAAAAGATTTCTAAATGAACTGCTTGAGAATCTGGAGACAAATGAAATAATCTATAACGATATTCCACTTAAGACCAGCCTTGAAGAATATATCGAAAAATTGCAAAAAGAGATGTACCTTCCGCTGCCTTTAAGAAATGCCATCAGTCGATACTATCAATGGGCAGAAATGAACCCACTCGCAACTTCAAAAGCCCGCGAACAGATAATCCAGGAGTTGTGGCGTCTATACCGTCTGGACCGTTACCCGGAAATAGTCCGCTACTATCTTTATTATAAAACCTATTTTTCGAGCTCATCGAATGAGACCAAAGAGGCATTTTCGAAACTTTTAAACAGGATGTACACCGAATCATCGAAATCAGCCAGGCAACTTATTGAGTTATCGGAACTACAGGCAACACTGACCGATGAAGATGACAGAGCTCTTTTTGGAAAAATTATTTTTCCTGAGGCAAAGGAAGAAAAACAGCTCGAGGTTATCGCTGTTGGTGACAGTGAGCACAAGCAGGTTATGGTGAAGACTATTATCGAAGATAATCACAACGAGAAATATTATATCACCGAACCGAAACAGCCGGCTGAAATCGGTCAGCTTTACAGGCTGTTCATGAAACAGGGTTATCACAAGACGATATCGGAGAAAGACAAGTTTCTTTTGGTATTTGACAGCCAGGATCAGATTGTGGGAGGACTATGCTATCGGTATGACGGTGAAGATATAGTGCACCTTGATGGATCCATTGTTGCAACATCATTGATCGGCAACGGGCTTGGATCGGCGCTTCTGGAGGATTTTTGTACCCGGATGAAGGAGCAGGGAATCAGGTTAATAAAGACACATTTCTATTTGCGAAAGTTTTATACGAAACGGGGGTTCAAGATAGATTCCCGCTGGGGCGCATTAGTCAGGTTTTTGGACAATTAAAAAATCATCCCGCCTTTATTGCTGACAGGATGATTTTTTGTTTTGTATGTCAAGAAACTTCTATTTAAGCAATGACATCTTCCTAACATCCGTAAATTGATCAGCTGAAATACGATAGAAGTATATTCCGGATGAAACTTTCTGTCCTGTGGTACTAACACCATTCCAGGTGATTTCTTTAACACCGGCGGAAAGGTATTCATCAACGAGTACAATTACCGACTGACCCAACAGATTGAATACTTCGATTTTGACCTGAGATGCTGTTGGCAGAGTAAATCTAATTTTTGTTTCCGGATTGAATGGATTGGGGTAATTCTGTTTCAGCGAAAATTTTTCAGGGAATATTCCGCCTGTATCAATATCTTCGACTGATAAAACCAAAGAAAGTCTGCTCATGAATACTGCGGCGTCATCTGTATTATATGAGGTTGCGGCCATATCCTGATACCCGTCACCGTCAAAATCGGCGAATAATATATCCCGAGGTGTGCCGCTAACGGCATATGCGCTATCGAGGCTGAACGTATTGGTACCGTCATTAAGGTATAACTCAATTTCGTTGGTTGTTCCAATGCCTATCAGAATATCGTCGTAGCTGTCACCATTAACATCGGCAATTTCGACAGTTCTCGGATTATCGGTTACAATATATCCCTTATCAACCGAATAGGTGCCGTCCCCGTTGTTTAAAAATGTATAAAGAAAATCATTAGCTGAGTGAGTAACGGCAAAATCTCCAATATTGTCACCATCGAGATCGGTAATTGCCACCGAGGCCGGATCAGAAAGAATGCCTATATGAACTTCAGTCGGAACGAAGCTGCCGCTCTGATCATTTTTGAGGTTCCAGACTGTACCATCATTGCATCCGACCAGTATATCAATGTAATTATCGCCATCCAGTTTGCCCTCCGCCAGCGAGACTGTTCCGTCGCCGGTTGCAACGTAATGAGTGGAGTAAGTGGAGTCCTGGTTGTTAATATGGATGCCTACAGAATCGCGGACAGCGTGAGAGGTGGCAATATCAAGGTATGAGTCCTGGTTGAAATCGGCCACGACAACATCATGAATCGCCTGTCCCACATAATCGACATTCGCTGCGCCAAAGGTCCCGTCCCCGACCCCGTAAAAAATGACTATTCCGGCATTGCCGCCGGTAATTATATCGATATTACCGTCGCCGTCCATGTCACCGGTCGTGACATAGTAAGGGTATTGGGCTGCACCCGTTGAATAATTGACCCAGGCAGCAAAAGTACCGTCGCCGTTTCCAAGAAGGACCGTGACTGTCCCTGCGGCATAGTTCGCTGTGACAAGATCCTGATTGGAATCACCGTCAAAATCAGCTGATGCGATACCGATAGGATATGAATCGACCATAAAGGTCAATTCTGAATCGAAATATTGTTCTCCATAAACTGCCCGACCCGTCAGGCAGAGGAAGATACACAATATAATTGTGAGCGTTAAAGATTTTTGCATAGAAACCCCTTTTGCGGTTTTTTAAAATTTGTAGTTTTATATATAAAATCGGATAATTTTGGGGTTACTTGAATGAGGAACCAATTTCATTAATCAGATTAAGATTCAAAAATGTAGAGTATTAGAACTGTCGAATCGACATTTCTCCAAGATGTTTATAAGTAAAAGAGCGGTCCGTATGGACCGCCCTTTTGGTCTTAAAATTTACAGGATTTTAGGTTTAGAAGGACAGATATCCAGGACGATGCCTGCCGTTATCATCGTCATCGTCATCATCGTCCCCATCGTCTTCGCCGCAGTGGCCCGGACCTATATACCCTTCGTTATACTCTTCAAAGTGTCCTTTCCACTGGAGAACCATCTTCTTTTGATCCTTATCCAGCATATTCCAGTCATTCCAATCATAATTAGCCAGGAATGCATCGACTTCATCGACCAGACCATTAATATCTTCGGGGTTAGCAAAATTGAAGATATTCAATTTCGCGGTCAGGAAATGAGCGTATAGTTTGGTTATGCCATTGCTGGGATGGCCGTAGACATGCTGGGTCAATATATCATAGGCAATCTGCGCATCAGTTACGGCGATACTCTTGGAGCCGTCGTCTTCACCCAACCAGATCGGGAGCATTATTGAAATTTCATCGTCCTGGGGTCCGAATCCGGCATGGTTTTTCCAGTATCCCTTTCCGTACGTGCAGCCTTCATAAGCAAAAAGTCCCGCGTCCCAATGGGTGGCATCATCGCCCCAGCCTACACTGAAGCATTCGGTTGTCTTCTGGTAGCGGTCGACATCACTGTCAATCGCGTCATCGCCTCCCATATCCTGGTAGGTGAAGACATATCCGAACGGATTTACGAATTCCAGATAATAGCTGCCTTCATCGACTTCATTAAACATATACATACCTTCGGGATCACTCATTGTCGAATCGAGCAGGTTATCCATACAATCATACAAGTATACCTTGATACCTTCCATGCCCGATTCATCTTCGTCTTGAATACCGTTCATGTTGGCATCGTTCCAGATATAATCACCAATCATTGCCGGTTCAAGATAAAGTCCGGCATCGGCATCGAGGTATTCATCGCCCGGAGCAAGAGTAAGACATTCGGTCATACCGGTTTCAGGTGTGCTGAATACGAAATTTTCGGGGGCCTCAAACCAGACTACGTAATCCCCTGCCATGAGGGAATCAAATAGATACATGCCGCCCGCGTCGGTCATGGTCGAATCAAGCAGATTATCTTCACAGTCATATAGATATACCTTGATTCCTTCCATGCCGGGTTCGCCATCATCCTGCATGCCATCTTTATCGGAGTCGTTCCAGACCAAATCGCCTATCGTGACCATTTCAGGAAAGAGACCGGCGTCGACATCAAGATTGTCAACACCAGGTAGAATATTCATACATTCAGTCTTTCCGCCATCAGGAGTGCTGAAGATGTAATTTTCGGGGGGCTCGAATTCCACGACATAATCGCCAGCCATTAGAGAATCAAACAGGTATGTTCCTTCGGCGTCTGTCATAGTCGAGTCAAGAAGGTTTTCGTCGCAGTCATACAGGTATACTTTAATACCTTCAATTCCGACTTCGCCTTCATCAAAGACGCCGTCGTTGTCGGCATCATGAAAAACCATATCTCCAATCGATACAAAACGGATTTCAACCGAAAAGTCGAACCTGATCAACGCGCCGTAAGTCGAATCGACATCGGGCAGCCCGCCAACCATAAAGTTGACCGCCTCGCCGTAATTGCCTTCCGGCTCTGCAGAGAATATAGTGGCGTCTCCCTCGGTCTCCGCTTCTTCGCAGGTATCACCTTCGTGGATTGTATAACAGATTTCAAGGTACGGGTTATTTTCATCAGCTTCGCTGGAGGAAATGTTTGTCATGGCACTGTCTTCGCCGCCATACTGTAATAAAAATCCGAAATTTTCGATTGATTCATCGAACCATCCCTCGACCTGCCCGGTAACATCAAGTGTATACCATCCTGGTTCTTCAAAATCGAAGGTTCCAATAGTATCGCTTGAAAATGCGGCCGCAAAATTATTCCATGTAACAGATGATTCATCCCAGTCGGATGTGACAGCGTGAACAGTAACTGTCTGAGTATCAGTAGCTGGTACATAAATAAATATTTTTGCCGAATCAATATCCGCGTCTGCGGGAACCGACTTGGCAACGCGAACAAGAGGTAAATCTTCAGGGGCGGATGACGAAGTCGGGTTCTCAGTGTTTTCACATCCTAAGGCGAATAGAAAAATTCCTAACACCATCAGAATGCCGAGTTTTTTAAGATCCATTTCTGATCTCCCTGTACTAAAAGATTATCGAAGTAAATCGCAGAGGTATTACCATTCAACAACACATTAATCGACGAATGGTTCACGGATGTTTAGATAAAAATGTATGACCCTTGAAGTATCTGTGCACCATTATAACCTATTCCGGCCGATTTGTAAAGATATTTCGTCTAGTCAGAATTGGATTCAAATCTGAAAGACGGATACCATATATACTGCTCTAAACATAAATTATTAAACAGTTCGTAATGACAGCTGATGGAGAGTTATAATGAGGTGATGGCCCGGCGTTCACAAATATTTTATTGGCATTAATCATCAAAAATAGTATTTTATTGTATATAAATTAGGAAAATCAAAAATTATTCGCCCATAGATGCAAAACTAAAATACCCCTGTAGCAGCCGCAGGAATATCCATAAAAATGAAAGGACACACCAATGAAGTCAGAGATGAGATGTCTGGTTCTTTTTCTGTTGCTGTCGGTTTGTATGCATTGTGCGGGATTTGCACAGTCAGTCTATACCGCCAATTTACAGAAGGACGATGAAAAACCAACCTGGGATATCCTGTACAAGAAGGATGTTAAGACAAATGAGTTAGTCGAATTCTATAAATATGAAGATGGTATGATAGGCAGAATTAAAGTCTCGCCCGATGGCGAGAAAATTGGCATGGCCGTGTCTTATGCGGCCGGAGTCAAAAGCACCGGGTATATCACTAATCTCGAAATAGTGTCATCCGATGGCGAACTCGTCTTTTCTCTGGATGAGTTGACTGACTATCATGTCATGGATTTTACATTCGATCCGACTTCGCGGTATGTATCTTTTGTAGCCGGGATTACTAATCCGCATAAAGATGCTGATTTTTCAACAATACCTGCCGGATTCGGCATAATAGATATTGAGAGGAAGTCCATAGAGTGGATTGTCGGCGGGCCGGAAAATATTGAAGGGCAGGTTATAAAATCGAGTTCGTGGCCGCAGGGAGGTTTTATATATGCCTATGGCTATACCAATGATGACAATCGATTTGTTCAAAATGTATATAAAGTCGATCCAGAAACTTATGAAAAACTCAATATAGAAACCGATCACGGTGATTATGCTCAGAAAATGTTCAAGATAAATGCCTCGACATATGAGATTACCGTGACGGATCTTCCGATAGAACAGATTGACTCTTTTTCGCCCGATGGGAAGTATTATTTCAGCTCTTCGATGTTTAGCGATAGATTTGGAGTTTATGATACTAAGGCAGGGGAAGATGTTTCCGGTAAGTTGTATGATAGGGTGGGTGATACTCTATTTTACTTTGGAATGGAGATTGAACCGCGGTGGATGGGAAATTCCGGATCGGTACTGGGGCTTGAAGTGCAACCGACAGGACGATATGACAGAGGCAAACTTGCAGGGTTTTCACAGTGGATTTTCGATATGGATTCTATGGATTTATTGTACGAAAATCATAAAAGTAGTTTTTCATTGGATTTGGGATTTTATTGGACGGCGAGCGGTAAAGATTATGTCGTAAAAAGAAATGATGAATTTGATGTCCTCGACTCTGATATTAGGGAAAAGATTGATTCATATATAAGCGGGCAGGATTAAAAGGACTTATTATCTGTCAAAAATTATTCCAGATATTTATTCAGGCTTTGCTTTATGAAATATTCCCAGCCGCCGATACAGCTTTCTCTTGAAAATTCGGGGATATCATCCGGGAAGTCTTCTACTATATCGTGAGTCAGGGTCAAATTCGTGGAATTATTATTTTCAGAGAGCTCAAAAGTGACGAAAGAATTTCCGGGATAGCCTTCGTATTTCCAGTTGTATGTTATCAGTTTTTGCGGTACGACTTCGGTTATTTCCCATTTATGCAAAAAATTTCTGTCTCCGCTTGTAACGTTGAATTGTGTTTTAAAGCCGACCTCCGGCTTGAAAGACGGTATATTATCAAAGAACCACTGCCGCATCTTTGGTGCTTCGGTAACGGCTTTCCAAACATTATCAATTGAGCTTTTAAAAGCCTGTTCTACAACAATCGGTTGATCGTCTTTTTTCATATATATTCAATTTTTAAATCTCATGCTTCGTTTTAAAACTTAACGGATTCAACTAATATTAACAATCTATTTTTGCATCAATTCATGGTTTGATATTGTGATTCAGGCAGAAGAAGTTGTCCGGATCATATTTGGCTTTTATTTTTCTCAGTCGTTCATGCCCGGTTCCAAGTGCGGCTTTCACCTGATCGCCGTCATCATGGTCCAGATAATTGTTAGAAACCAAAATATCGAATGAAAAATATAGGTGAATGAATATAATTTATTTACCCAAAAGTCAGTCAATTTTGGTAATAACAGTATTTTAAACCGCATAATCTCAAAAAATGTCCTGCGTGTATCATTGTGCTCACAAGGGGAACCAAAATTTCCCATTTAATTTGTCCAAAGTGCAGATTATTCACACATTCGCTCGCTATTTTTGAAAAAGTCCTTGAAGAAAACTCAATATGCATGTAAGATTTTGTTAAATAACGTCTTATATAGGTGGGTTAGTCCGGTATGGAAATTGCTATATATATTCTACGAAGACCGATTTTAGAATTATTGTTTAAGTGAAGTTGTATTAGGAGTTTGAGATGCAAAATTATTACGGGAGAAAGCTGTACCTCATACTGAGCGGATTAATGACAATAGCTTTGCTATCCGGTTGCCAGGGGGGTATGAGAAATATAACTGTTCCGTCAGGGACATCTGTCGTTGTTGCCCTGCAATCCTCGCTGAGTACAGAAAATGCCAGTGAGGGCCAGGCAATTTTGGCAGAAACGACTGAGCCCATTATAGTAGAAGGTACAACAGTGGCTCCTTCCGGGACCGTCGTCCGTGGCTTCGTAACATCCTTAACTAAACCCGGAAATGTAAAAGATGGAGCCGAGTTAACCCTTGATTTCAAAGAGATATTAATGGAAGGAAATGAGACCTATGAGTTTGATGCCGCACCTATAACGCTTAAAGCAAAATCCGACGCCGATTCCGATATTGAAAGATTGGCTGCCGGGACTGTCGCAGGCGCCATCATAGGTGGAATTGCCGAGGGGGGAGAGGGCGCTGCCGTAGGAGCATTGATCGGAGCAGGTGCCGGTGGAACATGGGCCGTAGTAACTAAAGGTGATCATATTGTACTCGATCCAGGTCAGAAGTTTAGGATTGAGACTACTGAATCGACCGATTTGCCGGTTAAAGAATCGAAATAAAACAATAGAAAGGAAAATCAAATGGTAAGAACGATCTTTTTGTTTGCTTTAACAATTCTTCTAATTGGAACAGTATCCGTCTATTCTCAGGACACTGGATTTAGGGGATGGGGGCCGCGTGTTGGTTTGACTATTGATCCCGACCAGATACATTTTGGAGCGCATGCCGATTTCGGTCATTTTGCAAAACATATACGACTGCAACCCAATATAGAACTCGGTATTGGTGATGACCTGACGGTTGGGGCAATTAATTTTGAAGGCAATTATCGTTTCAGTGAAAGCTGGGATGTCTGGACACCATACCTCGGAGGAGGTTTAGGCCTAATTTTTGTCGACTATGATACCGAGGGGCTGGGCGATGGTACCGATACCGAACTCGGTGTTAGTTTCTTAGGGGGAATCGAAAAGGGCATATCCGGGGGAGACCGCTTTTTTGTAGAAGCAAAACTCGGATTGGTTGATGCACCAGATTTCAAGATAACTATCGGTTGGACTTTCGGACGATAGCGGTTCAGGGTAATACATTTAGTAAGTTCAGATAATAATCTAATCGGCCCGAATCAGGAAATGATTTCGGGCCGATTTTTTATATTATGAAATATTTTGGCCCACATATGGTCAGCGGGATATTCAATCTGTAAATTATATATATGGGAAATTAGATCGGCAGCGATTTAATTTATAACCTTGACAATAGTATTTGAGGCTTCCTATTTTTATTGTAGTTATAGATGCAATCTTCGATTGACCTGAGAACAGACTATAGGGAGTAAGGCAAGCAATGTATAAGGCAAATAATATCTTAACATATTTAATTTTGGGGATAATATTTTTATTGCCGGGGTTACCGGCAGATGCCAAAGAACCGATGGCAAATTTTCAAATGATTCGTTTGGATCCGGGACTAAGCTTGCATAAGGAAATGTATATGCTTCCCGTGACGATTTCTGATAAATACGACGGTGCACAAACCGAAGCAGTTTTTCAAATAAGCGCGAAGCATCGAGTATTCCGAACCCGATTTTATTTTGCGTATACCCAGATATCTTTTTGGCAGGCTTATGACAGTAAACGTTCGGCTCCATTCAGGGAGACAAATTACAACCCCGAGATTTTCTACCGCACCAAAAGATTCTCCTTCCTTAATGGCGGAATTGGAGCGGATATCGGATTTGAGCATGAATCAAACGGCCAGAGAGTGCCTCTGTCTCGAAGCTGGAATCTACTATACTTCGCCCCATATTATTATAATGATAATTTCCTTCTGTATTTAAAACTCCGCTATCGAATTCCGGAAGATGAAAAAGAATCTCCCGGTAATGCAATCGGTGATGATAATCCGGATATTACAGATTATCTCGGTTACAGCCTGATGCATATTCAATTTAAGTTTGCCGCCGATCATCTTCTGCATCTAAAGCTGCAAGGCAATATAGGCCAGGGTAATGGGGGAATTGCCTTATCTTATAGTCTGCCAGTACCACTGGGAGAGGAAAGCTATTTTGTTTTCAGATTTTCCCGAGGCTACGGCGAAAGCCTTGTCGATTACAAGGAATATCTCGATCGAGTTGGAATAGGGGTTATGTTCCGTCATTAGGCGCAGCTTATTGCCCGCTCTAAATTACATTGTCTGCTAAAATGTAGATTGAAACGGTCAAAGCGGACGATTAGATTTATTTGGAATATTTCTGCTTCTTTAGGCTATCGATACATATTGGCATAAAAAAGAGACCGAAATAAATGCGGTCTCTTTTAGATATTGCCCAATCTCTATAGCTTGGGATCAAAAACTCTGTGATTAATATCTGCGCTGACGATTTCCGCCGCCGCCACGATTGCCGCTATCTGAACGAGGTTTGGCTTCGCTGACTTTAAGCGTACGGCCGTTCAATTCCTGACCGTTCATGCCCTTTATGGCATCATCGGCTGTGTCTTTTTCAGACATTTCTACAAATGCGAATCCGCGTGACTCGCCTGTAAATTTGTCCTTGATAACATTTACGCTGGAGACTTCACCAAAATCGGCAAAGGCGTCACGTATTTGATCTTCAGTCGTTTCAAACGACAAGTTTCCGATGTAGATATTCATTCTACACTCCGTAATTGCTTATCCTGAATTGAGCAGCATATCAATTATGTTGTTCCTTCAAGATAAAAGACTTTTGCGCACTATTGCGCGGTCAATTCGAAATTCAGCTTTAGCGGAGAGTTGTTTTTATGGACAAGACTGCGATAAAGAGCGAACTCAAATTTAAACTAACATCTGATTATACGAATAAGATCGGCAATAAGCTACTATTATTTATATTTTAGCTAAATATTTCTAAAAACCGGGGATAAGGAATGTCGAATAATTTCGGTATTTTTGTAATATGGCGCCATAACACGATGTCTTATAACATGTTTCGCTTGACTTCGCCCGCGAAGGCAGTAATTGTATATTTAATTATTATTCGCACTAATAAAGGACTTATTATGGCTTGACAGATTTATATAAATTCGCTAAATTTAAAATGAATATAGACATAATGGGTCTAACAAATCTACTAACTTTGGGTTCTAGTATCATTTGCCATTTCATCATGTAAGAACGGGGGGCTCATGAGAGCACGCCTATTTGGGATAATTATATTTGTATTGGTGGGAGGGGCCCTTGTCTTAGCGTCGGTTCCGTCTACTTTGGAAGATTTCTTCCTCCCCGGTTCTCAACCGGGGGAGTCCGGGAATTTTGAACAACCAAGCAAATGCGATAACTGTCATGGAGATTATGACATAGCTGTTGAGCCCACCTTCGGGTGGCGGGGTAGTATGATGGCTCAGGCGGCCCGAGATCCCCTCTTTTATGCCTGCATGACAATCGCCAACCAGGATGCTCCAGAAAGCGGAGATCTTTGTATTCGCTGTCACTCTCCAACCGGGTGGCTTGAAGGACGATCAATTCCAACGGACGGCACTGCCCTTACCAGTGATGATCGGGAAAGCGTTCACTGCGACTTCTGCCATAAACTTGTTAAACCCACAACATTGGGGACCAATCCTTACCCGGATGATTCGGCTTACCTTGCCGGCGGAACCTATGATGCGGATCAAACTTACCTCGCGACTCTCAGCTCAATACCACAAACCTCCGCTAATGGAATGTATATCGCTGATGATGACAATGCTAAACGCGGACCATTTATTGATGCTGCAGCCAGGCATCAAATGTATTATTCACCTTTTCATAAAGAAGCGGCGATTTGTGGAACCTGTCATGACGTCTCCAATCCGGCATTCATAAGAAATGCCGATGATACGTATTCACCCAATACGTTTGATTCGGCCGCTCCCGATTTCGATCCGTATACCATGTTTCCTATTGAGCGAACTTACTCGGAGTGGTTGATGAGCGATTATAATACGCCCGAAGGTGTTCCATCCGATGTTTTTGGCGGGAATAAAACTAATGTATCGACATGTCAGGATTGCCATATGCGGGATGTAACAGGTGTTGGGTGCAACAAGAATGGCGTTCCTGTTCGAGATGATCTTCCACTTCATGATATGACAGGCGGTAATACTTTTATACCGGAACTTGTTAAACAGCTTTATCCCGAAGAGGTAGATTTTGAGGCCCTCGATTCAGGGGTCGTTCGCGCCCGTCAAATGCTCCAATCAGCAGCAACAATGGAATTGGATGTTTCAGAAAATGATACCGGCTATACGGCTGTTGTAACGGTCACCAATGAAACCGGTCATAAATTGCCATCCGGTTATCCTGAGGGAAGGCGCATCTGGATAAATTTTAAGGTCTATGATTCAAATGGATCATTAATAAAAGAATCCGGTGCTTACGATACAGCGACGGGTATCCTCACCAGTGATGCTGAGGCCAAAATATATGAAATAAAGCCGGGCCTCAGCGAGGAACTTGCACCGCAGGTCGGGCTTACGTCGGGGCCGTCATTCCATTTCGTGCTTAATAACGAAGTATTTTTGGACAACAGGATTCCTCCGCGCGGTTTTACCAATGCCAATTTTGAAATGATTCAATCGGCGCCGGTAGGATATACCTATGCCGACGGTCAATACTGGGATAATACGGAATATTATGTTCCTGCGAATGCGGCAAGTGTGGAGGCAACATTATATTATCAAACGACAAGTAAAGAATATGTCGAATTTTTGCGGGATGAAAATGTCACTAATGATTGGGGCCAGATATTTTATGATTTATGGGATACCAACGGCAAGTCAGCACCTGTGGCAATGAACAGTTCGACATTTAATATCACGCCGACCAATAATCCTCCCTCAGCTGATTTTGTCGGCAATCCGACTTCAGGTACCGTACCATTGGCCGTTAATTTTACCGATTTGTCCACCGAAAATCCTGCTTCGTGGACCTGGGATTTTGGCGATGGCGGAGTTTCAACAGTACAGAATCCAAGCTATACCTATGATTCGACCGGAATATTTACAGTTACTCTTGTTGTCAGCAATGAATACGGATCGGATACAGTTTCAAAAGTCGATTATATAAGCGTCAGCGAAGAACCGGCTACGGACTTACACATAAGCAGCATTTCGGTCTCCAGATATACTATCAAAGGAAACAGAGACTATGCTGAAGCGGCGATATTAGTTGTCGATCAAAATGACCGACCGGTGAGTGGTGTGAATGTTACGGCAGACTATACCGGGCCGACCAGTGGTTCAGTTTCCGGTATATCTAACGGCGACGGGGTAGTCATTCTGTCATCTAAACCGACCAGGCACAGGAATGGTGACTGGTGTTTTACGGTGACTGATGCCGCCAAAGGAGATTTGATATATAATTCCGGAGCAAATAGTGTAACCATAAGCTGCGAGGCCTCGGCGCCATTGCATTCAAAATCCGGAGCTATATTGCATTATAACCACCCCAATCCTTTCAATCCAATAACAACTATCGGTTTCAGTCTCGCGAATTCAATGAATGTCAGACTGGATATAATAAATGTGGCGGGGCAAAATGTGGCGACCTTGGTTGAAGGGTATTTGACAGCAGGCGAACATTCATTTGTCTGGGACGGAAGTAATGCAGCCAGTGGCGTATATTTTTACCGTTTAACTTCGGAGAAATCCATAGTCACCAAGAAAATGATCCTCGTAAAATAAAACCATTGATACACAACCCCCTTGAGAGGCAGGTTTATCGCCTGCCTCTTTTTTTATGCGTCATAAGCTACTTCAAAAACACCATCTTTTTTGTTTCAGTGAATTTCTCTGTTTTCAGCTGGTAGAAATAAATCCCGCTGGAAACTTCTTCGCCGTTTTGGTCAAGGCCGTTCCATTTTGCCGTATGGGTTCCGGCAGCCCGGTTTTCAAGTGTTTTGCCGTCAACCAATTGGCCAAGAAGATTATAAATTGAAAGTGTCACATCCGATTTTTCCGGAAGCGAATATTCGATAGTCGTTGAATATCATCTTTATAGATGGATTCATTTAATCTTGCATTTATTTGTTGATTTTTAAGGAATTAACCCGATAATTTATTAAAGGGCACCAATTGTTCTTTTATCTTATTATTACGGGGTCCAATGACTGGTAATCGCAAAAAGGGTGGCTCCATTCTGGATAGAAAGTCCTCGCATTTGTCTTCTGTTAATTTGAACGGGGTTGAAAAATTGTCAAATCCCGATTCACTGTACCAGAGCCTTTTTGAAAATGCCGGAATCGGAATAGGGTTTTGGTCCACGGATGGCATACTTCTTGATTTAAACAGAATGGCGGCCAAACATCTCGGAGGGGAGCGGGAAGATTTCGTCGGTAAAAGGTGTATTGAGCTTTTTGGTGAAGCCGACGGCCAGGAATATCTGGACAGAATAGCGGCGACAGTTTCATCTTTAAATGACAGCTATTGGGACGACTGCATTGAGCTTTCCGCCGGGAGGCGCTGGTTTCGCTCAACTTATTCACCAGTATTCGGAAATGACGGCAATATAATCGGTGTGCAGATTATATCAGAAGATATCACCGAGACTAAATTGACTGAAATAGAATTGAAATCGGCCAATAAAAGGCTCGAAACACTCTGGGGAATTTCTTCTTTAAAAGATGCCGACATAAAGACGCTTTTTGATCATATACTCGCATCAATTACGATAATGACCGATTCATCTTACGGATTTTACGGCCTTGTAAATGACGATGAATCGATTATGACTATACATACATGGTCAGGGGAGGCAATGAAGGATTGTGCTATGGCGGATAAACCCGCGCAATTCTTGGTCAGCGAAGCGGGAATATGGGCGGAAGCTATCAGGCAAAGAAAACCATTGATTTTAAATGACTATTCTGCCCCACATGAAGGTAAAAAAGGAACCCCGGAAGGCCATGTAAAATTAACCAAACTTCTGGTCGTGCCGTGTATTATTGACGGCAGGATAGTCGCGCTTGCTGCTGTCGCAAACAGGGAACAGGATTATGGGCAAGAGGATATAAATCAGATTTCTGCATTCTTGAATAATATCCAGATTATTGTAAATAACAGGCTGACCGAAAAAGCTCTCAGGAAGAGCGAAGAAAAATTCAAGAGACTTACCAATACCACAAAAGATTGGGTTTTTCAGGTCAATACAAATGCAGTGTATACTTTTGTAAGTCCTAATATATACCAAATTATGGGCTACCGGGCTGACGAAGTTCTGGGGAAAACCCCTTTTGATTTTATGACAAAAAATGAGGCCGAGCGAATTTCAAATATATTTGGAAATGTCGCTGCCAAGAAGGAACGTGTTTCCGAGTTACGGGATACGTTAATCAGCAAGGAAGGTAAGCCTGTTCATTTCGAGACTAATGCCATACCGATTTTAAATAATGATGGAGAACTGGAAGGGTATTTCGGGACCTGCCGCGATATTACTGACCGTGTAGTATCAGAAGAAATTCTCAGAGAAAATGAGAGACGCCTTAGAGAGGCCGAAGAAACAGGTCAACTGGGACACGTGGAGTTTAATGTAGAGACTGGTGAAATTATCTGGGCAGACATTTTATATGAAATGTATGAGCGTGACCCGGCAGCGGGACCACCCTCTTATGATGAGGTTATGGCGCTGTTTCATCCCGAAGATGCCCAAAAACTGGAAAGATGTATTGAGCAAGCTGTAAATAAAGCTGAATCCTATAGAATAGATTTGAAAATATCTTTACCAAGCGGAAAACATCGTCATCATTATGCAATAGGTGTTCCAAGATTAGATAAGAATGGCAAAGTAATTAAGGTGCTCGGTACGGTTCAGGATATTACCGAGCGCAAGTTGAACGAAATCGAATTGAAACGATATCGTCAACTGTTGGAACAGGCCGAAGAATTAACAATGCAGGGCGCCTGGGAATGGGATGTTGCCAGCGATAAGTGGTACTTTTCCGACAACTGGTGCCGGATACACGGGGTTGATTTTGCTGAGATTTCAAAAGATAAGTTAATGACACTGACCCATCCGGAAGATGCTTCTTTAATAGATGCAGAGTTTGAAAAAGCTTTAAAAAATGGAAGTTCTTACGATATAGAACACCGGATAATTAGAGCAGATAACGGGGAAATCAGACTTGTCAGAGCATCAGGCAGGGCGATTTTTGATGAAGATAATAAGCCGGTTAGAATGTACGGATCCTGCCAGGATATTACCGAACAAAAAGGAATAGAAAATCAATTAAAAAGAATTGAATGGATGTTATCGAGTGCTTCGGAGGATAATTCTGAAACAGATGAATTAGATACGGAAATTTTACCCCCCTACGGCGATTTAACTGAATTGAATAAATCACGAGTAATTCTCGATGCAGTTGGAAAGGACTTACTGATACATATAGCCGGTGACTATAATAAATTACTTCAAACTTCCGGTGCAATATATGAGGCCAATGGCGATTATGCACTGGAAATGTTTACCTCGAATTGGTGCCGCCTTCTGGATACTGCCTCAAGAAAACTGTGCGGCACTGAAGATAATAGAGAAGCTCTTGTTTGCGGTAAATGGCACTGCCATGAATCATGCTGGCGTGATTGCGCGAAACATGCAATCAAGGAAACTAGGCCTGTTGATATGGAATGCGCGGGCGGTATCAGGTTATATGCGGTTCCAATAAAGGCAGGCAATAAAGTAATCGGGGCAGTAAATTTTGGGTATGGGGATCCTCCAACCGACGATAATAAACTTGAAGAGCTAAGTGAAAAGTACGATATTGACAAACAGGTGCTTTTAAAATCGGCCGTAAGTTACCAAACCCGACCTCCCTATATAATTGAAATGGCCAAACAAAGGCTGAAGACTTCAGCGACTTTGATCGGCTCCATTGTAGAGCGAAAATTGGCCGAAAATGCTCTTAGGGAGAATGAAGAGAAGTTCCGGTTTATCGCAGAAAATATAGGCGATATTGTTCTATCAACTGATCAGGAAGGAAATTACACATATATATCTCCGAGTCATAAAAATATTCTGGGGCGTGGCGATGAAGTAATAGGACAAAGTATTTTTGATTATATTCATCCCGATGATAGAGAACGTATAGCGAATATATTCAAAAATGCTATAAAAAGCGGCAAACCGGAAAGGGTAGAGTACCGTTATCTTCATCCCGAAAAGGGATGTACATGGATGGAATCTGTCGGTAGAAGATACGTGATAAACAATGAAATCCGCACAATTGTAACTTCAAGAGACATCTCCGAACGTAAGAATGCTGAATTAGAGTTAGCCCGTGAACGGGATCGAGCCAGGCAGTATCTTGATATTGCGGGCGTTATAATGGTGGCGCTCGATGTAAATGGCAATGTGGCGCTCATTAATAGAAAAGGATGCGAAGTCTTAGGTTACAGCGCTGATGAAATGCTGGGGAAAAACTGGTTTGATAATTTTCTTCCAGAAGAGAATTTTATGGAAGTAAAGGAGATATTTAATAAACTTCTGTCAGGTCAGGTTGAGCTGGTCAAACAAGCGGAAAACAAAATAATTACGGAAGACGGCAAAAAGCGTGATATTGCCTGGCGCAATACGCTGATTAGGGATTCCGACGGAACGATTATAGGAACACTGAGCTCGGGCGAAGATATAACTGAAAAATTGCTGCTTGAAAATGAGCTTCAGAAACAGGCCAAGCTGGAATCGATCGGGGTTCTTGCCGGCGGTATTGCACATGATTTTAACAACATCCTGACCGCAATTACGGGGAATATTTCGCTTGCCCGACTTGAATGCGGGGATGATTTGCAGCTTTCCAAAATACTCAAACAAGCGGCGACTGCCGCTGACAGAGCCGGAAATCTGACAAATCAATTACTGACATTCTCAAAAGGCGGAACACCGGTCAAGAAGGTTACTGTAATAGATAAGCTGATAAAAGAGGCCGCAGAATTCGGGCTGCATGGTTCAAATGTGGCCTGTAATTTTGAATTGGCTAAAGACTTAATGCCGGCGGAAATCGATGCGGGTCAAATAACCCAGGTCATTAATAATCTGGTTATAAATGCCAGCCAGGCTATGCCCGACGGCGGAGTCATTAGAATAAAGGCCCAAAATCATACGATTGTGAACAAGGACAGAACATTACCTTTAGAACCCGGAGAATATATTTGTATCAGTGTAGCTGATGAGGGAGTCGGTATACCTCAAAAGTATCTAAAGCGCGTCTTCGATCCGTTCTTTACGACCAAAGATAAAGGCAATGGTCTTGGATTGGCGTCATGCTACTCGATCATCAAAAAACATTACGGCCATATTACTGTATCGTCGGAGCAAGGTGTAGGGACTCAATTCACTTTCTATCTACCTGCAACAGAAAAAGTACCGGCAACCGGAAATAAGAAGACATCGAATAATATAAAAGGGCAGGGACGAATTCTGGTCGTCGATGATGATGAGCCGCTTAGAAAATTGGCATCAATGTCCTTGAGCAAGTGCGGCTATGAAGTTGAAACGGCGAGTGACGGTGAAATGGGATTCAGGATGTATAGGGATGCGGTCAGGGGCAATAAGCCCTATGATATCGTTATTCTTGATTTAACCATTCCGGGAGGAATGGGCGGCAAGGATACGCTGGAGAAAATGAAAAAAATAGACCCCTCGGTATCGGCAATAGTTTCAAGCGGATATTCAAATGATCCCGTGATGTCTGAATATAAGAAATATGGATTCAGGGCATGTTTAGTAAAGCCATTTAGAGCCGACGAACTCAATAATATCGTCCATGATGTTATTTCGGTTGCCGATTAGAGTATATTCGGTTTAATATCAGGTGTGTATCAGGAATTGAATATCATTTATATAATTCCCAGTCAAATGTAATTACCTCCCGTATAATAGACAATAATAGTCTATGTTATTGCCGGGTATGTGTAATCAGGACTATCGATTAATAGTATATCCGTTAACCGACATTTTATGCAAATTTAAATTATTATGGAGATTAGAGTTATGCCAAGATTTCTTATCGAAGTCCCGCATGAAGCGGAAGAATCAGCCTGTTTGAAGGCCGCCAGGGTACTGGCCGAAACCGGTTCTCACTACTTGACCAATGCCGAGTTTGGATGTAATGACGGTGTTCATAAGGGGTGGCTGATGATCGAAGTAGAAAATAAAAGAGATGCTCAGATGGTAGTCCCTCCGGCATATCGAAATCAGGCGACTATTGTCGAGTTGTCTAATTTTAAAATTGAAGAACTCGATGAGCTTCTTCGTCGTCACCGAAAATAAATAAATTAAAGTATAAAGGCCCGCCATAAACGGGCCCTTTATTTAAATCTCCCTAAATGATATTTTTTACATATCCATTTCGCCGGTATAGCGATCGGTGTGAATGGGATCGACCCTCAAGCGATAATATGATGCCCATGATTTCATACCATCTTCTGCATACGGGGCAGCATCCTCGGCATAGATCAATCCAACATTTTCTACGCCGTCAAGCCAGTAGTATGTCCACGCTCCATGACCGAGAGTCGGAGCGTCGTACGAGTTTTTGCGATTGGAAGCTGTTGCCATAAAAGTCCCATCTATGACTTCATCATGGAAATCGCCAATGACACAGGCATCGAGCGTGGCCAGTTTCTTTGTGCAGTTTACTGCATTGAAGTACGAATTTACATAACCGTGTGTAACGTAATACAAATCGGCGGAGATAATAGCTGAGCCGTAAGAACTTCTGCCGCCATGACCAGAATAGCAAAAGGCTACTTCGTCCCCCGGACTGGCATTATCGATCAGCCATTGAAGGCCGGCCGTAATATTATCGGCGGTAGCCTGTAAATCAAGATCCATACGGCATGTGAAACCCTGCGATTGCAGCCAGGATTTCATTGCCTGAGCGTCATCATCGCAGAACTGCAAATCATTTACAGTACCTTCATAATCGGAAATGCCCACTATATAGGCATACTTATGAGGCGGATTCGGATTGGGATCACCGGTATTGGTGTCCGGAGGAGGGGGCGGAGGCGGCTTTTTGTACAATACTGTCGCTGGCAGGTCGGTTATATCGACGGTGAAATTCGCCACGACAGCTTCCGGGCGTGTTTCCACAAATTCAGGCCGCTCCACCAATGGTATGGAATGGTCCACACCGCTGTTGGATACGGTAGGCTGGTCACTGCTGCACCCAAATACAAACAGCACAGCCAATGCGGCCATTAACAGCCCAAAATACCTTTTCATAGGTTCCTCCTGATGTGAGGGTTTGTGTTGTTAGGGATAATAAAATATAGCTCTTTTTTAAAGATATAAGCAATAAAAAAATGGATATATATGACTAATTATATCCTGAATAAACGTGTATTGCCGTAAACCAATATTTCTGATATTCTGGTTGAAGTCTGAATATAAGAAGAGTATCATCTTTTGAGTATGGCCAGAAACTATGACATATGTGTGGGTATCAGAGATGATACCTTGCTACGGAGCGAATATTTTAATTTCATTTATAAAGTATTCCCAGGATTGGATTTCGAATCCTGGTATGATAGAGGCTACTGGACTGATAGCTATCAGCCGCATTCAATCGTCAAAAATGGCAGGATAATTTCGAATGTTTCGGCTGCAGAAATGAAAGTATGGGTAGATGAGAAGCTGGTCGATGCCGTTCAGATCGGGGCGGTGGGAACCTTGCCAGAATATCGTAAGCAGGGATTATCTAAATATCTCATGGAATACGTTCTTAAGAAATACGAATCAAAGACGGACCTGTTTTTCTTATTTGCTAATGAAACGGTTCTTGATTTTTATCCGAAATTTGGTTTTGTCAATTGTGACGAATCGATCTTTATATCAAAGCAGGAAATCCCAAAATCAAATAATTCAGTCCGGAAACTCGATGTTACCAATCAGGATGACCTCGACAGGATATATTATTTTCTGCGCAATCGACTTCCTCTGACCAAGAAATTCGGGGCTGATGATTATGCCAATATAGCCATGTGGCATGTATTGAATATCTATGCGCAAGACCTGTACTATCTGGAGGGTCATAATGTAATAGTAATTGCAAGGAAGAAGGCAGAACAGCTTCATATCTTTGATGTGATTTATTCGCGGCCTTTTGTCTTAAGTGAGGCTCTTTCGGCAATAAATGCAGTCGATAAAATTAATTCGGTTTATTTTTATTTTCCGCCTGATCAGACTGAATATAAGTACGATAAAATTAAGCCCTACGATGAGTCGCCACTCTTTATCCGGGGAGCATTTGATTTGAAAGTAAAAGATTTCAAATTTCCGGTTACCGCCCAGACCTGATATAACATTTATCATTTCCCATTTATAAATATAGTTATGCGTACTGTTTTTGTTTGATTTGGCCCTTGAAAATATTATCTTCGTCTTGAAATATTTAAGGACTAATCAGGGGCCGGAATTCTGTATGGTAACGAATACAAGAACTTCGACCTCTTTAATATTAAAAGAAAATTATAGTGGCAAAAAATAAAGCAGAGATAAATACTGAACATGTAACCTTCGCACGGAGCCTGGGGCTTTTCGACGCAACCATGATCGGTATCGGCGCCATGATCGGCGCCGGTATTTTTGTTTTAACCGGGATTGCAGCAGGGGAAGCCGGCCCGGCTTCGATTTTGGCATTTGCATTAAACGGCCTGGTGACTCTTCTGACCGCGTTTGCCTACGCCGAACTGGCTTCGGCCGTTCCCAGGGCGGGAGGTGGATATTCTTTCGTCAGGATGGCTTTTCCCGGTGCGGCCGGTTTTATTGCCGGATGGATGCTGTGGTTTGCCTATACTGTAGCATGCAGTCTTTATGCGCTCGGATTTGCCGGGTATTTTCTCGAATTCTTCCATAAATATTTCCCTGATATAATGGAAATAATATTTCTCGCCATCGGTGAGCACAGATCTGTTCTAATTGTCACGATATTTATTGCCTCGGCTTTTATCTGGTTGAATGTCCGAGGGGCAGAGGTAACCGGCAAGGCAGAAAATGTCCTGACCATATCGAAGATACTTGTCCTGGCCATATTTTTAATTTTTGGATTTTTAAAGCTGAGCAATAATCCATCGCAAGTTTCAGAAAATTTATTCCCGTTCTTCCCGTCCGGATTCGGCGGGGTATTAATTGCCATGGGTTTGACCTTTATTGCATTTGAGGGATACGACCTTATCGCTACTGTTGCCGAGGAGATCAAATCACCGGAAAAAAACATTCCGCGGGCAACCTTCATATCTCTCGGATTTACCGTCTTTATTTATCTACTGATATTATTCGTTTCACTTGCTGCGATCGAAACCGAAGGAGTGCCTACATGGCAGTTTTTGGGGAATTTCAAGGAAACCGCCATAGTTCAGGCGGCCGATGATTTCATGCCTGCTTTTGGAGTGGGCGTAATCGTTTTCGGAGGTTTGCTTTCAACCATGTCGGCCCTGAATGCTACTGTATTAGCGGCTTCGAGAGTTGCCTTTTCTATGGGCCGGGATATGTGGCTGCCGACGAGCATGTCGAAGATACATGCAAAGCGGCGTACCCCATACATAGCAATTATAGTAACCGGCGTTATTTTGCTGGCGATGGCACTTACTCTTCCAATTGAAGCAGTCGGTTCGGCGGCGAGTTTGATTTTTCTTCTCACCTTTGCGATGGTAAACCTGTCGGTTATTGTTCTCAGACGTAAGTTTCCTGATATTCCGAGAAGGTACAAGATACCCTTATATCCGTTTGTCCCACTATTGGGCTTTGTCCTCAATATATTTCTTGCGTTGTACCAATTTAATTTTCAGCCGATTGCATGGTATATTACGATTGGGTGGATCGCAGTCGGGCTGCTTTTATACTATGCCGTTTTCGAGAAAAGAACAGAGCCATTAAAGCCCAAGGTGCTGCTTCCGAGTCAACCGGACACGCAGCCTGATAAGGAAAAATCGATTCTTGTCGCGCTCCACAATCCGGACAATATCGAGCCCTTATTGAGGCTTGCGGATTCTGTCGCAAAAAATCGCGGAATGAGGTTGATGGTTGTTTCGGTTGTAGAGGTTCCGCGTCAGATGGCAATCCATGAGGGTCTTCGGTTTGCGCATCACAAGCAATCGCTGTTAAACGAAGCAAAGAAGATCGCCGCCGAGAAGAAGATAAAAATCGAAACCGATTTGATTATCGCTCACCATGCTCATGAGGGTATTCTCGAAGCTGTCGAGCAACATCGCGCCGACGCTCTCGTGATGGGCTGGAAAGGGTATACCAATACGAGGGATAAGATTTTTGGCGAGGTTGTTGATCCAGTGATCCGATATGCGATTTGTGATTTGCTGTTTGCGAAGATTGGGGAAGATGCCGAGATGAAAAGATGTCTTTTCCCGGCGGCCGGGGGGCCTAATGCAAGGCTGGCAGCGAATGTATTGGAAGGGCTGGCTGAGCAAAGAGAGATGCAAATAACGACGGCCTATGTTTTGCCGGAGAATCCTTCGAAAGGTGAACGAGAAAGAGGCGAGCAGCTTTTGAAAAGATCTATGGAGTCTGCTTCAGATTCTATTGAGTATAATACAAAGTTTATTGAATCAAAATCGATTGCCGGCGGTATTGCCAAGGCAGGCAAAGAATTCGATCTCGTTATAATCGGCGCTACCCGTGAGCCATTGTTCAAAAAAATGCTATTCGGGGAAATCCCCGAAAAGGTCGCCAAATATTCACCAACTTCGGTTCTGGTTGTCAAGAAATATGAAGGGGCGGTCAAGTCTATTCTTAAGAAACTTCTGGGATAATTCTATTCGAAATTACTTATCGTTTATTATTATCATCTACGCCTTGACCAGTGTACGATAACGGTTGCGGCGATTTTCGAACAGCCCGTCACCCAGTTCTTTTCGACGCCATTCCTGATAAGCAGAGAAATTACCTTCGAACCATCTGACATTAGAATTGCCTTCAAAGGCCAGCAGGTGAGTGCAAACTCTATCAAGGAAAAACCGGTCATGGCTTATGACCATGATGCAACCTGAAAACTGCATGATTGCTTCCTCGAGCATACGCAGGGTGTTGACGTCGAGGTCATTGGTTGGTTCGTCGAGCAGAAGGACATTACTTCCGGTTTTTAAAATTTTTGCAAGGTGGCATCGATTCCTTTCCCCGCCGGAAAGCTCTCGCGAAAGTTTTTGCTGGCCCGGGCCTTTGAATCCAAACTGGGCAAGGTACTGCCTGATTGGGATTTTTCGGGAACCGATGGGTATTTCGTCGAGACCTTCGGATACTTCATCAATCAGTGTCTGGTCACCCTCCAGCGACTGACGTTCCTGATCGGAATAGGCGATAGATACGGAAGCCCCGATCTTTATGTCGCCATCTTTGGGCTGCAGGTCACCATTTATTAACTTGAATAAGGTCGTTTTGCCGGTTCCGTTAGGACCGGCCAGTCCCACGACAGCCCCGCGAGGCACAGAAAATGAAAGTGAATCAAACAGTTTATGCCCATCGTAGCCCATTGTGATATCATGAAACTCAATAACCTGACTGCCGAGGTCGGGACCGGGAGCAATTTGAATGACACTGATGTTTTCCGATTTCTGGGCAGCGGTTTCACGAGCTACCAATTGCTCATATTCCCGTATTCGAGCGCGGGATAATTCGTTGCGTTCACCGCGACTCATCCTGATCCAGGAAAGCTCTCTCTGGAGTGCTTTACTCTTAGGAGTATCTTTCTTCTCGGTCTGCGCCAATTTGGACAGTTTCTGTTCCAGCCATGATGTATAATTTCCCTCCCATGGTATACCCCGGCCGCCATCAAGCTCAAGAATCCACTTTGTTACATTGTCGAGAAAATAACGATCGTGAGTTACAATAATAACTGTCCCGGGATATTCTTTGAGCTGTTCTTCGAGCCAATCAACCGTTTCCGCATCTAGGTGGTTAGTCGGCTCATCAAGAAGCAGAAGATCCGGTTTTTCCAGTAATATTTTGCACAGGGCGACTCGCCGCTTTTCGCCTCCTGATAGGGTTTCAATATTTCGATCATCATCGGGAAGACAGAGGGCATTGCTGGCCATATCGAGGACGCGATCGAGATTCCAGGCATCGAGAGAATCGATTTTATCCTGCAATACACCCATCCGATCCATGGCTTTTTGCATTTCATCGTCATCCATCGGCTCCGCCATACTATCAGCCAGACGGTTATATTCATCTAGCAATTGTTTGGTTTCGCCAAAGGCCGCTTCTATGGTTTGGCGGACAGTCAGGGAAGAATCGAGCTCAGGTTCCTGCTCGACCATGCCGGCACGATAACCGGGCGTAATTTCGGCATGGCCCTGAAACTCCTTGTCCCGGCCGGACATTATGCGAAGAAGGGTCGATTTTCCAGATCCGTTTTCTCCCACAATTCCGATCTTTGCGCCGGGGTAGAAGCTTAAGCTTATATCCTTAAGGACTTGTTTCTGGCCGTAAAATTTATTCAGGCCATACATATGAAATATGAATTTTTCGCCTATGGAAAACCTCCTTATATTTCAAATCAATAATGAAATGTTAGCTAACGAAGTTCTGTTGTGCAAGCTGTATTTTCCTTATACAGGTCATTTTTTGCGGCAAATGCTATAGCAAGGATATATTTACTCATATATTGACAATGTAAGCTCAATTCAATATCTTAAGATTTATCAGCAACTTAATTTTCATCTGAGATACTCACTTAGATTTAAGCATTTTTTTCAATAAAAAGGGGAATTGGCCCCTTAACTTAACATGGAGGATTTGGTATGTGGTGGGCTGCATTACATGATTGGCTTTGCCTGGTTCTATTTGGCGGTGATTGGCCGGCCTGGCTGGAATGGCTGCATCAGTTCTTCGGTTAGAAATCGACAAAATGCCATTACGAAAGCCGGAAAGATTTTCTTTCCGGCTTTGATAATTATTAAGAACGTTTCGGGAATAAGTAACATATAGCAAATTAAAATTTCTTTACTAGACAGGTTCTATGATCATATATGACTGATAATAATAAAGAGCCCTCAACTGCGTTAAAAGCAATCAGATCGGCTGCCGCAGCCGGAGGTGTTGCGGGTACCGCCTTTCTGATAGTACACCTTTCACTGAATGCCGTAATCAATGGAGCCAGTCCCTGGTTTACCCTTCGCAAAATCGCGGCGATTATTTTGGGCAGTGAAGCGTTGCCTCCTCCGGCCACCTTTGAAATTGGTATTATTATTGCAGCCCTTCTCCTGCACTATGGATTATCCATTCTGTATACTTCGATTGGAGCGGCTGTTGCACGTCCCAAGCCGATACCGGCCGCAATTATGGGGGCACTTCTCGGTATACTCCTGTACCTTGTTAATTTTTATATGTTTACCGGACTTTTTCCTTGGTTTAAGGGGGCGCGAAACTGGATATCGATTGTAACCCATATAGTTTTCGGTATGGTGGCGAGCCTTTTATATCTAAAGCTTCGCGGTCAAAGAAAGATAGAGCGGTAATCAAAATATAGTCTGATTGATTCTACTAATAAAAAAGCCGGGATATAAATCCCGGCCTTTAATTTTGTATAATTCAAGTCGCCTTACTGGGCGATGATATACATCAATTAGTAACGTCCGCGACCACCGCCACGGCCACCGCCGCCACGTCCGCCGCCGCCACGTCCGCCGCCGCGGTTATCATTACGCGGGCGAGCTTCATTGACATTGAGGGCCCGACCATTGAGGTCTTTGCCGTTAAGCTGGTCAATGGCTGATTGGGCTGATTCGGAATCGGGAATCTCAACAAAGCCAAAACCTCGGGATTTCCCTGAGTACTTGTCTTGGATGATATTCACACTCGAGACTTCGCCGAAATCTTCAAAGACCTGGCGTAATTCATCCTCAGTCGTATCAAACGACAGATTTCCTACGTAGATATTCATTCTATCTCCACGTTTCAATATCCTGACCTTTGCTCATTTTCATATAAATGCGGGTCAAGATACATAGTTCATGCGCACCATTGCGCTTCGGTTCCGAGATTTCGCTTTATGGGATTAATCAAAAAATTATGCCTCTAAAAAGCATTTACGGAAACGATCTTTAACATACCGAAATATCGGCCATAATATATAATTGTCAACACTTATTTTTAAATTTGGTTCCAAAATTTTAACGCTAAATGTCTCCAGCGGTTGCAAGAACATAGCCTTCAGTGTTAAAATATTCTTGCGCCACTTCGATCACCTTCTCCGGCGTTACTTCGCGAATCCGGTTTATATAGGTGTCATCATAATTATATCCAAGGCCAAGATATTCATTGACCCCCATATAATAGGCCTGATTTATCCGGGATAATTTTGCCATCAGATTTGAACCCCAGAGAGAATTGATTGCTTCTTCGAGTTCATCTTTTGTGGGCGGTTCGTTTTTGAGTCTCTCTATTTCAGCAATCATCCCCTTGCGGGCTCTTTCAAAGTTTGCCGCCCCCGTTCCCATGCTGCAAATCAACCAACCGAAATCTTTGTCAAAATTAACACCAGATCCGACTGAATAGGCAAGTCCCTGTTTTTCTCTTAGATTATACCGCATTCTATTCGATAAAATGGTATTGGCAACTTTAATAGCGGCAGCATCTTCCGATTTTGCTGAGGGCAGCAGATTGCCAATGTAGATATAAACCTGTTCTTTTGTCATTTTCTCGTGAGCTCTATTGACTTTCTCAACCTTCGAGGGAATTCCTGCCAAGACATATTCAACTTCTGGTTGTGGCATTGATTCGAAATGCTCTTTTAGAAGAGTCAGTATTTTTTCCGGCTCTTCGTTTGTGCCAATCGTAATAATCATATTTTGGGGGGAATAGAACTTTTTGTGGTGTTCTTTCAGGTCTTCGACAGTTATCGCATTGATTGTCCTGAATGTCCCAGTAATTGGTTTGGTATAGGCGGTTCCGGCGAAGAGAGTTTCATAAAACAACTGTCTCGCGGTCTTATATGTGGATCCGGAATTACGTCCCAGAAGCCCGAAAATTTCCTGCCTAACGTCTTCGACTGCCGCCGAATCAAATCTCGGGTTTTTTATCATCTCCGCAAAAAGCGCTATTCCATCTTCAGTAAAGCGGTCTATCGTTTCAAATTTCATAAATGAAAATTGTCTGGTGGTGTACCTGTCATCGAATGGTATCCAGGGATTATCATAAAGAGTTACATTGGCGCCAATCGAGGCAAGCTCGCTGGCGAGATGCTCGGCGTTTCGGGCTTGTGTCCCTTTTTCAATCATGCGGTTAACGAAATCGGTAATGCCCGCTTTGCCCTCCGGTTCATTTGCCGAACGGTTCTTGCCGATGACATTAAGTGCGAAGACTCGGCTGTCGGGATTGGATTTTATTATAATCGTCAGGCCGTTGGGAAGAATTTCTTTCAGGTACTGGGCGTGCACTTCATCTCCGTCAGGTTCTAGCTCAGCTTCGGGATATTCGAAACGGCTGCCGGATTCGAGATCGTATTCGGGATAATCGGCCTGTGCAAAATATTCTTCCACAGTATTCTCTCCCGGTCCGCTGACCTGAAAAATATCGACATCCGGATCGCTCTGAGGATACACAGCGGTCGTAATGAAGGCTGGAGAGGAAAAGTACTTTTCTGTCGCAGAATTAATATCGGCCAGTATTACCTGATCGAGGTTGTCGTAGAAGTCTTTGAAAAATTCCCAGCCGGTAATTGCCATCAGAGGTGCTATAGTAAAACCGTAAAAATGTAATTTCTCGGACATATAAATCTCATTGGCTCGTCGAGAAATTTTGTAGCCTTTAAGCAGGTCTTCAGTCATTGTATTTTGCGCAAGCGATGTGATTGTACTATCCGTTATAGCTATGACCGAATCGGTCACATTCGGATTTTCAGTTATGATTTCAAGTATCAGACGGGTGAATTCTTCTTTAGTGTCGAGATATGCCGCAAAATCGGTTATTAGGGATTCGCCGCCTGATTTAAGGGACTTTATGATAGGCGAATTTTCGCTATCAGAAAGGTAATCTTCGAGCAGCTGGAAGGCATAATAATCATTTTCTGAAAAATGTGGGGCCTCTATTGAATATTTTATGTAAGTAGATTTTACATTGGCGGCCGTTTTAAAGGTGTTTTTCCCCTTAATTGGACGATACTGGAATTTGGGTAGATCGGGGAGTTCGACGCTTTCAAATTGACCAAATATATTTTCAACCTTCTCTTTCATTTCATCGGAGTCGAAATCTCCGATAATTAAAACCGTCATATTATTGGGAGCATAATATGTCTTATAGTAATCTATAATTGCTTCCCCTGGGATATTGGCGATATTTTCTTCGTAACCAAGTATTGGCTGATCGTATGGTGTTCCGGCCATCGCTTTTCGTGCGAAAAATGCTTCAGCCGGGGCACCCTCGGCATCTTTATCCTTTTTTATCTCTTCGGTGACAATACCCCGTTCCTTTTTTAGTTTGTCTTCCGGGAAGATCGAATTAAACAGCATATCGGCCTGAGTAGCGATTCCGTAATCAATATAGTCTTTCGGCATCAGGACCAGGTAGGCGGTAAACTCCTTCCTCGTAAATGCGTTTATATAACCACCCAGTTTTTCTATGCCATGATCTATTTCTTCCTGTGTCTTATTGGCTGTTCCATTGAATAAAAGATGTTCGAGAAAATGAGTGACCCCATTGTTGTATTCATTTTCGTATTTTGCTCCGGCCTTGACGAAAATCAGACTGGTAATCATCGGCGAAGAGTGGTTTTCTTTGAGGATAACTTCCATTCCGTTGTCCATGACGAATCGGTTTACATCGCTGGAAAGCTGCGATACAGAAGCTCCCTGTTTTTCGCTGCATCCGGCAATAAAAATGGATATCATTAGAGCAAATGCGAAAAATATGCAGGTAAGCTTTTTGCCGGAATCTATTTTCTTCAATTTTCCCTCCTGATTTAGCAAAGGTGTTTAAAAATTATACAATTATCCGTTCGCCAACAAATATCTAATATAATCCTCAAAAACTCTAAGTTTAACTCTATTAAAACTTTAAGCTACTTTCCGGGGGCGGTTATGTCAAGGTCAAAATTTGAAATTCGGATTGACAAAAGGCCGATTTAGAATATATTGGGACAAATTTTATGACTATATTAAGGAAAAATAGTGTCGAGAATTCGACCCGGGGATTGTTAATCATTATCAGCCTGATGGCGGTAATGTTTTTCAGCTCGGTTCTGGTTTTTGTGGGGAGAGTCGATACCGATTCGGACTCAAGAACGTTCTGTGACATAGTTTTGCCTGGCAAAACCCGCTCTATGGGTGGTGAGCCGCATGATGGTCGAAATTCCGGTTCGATCTTTCTAACAGTACCTGCCGTAGTATCCGGGTATAATTTTGATGAAGTTCGGCCGATTCTTCGCGGGCATGTTGTTAGTGATGTTAGTCGAACCGATTCGGACCGCTACTGGCGGCTGGGTACAGTATCTTTCATTTCCCCGGATAAAGCGCACGAATTTACTCTTGTAGGTGCCAAGCCATCCGGCACCAGTTAAATAACTTCCTGATTTCTATTCCGTTTTTATCTCATAAAAAAGTATATAATATTTAACCATCTAATAACAGGGATAATTCTATGAGCAGTCAAAGCTGGCGTATAGTCATTACTATCGCTCTCATCATTCTGGCCATCATCGGCTCCTGGAGTACTATTCGTCTCTGGGCGATGTCCGCCGAAGAAAAAGAGCGGATGGAACAGCGCAACCCCGGTTCGGTCGGCGAACTCGAAGCACAAGCCATGAGACTCGGTCTTGACTTACAGGGAGGAATACATATGGTCCTCCGGGTTCGTCTTGACCAGATTGAACCTTCCGCCCGTGACGGTGCCGTAGAGAGGGCAATACAGGTAATCCGAAACCGTGTCGACTATTCGGGTGTGGTTGAGCCGGTGATTCAAAAGCAGGGCGAGGATAGAATCATTGTCGATCTGCCCGGATATACAGACGCCGAACAGGCCGAAAGACTTATCGGCGAAAAGGCGCAACTCCTGTTTAAGCTGCCTGAAACTTTTGAAAACGCTCAGATGCTTATAAATCAGATAGATTCTGTTGTGGCCGAGGTCAAAGAAGAAGAAGGTCTTGAGTTTGAAATGGTTGAACCGGAACCGGGAATGGATCCGCTCGAAATAGCTGAACCGGAAACCGGCGAGGCTGATCCTCTTGATTTCATGGATACCGATACTACAGGTGAAACAGATACATTGGAAGAAGATCTTTATGCCGACCCGGTGATGGATGAAGACTTATACTATGATGAAGGCAGGCCTTTTTCCCAGTACCTCGAACATTTTCTTTTCAGCGATTACAATAATATGCGAACCCCCTGGCCTGGTTATATTGTAGCGAGGCGGGATCGTGCCGTTGTCGAGAAAATGCTGGAGATGCCGCAGGTGCAGAGGCTTATTCCGGAAGAAATTCAGTTTTCCTGGTCAACCCGCGAAGAGACAGTCGAACAAAGGCCGGTCTACAGACTATATGTATTAAAGACTAAGGTGCAATTTTACGGCAGACACCTTGAGCGCATTAGCACCGGCCAGGGGCAATTCGGGGAGCAGACTGTAGACTTCAGGCTGTCCGGAAGGGCCGCCGCTGCATTTGCCCGGCTGACTTCGGCCAACCTTGGTAAACCGCTGGCAATTGTTATCGACGACCGCGTCGAATCGGCCCCGATTATTCAATCGAAAATTAGCACTCAGGGGCAGATTACCATGGGTGGCGGCGCGACATATAGGGATGCTGTTACGCTGGCCAATATGCTTCGAGCTGGTGCACTCCCGGCTCCGGTTGAAATAATAGAAAAGAACGTGGTTGGTCCGACTCTTGGTTCTGACTCCATCAGAAAGGGGCTTGTATCATCAGCCGTCGGACTCCTTTTTGTTTTGTTCTTAATAGGTATTTATTACCGGGTCTCCGGGGTTATTGCAGATGTCGCTCTGGTCTTTAATATCTTTTTCCTTCTGGCCATTATGGCCGGTTATGGCGCGACCTTAACGATGCCCGGTATCGCCGGGATTATTTTGACAATAGGTATCTCGGTTGATGCCAATATCCTGATATTTGAACGAATCCGTGAGGAACTCCGTACTGGAAAAACTGTCCGTGCTTCGATCGATGCCGGTTACAACCGGGCCATGTGGACGATCGTAGACAGTCATGTAACTACCCTCATTACGGCTTTGGCGCTGTTTTTATTCGGCTCCGGCCCGATTAAGGGCTTTGCGGTTACATTGTTCTGGGGTGTCCTGATATCGCTCTACACCGCGGTGGTCATAACCAAGACCATTTTTGACTTCCGCAAACAGTACAAAACCCTGAGTATATAAAGGAGAATGTCAATGTTCAGGATAATAGGTGAAACCAATATAGATTTTATCGGTCACCGCAGAAAAGCTTTCGTCTTATCGGCGATACTGATTCTGGTGGGGCTGGTGGCCTTTGTAGCGGTACTTATGAACCGCGCCAATATGGGAATCGATTTTGCCGGCGGGGCTATGTTACAGGGCAATTTTGAAAAGCCGGTTAGTATCAGTCAGCTTCGAGAGGCTATTACGAATAATGGCTTTCCGGAGGCCTCCATTCAGAAACTCGAACGGCACAATGTCGAAAACTCGTATATGATTCGAATAAAAACATTTGCGGCGGAGGAAACTGAGGGCGAAGAAGGTCCGGTGGTTATTAAGAACGCGGTTGATTCACTGACATCGATTATAGAATCGAGCTTTGCGGGTAATGAGTTCCACAGAGATTCGGAGCATGTTATTGGTCCGGCTGTAGGGGAATCACTAAAAAACAGCGCCAGATGGGCGGTGCTGCTTTCCGTCCTGGGAATGATAATTTATATCGGCCTCAGGTTCGACTTCCGCTCCGGCGTTGCGGCGACGATTGCAACATTTCATGATGTGCTAACGGTACTGGGAATATTCTTCCTTTTAAATAAGGAAATTAGCCTTCTGGTTGTAACTGCACTATTAACTCTTGCCGGATATTCGCTAACGGATACGGTTGTTGTGTATGACAGAATTCGTGAGAATTTACGCAAATTCCGAAAGAAAGGCGAATTCGTTCATACGGTCAACAGCTCAATTAACGAAGTTTTGTCGCGGACGATTATGACAACCATTTCGGTTCTGGTTGTGGTTGTCACGCTGTTTATTTTCGGCGGTGAAGTCCTGCACGACTTTTCACTGGCATTGATAATTGGTGTCTGTGTGGGAACTTATTCTTCGATCTTTGTTGCCAGCCCGGTCGTCGTTGAATGGGAAGCCCGTTTCCCGAAACGTTTTAAATAATTGTTGACATATTTCTTTTTGGGGCCGTTCATATTTATAAGTGAACGGCTCCTTTCATTTAATTGTATATAAAGTAAGTCTTAAAATCCTGGTGTTATGTCCGAAGAGAAAGAAATAAAGCTTAATCTGTTGTCCGAAAAGAACTACCTGACTCTGCGCGAGGCGCTTCCGGAATCTATTGAGGACAAGGAACTTGAAAATGTCTTTTTCGATACCGAAGACTGGGAGCTTTCACGTTCAGGCTGGGCATTGAGAGTGAGACGTCAGGCTGAAAAGGCGCTGGTTACTCTGAAAGGATTATCCCGCAAAGATGTAAGCGGCCTGACGGTCCGCCCCGAATATGAGGCCGAAATACCTTTGGAAACCGCCCGCAGATTTATTCAGAATGATCTCATGAAATCCGAGCTGCCCGATTCAATCAAAAGGCAATTGGATAAATTCGGTGATTCAGAAAAAATTGCGAATAAATTTGCGTTCATGACTCGCCGGACGGTCTTTCCATATTCTGACGGAGATTTTAATCTTAAATTTGAAATGGATATTACGACCTTTCCGGATGGCTCCAAAGATTATGAACTGGAAATTGAACTCGAAGATAGAAAGACATTTAATACTGTTATAAAATCGATAAAAGAGCTTTTCGGCAAATTGAATATCTCTTTTATTTACCAGGATGAGAGTAAATTCAAAAGGGCTCTAAATAAGATTAACCGAGATTTCAAATATGAATAACCGCAACTGGAGAATGTTATGAAAAAAACGGTAATTATTCTATTAATTTCGATGTTCATTTCTGGTGCCATATTTGCCCAGGAACCAGAATCTGACATTTATCCATTTTCTCTTGATTACGATCGCGAACGTACGGTACTTAGAGTCTTCCCAAATCCCCCCGGTTTCGAACGTTTTCCGTCCGCTGATATGACCCGCTATATGGCGTGGCTTACGAATTTCCCATTGGAGGCGGATGATCATCCGGTTGTGCGCTGGGACGATCAAAAGCTAAAGGAAAGCCACGAAGTAGCGGCTGTTTTGGATATAGGCATTGCCTCGACAAATCAACGTAAGGAAGATTTACCTCTTCAGCTTGCTATGGAGTATCTCCGGGTAATTGATAAGATCGATGATTTTCCATTTATAATCGGTAAAGGCGATACCGTCTATTTCAATAAGTGGCTTAGCGGGACATACAGCCGTAATGCTCAGGGACATTGGGTCTTTAAAGAAAAGGAACCCAAATATAAATCAGAAAAAGAATTCTACCGTTTCCTGGAATTTATTGTTTACAATAATTCAATCGGTTCGCTGAAAAAAAATCTGGAAAAAACCAATCAGAAGATAATCGTTCCCGGCGATATTTTTATAGCCGTCGATGAAAATGATTCTACTAAAGCCAGGGTCGCGGTTGTCGTGGACGTCGCTATGAATCCAGAGGGTAGAATGAAGATGATTGTGGCTCAGGGTGGCGACGCTGCCATGTCCTTTTACATGCCAAAGCCCGATCCCGAGGGAGATGAGATGTGGTTCGATTATGAAGAATTTCGGAAACAGTTTGATATAAATGGCCAGGGAGATTTTTACCGGTACAGCCGGCTGGTAAATATGTAAAAAACTTGCGGTTTTATATAAGATAAATTAGATAACATTCAATATGAATGTAAGATATTTTGTTACCAGTCTTGTCGCCGGCATTATACTCGTTCTTCTCTGTATCCCGGGGGCTCAATCAAGAACGTTGACAATCGAACGGGGTTCCGATCTTCAGGCAATTCTTGATTATACCAGCGACGGCGACACTATTTTGCTGGGGGCGAAGGCATTTACAGCCGTTCCCAGGAGTTTCACCGATTCTCTCTGCGGAAACTGCGAAGAGCATAAAACTCCGGTCGGGGCAACTTATGGATTTGTTCTCAAGGGAAAATCGATTTGCTTGATCGGTACCGATAGAGAAAAAACAATCCTTCGGACGCGGGCTGGATATGGACTTTTTATTATCGATGCTCCGGATGTTACCATCAAGGATTTGACAATAACCGACGGTCGCCGGGACGCCGACGGAAGGGCGACTGATGCCGCAATTGTCATTCGCAATTCAAGAGTACAGATTAAGGATGTTGATATAATAGATAATAATCACCGTGTTGATACGGTCGTTGTCGGTATCGGGGGAATATTCGGTCGTGAAGGTTCAGAAATAAATATTGATAATTGCCGCATAATTAATAATGGCTGGGATGGTATCGCACTGTACCGGGGAGCCAATGCAACAATAAGTGACTGTCTGATAAAGGACGGTCGGGGAGTCGGTATAGGCGTAACCTGGGATGCTACCTGCCATGCATACAGAAATATTGTAACCGGTTACTGGAAGGGGATCGGCGCCTTTGGGACATCCTGGGTAGTTGCCAGGAATAATGCTGTTTTCGATAATCTTGGATGGGGCATTATTGCGACAGGTCAATCTTTTATGGATATTATCAATAATGTAGTGCACCATAACGGCAACTGCGGTATCGCACCGTGGTCAACGGAGAGCCGGGGGAGAATCGTGAATAATATAGTTACCGAAAACGGCTGGAGGAATGAATGGGTTTGTCCCTGTGTAGGTATCTGGAATTACGGCGACTGGGCCAAATGGGAATTTTCCCATAATATTGTCTGGAACAATAAAGAAGACAATTACCGGGATATCTGGGATCAAACAGACATAAAAGGCAATCTATCAGCTAATCCGTTATTTTTGGGAGAATTTATTTTTCTCTTGAAGGAAAATTCACCGGCATTAAACAGCGGCCATCCGGATATTTCAGATATAGACGGGAGCCGCTCTGATATTGGCCTGTATGGCGGCCCGCAGGGGAAAAAATGATAAAGGGGATATCATCTGTTCGATTTTATAATGTCTATCAATAACTTAATCGTTACCTGCTCTATAAAAAAAATTAAAAATTCACTTAACATTGGGGTTTTAATTTCCGATGTTGACATAAAGGACAATTGAAGATGCAATCTAAAGTAAGGAGAGGTTATGAAGAGATTACTATTAATTCTCTTAACGATGTTGCTTGGGGCTGGTTTGGTTATCACCGGCTGCGATGAAAGTTCATCAGATTCAGAGGAAAAGCAGATCGGAACTGAAGACGATCCCAATTTTCAATTTATGACCGAGATGGTCGGACAGGGGAATTTTGAGCATTTGGTGAATCTTATTAATATATCGATGGCCCTGCCGATGTATGCGGAGGATGCCGCCAAGGAGTCGCCGCTCTTAAATGCCGCTGATGACGGTATTGTTTATTTAAATGTCAACAGCTATGATACATCCAATTACTGGCATATTTTCTCATGCAGCGTAATAGTCGGCAATACTGATGACAGTATGCACTATGGCGGTATAGATTCCATAAGATATGGTAATGGGGCCGGTGGATATATGTATGAACCGGATTCAACTACGACAACTATGGATATACGAACGCATTTTGATCTGACGGAAAATTCGGAATATGAAACCGTCGATGTTTCAAATCATGCCTCTTTTGTAATAACAGGAGAATATGGGGTTGAAGAATTTTCTGCAAGTGGGACCTCCATTGACTCGGTTGATATACACTTTGTCGGTGATTCTGGTGAATGTGATTTGAATATGGATTACGTCCATACTTTAAATGATATACTTATTGATGAAGTGGTAGCGACCATGGATGGTTGTCCTTTAACAGGAACAGCCAGTTTCGCTTATAACGTTGGGCTTAGCTGTACCGGTAGCAGTGAACTGGATAGTCTAAATGTGAATGGCGGATGGACAGCCGATTTTGTATTCAATGACGGCGAAATGACTTATACCTATGAAAATGCAACTACCCGCTGGACCGGCACTGAACAGTGTAGAACGCGTACCACTGCCAAAGGCGCCTGGTTTTCGGCTCTTGAAAATTTGAGAAACCGTTAACTTTTAAGGAATACATGATTTACGGGCGTTGAGATTATTCGGCGCCCGTTTTTTTATGGGCTTGACATCGGAACGATTAGCCTGTTTATTCGTAGATGTCAAAGGATAAGACGGAGGAGTGGCTGAGTGGTCGAAAGCGGCGGTCTTGAAAACCGTTGTACCGCAAGGTACCGTGGGTTCGAATCCTACCTCCTCCGCTTTATTTTTTTCTAACCAAATATTCCATTATGTTACAATAAGTTATTGACAATTACTTCTCCGTTTTTTATATTTTCTAACGTGTTTCTAACGGAGGAATGATGGCCAGTATTCTGTACGTCTTCAAACAATTCGGACACGAGTGTTCAAAAAGTTAAGACATAGTTTG
>CAZDPY010000021.1:0-63138 GCA_964507455.1 uncultured Ignavibacteriaceae bacterium
CATAACAGTAATATCTCACATTTGTTACTCTCCGGCAACCCCGGAACGGTTCAGGCCCATGAAATCAATTTAAGGCGCATTTATGTGTTGTCAATATTTATTTCACCCATAAACTTCTTGGTGGACTTCAAAGACCTTATAAATACGGAAAAATAGAAGTTCTAGATCTTTGCGAGTGCATTACATTGTTAAAGCATTACTCGGACTGAACTGCCCATACATATCCACCATATCCTTGTTATCCATGTGTAAGTAGTTTTGGGTGACCGTCAGCGAAGTATGGCCCAGAATTTTCTGCAAAATTACAGGAGAACCTCCCTGGCGGATGAAGTAGGTAGCCGCGCTGTGTCTGATTAGATGCGGATATATATTCACATTTGCTTTCTGGCCGACTGTCTGAACTATTTTATGACAATGCCGGGAAGTAATGGGCTTGCCACTGCGCTGACAAAATACAAGATTTCCTTTTGTACCATTGCGCCAGCGGTTCAGATAAAAATGAAGCGTTTTGATAGTCTTGGCACCCATCGGCACCTGACGTTCTTTTCGGCCCTTGCCATAAACTTTGATTAAACCACTTCGCAGGTCTACATGATCGAGCTTGAGTGTAATCAGTTCCTCTTTTCGGATCATGGTGTCCCAGAGAGTCATAATCATTGTGAGATTACGATAACCCTCAAATGTCGATTTATTGAGAGTCTGCAGAACCTTTCCGATTTGCTCCGGGCTGACTACGGGCTTGATTTTCTTGGATGTGCGAATCAGCTTCAGCTTGTGCGTGGGATTGGGCTTATCCCAAAGCCCCTCTTCCTCGAGGTAATTGAAGAAACGCCGATATACGCGGATTCGTCCATTGACGGTTTCGTCAGAGACGTTGCCGATCAATGAAAGCAGGTAATCCTGGATATCCTGCTTTGTAATGTCTTCGATATCGATGCCCTTTTCTTCGAGGTGTCGAACCAAGTAGCCCAATCGTTCTGCATACACGTTGAGAGTGCGGGGTGCCAAATTTCTTATTTTGCAGCCGAAGACAAACGCATCGACGTAAGTCTTCCAGTGTGATCCCACCTTAAGTTCATCGACCAGTTCGTACAATCTCTTGAGATGATCTTCCATGACTACTCTCCTGTCAGAGGCCCTTTTTGCCGTTTTGGGCCTTGTTTCAATTTTAGGATGTAGCTGGAAGTTGTTGTCTGGGAGCAAATTAAATACCCCCGGCAGGACTCGAACCTGCTACCCTCTGCTTAGAAGGCAGATGCTCTATCCGGATGAGCTACGGGGGCATGGTCACTTCTACTTTATTCAGGCTTAGATAATAACCGATTCCAACCGCACATGCAACAGTTAATTATCAACCAATTTGCGCAAATCACCAATCAAATGTCATTACCCTTATCCCATTCCTCTTACAAAAAATTAATAAAATTGTCGATTTTTTTACTTGCCCCCCTCAAAAAAAAACATATTTTAACGAAACAATTCGTAAAAGTTTAACGTAACTAAATTTATTGTGTTAATTTAAACCAAAAACCGCAACGAACAAAAGGAATCTATTTAATGAGCAACATGAAATTCCAGAATGCAGGGCTTATTCCAAATTGCCGCGGCGGTGGAGGTTTATCAACTTTGTGAAAATTATCACAAGATTTTTGATAGAAAACCCGCCGCGACCAAAAGAAAGGTTCGGCGGGTTTTTTTGTTGCACCCGGCTGAACCCGCGGTAACAAAGGCTTTTAACCTGAACCGATAGGGTATTAAGATGACGACTGATTTCTACATCGATGAAAAAATGAATAAAGAAGAGGCCGACATAAGTTCCAAAAAGGCTTTCGGCAAGCTTCTTCCCCTTCTAAGGGACCATAAATGGCCGCTCTTACTATGCCTGATGCTACTGGCCGGGGCGACTGTTCTATCAATTTTCTGGCCGATCCTGATGAAACGTGCTCTCGACGTTGACATCGCGAATCGGGATTTCCAGGGACTCCTCTGGACCGTCGGGATAATTTTCGCCATCCAGGGTGTAACACTGGTTCTTCAGTATATCCAGCGCATAAAACTGGAGACTATCGGCCAGAGTATTATGGTCAAGCTGAAAAGAAAACTGTTCGACCATATCCTCTCGCTGGATATATCGTTCTTCGATAAAAATCCGGTCGGAAGACTCATGGCCCGCGTTGAATCTGATACCGAAGCCCTGCGCTTCCTCTTTACCAATACGGTGGTCCTGCTGGTCGGGGATCTAATCCTGATCACCGGTATCTTCACCGCGATGTTCTATTTTAGCTGGCGGCTGGCTTCTATACTGATAATGATCGTTCCCGTTGTTGCTGTCCTGGTCTATGTTTTCGAAAAGAAAACGACCCACCGCTTTCTGGAAGTGCGAAAAAGAATGGCCGAGGTTACCGCTCAGCTGGCCGAGTTCCTTCATGGGATGTCGATTGTCCAGATTTTCCACCGCGGTGCCTATGCCCGGCATAAAGTCAGTGAGGCCAACCGGCGCAAATTCGAAGAGGATTCATATGTCAATATCGCCGTCGTATTCTTCTTCAACACGGTCTTCTTCTTTGAATATGTGATGATCGCGCTGACACTCTTTTTTGGCGTTCTCTGGATCGAATCGGGGACCATCACGATTGGTACTATCGGTATGTTTATCATCCTGATCTGGCGCTCCTTTGACCCGATCTGGCGAACCTCGGAACAGCTGTCGACCATTCAGAAAGCCATCGCCGGCGCTAAGCGGATATTCGCTCTGCTGTCGACCAGGCCGACTCTGCACGAGCCGAAAAACCCGGTCTGGTGGGAAAAACTCAAGCATTCGATTAAATTCGAAAATGTCTGGTTTTCCTATACCGGTGATGACAACTGGGCTTTGAAGGATGTCTCATTTGAAATTCCGGTCGGCAAACGAATCGCCCTTGCAGGAGTGACCGGTGGCGGAAAATCGACCGTGATATCGCTCCTCTTGAGATTGTATGATCCTCAAAAAGGACGCATCACTGTCGATGGTATCGATATTCGGGATATCTCGATAGCCGAGCTGCGCAAGAGATTTGCCCTCGTATTGCAGGACATCATCCTCTTCCCCGCTTCGGTTAAATCGAATATCTCTCTCGATTCGGGACACATCAGCGAGGAGCGAATAATAAGCTCGGCTAAAACCGTCGAAGCTGACCGGTTTATCAGCCGACTTTCCGATGGTTACGATACCGAGGTTTCAGAGAAGGGCTCCAATTTCAGCCGCGGTGAAAGGCAGCTATTGTCATTTGCCCGCGCTCTGGCATCGGACCCCGATATTCTGCTCCTCGACGAGGCGACCAGTTCGGTCGATCCTGAAACCGAGCGCACCATACAGTCATCGCTTAAAAAGCTGATGGCCGGACGAACCTCGCTTATTATTGCCCATCGGCTGGCCACCATTCTCGATGTCGATGAGATTCTGGTTATCAGACGCGGCGAAATAATTGAGCGCGGAACACATACTGAATTGATCCTGCAGAATGGATATTATTCTCGTTTGTTCCACCTGCAGTTCAAATATAAAAACGGAGTAGCAAGCAATGTTGGATAAAATAAAATGGCTGTGGCGATATTATAAGAAATATCCCTATGTACTGGCGGTTTTTATATTCCTGACCCCAATACAAAGCCTGTTCCAGGTCTTTATCCCGCGGTTTATCGAATTTACTGTGGACTATATAAAAGCCGGGCTGGTCGTGCCCGATAATGATATTGCTATCACGGCCAACCACATCGGTCAATCGCTGGGGTTATCCACCGCCGCGACATTCACTCTCGGCCTCGTCGCGCTCGGCTTTCTGGCTTCGGTTACTTATGCCATAGTGCAGAGCCATCGGGCCTGGATGAATATCAAACTGGAATGGGAATTTCGCCAGGATGCTTTCAACGGCGTCACCCTGAAAGGTCCGGACTTTTTTAACAAGTTCCGGACCGGTGATCTGGTCACCCGTATGACCGACGATGTCGCGGAGAAATTGTCATGGTTTGCATGTTCGGGGATATTCCGATTTTATGAAGCCCTGCTTCATATCATCTTCGCCCTGGCCATGATGACGCTGATTGACCCCTGGCTGACCCTCTGGTCGGCCGGGCCGCTTCCGATTTTGATCATCATCTTCTTCAAGAGTGCCACGATTCTTGATAAAAGATACGACCATCTCCAGAAGCGGATTTCGATTATGAACGATTTTATGGAGGCCTGTTTCTATGGCGTTCGCGTGGTTAAGGCCTATGTCAAAGAAAAAGCGCAAAAACTGCTTTTCAAAGATGTTGTTGACGACCGCCGGGATGCTGAAATCTCGGCCATAAGATCAATGACCATCGTCGATTCGATGTACCAGTACATCTGGCAGTTTGGCATTATCCTGGTCCTGGTCGCGGGCGGTTATATGGCCATTCACGGTAATCTTTCACTGGGCAAACTCATCGCCTTTGTGTATTACGTTACCTGGCTGGTTTTCCCGATGTTCGACATCGGCCAGTTCCTGGTTAAATCGCGGCAGTCGGCGGTTTCTATAAACCGTCTGATGGAACTCGAAGCGATGCCGACTATGGTTACCGAAAACGGCGGCATACCTATAAATGGCGGAGCCCGGGGTGGATTGACATTCGAAAATGTCCAATTCACTTTTCCGGAGCTGGACCATAATATCATCGAGAATGTTTCATTCTCGATTGAACCGGGCAAAACTGTTGCCGTTGTCGGAAAAGTCGGCTCCGGCAAAAGCTGGCTGGTAAACATGATCCCGCGCCTGATTGATCCGACCGGCGGTACGATCAAACTCGATGGCCGCGATATTAAGCAGTTTAAGCTGGCGGATCTTAGGAGAAATATAGGCTATGTCCCTCAGGAGCCGGTCCTGTTTAGTGATACAGTCCGAAATAATATTACTTTCGGGCGTGATGACATACCGGCTGAACTCCTGGATTGGGCGGTCGAGGTTTCTCAGCTCAAAGGCGAAATCGACCAATTCCCGAAAGGACTCGAAACATCTATCGGGACGCGGGGCATGTCAATCTCCGGCGGTCAGAAACAACGTCTGGCCCTCGCCAGGGCTCTGGTAAACAAACCGAGGATACTGATTCTCGATGACTGCACCTCGGCCCTCGATTCGCGCACTGAGGCAGCTCTTTGGGAAAGGCTGCATGAGGTTATGCCTGATATGACAGCTATCCTGATAACGCACCGGCCCGACACCCTGGAATCGGCCGATAACATAATCGTTATGGATGAAGGCCGGGTCATTGAGATGGGTAAACACCATGAACTGATCGAAGGCGGCGGGTCATACGCCCGTATCTACAGGCGCTACCAGTTGCAGGAACAAGTTAGCTGATCCTGATAATTCCATATAAAAAGCTTCGGTCAATATTCTGGCCGGAGCTTTTTTACTTTTGAAATATATTCACAATAAAATTGAAATTGTCACGAACGATATATTATTCATTCTGTTTTATAAACAAAGCTGCTGAATCTCGAAATCAATACGGAAACAGGAGGATATAATGCTGCTATATCTGGTTCAACACGGTGAAGCAAAATCAAAAGATACCGATCCCGAACGTTCACTTACCACGACCGGCATCAATGAGACTGAAAAAATGGCTAAATATGCCCAGGGTCTCGACCTGAGCATAGCACAAATATATCACAGCGGAAAACTTCGAGCCGAACAAACCGCACAAATATTCGCCCAGCACCTCGCCCCTGATAAAGGTGTCAGTACAACCGACGGTCTATCACCGAAAGATGATCCCAATCTGATGAAACAGAAAGTTCTCGAAGAACAGGGCAACACCATGCTTGTTGGACATCTGCCCCATCTCGAAAAACTCACTTCATTATTGATTTGCGGAGATGTCGATTCGGGCTCGTTTCAATTTCGCAATTCCGGAATCGTTTGTATTGAAAGTGATAATTCCGGTAACTGGAAGCTCAATTGGTTCATCATCCCTGATAACTCTTAAAAATTAAAAAGGCCGGCGGTTTAAAGCTGCCGGCCTTTCATCTAAATTTAGTTCAATCTTACGGGCAGGGCCAAATCGGCGGACAATCCAGCGGGGGTCCCATATAATATAGGAATGAAATCAGAGTTGTAATATCAAGTATATTAATATTACAATCATAGTTTACATCCGCGGCCTCGTAATTATCCGGTTCGGCGCCGGCCTTGTAAAGGAAGTTAATCAAAAATACGATATCATTAAGATTGACTAATTCGTCTCCGTTGGCATCTCCACAGATAAATTCACAAACATCACCAACTCCGTCTAGATCGCTATCTGCCTGGTCTTCATTATCCACAAACGGGCAGTTATCGCAGGCATCACCATGGCTGTCAGCATCGGAATTCTGCTGGCTCTGATTGAATACATCCGGACAGTTATCACAAACCGTTCCAACATAATCATTATCACCATCAGCCTGGTCTTCATTGGTAGTGTTCGGGCAGTTGTCACAGGCATTGCCGTGGCTGTCTTCGTCAAAATTGGCCTGATTTTCATTGGTTACTGACGGGCAGTTATCACAAATATCACCATAGCTGTCACCGTCGCCATTTGTCTGATCTTCATTATCCGCCTGCGGACAATTATCGCAGGCATCGCCAAAGCTGTCGCCATCGGCATTGGCCTGATCATTATTCGGCACTGTCGGACAATTGTCGCAAACATCGCCATACTGATCACCATCAACATTGCTCTGATTTGTATTGGGAATATCCGGACAGTTATCACAGGCATCGCCGACTTCATCGCTATCGGAGTCTTCCTGATTAGGATTATTATTATCAGGACAATTATCTACATCACCGCAGACGTCATCACCATCGGCATCATTTTCAGGATCATTCGGACAGCTATCACAAATATCGCCGATACCGTCACTGTCGGAATCTTCCTGGTTTGGATTTGGATCAGCAGGACAATTATCGCAGGCATCGCCGTGCTCATCCCCATCCGTATCAGTCTGATCATCGTTCGGTGTATTGGGGCAGTTATCACAGGTATTGCCGTAAAGGTCACCATCGGCATTTTCCTGATTGGGATTCGGATCCGCAACGCAATTGTCGCAGGGATCGCCAACATTGTCGCCGTCGGCATCGGTCTGATCGACATTATCGATTGTCGGACAATTGTCACAGGCATCACCAAACGGATCAGTATCGGAATTCTGCTGATTGGTATTCGGTGTATTCACACAATTGTCGCAAACATCACCCACATCATCAGCATCTACATCCTCCTGTAGCGGATTGTCGATATCAGGACAGTTATCGCAGGCATCGCCAAATTCATCGGTATCGGAATTCTGCTGATTTGTATTGGGAGTATCAAGACAATTGTCGCAAATATCACCGACATCATCGCTGTCGACATCTTCCTGATTAGGATTCGCATCACCGGGACAATTATCACAGACATCGCCTATTTCATCACCGTCAGAATCGGTCTGGTCATTATTGGCAATATCGGGACAATTGTCACAGGCGTCGCCATATAAATCACCATCCGCATTTTCCTGTCCCGGATTGGATACAGTCGTGCAATTATCGCACGTATTTCCAACCCCGTCAAAATCCGAATCCAGTTGATTGGGATTATAAGTATCAGGGCAATTGTCCTCGTCGGCACAATATCCGTCACCGTCGGCGTCGTTATCGGGATCATTCGAACATTCATCGCATAGATCGCCTATGTCATCATCATCGGCATCTTCCTGATTGGGATTCGCAATCCCCGGACAATTGTCGCTTGCATTCGGTACTCCGTCGCAGTCATAATCGCCGGCACAAACAACTGCAAAACAATACGGTCCGTTAAAAGGATGGCTTTCCTGGTAGGGATCAAAAAGCCAGTCATAGGTTCCTCCGGGAATATCAGCCGAATCAACGCAAAATGTGCCCGGATTATCAATCTGCAAGGCGAATTTGAAAATTAAGTGTTCCGGCCAGTCTCCCGGAATGCCTGTTATGGATGCCGCCGTGTGGTTAATAGTATCTGGCAGTGACCCATCCCAGCTGAATCCGTACCATTCGTTTAAAATAGTCCATAGCGTGTCATACTGGTTTACCATAATGATCGATGAATCATCATATGAACCGCCACCGTGAATATCGCCGGCACTGAATGCTCCGACATTGCGATGAACTATACCGGTTATAGATTGGTCGGGACTATACATATACAGCGGCAAACTGTACCCGGAAACATCAATGCTGAAATTGTTGGTCAGATAGATGTCGACGGTAAAGGGGGCTCCGACCTCCAGCGTGTCGGGAGCTAATTGGGGCTGAGCATCAGCCCTGACAATCACGGCCTGGGCTTGACCGGCAAGAAAAAAGGTCAATACCAGGACGAGGAGCAGGTTGACATTCTTCACGGTTCCCTCCGTGGGTTAGTTATTCATTTAGATTTAAAAAATGCGCGCCGGATGTGTCGGGCTCACTTCGGCTAAAGCGCGGTTAGTTTTTTCTCAATTCTATATTAATCGAATCTTAATTGCCCAGGCTGCGGGTTTCCTAAATATCCTATAAAGAAATTAAACCGAATGTCGCATTTTTGTCAAGCTTTTTCCCAAAAAATCGGACAGGGAATACCTGATTAAAATATATCTAACTCTATGAATTATTATTACTTAGCCGAACAAGGCCAATTAATCGGGCAGTCCAGACCGGGACCTGAATTATAAAGGAAATTTATCAACCGGGTAATATCCAGCAAATTCACCGCACAGCTGTTATCGACATCCGCCGCCTGCATCGGTACCGGAGCATCACCCAGCTTATATAAATAATTTATAATCCTGATTATATCGAGAAGATTAGTCAAACCGTCATTATTCGCGTCGCCGCATACGAAATCGCAGGCGTCACCGAGGCCGTCACCGTCACTGTCGAATTGATTCTCGTTTGATATATCTATACAATTATCACAAACATCGCCATGACTGTCGGTATCGCTGTTAATCTGGTCCGAATTATCTATATCCGGGCAGTTGTCGCAGGCATTCCCGAGTGTATCGGCATCGCTGTTAAGTTGATCATCATTATCCGCAAAATCACAATTATCGCAGGCATTTCCAAGAGTATCCGTATCCGAGTTCAACTGATCATTATTATCGATATCCGTGCAGTTATCACACAGATCACCCCATAAATCACTATCTGAATTTAATTGATCATTATTTTCTATTTCAGGACAGTTATCGCAGGCATTCCCGAGGCTATCGGTATCAGAATTCAGTTGGCCATCGTTGTCCATATTTATGCAGTTATCGCAGACATCGCCATGGATATCATTGTCAGAATTAAGCTGATCTTCATTGTCAATTAAAGGACAATTATCACAGGCATCGCCCCACGAATCACCATCGGAGTTTATCTGTTCTTCATTCGCGGTTTCAATACAATTATCACAGCTGTCACCTAAGCCGTCCTGATCGTAATCGTCCTGTGCACTATTGGCAATCGTAGGACAATTATCCACATCTCCGCAAACACCGTCGCCGTCAATATCATTATCAGCGTCATTGGTACATTCATCACAGGCATCACCCAATCCGTCGCCATCACTGTCGAGCTGATTTTGATTATCCACCGTCGGACAATTGTCGCAGACATCGCCAAAAGTATCGCCATCCGAATTTATCTGGTCATTATTCGGCACGGTCGGACAATTATCGCACAAATTACCCAGCGAATCGGCGTCGGAATTGATCTGGCCGGGATTTACTACATTATCACAGTTATCGCACAGATCCCCCAGCCCGTCATTATCGGAATCAATCTGATCAGGATTGTCTATCCCGGGGCAATTGTCGCAGGCGTCACCAAATTCATCACTGTCGCTGTTTTCCTGGTCAACATTGGGAGTATCGAAACAATTATCACAGGTGTCGCCGACATTATCATTATCATAATCGGCCTGGTCGATATTTTCTGTGTCCGGACAGTTATCACAGGCATTACCCAAAGAATCGGCATCGCTGTTTATTTGATCTGGATTGGCCGTTCCAGGACAATTGTCGCAGACATTGCCGTGCCCATCCTGATCCGAATCTGTCTGGTACGAGTTAGGAATATCCGGGCAATTATCACAGACATCACCCTTACCGTCACCGTCGGAATCGATCTGGTCATTATTCGGTACTAAATGACAATTATCGCAGAAATCACCCAGCGTGTCACCATCTATATTACCCTGGTCGACATTATAGACAGCGACGCAATTGTCACATAGATCACCGACCCCATCACCGTCGCTGTCGACCTGTTCCGGGTTATATAAATCCGGACAGTTATCGCACCCGTCACCATGTCCATCTTCGTCACTGTCAAGTTGTTCAGGGTCATATCCCTCGGGGCAGATATCACAGCTGTCACCAACCATATCTCCGTCAATATCGGACTGCTCCGGATTATAAATATCCGGACAGTTATCACACACATCGCCTGTGCCGTCTCCATCAATATCGGCCTGGTCATCATTAGTGCTGTCAGGACAGTTATCGCATAGATCGCCAAGTGTATCTCCATCGGCATTCGTCTGATCCGTATTAACCGTATTGATACAATTATCGCAGCTGTCTCCGACAAAATCCAAATCTAAATCATACTGATCCGGATTTGTTATATCCGGGCAGTTATCGCAGGCATCCCCAAATTCATCGGAATCGGAGTTTAATTGATCAAAATTGGCACTATCAGGACAATTATCACAAACATCACCGACATCATCATCGTCAAAATCATTCTGGTCGGCATTTGCCGAATCAGGACAATTGTCGACATCGCCGCATATACCATCCTCATCAATATCATTGTCCGGATCATCAGGACAGGCATCACAGGCATCACCTATCCCATCATCATCACCGTCAAGCTGGTCGGGATTGGCCACCCCCGGACAATTATCTATGTCATTATTTACCGTATCGCAGTCATAATCGTCTTCGCAAACGAATGTCCAGCAGTACGGCCCGTTAAATTGCACTGGAAAATCGAAAAGCCAGTCATACGTATCATTCTCATGATCGACTGAATCGACACAAAGAGTCCCCCCTTCGGGAACCTGTAAAGCGAATTCATAATATTTCTGCTCACCCAACCCGGCTTCCCAGCCATAGGTCGAGGCAACAGTGTGGTTAAATGTATCAGGCAAGGTCCCGTTCCAACTCCAGCCATGTCTGAGGTTCAATATATTCCATAGCGAAACAAAACCGTTCAAAAGCCGAATAGAACTGTCAGCATAACTGACCGGAGGCTGATCTGTTGAATGAGCGCTCAAAGCCCTTATATTACGATGAGTCCAGTCGACTATACTGCTGTCCGGACTGTAAAAGTTTATCGTATAACTGTATCCATAAATCTTCTCGTCAGTATTATTCATATATATATCAACCGTAAAAGGTTGATCCGCCAGGAGTGTGTCAGGGGCAATTTGAGGCGATGCATCAGCTCTAACTGTAATGGCCGATGCTTGCCCAAATGATACAAGCAGAAGAGCAAGAGCTAAAAAAATCAATCGTGATTTCATTATGGTCCCGATTTGCAAACTCTCTTATGTGGTCCGGCTGTCAAATCCAAAGGAATCTGCCGTAAATGCTATAATTGTATGCCTATATTGACTAAATCGTCAGTAGTAGTCCAAAATCAAGTGAGACCGGTAGATTTCCTTTAAATCTTGTTACAAATTAACGGCTTAGCCCGGTTTTGTCAAGGTCGAAATAGCTCCATTGTTGCCCGCGGCTGAGATAAATCCGTTTTTTCTAATTTCAGGGAACAAATTACTATACATTTTTGTAAAGTATTATAGAATATATGAATAAATAAGGGTAAGATAAATGAAGATTACAGCACTTGAAGAATACGGACTGCGATGTATGATTCTCTTTGTAAAAAAGGGTGTCAATAAAACCATAACACTGCCTGAAATCGCCGAAGAAGAAAAATTATCAGTACCTTACGCGGGTAAATTACTGATGATCCTCAAGCAGGCCGGGCTGGTGAATGCTGTCCGCGGACGGAAGGGCGGATATAAACTGTCTAAACCGCCGGAGGAGACTCCTTTAAAAGAAATATTCGACGCCCTTGGCGAGCCCATATATGGGCCGCATCATTGCCGAAGATACAATGCCGACGGTGTTGAATGTGTCCACAACGATGACTGCTCAGTCCGGCACATGTGGTATACTTTTGACCGCTTTATAGGCAGTTTTCTGGAAAATGTTACTCTGGCCGACCTGGTCTCGGGTAACTATAAATTGATGACCCGGCTCAATAGAGATCCGCTGGAAAATCCCATCAAAATCCAGGTTTACGAAGGAAAATAGTTATATAACCAATCATATATGAGGATAAAATGACAGATATAAACCAGATATTTAAGGTCGAAGCTGTCCACGTTATCGTTGAAGGTAACGAAGTTGTCAAGGGCGTCTCACTGGAAATAAACAAGGGCGAAAAACATGCTATCATGGGACCCAATGGATCGGGTAAATCATCCCTTGCCAATGCCCTGGCCGGCCACCCCAACTATGAAATTACGGCCGGCAAAGCCTATCTTGAAGATCAGGATCTTCTTGAAATGGACGCCACTGACCGTTCACTGGCCGGATTATTTCTCGGCTTTCAGTACCCAATGGCTATTCCGGGGGTAACGGTCGCCAATTTCCTTAGAGCAGCCATTAAGGCCCGCGAAGGAGAACGAAGCGATGCCTTAAAATATTTCCGCAAAAATCTAGCCGACAAATTTAAACTGCTTCAGATAGATAAAAATTTTGCCACCCGTTATGTCAATGAAGGTTTCTCGGGCGGTGAGAAAAAGCGTCTGGAAATACTGCAGATGGCTGTCCTTTCTCCGAAAATGGCCATCCTTGACGAGACCGATTCCGGTCTTGATATTGATGCCCTGAAGATCGTCGCCGATGGCATTAACAAATCCGCCCGGGAAGACGGTGGAATCTTGCTGGTTACTCATTACCAGCGTCTTCTTAATTACGTCAAGCCGGATAAGGTCCATGTTATGATGAATGGCCGCATTGTTCGTTCCGGCGGGCCTGAACTTGCCCTTGAACTGGAAGAAAAAGGCTATGACTGGCTGAAAATGAAAGAAACCGCCTCAGCAGGAGTATAAAATGGAAGAAATAGTAAAAAAGAAAACTCAGCCGAATATTTCCGATATAGGCGAAAATTACGCTGAAAAATACGGCTTTCACGATCCGGAAGAATACTTCCACAAGGGGGCGAAAGGCATTGACCATGAACTGGTCGAGATGATGTCCCAGATGAAACAGGAACCGGACTGGATGCGCAAATTCCGCCATGCCGCTCTCGACATATTTTTATCAAAGCCGATGCCCAAATGGGGTAACACTGAAATTCTAAATTCTATCGACTTTGATGACATATATTACTATATCAAGCCGACCGAGAAGCAGGTCAAAAACTGGGACGAGGTCCCTGAATATATAAAGAAAACCTTTGACCGGTTGGGTATTCCCGAAGCCGAGCGAAAATTCCTCGCCGGCGTTTCCGCCCAGTATGAATCGGAAGTAGTTTATCATTCATTCCGTGAAGATCTCGAAAAACAGGGTGTCATCTTTATGGATATGGATACCGGGCTGCGCGAACATCCAGATCTGGTGAAAAAGTATATCGGTACTGTCATACCGCCCAATGACAACAAGTTTGCATCATTGAATTCGGCGGTCTGGTCCGGTGGATCATTTATTTATGTCCCGCCAAACACCGATGTAAAAGTGCCGCTTCAGGCATACTTTCGAATTAATGCCGAGAATATGGGGCAATTCGAACGTACCCTGATCATCGCCGATAAAAATTCAAGAGTGCACTATATCGAGGGTTGCACCGCTCCAGTCTATACAACTAACTCCCTGCATTCGGCGGTTGTTGAGTTAATTGCGCTGGAAGGCTCTTATATCCGCTATACAACCATTCAGAACTGGGCTCACAATATCCTCAATCTGGTAACCAAACGCGCTGTGGCTCATAAAGACGCTACCGTCGAATGGGTTGATGGCAACATCGGCTCAAAACTTACTATGAAATATCCCTGCGTCTATCTTGTCGGCGAACGCGCCAAAGGCGAGATACTTTCAATCGCCTTTGCCGGTAGCGACCAGCACCAGGACGCCGGTGCAAAAGTCATCCACGCCGCGCCCAATACCAGTTCGCGGATCACCTCCAAGTCGATATCCAAAAGCGGCGGAAGAGCATCCTATCGCGGCTTGGCCAAGGTATATCCGATGGCCGAAAACAGCAAAATTTCTGTCGAATGTGATGCCCTCTTGATCGATGAAAACTCCCGCTCCGATACCTATCCGACAATGGAAATCGATGCCGAAAATGTAAAAATGGAACACGAGGCCCGTGTCAGTAAAGTCGCCGAAGAACAGCTCTTCTATCTGACCAGCCGCGGCCTTTCTGAAGATGAAGCACGCCTTCTGATTGTAAACGGTTTTATTGAACCGTTCACCAAAGAACTTCCGATGGAATATGCTGTCGAACTTAACCGCTTGATCGAGCTCGAGATGGAAGGTTCGGTCGGCTAAAATACAGATGAGGCAAGAAAATGGCAGAAACAAAATACACAGATATAGATTTTAAAAAGCTCAAAAAAATCGAGCCTGATTGGCATTTCAATTTCAGGAAAAACAGTTGGAATACTTTTAACCAAGCTCCGATGCCGGATCGGGTCGTTCATCTCTGGAAATATACTGATCCGAACAATTTTATACCGATCAAACCGGAAAATTTGATTGCCGATTATTCCAAAATTGAAAACAAAACTGAAACCGATCAGTCGCTTTTAAAGGACAATTTCGCAGGATTCGGTATTAATGCTCCCGATATGACTACTTCCACCGCGGTTATCCCCTCACTGGCTGAAGAAGGTGTTATCATTGAAGACTTAAAAACCGCCATGACCGAACATGCCGATTTAGTCGGTAATCATATCGGTCATCTTGTTGGTGCCGATTTCGGCAAATTCGAGTCGCTCAATTCTGCTCTATGGAACAGCGGTTTATTTGTCTACATTCCTGATCACACAACAATTGACAAACCCATCCGATTGGAGAGAAACCCGGCCGGCGCAGAGACCTACCACCGACTGCTTGTTATTGTCGGTAAAAACGCTCAGGCAACCATAATCGATGATTACTACGGCGACATCAAACTCGATAAGGGTATGGTTAACTCAGTCGTTGAAATTTTTGTTGGTGACTCATCCAATGTCAAATTTGCTAATATTCAGCGTCACTCCAAAAAAATGACGGTGTATACAACACTGCGAGCCCGCCTTGGGCAGGAGGCTAACTATGTTTCAACCTTCGCCGGTATGGGCGGCAGTTTATCGAAAACCAACGCCGGTTCATTTTTGGCCGGGTCAGGTGCTGACAGCCGGATGTACGGTTTTGTCTTTGCCGATAAAAAACAGCATTTTGACTATCATACTCGTCACCATCATCAGCAGAGCAATTCATATTCAAATATCGATTTCAAAGTTATTTTAAAAGATGAAGCAACCTCGGCTTATACCGGACTGATCAAAATCGACGAAAAAGCAAATGACTGCCAGGCATTCCAGGAAAACCGAAACCTCCTCTTAAATCAAGGCCCGAAAGCTGAGTCTATTCCGGAACTCGAGATATTAACCGATCAGGTATCTTGCTCCCACGGCGCCACTATGGGGCCCATCGATCCTGAAATGGTCTTCTATCTGCAGAGCCGGGGATACAGCCGTGAAAATGCGGTAAAATCTATCGTAACCGGTTTTATAGAATCGACAATTTCGCTTCTTCCCGATGATCTCCGCGATCTCATGCGCGGACTCGTTGAAAACAAATTGGAGGCAAACTGATGGTGGGACAGTTCGAAAAAGTATGTCCAATCGATGCAATCGAGGAAAACTCGAATAAAGCTTTTGAAGTTAACGGCAAAAATATCCTGTTGATTCGCAGAGGCGATGACGTATTTGCAATGGATAATGTTTGCACTCATGACAGAGCTCCACTTGAAGGAGGTATGGTATATGATGATGTTATCATGTGCCCCCGTCATGGAGGCAAATTTGAAATAAATACCGGAAAGGCTGCAGGCCTGCCTGTAATTATGGATAACAATACGTATGACGTCAAAATCGAAGACGGCGTTGTGTTTGTTGCCATATAAATTGCACCCGGAGAGTTATAATGAATGCTGAACAGACAAATACGGAAATTTTAAAAGGCGGCAGCAGTCAAATTATTGACGTTTCCGCTATTAAAAAAGATTTTCCCATTTTAAATAGAAAAATTAATGACAAAAGGCTGGTTTATCTCGACAGCGCCGCCACCACGCAGAAACCGCAAGTCGTTATCGATGCTGTTACCAATTACTATACCAATTTGAACGCCAACGTGCATCGAGGCTTGCACACTCTTGCCGAGGAAGCGACCGGTGCCTACGAATCGACCCGCGACCGCGTCGCCAAGTTCATAGGCGGCGTAAAGCGTGAGGAAATCGTCTTCACCAGATCGGCTACCGAAGCCATAAATCTGGTAGCTAATTCCTGGGGATATGATAATATCAACGAAGGCGACCGCATCGTCATTACCCAGATGGAACATCACGCCAACCTGGTTCCCTGGCTTAAATTGGCCGAAGCAACCGGCGCCGAATTGAAATATATCCCCATTGATCCTAATGGGTATCTCAACATGAATGACCTCGGCGATATTATAAACAACAAGACCAAACTGGTCGCCCTGACTCATATGTCAAATGTTCTCGGAACCATTAACCCTGTCGAAGATATCATTGACCTGGCCCACCAGAAAGGGGCTCTGGCCCTGGTTGATGGTGCTCAGGCGGTTCCTCATATGCCGGTCAATGTTCGCGATATTAATGCCGACTTTTATGCCTTCTCAGCGCATAAAATGCTCGGACCGACCGGTGTCGGTATCCTGTATGCCAAAGAGGTATTGTTCGAAGAAATGGAACCGTTCAACCTGGGCGGTGAAATGATTTCCGAGGTTCGCTACGATTATGTAAACTGGGCCGAACTTCCCCATAAATTCGAAGCCGGCACTCCCAATATCGCCGGAGTCGCCGCCTTCTCTCCTGCCATGGAGTACCTGAACAAAATAGGCATGGATAAAATACGCGAACATGAAATAGATTTAACAGGCTACGCTATTGAAAGACTATCGGAACTCGATTACCTGCGCATTTACGGGCCCCGTGACCCGCAAGCACGCGGCGGAGCGATTTCAATTTACGATGACCAAATCCATCCCCATGACCTGGCTCAGTTCCTCGATTCCGAGGGAATCGCTGTACGTGCCGGACATCACTGTGCTCAACCCTTAACCAAACTTCTCGGTGTTTATTCAACTGCACGAGCCAGTCTTTACATCTACAATGATTATAATGATATAGATGATTTAGTCGGGGCCTTAAAAGAGGCCCGGAGGTATTTTGGATTATGAAAGACCAATTAGGTGACCTATACCGAGATATATTAATGGAGCATTACCGTTTCCCCCGGGGAAAGAAAGAACTTCCCTTGGCCGACCTGAAAAGTGAGGGGCATAATCCGACTTGCGGTGATGAAATCGAAATAAAAGTCAAAATGGACGGCAAGCGTGTATCCGATGTGTCCGTCAATTGCGTCGGGTGTGCCATATCTGTTGCTTCCGGATCGATGCTGGCCGAAATCATCGAGGGCAAAACGATTGAAGAAGTTAAAAAGATCGCTCGCGTTGTCAAGGCGATGCTGAAAGGCGAAGAATCGAACGAAATTAAAGATCTTGATTTGGGCGATATCGAAGCCCTTGAGGGCGTCAAAAAATTCCCGGTCCGCATAAAATGTGCTCTCCTGTCATGGACAACTCTTATAGATGCTATCGAAGCAAGCGAAAACGACAAAACTGTCGAATTTTCCACCACGGAGGAGTGATTATGCTGACTAAAGAGACTATTATTGAACATATTGCCCCTATTGAGGATCCCGAAATGCACATCGGACTGGTCGATCTTGGTTTGATATATGATGTTGAAATTCAGGAAGGTGGCAAAGTTAAGGTAACCATGACTCTGACTTCCCCCGCCTGCCCCATAGGCCCCGAACTTACAAGTGCCGTTAAAATGCAGGTTGAGCAGCTCGACGAAGTCACCGAATGTGATATCGAGGTTGTTTTCGATCCCCCCTGGGACCCGGTTGAAATGGCCTCCGATGAAGCCAAAGATGAACTTGGAATATGGTAAAAAAATTGCCGGTCTATATAGTACCGGCAATTATCACATCTAATTATTCTATAATCTACGCGACAATACTTCTTCCCCCATCAACAATTATAAACTGACCGCAGATTTTCTTAGCCTGATCCGATACCAGAAACGCCACCGCACTTGCGATATCATCAGGCTGCACTATCTGCCGCATCGGCGTATGATACTGCGCATGACTTAATATTTCCTCGGCACCCGGAATCGATCGCGCCGATTTTGTATCGGCCAATCCGGCAAGGATTCCGTTTACCAGTATGTTTTTCGGCGCCAGCTCATACGCCAGCGACCTTGTCAGCGACTCCAGTGCCGCTTTGGCGGGGCCAACCACACCATAACCCGGAATAACTTTCTGCCCCCCTTCAGAAGAAATACTCACAATTCTCCCGTAACCATTATGCATTAATGGAACCGCTCTCTTTGCCATATCAAGTAGCGACCGCGCCGAAGCCGACATCGTAATATCCCAGTGCTTCGGTGTCGCCTCGAATACCTTTCCCGGAACACCAAAGGCCGCATTTGCAATCAATATATCCAGCTTGCCGAAACGCTCTTCTATTTCGTTGAACATCTTTTCGACCGCCTCTTCCTTACCGACATCTGCACGGATAGCAACCGCTTCGGAACCCATTTCCTTAATTTTCTCCGCAACTTCTTCAGCTTCAGATTTGCTTCTTCTGTAATTGATTATCAGCTTGGCACCATCTTCGGCCAGCTTTAAGGCTATCGCCCGGCCAAATCCGCGGCTTCCTCCGGTAACAAGAGCTACTCTATTTTTTAATTCGGGATACATGGCCCTCCCTTATCCACAAGGTTAATATCAATCCGATTTAGTTAAACTACTTGCTTTCAACCGCTTGAGTCTGATTCTCAACGCGCGTACTAATTCCCAAAAGGGTATAAAGGCTGCAATAGCCGGTCAATCCCGTAATAATTGGAATTATTCCAATCACTCCCCACCATTTTCGATAATTGGCGCCGATGGCTATAATAATCAGGCCAAGGACAATTCTAAAAATCGTATCTACTGTTCCAATATTACGTTTCATTTTATCTCCACCTTTCGCTATATACGTCAAACAGCCGCAAGATTTAAAAAGAAATCTTCCGGCTGTCATAAAATCCTGCTCTTTAGTTCAAAAACAAAAAAATGACGACCTTGTTCCACTCAAAGCCGTCATTATATATTTATTGATATATTATAGCTATATTATCCCAGAGCTACATCAAGCGTCATCATCACTGCAAAGCCGAGTATCGCTCCCATCGTAGCCGCGTGTGAATGCCCACCTGTCTGCGATTCTGGTATAAGTTCTTCTATTACAACAAAAATCATAGCCCCTGCTGCAAAAGCCAGTGCATAAGGCAAAATCGGCCGCGCAAATAGCACCAGCGAGGCACCCAACACTCCCGCTACCGGTTCAACAACCCCCGACAACTGCCCGTAGTAGAAACTCTTGAGTTTTGAAACCTTCTCCCGTCTCAGCGGCATCGATACCGCCAATCCCTCTGGAAAATTCTGAATTCCGATACCCAGTCCGAGCGCCACTGCACCGGCCAATGTTGCCTCTTCGAATCCATGCGCCACTGCCCCAAAGGCAACTCCGACCGCCAGACCTTCCGGAAAATTATGAAGTGTAATCGCCAGTACCAGCAATGTCGTCCGCCTCCATGTACTGCTCATACCCTCTTTTTCACCGCTTTGAGCATGAATATGAGGCAGCACCCTGTCAATTAGTCTCAAAAATGCCGCACCCAGCAAAAAGCCGACAGTCGCTGGCACCCAGGCCGGAATAGGCTTATCCTCCGACATGGCGATCGCCGGAGCCAAAAGCGACCAGTAACTGGCCGCAATCATTACCCCGGCGGCAAATCCAAGCATGGCATCGAGTGTCTTACGGCTCAATTCTTTTCCAAGAAATACCCCTCCCGCACCGGCCGCAGTCATGAACCAGGTAAAACAGGTGGCAATAAGTGCTTGTATTATCGGATGTAAACCTCTAAACCAGTCAACCATCTATCTCCTCCAATTATATTCTATTTTAAAATTGATATTGGTTATATTTACTCCATTTTATTTCTGAAAACAAGAAATTTCTTATAGATAATTGTATTGCACGGTATAAAATAACGTATAAACTGATAAGATATTTTATTATATTATGTGTAAAATAAGACAAGAGGATACCATGTGCCGTCGAGGATACAAAAAGCTTTATCGAATAGATTTGGGAAAAACCGACTACCGCAATGCCTGGCATATTCAAAAACAACTTGTGGAACTTCGCTGCAACAACCGCATCCCCGATTGTATTATTTTCACCGAACATAATCCGGTTATCACTATGGGCCGCGCCACCGATAAAAAGCATCTTCTTGTATCCCTCGATGAACTCGAAGCCAGGGGTGTCGACCTGTTCGAGGTCGAACGCGGCGGTGATATCACATTCCATGGGCCGGGACAATCGGTCGTCTATCCCATAGTCGATCTTAACAATTGGGGCCGTGACGTTCATCGCTACCTCCGGGATTTGGAAAAATTTGTCATCGACTCATTAAATGATCTCGGCTTAAAGACCGACACCAGGGAAGGCTTAACAGGAATCTGGGCAGGAGATTACAAAGTCTGTGCCATCGGGGTGGCCGCCTCAAGATGGATAACATATCACGGTCTGGCACTGAACGTAAATACTGATCTCGACTATTTTCGGCTAATAACTCCATGCGGAATAGCAAAATACAAAGTCGGCACGATTTCCGAACTGCTGCAGGAAGAAATCGATTTACAAAAAGTTAATGAACTTCTAACCGAAAATTTTGTTGAAATGTTTTACTATGAAGCCGAAAATATAGATAATGTTAACTCCCTTTTGGAAGACACCGAAAAAAAGCAGATTAAAGGATAACTTATGCATATTACCGAGCCGAAAATAGATGACTATATAATGAAAGCAATGCCCGGGCGCGATGAAGTCCTCCTCGATATGGAAGCCTATGCCCGCGAAAACAATTTCCCCATCATTGGTCCCATGTGTGGCATTTTCCTCCGCCAGCTGGCCCTGGCAATGGGCGCAAAACGTGTATTTGAAATGGGCTCCGGGTTCGGCTATTCAGCCTACTGGCTGGCCGGTGGTATGAGCGGAAGCGGCAAAGTCATCTGCACCGATACCTCCAAAGACAATAAAAACCGCGCCATGAATTATTTCACGCGAGGCGGATGTACCTCCATGGTTGATTTCAAAGTAGGTGATGCCCTCGATATAATCCAAACCTACAGCGATGAATTCGACATTATTGTAAATGACGTCGACAAACAGTATTATCCAAAAGCCTTTGACCTTGCCATCCCCAGGCTGCGCAAAGGTGGTCTCTTTATAACCGACAATGTTCTCTGGGGAGGGGATATACTCGAAGATCAGCCCGATGAACAAAGCCGGGCCATTCTCGAATTCAACCGAAAATTATTCGAGGCCCAGAACGTCCTTTCATCAATAATCCCCATCCGTGACGGCCTCGGCATAGCAGTAAAATTATAGATCTACTTTTTTAAGAAGAAAGATTACTTCCGCAGCATGATCCCGGCCATCAGGCGGCCGAATCGATCACCCTGGTAACGATATGAAAAGAATAAATCAGGATTGCCGTAAGTGCATAGCCCCGCCGTTTCGATATTATCTCCCGGGATTCCGGCCTTCAGCAACTGCCTGCGGTTGGCCTCCCAGAGATCAAAATGCCCCTTGCCGTTGTCGCTTATCCTCGCAATCAGCTCTTCACCCTTATCGAGATTCTTTTTGACCTCCTCTATTACATCCTTGCCCACTTCATAATGCTCGGGGCTTATCGATGGCCCAATACCGGCCATGATATCGCTGGGCTTACACCCGAACTCTTTTATCATGCTCTCGACTGTTTTTTGGGCGATCTTTTTTACTGTCCCCCGCCACCCGGCATGCGCAATCCCGATCGCCTTAATCTTTGGATCATAAAGAAGAATCGGCGTACAATCGGCGATCATCACCGCCAGGCAGAAATTGGGCAAATCGGTAATCATTGCATCGGCCGCTTCCGTCATCAGTTTATGCACCGAAATCCCGGACCTGATTGCCTCTTCGGTGATTACCCTTACCTTATCCCCGTGCACCTGCCTGCTTGTCAGAAAACAGCCATCCTCGATTTCCAGCACATGAGACAAAAGCTCACGATTCTTCATAACTTTGATTGGATTATCACCCGAATGAAGACCGAGATTCAACGAATTGTACGGTGCATCGCTGTATCCGCCCCGCCTGGTGGTCACGAAATGGACAATATTATCGTGGCGTGTGAGATTATCGAAATGCCACAATGTAACTTTATCTTTATATCTTGTTAGCATATTCTCTATACGCTCTTTATCGGCATTAACTGGAAAAATTTTCCCAAGTCAAATAAAAAAGACTGCCCGGCCGTAAAACCGGGCAGCCTCAGTAAATATATTGACTCTAAGTCGTTAATTCACAATGTGTATCGCCTGTTTGTTGGCATTCAGACCGGCCTCCATCAGAGCCTCCGATAAAGTCGGATGAACCGCCATCAGATGCCCCAGATCCTCGGCTGTCCCATCCATCTCCATCACCGCCGTCCCGGTGTAGATAATATCACCGGCGTGCGGTCCAAAAATATGAACACCCAGAATCTCATCCGTTTTTCCGTCGGTCACGACTTTCGTAAATCCATCCTGTGCCAGAGTCGCCAGCGCCTTACCGACCGCTCTGTACGGAAACTTGCCGACCTTTACTTCCCGGCCGGAATTTTTCGCCTCTTCCTCTGTCATCCCGACCCCGGCAATCTCCGGATCGGTAAAGACCGCATACGGCACCGCTTTCCAGTCAGCCTCTACTGCCGAACCTTCAATCGCCTCCACCGCCACAATTCCTTCATGAGATGCTTTATGCGCCAGCAGTAATCCGCCGGCGACATCACCGATTGCAAAGATATTCGAAACATTCGTCCGCATCCGCTTATCGACCTTAACAAAGCCCTTCTCATCGGCATCCACGCCGGCCTTTTCGAGATTCAAATTCTTTGTATTCGGTTTCATTCCTGCCGCGACCAATACCTGATCGAATCCAAGATTTTTATTTCCGTCTTTGGTTTCGATAACGACATTTATTTTCTTGCCGCTTTTCTTTGAAGATACAACCTTGGCGGAGGTCATAATCTCCATGCCCTGCTTCTTGAGCGCTTTGTCGCAAGCCGAGGAAATATCCTTGTCCAGAGTCGGAAGAACCCTATCGAGCACCTCGACAATCGTCACCTTCGAACCCAGCGTATTATAAACCGATCCCATCTCAACCCCGATCGGACCGGCCCCAACCACCAGCATCTCTTTCGATATATTTTCCAGAGCCACACCTTCTCGCGCACCAATCACCGTTTTACCATCGCGGGTTAAAACAGGCAGGTCAATCGGTGTTGCCCCGGTAGCGATAATGAAATTATCCGCTTCGATTTTTCTTTTATTTCCGTCCTTAACGACATTTATTTCCTTGTCCGAAACGAACGACGCCTCTCCATCGATTATATCAACCTTGGCCTTTTCGAGCAGAATCTTCACTCCGCCAGTAAGTCTCTTGACTGTATCATCGCGGTGCTTCCTGAGCTTATCCAGATCGATTTCAACCTTTTCGGCCTTGAGCCCTATTCGCTCCATATGTTCAAATGCCCGCTTCATCTCGGTAACATACAGCAGCGTCTTCGATGGTATACATCCCCAGTTGAGACAGACACCGCCCATATATTCCCGCTCGATTATAGCCGTCTTCATGCCCAGCTGGGCCGCCCGTATCGCCGCCACATAACCGCCGGGACCTGCCCCGATTACAACCACTTTATATTTATCAGCCATGAATCCTCCTCCGTCTATCAAACAACTTTCAGAAGCCAGTCGATCGGATTTTCCAGATACTGAATCATTTTTCTCAAGAATTGTACTGCGTATCCACCGTCAACGACTCTATGATCGAATGAAAGTCCGAAATTCATTATCGGTCGTATTACGATTTCATCATTGACTACAACCGGTTTTTTGACAATCTGGTGCACGCCCAAAATCGCGACCTGCGGCGCCGCAATAATCGGGGTTGAGCCTTTCGCGCCGTACACACCGGCATTGGTAATCGAAATTGTTCCATCGGTGATTTCATCCATACTGAGCTTGTCGGCATTGGCCTTGTCGCCCAGCTCTTTCATATCCTTGGCGATTTGTAATATAGTTTTCTGTTCACAGTGTTTCACCACCGGAACAATCAAAGAATTATCGCGAGCCACCGCCATGCCGATATTGAAATACTTTTTGACATGGAGCTTATCATCCTCGACCGTCGCATTTATCCAGGGATAATCCTTTGCCGCAAAAATAATCGCCTTGGCGATAAACGGCAAAAAGGTAATCCTTACCCCCGATTCCTGTTCGATCCGGTCGACATTTTCTTTGCGCCAGGCCATAATTTTGGAAAAATCACACTCGTCAAATGTGGTTACATGTGGTATCGAGAAAGCCGCCTTCACCATATGTTCGGAGATGACCTTTCTGACACCTGTAATTGGAATAACTTCTTCGCGGCGCTCTTCCGGCCAGACAAAATCTTCCTTCTTATCGGCCGCATGGCGCTGATTGATATATTCGATTACATCCTCTTTGGAAACCCGGCCGCCTTTGCCGGTCCCGTTGACTTTCCGAAGATCGATAAAATGTTCTCGCGCCAGTCGGCGTACCACCGGAGATGACTTCACTTCTTTAATACCGCCTTCAATCGCTTCCTCATCGGCGTGAATCCCCATTTTCTTGTGATGTTCTACAGTGCCGGTAAATTCTTTCGGCGGCTCTTTGACTTCCTGTTCCTGAGGAATGTGTTCCTCTTTATCGTCATCCTCGCGGACCTTGGTCGCCTTCGATTCGGAGACCTCTTTGTCCACCTCCATCACCGCGATTTCCTGACCTATTTCAACCGTCGTATCCACACCCACAAGATGTTTCTTCATAACACCATCGTACGGTGAAGGAACCTCGACATTGATCTTGTCGGTCATAATCTCTACCAGCGCTTCATCGGCTTTGACCTGATCGCCCTCATTCTTGAGCCATTTGGCGATTGTTCCTTCAACCACCGATTCCCCCAATGGGGGTACTGTGACTTTATAATCCATCTTTCCTCCGCTAATATTCCATAACTTTTTTAATGGTCCGTGCTATTTTCTCGGCATTCGGCAAAAAGAAATGCTCCATCGGCGGCGCAAACGGAATCGCCGGGACATCCAGACCGCATACTCTTGTAATCGGGGCATCCAGATAATCGAACATCTCCTCGGCAATCGATGCCGACACCTCGGCCATCACCCCGCCGGTCTTTGAGCTTTCCTGTACCAGCACAACTCGCGACGTCTTCTTGACCGATTCGAATATCATTTCCCGGTCCCACGGAAGAAGCGTTCGCATATCGATTACCTCGCACGAGATATCTTCCTTTTCTAAATTCTTCGCCGCTTCCATTGAACGGTGATACATATAGCCGTAAGATACAATCGTAATATCGCTGCCCTCTTTCCTCAGCGCCGCTTTGCCGATCGGAACCGTAATGTCCTCATCATCGGGGAGATCCTCTTTAATCCAGCGGTACAGCCTTTTATGCTCAAAATAAATAACCGGGTCTTCGCCGCGAACCGCCGATTTTAGAAGCCCCTTGGCATCATAGGCTGTCGCCGGCAGCACGACAATCAAGCCGGGTTGTGAAAAGAACCACTGGTCGTTAATCTGCGAATGGTAAAGCCCGCCGCCGACATCCCCGCCGCAGCAAACCCTGATAACCATCGGTGCTGTCCACTGGCCGCCTGTTCGGTAGCGGATCTTGGCCATCTGCTGGATTATCTGATCCATCGAGGGTGTCACAAAATCGGCAAATTGTATTTCTGCAATCGGGCGCATCCCGACCATAGCTGCCCCCACCGATCCGCCGGCTATATAAACCTCCGAAATCGGTGAGTCAATAACGCGCTCCGGACCGAATTTATCCAATAGTCCTTTCGTCGCTTTGAATACCCCGCCGTACAGGGCGACATCCTGACCGATAATAAAAACCTTTTCATCCCGTTCCATCTCTTCGGACATCGCCTGATTTATAGCTTCGATATATGAAGTCTTACTCATTTTATCTCCAGGCTCTAAACTCTTTAATATTCATCTCTGCGCACCGGGAAATTCTCAGAATACACATCAATATAAGCTTCCTCCGGCGGTGCATATTTTTCCTTTTCGCAGGCCTCAATAGCCTCTTCCATCTCCGTGTTAATCTCGTCAACCATCGCTTCTCGTTTCTGGGTCGTAAGTATCCCAATATCCATCAAAAGTTTTTCCGCACGTGGAATGGGATCGCGTTTCTTCCAGTACTCCAACTCTTCATGCTGACGATAATCGGCGGGATCAATTTCAGAATGACCATAATACCGATATGTCTTGCATTCGATCAGGGTCGGCCCTTCACCGTTACGGGCTCTTTTGATTGCTTCTTGAGATGTTTTGTAAACTTCGACGAAATCATTGCCGTCAATCGTCACTCCAGGGAAACCGTACGCCTTGGCACGGTCTGAAAAATCCTCGATACCGGCCTGCAAAGTCGCCGGAACCGATTCGGCCCATAGATTATTCTGACAGATATAGACTATCGGAAGCTTGTGAATTCCCGCATAATTGACCGCTTCGTGCCAGCCGCCGCGCGATGTCGCACCTTCGCCGAAAAATGAAATCGCGATATTATCTTTCTTCTGAATCTTGAACGCCATGGCGCATCCGGTACCGATAACCGTCTGACCGGCCAGTGTCGATGCCCCGGTTATAAAACCCTTATCCCGCCAGCCGTAATGACACGGATGAGTTTTCCCCTTATCCGGAGAATTGCGTCGTGCGTAAACCTGGGCCACGATATTAATCATCGGGATACCCTTGGTTACCGCGGCGCCCAGCTCACGGTGTGACGGTGCGATTATATCTTCATCTCGCAATCCATATGTCGGGCATACTGTCGTGCATTCCTGGCCGACTGCCGAGAAATATGTCCCGGCGAACCGCCCCTGTCGAAACAATTTGCGGAATTTTTCATCCAGAAGCCGCGTTTTCAGCAGATCACGGTACAAACCCATCAATATCTCTTCCGACAGACCAATCTGCTTTAAAGTCGGCTTGGTCGTCTTCTTTTTTGTCGTCTTGGCTTTCGTCTCTTTTTTTGCCTTTGTTTTGGGTGGCATTAACCCTCCTGAAAAGTCTATTGGTATACTATTATATTATTTCTATTTCTGTTAATAACTCTCTTCTGTTATTACGGTCGTTCCTTTGAATACGCGGTACAAATATATCGAATACGCAATAACAATCGGCATTCCGATCAGTGTAATTATCAGCATAACCGTCAATGTCCTGTCCGACGAAGCCGCATTATATATGGTCAGGCTGAATCCCGAATCGACACTCGATGTCACCAGCCGCGGAAACATACTCAAAGCCGCCAGTCCGATTAGCGTACCTATCGTCAATGATGAACCCAAAAAGGCCCGGAAATATTTCTCTGCCTTTAACGAAAGCGGTATAAAAACAATTGAACCCAAGAATACAATGAACAAAATCCAGAAAAGCGGATTTCCTAAAATGCCGTCAAATAAAAAACCGGTCTCGAAAAAAGACCAGAAAGTAATTAAGACATAAAGTGAAACCACCCCGATCCACGCTGATGAAGCTCTCTTCGACATCCTTGCTTGTAGTTCGCCTTCGGTCTTCATCGTCATATAAATGGCACCATGCATTATAAACATGACCAGCCCCAGTATTCCTACTACCAGCGAATACGGATTTAAAAGCCCCAGAAAACTTTCCGGGAATTGCTCTATCCACATATGCTCAGCGTTTATTGGTATTCCTCGCATTACATTGCCTACCGCCACGCCAAACAGCAGCGCCGGTAAAATGGAACCGAGCCCAAATGACCAGTCCCAGAATCTTTTCCAGCTACCCGATTCCACCTTTCCGCGAAATTCGAGCGAAACCGCCCTGAATATCAGGCCCAGCAAAACAAGTGTCAGGGCAAGATAGAATCCGCTGAAAACCGTCGCATAGACAATCGGAAATGCGGCAAAAAGGGCCGCACCGCCGGTTATCAGCCATACTTCATTACCGTCCCAAACCGGGCCGATTGCATTCATGTTGATTCGCCGTTCCTTGTCATTCTTTGAAAACAGATGCCAGAAACCAACGCCAAAATCGAATCCATCGAGAATGGCATAACCGATAATTAATACACCGATTAACAAAAACCATGCTGTATTGAGATCCATTACGACGCCACCTCCTTTCCGTCTTCCGGAAGATGGTTAGCTTCACGAACCAGAATGAAAATATAAAGAGCTACCAGAGCCGCATAGATCAAACAGAACAAAATAAAGGTGAACAAAATCTCGCCCCCGGTAACATTGACCGAGATAGCATCCGAGGTCCTTAACAATTTATAAACCGCCCACGGCTGTCTCCCGACCTCTGCCGCCACCCAACCGAATTCACAAGCCGCGATCGGCAGGGGTATGGAAATGATTAATAGCTTTAAAAACCAATTGGTATTAAATAACTTTTTGCGCCTCATCAGAAATAAACCGAAAGCGGTTGCCGCAATAAAAAACATCCCGAGTATAACCATGTTATGGAAAGATACGAATGTTAACCATAATGGCGGAACTTCATCCGGCGGAAAAGCATCGATACCCTGTACATGGGCATCGATATCCCCAAAAGCCATCCAGCTCAAAAGCCCCGGTATTTCTATCCTGGCATCCAATGCCGGAGGTGTCGCATTAACCAGACCGAACAATACCAGCGGAGCCTTCTCCTGGCTGGTATACAATCCCTCGAGTGCGGCGAACTTTTCGGGTTGCGTCCGGGCAACCTGTTGTGCATGATGATGTCCCGACGGATACAGGGCCATAATAGAAAATATAAAACCGACAATCAGCGATAGTCTGAGTGATTTTTTAGCTATGTCGGCACCTTTTTTCTTTAATATCAGATAGGCCGAAATGCCCGCCATGAAAAATGCGCCCGAAATCATTGACGCGACCATCGTGTGAAAAAATCTGTGGCCGGTCGAAGGATTAAAAACAGCCGCCCAGAAATCGCTCAATTCCGCGCGGCCCATGGTTTCATTGAATACATAACCCGCCGGGGTTTGCTGCCAGGAATTTGCCACGATAATCCAGAATGCCGATATTGTCGCGCCGACAGCAACCATCAAAATCGAAAACCAGTGTACCCCTTTTGGAATCTTATTCCGTCCGAACAGGTAAAGCCCAAGGAAAGTCGATTCCAGGAAAAATGCAAATACCCCCTCGGCCGCCAATGGCGATCCGAAAATATCGCCCACATATTTGGAATATTCCGCCCAGTTCGTCCCAAACTGGAATTCCATTACGATACCGGTCGCGACCCCGACCGCAAAAGTTAAAGCCAGAAGTTTTCCGAAAAATTTGCCGGCACGAGTATACAATTCATCATCTTTTTTCCAACCCACTCTTTCAATATAAACTAAAAGCCAGGCCAATCCGATCGAAATCGGTGGAAAGATAAAGTGTACGCCGACCATGATAGCAAACTGAATACGTGCCAGTAAGACGGCATCGATTTCCATGTTGCACCCTCCAAATTATATCGGGTAACTGATATTGACCCTGATGTGAAAACCCAACCTAATTGCCTGTCATTATAACTATTGTCATCTGCTAAGTCAATCGGTGTTTATATCTTATTAGACTTCATATATCCATTTTTCAATAATAATTACCATTAATCCAAATATGTAAAAGTTTTATCCAATAACAGGGTTTAATGATTGACAAACGGTTTACATGCAGATATATTCCATCATATTTTAAAATTAATACGGCATTATGCGCTTGCGGTTGGGCAAATAAATTTGACACTTTGCCGTATTTATTACCAGGTATATTGGTTGGGGAACACCGCTATGAACTCCTGTTATCATTTGAAAAACATTATCCCGCAAAGCGATACAGTCAATGTGAATAATTCTTTCATCTCCAATCAAAAAAATCGTCTTGAGAAATATATCACAAATACCCAAATATTTTTATCGCATGTAAAAGGGTAAAATGTTGACCAACCTGTATAGTTTTATAAAGTTAACTAAGCCGGCGATTATGATCCTCGTCCTTGCAGCCGGAGTAACCGCCATATTTATGGAAGGTTCGATGTTGACCTCCCCCGATAAAATCCTCCTTTTCCTTATCGGACTATACCTGACCGGAGGTTCCGCCAATGCCTTGAATCAGTGTTTTGAAAAAAAAATTGATTCCACCATGACTCGTACAGCCGGTAAACGCCCCCTTCCGCTCAATCAACTCAAACTACGACATGCACTTGCATTTTCTATCGGCATCGGGCTTCTCGGCATCGCTATTCTCGGTTACTTTTTTAACACCATTACCGCACTCCTCGCTCTGGGTACTATTCTATTCTACAGCCTTGTGTATACCCTTATTCTAAAGCCGTTTACAAGTCAGAATATTGTCATCGGCGGTATTGCCGGGGCAATGGCACCGGTCGGTGCCTGGACCGCCTCTACCGGTACTATGACTCTGACAGCATGGCTTCTATTCCTGTTAATATTCACCTGGACCCCGCCGCATTTCTGGTCACTTGCCCTTTACTTCAAAGAGGATTACCGTGCTGCCAGGCTCCCCATGTACCCCATTATTAAGGGCAACAAAAAGACATTGAATATAATTGTCGTCTATACTGTACTATTATTTATAGTATCAATATTGTTATTAACGGTAAATTTTGGCTGGTTTTATTTAGCAGTTTCTATTATACTGGGACTAATTTTTATAGTAAGAGCCCTGAGGGCGAAAAGAAAAATGGAACATGGACTGATTTGGGATTTGTTTAAATATTCAATCGTATATCTTTTCGCGTCTTTTGGTGCTCTCATAATTGACAGTTTTATTTGATTATAATCGATACAAAACTAATGCCGGAGGAGTAAACGTTTGTCGCAGATATTTCCCGAATGGACTAACCGGCTGCCGCTGTTGACGGCGATCATTATTCTCCTGGGACTACTATTCGTGATAGGCTTTGTAACTTATTATTTCTCCCCGTGGTACACCGATGTCGGCTACCGGCCGGTACAGCCGGTAAAATACAGCCACAAGCTGCACGCCGGCGATTTGGGAATAGACTGCCGGTACTGTCATACATCGGTCGAAGTCTCGCCGGCGGCCAATGTCCCGCCCACCGCAACCTGCATGAACTGCCATAAACTGATTCTCAACGAAAGCGAAAAACTCCTTCTTGTTCGAGAAAGCTACGGCAAAAACCGCCCCCTTCCCTGGGTTCGCGTTCATCAGCTTCCCGATTATGCCTACTTCAATCACAGCGCTCATATAAACTCTGGTGTCGGATGCTCTTCCTGTCATGGTAATGTCGCTATAATGGCCGTTGTCCAGCTAAAACAACCTCTCTCTATGGGTTGGTGCCTGGAATGCCACAGAAATCCTGACCCTCATTTAAGGCCGAGAGAAGAAATAACCAACACGGCATGGATACCCGGCGATGACCACGATGAATTCGTTAAACGCTTGAAAGATGAAAAAGATATTAACCCGCCGGAAGATTGTACGGGGTGCCACCGATGAACAAAAATAATGACAAAAAATACTGGCGCTCGCTGGAACAACTTCACAATTCGCCCGATTACCGCAAGCAGCTCCTCGATGATTACAAAAACATCAACGATGAACAAAAAGAAGCCATGACCCGGCGCGGCTTCCTGAGCATCATGGGTGCATCCCTGGCGCTGGCCGGTCTGGCCGGATGCCGCAAACCGGTTGAAAAAATTATCCCCTATGTTACACGGCCGGAAGAAATCACCCCCGGCAATCCGGAATATTACGCAACCAATATGCCGTTCGGAACTACAGCTTTTGGCCTGCTGGTGGAATCCCGCGAAGGTCGTCCTATAAAAATCGAGGGCAATCCTGATCATCCGTTTACGCGCGGGCGCACAAACCACTGGACACAGGCAGAGATTCTTAATCTCTACGATCCGGACCGCTCCAAAAAGGTCCTGCGCGATGGTGGAGAAAAAACATTCGACGAATTCGTCGCTTTCTGGAGAGCCAAGTTTACCGAATTCAGCGATACCGACGGTGAAGGCCTCGCCGTCCTGACCGAATCATTCAGTTCGATGACCTTGGCGAAACTGTGGTCCGGGCTCAAAAAACAATTCCCTAAAGCCAGATACTATGTCTACAGCCCTGCCGATAATTTGAACGGAAGGAAAATTCTAAATAGAATATTCAATAAAAACGTAGTTCCTTACTATCATTTCGACAAAGCCAAAATTATCCTGTCCCTCGATTCCGATTTCCTCCTCTCAGAATATAACAGCCTGCACCACGCAATCGGATTCGCCGACGGACGGAAAATGCGCTCGCACAAAGATGATCCAAACCGTCTCTATGTCGTTGAAAATGACTATACAATCACCGGAAGTATGGCCGATCACCGATTGGCTCTCGACAACAATCGCATCAAGCAGTTTGTCGTCCTTCTTGGCCGCGAACTCGCGCGCGCCGGCCTTGACTTTTCCGGCATCGATTGGACCAGATTCGCCCCCACGAAAGATATTGATATAGATGCCAGGTTCATCACCGCTCTAACCGAAGATCTGAAAAATAACTGGAAACAGTCTTTAATTATCGTCGGCAGGAACCAACCTCCCGAAGTACACGCTCTTGCATATGCAATCAATGGAGCATTGCAGAATTTCGGTAACACGATTGACTTTTATTCCAATAATAGCACTGTCGCGACTAACCTCGATTTAGAAAACATAGATTCCGACCTGTCCGAAGACAATATAGATACTTTTGTCATTCTCGGCGGCAATCCAGCCTACGACACCCCGGCCAAATGGCAAATAGAAAAGCATATTAAAAATGCCGATCACGCTGTCCATCTCGCACCGTACATCAACGAAACCTCGAACCTTTGCGAATGGCATATACCGGAATCGCATTTCCTCGAAAGTTGGGGCGATACCGTCGCTGGCGATGGAACACCCGGCATCACGCAGCCGCTGATTCGGCCGCTTTACGAGTCGCATTCAAAATACGAGGTTTTAAATTTACTCGGCTCCGGTCGTGACCAGCGCGGCTATGATATTATCCGCACCCACTGGAAAAATCTCATATCAGGTGTTGATTTTGAGAGCCAATGGCGCAAAGTCTTACACGACGGATTTCTGGCCGCCAATGATAAACCCCAATCGAGATTCCCCGGCAATGTTGACTTTAACCAATTCGCTGACCAAAAAGATTTCGTAAAGGCGTCAAAAGACAATCTCGAGGCTTCTCTCAAGATTGATCCATCCGTTCTCGACGGTCGCTACGCCAACAACGGCTGGCTCCAGGAATGGCCTGATCCTGTATCAAAACTATCCTGGACCAATGCCGCCCTTATAAATAAAAATCTCGCTTCGGAACTTAATCTGAAAAATGGCGATATCGTCAACCTGCAGTACAACAATAGTACGATCGAAGCACCTGTCTGGATTATTCCCGGGATCGCCGATTATTCAATAATCTTGCCGCTTGGTTATGGACGTACATCCGCCGGCAAGACCGGCAATAATATCGGATTTAACGCCTACAAACTGCTTCCATCGTCATCCCGAACGATACAGGGAATTAAAATTCAGAAAACCGGGCGTACCGCCAGTCTGGCCAACACCCAGGATCACAACCGTATGGAAGGTCGGCCGATAATCCGCGAGGCATCCTTGACCGAATACCGCAAAAATCCTAATTTTGCATCCGATATGGTCGAGCACCCGCCCCTTAAATCCATCTATGGAAGTCACGATTATAGCGAGGGCTATCAGTGGGGCATGGTAATCGATCTCAATGCCTGTATCGGATGCGGCGCTTGCACTATTGCATGCCAGAGCGAAAACAACGGACCCATAGTCGGTAAAGAACAGGTCGAAAAAGGCCGGGAAATGCACTGGCTTCGTGTGGACAGGTATTTCGAAGGCGACGACAACCAACCTTCTATAGTCCATATGCCGGTTCCCTGCCAGCAGTGCGAAATGGCTCCCTGCGAATCGGTATGCCCGGTTGTCGCTACTGTGCATGACGGTGAAGGCCTTAACGCGATGACCTATAATCGCTGTATCGGGACTCGTTACTGCTCAAACAACTGCCCCTACAAAGTCAGAAAGTTTAACTTTTACGGATACACCGATAAATATCCACCGACAATGAAAATGCTTCAGAATCCTGATGTCACGGTCCGCTCACGCGGCGTTATGGAAAAATGCACATACTGCGTCCAGCGCATTGCCCGGGCAAAAATAAAAGCTCAACTCGAAGGACGTCAGGTTCGGGATGGTGAAATCCAGACAGCTTGCCAGCAGGTCTGCCCGACAAATGCCATAATATTTGGAAATATAAACGATCCTGACAGCAAAGTATCACAATTAAAGAAAACCGACCGGCTTTACAATCTCCTGGCCGAATACAATTTCCGCCCCCGGACTTCCTATCTGGGGAAAATAAGAAATCCGAATCCATTGATAACAGATGAAATTAAACCGGCGGTACATGAAAAAGATAATAGAAAAAGGATAGAGAAAAAGTGAGTCCTCCATCAGAACAGGTTCCGGCATATCATGGCGAGGAAACCTCGTTGTTGAAAGGTAATCAGACCTTTTCAAAGATTACCGAGACCATAAGCTCTATTGTTGAGAGAAAAACACCCAGGGTATGGTTCCTTGCATTCGGGGCGGCCTTCTCTCTCTTTCTCGTCCTGCTTGGTTCAATCGGCTATCTTTTCACCAGTGGTATAGGCATCTGGGGGCTTAACAATCCGGTCGGATGGGGCTGGGCCATTATTAACTTCGTCTGGTGGGTCGGTATCGGTCATGCCGGCACTCTTATCTCAGCAATTTTATTCCTTCTCCGGCAGAGATGGCGGACTTCTATAAACAGATTCGCAGAAGCAATGACCCTGTTTGCTATCTCTTGCGCCCTTATCTTCCCGGCTATCCATGTCGGGCGGGTCTGGGTAGTTTACTGGATGTTCCCTGTCCCTAACCAGATGGAGCTCTGGCCTAATTTCCGCTCCCCGCTCCTTTGGGACGTTTTCGCCGTCAGCACCTATTTCGCCGCTTCGCTCCTGTTCTGGTATACCGGCCTGATCCCCGATCTTGCAACCCTGCGCGACCGGGCCAAAAACAAAATAAGAAAATTAATATTCGGTATATTATCGGTCGGATGGCGCGGTGGTAACCGCCAGTGGAAACACTACGAACTCTCATACCTCATTCTAGCCGGTATCTCGACCCCATTGGTTCTCTCAGTCCACTCCGTCGTTTCAACCGACTTTGCCATATCAATTCTCCCCGGCTGGCATACTACCATATTTCCGCCATACTTCGTCGCCGGAGCTATTTTCTCTGGCTTTGCGATGGTCGTGACATTGACCATTATCGCCCGCAAAATCTTTGGTCTCCAAAACATCATCACAATCGACCATATGGAGAAAATGAACAAAATCATCCTGCTGACAGGTATGATGGTTGGCTATGCTTACAGCTCCGAATTTTTCATTGCCTGGTACAGCGGGAATATATATGAGCAGTTTGCCTTCATAAACCGTGCTTTCGGAAACTATGCCTGGGCCTACTGGATTATGATAGTCTGCAATGTCATTGTCCCTCAAATATTCTGGTTCAAAAAATTCAGACGCTCCATTCCGGTCATGTTTATCGCCTCGATTTTTATAAATATAGGTATGTGGTTCGAACGATTCGTTATCGTAGTTACATCGTTATCCAAAGATTTCCTCCCGGCCAACTGGGATTATTACGCACCGACAATCTGGGATATTTTGACCTTCGTCGGATCATTCGGCCTCTTCTTTACTCTTTTCCTGCTCTTTATAAGATTCCTGCCGATGATTTCCATGTCGGAGGTCAAAGGTGTTCTTCCGGAAGCCGATCCTCATCACGGAGGTGGCACCCATGAATAGCAGCTCCAAATTAAAGGGTATCCTGGCAAGGTTTAAAAATCCCGGCAGCCTCCTTCACGCTGCCGAAAAAGTCCGTGATGAAGGCTACAAACGCTTTGACAGCCATTCGCCGTTCCCCATTCACGGTATGGATGCCGCTATGGGTCTGAAACGCTCCCCGCTCGGATGGATTGTCGGTCTCGCTGCTACTATAGGCGCCGGCGGCGGCCTGCTTCTGCAGTGGTGGACTCTTGCCGTAGATTATCCTTTGATAATATCCGGCAAGCCATATTTTGCCTTCCAGGCCTATGTTCCTGTAACATTCGGTCTCGGCGTCCTCCTCTCGGCAATCACGGCGCTGGTTGCCATGCTGGTTCTTAACGGACTGCCGCGTCCTCATCACTGGCTGTTTTATTCTGAAAAATTTGCGGTCGTCACTGACGACGGCTTCTTCATCAGCATTGAATCATCCGATCCCAAATTCGACATCAGCCAGACCATGAATTTCCTGAAATCAATCGGTGCCGAAGAACTCGAATTGGTGGAGGAGTCAAAATGAAATTTATAAAATACATTTTTGTTTCCTTTGTGATACTGGCAACTATTGCATCATGCGCTCGCGAAAGACCGTCCACTCGACCGCCCATTCATCCGATTCTCGATATGGACTTTCAAGATAAATATGAATACCAGGAAGAAAGCGAATTTTTTGCCGATGGCGCGACCATGCGTGTTCCCGACCCCGGTACTGTGCCCCGAGGATTCCTGAGAACTGACAGGGCTTTCTTTGAAGGTAAAAATGATCAGGAGCAGTTTGTGGCCAAAAGCCCCGTTAATATAACGACCCAATCGTTAAATCGCGGGCAGGAAAAATACGATATCTACTGCTCTCCCTGCCACAGCCGGGTAGGCGACGGCAAAGGAATTATGATAGAGAGAGGCTACGTCCCCCCGCCCACATTCCATTCCGACCGGCTGAGAGATATCGCCGATGGACACATCTTCGATGTCATAACCCACGGCATCAGAAATATGCCCGGTTACCGTTATCAGATACCACCGGTCGATAGATGGCATATTGTTAATTATATGCGGGCACTTCAGCGCAGCCAGAATGCATCGCTCGAAGATATTCCTGTGGAAATACGAGACAGGGTGAAATAAAGATGAAATACGACAGCCAGTCATATCAAATAACCGAGCGCGGCTCATTCGGAAAAATAGTTCTTATTATTGGCATAATAGGACTCCTCTTAAGCCTGATAGGCTATTTCACCGATAAAGCCCAATTTTTCCATTCTTATCTGGTTGCCTTTGTCTTCTGGACGTCTATTGCCCTCGGAGCCCTGTTTTTCACCATGCTGCACCATCTCGTAAATGCCAAATGGAGCGTTATCCTGAGAAGGCTGTCCGAAAATGTCATGGCGGTCCTCCCGATAATGGCTCTCTTTTTCATCCCTCTCCTGTTCGGCATACATGAATTGTTCCACTGGAGCCATGAAGAAGCTGTCGCGCATGATCCGCTCCTTCAGCAAAAAGCACCATATCTTAATACAACCTTCTTTATAATTCGAACCGTTGCCTATTTTGCCATCTGGTTTATCCTGGCCCGAGCCCTCTTCAAGCTGTCCATAAAACAGGACTCCGGTCACGATGAATCCATCTTCAGAAAAATGAGAATAATCAGTGCTCCGGGCACTATCCTCTTCGCACTGACTCTTACTTTTGCATCTTTCGATTGGCTTATGTCGCTCGATGCCCATTGGTATTCGACAATATTCGGTGTTTATATTTTCGCCGGTGCCCTTTTGGCCTTCCTTGCGCTTTTGTCATTTACAACCTTCTCACTCAGGTCAAACGGCATTTTAAAAGATAAAATTACTGAGGAGCACGACCATGACCTCGGCAAACTGATTTTTGCCTTTACCGTCTTCTGGGGATATATGGCATTTTCTCAATATTTTCTTATCTGGTACGGCAACATCCCCGAAGAAACAATATGGTTTATTCACCGGTGGGAAGAATCCTGGAAAATTATTTCCCTCATTATTATCTTCGGACAGTTCGGCGTCCCCTTCTTCCTGCTTTTCCCGCGGGCCCCCAAACGCAATGCCGGATTCATGAAAATAATGACAATTTGGATACTTTTGATGCACTGGGTCGATCTCTACTGGATCGTTATGCCCAACCTGCATAAACATTCAGTTCAATTATCATGGATGGATCTTACGACTATGGTCGGAATTGGAGGCATTTTCCTCTGGTATTTCTATAGAAAATTGACTGCCGTCCCGGTCGTTCCGATAGCCGACCCCGGGCTCAAAAAGTCCATCCAATTCATAAATTATTGAGGCGCAAAGATGACTGAACCCGGAAGCGAACATCCACCAACTCCCGAAGATGCTGGCTACGAAAAACGCGATGTTAATGTGAACAAAATCATCCTCGCCGGTGTTATTTCTGTAATAATTATAGTCGTGCTGGTTATTGTCGTATTTGACCAGTTTACGGCTGTAAAAGAAGAACTAGTTTATGAAAAGGTTTTAAAGCCGGAATCGGTAGCTTTGAGGGAACTGCGAACCCGGGAAACCGAGGAACTGACAACATATAAAGTACTAAACGAAAAAGACAGCGTCTATCGCATACCGATAGAAAGAGCAATGGAACTTATGGCGGAGGAAGCATACCAGAGACGGCTTGAACAAACGCAGGATTGATGTTATCAGGATGACCACGGTTATAAAAACTATTAAAAACATATCCCCGATATTTATATTTATTTTGCTTGTTTGTGCCTTTACTCAATCGGGTATCGCTCAAACTATACAGGAAGATCCCGAACAGCTTAGGGGCATTGATGTTATCGAGCATCTAAATGATACTATTCCCTTGGATCTGACTTTTACAGATGACAAAGGTGAACAGGTACAATTATCCCAATATTTTAACCGGGACAAACCGGTTGTTTTGATCCTCGGTTATTACACATGCCCCATGCTCTGTAACCTTGTCTTTAACGGCGTATCTGATGCCGTAAAAGAAATGGACTGGAAACCGGGTGAAGAATTTACCATTCTGACTGTCAGTATCGACCCCAGCGAAACCGAAGTCGTCGCATCCGCAAAAAAGAAAAACTATATCAATTATATAGGTAAATCCGGTATAGCAGATGGATGGATATTCATGACCGGCGAAGAAAGCCAGTCGAAAGCTCTTGCCGATGCTGTCGGTTTTCAATACTACTACGATGAAAAGGAAGAACAGTACGCTCATGCAGCGGTAATAATGATACTGACCGAAAGTGGTAAAATCTCGCGATATTTTTATGGGATAAAATTCGACCCTCGCGATTTGAAGTTTGCATTGATGGATGCCTCGGAAGGTAAAGTCGGTAGCGCTGTCGATAAAGTCCTGTTATATTGCTTCCACTATGACCCCGAAGCCGGAGGTTATACAGTCGTTGCCTCCAATGTGATGAAACTCGGCGGCGTATTTACTTTATTGATTTTGGGAATTTTAATGGGCGCCCTGTGGATAAAGGAACGCCGCAAAAAATCTAAGACAGCCGAGAACAGCTAAGAGGACTATAGGGAAATGGATACTACCGGAACTTTATTCTTGCCGCCAGGATCATCGACAATAGCCGGCAAAGTCGATCCATTATTTTATTTTCTGGTATATACATCTATAGTATTTTTTGCCATAGTAGTATTCGGAATCACATATTTCAGCTTCCGTTATCGGGCCAAAAAACAGCAGGAAGAAGGCCTGACCAGCGGACGTGCCCATAATACATTGCTTGAAATTATCTGGTCGGTCATCCCGACCATACTTGTCATAATCGTTTTTGTCTGGGGCTTTAGAGTCTATATGGAGATGAATGTCGTTCCTAAGGATGCCCTTGAAATAAAAGTCACCGGACAGAAATGGTTCTGGTCATTCGATTATCCTGAGGGAGTCAATTCATTGAACGAACTTGTCGTCCCCGTTGACCAGCCGATAAAATTATTGATGTCCTCCAAAGATGTAATCCATAGTTTTTTTGTTCCCGATTTCAGAATCAAAATGGATGTTGTCCCCAACCGCTACACCGTTACATGGTTTGAAGCCATGAATCCCGGAACGCATAATATTTTCTGTACCGAATATTGCGGCAAAGGTCACTCCGAAATGATCGGTACCGTTAAGGTTGTTACCGAACGAGAATATAATACATGGATAGAGGAAGGTGCGGTCACCGGCGAGGGGATGGCTCCTGCCGAATTTGGAGCTCAGCTATACCGGGCCAAAGCCTGTAATACTTGCCATTCGATCGAGGGCAGATCTTTGGTCGGTCCGGCTTTAAACGGCATCTTCGGAAAGGAGATTGCGCTCGCCGACGGTCAAACTGTAACAGTAGATGAAAATTATATCCGCGAATCAATCCTTGAACCGCAGGCGTCGATTGTGGCCGGATTTGACCCGGTTATGCCGACTTACCAGGGATTGCTAAGCGATAAACAAATAGATGCACTGATAGCATATATTAAGTCATTAAAGTAAAATGATACATGTGGTAAAATAAAATGAATGACATTCCACAAACACATTACCTGAACGCTAAAAAGGGCATCACATCCTGGCTTTTTACTCTTGACCACAAGCGCATCGGTATACTGTACCTCTTCGCGATAATGGCTGCCTTTTTGCTGGGCGGTGTGTTCGCCATCCTGATCAGGCTCGAGCTTTTTGCGCCCGGTAAAGACTTGATGGAAGCCGACACATATAACCAGTTTTTCACCCTTCACGGCGCCATAATGATATTCCTCTTTATCATTCCATCGATCCCTGCCGCCCTCGGAAACTTCCTTCTGCCGCAGATGCTCGGTGCCAAAGATGTCGCTTTCCCCAAACTAAATCTGGCAAGTTGGTATATTTATGTCTTCGGTTCAATATTCGCCGTATACTCCATCTATACCGGCGCCGTTGATACCGGATGGACCTTCTATACACCATACAGCGCCGAATCCTCGACCTCTGTAATATCCATGACTATCGGTGTCTTCATCCTCGGCTTTTCCTCTATCTTTACTGGTATCAATTTCATCGTTACCATACATAAGATGCGGGCCCCTGGGCAGGGATGGTACGATCTTCCCCTTTTCGTCTGGGCTCTTTACGCTACCGCCATTATTCAGGTTCTTGCCACTCCGATTCTCGGTATTACAATGGTCCTTCTCATTATCGAACGTGTCCTTGGCGTCGGAATTTTCGATCCCGCTATGGGCGGTGATCCAATCCTGTACCAGCATTTCTTCTGGTTCTATTCGCATCCGGCCGTCTATATCATGATTCTCCCGGGCATGGGTATTGTCTCCGAGGTGATAACTGTCTTTTCGCGAAAAAAGATATTTGGATATAAAATGGTGGCCTATTCATCCCTTGCAATTGCCTTTATCGGCTTCTTGGTCTGGGGACACCATATGTTTACCTCTGGACAGTCGGAACTGGCCGCAACTATCTTTTCATTCTTGACCTTTGTAAACGCCATCCCCTCAGGAATAAAAATATTCAATTGGCTGGCAACCATGTACAAAGGACGAATATACCTCGATACACCTATGGTTTACATCCTGTCATTCCTCTTTCTTTTTACAATTGGAGGACTAACTGGCGTTTTCCTTGGCGTTCTTGCTGCCGATGTCCATCTTCACGACACCTATTTCGTTGTCGCGCATTTCCACTATGTCATGGTCGGCGGAACCGTTATGGCCTTTCTTGCCGGAATCCATTACTGGTGGCCCAAAATGTGGGGACGAATGTACAATGAATTCTGGGGAAGAATCGCGGCGATAATCATCTTTATTGGATTCAACGTGACATTCTTTACCCAGTTTATTCTCGGAAGTCAGGGCATGCCCCGAAGATATTATAATTACCTTGACCAGTACCAGCCGCTCCATGCGTTCTCCTCTATTGGATCGTGGATAATGGGACTCGGTTTCGTTATTGTCGGCATATACCTCGTTGCATCGCTATTCAAAGGCAAACGAGCCGGTAAAAATCCATGGGGAGCCTTGACACTTGAATGGCAAACCACTTCACCGCCGCCGACTGAAAACTTTATCGAAAAACCCGATCTTACTTACGGCCCGTATGATTACGATAAAATACAACCTAAGAGGAGTGTCAGGTAATGGCCGAAGAACACTCCCACGAACATCCCAAATTCTTGCAGCACCATTTCCATGAGCCGGAACAGCAAAGCGAATCGGCCAAAATGGGTATGTGGATTTTTCTACTGACTGAAATCCTCCTTTTCGGCGGCCTTTTTGCAGCTTATGCCATATATCGGGCAACAAATGAAGAGATGTTCATCAATGCCCACCGCTTCCTCGATGTTGAGCTCGGGACTCTTAATACCATTGTTCTGATTACTTCCTCCCTTACTGTTGCTCTGGCCATTCGTTCAATTCAGCTAAATAAGAAGAAACAGACAATCTGGTTTCTGATAACTACTCTACTTCTGGCCGCAGTCTTCCTTGTCGTTAAATATTTTGAATACAGCCATAAATTTCATCTTGGCCAGCTTCCGGGTAAATACTACACTTTTGAAGGCATCCAGGGGACTAATCCACACCTGTTTTTCAGCGTCTATTACGCCATGACCGGACTCCATGGGCTCCACGTCATTGCCGGAATGATTGCCATCGGGTATGTCCTGAGAAGAACTATACGTGGAGATTTTTCATCGGAATATTATAACCCCGTCGAAATAGCCGGCCTTTACTGGCATTTGGTTGACTTAATCTGGATCTACCTCTTTCCACTTTTATATTTGATAGGGTGACATTATGGCGAAATCTGCAGGAAATCATCATATAACACCACTTTCCACCTACCTTATGGTCGGAGTCGCCCTTTTGGTATTAACAGGGGTAACCGTTGGTGTATCTTTTATTGATCTTGGTGCCTGGAATGCCGTCGTCGCCATTCTTATTGCATCGGTAAAAGCTATGCTCGTAGCCCTCTTTTTCATGCATCTCCTTTATGATAACAAATTCTTCATGATTATCTTTGCCACCGCCCTGGCTTTTTTGACAATCCTTATTATGTTTTCAATGTTTGACGTCCTGAACCGGGGCGAACTCGATGAAATGCGTGAAATCCCAATTCAGAAAGAAGCTGTCATATATCAGGATAAAGACAAAAAAGACACCCTCATGACAGCCCCGGTCGAATCTGACACGATTCAGGCGGATACCGTCCAATCGGATACAACCTCTAGTCAAAATTCCGGACATTAATCCTTTTGTTTTATTCGAACCGATTTTATATATTCACCTCATTAAATTTAAAGAATCCATTGATGGATATTTCAGTCTATTAAAGAAAGGATTCTGATAATATGCGTATCTTTGGACGTTTCGCGATACTGGCCACCGCCGCCACATATTTGCTGATCTTTGTCGGCGGACTGGTAAGAGTTTCCGGGGCGGGACTCGGATGTCCCGATTGGCCGAAATGTTTCGGACGTTGGATTCCGCCCATGTCCGTACGGCAGCTTCCGGCTGATATCGATCCCTCCCGGTTCAATTTCGTTCTGGCATGGATAGAATATATTAACCGCCTTATTGGCGTTGCTATCGGCCTGCTTATTGTTATCGTCGCCATTCTAGCTATTATCTATCACCGCAAACGTCTTAAAATACTCATTCCCTCGATTCTTGCTGCCGTCCTGGTCGCTTTCCAGGGATGGCAGGGAAGCCGTGTCGTTGCCTCCGAACTGGAACCCCTGATTGTATCTGTCCATATGGGAATTGCTTTTATAATTGCCAGTCTTCTTGTCTATCTCTCGACTCAGGCATACCTGTTCGAAAATCCGGAAACCGAAAAAGATACATTCTACCCCAAAAATATGACGCCAATGGTTGGCTTCCTCTGGATTTTGATGATCCTCCAGGTAATTCTCGGAACCCAGGTTCGCGAGGCCATAGAAAACCTGATCCGAATCTATCCCCTCCTGCCCGAAACACAGCTCCTCAACCGCCTCGGTTCCGTAAGTTATCTGCATACAATCCTCGGCATCGTCGTTGCTTTTGGGGCATGGTTCGTCGCTTTCTGGACTTTTAGCGGCAACACCAAACCCTCCTCGCTGGTCTGGCAGGCATCCTGGTCATTGGCCGGTCTTGCTTTCCTTCAAATTGTATTCGGAATTATACTTTTTACAATTGGTATGCCCGAAGTCATGCAGGCACTCCACATGTGGGTCGCCTCGCTCCTTACCGGCATTACATTGCTGTTCTGGACAGCTTTGAGATATAAAAAAGAGGTTGCATCATGAACAATAAAGGCAAAACATATCCGATCATCCTTATACTTGTCATCGTCGCCATGCTGCTCCTGGGAACCATCGCCCTTTTGGTCGTTAACAGGGCCGAATTTTCCCGCGAGGAACTCCCTTATTTTGGACAGGTCGAAGACTTCGAATTCACTGACCGCTATGGCCAGCCGTTCGGACTCGATGATATGCTAGGCAAAATAAATCTGGTAATGTTCGGATTTACTAATTGCAAAAGTGTCTGCCCCACTACCACCGGCAGCATGAAACAACTTTATGAACTCTACGATTCTCCGGGCGGCCATAAGGTGCAAATAGTCTTTTTCTCTGTCGACCCGGCCCGCGACACACTCGAGCAACTGCAGAAATATGCCCTAAGCCTTGGAGTTGATGATAATCGATGGAAATTCATCCGTGCCCCCGTTGACAGTATCCGGTGGATGTCTGAAGACATCTTCATGCTGGCCGCCGAAGAACTCCCTATGGGACATACCTCTCTATTTGCCCTGGTTGACCCCGAAGGAAACATCAGGCAGTACTATGAAGGCATGAGAGAGGAAAGCATTCCGAAAATGAATGAGCATGTTCGCCAACTGGCTAAGGAGATGCCATGAACATTTACGAACTCCTCCCTTCCGTAAATGCCGTCTTAAATGGCATAAGTACCATGCTTTTAATGGCAGGCTTTATAAAAATTCGCCAGGGACGCCCTGATGTGCATAAAAAGATCATGCTGGCCGCCCTGGCTTCATCGGCGTTGTTTCTGACTACTTATTTGATTTATCACGCCGAGGTGGGATCGGTGCCGTTTCAGCGCTATGACTGGACCCGGCCCCTCTATTTTACAATACTGATTCCTCACATCATTCTGGCCGCCCTGATGGTCCCCTTCATTATCGCTGCCGTATGGTTTGCCTTAAAACAGAAATTCGATAAACATCGCCGCCTGGTTAGATTTGTCTGGCCCGTCTGGATGTTCGTCTCGATTTCGGGGATTATTGTATATCTGATGTTGTATCATCTGCCGCAGTAGGTTCATACTCCGGCTGTGTATCGAGTGAGTCAAGAATATATCTTCTTCCAATTGCAAAAACATAAAAATTATTAGTCGTATCTATTACCGCATACTTGCCGATTATATTATCGAGATGGATCGACGCCAATTCATAATCTTCCAATCCCTCGAAAATCTCAGCCAAATATTTATCTCCGATCGGCCCTGCACTGTATCGATTCAAAACTTTTTCCATCTCATCCTTTGCAAGTCCAAATTCACCGTCATCCAGATGCCGCCGCATCCGCAGAAATGAATTAACCAGAAACCGGTTAACCTCAATCGATTTTACCAGATTCTCCGCTTTGGCTTTCCGCCGCGCCCTTTCGAGTACAATCAAAGCACTGTCGAGATTATCATTGCGGAAAAGCGCCCACCCCAGATTATTAAGGTAAAATGCACTTTCCGGCTTCAGCTCAACGGCCTGGCCAAAAAGCTCAACCGCCTCATCATAATCACCAACGGCAATGGCATCGACTGCCTTATTATGCAGCTTACTGACTTTTCCACATCCACCCAGCATAAACAAGAGCGGCAATAAAATAAATATATACCGAAATCTCATACCACAATTATATATAGCCTGAAGAACTTTGCAAATAAAAAAACGGCGCACCTGATCAGCGCCGTTTTAATTTAAAAATGAAGTTGCCCAAATGACTGGTTAATCAGTCAAATTTTTCAAGATGTATCTGTCCCGGGTTTTCAGGTGTATGTTCTTCGAAACCCTCTTTCTCAAGAAGATTTATTACATCGCGAATCATATAAGGGTTTCCGCACAGGAATACATGTGTATCCTCCGGCGTGGGTTTGGCCCTCCAGGCTTCCGAGAGATGACCCTCTTCCCAGATTTTCTGCACAAATCCGACATGCCCCTTCCACGGTACAATCTCATCGTCCGGCTCGGTTATAATTGGAAAATACTTGAAATTCTTACTCATCCAGTCGAGTGTTTTTAATTCGTTGTTGTAACCAAGGTCCCATGAGTGACGCGCCCCGTGTATAACCGCGAAGCGGTGCCGTAAACCTTTGCACGCTTCCGTCCTGATCATGCTCATATAAGGCGCCACACCTGTCCCGGTTGCAATGAGAACTAGATTGTAATTGTTGGGGACATTGGACAACGTGAACATTCCCGAAAACCGGGTCGAAAGCCATAGTTTATCACCCGGTCTCAGATGAAACAAGCGAGGCGTCAATGAACCTGATCTTACCATGACTATAAAGAATTCGACATATTCTCGGGCCACTGAAGATGATGCCACCGAATAAGCCCGCAGAATTAAATCATCCGGATCCTCGGGCGGCACATTCTCTTCATCGGCTTCAGGAACTCGGGGAGCGCTGGCCGGAAGACCCAGGACTGCATACTGACCCGGTTCAAAATCGGGAATCTCCCATCCGTCACCGACCACTCGCAGCTTTATTAGCCCCGGCGCAACTTCCACTCTTTGCGCAACGATTGCATTAGCCTTTTCGGTCATCAATCCCGAAAAATTGTCAGTCTCCATAAGAGTCGCTCCCGCTATTCTTTTCTGTATAAAATCAAATTATACACTATGTCTGGCCAGGTACCCTGAAACACTTTCGGCGGTCTCATGCATGGCCTCTTCGCCCTCTTTCCAGTCAGCCGGACAGACTTCCCCGTGCTTTTCGAAATGCTTAAGAGCGTCAACCATCCGGATCGCCTCATCAACACTCCTTCCCAGTGGAAGATCATTTATAACTGCGTGACGAATCACACCTTCTTTATCGATCAGGAATAATCCGCGAAGCGCCACCGAGTCGTCGAACAATACTCCGTAATCACGGGATATTTGCTTGGTAATATCTGATATGATCGGGTACTGAACATTACCGATTCCACCCTGATCAACCGGCGTATTCTTCCACGCCCAGTGTGAATAATGTGAATCTACCGAAACCGCGAGCACTTCGCAATCACGCTTCTTGAATTCAGCCAGCTTCTTATTGAAGGCAATTATTTCTGTTGGACATACAAATGTAAAATCGAGCGGGTAGAAAAACATCAAAACGTATTTACCATTGTAATCGGATAAAGAAATTTCCTTGAATGTATTATCTTCCATAACCGCCTGGGCTTTAAAATCAGGTGCCCGCTTCGTTACCAAATAAGACATCTCACTCTCCTGTAATTCAGTTTTCGCTTTCCGCTATCATCTCCATATAACCTGGCGCCAATTATCTGCGCGTAATAGTAATAAACCTGTATCCCAGATCAAAAAATCTCTCTACTGAGCCTCTGCATCGGCTTCGGACGGATTAAAGGTCCTCTGCCCCAGCTCACGGTCGAGCATGAAAAGTCCCTGCCCGGCATCGCCGACAAACTTTAACTGGTCCACGATAGTCGAAACATTGTCTTCCTCTTCGACCTGCTCGTTAACGAACCACTGCAGGAACGAATTGGAGGCATGGTCCTTTTCTTCAATCGCCAGGTTCACCAGGTTGTTAATCATCCCGGTAACTTTCTGTTCATGCTCATACGATGCCTCAAAAATCTCCAGGGCGCTTTTCCAATCATGCTGAGGCTCGTCGATTGCCCGCAATTTGACCCGGCCGCCGCGCTCATGGATATGACTGTAAAACTTCATGGCGTGCATATTTTCTTCCTGCGCCTGGGCATTCATCCAGTTCGCGAATCCGTCCATACTGTTGTAGGTAAACCACGCCGCCATCGACTGGTAAAGATAAGCTGAATAAAGTTCGGCATTTATCTGATCATTTAAGGCCTTTTCCATTTTTTCACTTAGCATGGTAACACACCTTCTTTCTTATAATCAATTACTCAATTAATTATCTTTTAAAACGTTATCATCATATTCTATCTCGAAACGAAGCTTATGCTTGGCCTCTTCCTGTGCCAATCCAAGCAAAGCCTGCTTCATTTTGTCATCCTTGGCCAACTCGGCCAGGTCGTTATAAAGCTTGTAAGATGCTTTCTCGGCTTTCATCGCCACAATCAAAGCCTGCTGGTAATCGAGATCACTTTCCATATCTCCCGCGGTGAGACCTTCGGCAATCTTGAGGTCCATTATTTTCTTGGGCTCGGAAAGCTCCAAATTGCCCTTCTTGACTTCCTGGAGCTTAGCCTTGTGGCTCTGCTCTTCCAGGGCAAACTGCTGGAAAATATCTTTCATGTATTGCTTTTCCATCTTCTTGGCCAGATCGGAATAAAAATCCGATGCATCCTGTTCTTTCTCGATTGCAAAATCGAGAATCTTTTCAATCGTGTCTAATTTCACTTTCTATTCCTCCAAAAGTAGTTTAATAACCTGTATTCTATGCTTTCCAAAGACCGTGCAGATTACAGTACTCACGGGCCGTTATTTTATCCGATTCTACTTTAAAAACAGCCTCAGGCTTATCACCCGGATTGAGGTGCTGACGGTAAACCTTGCCGTCGGCAATCGCTTCAATGAACTCAATATAATGGTCATCCTGCATTGGGTGTTGCACCTCGCCGACAATTACCTTGAATCCACCCTCGACTTTTTCAATAACCGGAATATGTTTTTCTTTTGCAGCATCGACTGTACCTTCAAACATTTCCTTCATTGGCTGCTCACAGCAGGTCATAAGACCGCTCGAAGCATGAACCACCTCAGTCATATTCCCGCATTTTTGACATTTATAAATCTGCCTCAACTCTGCCATAACCCAATAGTCCTCCGCTTTCCAAAAGATGTAATTTATTCACCCTTCTTCGTCGATGGATCTTCCGTCATCGAACGAATATCAAGTATCTTTTCGAGCTTTTCCTTCTCCATCAAATTTTTCGATAATACCAGATCCCGGATCAATTCTTTCTTATCCAGGGCCTCTTTGGCCAGCTCCGCCGATTTCTGATATCCGATATGCGGACTAAGTGCCGTTGCAATTGCCGCGCTTCTTTCCGCATAAAGCTTGCACTGCTCTTCATTGGCAGTAATTCCGGTCACACAACGTTTTGTAAAACTGTTCATGCCGCCGGCCAGAATCTCGATTTCATGAAGAATATAATACCCGATCATCGGCATCATCACATTCAGTTCCATCTGCCCCGCCTGACAGGCCTGCACAACGGCTGTATCACAGCCCATTGCACCGAAACAGACCATATTCATCATCTCCGCCAAAACCGGGTTTACTTTCCCGGGCATTATCGAAGAACCGGGCTGGACCGCCGGAAGTGTAATTTCTGCCAAACCTGTCCGGGGTCCGGAACTCAAAAGCCGTAAATCATCGGCAATCTTCTTAAGCGATGTCGTCAGAACCCGAAGCGCTCCGGTTAATTCAACCACTGCATCCAAATTTTGCATCGCCTCGAAAAGATTCGGTGCACTGCGAAATTTGTAACCCGTCGCTTCGCTGATATATTTAATCATATTTTCCCGGTAGTCGGGATCGGTATTCAAACCTGTCCCTACCGCTGAACCGCCGATACAAAGTTCGAGTACCGCATCAAGAGCCTGCTTTATGCGCCTGATCCCGTTGTCGATCATCTGAGCGTAGCCGCCAAACTCCTGACCCAATCGCATCGGAACGGCATCCTGAAGATGCGTTCGGCCTGATTTTAAAATATGATCAAATTCTTTTTCTTTATCCCGAAGCACCCTGGCTAGCTCTTCCGCCGCCGGAATGAGCTTCTTGACGATTTCCGTATAAGCCGCAATATGTATCGCTGTGTGAATTGTATCATTGGTCGATTGGCCCATATTGACATGGTCGTTGGGATGTACCCGGTAATAGGTCCCCCGCTTGCCTCCCAGGGCCTCATCGGCCAGGTTGGCGATGACCTCGTTGATATTCATATTCTGCGAAGTCCCCGCGCCGGCCTGGTACACGTCAACCACAAACTGCTCATAATATTTGCCGGAAATTATATCGTCGGCCGCCTTGACAATTTCATCGGAAATCTCTTTGTCAAGCTGGCCCGAAGCCGTATTCGAAAGCGCCGCAGCCCTTTTAATAACTGCCTGCGCCTGAACGAATGTTTTTGGGAGCCGCAGGTCACTTACCTGAAAATTCCCCACGGCTCTCTGAGTTTGTGCCCCGTAAAGAGCATCTATCGGTACTTCTACTTCTCCTAATGTATCACGTTCAATCCGCGTCTCCATCTCAAGAATCGTCCCCTGTCCTGATTAAATCCAAATTTCTATTTTCCGCTAATTTTCTTTATTGCATTCAAAGCATCATCGTAGTCAGGTTCGGTGGTCGTCTCCTCAACATACTGGACATATTGTACTTTTCCATCCGGATCGACTATAAAAATCGTTCGTGCCAGAAGTCCCAGTTCCTTTATCATGACACCGAACTTCTCCCCGAAATCCCGATCCTTATAATCTGAAAACATCCTTACTTTATCCACTCCCTCCGCCGCACACCAGCGCTTCTGAGCGAAAGGAAGATCCATGCTTATGGTCATAATAACGACATCGTCACTCATTTTCCCGGCCAGTTCATTGAAACGCCTTGTTTCTGTTTCGCAAACCGGGGTATCTATCGAAGGGACAGAAACCACTACAACCGTCTTACCGCTAAAATCAGATAATCTGGCTGCCTTGAGATCGCCATTTAAGACTGTAAAATCCGGGGCGGTGTCGCCAACCTTTAACTCATTACCTGTCAATGTTACCGGATTGCCCTTCATCTTGACAATGTTGCTTCTTTCGCTCATGCACTTCCCCTTTCTCAAAGTGGATTATTATGCGTACGGATACATATTCTGCTGAATTTTCTTCAGATGTTCCAAAACCTTGTTGTGCTTCATCTCATCTTCAAGCAGATAATTGAGAAGGTATTCCTGGACCAGCATCTTCCGGCCCTTGAGAGCCTCGAGTGCCTGCTCCGCCAACTCAACCGTCTTTTCTTCCAGCTCAATATGCTTCTCGATCATATCCCAGACTTCGCCGAGTTCATCAGGATTCAAAACAACCGTTTTGCTCTCGAGACTGTCGGCAATCAACTCCTGAACTCGGTGATGAAACTGTGAATCACGCTGAATTATTTCCATAACCAGACGAACGACCGGATTATTGGTCTTTTCTATGATATTCCCGGTGGACGCTACCGAAGCATTCTCAATTTTCTGCCACTGGCGCATTCCTTCAATAATCTTTTCCTGAATTTCTTTCGTTGACATTGAGTTCTTCCTCCTAAAGAGTTATTTCTTTTAGCTTGCGTTATTTCTTACCAAGACGTTGAGTCCCAAAGTAATACAATTCCAGATAAATGTCAATTGATGTCGTACAACTTTCAAATCCTGCCCTGCTGTTTCTCTGATTCACCGTTGCCGTTACCTTCTTCTTTGTTTCTGCAAACGCGGCATAAGCCGAGAAGTTCCAGGCGGTGGCCGACAACTTCAAAATCCGGAATCTCCAGCCGCTCGGTGTCAATCGAGGTCTCAATTTCCCCCTCAACATCATCGATTCGCCCGCACCCGACACATCGAATATGATAATGTTTATCCATACGGGCATCATAGCGGCTCCGCCCGTTGCCGGTCTCGATCCGGTTTACCATACCCGCATTAACCATAATATCGAGATTGCGGTATACCGTCCCCAGACTGACATTGGGCATTCGGTCCCTGACAAGCCGGTAAAGCTCATCCGCCGTCGGATGATTATCGGAATGCTTCAGCTCTTCCATTATTACCCGACGCTGACTTGTCATTCTCTGCAATGTTTTGTCTTTTGCCATAATCTTAATCAATAATAATTACTATTAACAGCTTCCTTTTAATAATGTTCCCCTCTTTTCAAAATATCTTGAAAAGAAGAATGATATTATTAACATTACGCCGCAAATCCCCTGTCCGATAAAAAATAGATACTTTTTTGTAGAGAAATTACAGTAATTTATGCCCCACCTTTCATCTTCAATCAGGAATTCATTGCCCTGCCCAGAAAAATATATATATTGAAATCCCGTGAAGACCAAAACACCTTACATAATCGGTATCGGGGGCCCTTCCTGCGCCGGAAAAAGTCTCCTCACAGACAGCCTTGCCTCCCGCCTTGAGCATAAGACGACTACCATCCTCCGCCTCGATTCATATTATAAGGATTTATCCCACATTGACTTAAACCACCGTCATCTCCAGAATTTCGATACCCCCGAATCAATCGACATCAACCTCCTCGAAAATCATCTCGAAAACCTGTCACAAAACAAGCCCATAAATAAACCAATCTATGACTACTCGACCCATACCCGAAGCGGCAAATTCGAGCATATACATCCGACCGATTTTATCATCGTCGAAGGCATTTTCGCCCTGCATTTCAAAAATCTGAGAAGATACTATAACCTGTCTGTCTACATTGAAATTAAAATGGATATCGCCTGTATCAGGAGAATAAAAAGAGACACGATCGAACGCGGAAGAACCGAGCTGTCTGTCAGAGAGCAGTTCGAAAACACGGTTATCCCTATGGCAGAGAAATATATAATCCCCTCAAAGGATCATGCCGATCTGATTCTTGGTGGAGAAACCTCAATAAATGATCATACCGAAAAGGTATGTGCTCTCCTCGAAAAAGAAAACCTTATCTAACCGCAGCTGCTTTTTGCCTTTTATTTAAAATTTTCTCGATCTGCTGCGTTACTTCAACATTTATAAACGGCTTTTTAATATAACCATCCGCACCAAACTCGAGTATTTTTTCGACCCCGTATTTTTCACCATGACTGTTTATCATAATTACCGGAATATCCAGGTCATGTTCCTTGACCTTCTCGAGCACTTTAAAACCATCCTGTTCAGGAAGCTCTATAGCCGTAATGACCAGCGAGAGAGCCCTCGCCTTTAGATGACCGGCTACATCATCGATACTATCGGCGGCAATAACACGATAACCCTCTCTTGATAGCATATCGCCCAGGTGTCCACGTGTTATCTTATCATTTTCAACAATCAGAATCTGCGGCGCCGCCTTCAAGGCTGTGCTTTTGACCCGCTCGATAACCCCTTTGGCATCGATCGGTTTTGTAATATATTCAACCACGCCCAGCTCGATACCCTTTTTGACAGATTTCTCATCATTCAATGCCGTACAAAATATAATCGGTATCCGCCTCCACCTCTTTTCTCTTTTGACCTGACGGATAAAAGAAAACCCGTTAACCTCGGGCATCATTATATCGGATATAATTATATCCACCTCATTATTGTCGTTTAAATAATCGAGGGCGTCTTTAGCGTTATCCAGTGGAACCACATCATAATCCGCTTTATTCAGTACCTTCGATATCAGCTTGAGTGAAACCGGATCGTCTTCAACAACCATTATTTTCATTTCATGCCTCCCGGGAAATACTTGGTGCCGCTTCCGTAGACTTCAAAAATTCATCGATCTCATCTTCCAGACACTTCATCGCTTCCCTGATTTTGGCCGTTAAATTTCGAGCCGGGTCAAATTTGCCCTCTTTACCTGTTTGTTCCAGCTCGTAAACGAGATTATATATATTATCGGCGCCAATATTACCCACCGCACCTTTTAATTTATGCGCATCACGGGTCAGTCTTTCGGCATCCTCCTTATCGATACTTTCTTCGATCCTTGACATCTGCTCGGGATAATCTTCCAAAAATATATTCAAAAGCTCTTTATAAAGCTCTGTGTCTCCGCCAAATCTCTCTATTGACTTATTATGGTTTAGGATAGATTCTTTTTTAGGCGTTACTACAGGCTGATTCTTTGCGGCATCATCCATTACGACCCTGATCGTATCAAATATAATTCGCCCGTCGATCGGCTTGCTTACATAGCCATCCATACCGGCGTCAAGATACTTCTCCCTGTCTCCCAGCATCGCATGGGCCGTCATGGCGATTATCGGTATATGTGACTTACTATCTTTTTCTCTGTCCCGTATTATCCTTGTTGCCTCATCGCCGTCCATAATCGGCATCTGGACATCCATCAATATCAAATCATAGTCATTATTTTCCAGTTCATCCAATACCATCTGACCATTATCGACAAGTGTCACCCGGTGATTATGATTCGTCAAAAGCTTGCGAATCATGACTTTATTGACTTCGTTGTCCTCTGCGACGAGAATATTTAATGAATCCTTCTGGCCTTTTTTAAGATTATTATTGCTTTTTGCCGTACTATCATCAGTTGGTTCTGTACTATCATGTACTGTTTCATAATTACTATCCATTATATTTTTTATAACATCGAATAATCTCGATCGGATTATTGGTTTCGGGATTTCCCCTCTTACATTAAACTCACGACATTTATTAATATCATCTTTACGGCCCATCCGGGTCAGCATAATAATATCGGTTCCCTCACCGGGCATGCCCTCTTCTTTCATCTTCGCCAGTATATCGAATCCGCCCATCTCCGGCATATATACATCCATTAAAACCAGACGATACGAGTTCCCCACCTCCTCGGTTTTCCTTATCTCCTCGACCGCTGTCATTCCATCCGGTACCGTCGTTACTTCCATTCCAAAGCATTCCAGTGTCCGGGTTAAGAATAATCTTGATGATGCATTATCATCGACAACCAGCGCCCTGACCCCGATCATGCCATCGTCTTCCGCCCAGGCGGGGTACACCTGTTCTTCACTGATCTTAACTTGCGCCGTGAAATGAAATGTAGTTCCCGGGCCGCCAACTTCATTATTCGTGTTGGTCGGACTCTCCAGCCATATCTTACCCTGCATCAATTCTACCAGCTGCCTCGAAATCGTCGTCCCCAATCCGGTCCCGCCAAATCTCCGTGTTGTCGAACCGTCCGCCTGCGTAAAACTCTCAAATATTGCCTCCTGGCGGTCTTTCGGTACACCAATACCGGTATCAATAATCGAAAAATGAAACCGTACATCATCCTGTACCGCCGTTTCCTGCTCGACAAGAATGACCACTTCACCCTCTTCGGTAAACTTTATTGCATTCCCGACAAGGTTTATGAGTACCTGGCGAAGTCTGCCCGGATCACCGATAACTCTTTCAGGAACCGTCGGCGGCATGTACAGAATTAATTCCAGCGCTTTCTCATCCGCTTTCACGGCCAGCGAGGCCATTGATTCTTCAATCGCCTTTCGAAGATCGAATTCCACTTCATCGAGGGAAAATCGTCCCGCCTCGATCTTGGAAAAATCAAGGATATCATTGATGATATTTAATAAATTATGAGCCGAGGATTTCACCAGTGAAAGATTTTCAACCTGCTCTTCGGATAGTTCCGTAGCGAGAGTGATATCGGTCATGCCAATTATGCCGTTTAAAGGGGTTCTTATCTCATGACTCATATTTGCCAGAAATTGACTTTTTGCCTTATTGGCTTCCTCTGCCGCGATTCTCGATTGATCCAGCTCCTTGATTAGATGTTTCATCTGGACCGCATTCTGTTCCATGTGCTCCTTGGCCAGGGTAGTTTCCTTGAGCATCTCATTAAGTTCATCATTCTTCTTCTCAACAATCGCCGAATATTCGCTGATCATCATCTCGGCTTCTTTACGCTCTGTAATATCACTTATTATACCCAGTACCATGCTTAGACGGCCGTCGTTGTATATATGCGACCACGAATGAGAAACCCATTTTGTATAACCGTTCTTGTCCGTCATTCGGTATTCATAATTTGCCCGTGCTTCGCCGTCCAGGACTTTCTTGAATACGCCCGATACTTTTTCGTAATCATCCGGATGCACCAGCTTCAGCCAGTCGCCCTCTATCTCCTCGGCATTATATTTAAGCATACGTCTGAGAGCGGAGCTGATATACAAAAGGCCACCATTGGCGTCGGAAAGCATGATTATATCGCGGCTGTTTTCTGCAATACTCTTATATTTTTCTTCACTTTCTTTCAATGCTCTTTCAGCGTTCTTGCGGTTGGTTATATCGACAACCGTCCCGAATGTCCCTATAAAATTGTCACCACCGTCATGCCGCGGTGTCACCGCCGCTAATATCGTCTTGGTCCTTTTCTTATCAGTAATAATCTCAATCTCATATTTTGCCGATTCATTCTGCCGGCGTCTATTGGTCTGTGCCTTTATAAAGTCCCTCTTTTCTTCCGAAATGAAATCAAGAAGCGATCTTCCGGTCAATTCTTCCGGCGAGTCGACATCAAAAATTGCCGCAAATGCCGGATTACACATTTCTATGCGCTCTTCTTCATCCACCAGCCCGATACCTTCCTGGACCGAGTTAAACAGTTCCTTGAACTTTTCTTCCGATGCCTTTATTTCCGATTCGACCCGCTTCCGTTCGGTTATGTCCACCATTACACCGACAATACCATCCGCCGCACCCTTATCATTATTCAATGTCGCTTTATGAAATATTACATCATGTCTTATACCATCCGAAAATTTTACCTCTTGCTCATAGACCTGGACTCCGGGGTGGTTAATCAATTCCATATCCTTGCGATGATACTCTCGGGCCAGATCATCCGGTGCCAGATCAAAAACAGTTTTCCCAATAATTTCCTTGCGCGATATTCCCATAGCTTTGGAAAAGGCCATATTGCATCCTTGATAAACTCCGCGTGAATTCTTGAAAAACAACGGATTGGGTATTGTATCCAAAACCGTCTCCAAATATTTCGAATATGACTTTAGCGCTTCTTCAGCCTCTTTTCTCTTTCTGTCAATCCTCTCGCTTTTCAGTCTCACCGCCAGAACCGGCGCGAAATAATCGGCGATAGCCTCGAGTGTTTTGATATCCTCCTCGTCATAATCTGTGTCTTTATTGGCTACTTGTATGTTACCAATGGCCTTACCTTGGTGAATAATCGGTACAACAAGATGCTTCTTTATCTCAATATGTCCCGCCGGAACCTGTAATTCATGATTAGTGCAAATAGTCCGCTTCTCAATTAATGCCGTTCCCCACTGACCGCTCCAGCTCTCCCTCGGAAAAACAATGTCCTTATTATCCATCTGACACTTTTCCCATACCTCCCTGCTGAGTGATGGGCAAATCAAATCACCATTCTCATCAATATATCCGAAAATACCGTATTTACTCTTTAGTGCATCGAGTATAACCTCAAGCGCCGATCCGTAAATGTTTTCATCCGGAATAGTTAAAAATATCTGGGCCAGCTTGTTTCTAATTTTTAATTGATTCTGCGATTGCCTAAGTGCACCCTCCGCCTTAAGCCTGTCTGAAATATCCCTGACTATTCCTAGAACATACCGATCACGATACCCCTCCATCTTGCTTAAGGACACTTCCGTGTCAAATTCTGTCCCATCAGCTCGAGTGTGGCGCCAGGTAAATACCTGAGGTTCGCCCGATAAAGCCAGCTTGAATTTTCCCTTCCCCTTCTGTTCTGATGTGATACCATCCGGCTGAATCTCCGGAGATCGCGATGTCGGCTTTTCTCCAATGAGATAATCGCGATTGCAACCAAACATATCGAACGCTCGGATATTGCACTCAACTACGACGCTGTTTTCGTCTAAAATAAAAATCCCGTCATTAGCACTCTCGAATAGAGTCCGGTGCCGCACTTCACTCTCTACAAGCGCCTCTTCAGCCCTTTTCCGCTCGATATATACACCGATCATTTCTGCCACCGTTTTCAATAAACGGATATCTTCTTCGCTCCATTCTCGGTGTTTGATCGTATCATCGAAACCGATAAAACCATACCATTGATTGTTAACCCAGATTGGCAGCGCCAAAATGGTCTTTATATTCTGCGAATCAAGTATTTCTCTCTCACTCGATGGAAACCTTCCAATATCCCCTTCAATCGCTTTGCCGGCTGAAAGCGTATCACACCATCTTTGAAAACCAGCTTTGTACGGTACACATTGCAATTCAGGATTATCAATCTGGGGCTCAACCCCACCAGCACAAACCTCGTGTGTCTGGCGCATGCAGAGCCCCTTATCGAAATCATCGAAATTCTCGAAAATATATACCCTGCTGGCTCCCGATACATTCAATAACCTGCTGATCGTCTTATTCAATCCGGCATCGAGATCGATATTGGCCAATAAGAGTAATTTTGAACAGTCATCGACAGCCTTTTCATACCGCAGACGCATTGCCAGCGCCTTCTCTGTCCGGCGTCGGTACGATATCTCGTCGATATAGTCATTATTCGATTTTATTAATATTTTTTCCTGGCGATTCAAAAGAAAATAAAGGCCTGCAACAAGCGCGAGTCCGATCATCAAACCGATCACAATCAAAGCTGCAATCATTCTCTGTAAGGCGTTTTTTTCGGATGTTACATCGTTAAGAATATATAGCATCCCCGCATCCGAATCCGACCCCTCATTTATTAGCCGTAAGGCTGCTACTCGAAATACTTTCTTCTTATTCCCATCCTCACTTGCAATCTCTTCCGACACTGCGCCTTCGCCGACCAAACCCTTCAAATCGTCAGGAACATGACCCAGTGTATTAATCGCAATAAAATATTCATTCGGGGCGCCCGTCCTATTGTTTTTTCCAATCCCGACAATCTTATCACTGTTATTACCAACTTCTATACTATGACTTTTCTTTAGAACGACAATAATACCAAGATCAAATATCTCACCAATATCACGATAAACATGACTTATATCCCTTACTAGCTCAACATAACCAACTACTTCCCCATTATGATCAATCTCCTTCTGAGCAAATAGCAGCATGTGCCCGTGAGTGGATACACGTATTCCTGTGCTAACACCTGTAACCAATTTGGACATGATCATATTTTTCTTATCTAAACGAAAGTTTATAAAATCTGTATCTGTAAAAAATGCCTCGGCTAAAGAGTCGGCTCCATATAAGCGAACCGAAACAATATTCGATGACTCGGCATTCTTGCTGAATGATTCGATAAACTTCTTTCTAATTAGATTGGAATCGCTGCCCAATATTGCCTTCTTGTTCCCGGGCGAGTTGATAAATCCATTGACCGCTTCTGCCGTACTTAATCGCTCATGTTCCATCCGGGATTCGAAAGCCTCTCTGACACTGCTTATTTCATGGGTAATCGTATTTTCGATATATTCATTATGAAGTTTCTTGATCGCTATGATCATTGAGGCCATTAAAACCAGTATGGATAAAATAAGCGGAATAATGACCCGACATCTGATCTGACCTTTTTTAATATCTACCGCCATTAAGTCCTTGCCCCTTTTAAAATACTGAGAAGTTGCACCCTGCCGGAATAAAATCATCCCGCTACTTATTTTATCGGAATTAAAAGATCAGATTTGATGTATTATATTCGTCAGATCTGGGGGATATCCCCAACATACCGTTTCAAAAAGAAATAATTATCGAACTATGTATTCAAAAAAATTATATATCAGCCGTTATTCACCCGATAGAAAATGCGAGAGCATCATATTTAACTATATCTCTGTCTGTTTTACCTCCGATACCAGTCTCGACAATATTTTCGCCGCTTCCTCAGGTTCGATCTTGTCCCCTGCTATCTTGACCGAACCCAGGTAATCCCCTTCCATATCAACCAGGTCAATCAAAACTCCCCTTACCTCATCCGATTCAATCAATATCGGCCTTGCATCATACTCCCGTATACTTTCCCTTTCAGCCGGATCAAATTGCCCATGACGCTCTCTAAAAGACTTTTCACTCATAACCGGATCTTCCGTAATCACAATCTCCGACCATCTCCCGCCCGAAATATCGATTATGATATACCCTTCGGCAATATCCCCCTCAACAATATGAAATCCCATCCCCCTGAGCTCATCCGTAAATTCATTGACATAATCGCGCCGAAGTTCATACTGGGCGTACTTAGTACGAAATTCGCTCTCCAGTGTATCGATTAATTCTGTCTCAACCGTATTAACAGTATCTCGAACCAGCATCACTGACCAAGCCTGAATCTTGCCCGTCTCCGGCATAATCATAGAATGTCTCATATTTGGTTTGCCGCAACCGATCATCATCATGCCAATGGCGATTAATACCGAAATAAATATTCTAAACTTCATGTAATGATATCCTGTGTTATTGTTTATTAAGTTGATATGGAAGAATACCGCAGCCGAACTGCGATGTCAAGCTTAATCAATTAAATGAAAAAGCCTCGATAAGATTCAAACCCCGTTCGAGTACCTTGTACTCTTGCACCGTCGTCCTCGCCAGTCGCACCCCCTGGGAATTATAAAACTCCACCCGAAAATTATATACTCCCGGCAGAATCTCGAAATCCCCGACATAAATCCTTCCCGGCATAAGTCGCGAACATCTCAAATCAGCATTTTCCGATATATCAGTCGCCACATCGATCGCCGCTTTTTTCAGCCATCCGGCCAGTCCGCCGGTGTCCGCTTCTTTTTTCAACTTATGTGTCGCCAGTCCCTTCGCCACTGCCCGGGCAATTGTCCTGAGATATATTAGCGACTTTTTCGCCCGGAATGTCTCCTTCGCTACCGCCCCTACATCTTCTATTAATTGCAGATGTCCCAGATAAACCGAATCGGCATAGACTTTTATTTCCGATATTATCGAGCCCCGTTCAACCATCTGCGGGATCGCAAACTTGAAATAAAAATCCTCCGACACCGGCATCGGTAAATGTCCGTACTCCGTCTCTCCAAATTCAGGATCTGTATAAAAAATCTGCACCAGGTCAAGGTCCTTATCGGTTCGTAACCTCAAATTGAGCGCCTCCTTTACCGGCGACAAACCGGCCAAACCGACCACCGACAATATAACTTTATCTTTATCCTCCGGGATATACTTTACCTCCGGCTTCGGAAAATCATATATATGCGGCTGTTCCAAAAATGCTGCGTCAATAAACTCCCTGTCAATCCGCGCATCATCATACCGACCCTCGGCGGCATAAGCATGCATACTCAAATACCGCGCGAATGCATCATTATTGAACCGTACCCTCTCCGCTTCATACTTCATTCTTACCCGCGCCGTATCCTCATACGATCCCTCTTCCAGCTCCCGGGCCGCCTTACGATATTTATCCTCCAGCACATTCAGCCTGTTATTCGCTCGGCGTATTTCCACGAAAGCACCATCAAAGTCATCTTTGGCCATGTAATTGAGCGCACTGATCAGATTGCTATAGAGCACCTCGTAATCCTCCCCGGGATAATCGAGCGCATTGTCATTTAACATTACCGACAAGGCCGCTTTGGATATACTTTTGGTGAATAACTCCTCCGCCGCCCGTTCCGCTTCCGTCAGCCGTATATTGCTCGAATCAAACTCTTCGGCATAATGATAGGCCAGCCCGGCATCAAGATAATACAAAAACCGATCTTTATAACCGTACTTATTATCGACCTTGGCCGCTTCCACCCCGGCCGCCGCCGAGCTGAAATTTCCCGCCCGAAGTTCCGCGGTTATCGGTTCATAGAATGCCTTACGGGTCACTGTCGAGGAGCAGTACACCGACAAACATATCGCCAGAAAGCATAGTCCGACCGCTCCCCGAAGCCCCCTGAATTCCTTAAATTCCAAATCTTACCACTTGGTTTTACTTTTCGCGATTTCTTTTTTGATCTTCTTCGATCCGATCCAGACCTTCTCCATCGATTCGATATTAATCAGCTCCAGGTCGGTCTGATAAAACTTCACCTTCGTTCCACCGGCCTGGTCGGTAATCGTCTTGATGGCACCAACTAGAATATAATCCGCGCCGGTTTCATTACGGATCTTCTTCATCGTTTCCGCCGATGCGAATTCCTGCTGCTCGAATCGCTCTTCTCTGATCTCCTGACGCTGGTCGCGGCTCGCAACAAATCTCACACTGCCCGAATTTATTAACTCCCGCTCAAAATCGGTCGAAAAGGTCTCGGTATCGATATGTTCGTCCGACATATTCCGAATCGTCCCCACCGTTACCACCGGCTTGGCGTCGAATTTCTCGGCATGATTAACCAGCCAGTTTCGCGACAATGCATCGCCGATCATTTCTTCGGCCACCAGCCTCGCGTCGGTATCGTTCCACCTTCCGGATAAATCGGTCTGGGTTTCCGGGTCGATCCGATAGACCTTTGTCCCGCCGCCGCATCCGACAATAAGCAGGGCAATCAGACTGATAAGAATCGCTTTTTTCATTCCAATTCCTCCATTTTTATGATTTTACTTTTAATCTTCATAATTCTCTAAATTTATTATAATTAACACTCTGAATAAATACTATGGATATGTGCTGAACTTCTGTTTAACTCCCGATGTTATATCTTTCATTATACGATATTTGCAATCTTAATATTCCTATCGGCACCAAATCAACAAAATTTTTAGGAGAAATAATCAGAGGACGATAAACCTCATTTCCCTGCAAAATCTTCAGAAAAGTAGGAGTAGGTTGGAATCCTCGGAGACAATGCGCGAAGTGTATTGTCGCAGATC
>CAZDPY010000022.1:0-63056 GCA_964507455.1 uncultured Ignavibacteriaceae bacterium
GTCAAGGTGGCCTGACTCAACTAAAACAGCCTCCGGAATAACCGGGGCGGTTCATCCCGTCCTGCAAACGACCATACACAAACTTAACAATTTTACTACAAAACTGATATCCCCAAAAACTACTTTTTGAGGAAACAAAGCCATTTTGGGGAGGTACGGCTATTGGAATAGACTGAAATCCCTTGTCGGCAATCGAGCCCCGCGAGTGAATCGATCCTGTCGTAGACCCTGAACGTGTGAAGGGTCGGAGATCCTGAAGAATGAAGGAAACAACGTGTGGAAAGTTTCGACTTTCTTCTTCGGTCTTCTTAAATATTATGTATTATTGTAAAGAACATAGACTGCAGCCACATTATTTATGGTGGAGAAAATAAACTTTTTTAATAGAGAAAACTCATATCTGGTAAATGAAATGCCAAAAAAATGGCCGGTCAATCTGACCGGCCACTAAGGGGGCACTGCCCCTTAAATTGAGATGAGGAATCTATATCAATCCACGAGCACTTTCTCCAACCGCTCGCAGATATAATTGACCTCTTCTTCGCCGATTATAAGCGGCGGCGAAATACGAATCGTATGACCATGACTGTCATTGCAGAGCATATCCAGTTCAAGAAGTTTCTCGCAGAAATGCATTGCATCCCCGCTTTTAACCTCGATCCCGATAAACAGCCCGCGGCCTCGAACCTCTTTAACATGTTTCGATTTGGCCGCAATCTCCTCGATTCTTTTCTTGAGTACCTTACCGGTCGCTTCCGATTTCTGTGCCAGCTTCTCTTCCTCAAATACATCGATAGCCGCCAGTCCCGAGGCACATGCCAGCGGATAACCGCCGAATGTCGAACCATCTTTACCGGGACCGAATGTCATGTCCATCAGCTCCCGGTTGGTTACCATCACCGAAACCGGAACCAGTCCGCCGGAAATGGCCTTGCCCAGCACCACCGCATCAGGTATTACATTCTCATGCTCCAGGCAGAGTTTCCGCCCGGTCCGTCCCATACCGACCTGGATCTCATCGAACAGCAGAAGCATATTATGTTCGTCGCAGAGCTCTCGGAGTCCTTTAAGGAATCCTTCCGGAGGCATATACATGCCGCCCTCACCCTGCATTGGTTCCACCAGAATACCGCAGGTATTTTCATTGACCAGGCTCTTCGCCGCTTCCAGGTCACCGAACGGGGCTTCCTTAAAGCCCGGCGTCAGCGGCCCGAAACCTTCTTTATATTTCGCCGACGACGAAAACGATACGATCGTAATCATCCGGCCGTGGAAATTGTTGCCGAATACGATTATTTCCTGCTTCCCGTCGGGAATGCCTTTCTTCTTGAAACCGTAGTACCGCGCCAGCTTGATCGCAGTTTCGACAGATTCAACCCCGCCGTTTTTCGGAAGAACTTTATTGCCGTTGGCTCCAAACCGCAGGCCCAACTGCGGAACGAATTCCGCCACCCGCTTCAAAAACAGCGAGAGGACATCGGTATAAACCACGTTCGAAATTACCGATCCGTATCCTTCCTGAAGCGCCTTTACCAGGGCGGCAACCAGTTTCGGATGATGATGTCCGGCATTGGCCGCACTATAGGCGGCCAGACAGTCAAGCACCTTTCGTCCGTCCTGAGTATAAAGCCAGGGCCCCTGAGTCTTTCTTACTATTGTTTGCAGTCGGCGGTAATGATTCGCCCCGTAAACCTCGTCCATTTCCAGAAGTTCTTTATCGGAATATGTCGAGTATCCGATTTGTTCTTTTTCTTTTGTCGTGACGGCCATCTCGGTGCACCTCCAGTCCAAAATTTATATAATTGTCATAGCCCCTAAGTATAATACAAAATATCGCTATCCTCAAGGGATGTTAAGAAAAAATACGTTAGAATTTTGTGAAAAGTTTCTCTAATCGTTCACGCCGGCCGGCTCCGGCTGATCCGCCTTCTTCCCGCTAACCTGTTGTTCGTCAGCGGAATACTGATAGACATCAATAAACTGGTCAACCCAGCGGTGAACATCGTATTTCATAACACTCCGCCTCATCTTCTGCATCCGGCTGACCTGCTCCTCTTCACTCATATAAAAAGCCTGGAAAATCGCATCCCCCACTTCCTCAATATTGTACGGATTAACCAGTATCGCCCCATCCTTCAACTGGTCCGCCGAACCGGCAAATTCAGAGAGAATCAAAACTCCCTTATCCTCAACCGATGACGCACAAAACTCTTTCGAAACCAGATTCATCCCGTCTTTGAGAGGCGTTATAAGTGCAATCTCCGCCGCTTTATATAAACCCAGAAGCTCCGGCTTTGGAAGTGTCGTGAACATATAATTGATAGGATTCCAACCATGCCGCCCAAACTGACTGTTAATCCTCCCCACCAGCTCATCGATCTGACGTTTCATATCCTTATACTGCTGTACTTTCGATCTGCTCGGTACCACCAATTGGATCAGCGTGATTTTTTCCCTGAGCTCCGGATATCTTTTCAAACAATTCTCGAAGGCCAGAAGCCGATGAGGAATCCCTTTTGTATAATCGAGCCGGTCCACTCCAAGGATCAACTTTTGATTAGGATATTTTTCATGAGTGTACCACGCCGAATCAGAAACTTCTTTCGATTTCGCCAGATCTCTGAACTGCTTGAAATCGATGCTGATGGGAAAAGCACCAATACGAGTTGTATTACCCTGATATCTTATAAATGGATATTTGCGATGATGGCTTATCTTTGCCGACGGCATCAGATATTTGAGACAGCTAATGAAATTTCTGCGGTCACGCTCTGTCTGAAATCCCACCAGATGATAATGAAGCAATGCCTCCATTATTTCCTGCCGCCACGGGAGTTTCAAAAATATATCTTTAGGAGGAAATGGTATATGCAAAAAATATGCGGCCCGGTCTTTAATACCCATTTCACTCAGAAAATGACCGACCAGCATAAGATGATAATCTTGTATCCAAATAAAATCATTGCCTGAAGATGTTTCCGCTACCGCTTTGGCAAACTTGTAGTTTACTCTTTGATAAGATTCCCAGTGATCGGTTTGAAAATTGCACATACCGAGAAGATCATGCAGAAGCGGCCAAATAGATTGATTGGAGAAACCTCGATAATAACCGATTATTTCTTCTTCGGTTATCTCAACAGGAGATAGATGATAGCCTATATCATCGGCCTGAGCATTAAGGAAATTTTTAAGTTCGTCATTAACCGGTCCGCCTGGCCATCCGACCCAAGTCCCATTGTTGTTTTTCAGAACAGGAGCCAGCGCCGTTATAAGGCCGCCCGAACCTTCCTGTATCTCCCATTTTCCATCTACCATTTCGAGCTTTATCGGGAGGCGATTCGAGACAATAATAGGTTTTAGTTCTGATATCTTTTTACTGGGAACCATCGATATTAATCCACCTGTCTAAAAAATTAAACAACTCCTCCGGTGGTTTAAGCCAAACCTGAGCGGCTGTTTCCCGGTATTCCTTTCTGACCAGAACACCAAGAGCGGAATCGGGCAGGGAAGTAAATGCATCCTCGTCGGTTAGATCATCGCCAAGATAGGCCGCGATTGTACCGGACGGGCTTTCCTGAAGAAGGTTTCGAACAGCGTGCCCCTTATCAAACCCGGGTATTTTCAGCTCAAGCCCACCGTCAAAGGTTGAAAACTCAAGTCCGTGACTCTTTTCCAACTCTAACCAATAATCGCAAATTTTATCTTTCATTGCAAGTACTTTATTCTCATTAAGCCCGCGGAAATGGATAGCGACTGATGCCGGTTTTGACTCAAAATGCTCGGTATAGTTATTATCGTGTACTATCTTAGCGGCCTTTTCCAAGCCTTTAACCTGCTTATCGCCTCGTTCCATAATTTCATAATGTCCATCTTCGCCCAGATGTTCCCATCCATGGCTTCCCCAGATTTCCGGAAGAATTTCTAATCCCAATAGCGGTTTTATATCTTTTATTGCCCGGCCGGTGACTATCACCGTCCTGGTTGATTTAGATTCAATCAATTTGATCAAACGTTCGCGGATACCTGGATATGGATAAGCCTGATCCCTTTCGGGACGAAACGGTGCCAATGTCCCATCGTAATCAAGCATTAGCAGACGCGATTTTATTGTTTCCAATTTGGTAAAAAATTGGACCAGGATATTGTCGATCATTAAAATATAATATAAGAATAAAATCAGGCGGCAGCAATAAGCCTGTTGGCAAATCCGCGTCGGAGTCCAACCATAAGGGTTAAATACTCACGGAGGTGTCTCGTGAGGAGAAAATTGCCTCTGACAAATTCGCGCCCATTTTCACCCATTGTTTTGAGCTTTTCATGGTGATTGAGAAGGTATCTGACGCGCTGCGCGAGACCTTCAGGCGAATTGACCAGAAACCCTGTCTGGTGATTAATGACCTGCAGCGCGATACCCCCTACAAAACCTCCAATGACGGGCTTGCCCTTCCACAGCCCCTCCGTGACAGTCAGCCCGAATCCTTCGCGGGTAGATTTTTGGATTATAATATCTGAGGCTCTTTGAATGGCATTTATAAGCCGATGCGCATCAGAAGGCAGAAGTAATACATGAACGTCCGGATCGCCCTGAGCCGCTTCTTTAACCTCGCGAAGAACCTCGGCGCCTTCCGGATCATCTGTGGCTCCTCCACCGGCAAGTACCAATTGTACCGGTAGTTTTTTTCGAATCAGACGGTATCCGTATATAACGCCTATCGGGTCTTTAAATCTATCGAATCGCGAGATTTGCGTTAATATGGGACGATTCGAGTCCAGTTCGAATTTATCGAAAACATTTTCAATTTCTCCCTGAGGCAATGATACATTTTTCTCGCTGAGCGGATCAATACTCGGAGCGATTAAAAATTGCGGGTGCGGCAGTGATCGGGAAAATTCCGACATGGAAAATATTGATGCATCAAATTTCTCAAGATGAGGACGGAGATATTTCCAGACCGGTCGATATGGACGACTGGCATCGATATGACAGCGCCATATCCATTTCCCTTTGCGATTCTCGCAAAAATTGAGAAGCATCGCCGGCTGCGGATCATGAATGAAGACAAGATCAGCGTCTTCCAGTTTTTCACGAAGACGTTCAGCATTCTTGCGGTTGGTTTCTTCGTATGCCTCGATATGCTGGGGAAGCAAAGTGACTTGATTACCTTGCAGGCCATTATGAAAAGCCTTTGTGACTTTGAAAAATGGATCATCGCCGGTAATAACTTCCCAGGACGCATCTATTTCGAGTTCACGCATGAATGGAATCATCCATGCCAGAATCTCGGCTACTCCCCCGCCGGTTTTTGTTGAATTTACATGAACTACCTTAAGACCTTTAAGATTACCGGCAAGCTGCCATAGTTGGTTAATTACTGCCGAGCCCACAATCGGCTCATAGTCGTGCAATGTTCTCATTTGTTGTTCCCGCTGCCTAATACGTCGTCTATTACATCACAAAGTTTATTTTGCAGTTCCTCCAGACTCATGAAATAAAAGTCAATATTCGAAATGGCTTCTATGAGCCTTTTACCTCGGTCATTCCACTGCCGAAGCCAGGAGGAAAAGTCATCGATTCTTTCTTCGGTTCTTCTTCGTGCTTCCCAAAAATGATAGTACAGTGACGAAGTCGTCATCTGTCGGATCGCATTGGTCAGCATCTCCGGTCTTTCGATAAATATATTGGTATCGAAAATTACGGTCGTTGCGCTGTGAAAATAAAAGGCCTGATCATGCAGCGCCCACGGAATATGGTGCACTTCGCTTAACCTGTCGGCAATTATATCAAGGAGTTCTATCCGCAATTCTTCCATACTTGGAAACGAGTATGGGTCGAGGATTTCAAGTCGTTCTGCGAGGACATGGTCATGCAATGCCCTTCTGGCCCATATTGCAAAATCATTATGAAATTCGGGATCAACAAAAGATGGACGGACAACGGTCTCACAAAAATGATGATACAAAGAATCGCTGGGGCAGTTGGTTACCCTTTCTCGCAATTCTCTTAGATTTACGGCCGGGATTATATCTTCGATCTGAACAATCAAAGCGCAATCTTTAATTTGAAATGGCGTTACAACCGGCTCATCCTTATTTTCTTGATTGATTTGTTCATTCTCAGCAGTCATATCAAAGTAACCAAATTCCAATCGTTATAAATTTCGTTAGTAGCCCCTGTGCAAATATTGCCCATAATAATCATATCGGCGATAACGGCCCGAAAATTACTATTTCAGGGCAACTTCCACAATCGGACCAATTATCGCCGCTATATTTTATAACTTATATTTGAAATAAAAGTTCGAATAAATGAAATTAAGTCTGTAACACAATAAGATCAATCGCCATTTGACCGGCTTTGTGAAGAGGTCTTAATTCTGTATGTTAAGAGTGCCATTAAAGATATACATCCCTCGGCCAGAGTGACAAAAACTCTATGAATAAGGGATACGGAGGCTGCTATAGGCCCGCCCAGATATGGTGTAAGTAATGCTGATATGACACCTTCGCGGACTCCCAGGCCGCCTGGCGAAAGTATAACAATATAGGCCAGATTATAAGCGGCTATATATGTACCTGCCGAAAAGAGGGGGCCAAAATCCACATCAACGAGAATTGCCCCCAAAAAGAAATGGAATGAGATCCCAAAGCTAAACCAGGTAAGAAGATACCAGAATAGAATAGATATCCGGTTTTTGTATCCGGGACGATATTTGACTGTTGGTTGCCTAATCAGTTTTAACACTTTGTTTAATGCCCACTCCAAGCCCCTGGGCATAAAAAACAGTATCAGAAAAAGAAAAAATACTATTCCCATTACCAGATATACTATATTTCTATATATGACAAGGGATTCGGGAAAATTAGAGCCCCACAGAAGGACTATTATCAGAATAAAGGCCGCCGGGAGGCCGTATGCCTGGGCCAGCGCAAATGATGCCAGCGAGGTCGCCGAGGGTATTTTTATTTCTCGGGCAAGACCGACCATTCCAATAACCTGCCATATTTTCCCGGGAATATAACGGCCAAGTTGAGCTAAATAAACTACTCGAAAAGCTTCATGAAATTTAATTTTGTGCCCGAAACCGTAAAGAATTTCCCGCCATCCTTCGGCAACCGCAATATAACCTATAAATAAAATGATAACTGCAAGGATCGCTTTGCCCCATTGTATATCCCACTCCCATTTTGTCAGCTCGTCACGATTATTATAGATCGTATTAAACAGGATAAAGATTATTACTCCTGCCAGCAACCAGCCAATTACCTGTTTTAAAACCTTCTTTTTATCCATGCTATTTATGAACTATCGGATTTTAGTCCAATATAGGCAATAGAATATTTATAATCTTCCGAAATTTTCGTATTTGGCGGATTTTTAAGGATTTATCATTAATTGATTCGAACCTCTTCCGATAATATAGGAGGGGGTATTATCAAATCTTATTTAATTGGGGTAATCTCGATACCGGAGGAAAGGCAAATATCGGAAATTATTATAGATAAAATTGATAAACCCGATGAATAAAGTCTATAATTGCCAATATCATGAGGCAATATAAGACAATACTATATATTTAAATTGGCCGGAGAATCTGAGAAATCGAATAATGAAAAAGAATAAGATACTTCTTGTTGAAGATGACCGACTTTCGGCTCGAACATTGGAAAAAACTCTCTCAAAATTGGGCTATGAAATTATTGACATTGTACCTTCCGGCGAGTCCGCGATTGAAAGCGTATCAACTGAACAGCCTCATCTAATTTTAATGGACATTCACTTGGATGGGGAAATAGATGGAATAACGGCGGCGGAGAGAATTAACTCTGATTACGATATTCCGATAGTATTTTTATCCAGCAATTCTGATCAGATAACCCTAAATAGAGCCCGCAAGACCAAGCCCTACGGCTACATTAAAAAACCTTTCGATCCCGGCGAATTGGAAACTACGGTAGCAATGGCGCTTTATCATTCATACGCCGTTCAAAGGATGAAAGAAAGTGAGGGCTGGTTGAAGGCGACTTTGACCGGTATCGGGGAAGGTGTTATTTCTATCAATTCAGATGCAACTGTTGAATTCCTAAATCCAATTGCAGAGCAGTTGACGGGATGGACAAGAAAAGAGGCTCTTGGAATTCCATTGCAGAAAATACTCAATATAGAAGATAAAGAACAAGACAAATTGACAGCTGAAATAATTGAAACCGCTCTTTCCCAGGGGCGCGTTTACAGTTCATCGGAAAATACGATTTTATATAACCGAGATGGCGGAGAGATTCCGGTCTACCTGAATGCTTCTCCGATTCGAGAAGAACAGGATAATACTTCAGGGGTTGTCATTGTTTTCCGAGATTTGCTTGAAAGCAAACTTGCTAAAGAAGCTCTAGAGGAATCGGAACGGGACTACAGGCGGGTCGTGGAAAACGCAAATGAATCAATAACTGTCGCCCAGGACGGGAAACTGAAGTTTTTCAATAAAAAAACACTTGAACTCACGGGCTATTCGTTTCAGGAACTAGAAAAATTGGAATTTATTGAACTGATCCATCCTGATGACCGTGAGATGGTTATCAATAAACATAAGCGACGTCTAGACGGCGAGCATATCGAAAGTGTTTATAATTTCAGGATAATCGACAAACAGGGTAATGTCCATTGGCTTGAAATAAATGCGGTTCTCATTGAGTGGCAAAATCGTCCGGCGACCCTAAATTTCCTCAATGATATCACGGACAGGGTCAAGGCAGAACGAGCAATTAAGGATTCAGAAAAACGTCTGGCCGATATAATAAACTTTTTGCCTGATGCAACTTTTGCTATTGACAAGGACGGCGTAATTATTGCCTGGAACCAAGCTATGGCGGCCCTTACGGAGAAGACCGCCGAAGAAATGATCGGCAAAGATAATTACGAATATTCTGTCCCAATTTATGGTAAACGCCGTCCTATTATGATAGACATTGTTCTTGATCGTACAGGATCGCAAACCGAATTATATCAGGAATATCATTGGGATGGCGATACTCTGGTTGCCGAGGTTTTTATACCGGTTTTTAGGGGCGGGAGGCATCTCTGGGCCAAGGCCAGACCGCTTTATGATTCAAGTGGAGAAATAATCGGCGCTATTGAGTCGATCAGGGATATCACCAACCGCAAGCAGGCCGAAGAAAAGCTAAGGCTTAATCAGGCCGCCATTGAAGCAGCCAATGAGGGAATAGCCATACTCGATAAAAAGGGAAGATTTATATATTTGAATAAGACATATGCGAAATTATTTGGATATGATAATCCCGAGGAACTAAATAACAGAATATGGCAGACACTTTTCGGTAAATACGAAACAAGAAAAATCGAAAATAGGATATTTTCTCAATTATGGGAAAAATACACATGGCGAGGAGAAATAAAGGGTATTCGACAGGATGCTTCCGAATTCCCTATGGAAATATCTTTAACGCTTATCGAAAATGGCAATATTGTCTGTATTGCCAGAGACTTGAGTGAACAAAAAGAAGCTGAAGAAATTCAGCGGCTGCTGAAGGAACAATTGACTAAAGCTGAAAAAATGGAATCTCTGGGACTTCTTGCAGGTGGTGTGGCGCATGATCTGAATAACATCCTGGCGCCATTAGTAGCTTACCCCGACCTTATTATGCCCAATATTCCGGAGAATAATCCGGCACGCAAGCAAATTAGGAGGATGGGTAACTCAGCTCAGGAGGCAGTCGAAATAATCCGGGATCTTTTAACTCTGGCGCGCCGCGGACGTTATGAAATGGAGCCGACAAATCTAAATAATGTCATAGAAAAATACCTTGATTCGCCCAGTTTCATTAAGCTTTGTGAGGATCATCCAAATATCGAAGTGGAGATAGACCTTTCAGAAGATCTGGGAGTAATAAACGGATCAACGACTCATTTATCCAAAGTCGTAATGAACCTGATTGTAAATGCCTTTGATGCCATGCCGGAGAAAGGACCTCTTAAAATTGAAACGCACCAGCAATATCTTAGTAACTTGCTAAGCGGTCATGGGACAATAAAAAAGGGAGACTATATTATCCTGAGCGTAAAAGACAAGGGTGTTGGTATTAGCCCGGAAGATATCGAGAAAATTTTTGAGCCTTATTACTCCAATAAAAAAATGGGCTCAAGCGGTACCGGATTGGGGCTGGCCGTTGTCTATGGCATTATTAAAGATCATAAGGGCTATTATGACATCTTATCCGAAGTCGGCAAGGGGACCGAGTTTCTACTTTACTTCCCCGTTTCGGCCAGAGCCGAAGACAAAAATCCTGCTGAGGCCAAGGGGTATGGAGGAGAGGAAACAATCCTAATAGTCGATGATAACGAAGAACATCGGGAAATAACCTATAAGCTGTTGGCAAGCATGGGATATGACGTTGCTACGGTCAATGACGGCAGAGAGGCATTAAAATACCTTGCCGTCAACCAAATTGATCTGGTAGTGCTTGATATGCATCTTGACGGCGACTTTGATGGATTAGACACATTCCGGGAAATGAAGAAAATCAATTCCAATCTAAAGGCTGTAATAATGAGCGGTTATCCTCCCAATGAGCGTGTCGAAGAAATTCAAAAAATGGGAGCGGTGCGATATATACGGAAACCATTCTCCAGGGAAATCCTAACCCGCTCAATCAGGGAAGAGCTTGATGGTGTAAAGGCCCCAGCAACTTCGTAAAAACTGCCTGCCGGTCGGTATTATAATCAGCTTTCACAGAAAATCTTGACCTTTTCATCTTCATCATCAATATCAATATTCATTTCTTTCAGGGCCTTGAATAGCTCATCAAAGGAACCATCCTTTAGGTTATTAATATCGAGGTCAATGCCCTTATCGCGAAGTTTTGCATTAATCTTATCCCGGGCGTGATCGGGCATTATAGCGCCTATTTTCATTCCGGCTTCAATAATTCCAAGGGGAATTCTAATATTCACCTTATCATGTCCATGGCCATGGACATGTTTCGGCTCGACAATAATTCTTAAATATTTCGGTTTTCCACTTCGAGTTTCACCCGAGGCCATAGCCGAAGCAAAACTATTTGTCGCATTGTCCGCCTGATTATTACCGAGCGCGTCGAGCAACCGCTCAGCTTCCTCAGCATTAATCTTTCCTGATGCAAGCAAATCGAGAATTTTTTTACGTCCTTCTGACATGACTAGCTCCTTTAAAATGGTTTTAAATATTCCAAGTTACTTTCCCGCCAGTTCACATTTACATAATCCCTTTCGAATTGATATTCATTATCGTTGTATTCAAAAGAATCTGGCTTTAAATTGGTTTTGATCCGATTCAAAATCCTGACTGCTTCCCTATAAGTTAAATAGCCGTCTTCAAAAAGCGATAGAACTGCTATCCGTTGAGGAACCATGATTATTCTCCTTTATTTTTCCTTATCGATTCAAGTTCGGATATTGCTTCGTTTACGCTAATTTCGCCGCGTGACAGTCTTTCCAGGGTATCTTCCTTTTCGCCTGGCATATCGACAGCAACAAAATCCAATTGGGCCCCAATTCTATTTAACCTGCTCTTTACGGTAGGATAACTTACGCCGAAAAGTTGTTCCATATGCTTGATAGAACCATGAGACCTGATAAAGGCGGCTATAAATACCTGATCTTCCTGGGAAAGACGCGTTATTGGAGGGAGTTCAAAAGAACCCTCGATTGAAATGTTCTCGTCGACCAGCTTAATCCTCTCTATTATAATATTTTTGCCCTCAGTTAATTTTGTTAGTGCATTCCACTCTTTGGTCATATTTCCTCCAGAATAACAAATTTTAACTAATTTACGAATATATTTAAGATATGTTTCAATATATATTAAATATATTAATTTTATAGGCCTATTATAATAAATTAATTTATCGAAAATAATTGAAACTGTTTGATTATGATTTGTGTCTTTATATTACAAAACTTGTAAGATTAGTTAACTGGAAGGAAAGTCATATGCCAATTTGGCGGAATTTAATGCCAATAATTGCGATATTCCTTATGGTCGGTCTGTCAATGCCCATTTCAGCTGATAGTAGAGGGCGGATAGAAATCCCAGATTCACCTGCAGGAGAAAAACTGGAATTATTCATTAAGACATTAAACAGCGGTGAGAAGTCGTCATTTTCTGAGTTTATTAGGAAACATTTCTACAAAAATGATGATACACCGGAAGCCTTTGACCGTAGGCTGCAATTTACTATCCGGCTCTATGAGGAAACGGGCGGATTGGATTTGCATTCCATACTTGAATCAGAAAGACTATCAATTTCGGCCTTGGCACAAAGCCATCGAAATACTGATATGGAATGGATAAAAGTCAGTGTAGTCTTGCAGGGAGAACCGCCTTTCAACGTCGACTACATATCAATTGAACCGGGTGATGATCCCAATTATCCGATACCGGAGGGAAATATCTCGGAAGAGGAACTTAGAGATTGGCTTGATAACTTTATCTCGCGAAAGGCTGATGAGGGCAAATTTTCCGGGGCCGTATTGGTTGCTAAAGACGACCGGATTGTATTCGAAAAAGCGGCGGGACTTGCCAGTCGAAGATTCAATGTGCAAAATAATATCAATACCAAATTCAACCTTGGTTCGGCTAATAAAATGTTCACCGGCATAGCAATCGGCCAACTTGCCGAAAATGGAAAAATCAGCATCGATGATCCAATTATCAAATATCTACCCGATTATCCGAATCCTGCATTTGCCCGGAAGGCAACGATACATCATTTATTGACGCATACGTCGGGATTAGGCTCTTACTGGCCTGAAATTTTTGAAAATGACTGGAGAAAGATAAAGACTGTAGAGCAGGTATACGATATTATTGTCGACGATTCAGTTTTATTCGAACCCGGCGAGAGAATGTCCTACAGCAATTCCGGGCCGATTATTCTGGGGATGATTATCGAGAAGGTCAGCAGAATGGATTATTACGAATATATACGCCAAAATATTTACAAGCCGGCCGGGATGAAAAATACAGATTGTTATGAAATGGATTATCCGATTCCCAATCTTGCGATAGGATATACAAAGATGGGTGGAAGATCAGCACCTGAAAATGAGCGAATTAGAAATAACCTGTATATGCACTTTATCAAAGGCGGGCCGGCCGGGGGCGGCTTCTCCACTGTCAGAGACATGCATCGATTCGCTCAGGCATTGAACAACAATAAATTGCTAAGCAGCAAGTATACTCAATTGGTAACCGGGGGTAAGGTTGCAATGGGGCCGGATATGAAATACGGCTATCTATTTAGTGAAGCAAGAGTAAACGGCCAGAGAGCTATAGGACATAACGGAGGCGGCCCGGGTATTAATGCATTTTTCAAGACACTGCCCGAAAATGGCTGGACAATAGTTGTTTTGGCCAACATGGACCCTCCTGTTGCCGATCTAATAGGCGAAAAGATTTTGGAGCTAATTGCAAGATAATATTAGTTAATCGCGCCGGGTAAAAATTGTCGCGCCTATAACAAAAAATACAAGTCCAAAACTGAGCAAAACCACAATTGGAGTAAGCATTTCAGTAAAGCTGAATCCCCGCCATATTGCTCCTTCAATGGCAACCACTCCCCATTTCATAGGAGAAAAATTGCTGATCGATTTCATCCATGACGGCATAGCAATAAGCGGTATCATCAGCCCGCCAATCATACCCATTATCAATAAAATTGCCCATCCGGAACCGGCGACAGCCTGTTCGGTTTTACCCAGGACTGAAACAAACATCATTATTCCGACGAAACATAAGGCCGAACTTAGAATAGCCAGTACGAGCATGAGAATACTATCTATTCCGACGCCAAAAATAATATTGCCGAGTATCATTATGAATATACTGACCGAAACACATGCCATAAAACAGGCAGCTCCTTTTCCGGCCAGAATATGAACCCGGCTGATAGGAGCTAATCGCAGTCGTGTATAGGTTCCTCCCTGGCGTTCCTGCACAATAGTTATAGCAAAGGCAGCAGCACATGCCAGAAGTCCCCAGAGTACGGCGGATGGAAAAACGATTTCAAACGCTGATCTCGGGCCGGTACGTTCACGGGCGATATCAATCTTGTCGATATTTACTTCCATCATATCACCCGTCATAAGCCCGGCCTGGCCGGTATCTTTGACTTTGGCTTTGGCCAAAGTATCCATATCACCATAAAAGCCCTTCAAATCACCCAGGAATTTTTTAACCGAACCAAAGTAACCGGCATCCTGACCGGTATCAACATGACCCAATGCGCCGATTTGTTTTTCTATTTGCGGGATCATTCTATTGGGATTAGAAAATATTTCGAAATGAGTCTGAAAGTATGCCTGGGTTACAAGGCCATTTAAATAGCCGGCCTCGGCTCTGCGTGATGGATCGATTCCCATCTGGAGATACGCTGAATCGGAAAAAGAGAAGAGAGTTTGGTCCCCAAAGCCCTCTTTGAGTACAATCATGGCAACCAGATTTCCACGACGAACCTTATTAAATGCTGAATCGTAAGGATAATCGTAAACATCCAGAACATCTATATTTCCGAGTTTCTCGACAAATTTCTGGGATAATTCGGTATTGTCTCTATCAATGATAGCGATAGACATATTACCGGCAGAACCTCCGCTCCCGGAAAATATAGACCCAAAAAATACCGCGAATAAAAGCGGGAAACCAATTACCCAGAAAAAACCAAACCGGTCGCGCCAGAGAAGTTTGAGATCTTTAAATGCAAGGACGAAAATAGAGCGCATCAGTCTCGCAACCTCCTCCCGGTCAGATTCAAAAAGACCGTTTCCAGATCAGCCCGTATTATCTGCACTTTATTAAATTTGTACCCTTGTTCTATTAAACTTGTAAATTCAATCATCGGCTTTTCTGTTTCTATCCTCAATATATTATCTTTGAGGTTACCCGGCAGTTCCGCAACATCATCGGGAGGGCTTGCCAACTCGGCTTCAATTACCGACATACCGCCATGCTTTTCTATCAGGCCGTCAACCGTATCCAGGGCAAGAATAATGCCATGATCGATTATCGCCACCCTGTCGCAAAGCCTTTGAGCTTCTTCCATATAATGAGTTGTATAGACTATGGTCCGGCCTTCTTTTTTCAGTTCTTCGATTGAATCGAATATCATATTTCGTGATTGAGGATCGACACCGACAGTAGGCTCGTCGAAAAGAATAACGGACGGATTATGAATTACACCGCAGGCCATATTTATCCGACGCTGCATACCGCCCGAATATGTTTTAATACGATCGTTACGGCGATCTTTCAGGCCGGCGAATTCAAGGCACCAATCTACTCTCTCTGATAGTCTTTTTCCCGAAAGACCGTATAATTGCCCAAAAAATCGCAAATTTTCAAGACCGGTTAGTTCATCATAAAGAGAGATTGATTGCGGCGCATTGCCAATCTGTTTTCTTACCCCCGCTCTTGTCGGATCATCGTTATCACCAATACTTATTTTGCCGGAATCTGGTTTCAGAATACCGACAATTAGATTTATTGTCGTTGTTTTTCCTGCACCATTGGGGCCCAAAAGTCCAAAAGTTTCCCCTTTGGATATTTCAAAAGAAATGTCATCGACTGCCTTAAGTGAATTATAGCTTTTGGAAAGATTTTCTATTTTAATCATAGCATCTCTTAGATTCTTAAGATTCGGGAATATAATATTTCTGTTCAGTTAGCAAAATGTTAAAATCTAAATTTTTTATTTTAATAATATTACTCCAAAGGTGCTTTCAATATAATAGCATTTCCTATTATTTGGGCAGCATGATCGGCGATAAATCCCGGGATTGACTCCGGCTGGTGGCCGCGACCAACAACATAAATATGTTCATCTAATATTGCTCCTGTCATTCCTTCAGCGATATTTTCATCAGATCGTTCAATAATTTTAATGCTATCTATTGAGGTTTCTTCACTATTAAGGTACCATCTCACCAACCGCCAGGGGTTGTATATATTCTGCACGGCTACAAGCGAATTGTTATAGTAGTATAATCCGTCCACACCGACGGTCGATACGGTATCCGGATGAGAAATATATTCATAGGTGAAGTCATCGAGAGCTACTTTTATAACACCGGTCGGATAATCAGCAACGAACAGATATTTTTCATCTTCTGAAAGTGTTAGACCATTAGTTCCAAAAATCGCACCTTCCGGGATTACTTTCTCAATTTTATCAGAACCAGCCCCAATCATGTATAGGGCACCACCGGTTATATAAATATCTCCCTTTGATGAAACAGTAAGGTCATTAAAGCCGAAACCATGATGTCGCTCTGAGTAGACAATTTTTTTCTGCAATTCACCAGAATTCAGGTCAAACCCAAATATACCGGTAAGTCCTCTTTTGGCAGAATCAGGCTTGGCCTGAAGATGGAAATGACGTCCGACTGCCCACAGAGTATTTCTAAAAGTGTCAACTTCCATCCCGACTACTGAAAGCGGGCCCCCGTGATCAACTGATGTGAAATTGAATTGATTTTTATTACCGTCTAATAGATAAATATCTCCATGACGCATGCTTCCGAAGTATAGATTGCCATTTCGGGGGTCGGATGCAATTCCCTCCGGACCCAAATCGATTTGCTCAGTCTTAAAGAATATTTCCCCCGTTTGAATCGGAGTGTTTCGTTCATTAACATATTTTACAATCTGCTGAAATTTGGGATTATCATGAAGCGATTTAAAATCGGGATCATCGGCTATTCCAAAATCGATTCCATCTTTTGTCAATTTTTCCAAAATTTTCAACGCATTTTCTTCATCGCCTTTTAGAGCATAACCACAGGCGAGATTATACTGATTTACCTTGCTTTTGGGGACAATTTCGAGCGACATCTGAGTATATTTTATAAAATTTTCATGATCACCTTCCCGGTATGCATCGATTGCTCTCTGACGATATTCCGCATAATTTTCAGGGATTTTTTGGCCGCAGACGTTAGCCGCCATAAACAACCAAATAATTATTAATATGAAATTTCTCATTCTAATTTCCGAACAGCCAATAATCAGATTATAAGTAATATTAAAGTCTTATAGACGAAAAACGGTATATATTGTTTCGTTTCGATTTTGATTGTCCGGCTAAATGACTGATATTATTATCCGAAAGTTAATATAGGCAATAATGAACTCTACCTCGCAGGAGTGGGAAAATGAAACCTGAAATCATAAATGAATTTATCAAAAAAGTTCAGCTTTTTGATGATCTCGAAGATAATGAAAGACAGCTTCTGGCAGAAAATATGCAGATGCAGGAATTCGAAGCGAATTCTTATCTTTTCGAGGAAAATAGTCCGCGGAAAAATCTCTATATTATTTATTCCGGCGAGGTAGAGCTATTTAAGAAAACGCCATTCGGTGAAGAAAAAAGGTTGGCCTTTTTCGGGAGGTACGATTTTCTGGGCGAAGGCGCCTTTATGGATGACTACCCTCATTCAACCTCCGGGCGTGCCTTAATCAAAACTACAGTTCTTAAAATCGATAGAGAGCGCTTCAAAGAATTGGCCGCGGAAAATCCGGACTTTGGAATGAAAATATTATCCCGGGTTGCCCGGGTAATCTCGCGCCGAATGCGGCAGGCATCGACTCGCGTCATAGATGCCGGCGTTCAGTATATTTCCGGACGGACCCGCAAAGAGCATGACCTTCTTGGTGACCGCGAGGTCCCATATGAATTTTATTACGGTGTTCAGACTCTGCGGGCACTCGAAAATTTTAATATCAGTGGTATATCACTTTCCCATTTTCCGGTGCTAATCGAATCACTGGCCATGGTAAAAATGGCCGCTGCGAAAGCCAACCTTGAACTGGGGCTTTTATCCAAACCTATCGCTGAAGCTATTTTTCAGGCTTGTAACTCAATTATAAACGGCAAATATCATTCCCATTTTGTTGTCGACATGATACAGGGTGGAGCAGGGACTTCGACCAATATGAATGCCAACGAAGTAATCGCCAATAGAGCGCTGGAGATACTTGGCTATGAAAAGGGCGAATATAAATATTGTCATCCCAATAATCATGTTAATCTCTCGCAATCTACAAACGACGCCTATCCGACCGCTCTCCATATTGCTCTGATAAAAAGCAATATTGGTCTTGTAGATGTTCTTCATGAACTGGTTTCGGCTTTCAAAAGGAAAGCGGTCGAATTTAAGTCCATAATTAAGATGGGACGCACCCAGCTTCAGGATGCTGTTCCGATGACACTGGGTCAAACATTTAGAGCATATGCAGTGACGCTATCGGAAGAAATCGAGCGTCTGGCACAAAATTCAATGCTATTCCTGGAAGTTAATCTGGGCGGGACAGCAATCGGGACAGGTATCAATGCCGATCCTCAATATAGTGAAAAAGTTATAAAACATCTTCGGGAAATAACCGGTTTGGAAGTAGTTCTTGCACCAGATCTTGTCGAAGCTACTCAGGATACAGGGGCTTTTGTTATGTACAGTTCAGCCATAAAGCGGCTCTCAGTCAAGTTGTCCAAAATTTGTAATGATCTGAGGCTTTTGTCATCCGGCCCGCGAGCCGGTTTAAACGAGATAAACCTCCCTCCCATGCAGCCCGGTTCTTCCATTATGCCGGGCAAAGTGAACCCGGTGATTCCCGAAGTGGTCAATCAAATTGCATTCAAGGTTATCGGAAATGACCTTACAGTTGCAATGGCCGCCGAAGCCGGGCAGCTGGAACTCAATGTTATGGAGCCGGTTATAGCCCAATCGATATTCGAGTCAATAGAGATGCTGAAAAACGGCATGACAACCTTGATCCATCGGTGTGTCAATGGTATTACGGCTAATGAGAATCACTGCAGGGCTACTGTCGAAAACAGTATTGGCCTGGTTACAGCCCTTAACCCGATCCTGGGCTATGACATAAGCACTCAACTGGCGAAAGAAGCATTGGAGACCGGCCGCGGTGTTTATGACCTGGTTCTTGAAAAAAGTCTGATATCCAAAGAAGAATTGGACCATATATTATCGCCGGAATCTATGATTGGGAAACTTCCCGATATGGACTGACAAATAAAAAATATTGTTCATATTTTAACATCAATAAAGCCCGGGATTTTCCGATAAGTATATAGTACACAATAAATAGGAAAGGCAGGGGGGCGTAATGGTTGATGATGCCCGGGTACGGATACTGATAATCGACCATACCATTGAATTCAGAAATATCTTAAAATCGGCTCTCTCACAATTGAATCAAGTTCATATTGTCGGACATGCGGCTTCTTTGACCGAGGCTTATGTAAAAATAAAGAGCCTTCGTCCGGACCTGGTCTTGTTTGACTTTGAAATGCCGGGAACCGATATTCACGATACCATTAATTCATTCAAGAAAATCGATCCGGATCTTGAAATAATTCTGACCTCCAAGACATATCGAACCGAAACAAACAGCTCGATAAGAGCACTGGATTTGGGCGCTCTTTATTTTCTCAAAAAGCCGCTCGAAAATACCGCTGAGGAAAATATAATCTATTATAAAAAATATCTCGGTCCGGTTATAAATCTTTATGTAATAAATCGATCTACCCGGGAAGTCCGAAATAAAAAGAGACCCCCGATATTTCCCAGAAATTTCTCCAAACCGCCATCTGATATTTCCCGAGTTTCGGGATTGCCAACCTATCAGATAATGGCTGTTGGCAGTTCGCTGGGAGGGCCGGAAGCGCTCGGAAGATTTATCCCGCAACTCCCCGGAAATTTTCCACTTCCGATTGTAATAGTTCAGCATATGCCGGAAGGTTTTACATCCTTACTCGCGGAAAAACTTGATGATCACTCTCCTTTAGTAGTCAGGGAGGCAAAACAGGGCGAACCTGTAAAACGAGGATATGTATATCTTGCTCCCGGAGGAATGCACATGGAAATTAAGCCTTCGGCTCCGGGCCAGATTGATAAATACAGAATCCATCTCAACGAAAATCCAACCGAGAATGGATGCCGTCCTGCGGTTGATGTTCTGTTTCGCTCGCTGGCTAATTTGCCGGGCGGAAATATTCTTGCGGTAATACTGACCGGCATGGGTTCGGATGGGCTAAAAGGATTGAGAATAATAAAAGAAAAGAAAAAGTGCTTCTGTATTACCCAGGACGAAAAAAGCTGCGTCGTTTATGGTATGCCGGCGGCAATCGATGCTGCCGGTTTGTCAGACCTTACTCTGCCTATAGAAAAAATGGCCGAGGGAGTTTCAAAAATTGTGCAGGGCAAAATCGAGACAATTAACAAAATCTCGTGATTTCTCTCTTGATATTATTCCTATTAAAACTACATTAATTTTTTTATATGGAAGTATTATCAGAAAAGGATAGACAGGAAGTAATAAAATATTTGGAAGAGCTTACGTCGAATAAAATACGCCCGGTTAAAATAAAAGCGATAATAGTCAATCCGTTCAATCATAAGCTCCCCAAGATGCATATCGAGGTGGGTAAAATTTACCGAAATCTGGAACCAGACAGGCCGCCCGAAAAAATCCTGGCGATTTTTGAAGGGAAAATTTTTATGGTCTGCACCGAGCAAAGAGGTTTTAAAAAGGGATTGCCCTATTTTTTTGTCAGGCAGGAAGTCTTAAATGTAGAAAAGTATGAAGAATAGACTTTTCAATGAACCTCTCTTTTATAAAGATATCAAAAATCTCAACACCGGTAACTGTTACGACGGATACTATTACTCCGGCAATCAAGACTCCGAGCGCTAAATAAAGAAAGGACTTCGTCTTATTTAGTTTAAGCAGCCAGGCGGCAAGCGTCCCTGTATAAGCCCCGGTTATAGGTAGCGGAATAGCTACAAACAGCATAACTCCCCAGTAGCCGTAATTGCCGACATTCCGTTCTGCCTTTCTTCTGGTCCTTTCGACAAAATGATCAAAAACCCGGCGGTATAATTTTATTCTATAGAAGACATGATGCAAAGTATCCAAAAATATAAAAATAACAGGAATAATCAGAATATTGGCGAGACAGCATATGATATATGCCGCAATGATACTCTCGCCGCTTCCGTACATGTACGGAATACCTCCCCGAAGCTCCGATACCGGTGCCATCGATAGTAGCACAGCCTGTATAATAGTTCTTATTACCATATCGCTTAGAATATTGATATTAATATACGGCGAACAATCTTACAATACTAAATTAAATTGTATTAAACGGATAATACTTCTTGCATCGGCATGAAATTAGGATTAGCTTGGTATAAATTCAATCATAATACGGGCAGCTGGGCTCTTTGGAAAAGAGCCGGATTTCACACCACGCAAATATAACGAGGAGAATACCATGAGCAGATTAATATTTTTATTTTCTCTCATTTTACTTATCCCGGGATTCTCGATGATCGCATTTGGCCAGGAATCGGATACCGAAGGTGAATGTGTTACATGTCATAAAGAGTTGACGGCGGGTTTATACAAACAGTGGTATAATTCAGGCCATGCAAATTATCAGGTTGGTTGTCTTGACTGCCATAAGGCCGAAGAGGGCGACCCTGATGCTTTTGAACATATGGACGCCCTGATCGCCACCCTTGTAACGCCAAAGGACTGCGGCAAATGTCACGCCAGGGAAGCAGAAGAAATGAGCGGTTCCTATCATGCCAGAGCTGGACTGATTCTTGACAGCGAGGACGCCTATCAGGCGCACGTCATTGCCGGGGAACCGGCGGCGATCCTGGGTTGCGAAAGCTGCCACGGAGCAAGGATGGAAATTGACAGCAATTCAGTAAATATGCTCTCTCGAGACAGCTGGCCCAATTCGGGCATCGGGCGAATCAATCCCGACGGTTCTAAGGGCTCCTGTACTGCCTGTCATACCCGTCATGCTTTCGATAAGGCCCAGTCCCGCCAGCCGGAAAGTTGCTCCAAATGCCATATGGGCCCGGACCATCCTCAAAAGGAAGTTTATGAAGAATCCAAACATGGAAACACCTATTATACCAATGTCGATAAAATGAACCTTAATTCAAATGAATGGGTGGTTGGTGATGATTATTATGTAAGCACAACCTGTGCGTCATGCCATATGTCCGCGACTCAGGAACAGCCTGTCACTCATGATGTCGGAAACCGCATTGCCTGGACTTTGCGTCCGATTATTTCGGAACACAAAGAAAACTGGAAAGAGCGACGCCGTAATATGGAAGATGTTTGTGCGACTTGTCACACGAGTAGCCACATTGATGGGCATTTTTATCAATTCGATGCCGTTGTCAGGCTGTACAATGATAAATTCGCCCGGACGGCTCTTGATATAATAAATTTGATTCGAGAAAAGGAGCTTTCAGAAAATGAGACGGCGTTCGGCAATAAAATAGACTGGACATTCTGGGAATTATGGCACCATGAGGGTCGGCGCGCCCGCCATGGGGCGTCAATGATGGGTCCCGATTATACCTGGTGGCATGGATTTTATGAAGTCGGTAAGCACTTTTATTTCAAATTCATTCCTGAGGCAAGGGAATTGGGAGACGCTGAGGTGAATGCATATATTGACAGTCTGTTGGCCGAAGATCCGATGCATAACTGGCTCGGAAAGCAGACGGCAAATCTAAAAGATGCAATCCGGTCGGGTGAAATACAGAAGATATACCAGAAATATTATGAAGGCGAATAGGATCGGGTATGTTTGATAAGTTCCTTAACTTCGTACATGGCGTATCTATAAACTGGTACGGCAAATTAGGCGTAATGCTGACGACTTCTTCATTTATAGTCTTCATTATTTTCGAGATCGCCTGGATGTTGGGAGTAATAAACAATGCTTATGTTGGTTTGATCATATATATGGCCCTGCCAGCTCTATTCATTATTGGATTGATATTGATCCCTATCGGTTGGCGAAAGGCAAAAAGAACCACAGGTAAAACCTCACGCGAATTGCTTGAACGAAGATTCCCAACCAAGGAGGTAAAAGGTGGTTTTCTCGGATCGGGAATCTTCAGGACTATTCTATTTTTGACAATTATTAATATAATATTTGTCGGCGGGGCTTCGATGCAAATGCTTAATTTTATGGATCGCCCTCATTTTTGCGGAACAGCCTGCCATAGTGTAATGAATCCGGAATGGACAACCTATCTGGATTCTCCGCATGCCCGGGTAAAGTGTGTAGAATGCCATGTTGGCCAGGGATTAGAGGCCGCGATCGATGCCAAAATAAACGGCTTGTGGCAGATTATCTCGGCAACATTCAACCTCTATGAAAAGCCGATCCCGACTCCTGTACATAATCTCAGGCCAGCGCGTGAAACATGCGAAGAATGTCACTGGCCCCAAAAATTCTATGGATACAGGATGCAAACCAGAATAAGCTATGCTTCCGATTCACTGTCGACGCCAACATATCGAACCCTTAATCTTAAAATTGATGCCGGCAGAAGCGACCAGAAATCGGGAATCCACTGGCATATCTCCGATGCTAATGAAGTCAGATATACTTCGGTTGATAATGAGAGTGAAGAGATGATATGGGTTGATGTTAAGCAGCCTGATAATACTTTTAGAAGATATTATAATCGCGATCTTGATAGTTCGTATTTTTCGGATATTTCCGAGGAAGATGTCCAGACAATGGATTGTATCGACTGTCACAACAGAGCAACTCACATATATGAAGATCCCAAGCGGGCTATAGACGAGAGAATTCGATTAGGAATTCTCAATCGAGATCTCCCCTACCTGAAAAGAGAAGCGCTGGCCGCTATCACTGGAGGATTTCCGGATTTAAGTTCTGCTTTCAGCGGCATAAACAACCATATAAACAGCTTCTATAAAAGGAATTATCAGGAAATATATGAACAGGAGGCAGCTCTGATTGACTCAACAGTGAATACTCTTTGTTCCATATATGCCAGAAATATTCACCCGGAAATGAATATCACCTGGGGGGTTTATCCCAGTCATATCGGTCATAAGGGCAGCCGGGGTTGTTTTCGATGTCATCTTAATCATATGACCGACAAAAACGACGAGGCTATACCCTTTGATTGCACTCTTTGCCATTCAATTCTGGCACATGATGAAAAGGATCCCTTTGAGTATCTTGTAAAATCTGACACGACCGACGCCCTTTATGAAATGCGAGAGTATTTAAGAAAAGAATTTCTGGGGACATTCCCTCAACCAACAGAAGATAAATAGACTCGATTTTATTAAATTGGCCCAACATATTTTCGTATTTATTAGATTGCATATAAAATTATTGCCCATAAGGTGCGATAATTTATATTAGGAAGACAGGATGACAACCCGAAGAGACATATTGAAATATTTGGGGTCAACGACCGCTATGCTTTATTTTTCAACCATTACCGGCTGTGGAACATCGGAGAGTTCAAAGAGCTTTTCACCGCAGACCGGCGCCGATATATTCAAAGCAACCAACGGTGACCCGCGTCGAGCGACAAGGGATATGCTCGCAGCTCTTGGAGGAATAGAATCCCTGATTGACAAGAATGATATTGTGGTTTTGAAGCCGAATTCTCAGTGGTGGCACCAGGGAATGACCAATACCGATGTTATGTCCGAATTCATAACGGCGGTCCTTGAAATCCCCGGATTTGATGGCGAGATTATTATTGCCGATAACAACCAGAGCACGGCCGAGGATTTCCGCGGCTGGTCAACCGATATGCGTAACGGCCGGTTCAATTACAACGAACTTGTTGACTATTTCAATGAAAAGGGCCATGCCAATGTCTCCAAATACCGATGGAATCCAGCGGGACCCAATCCAACGCCGCTCCAGTTTGCTGGATTTGGTGATGCTGTTAGAAAGCACCCATCGGAAGGTGATGGTTATATATGGCCAAAAGATCTGTTTTATACCTGTCCTCACGGGAATAAATGTATTCTGGCCTATCCTGTTTTTACTTCTAGATACAGCGGAATAACAATAGATCTCAAGGATGGTGCCCTTAGGGAAGGTGAATATACCGATCAGCCGGTAAAATTCATCAATTTTTCGGCGATCAATCACCACGGTCCATATGTTGGCGTAACCGCTTCGATTAAAAATTACATGGGCGTTGTCGATATGAGTTGTGGATACCCGGCTCCTTTTCCGGAAAATACTTTCAATACGCACCATGTGGGTGCCTCGGGTTTATTCCGCTGGATGGCGAGGCACCGCCGCACCCTTCGCAAACTGCCCGGGTTCGGCGAGATATATCAACATCCGTCGGTATTTCGCTTCAGGTATACCGGGGGTGTCCTGGGTGCATTTATGAAATATATCCGTCCTTCTGATCTGCACATAATTACTGCCATTAGAGTAGGCTGGGGATCACGAACTGATACATCGATGGCCTCGCAGCCGAATACTGTTGTTGCATCCAATGATCCGGTTGCCCTTGATTACTGGAGTTGCAAAAATATCCTATTACCGGCGACAATCAAAGCCGGGGCTCCGGAATATTACAGAAAACTGAATGACCCTGATAGAGAAGACGGGGTTTTGCGGATGTTTCTCGAAGAATGCCGCCGGGAACTGGGCGGCACCATCGACCCGGAAAAAATAAAAATCATATCTTCCTGATAGCCAATTATTCCAAAAATCCTGTTTATCGGAACCGCCGGTATTTTCGGCTGTTTTTATATATTGAATATGAAAGGAGAAAAGATGATTGAAGAATTACATAAAAAGAAATGCGTCCCTTGCGAGGGTGGAGTTGAACCGCTGGACATGGGTTCAATCGATAAATATCTAAAAAAAATTGATGGTTGGAAAATGAAACAGGGCTATGCTGATAATAAGCCGGTTAATACAATTCAAAAGCGCTATAAATTTAAAAATTTCAGGGATGCCATGTCTTTTTTAAGAGAGGTTGAGGAAATCGCTGAAAGCGAAGGCCATCACCCTGATTTCTGCGTTCATTACAATAAAGTCGATTTTACGATCTGGACCCATGCCATCGGTGGATTACACGAAAATGACTTTATACTCGCCTCAAAAATTGAGCAGATAGAAAAAAGTTGACATATTTGACAAGGTTGCAGGACTTGATAACTTAGACAAGTTTGTATATATCGATTGAAATGTAGCCGTCGCAGGGCTTTTCGCCAATGACAAGAATAAGTAATCTCAACATACGAAATAGCTTAATTGTGGCTGAATCTATAAATCACTTTAAGCCGGGAGGTTGATTTGGTTTCACTTGAAAAGGCCGAAAAACTCCCGGCGGGCAAAAAATATTTCAATATATCGGTATTGTGGATATTCTATTACAAGGCTGTACTGAATGCACTATACAAGTTGCGAGTTCCTCACGAATCAGTGTCTCTGTTTTCGATTTTTTGCGGGTTTATTTCGGCCTGGTTTTTTTATCATGGTAATCTTATTGCCGCTGTGGTTGTATTTCATCTGAAGGATATTTTTGATGCCTGCGACGGTGCCCTGGCGAGATTAACCGGACGCGGCCATCTGATAGGAAGGTATCTCGATTCAGTCGGAGATTTCTTTTCAATTACGGCTGTGATTCTTGCTATAGCAATCAGAGCATCTCAAGACAATAATGAAATATACTTATTCTGGGGTGCGGCAGCTGTACTGTCGACCTTTATTCAATGTTCATTTTTTAATTATTATCAGCTAAGCTATCTTGAGCTTTATGGAATTAATCGTCTGGCATCAAAACGTGATGAAATTAACCGCAGTGATATAAGTAAAAGATATTGCGAAGGCCTGCAGAAGCCGATTTTAGCCATCCTGCGGTTTTTCTATATAGCAATATTCAGCTGGCAGGATAAGCTGGTTAAGTATATTGATCAAAAGATTCTGGGCGGAACAGAACCGCAGGAGAACTCAAAGACATACGGAAATAAAACCTTTATGACTCTGCAATCGGCACTCTGTTTTGGAACACACATTTTTATAATAATTCTATTCGGCCTGATTGGTAAACCTCGATTTGCGCTTATATTTATCGCTACGATTATGAACTTTTATCTGGTTCTGCTGTTATATTTTCGTGGCAAAGCCTATCGGCGTCGAACATCGGTAAACAGGAGTGATTCGTCGACAGGAATAGATATACTGGAGAATAGGCTATGAAGACAAAAATAACACGAAGGGTATCATTTTCAGCGGGGCACCGCCTTTATAATCCCGAATATTCCGATGAAAAGAATGCCGAGATTTTTGGGGATTGCTCAAATCCTGAGGGTCACGGCCATAATTATATCCTCGAAGTAACAGTAACCGGTGAGATAGATCAGGAAACCGGGATGTTAATCAATCTAAAAGAGATGAAGAAAATAATTCAAGAAGAAATCATATCCAAAGTTGATCATAAAAATCTAAACAGCCAGGTTGAATTCATGAAGGATCTTATTCCGACTACGGAAAATCTGGCTCGCAGAATATGGGAAGTCCTCGATAAGAAATTCAAATCAGGGATGCTTGCCCGCATAATTCTTCGGGAAACCGAAAATAACTTCGTTGAAATCAGCAGATCCTAAGGAGAATATAATGAAAGATATACAAAGTTCATTCGATGACCGCAAAATCAGCATAGACAAGGTGGGAATAAAAAATCTTAGACTCCCTGTAGTTGTTCATGACCAGAACAAAAAAAGCCAGGCAACTGTAGCCGATGTTAATTTTTATGTCGATTTGCCGCATCATTTCAAGGGCACCCACATGAGTCGTTTTGTGGAGATTTTGAATAATCATAAGGATGCCCTCGATATTACCCGTCTTGATGAAATCCTGGTGGACGCACGGAAGAAACTCAAAGCGCTCAAGGCTCACCTGGAATTGACTTTCCCGTTTTTTATTGAGAAGAAGGCCCCCGTTTCCGGCGAAGCCGGGTTGATGGACTACGAGTGCACTATTTCTGCAACAGCCAACGGTGGCGAAAAAGACGATATTGTTCTGACTATAAAAGTCCCTGTAACCACTTTATGTCCCTGTTCGAAAGAAATTTCGCGCTACGGTGCTCATAATCAACGATCACTAGTTACCCTTTCTGTCAGAACCAATCGATTCGTATGGCTGGAAGAGCTAATCCGCATGGTCGAAAGCGAAGCCTCTTGCGAAATATATTCCCTTCTAAAGCGCAAAGACGAAAAGTATATAACCGAAAAAGCATATGAAAACCCCCGTTTTGTCGAGGACATCGTTCGTGGAATAACGCAAAAAGTATCTCAGGATGAAAGGATTGATTGGTTTACGGTAGAATCGGACAATATCGAGTCAATTCATAATCACAATGCTTACGCTTCTATAGAGCGGAACTTGAAAGCCGAAAGAATGGAAAAATTACAGCGAAAAGATAAAGATAAAAAATCCGAGGGCCAATTCGCCCTTAAATAGAAAATAGGGATTATATTATAACATGAAACGGTCGAATAATCCGCCCGTCTTTTTATACAGCCGTCGTCGCCGGAGAAAAATTAAAAATAGCACTTAATAGTACACTGCGCAGTTGCTCAAGACCATAAGGTTTTATGAGGGCACCGCTTAATCCATAATCTCTCCAGTCGGCAATAAAAGGGTCATCCGAATAGCCGCTTGTCGCAATAATTTTACTGTGCGGGTCATGATATTTCAGCCTATTTATGGCCTCCTTACCGCTCATTTTTCCCGGTATGGTGAGATCCATTATGACAATATCAATATCTCGCCCAATTTGTTTTTCGAGCATATAGGTATTAATGGCGTCGGCCCCGTCCGATACGCAAATACCTGTATACCCCAGTTTTCTTAACATTTTCCGCATCATGTCCAGTACTATTTGCTCATCATCGACGACGAGAATCCTTCTGGCTCTCAATTCGCATTGCCCGGAAGCATAATCTACCATTATTTTCCTCCCCTGGCAGCAAAAGTCCTCATACTATGCTTCTGGCCCCCTTTGATGGATTCTGATATGTCGCCCAATTGCAGGAAACTTTTGTGATATTACAAAAGCCGATTATCCCCCCTCTGAAAAGAAGTATACCAGCCCCGCAATAAGTTGAATCGCCCCGTTGCAAATCAATTGAATCTTACTTTGAACTAATAATTTATATCGACAAATTCAATAAAAAAATGAATTTTTAAAGCTCTTATTTACTTGAATATCGACTTCTGGCTACCATGTTTTCCATAGGCTTACGGCTGTTAGGATATTCGCTTTTTTTGATATCCTCATCCAGTGCCTCTTTATCTCCATACTTTCCAAGGGCAAAGGCACATATTACATTATAATCTTCGCTGGGAACACCGGTAAGTTCATAAGCTTCATCCTTATCGAAACCGGCCATTCCATGAGTATAAAGCCCCAGTATTCGCGCCTGCATGGTAAAAGCCATCCATGCCGCGCCAGTATCGAAATCTGCCCAATCGTTATCCTTGTCGTTCTTATCGAATCGTCTTTTGGCAAAGATAAATCCCAGAACCGGTACATTAGCACACCAGCGTTGATTCCATTCCGAAAGCGGCTCCCGGTATTTTTCAAGATCATCCGGATTATCGGAATAGACAATCAACCACGGCTGTTCATTAAAACAGGACATCGACCAGCGCGCCGCTTCAAAGCAGGTATTCAACACTTCCGAATCGACTGGTGTCGGGTCAAAAGCACGTGGGGACCAACGCTGGACAAATATCTTATCAATATCGTAATTCGGTTCACGGTTATTTTCGATTTCGAGTCCTTTATCCTCATATTTTTTGACCATCTTATTCACTCCTTAAAAAGTCATTTGCTATTTTGTTATTCAAACAGACTAACGGATAAAGTGTTCTCTTTCTTTTCTTTCAGGCGCTTCCATTGGAAGTTTCTCAGGATAACCGAATGGTGTTATGGTGGCTATGTAATGCTCCTGGGGAATCCCCAGCATTTTCTTTGCCTCATCCCGATCCATATCTGCAATCCAGCAGGTACCCACCCCATAAAATCTGGCTGACAGCATAAAATGATATGCCGCGATGCAGGCGTCTTGAATATCTCTGGAGGTTATCGATGGATCGGAACAAATGGCTATTGCGTACGGTGATCGGGCTATTGGCGAAGAACTCTTGCCCCGGATTTCAGAGAGTTTCTTTATAAGATCACGGTCTTTAATTATTTTGAAATAATATCCCTGGGTGTTATGGGATGTCGGTGCCCAGCGAGAAAGATTGATAACTTTATTTAGAGTATCATCAGAAACCGGTTCATCCTTAAAGCGCCTTGTCGAGCGGCGTGACAAGAGAAGATCATCGCCTGCCAGATATTCCGATACCGGATTATTGAAATATTGAAATTCCACCTTGCGGCCTTCGGGATCATCAGCAAAAAAATGATAAATATTGTACTTGTCATTCTGCTTTGGAGGTGCATCGGCTATCTTTTTGAATCTTTCATAATAGTTATCAACTTCTGATAAGGATTCAAAGAAAAAGGTGACAAGCCCACCGGTATCGGCGCTGTCTCTCTGGCAAAATCCGAATATAAAATTGCCGTGCCGGAATATCACGCAATCTTCCTGCTGCATCCATATATCACATCCGATTTCTTTCTCATAAAAAGTCACGAGTTTATTAAGCATTTTGGTCTTTAAAAATACAATACCGCTCATAACAACTCCGTTAATTAAACATAATACTTATCGATTCTCGATTATGAATTCTTTTTATAGCCTCCCCAAAGATATGGGCTACAGATACAATTTCAATCTTATCCGAAAATTCGACAGGCTGGTTTTCAACCGTATCGGTGAAGAACAGCTTTTCAATCGGACTATCATCTATTTTCTTCATTGATCCTTTAGCCATCACACCATGAGCAACCATAGCATAAATCCTTTTTGCTCCCTGTTCCTCCAATTTTTTCGCGGCGTCAACCAATGTCCCTCCAGATATTGTAAAATCATCGACTATAATAGCCGTTTTGTTTTTGACCTCTCCGATTATCTCCATAACGCGCGCCTTTTCATCGTGCCCGACGCGAATCTTATCCGCGATGGCTACGGTGCCGCCGATTTCTTCGGCATATTTTCGCGCCATATTGGCATAACCGGTATCGGGCGAAACAACAACTGCCTTATCTATGTCTTCCTTTTTCATGCGGTCGACCAGCGCCGGTAGAGCATATAAGTTATCTACCGGGATTCTAAAAAATCCCTGAATCTGAGGAGCATGTAAATCCATGGTAACAACCCGATCGGCTCCGGCCGCTTCGATAGCATCGGCACAAACGCGGGCTCTGATCGAAACCCTCGGTTCGTCCTTTTTATCTCCCTTGGCATAACTGAAAAAAGGTATTATAGCCGTTACAGTGTCAGCGCTGGCGCGCTTGAAGGCGTCGATCCAGAACAATAGTTCCATGAAATTATCATTGGATGGAAACACTGTCGACTGTACCAGGTAGACTTTTCTTCCTCTGACATTTTCAAGTATACGAACGAAAGTATTTCCTTCCGAAAAGTGCATCGCTTCATTTTTCCCGGGTGTTATATCAAGATATTTTCCAATCCGATCAGTCAATCGGCGGCTTCCGCTTCCGGCGAAAAGAGCGATTCCATCAGCTTCCATATCTTTTCCTTCCGGTTTCAGTTTATCCAAATGTGTTTTATTAATATAACGGAACCAATTTGATTTTCAAAAATTAAAAAAGCCGCCCAAAGATAGGGCGGCTTAGAAAAAGCATATAATCCGAAATATTTACTTATACTGCTCAGTTAACTTACGCAGAACTTCACCGGGTTTCAGTTCCTGACGGGGTTTCTCAGGGACTACTTTGCCGGGCTCAGTAAAGGTCCCATGAACGACGATACGGGTGTAATCATAGTCGGCATAGCCATAGAGCTTGCCGTTACAGAAATTGCCGGTCCAATTGCTGGCGCCGGTTTCGGGATTGGGGCCCGATGTTGGAACAACATTGATATACATATAAAGCGCCGAATCACCAAGAACGTTTCCAGCAACGGTATATGTCGTATCATAAGTATAATCCCATAAGTAGAACCAGTCGTTTTCGCCATTCTCATGGCGATAAACTTCTACCCAAACCGCATACCATTCAGCGTTCGGACATTTATTCCATATACAGGTCGATGTTGTCGCATCGGTCAATGTGTCTTCATTATAATCAGGGGTAATCCAGTTTATTCCGTCAACGTCATAATCAAGTAATTTCACGGTAGCTGTACTGGAACGACCTTCACCCCAAACATATACGTGACCCATGTCGCCATCATCCCACATATATGTCGTAGTATCACCGTCCTCGCTGAAATAGATTTCCCAGTAACCGTCATGATAATCATAATTATAATCATAATCAATATCATCACGCTCAACCAGAGAATCGCCGACCTTGAATGAATCAATATAAGGTGTGATTTGGCCGTTATTTCCCATAATCCAGAGATCTGACATATAGGCCTCGGGATCAAGATAGATGGTTCCGGTGGCAAAACCGAGCACACCGGGTCCGGAGCTAGTAAGACCATCATCATCGTCATCGCTGCATCCGACGAAGATCACGCCCGTTAACAAAAGAAGCCCCAGGGCAACCAACAGAGAGTTTCTCATAAGTCCTCCTTAATTATTGTTTAAGAGCCAAGTTTTAATCGACTAAGATTAAGTTATATACGATTAATTTTTCAATAAAAAAATAAAAAAATAAAAAAGCCGGATATATAATATCCGGCTTTTTTCTGCAGAGGATCTTTACTGGAAGTAAATTTCTTTTAAAATATTCAATATATTCTCTTCAGGCCGGTCATTGTCTTCATCGGGATGGGTATTGCCCGATGGTTCGGACAAATCCCTAATATAAACATCAAAATAATCACCTTCCGAACTCAAAATATAGCCTTTTACAATCCCACCGGTTATATTTCCTCCGGGAGTATTAGGAGTAGGTCCGGTCATGGCATAAACAGATAACCAGTATTCACCTTCATGGGCAGTATTTGTAATTGTCACAGTAGTATCTGTAAGAAAATAAGTTGTATCCTGGTCCGGCGCAGAACTCAAGTTATAACGGGCTTTTACCATATACCAATCAGCATTCCCAACAGGGTGCCAGTCAATCTCGAGCGGATCATTGACATCGATAGTGTCATAAGGCCATGACAAGCTCCAGTCAATTATCACAGGCTCATCAAGGTCCTCGTCGAGTACCTTAACGCTGCAATAACAAATACCACCCGGGGTATATATCGCAACAGTTATGGTATCACCGGATACCAAATCCCCTCGGGCGGAATCATATTCAACGTACACTCCGTATCCAAACTCGCCATAGTCATTAGTGGATTCCGCCAGTTTGCCTTCGACTTTAACCGAATCAATCGACGGCATGGTACCATCAATACCAAATATCATTCCATAGAACTCGAGTTCCGCCCCATCCAATTGCGCCTCACCTATCATAAAAGCCTCCTGACTTACCGAAGGGCAGTCTGGACAATCATCCTCACTGCATCCATAAAAAATAAAACCAGCAATAACGATGATTCCAATAAACAGAATACATGAAGTACGCATAGAACCTCCAATCTAATTATGGATTTATTACTTACCCCCTTATACTAGCGATTTTTTAAAATTCGGGCAATGAATTTATCATATTTGTGGATGTATATATCTTTATAATTTTGATAATGGTCACGATAACCTAAAAGAGAGTCGTACACACCGGATTCGGAAGCAACTTAAATAAATCATTAATTGCATCAAGATATTTATCATTATCTATCTCGACCAAACCGTACATATAGAGCTTTTCGAAATCAACCGCACCCATCATCAGGGATGAGAAATCCGAAATATCCATCTCGACAGTGCAATCTACTCTGGCCCGCTTTTTTAATGATGCTTTACCATCTTCAATTTTTATTATACAGGATCCGCCGTTTTTCTCGAGAAAACTGTCTTTAATATTAAATTTTATCGTTATATCCTGAAGCCCAAAAATCTTGCCGTGTAAATTATCTAAAAATTCGGGAATATTATTTATGCGGTACATCAGTCCAATACCGGCAGTATTGGTCTGGTGATAAACCGGCGCGACGAGTTCTTCAGAATCATCGCGGGCATCTCGCGGAAGAAACGGCAGTGTGTTATCTTCGGTCGTAATGAATACTCGCCTTACCTGATCGGCCTGGGTTTTAAGATAGCTTATCAACCGCAGGTATGCATCCCGACTATCATATATCATAAATGATACATTGAGATCATTTAAAAGAAAATTGGTCTTGTGCGCTTCATGAAAGGCGAAAGTCATAAATCCTTCGAGTTTACGTCCTTTTTTAACTCCGACAATTCGCACATTTTCTCTGAACCATCGTTCTTTATCGAAATCAGTCAGACGCATCATACCGTGATGTTTTTCGGCATATCTTTCATAGCATTCTTTCATTGCGTTTCGATTTGCAACGGTAAGGGGTACAATATTGCTTTTATTATGAAACGGCAGTTCAGCGGGATTAAATTTGTAGCGATTCATTTTGCTACCGTAACCATAACCCATCTTACGGTAGAAATCAGGACGGAATGGATACAATGCGGCCATACAGGCTCCGGATTTAAGAGATCGATCGTGAAATTCTTTTATCATATGAAAACAGACTTTTTCTTTCTTGTGGGCCAGATCAACCGCGACCAGACCGACCCCACCGACTTTTACCATATTGCCGTACAGGTTCATTTCCAAATTATGCAGCCTCATTCCACCCACCAATTCACGGCCATCAAATGCACCATAGAAATTCACGACCGGGTCATTTTTCTGAATGTTTATCAGCTTGGCTCTTAGCTTTAAAGCTTTTTCAGAATTATCGATTTTGAAGCCGGGATAGGCATTTATGACAATATTTACAAATCTATCAAAATCGTCGATTCTGAGTTTTTTTATCTTGATCACTGGACACCTCCTAAGACCATATTTCGTATATTATTTGATTCTATACGGTTATGAAAGTCAAAAGTTTTTGCGACCTCGCTTTTTGCACTTTTTTAAAAAAAACCTAAATTTTTAGTAATTTGCTGTCGAAAATCAATATGGACTCACCAGGTCTTCGCGGGAATAGGATAACACATTATATAGCAAGGGGTTAGACATGGTAGCCTTAACGCCTGAAAAGCTCAACGACAAAATTGTCGATCTCCTCGGGAGATACAGCCATCTGACTCTGGAAGAGCAGATGACTGGATTAAAAAAGTATATCGAGGGTAATATCTTGTCCCATCGGTCGGTATTAGAACTTCGCGAATGGCTGGAAAGACTCGAGCAGTCCCAACTAATCCGGGATATTCTCAAACCGGGCGATGCCGCTCCAGGTTTTTCTTTGACCAATGTCGATGGTAAGATAATCCGCCTTTCGAATATTCTGCGCCGACGCAAACCGGCTATAATCGTCTTTTACAGAGGCGCCTGGTGTCCGTTCTGCAATATTTATCTGAATGCGCTCGAAAGTATCAATACCAAAGTACAGGAGCAGGGTGCGGTAATGGTGGCAATTTCTCCGCAAACTCCGGATCACTGTATGACCATGGCAGAACGAAACAGGCTTTCGTTTGAAATTCTAAGCGATATTGGTAATATGGTGGCTCGGAGATTCGGACTGGTAACTCAGGTACCTCCGGATATCGTGGATATCTATGAGAAGATGTTTGTTTACTTATCGCAGTACAACGGTGACGATGCTAACGAACTACCTATCCCGGCGGTTTTTGTAATCGGACGTGATGGTAAGGTTTTCAGGGCATTTATCAGTCCCGATTATACGCAGCGGATTGATCCGGAAAAGATAATTGACGCACTTATCGAATTGAAACACGAAGAACGTTCTCAGCCAGCGATAGTATAGTATTTATCAGTCGGGACAGTTGAATTCTTTGTATAACCTTGCCAGAGAATGGCCCGGTGCATTAAGATCGAGATCAAGATAGTACCCGAACGGCGTTTGGACAGCTTCATAGTTGGAGTTATTCAATCTTTCAGCACAGCCATCGAGAATTTGCCGGGTCACATCCGGCCCGGCCTTACTATCTGACAAATGGGCAAAGGAATGAACGACGATTGTATTCGCGTCGTTTTTCCTTGCCGCCCATTTAAGATTTTTTATCAGTTTGGTTTCAATATATGACGGGTCTTTTTCGTCCTCAGCCTCGACATGAATAAATCCGACCAGTGCTTTTTCGATTTTTTTATTTTCATCAATATCAGGATAATCATCCAAAACTTTGACGCTCGTTTTATAAGCAAAAATATCGCAGAATATCATAAGCAGCTTCATAGATTCTCCTGAAAATATTGCCGTTACATTTATTCTATTTCGCAAGCGACACGGCAGATAGACATCATTTTATTTAAGAATTTCTCGCGGATTCTAACTTTTGCGGGATCGAGCAATTCCATAGTATATTTCTCGAATACGCTTACCAGTCTTTCGTGAAACAATTTTCTGTTTACATACAATCCCCGTTCATCCGGAGCATATTCAACCAAAGGTAATCCGTCTCTGGCTAAAATTTTGGAACTTCCGCGAAGTTCTGCCTGATGCAATATACCGCAGCGTATCTGGCGGTAGAATAGAAGCGCCATTCTTTCGTCGAAATCTTCACCAAAATCGGTCTCCGTCAAAAACAATATGAAAAAATCCTTTGATTTGCCTGACGGCGTCCGGTTAACGCCTTCACGGAACTGTTGAAGCATCTCAATCAACAGGCAATCAAGAGCCATCACGGCAAAACCCGCAAAATCAAGATCTTCAATATGCCTTATCGGATTTAAAAATCTTTCATGGATTCTATCACGAAAGATATCAACAGCGGTCCGCCAATCATCTTCATTTTTTAAATCGAGCTTTTTCCAGTCAGAGGCGAGGTATTTTTGTGATATTCGCATAATACTCTTTATTGCTTCATTATCCTTTCAATTACTTCCCTGTCATCCGGAAGGATATCAGATTCAACCAGACGTGGAACAAGCTCCCGCCATTTCTGATCAGCTTCAAACACTTCTTTGAATATCGGCAGGGATGCTTCGACTTCCCCCAGGGATACCAGCGTAGCAGCCTGCCAGAACCGCAGCTCAGAGTTACCGGGCGCAAGTGTAACCGCTTTGGCATATTCATCGTTGGCTTTATCGAATTCACCTTCGCTCATGTATTCGTCGCCTTTGTCAACGTGCTTATAGGCGCGAGATATATTCAGCAATCGGTGAAGCTCTTTAAGTGGTTCCGGGCTGTCGTCGACTCGAATATCGAAGATTTTATCGCGCCAGCTCATACCGGTCGGCTCACCTGAAACAACCAGCAAAGCGGCCGATTGTTTCCCCCTGATATCGCCGCCTTCGGCCTGAGCCGCATCGAGGGCTGCCATCATCTTCTCGGCCAGATCACCGTCGGTTGTTTCAAAGGCTTCGGCCATCGCGCCCCAGACGGTGTTATTCTCCATCAGGTTAGCCTGGCATGAATAATTCGGACCTTTTATATGCCCTGCTTCGGCGATACATTTTGCTCCTGTATGAACAGCGACATTACCTTCTTTATCAATCATAGCCACCTGCCTGACTGCGCGCCCCGGATCAGACGCCAATAACCCGGTAAGTGCCTGTTCGGCGGTTTTTCCTTTCTGCATCATGGCCAGACCGAGAGGGCCGTATGAAAAATCGACAAGCGACTGCGTCGCCACAGCTCCCACTCCGGGTTTGGCCCAGATAACATCGGCTACTCTGAAATAATGCGATTGTACCGCCGCACCGAATTGACCGGTAACAGTATCATAAGCGACTATAGAATAGGTATGGACCGGACGGAGGGGCTCCTTAATATCTTCGCTATACCCGCTTATATTACCCAGAATTATCATAAGGGCTATTATAATAAAAACTCGCATTTTATAAATACCTCCATCAAAATTTTTTATTTTAAATCGTTCATTTGCGGAAGGCCTTTCATTGAAAGAAGTTGTTTAAATTTCTCCGCTGTATTGGAGTCATATTTTGCCAGAACTCCGATAAAATCATCAATAGTCATGACATTCCCGGCAAACTCCTGATATAATTCACGAATGAATCCCCAGTAGTTATCCCTTCCGATTTTATTTCTAAGCAGATCGAGAAGATGCGGTCCTTTACCGTAAATTATCTTTCCAATCTCCGCGCTGTTGAGATTCTCAATTTCTATCAAAGGCATATCATTTTCTGTGTTCTCAACGCTTCGATAATCTGCAATACCCGCATCGAGACCTTCCCTGAATTCTTCCGCTCCAAACTGCTCTTCTATATATAAGAGCCTTAAATGATGGGGAATTGAAAGAGTTATAAACCAGAACCCCGGTCCTTTAAATTCGCCAAAAACGCCAGCCCCAAACCATTGCGCAGCGATTGTCAGATAAAGAGGATTGTAAATGCCTTCATTAATTTGCATGACCGCTGTATCACTTAGAGCAATCATACCGGTGCCGATATTTATTCCCTGGCCTTCCATGCATTCGGTATAAACCAGGCCATTATGCGGAAGATCGTCTATCCTCTCTGAAAAAAAGTTAAATGCCCGGCAGGCCTCTTCGGTGAAGGCCGCTTTTTCGGGGTCAAGGCTGTCTGTCAAATAGAAATCTACGGTGCAATCCTGATCAATTGGATCGAGCGTAAAAAACTTTCCTGTTTCCGCTATAACGAGCGGAATTTTAAAGACAGGATGCGGCGAATACCAGGTTGCGCGGACAATAGATTGTCCAATGCGAGCTGTTGCCCGACCGGCCGGGTTAATATATATATACTTGTCGCGCTCACTTACGACAGTAAGAGTAACATCAGCAAGTTGATCAGGAATCAAAGGATACCATCTGTGCCCCCGGTCAAAATATAAAATGCCGTCATAGAATCCTGTCAAAGGGAGTGTATATTCAAAATCTATATTGAGATCATCAATATCGGGAGTAATTTCGGGTATTAACACTTTAACGGCATCACTGTATTCGAGATTTAGCGTATCATTGGCAGTATATGTCGATACTTTTCCAATAACTGCTTCATCAGTTAATTCAAATTCCACATATTCACCGGGCTTATAACCGCTCACAGTCATTTCGCATTTAATATCAAGACGGTTGGCCGTATCATTGACAATAACTTCAATGTTATAGTTGTCTATTCCCGGCTGAGCCTGTGTCGCAAAAGTCAATAAAACAAAAATTGAAATCGAAAATAGCATGGTTTTACGGATAAGTTTCATAATTAGCACCTCATTGTTCTGGACGGATTTTTTAATTATACAAGTTAATCAGCATTATTTATCAAAATCAAGCATTTTAAAATGATATTGACTATAGAAAAAAGAATTGTAAATTGTCAAATTGCCTTATTCAAATAGTTTATGGGAGCTTTTATATGAAAATAGACAAGAATTTCCTTTTGATATTAAAATCATCGGGGCTTGGAGACGGTGAACCTGATTTGGGAGAAAAGCTAATTAAAGCCTTCCTTGAAACTCTCTACGAATCAGGGACCTTACCGGCTCGAATAATTTGTCTAAACAGCGGTATTTTTCTTACAACCGAGGGTTCATCAGTGCATGAAGTCATGCGTAAATTTCTCGACCAGGGAACGGAAATATTCTCATGCGGTACATGTCTCGATTATTATAATAGAAAAGAGAAGCTGATTATCGGTGAGCCGTCGAATATGAAAGCTACGGTAGATTCTTTTTTGAATTTCGAAAAGATTATTTGGCCTTAGAAACTATTTGATTATTTTACCTTTTCAGTTTCCCGGCTTTTTTCATCCATCAGGCGGCATCCCTCCATTAGAATCGATTCATTGGAGAGATCATTATTAGACGGCGGAAAATCATCCGGATTGGCCGGCTCGACAGTCCATGATCCATCGGACCATTCCAGCGCGGCATAGACCGCCTCGGCACCTTCAAGGTCATTTAGAGCGGCATGGATTATCTGACCCTTATCGAGATACAGAGTCAAATCTTCGGAAGTGCTATCTGCTTCAGCGACAGTAATTTTGACTGTCTTACGGCTGGGACCGAGCGCCTGTAATAAATCAATCAGGTTCATATCGGCCAGCCTTCCGCGTGCTCCCGCAGTTGTTCCTGCCGCCTCGGCAGCCTTTTGATTGCGCTCGCTGATCTTGGCCATTAGTTTACGAATCTTACTTACAAGCATCTCAAGATTATTGTCAAAAGGAAGAATATCTTCCACCCCGCGGTCGAGCAGATTGGTCAATCGCGGAATGCATACTGATTCAGTAAGCAGAAAAGCCGGAGTTTCATCGAGGTTAACTCCACCCTTCTCAATAGTGTCGACAAATTTGTTTACAGCATCGGGAGTGCCCGGCGCCAACATAACCATTAAGTCGGGCTCGCTTCGGCGATATAAATCGACAAATGCAATTGGCGAACTATGCGACACTGTCCTGAAACCTTCATTTTTAAGCCGAAGCTCGAGCGGCTGGCGGAAAGAAATATCTTCAGCAAATATCAGTACCTGTCCGGCATCCTGCGTGGTATGCTGGTCAAGTATTTCCGCCTTTATCATTTCAATGAATGATTCGACCACCTCGGGCAAAAACAATTTACCGATCAGATCCCTCAGTTTTTTGGTGATTGTATCAAACTTATCAAGTGAGAGCCTGTCATTATGAGGAATGCTGTCACAGAAAAGATCGACAATTGTTAAAATATTCCCTCCCAGAACTTCGATTGGCAGTCTTTTGGTATACTTATTTTTGAGATCGTGATACATAGTCCGGAGTATTTCAATTACCACCGGTGAGTAGTTAAGAGAAGATAAGAGCTTGACCGTGCGCCCGATAAGCTCCTGATTTTCGCTTCCGACCTTGGAATCGTAATAAAAACGTGAAAGATCGTGTATATAAGCGGCATTGCTTATCAGAATTCTTTCTTTGGCTGGAATCCCCATGGCACGGCAGAGCCTTTCCGCGTACTGCCCGACCTGTCCACTGTGGTTAACCGGGAGTTTCGCCTTAGATGACAAAAGCGAGGTGAACAGATCCATATTTTTCATGAGCATATCGGCTTCGCTCGTAATCGCATTTTCATTCAGGATAAGGCTTGATTCTGTATCATAATAGCGAACAACAGTCCGGGGTGAGATTTTGCGGACACGCTCAATCAAATCAATATAATCACCTGAAACAGTGTCTTTTATAAAGACAGTGTGAAATTTCTGATCGTCCAGCATTTCAATCGCGTCATCGGCTGTATCGGTAACCAGAACTCGATAATTATCCCTCTCAAACAGATATTTTATCTGGGGCACGGCATCCTCATCATCGGTTACGAGTAGTATTGAAGGTGCCGAGGGACTGACTGCCGATAGAGTCATTTCATCATCGGTTTCATCCTCATTTTGTATTTCCAAATAATCTTCGGGGATATCCCAGAAATATTCATCGCTTTCAGGCGGGGTCATACCAAGATAACTTTTGGCTATGACAGTATTAAGAGCTATTTCAGCGGCGATATACAATTTTATTTCTTTTCCGCGGGCGACGAATCCTATTTCATTTTTTAGCTTTTCATCTGATGGATCCATGCAGGCAACTTTGAGGATATTATTCTCCGGGTCATAGTCAAAAGGCATAACCTTACGGGCAACCGCGACTTTTTTGGAAACCATATTTTTGACCAATTCATGGATTTCCATTTGTGAGATTACGACACCTTCCGATTCATTCTGTGTTGCCAGTGCCCGAACCAATCCAGCTTCATCGATATAACCATTATAAAGAAGGATCGATCCGAACCTCCCTCCATTTTTCTTTTGAAGGACAAGCGCTTCCTGGACCTGCTTTTCGGTAATCAAGCCCATGTTTACAAGTATTTCATCAAGACGAAACTGGGGAATTTTTCCGCTCATTTAATTAGGTCCTCTTTGGAAGACTTTTTTTCTGCCGATGTTTTTCTTTTAATTTTTGCCCGTAAACAAAAAGATTCCAAATATCATTGAAAAAGAGTATTGGGCCATTATTTATTAGATGTATCGGTAAATCGTCTATGGACTTGACACAACGAGCTGCGAGCAGCGCCATTTGGAGTTTTATTATAGCTCAATCCCTTAGAATGGGGAATTTTGGCAATAATAGTATTTCAAGATGAACCACTTTCCGAAAGGAAAATCTAAAAAAATCAGGCTTCGCTTTCTCGCCCGAAAATTTTAGCTATCAGGCGGAAAATATCGACCCTGACGCTGTATAGACAGGGAACCAAAACCAGGGTTAACGGCATTGCAAAAAGAAGGCCGTAGCCCAAAGCCAGTGCCATCGGAGCGATAAACGGATCCGAGCCGCCGATCCCGTAAGCCAGAGGGATTAATCCGGCCACAGTCGTCAAGGTTGTCATTATAATGGCCCGAAGTCTATCGGAAGCACCCTCGGCGACGATTTCATTGAAGGATTTATCGGTCTTTTGTTTTCTTAAATTATTAATACGATCCACCATAATTAACGAGTCATTAACAACTACACCGGTAAGACCAACCAATCCCATCATGGCCAAAAACCCCGGAGGTTCGCCATGAAGCGCAAAAGCGATAATGACCGCTATTACTCCAAATGGAATCGCTACCATAACTATTAGAGGCTGTGTGGCGGAATTGAATAATAGAGTTAGCAGGAAATAAATCCCAATTATTGCTATTACAAAGGCAATGCCGAGAGAACGGAATGATTCTTCGGTTTCTTCGGCTTCGCCGCCGACAACAAACCTCATCCCGCTCCAATCCTTATCAAGATCATAATTATTAACTACTGAATCAGTAACCATCACAGGAGTTGTTTTGCCTTTGTCAAGGTCGGCAGTTACAACCGTTGTCCTTTCACGATCATAATGAAAATAATTAGAAGGACCTGGGCCCATTTCTAAATTAGCAATTTCACCAAGTCTTATCAGACGATTCTGATTATTGGGAACCAGCAAAGATTCTAAATATCTCAAATCTTCACGAGCATAATCAGGGAACATAACTCGAAACTCAACATCTTCATCCTTGCTCCGAATATCGGTTACAATCTCGCCGTCATAAGCTATTCTCACGGTCCTGGCAACATCGGCAACTGTGAGGCCCAAACGCGCCAGTCGATTATAATCAATATTAAGCTTAACCTGTTCTTTGCCGAATTTGTCATTACGGTCAATATCTTTAACTCCTTCAATATCTGCCAGAAATGCCGTTACCGAGTCGGTCAATTCACGCCTTTTTTCATCATCCGCACCGACAATTTTGATATTGATCGGTTCACCAACCGGCGGCCCGCCGGATTCGACATTGAAAGTGATATCCTTAAAGCCGGATAGACTATCTGCCTTTGGGCGCAGCTCATTAACAATTTCATTGGCTGTCCGCTCTCGCTTGGCAAAAGGAGTTAAATTTATCTTTATCATCGCCCAGTGTTCGTATTCACCGGGCTGGCGATCTCCGTGGGAGCCTATTCGTGTGGTAAACGATGACAATTCACCTTCAGGAATTTCGTTGAAAATTTCTTCTAATTCTTTCGTCTTATCCAGTGTTTTTTGCATTGATGATCCGACCGGAAGCTCTACATAAACAAAAAATGTATCGGCAGCTCCGGAAGGAAAAAGAACGAAGCGCATGTTTTTGTACGCATAAAATAATGTTCCTGCAAATAGAAGCACCGAAAATAAGATAAAGAGATACCGGACTTTCAAAACATAGACGAAATATTTTCTGAAAGCATCACGTATCTTATCAAACCAGCTTTTCTTCCTTTCCTTGCCTGATTTTATTTTCTTAAGACCGGAAACGAGATGAGCCGGGAGCGCAATAATTAACTCAAAAAGCGAGACAAAAACGGCGAGTGAGATTACGAGTGGTATAGAAACGACAAACTCACCGAATACGCCCGACATAAAAAACATTGGTGCAAATGCCAAAAATGTGGTCAATATGGTCGTCAGGACCGGTCTGGCAACCTCGTATAGGCCATTCGTCGCGGCATCGACCGGGCTATCGCCTTTTTCCCGCCGTCGAACGATATTTTCCCCCACAATTATGCCGTCATCGACAATAATACCTATCACCTGAATCATGGCGGCAAGTGCAATTATATCCAGATAAGCACCCGTTATAGGCAAAAGAAAAATGACGCCGAGAAGAACAACCGGAATGGATACGGCAACCCAAAAGGCAATTCGCAGATTTAGAAATATAGATAGGATAATAAGTACGAGAGCTAATCCTATTAATCCATTCGACTGGACAACCGAAAACCTGTTACGCAAATAAAACGACATATCGTCGGCCAGGCTCAGTTGAATGCCATCCGGAGTTAGTTCACGGGAACTTTCAACAAGTTTTTTGATGGCATCGACCGTTCGAATTACATCGGCTTCCTGCTTTTTTAACACCGTAAATGTAATAGCCGGCTCGCCATTCATCCGCGCAATAACATTAGGCTCTTCGAAGCCCCGCTCCACGATTGCAATATCCTTGACGAGAATCAAGGGCCCGTTAAATGTAGAGCGTACGACGACATCTTTGACATCTTCAGGGTCTTCAAATTGAGCCAAAGTAACGAGAGATTTTTCGCTCGAATAAGATTCGAAACTTCCGCCGGTCGCCCTGATATTTCTCATCCGGATGGCATTGGCTACCTGTTCGAGCGGAAGTTGCAAACTGTCAATTAAATCCGGTTTGACCTGAATTTTGACCTCTCGATCAAGGTACCAGATCTCCTGTACCCGTGATACTCCACTTACATCTTCGAGCTTCTTTTTGAATAACCGGGCGTATTCCCGAAGTTCTCGGTATGGAACATCTCCGGATACACCTACCTGTATAACAGGGAATATTTCGCTGTTTATTTCATTGATTCGCGGCGCCTCGGTTACTTCCTGGGGTAAATCGGTAACGCGGTTGACCGCTTCTCGAATATCATCCCGTATTTCATCCTTATTCTCAGTATCAATATCAATTTCAACTGTTATTATCGAAAGACCTTCCATGGAATAAGAAGTAATTTCATCAATCCCCGAGACCGCTTTAAGCTCCTCTTCGATTTCATTGGTTACATTTAGCTCGACATCTTCCGGAGAAGCTCCGGGGTAACGCGTGGTAACCACAACGCGGCCGAAATCGACTTCGGGAAATACATCGCGCTTTATTTGAAGAAGGGTGGAAACACCAAGCAGCAGAACCATAATGGTGAACAGATTTGCCACCATATGGCGCTCAGCAAAAAATCTAAAAAAGCTTTTCATTACGATTTACCGTTACATTTTCACTTTTAGGAGCTGATCAGCGAGTTCCCGGTATCTGAGTACCAGGCGATGATAGTTGGCCGCGTTCTCGGCATAGGCTAATCGAGCATTCTGAATATTATCGCGGCTCTGTATAACAAAAGTCAACTGCCCCCGACCCTGATTGTAAAGTCGTAATTCTTCTTCTGTTTTTTGCCTGGCTGACTCGATCTGCTCCCGGTTGAGTGCGAGGACATTCTCCATTTCTTTGATTTGTATCAGGAGGTTGTAAAGTGATGATTTTATTTCAAGTGCTGTCTGCTCATACTGAAATTCCATCTGCTTTGTTTGCAAATCGACTATTTTGATATCAGACTCGGCAGTGTTTGCCCCTAACTGTTGGTAAAAATTTAGGCCGATCCTGAAATCAGGACGGGTTATCTCAAGAGAACTCCCGAAATCATCATCACCGCCTTTCATATCTAATCCTAAATTCAGGTCCAACCCCGGACGACTCTGCTCCTTGTAGCCCAACCTTAGATTTTTTAAACGCTGCATTTGAATATCGAGCGCTTTGAGCGTCCTGAAATGTTCTTTATTTTCTTCATATGATTCCTCCGGAGAGGGGAGATTTACCATCTGATGTAAATCAAAGGTCGGTGTTGCGTCAAATATGGCGGGCCATTCGCTCAGGACAGCAAGTTCGGCCTTTTTTGCTTTTAATTGAGTCTCGAGCAGAACCTGGCTTTGTCTTGCCGACCGGACAGCATCCTCGGCGCGCAGAACATCAACCTGATCGACCAAATTCGACTCTCTCTTTTCCCGGCTTAAATCAAGCTGTTCCTCGGCGAGTTGGAGTCTCTCTTCGGCTATTTCGATTTGCTCGGTCAGCAAGGCCCATTCTATATAGCGATTGGCAATATCCAGGATGAATTTTTCCTGGCTTTCAATTGATTGCACCGTAGAAATATCTACCTGGTACTCGCTCAAGTCATAATCAAGGCGATCCAGGGTACCCCCCCGGTTTCTCATCAAAGGCTGTAAATAGCTTATTGATAGGCGATTTTCAAAAATTCTGTTGGATCCCGGTGAAAAAGATGTGGTTCCATCCGGACCGGGAACCGTAAAAACCGGGATTTTCTGTTCAGTGAGACTGGAGCTAAAACCCAAAGAAAGATCTCCACCCGTCGACCACAGGGAGCGCTCCATATTTGCTGAGAGAGAGTATTCCTCGATTCTATCTGGTGAAAATGAACTGGTTTGAATCGGTTTTGAATAAAAGAAGGACGGCCCACCGGCTATATACCAGCTGTCAGTAGATTTTATTCTCGAGCGTCGGACTTTTTCTATTTCCGGATTTAACTCCTGCTGCTGGATCAAAGGATGTCTTATTTTAACTGTATCCAATAGCTGTTCAAGAGAGACAGTTTGCCCATTTGCAGAAGAAATCAGCAATAATAATAGGCCGGGAAAAACCATTTTCCTTATCAATTTCATTTAAATCCTCTCCAGCCATTTAACCAAAATGGATAACGTAATCTAATCTAAAATCGCTTGCCATAGCAATAAAAAACTACCATAAGTCGCTTATTATCAACGTCCATTATTACACCAGCAATTTAAAACGCTATAACATCCAATAAAAATTCCGGTTCCCCCAAATGGTTCTTGAATGGACTTTTTTTTCTCTATTTAAGAAAATCTAATAAAATTCTAATTGTTGGAAGAAATACCTCAGAACTATATTGAAGAAGTTAATTTCTAAATTAGCAGGAGTGGAAAATGAGAATTCTTTTTATGTTATTTACGATGATTTTTTTATCAGGAACAACCACCGCCGATACAAACATTCCCGATATTTTGGGGAATATTGAGTATGATAATAAGGGAAAAATGTTCTTCATTACCGGTGATGGGGATACTTTATACCAAATTGATGATAATGTACTATATACCCTGGACCAGTTTCGGGCGCTTCCGGTCGGCACCGAAAATGGCATAAAGTTCGATTTTAACTCCCCGGAATTTGAAGGTATAATCTACTACGGTTTTAGACCGGGTCCGGATGAAGTAAAATATACGCATACGATATATTCCAAAAACAGCGCCGAAATTGATAGCGGAGCGGCCTATATTGATATTAAGAATCAACTGGTCGGTAAATATGACATAGCCGACTGGCAAACAACCGGATTAATTAGATTGGGTTACAGGATTGTCGATGAATCCGGTCTGATCTTATATGACGGCAAAATACGACTTAATGGTAAAGGCCCCTTTGTGATCGATACGTCCATCATCGAGGGACCGTTTATCAATCTGGTTACCGACAGCTCGGCTGTAGTTTCATTTATTACGAGTCACCCAATAATATCGGCCGTAAAAATAGATAATAGAATAATCGAATCGAATAAATCGGGTTTGCATCATGAAATATTTCTTTCCGGCTTGAAACCGGATACCAAATATTATTATACGGTAGTCTACGGCCCCCATGAGGACATCTATCATTTTACTACTGCTCCGAAACCGGGATCAAGAAAACCATTTACATTCGCCTATGCCAGCGATGGACGGGGTAATAACGGAGGCGGCGAACGTGATAAACGGGGAGTTAATGCATACATATTAAAGAAAATCGCTGCGTTAATATCCCATAAAGACGCTAAGTTCTTCCAATTTACAGGTGATATGATCGATGGTTACACAACCAGTCCCGGGAGAATAAATCTCGAGTATGCTAACTGGAAACGAACAGTCGAACCATTTGCACATTATACACCCTTTATATGCGGCTTCGGGAATCATGAAGTACTGGTTTATACTTTTAAAAATAGCAGGGATTATGCCATGCTGAATAAATTTCCCTATGATTCAATATCTTCTGAGGTTGTCTTTGCGCAAAACTTCGTAAATCCCAAAAACGGCCCGGTATCCGAAGATGGCTCAAAGTACGATCCGGATCCCGAAAAAATGAACTTCCCATTCTATGAAGAAAATGTATTCTATTACACATATGATAATGTTGCTATAATATCTCTCAACTGCAATTACTGGTTTTCACCAACGATTAAAAATCTCCCGGCATCCGGGGGTAATTTGCACGGTTATATCATGGACAATCAACTGGTCTGGTTGAAAGAAACCCTCGGTGCATTTGAAACCGATCCCGGTATTGATCATATTTTCATTACCCTCCATACGCCCATTTTCCCCAACGGAGGCCATGTGAAAGATGATATGTGGTACAGCGGAGATAATAAACCAAGACCGACTATCGCGGGGAAACCGGTCGAAAAAGGAATTATAGAGCGCCGCGATGAACTTCTGGATTTACTTATGAACCACAGCACCAAAGTTAAAGCGGCCCTGACAGGGGATGAACATAATTATTCGCTTTTAAAGATCACACCCGATATGCCTAAATATCCTGATGATTATGACAAGCAAAGACTCGAAAAAGGACGCCCCATATACCAGATCAATAATGGAGCCGCCGGGGCGCCTTACTATGGAAAAGAAAAAACACCCTGGCAGGACCACGTTACCGAATTTACAACCCAAAATGCGGTTGTTTTCTTTCATATTAATGGCCGGGATATAAAAGTCGAGGTCATAAATCCGGATACTTATGAACTGATAGACGAATTTGAAATATAATTTTCAATAATATTAAAAAGGCCGCCCGACTATATTTCCGGCGGCCTTTTTATTTTCAAAGAATGTTACCGATTAGTGGAATTCCCACTCCAGAAAACCTTCCGGGACATCGGCCATTCCATTAACAATAAGTTCGACCAATCCGCCGTAGAAAAGGTTGATTTTCTCGAAAGCATCGAAGTAAGTAATCAAATCGCGGATTTGGCCTTTACAGTTCGAACATGGTGCGCAGACATATTTCTTTACCGACGGGTCCCTTTCTTCCTTTGAATAAGCATTCAAAATCTGAGAGAATTTCTTCCTGCCCGGAACCATAAAACGCCAGTTCGGGAAATTATTTGACTGCATGATCGCAAAGCCGGAACCGCCGCCGCAGCAATAGTTGTTGACGCCGTGCGGCGTCATCTCTCTAAACTGCGGGCAGATTTTCTTGATAACTTCCCTCTGAGGCTGTACGACACCCATGGAACGAACCAGATTACAGGGATCATGCAGCGTTACGGGAAAATCATTGCGCGACGGATCAATCTTTATTCTGTCGTTCATAACAATATCCCTGAGCGTGACCATCGAAGATTCTCTAGGAATATTGGTTTCACCCAGCCAGATACGATCACCAATAGCCATAGCCGCTTTGTGAGCGTGGCCGCATTCGCCCATAACCACTTTTTTAACACCGAGTTTTCTTGCCGCTTCGGCATGCCTCAGGGTGATTTTTGCATACTGCGCATCATCGTAAAACAGGCCGTAGTTTACAGAATCATAACCGACCAATTCACTCGACATTGTCCAGCTCAATCCGGCCGCTTCAAAAATAATGGCAAATGCCTCGATATTTTCCGGCCAGGACAAAAACTCCCCGGCATTGTGGATTAATAGAATATCGGCGCCTTCTTTGTCAAAAGGCATCTTGATTTCAAGGCCGGTACGGTCTTTGATATCATCCTCCGCGAACTCCATAAGGTCCTGCAGTGCTATCGGAGAAATCCCGGTTGAAGAACCGGTCTCGAGCTGTTTGACAGTACCTTCAGTATGCAGCTCGGCCGGAGCGATACCAAGTTCCTGGCTGAATAATTTCCTTATCTCTCGCGCGATGAGGCCGTTATCGACGCCCATCGGACATGTCTGAGCACATCTCCGGCAAAGATTACACCTGTATGCCAGCTGTGCCAGTCGGGCGACTGTTTCCCAATTGAGATCAATATCGTTCCCGGTGAATTTCGCTGTGAGTTTTCCGGTAGGAGAGAGATATTTTTTTATAATCCTTCTTAATATATCCGAGCGGAAAAGCGGCCGATAAATTTCCGAGCGCCCGCTCATTTCATAAATAGGACAGGCTTCGGCACAAGTGTTGCATTTAACACAATTATCTATCGACAGCATAAACGGCTTCAAAAATGTCCAGTTGCTTTCTTTGGACAGGAGTTTTTTAAGCCCCTCCAGGAACTGGGCGACCATCTTTTCTTTTTCTTCTTCGGTTTCCGGTACCGGAACAACTACATTTAGAAAGCCGTCCAGCGACAGGTCTTTGCCCTTGGCTTTTGCTTCGGGGACTTCCGGAACCGGGGGATCTTCCCAATCATGATAAGGATATGGTAATTCGGGAAGTTCTTTGGGATCGAGCGTATATAACCGATCGGTCTTTTTACCAAAATCTTTTATTTTTGTAATCTTATTCATCGTTCTTCTTCTCCGTTGTCGTCACAGCTTCGGCCCATGTTTTATCACCGTGCATATGCGGTGCGCTCCAGCCGACTTTCTTCTCGAGCATTTTCATAATTGACTTTTCCAGCTTGCTGCCGCGCTCGCTTGGTTCATCATTCCACCTGACCGAATGGTACAGGAAATACTTGGCCACAAAATGTGACATCCGGGAAATCGGGATATAGAGTATCAAAAATGAAACCAGGGCGATTTCCGCGATTATCCAGCCACTGGTTATACCGGCACCCGAAAGAGTAATCAGAGATTCCACATAACCGCGAGTTAAGGCAAAACCGGGGTCAGAACCAATCTGGGCTACAAGCGTGACAACCGCCGTAACAACAAACAAAAACAGATTGAAATATTCAGCAAAGGAATTGTAAGGTCTCTGTTTGGCGTCGGTTAACCGCCATATTAAAAGTCCCAGGGCTCCAAATCCAACCAGGACAAAACCTGCATAGCCGCAAACAGCGGTCAAGTAGTGAATGACTACTCCAATCCCTGCCGCGGAGGCACTTACCGGAACACCCGCGACTTCGAGAATAGCACCAAGCAACAAAAGGAACAGCCAGCCGATTAATAGATACAGTCCAAAATGAAACGGGAAGGAAAATGTCCATACCTTTCTATTATGATGCAGCACTCCTTTGAGCAAAATAATCTCTTTTGCCATTTCTGTAAGTTCTCGCACCGTATCTTTGTGTCTCGGTTTGCTCCACCAATCAAGCTCTTCAAGGTACGACCCTCCGTAATCGGCACGTCCTTTCTCATGAGGAACCGGGTATAACTCCCAGCGCATGCTTTCCGGTGCAGTAGCGTATCTGATCAACTTGGCAATAACCGCCAGAACACCCACCGCAACGGCAAAATAGGTCAGCCATTGAAACCACATCATCGATCCAATTCCTCCTTGTCCTCTTCTTCTGAAACCGGACAGCCCGCAGGCACCCCGTCTTCATAGGTCCCATTGGACATATATTTGTCCGCGTTCAGCAAAGGGAGATGTTTATGTTCTTTTTTTATTTCTTCCAATTGAGCTTTGTCGATTAAATCTGCGAGCGTAAAACTATTCAGTAAACCGTTCATCTCACCACTCAAAATCACCCAGATCAGTCTTGCCTCGCAAAACGGGGAGTTCATGCAAATATCCGGATTTGAAACGCAATCGGTAAGATTGATTTGCCCGATAACAGCTTTGACAATCTCACCAACTCTTATCTGCTCTGGAGGGCGTGCCAGATAATAGCCGCCCCCTTTGCCCGAAACTCCTATGAGGAGCCCCTCATTGCGAAGCGGGATCGCCAGCTGTGCAAGGTAATTTTCTGAAAGACCGGTTATTTGAGAAATTCTCCCCAGATGAACCAATCTTTGATTTTTCAATTCTTTCGCCAGTTCGACCATCATCCGAAGGCCGTAACGGGCTCTTGTAGATAACTTCATACAATTAGCAGTAGCTTATAACCTTATGCTCTCAATAATTATACGTCGTAAACTATAGTAAATTGATAATATTTGAAATGTCAAGTGAAAAAAATCACAATTCCTCCCCTTTTTATCCTATTTTCACAAAAAAGGCGGCCGGTTGACCGCCTTTTATAATGGAAATTTTAAATACTATGGGCAATTCGGGGGAGGCCCGTCATCATAGAGGAACCCTATAAGATAAGTTATATCCAGCAGATTAGAATTACCATCGTTGTTGACATCGGAAGCGTCAATTGGATCAGGCGCCGGACCTTCTTTATAAAGATAATTTATATAATAAGTTACATCGAGGATATTGACATCGGTGTCGCCGTTAAGGTCGCCGCAGATAAACGCACAATTATACGAAACGACCTTCACAGCATCGACCGCCGCCTCAACTACCGATCCCCCACCGAGATCGGATGCTATAAACCGGATTTTCATCTGCTCTGTTGGCGCAAGAAAATCAGCTATATAAATAAACTTTTCAATCCAGCCGCCCGCAGCATCATCAGTGGGCCCGGCTGAATCTATCTGCGTCCAGCTAAGCCCGTTATCATTGGATAAATAAATCCTGAAAACATCTTCGTAGGGTGAGCCCCCGAAATTATTTGAAAACCATCTGGCATAGCTGATTTGAGAATTGATCCCAACTGCTTTAAAGGTTGGTGAAATTAAAATCGCCTGTCCGCCATCGACATCGGAATCGCCGTAAATGTTGCCGGTTAGATAACATTTTCCAGACCCGTCATAATCGGTTGGCGGATCTCCCCTCTCACCACCACCAGCAGGTACGCCACGATTCCACAGGCCAGCTGACGCATTTCCGGAAGTTGTCCACCCGGTATAATTTTCGAAATTATCGTCGAACTCTACAATCATCTGACTGGCAACCGGAACTGAAAATGGATTGGTCGGATCCGGGCTGTAGACGACACCAACCGAATCCTCCTCGGCGCTGATATAGTACTCGATGCGACTGTCGCACGTTAAAGCGGGAAAAACTGCCTCAAACAATCCACCACCGAGTTCATTTAGAGAACTCGATTCAAAAGTTGCCTCGTCTACCGAATAATGCAGGGTTCCAGAACCGGGTACAAGTATACCGAAGTTTACCCCTTCAATTTCCACTTCGACATTATTTTCTACACCGGGCAAAAGTTGATCGGGTCGCCCTGAGGGATAAGTAATACTTAGCGAAGGCTGTGGAGTATAGAAGATATCGACATATCCGACGGTTGCCAGTGAAACCTGCAACATTCTTGTATAATAGTCAAAATCCATATAGGTCGAACTATCCTGAGGTGAGTGATAGACTGTCGAGAATATATCTTCAAATGGGAAGCAGACATCATAGCCGTTTTGATCAAATGGATGATGGTCCGAGGCAGAAATCGTACCGGCGTCATATCCGGTAAGGTTCAGGTAATTAAGGGAATCAGCCAGATCGATCCAGAGCTGTGAAAACTCAGTAGTGGCACCGTGATAGACCTTGGCCTGGGTACTGTTCTGGTAAAAGGCCATCATATCCATATTGAACATCATTATAATATTATCGCCGGCCAACCCGGCAGCGTTGGCATAATGCCATGAACCATGAAGTCCCTGCTCTTCACCATCAAATAGTACAAAAACAATCGTCATATTGGTTTCGACATTTTTCAGAATACGAGCCATCTCCAGAACACCGGCTGTCCCGGAACCGTTATCATCGGCGCCTGGTGAACCGGGAACAGCATCGCGATGAGCCCCAACCACAATCTGATAATCTGGAAACAGGCTCCCTTCCTTGCGGGTAACTACATTATAACACTCGGTGTTCACGCCATATATATTGGCATAAAAAGTATCATATTCCACAGAGTCATAACCAAAACTTTCCAGTTTCATTTTTATCCAGTTTCGGGAAGAAATATTTGCGGCGGTTCCGGTGACTCTGGGATCGAACGCCTGTAATCGGTCTATATATGATACCAGAGAGTCATATTCAACCAGACTTACGAGTGAATCAAGATCGATTTCAAGCATGGCCCCCTTTAAATTAGGCGTAATCGGCTCTTTATAAATAATCGGGAGATTTTCAGCTTTAATAGGCGCAATACCCTGAGACCGACTTTTGTCGTAGAATACCGATGGATCAACTCTATAAATTGTAACGCCTGATTGCTCAAAAAGAACCGGAAATCGCCCTTTATTGAAATCATCAAAACGATTGCTTAGAGCCATTTGCGATTTATCGATATCTGCTGCAATCAATTCAAATTTCAAAGCGGATTCTTCAATTAACCTATCTTGATCGTTCCCGACCATCACCAGGTAGCCGTCCGGCAGACGGAAAATAGCTTCGACACCGGTAGCATTCAAGGCATTGGCTTCTTGTCTGCTATCTATTTCAACCTTATATAAATCTTCGCCAAATGCCATAATCGGCACAAGGCATAATAAAAAAGAGAGGATTAATCGACCTTGAAAATTTCTCATGCTGACACTCCCGAGTAGAATGTGGTTAGTGGTATGTATTACTCTCTAATTTACTAACAGACTTGAATTTGTCAAGGAGTAAGGATACTTCGACAGATTTTGCGAATTAATTCCTTGACAAATAAAAAACACATGTTATTATTTAGTCATTTAGCGAAATATAAAATTATGAATGCAGTCAAAATATTTAAAGCTCTGGGGGACGAAAATAGGCTAAAGGCCATAGTTGCCTTATCCTATGGAGAATTGTGCGCCTGCCAGCTCGTGGAATTGCTGGATCTTGCCGATTCTACTGTCTCGCGGCACCTGGCCATTTTGAAAGAAGCCGGTCTCATAAAGGACCGGAAAAGGGGGCGCTGGGTTTATTTCAGGATTAACGACGATATAGATTCGGTTTGCCGCTCGGATGAATTCAGGATGATCTTAAAATTGGCCAAAAAAGACAGAATATTGAGTAATTCGGATAAACAAATCAGAAAAATAACCAAAACCGATCCGGAGTTGATATGCCTGAAAAGAAGAAACTGAAGTTACTGTTCTTATGTACCGGGAATTCCTGCCGGTCTCAGATGGCCGAAGGCTGGACCAGAAAATTAAAGGGTGATGTCATAGAGCCTTTCTCTGCCGGAACAATCGCGAAAGGACTTGATCAATTAGCAGTTAAGGCAATGTCGGAATCCGGAATTGACATTTCCGGTCAGAAATCAAAGACGGTAGCAGATTTTGATTCAAATGAATTTGACTACGTAATAACGGTCTGCTCTGACGCTGATAAAAACTGCCCGGTTTTTCCGGGAAAGACCAGAAAGGTCCACTATGGCTTTGATGATCCTCCGAAATTAACCGAAGATATTAAAAGCGAAGAAGAAAAAATGCCTGTCTATCGCCGGGTTCGCGATGAGATAAAATCATTTGTCGAAACTCTCCCCCAAAGCCTGATGAATAAATAAGGAAAGATAATATGGCCCACAAGTCCCAAAAATCAGATAATGATACAATCCAAATTGTCAGAGAAGAATATGGCAAAATAGCCATGCAGGGAGGCTCTTGTTGCGGGACCTCGGCAAAATGTGATAATAAGACTATTAACGAAATAGCTGAGAAGGTGGGCTATGCACAAGAGGAGCTCGAAGGACTCCCAATTGGCGCCAATATGGGTTTATCATGTGGAAATCCGACCGCAATTGCATTGCTCAAACCGGGGGAATATGTGGTTGACCTGGGAAGCGGCGGCGGATTTGATATTTTCATTGCGTCAAAAATGGTTGGGCCTCAGGGAAGAGCGATCGGCATTGATATGACTCCCGAAATGATAGCGAAGGCACGCCAAAATGCCGAGATCTTTAAAAAGGAAAGCGGTCTTGATAACATGGAATTCCGCCTTGGTGAAATAGAGCACTTGCCTGTTGCTGACTCAACCATCGATGTGGTCATCTCAAATTGTGTCATCAATCTTGCACCAAATAAAGCTCAGGTTTGGAATGAAATCGCAAGAATATTAAAGCCGGGCGGTAGAATCGCGGTTTCGGATCTGGCTCTATTGCAACCTCTTCCTGATGCCATTAGGGACTCAGTAAAAGCTCTGGTTGGATGCATCGCTGGCGCGATTCTTATAGATGAAACAAAAAAGATGGTGAAGGCCGCCGGATTAACAGATATCGAAATCGAAACTAAATCCGATTATATAGACGGTATGAGTAAATGGTCGGATCCGTTTTATCGGGAAATGGCTGGCAATCTTCCGGGAAATTCAAAACCCGGCGATTATATAACAAGCATGAATCTTATGGCTAAAAAGCCTGCCTGAGGAATTGCGCTTTGCCTTAGAATAAACTAAGCAATTAAAGGAACCAACCTTCCGTCAACTTCTTTTAAATTTCAGAGAAATAAATGGCTTTGAATAACCGACCAATACATAGATTAAGATTCCTTGACAGGTATTTAACAGCGTGGATCTTTGCGGCTATGGCAATCGGCGTTGCCGTGGGACATTTTGATCCCTCAATTGCCGAATTTTGGGATAACTTTTCCGTTGGGGCTACAAATATTCCGATAGCGGTCGGGCTTATACTGATGATGTATCCGCCGCTTGCCAAGGTCCGATATGAAAAGATGATTCATGTTTTCAAAAACTGGCGAATTCTGCTTTTATCGCTTGTTCAGAACTGGTTAATCGGGCCGATACTGATGTTTGCGCTCGCGATAATCTTCTTAGGTGATCATCCGGAGTACATGGTCGGCCTGATAATGATTGGGTTGGCAAGATGTATCGCAATGGTTATAGTTTGGAATGACCTTGCCGACGGCGACCCGGAATATGCTGCTGGGCTGGTGGCCTTTAATTCGGTATTCCAGGTTTTTTTCTATTCGGTCTATGCCTGGATATTCATCACGAAGCTGCCGCCGCTTTTTGGATTATCGGGCGCGGTTGTCGATGTCACAATCTCTGACATTGCCCAAAGCGTTTTCATATATCTCGGAATTCCATTCCTTGCCGGGATTATTACGCGTTTCGGACTGATATCGATAAAAAATAAAGATTGGTATCAATCAAAATTTATTCCAATAATAAGCCCAATCACTTTAATTGCATTGCTGTTCACCATATTCGTGATGTTTTCACTAAAAGGAGAACTTATTGTAAAAATTCCTCTTGATGTAATCCGAATTGCAGTTCCCCTTTTAATATATTTCATTGCAATGTTTTTAATCAGTTTCTATCTTTCTTTTAAAGCAAAGGCTGATTATCCTAAAGCAACCAGTCTAAGCTTTACTGCCGCGTCCAATAATTTTGAACTGGCTATTGCCGTTGCGGTCGGAGTGTTCGGAATAGATTCCGGGGTGGCTTTTGCGGCTGTTATCGGTCCTCTGGTCGAGGTTCCGGTTCTAATTGGACTTGTCAATGTGGCATTTTACTTTAGAAAAAGATATTTCTCATCCGAAAAGCCGAAAATTCTGTCTGAAAACCGATAAAAGAAACCGCCCCGATCTTTGGAAACCGGGACGGTTACGTTCCACGCTAATGGGAGGGCATCTTAAAACAGTTCAAGTCATATAACATATTAGATATAAAATGCCCAAAAGCGGTTCAAAATTTATTCCTCTTCCTCGTCTTCATCGAAATCTTCCAATTCTTCGGGATGATCTAACTCTATCAGGGCCGATTTCTTCCATTCGTCACCCAGAATAATTTCACCCTCGTAATAAGCATCGGTGGCGAATTCTGCGGGGACATAGACTGAATAAGCTCCACCAACGGGCCTGAAAGAAGTCAATCCCATCTGTCCGGTAACTCCGAAATGTCCGGCACCGGATTGAACAATCACCGGTATTTCTTTTTCTTCGAAAACTTCGAGGATCATTTGAGCACCCTGCTCCGAATTAATCCGGGCCAGGTGTACCCAGTCGGTATATGTTTCAGAACCGGGAGTTGCTTTATCCATTACTTCTTCCGGTATTTCTATTACCAGCCTGGCTCCGCAGTCGGGACAGGTCTCGATTCCCTCCTTATATTCATAACGACACTCAGGACAATACGGCATTTATTCACCTCGTCAAAATTAAAATTATATTCTTACTTTGAAAGAACAAATACACATTTTACTAAATGCTATATATAAAAATTATTCTGACTTGGCAATCACTCTTCGGTATGAACTTCCGTCGGCATCCCGGTTAAAATAGCCTCGATCATACAACTCACGCCTTAATAAGGCTGGATCACCAAAAGTATGGTGCTGATTAAGAACATAGTTCACTTCTTTTTCGGTATAATCATGATCAGTCGAAAATTTCGATATAAGATATTCAAGAACGATTATTCTCTTTTTTCCTTAGAAGGCCATTTCGTGATTTTATCGTCCTTATTGAGGAACTGGCCAAGTTGAGTCTCTTTATCCATAACTACTCAACCCCTTCCATTCGATTCGAATATTATTTATAGCCTCGCATTAACCCGGGAAACCAGCGCGGGACTCTATTCATGTACTGTCTGTAAGCGTCACCATATTTTTTTATAAGAAGCTTTTCCTCATACCGGACAATAATATTATAAAAAATAACAATTATAAAAATTACTCCCAGACTAAGAAGCGACATGGTAAACAAAAACAGCGCGAGATATACCAGAATTGCCCCGAGATACATCGGGTGCCGAATCATCTTAAATACACCCTTTTCTATCACCGATGGTTTTTCGCGGATTTCCCCGAATACGATACCCAGGCCGCTTACGGCCATATAACCGGATATCAGCAATAATAAGATGGCGACCGGTATCCTCAAGAAAAGAGGAACGCTGTCGGCAAGAAAGATTGACATGCCGGCCACGAACGAATCATAAATCCAGACGGCAAGGAAAATTATCAACAGTCCGATTTGACCAATATCACCCAATTTGTGTTCGCCGGCCAGATCATCCCTCTTACGGTGGTCCTGCATAATATTGTTCAGTTTGGCCATAATTATCACCCACAATTAAAGTATTTATTGATGGGCTATCATACGACAACACCTGAACACTGGTTGCGAAAAAAATATACTATTCCTACCATTCCCGGGATCACTCGGCAGTTTCTTCAATCTGCTCGGCATCCTTTTCTACCATGATAATGGCGGCAATACAAATCAAAACAAGGGCAACTATAAACCACATTAATTTATTCATCTCTACCTCCTGTTAAACTTATTTCTGTATCTGAAACGGTCAAAACCGTCGAGCAAGTATCGCGAGAATGCGGTCTCTACTTTATAAACCAGGCTTAGTTATAATATAATAAAAGATACGGAAGCTGGCGAGCAGAAATATCATTTTTTAATGAAACGAACCATGTTCAATATCCCCTTATATTTTTGAACAAATATGTCATCGTCCTGTTGTGTAATATGAAGCTTCTAAGGCTAGAATTTATGGGACTATCTCAATATATTTTACCGGTAAAATACAGAGTTGTCTATTCTAATTTATGCCAGATTTTACGGCTTCTTGCCATATCGATGATGATACCGGCATTGGCAGGAACCTTGCTGGGCGAGTTTTATCAGGCTCTGATATTTTTTATTATTAGCGTCGTTGCATTCGGCTTCGGTCTAACCGGAAAAGCATTTGGCAAATCTGATATGTCCGGTAAAGAGGCTCTGGTCGTCGTCGCATTCAGCTACCTGTTTTATGGTTTAATGGGAGCCTTCGCTTTTTTACCGGAAATTTCTTACCTCGACGGATTTTTCGAGAGCATATCGGGTATTACGACAACAGGATTGACAGTCGTACAACCTGAAACTCTCCCGGATAGCCTTGTTTTCTTTCGAAGTTACAGCCAATGGCTGGGAGGCGCGGGAATTATAGTCCTTTCTCTGATTATTTTAACTGGACCAAGTCGCAATGCATTTCGCCTTTATACGTCTGAATTTGGTGAAGAAAAACTGGCGGGCAATATTAAGGCAACTGCTGTCCTTGTCCTCACCGTCTATTTAATATTAACTGTCATCGGATTCATAATATATATAATTGTCGGATTTCCAGTATTCGACGGTATAATTCATATCTTTTCAACTGTCTCAACAGGCGGCTTTTCGCAGAATCCTGACAGTATTGGCCAATATGATAGTTCCGTTCTACATCTTGCCGTCTCATTATTCATGTTTTTAGGGGCAGTTGGATTTCCTGCATATTACCTATTAAGACGGAAGGGAGCAAAACCTTTCTTTAAGGACCTTCAACTCAGATATCTTGCGGGAATACTGTTTCTATCATGGATTTTTATGTGGTCGGCCTGGCAATGGAGGTTAGATGCTCTTTTAACCAGTCTCTTTACCAGTATGACTTCAATTACCACTACCGGCTTTACGATTGCAAAAGAATCCGACTGGCCGACATCGGTAGTTTTGATGAGCATAATTCTAATGATGATAGGAGGTTCAAGCGGTTCAACCGCAGGCGGTATTAAAATATACCGATTAATAATTGTTCTCAAGACAATTCAGCGGCATATCTTAAAAGCTCTTCTCCCAGCCGAAAGTAAGATAGCCATAAAAATACGAGGTCAGGCAATCGAAGACGAGGCTTTAAAAAGAACATTCAGCATTATCGGATTATACTTGATACTTGCCGCATTATCGGCACTCTGTTTTCTAATTTATGGAGACTATCCGGTAACCGATACGGTTTTTGAATCGGTATCCGCTATTGGCACTGTAGGCCTTTCATCAGGATTGACTTCACCGAATTTACCGGCATTTCTCAAAATTGTCCTAATCGTCGATATGTGGCTGGGCCGGCTCGAAATACTGCCGGTGCTGGTTGTTTTATATCCCGTAATCTGGTACCCAAGGAGGTTAAAATAGATGCAAGTAGTTATCGTTGGTGTCGGAGACATCGGCTCTCGTGTCGCAGATAATTTATTGAGCCGGGAAAATAATCAAGTTATCCTTGTTGATATTGATGAAAAAAGGTGCGAGCAGCTCTCAAAAAAATATGAAGCCCTAGTGATTTGCGGCGATGGAACAGATCCGGAAATTCTCCAAAAAGCACAAGTAAACGATTCAGAAGCTCTCGTCGCTACCACCGGGTCCGATCCAATAAATACGGTTGTTGCTATGCTGGGACGGCAACTGGATGTTGTCACGGTGATAGTCAAGCTTAATGGTGCCGGACTACGTCCCGCCTGCGAAGCCATTGGCGCAAAAAGAGTGATTGCTCCCAAAATCGCCGCCGCTGCAAATATTGAATCTGCCCTGTATGGTCTGGATCGTATAGACTTGTCAATGATTGCCAGGGGTGGTCTTCAACTACTTGAATACATGGTCCGACATTTTGAGATTAAATCTACGTCAGAATTGGATCTTCCCGGCGGGGCTCACCTAGCTGCAGTAACCAGGGGTGAGGACGTTCTGATCCCCAAAAAAGATATGAAATTGACCGAAGAGGATAGCCTTTTGATTCTAATTGACAATAATTCCGCTAAAAACGAACTAGATAAACGGGTAAAAGAACACGAAGAAAAACAGCAGGAAAAAAGTCGTGAAAAGGAAAAGGAACGCGCCGAAAAAGGAAAAACTAAAGGATGACATTCTCCATTTTGATTTAATTGGCTCATTATAGTATATTAGCAATATCGTTATGAATAACAAATTGTCATAACCTCAATTAACAGGAGGTACCTATGGCTGATGAACCTGTTGGATGTGCCAAACCTACCGGCACGGTTATTGGAGAGGAAAAGCCCAAAAAGAGCCAGCAGGAGCAAATCCCAGAGGAAGGAGTAAAAAGCATGGTACAGGTAAAAGTCGGTGGAAAAGCCCCCGATTTTGAAGCCCCGGCATATCACAAAGGGAAATTTATCAATATCAAATTATCCGATTATCAGGGGAAATGGGTCGTGATGTGCTTTTACCCCGGTGATTTCACCTTTGTCTGACCGACCGAATTGTCGGCGGTCGCCGGCAACTATGATGAGCTTAAAAAGCTCGGAGCCGAAGTTCTTTCGATTTCAACTGACAGCACTTTCGTTCACAAAATCTGGGAGGAAGTGGAGCTTTCCAAGATGACAAAAGATGGTATTCCCTGGCCGATGGTAGCCGATGGCGCCGGAAATCTGGGCAGGGTTTACGGCGTTTATGATGAAGCCAATGGTGTCAATATTCGAGGTCGGTTTATTATCGATCCCGATGGCGTTGTGCAGGCCATGGAGGTTCTGACACCGCCAGTAGGAAGAAAGACAGAAGAGACTATCCGTCAGTTGAAAGCTTTCCAGCATGTCCGCAAGACCAAAGGAGCCGAAGCCTGTCCGGCCGGATGGGAACCGGGCAAAAAGACTTTGAAACCGGGTCCGGACCTGGTCGGCAAGGTTTGGAAAGAATGGCAATACGAGTAGATTCAATTCGGAAACTATAATTGTATTCATATAAAAAAGGCGCCGCAAAGGCGCCTTTTTATCACTCATAATTCTATCTTTTTATATACACGCCGGTTCCGGCCCGCTTTTATATAAGAAGTTTATCAAATATGTCACATCCAGAAGGTTAACCGATCCATTACCGTCAACATCAGCTTTATCCATAGGATCAGGCGCCTGTCCGCCGCTGTAGAGATAATCTATAAGAAAAGTGATATCCAGAAGATTGACATTGTCATCGTCATTTATATCACCGCATGAAGAAGTATCATCTATATCCCTAACACAACGGACATGATTATCAATACGGACCACATCACCCTGCGGACCGTTGCCATAGGGCCAGTCGGCAGGATTTCCGCTTTTGGGGTCACTTCGCTGGGCACCGGCACCATGGACATCCAGAAGTTGATATATCCCCGATCCGGGTGGTGATTCCATGTAACCGAGAGCCTCACCAAAAGCAATATAGGCGGCAAAGGAACCGGGATCAGTCGACATGTTAATATGTGTTGTACCGGTCCAGTAAAAAGGGTAATTTATCTCTCCACCCTCATCCGTTATCGTACTTATCTCAAATACAGGATTGCAGCGTTTCAGCTAAAATTGGACACGGCTGAGTTGAAATTAAGACATGGTT
>CAZDPY010000023.1:0-54816 GCA_964507455.1 uncultured Ignavibacteriaceae bacterium
ATCAACATTAACTGTCTATGCATGAAAATAGGGGTTCTTCAACAAGCCCTAAATGATGGGGCACCCGGCGAATAATTATGAGTTACTTTACCTTAGGAAAAATTGTCCTGATTTTGGGAATAATATCGGGAGTACTATTAACATTTTGTTGCGGAAACCATACAAGTATATCAAAATTGGGGGAAGAAATTTCCACTACGTTAATCAAGTTGGAATCACAAAGAAGTTTAATCTTGGGTAATGGAAAAATATTAAACTCATATGAAGTATCTATCGACAATATCGCATTTCTAATAGCGGTAGATTCCAATGATGTTTTAATGTATATAAGTACTATTGATAGTAATTTCGTCACACCTGAGGGATTAAGGGTTGGCATGCCGATTAAGAATGCGATTGAGATAGCAAGCAATACTCTTGAAAAGAAAGTCTGGACCCACTTTACAGAATACTATGTAACGCTACCATCAGGTTGGATCGCAGTTGTCCAAAGCAAAGAGAAGCCAAATTTAGATGAGCCAATACAGGACCTGTTGAAAAACTATTATATGATTAACGAATAATATATTTTTTGCAATATAACCCGGTAACACACCCTTTTAGGGAGTTCTGATAGGAGGAATTCATGAAAGGCACGATGTATGTCTTTTGGCTTGTCCTAATTGTGTGCTTGACTGCTGGATGCGGGGGAATCCCAACATCAAAACCATCGGTCTGTTCGCGGATACCGACAATGGTCTTGTGGAGCTAAAGTCGATTGGAGGCTGGACCCACAATTCTTACAATTATGAAGTTCCATCAGTTGATAACATGCCATCAGCGAAAAACATTCGGACCCTGTACGTAAACATACCGGATGTTAAGATCTCTAGTTGTGACGTCTTTTTCGTGCCCATGGAAGACGTCAATGAATATCGAAATAGCAAGCGATACCTCGATCTCAGGAGGTATAAACCCCTGTCTACAACAACTGAGGTAGTCAAATCTGCGCAATACAAAGTGTCGTCTCCAGCGTTTGTTGATTTGCGGGAAGGATGCGTGCTATTCTTGGCGGGAGGTTCTGGCAAGATGTACTTCCTGTCACTCCAAACCTGATTTCGGAAGCACCAACCGACTCATCGTGGTAATCTAACGGAGTATGCGAGTGGGCGGAGCTTTGCAGAGTGCTGGCAAGTTGGTTCCCCCAATTCGCTGTTCCTTTTCATTTGCATTACCGCTCGTTCTTTTCCGGTACCTGGAGACCACTCTGAATGAGTTCCTCTACCCAGTCCTGAATAGTCTGATTTTCCTTGGCCACTTGAATCCGCAGTTGCTGGTGAAGCTCCTCACTCAGTCGAATGTGGATCATCTTCGGTTTCGTATGAGTCGTTTTCTCTCTCGGCATAGGCATCGTCCTTGATTTCGGTGTTCAGTTATAAATATAGCTTGCCATTACGCAGATTACCAGCAGTTTCTTGAGGAAACCATGTGAGAAAAATCACTTGCGGGGGGGGGGGGCAGATTCCATATATTGCGGTAGTTACATTTATATCAACTAATCGACCTGAGACGCGAATGTTCTCTTATCGCCAGTTATAGCAGCCATGCCGAACATTCTGTCTATCAGGTGTGAAAAAATATCAGGATATTGGAGGAAACCATGTTAACAAGAACAAATCACGTAATTCTCGGTTTCTTGACGGCAGTAATGCTGGTCTTGATCGTCGGTTGTGGTGGTGACGACGATCCCACCGGTCCTGACAATCCGACCGCGCCGGTGGTGACGACATCGACTGTCACTGCAATTACTCAAACAACTGCTACCTGTGGTGGTAATGTCACTTCAGATGGCGGGGCCGCAGTAACCGCTCGGGGTGTTTGCTGGAGTACGAGTCCGACGCCTACGATCGCTGACAGCAAGACCACGGATGGCACCGGCACGGGCGGTTTTACCAGCTCAATAACGGGCCTAACAGAAAACACCGCTTATTATGTCAGGGCGTATGCTACTAATAGCTCGGGAACGGGTTATGGCAGCGCCATTCCGTTCACCACGTCAGCTTCTTCCGGTACGGTGACGGACATTGACGGCAACGTCTATCAAACGATAACGATTGGGGACCAGGTGTGGATGATGGAAAACCTGAAAGTCACCCATTATCGCAACGGCGACCCGATTCCGAATGTGACCGACGGCGGCACATGGGAAGGTCTAACCACCGGGGCTTACTGCAACTACAACAACAACGAAGGCAATGTGGCTACCTACGGCCGCTTATACAACTGGTACGCAGTGGACGACAGCCGGAACATAGCACCGGAAGGTTGGCATGTGCCGACTGATGAAGAGTGGAAACAGTTGGAGATGTATCTGGGGATGAGCCAGGCTGAGGCCGATGCCGATGCTTTGGATTGGCGCGGCACTGATGAAGGCGGAAAGCTAAAAGAAACGGGCACAACGCATTGGAACAGTCCCAACGAAGGCGCTACCAACGAAAGCGGTTTCACCGCGTTGCCGGGCGGCTTCCGCCACCACAGTGGTAACTTCGGCAATATGGGTTACTACGCCTACTTTTGGTCCTCTACGGAGACCAGTAGTAGCTACGCGTGGTACCGGAACCTGGGTTACAGCGGTTCGCAGGTCTACCGTAGCAACTACTATAAGCAGGACGGTTTTTCGGTTCGTTGTGTCCGGGATTAGTCGAATTAGGCTATAACCGCCATTGGGGGCTGTATCAAATAAGGATTTAGCCAGGAGATATCGAAAATCCAGTAACACACACTTTTTGAGGTGCGACAGGAGTCTTTATTATTTGGAGAATATAGATCGCTCTTGCTTGAAATGTACTATGATGTCGATTTAACCAAACCGCCCTGAAAGGGTTGGTTACAGGGGGGTTAGAATGACCAGGTCAGTCCCGCGGAAAGATAGTGAACCAGGGCAAAATTGTAGACTTCATCATTGTCGGCACCGCCTTCAAGTATTCTATAACCCAATCTAAAACGAAGATCATTCATCGGATATCCATAGAGAGCAAGTATTACATCCTCGGCCCGCCCCTGCGGAGCCGCCAGAGCATCACCTTTTAACATCAATCCGATATTTTGGGCAAAGCGCCAATCCAAGGCAAAATTAATCAAGGGCACGAAGCCGGTGTTTTTCTTTTCAGATACATTGTTCGGGCTTTCAATCTTAATCGATGCATCGCGGATCTTTGCCGTAACACCAATACCGGCGCGGAAACTCGTTTTATTTACGAGTGTGTAGCGGTATGTTAATCTATATGAATCGAATCTGTAGGTTGAATTTAAAGGCTCCTGCGAGACGAATCTGACCCCATTAAAATCTATATCCCGATCGACCCGGCCGGATGCCTTGATGCTAAGCGGGGCAGCAAGAAGAGATAAAATATGTTTTTTGTTGAATTCTTTTGACAGGCGCAATCGTACAAAAGCGGCGGGATCGGCTTCGAGATCGTCAGTAAGGGAGATATCTGTTCCGGTATTACCGGGAATCCGAACATCGTTGTACCCGTTAAAAGCAATGCCGCTTTCGACGTCAATCGACCAGTTTGCCCGGGCATTGAGGGTAATAATACTCAATAATAATGCGAAGAACAGCATTTTGCTTTTTATATTTACCATTTTTGCATATCTTTTTTTTAAAACAAATTCTATTGTAATCAAATTAACGCAGTTTTTAAGGCAATGTTCCTTACAGGCTTATTTTGCCGTTTCTTTAATATAGTAGAATAAATTTATTAGAGCTATTATATTTCAATAAAGGGGATATTAATAGTAGTAGATGCAGACGGCAGTAGCTGATAAGAAGGCATTACGGATTTAATTCCTTTTTCGATACATTTGTTGATAGATGTGGATTAGACCTGACGAGGCTGCTTGGTTTGATATTGAGGGATAAAGCTGGATGGGTGCGAATGCGTAACCACTTCAAGTTCAGAATTGAGGTAAATTTCCGATAAATTAGAAGGGTGCTGATGAAGAGCATTTATTCTCATTTGCCAATATAAAGCGAGGAGCAACTTGGGGCATAATTCGCATAACTATATCTGCAGAGATTTATCAGAGGTACTAAAAAGCCGGGTTGGTCATAAAAAGCAGGTATTTAGAAAAGTACCAGAAAATATCTACGGCAGGGTGTCGGAGCTGAATTATTCCGATGATACACGCAATCTTATATTGCAAATGGCTAACAGAAATGGGTTTGCAGGTTATTGTCTCGGTGTTGCAGCTGAAAGAAGCGCAGACAGAATTGATCCCCAAAAAAATGAGGATGCACTTAGAGAATCAGAAGAGTTGTATCGGATTATTTTGTTAAGTATGTCCGATGCAGTTTTTTTGACTGATGATGCAGGCGAGCTGATATTTATATGTCCCAATGCCGATGTTATATTCGGCTACAGTCAAAAAGAAATTCGGGAAATGGGATATATCCGGGATATTTTAGGGGCAATAGAGTTCGACGCCGATTGTTTGATTGAATATGGCGAGATTAGCAACATTGAACATACCATAATAGATAAGTGCGGTAACGAGCATGAACTACTGGTAAATATAAAGAAGGTTGATATTCAGGGCGGGACAAGACTTTATTCATGCCGGGATATCACCGAACGAAAACGGGCCGAGAGGGAACTTCAACGGATACAAACCAGCCTGATAACGGAGCAGGTAGCACTCAGAAAAAAGAACGTGGCCCTTAAAGAGCTTCTTAATCAAATTGAAAACGAAAAGAATCAAGTCAGGCACCGAATAAAAGAAAATATTGAGAGTATAATTATACCATTAATAGATAGTATTCAAGACAGATTCGATTTCTCTGACTGCAAATATTTAGACATACTCAAAGAATCCCTGACAGATATATGTTCCCCTTTTATAAAGAACATTGAAGGGGGTTGTAAAAATCTGACGCCTCGAGAAATTGAGATTTGCAATATGATAAAGAGAGGATGCGGGAGTAAGGATATTGCTCGCGTTTTTGGAGTTTCCCCTCATACCGTAATAAAGCAAAGGAAGAAGATTCGCAAAAAGCTGGGTATTGCAAGATCCAACACAAATCTCGCTTCTTATCTGAAGAATTTATAAGGTCCTAAAGGGTATCCCGCGTACCCCATAGATAACCGAAATTACCCCCTCAATACATATTTAGATATTTCGATATATATGTATATCAGACAGTTGGGGCTCAATTTCCAGTTGTGAAATATATTTAAGCAGAATTTTGCCAAGGGGCTATTCATACATCAGATATTATAAAAGGGGAGGATTTTATGTTAATGAAAACCACATTGCTGGCGATTGTATTTTTCGTGATTGCATTTTCAAACGTCTCCGCTCAAGGAATCATGGATATTCTTGACCGCCTTGAACAGCTCGAGCAGAGGCTGGCCGCGCTGGATAAGACTTATGAAGCAGAATTGAAAGAGCTCCGGGACAAGCTGTCGGAGTATTCTGAGGCCGATAATTCTGTAACCGACGGTCAGGATTTTACTGTATATGATGAATCGATACTGGAGATGGCTTCGAGAATAAGTCATCTCGAGATGGAAATCGAGGCGCTTCAGGCCGAGCTGGATACCAATTATACCGAGCAGCGGGTGATGCTGGCTGCACTCGATACAGAGATTGATCAGATATCGACGGTTGATCAGAGTAGAACCGAACGCGGAGCGAATGATATAAATCCTCTTGGGTTTGAATTTTCGGGGTTTGTCGACGGGAGTTATTCAGTCGATGTCCCGACAGGTGAGAATACATTCGGGTTCGACCAGGCTGAAGTTGATATTGTTAAAAATATCGATGCGGTCGGTTCGCTGCGATTTGATGTCGAGTGGGTGAATGACGGCAGCGGGGGATTTGATCTCGATGCCGAACAGGGTTATGTGACATTCAATCCGGAATTTTTCGGCCCGGTGAATTTGACTTTCGGGAAGTTTAATGCCCCGATCGGGTTTGAGGCGGTCGATGCCCCCGATATGTACCAGTATTCATACAGTAATATAGCCAGTTACGGTCTGCCTTCCAATTTGACCGGGGCCATGTTCAGTGCCGGTTTCGATTTTGGATTCGATTTTGCGGCTTATGTCTGCAACGGCTGGGATCAAAATGTTGATTTGAACAGCGGGAAGACATTCGGCTGGCGCTTAGGCTGGAGCGGCGATAGTTGGGGCGGTGCCGGTCTGTCGTTTATCAGAGGTGCCGAGAATTCATCGGAAGGCGATAATACTACAGTGCTCGATGTCGATGCCACGATTCTTCCTCTGGCATGGCTGACTATCGGAAGTGAATTAAATTTTGGACGCGAAGAGGTTTCCGGGATCAATAATGACTGGTGGGGATTTCTGGTAATGATGCATGTCGATTACAGCGATTGGGCTGGGTTGACATTTCGGATAGATTATTTCGATGATATGGATGCGGCTCGTCTCGGCAGCGGTCTTGAAGAAAAGAGGACGGCTGTGACACTGGCTCCGACTTTCACCCTTGGTGACGGTATGGGCGCACTGGTTGAACTCCGGTATGTTGTCTCCGATAAGGAAGTTTTCGCCGATGATGATGGTGTTCTTGATAAGAGTACTTTGGGTATTGCATACGAAATGACTTATACGTTTTAAATGTAAATAGAAGGGATAACAATGAGTACAAAAGGAAGAATGGCTTTAGGGAAAAAGCTGCTGGTTCTATTCCTTGCCGTGGGAGTGATACCGTTCGCAACAATGGCTATTATTTCGCTGTGGAAATCCAAGGCCGCACTAAGTGACCAGGCCTTCAATCAGTTAACCATGGCTCGAGAAATCAAGAAGAGTCAGATCGAAAGTTATTTCGAAGAGCGCAAGGGAGATATGGGTGTTCTTCGTGAGACGGCCGCGACGCTTCGCTCAGAGGCTTTCGCTAAACTTGAAGCAATCCAGGAGATGAAAAAGGAGCATATTCTGGATTATTTTAAGCAGATTACATCAAACGTAAATGCCTTGAAGGATAACCCGACAACAGCGCAGGCGATTTCGGATTTTGAAAAGGCATTCGAGGCTGAAGGCAAGAAGACCGGTGGGACGAGATGGTCTTCAGTGGAATCGGTTTATGGTGCTGTATTTGAAGATATATTGAATGATAACGGATATTACGATGTGTTTCTTCTTTCGGCAGATGGTGATGTAGTTTACACCGTTACCAGGGAATCGGATCTTGGCGCCAATTTGGTGCGCGGCAGTTTAAGCTCTTCCGGACTGGCCAGGGCTTTCGAAGGTGCCAAAGAACGTGAAATTGCGATTGCGGATTTTGAACCATACGCACCGTCGGGCAATCAACCGGCCGGATTTATTGCGGGACCGGTAAAGAATGCCCGCGGGAGTTTTATTGGTGCCGTCGCCATACAGATTCCGATCGGTCAGATAAATGATATTATGATGCTTCGAGAAGGTATGGGAGAAACGGGGGAATCGTATCTTGTCGGGCAGGATCATCTGATGCGTTCTGATTCATATCTTGATCCCGAAGGCCATTCGGTAAAAGCGTCTTTTGCGAATAAGGCTGCGGTAAGAACCGAAGCCGTGGAAAGTGCGCTTTCAGGAAACAGCGATGAAGATGTTATTACAGATTATAATGGTAATCCGGTTCTTTCATGCTGGGACCCGGTCGATATCGGTGACGGCATCCGCTGGGCGATGCTGTCGGAAATCGACGTTGCCGAAGCATTCTGTCCGAAAGACGAAAACGGCGAATATTATTTCGCGAAATATGTCGATATGTACGGTTATTATGATTTGTTTTTGATGAATCCTGACGGTTATTGTTTTTATACGGTTGCCCGGGAAGCGGATTATCAGACCAATTTCGTCAGCGGTAAGTATGCATCATCGAATCTTGGCAAATTGACCCGGGAAGTGATGAAAACGCATGAATTCGGTATGGTCGATTTTGAGCCATACGCGCCATCCAACGGCGAACCGGCAGCATTTATTGCCGAACCGGTCACACATGACGGCAACATAGAAATGGTCGTTGCACTACAACTATCGCTGTCTGATATAAACAGTATCATGCAGCAGCGCGAAGGTATGGGTGAGACCGGAGAGACGTACTTGATCGGTCCGGATAAGCTGATGCGGTCGGATTCATATCTTGATCCTGAAGGTCACTCGGTAAAAGCGTCTTTCGCCGGTAATGTCGAGGATAACGGTGTGGATACCGAGGCCGCACGTGAGGCATTGTCGGGCAATACGGATTGTCGAATCATCACTGATTATAACGGTAATCCGGTTTTGTCGGCTTATACGCCGGTGGGTGTTCTCGGTCATCGCTGGGCACTTCTGGCCGAGATTGATGAATCGGAAGCTATGGCGACTGTCAATTCAATTACATGGCTGATGATAGTAATTGGCATTATCGGAGTCGCGGCCATTCTACTCGTGGCTATTACGACCGCGAGATCAATTTCTAAGCCGATTAATCTTATTATAGAAAACCTCACCGACGGTGCCAACCAGGTTGGTTCGGCATCCGAGCAGGTGGCTTCGGCGAGTCAATCGCTTGCAGAAGGATCTTCGGAACAGGCTTCATCTATCGAAGAGACATCCTCTTCACTCGAAGAGATGTCGAGTATGACCAAGCAAAACGCGGACAATGCCTCACAGGCCAGTTCGCTGGCGAAGGATGCCAATATCGCTACTGAAAAAGGAATGAATTCGGTTAACAAGATGTCGTCCACTATGCAGTCAATCAAGAAGTCGTCGGACGAGACAGCCAAAATTATCAAGGTTATTGACGAGATTGCATTCCAGACGAATTTGCTGGCATTGAATGCGGCAGTCGAAGCAGCCCGCGCCGGTGACGCCGGTAAGGGTTTCGCAGTAGTAGCTGAAGAGGTTCGTAATCTCGCGCAACGCTCGGCAGAGGCGGCCAAAGATACCAGCGGGCTGATCGAAGGTTCCCAGAAGAATGCCGACGAGGGTGTTCAGGCGACGGAAGAAGTCGTTGAGATTTTGGGTAATGTTACTGAAAGCATCAGGAAAGTATCGGATCTTCTGGCAGAGGTTGCATCGGCCAGTCAGGAACAGGCCCAGGGTGTCGAACAGGTCAATACGGCCGTTTCACAAATGGACAAGGTAACTCAGACGACGGCTGCCAATGCGGAAGAATCATCATCCGCCTCAGAAGAGCTTGCCGCACAGGCTCAGGAAATGCAACGAATTGTTGACGAGCTCAATACCATAATCAAAGGGCACTCGATGAATCTTGTTGAAAACAACAGGTTTAAAACGGGAGGATCTTCGAAATCCGAACGGGGATCGGTGGAGAAGTCCAAGAAAATGCTCTCACAGTTGAAAAACAGGGTGAATAAGATGAAGAGCAAGAATCAGGATTCGGATCATAGCGAAGAAGATGTTATTCCTCTTAGTGAAACTGAAGAGATCGAGTTTTAGTCAGTATAATTTATTGAGACTATACTTGCGCATGAATGACCGCGGGATTAAGTCTCGCGGTCATTTATATATTGATTGACTTACGTGCCGGGGTTTGGAATCGTTTCCCGGATAGTGGCGGGTAGGATTATGCCACAAGAGAACTGTCTTCTTTTATATTGCCAACATAGATAAAATCATATATTATATTTTCACTAAAATCAACCTTTGCGCATGAGGATATCTTATGCGCTCAATTCTAATAACATTTATTTTTTTGGCACTGGGGGTCAGTCTGTTTGCGCAGGCTCCAGATACTCTCTGGTCTCGACTATATGGTGATAAAGCGGGCTGGGACGGATATGACCAGCTCTATGGGGCGACGCCGACTTATGACGGCGGATTTGCCATGAACGGTTATTCGACCTCATTCGGTGATACAATCAAGGGAGACCAGTGGGTGGTGAAGATTAATTCGTCGGGGGATACACTCTGGACGAATACTTTCGGGGCCTTTGACCGCCGTGATTACGGGAAAGATATTATCAAGAGCTATGATAAAGGTCTTGTTATCTGCGGTCACGGCCGGATTGCAACAACCTCGGAGCAGTATCGAGTAAGACTCTTCAAAGCCGATTCGCTCGGCAACCAGATCTGGGAGAAGGATTATGTCGGCAGCAACGGTCTCAGTACAGAGGATATTATTGAAACCTCGGATAGCGGGTTTGCGGTTGTCGGCTGGACCGATGATAAGGACGTGTTTTTGTTTCGCGCGGATTCGCTGGGGGATTCAGTCTGGCTGAAAACGTACGGAGGAACCGGTGATGATATCGGTTATGGTGTATGCGAAACCGGCGATGGGGGATTCATAATTGCCGGGGCGACTGATTCATATGGACTCGGGTCTTTTGATATTTATGTTATAAGGACCGATGCAAATGGAGATACGCTCTGGACAGATACATTTGGTGGTACGAGTTTCGACGAAGGCCGGGCCGTCGTAAAGACGGGTGACGGTAATTATTTGGTCGCCGGCTATGCTGTTAATACAAATTCAGATGTTAATTTGATTAAGATAGATGATTCCGGAAATGTACTCTGGACGAAGGTGCCGTACCAGGCGGATTGGGGTGATATGGCATTTGGGGTTACCAAGGCATCGGATAGTGGATTTTTGGTAGCGGGCCGAAATTGGAATTCGACCGAGTCGAGATACAATATGTATCTGATGAAAACCGATGCCAACGGAGATTCGGTCTGGACTTATACATGCCTGGATAATACCGTGTGTGAAGCGCGGGTGGCGTGCGAAGGTGCCGACGGTACTACTTTCCTTTTTGGAACGAGGGGAACGAATACCAGTGCGTCTTACCGTGATTATTGGGTATTTGCATTCGCAGGTACACTGGATGCCGAAGATGATTTTACGGGGATTTTCCCTGAAAACGTGAAACTATCATACAACTATCCGAATCCTTTCAATCCATCAACTACAATTGAGTACAGTGTACCAAGGAAATTGCATGTGAGGATCAAGGTTTTCAATATTTTGGGACAGGAAGTCGTTACGCTCGTGGACGAAAAAAAGGCAGCCGGTGAGTACGAAATAATTTGGAACGGCAAAGATTCCGATGGAATGGATGCGGCAACCGGTGTATATTTTTATCGACTCGAAGCAGGTGATACTTATGAATTAAAAAAGATGGTGCTGTTGAAGTAGAAAAATATATATTGTAAAAAAACCGCCGCGTGAAGAGCGGCGTTTTTTTTGCTGAAAAACTTTGTTTAATTTTAAATTCAGTGTTTAATCATTATTAAGGGAAATCTACCAGCCTTTTTTGTGCATGATATCGGACATTTTTTTGTCGAGTTCTTCTTCAAAAAGATCCAACCGTTTTTCCTGAGCTTCTGTAACCTTGCCGACAATGGTATCTATATCCGACGGTTTCTCGAGAAAATCGACAGCGCCCAGTTTTACAGCTTCGATACCTTTATCGACAGTTGCCTGACCGGTAAGAAAGATAACCTGAAGGTTTTTATCGATTTTGAGGAGTTCTTTTAAGGTTTCGATACCGTCCATGCCGGGCATGGCGAGATCCAGCACGACGGCGTCGAATTTCCTTTTTTGCACCATCTCGATCGCCTTTTGTCCACCATCGGCTATGGCGGTGTTGAAATCGCGGGTTTTGAGTCTCTCGGCCAGAAGTTCGGCAAAGGCGACTTCGTCATCGACTACCAGAACGTTTGCTTTTGCCATCTTTATCCTCGCTTTATAATTTCTACGATATTTTCGCGAATATTATGATGTTTTTTCAATTGTTATTGTAAAGGTGCATTTATCCGGTTTATGTACTGAATCTATTTGTCCAGAGAGTGAGCTCAGGAGCTTATTTAAGAATTCGAAATCAATCGTATCTTCGTCGACCGGGAAGTCTGATTCTATTTTTGTATGGACTTTATTATCGATTTCCTCAATAGTAATACTAACATTGCCGCCATTTTCGGCTGAATCGAGAAAATACTGCAGTGATTTAAAGAGAGCCATTATGAAAAAGAAGCGGCTTCCGGTGATTTTTATTTCTTTATCGATTGGTGTCAGTTCAAGGTTGACTCTTTTCAGGCCGGCAAGACGCTGGGTTAGTCCGGTCAGGTTGGAGGCGGTTTCGCCAAGATCGAACTCCTCGGCCGGTCTATCGGCGCTATGAGCAAAGCGGTTGAGGCGGCGAATAATTTCCAGACCGCGGTCAGTTTGTTTTTTAATCGACTGGGCGACGAATTCAAGGCGTTCGGGTGATATCGAAGTGCGGCTTTCGGGCGAGGCAAGGAGATCCTCGAGGAGCCCGACAGTCTGGTCGATTATAGAGATGACATTATTCAGTTCATGTGAAACGGAAGCGGTTATGGCTCCAAAAAAGGCCAACCCGTCTTCAAGTTTTTTATCCTGATCATTCATGATGACTGACAGCTTCCTTTAGTTTTGCAATTAGCGTTTCGAGCTGAATCGGCTTGGGCAAATAGTCAAAAGCACCATCCGGTTTTTCATCAGGTTCACCAATCGGAGATCCGTGTCCGGTTATAAGCAGAACCGGGATATCGGGGTGTTCCTTTTTAATTCGGCCTAATACCTCAACTCCATCCATGCCGGGTAGTTTCAAATCGAGCACGACGACGTCATATTCATTTTCGCGCATTTTCATCAGGGCATCGAGTCCTTCCAGAGAATAATCAGCCTTAATATTGCGATATTCGAGTCTTTCGACAAGGGTAGTGACGAGTTCTTCTTCATCATCAACGAATAATACTTTCATGTTTTCCATAATCTATTCTCCAAAATTGACTCTTTTTATCGGGAGAGTAATTACAAAGCGGGTTCCTTTGTCTTTGACGCTTTCGACATCGATTTCACCGCCGAGTTTTTCGACTATGTCGCGAGTTATCGACAAGCCCAGACCGGTTCCGAATTCACCCTTGGTCGAGAAGAAAGGCTCAAAAATATGCTTAAGATTTTCTTCGGATATTCCTACGCCATTATCTGTTACGGCAACTACAACCCGATCTTTTCCCTTAGCGGCGACAGATATATCGACTTTGCCTTTTTCTTTGACAGCTGCCAGGGCATTGGTGACGATGTTCAAAAAGACCTGCTGGAGCTGCCCGCGATCGCTTTCAATATGGGGGAGCGGTTCCTGGAAATCGATGTTGAGTTCGATGTTTTTGTGAGTAATTTCTGTTTTCTGGAAACCGATTACTTCGTTTATAAGTTCTTTAATATCTATTTCCTCATTTCGTATTTCCATACGCTTGGCGAATCCAAGGAGGCGGTGAGTGACTCTAGAACAGCGATCAACGGAACGGAGAACGGAATCGACCAGTTCGAGCATTTTATCCTTTTTGGGGAAATCTTTCGAAAAACCTATAAGGTCTTTCATCAGTCCGGCCTTTTCGTTTATGATTGCCATCGGGTTATTTATTTCGTGAGCCACACCGGCAGCCATACGGCCAACCGTTGCCATCTTATTAGTATATTCGATATTATGGAAGGATTTGACTCGTCGCAAGTCTGCCTCTCGGAGCTGCTTGACCAGCCGGCTGGCGCCGTACGTTATCACAAATAAAATTAGTATAATGCTGGCGATAAGAAACCAGAGAACATCGGACCGGTGTTCCAGCCAGTGAAATAACGGGTTCTCAAGACGGCGAATGGCCATCAGGATAAAGGATGAACCTTCGATAAAAGCGTAGCCCGATGTAATTCGGGCGCCGTTGGCTCGTTGCTGCTGGATTATTTCGGCGTCCCGGAAGCCGGTCGGAACCTTGATGGGAGCTTTCTGAAGGATGCTGCCGTAGAAAGCAGATTCTGTCTGCAATATCCCCTGTCGATTTATGATGAATGCGTCGGTATCCAGATCGAGATTTAATGAATACATCTGGCGATTGATGAGGGCCATATCGATGGTTGCACGGAGGATGAAATATTCGTCGATATCTTTCTGCTGCCTGACGGCAATCACGAAATGAGGGAATTCGCGGTGTCCCATAAAGACATCACTGACATATGATCCCTGCAGGACGACTTTATGAAACCAAATCTGGTCTTCGTAATTACGGTTTTTGAGATCGTACGGCCCGGTGTAGTACAGTTGTCGTCCGGAGTCATTAATCACGCCGAGATCGATGAAGCCGCCAAATGATTGTTTAAGGTCCTGAAGGATTTTGGCAAGCAATCGGTCTTCAGCGAGTTTATCATAGGGATTTTGAGCAACGACCAACGAAAGGGCGGCCTGACGTTCTTCGATTATAAATTCCAGTGTTCTTTTTGTATTGGATAAAATCTGTGATATGGAATAGTTGGTTTCGGCCTGATAGGCGAGTTGATCCTGCCAGTAGTTAATGGCTGTCAGGATGATAAGCGGGGCAACGGCGACAATGGAAGTAATGATGACAATGTTGCGGCGCAGTTTGCGGTAGCGAGGTAATCTTGTTCCGGCTAATTCGGGTGGGAGATGCGGCTGTTGGTCATGTTCTCTGCGCTTTTTCATGGCGCACCTTTGATTATTTTCGTTTATTAATGCGGCCTTAATAACGTATCCGGGCCGGTATTATTCGCTATCATTTTCTTCATTGTCAATGCTTGCTTTTTTGTATGCTTCACGCATTACCTTGGCGAGATTATCGATGTTTACCGGTTTTTGCAAGTATGCATAAGCCCCGAGGTCTTCAGCCATTTCTTTTTCCCGATCGGAACCGTGACCGGTGAGAATTATTACCTCGACTCTTGGATGCTCTTTCTTTATTCGTCTGAGGACTTCGATACCATCGATTCCGGGCATCATAAGGTCAAGAACCATGACATCGGGGACATCCTTTTTGAGCATATCCAGCGCTTGTTCACCGTCGTAGGCGATAGATGATTCAAGGTCGCGGGTTTTCAGTCGTTCGGAGAGGGTGTGAACGAAATCCTTTTCATCGTCTACGAGCATAATTTTGGGCGGTCCCTCGATATTGGACCAGGGATTTATTGTAGGAGCTTTGTATTTGGGGCCGAGACGGATATCGATTTCTTCTATGCCCGGTATATCGGATATTATTTTTTTAAGGTAATTTTCATATTTGCTCATGCGGACAACATACTTGTTTACCAGTAGGACAACCTGACCATTTTCGGCATGAACATCGACATCTTCGCCCTCATCGACGAGCCTTTTATTCACCCTGGCGGCCAGAATGAAATCTTCCGCGGCGCGCTTGGAGCGATCGGTTGTTTTTACCGGATCACTGGCGGCGTATTCGGCAATAGTATCAACGGCCTGTTCGGGGGTGTTGTTGTGCATGGGGATGACAATATCATATAGGGATTCGTCGTAGGCGGGTTTTTCGAAGAGGTGGGAGGTGCAGCCGAAGATATTTTCGTCATCTTCATGAATCTTTTTATGAGCTTCTTTTTCCGAAATCCCCTCGTTTTCCAACATCTGCTTAACGCGGTAGTCGTGATTGGCGATGAGGCAGACTCTCAGGACATGGGGAATGGTGCGGGGGATGAGGTGCCCGAGACATCCGTGAAGAATAAGACTATCGGGTTGAATCGCTTCAGCGACAACAATTTTGAGTTCAGCAAGGATTTTTTCGCGCTCATTGGTGAAGCGGTTGAAGAACGGTGTTGGTCCCCATAGCGCTTTTTCGATTTTTTCTTTCGATATATTCAATTTGGATGAAGCTTTTTCGTAGATTTCCTTTGTAATTTCGGTATAGCCGAGACGTTCGGAAATACCGGCGACGACTTCATCCTGATGACAGAATGTTCCGCTAAATATAGTAATTACCGCCATGCGATATCCCCTGAAGACAATATCCAGTTAATTTTTCAAAGTTAACATAAGAGCTTATACAAATCAAGATTAAAACTAAAAGAATGAATGGTCATAAATTTCAAGATATATAAAATTATCTTCATTCGGTTGGATTAATTTCAAGAAATCCCTTGCCCTGTGAGTTTTAAAAATTTAGTTTGAAAGAAACCGATCAATCTATTTTTATTTGCTGCAGATCAATGCCGGATATTTGAAATTATGGTTGGTTTGTTTTCGGGGAGCAAGCATGGAACAGGTTAAAGCTATAGATGTTTTAATACCTCTTGACAGTTATCCTCAGGTTTCCTCTAATTTTACACTTCGCCAGACCATAATAGAAATGGAAAGGTGCCAGCTCGAGGTATCGGGGCGGCAGTCCCTGCCGCGAATGGTGCTTGTATTCGATGATGAAAAACGGCTGGTGGGAGTGGTTCGCCGGCGCGATATTCTCCGCGGATTGGGTCCCAATGCGATGCAGGAGATAATCGAAAGGGCCGGTGAACAGGACCCGCAGGTAAGGCGCGACCTAACTACATCCCAAATCGGTAAGAAAATGACTCCGAAAAACCTCAAGAAAAGGGCGGAAAGGCTGGCGCGGGATGTGATGCTTCCGATTCGAGTGACAATCAACGCTGAAGCGCCGCTTTATGAGGTTATTCAGGCGATGGTGTTAAATAATATCAGCATGATCCCGGTTTTGAAGGAGGGTAAGGTGATCGGGGTGGTTAGATCGGCGGATGTCTTGAGGGCGGTAGGGGAAATTGTCATTTGACATTTTATAAAGGTGTTACCGGACAGAAAAATGCAACAATGGGAGAATTTTTAGGTGGCCTTTAAAATCGAGAGATTCCTTCCTTTTCTCGGCTGGTTCAAGGGATACAATACAAATATTCTTCGTCTTGATATAATAGGCGGATTGACAGTGGCGCTGGTATTGGTGCCGCAGTCGATGGCTTATGCTCAACTGGCGGGACTTCCGGCATATTACGGTCTATATGCGGCGTTTTTACCGCCGATGGTTGCGGCGCTTTTCGGATCGAGCCGTCAACTGGCAACCGGTCCTGTGGCCGTCGTTTCACTTATGACGGCAACCGCTCTGGAGCCGATGGCAACAGCGGGCAGCGGGCAGTATATTGCTTATGCCATACTTCTCGCCTTATTGGTAGGTATATTTCAGCTGGCACTTGGTGTCCTCAGGCTGGGTTTGGTGGTCAATTTTCTGTCTCATCCGGTTGTAAACGGATTTACCAATGCGGCGGCACTTATTATCGCGACTTCGCAGCTTTCCAAATTATTCGGGGTCAATGTTGACAAAGCGGAGCATCATTATGAGACAATATATAATGTAATCGTGGCGGCAATTTCATATACCCACTGGCCGACCTTTCTGCTGGCTGTTCTGGCCTTCGCGATAATGATATTTTTAAGGAAAATAAATCCGCGGATTCCAAACGTGCTGGTGGCGGTGGTTGTAACAACATTGATTTCGTGGGGAGTCGGTTTCGAGAGAAATTATCAGGCAGAGTTAAATCAGATTCAGACTGATGAAGCCAGGTCACTTATAAGGGAATTCAATACCACTTTTGAAGAAATGACAGAGACTTCGGATACTCGAGTTGAGATTAGAAAACAATATGAGCAGGCGGCTGAAGCAGAAGGGGAGGCATCGCCGGAGGCGCTGAAACTACAGCACCAACTTAATCTACTGAATGTCAGGATGGAGAATCTCAAAGAAGACGTTGGTGAGATACGGGCTGAGTTGAGAGAATATATTTTTGTTGCTGAAAAAGAAAATAATGAAGAAGCGTCGTTTTACTCCGAAGGAAAATTGCCGTCGAAATCGGACAGGTTTGGTGATGTATGGCGTTTAAGAGTAGGTAATACCAAACTCAATACAGAGTCGCTTACGTTAAGCGGTGGTGGAGCGGTGGTGGGAGTTATACCGAGCGGCCTGCCGGCCATAAAGGCACCCAAGTTCGAGCTTTCGAGTGCGGCCAGTTTGTTTACGATGGCGATGATTATATCACTTTTGGGCTTTATGGAAGCGATTTCGATCGCCAAGGCAATGGCTGCCAAGACCGGGCAGAGACTTGACCCGAACCAGGAACTAATCGGTCAGGGATTGGGCAATATTATCGGGTCGTTCGGACAAAGTTATGCAGTTTCGGGATCTTTTTCCCGGTCGGCCGTGAACCTTCAGGCCGGCGCGATCACAGGATTTTCAAATGTAATCAGCTCGACAGTGGTAATCATTGTGCTGTTGTTTTTAACGCCGCTTTTGTATCATCTGCCACAGTCAGTTTTGGCGGCCATTATCATGATGGCGGTGGTGGGGCTTTTGAATGTCAAGACATTTATACATACCTGGCGGGCTCAGAAATACGACGGCATTATCGGGATTATTACATTTGTGGCGACGCTATTATTCGCGCCGCATCTGGACAGGGGGATAATGATCGGCGTGGTTCTGTCGCTTCTTTTGTATCTTTTAAGAAATATGAAGCCGTCGATTGCGATGCTGTCGCTTCATCCGGATCAAACTTACCGCAATCAGGCCAGATTCGGTTTGAAGCAGTGCTGTCATGTGGCGGTAATTCGATATGCGGGGTCGCTCTTTTTTGCCAATGTCAGTTATCTCGAGGAGAAGGTACTGGAAACGGTTCGATCAATGCCGAAACTGCGGCATGTGCTGATTGTCGGCAATGGTATCAACGAGCTTGATGCATCGGGTGAGGAAACGCTGGCGATGTTGGTAGAGCGTCTTCATGAACACGGCCTGGGCTTTTCGATGAGCGGGCTAAATGACCAGGTGCTGGATACTCTTCGAAGGACGGGGCTTTTAGCCAAGATCGGAGAAGATAATATATACCGTAATGCAACGCGGGCGATAGAGAGTATCTGGGCGGGCGCACATGAAAAATCGGATGAGGAAGAGTGCCCGCTTAAGGTTGTTCCCTCGCAAAGTCTCGAAGTTGCGGAAATGCCTTCGGATTCCTCAAAACGACAGTCTTAGTTGTCAAATTCGGCTTTCAATTATATCTCAGTAGAATAGCTGCAGTTTACTATGGCTTATGAAAATTACATTAAATAAAAATGATTTCCCTATTTTCTTATCAGGTTCATTTATTTACAGGGCTAAATAAAATCCTAATAGAAATTAAGCAAAAAAGGGCTTGACTTTTGGGGTAGATTTATTAATCATTCAGTAGTCGTTCCCCCGCGGCAGGCCTTTCGAGCACAACTGCCGTAATCAAATTTACTAAGAGCACAAGGTAGTCGGTGGAGTACATCCTTAGTTTCTTTATTTGTTGAGAAACATATTGGAAGAAACTCCCAGTTCGTTTCGAGAATTCAAAACTTAATATTTTTCTATGAACCAACTCTATAATTATGCCTTGGAAGGGGGGTGAAAAGTAAGAGATATTCTTACCGTATTTTAGTAGTATTTTACTGCATTTTTACTGCTCAAATTTTAATGTGTACGCTTACAGAAAGGTGAAGGGAATTTAAAAGTGAAACCAACAAAATTGTTACTGGTCTTTCTTCTTTTTACCCTGATGGTATCTTCAGCCTGGGGTAAAATTGACGCTTTACGAATCCAGCCGGGTGGCGAAGAGGCACAGGCGGAGGCTGTTGATAAAGGATGGCCGGGCGGAGACCTGTTTCCGAATCACGATCCCGATTTCACGATAATCAACCTGACTAACAACTCGTATGATAATACCGATGGATTTCCCAACGGTTATTATATGAAATATCCGTGCTTTAACAGCGACGGGACGAAGATTGCGGTGGCCGCCACAGATGGGACAGAGTTAACCGGCTACCCGGGAAACAGGGTTTACGAGATCTGGATTATGGATTATGATCCGGTTACTCAAACTGTTTCCAATTTTCAGCAAGTTACAACAACGGGTAATTTTGGTGATCCGGGAGGGGATGTCGTTTGGAATAACATGTGCTCATGGTCTTTGACCGATCCGGACTTGTTGATGTTTTTGGAAGTTCATTTCAGCAATCCTAATATAATTAAAACATATAGTGTTTCAGGTAATTCATTTGCGGCCCTGTATGATCCATCGCTGGATTCGAATGGCGATGATGTAACCAATCCCGGATTTTACGGGACTAATAACGATATGTGCGTTTTTGGATCCGGTTACAATACAGGTAATGATAGAATATTGCTTTACGACGGTACATATCCGTCCACTCAGATAAGCCCCAATGACAAAAATCTTGACCCTTCATCGAGTTATGACGGGACCAGGGTGACTTATTACTCCACACAGGCGACATATGCCGACGGTAGTATATATTCCGATTATGTCGGCGGGAGCTGGATAACTCGTCCGGATGGATTCGGTGATCCGGCGGTTGTCGATGTCCCCGGCTACTGGGCGTTTTACAGCGGAAAATCCGGCAATATGATCGTTGCCCTGCTGGCCGAGAATCACTGGACCGCGACCGGCCTTGGATTGTATTCGGCGGCGGGCACCCAGGTATCGAACCTCCTGGGTGACGGCGGGACCGATTTCCAGTGGGCCTATGGCAATCATAACTGGAAAGGTCCGAACGGCGAGATTATGTTCCGGGCCGAGGAATATACTCACACCGGTTACGGCAATAACGTCTTCATCGCTTTCGGTAAACCCTCGGTGGTTTATGTCGATGATGACTGGACCGGTCCCGAGAATTGCGGCGGCATGGCCTGGGGGTATAATGCCTTTGCCACAATTCAGGATGGTGTCAATGGTGTTGCCGAGGGCGGCACCGTTAATGTAAACAACGGGCTTTATACGGAGTCGAATATTCTCGTTGACCGCGGTTGTTCCATAATAGGTGAGAGCCGTACCGGTGTTGTCGTAGCCCCGGCGGCGGAAGACCCCAATGATGCTGATAATTCACTGACCTGGACAACCGGGGCCCAGATGGGCTTTATTGTCGATGCTGCCAATGTCAGTATCGAAATACTGACAATAGACGGCGAAGGTAATCCGGCATTAACTCCGGATAAGAACAATTACCGTGTCGGTGTGATTACGCAGGACGGTATGTCATATGAAAATATTACGGTTGAAGATGTTACGATCTCCAGTTTGTATTATCGGGGTATTTATCTTTCCCTGACCGGAACCGGATGTACAATTAATAATTGCGATATAAATGAGACAGAGTTTGCCGTTTATAACGCGTATGGTATACTGGCGATAGGTAATGCTGTAATTACCAATAACAATCTTACTAATATCGGCGGACGAGCAATCGGGACCGCTTTCGGCGATATCACGGTGAGAGATAATGATATCAATGGCGCATATACCGGCCTGTATAATTATAACTGGGGATATACCGATTTGAATGTCGTTTATGCCGGTAACAATGTGACCGGTGTCCTGACCGGTATGAACCTGGTTGGATTGACCTCGAATACGGTTATAGGTGGCCCTAACGCGGCCGATAGAAATACGATAGATATCGCCGATACCAAGAAGCGTACCTATTCCGGGATAGAAACAATGTCGATCGGTCTCGACGGCGAGATTCCTCAGAATCAGATCGATTTCGGCAAGGCTGCCAATGATATCGGCTGTTTTCTATGGTGGACGATTCAACCGGCGGTGATCGAAAACAATGAGTTTATCTGTTCCGATGCTGATGCCGGGATGTGGGTTTTCCACTGTGAGGATACGCTTAATTTCCCGACTATTCGCAATAATGTGTTTACCTCAACCGCCAGTGACGGCACCGTTATTGGTGAGGGAACAGGTATTTTCTTAACAGATGACGGGACATTCTTCGGGGATGAGAATGGGACGACTTATGCTGCTATTGAAGGCAACCAGATATCGGGTTTTGCGCGCGGTATAGATTTTTATCGCAATGCCGCGACTCCGGCCGAGGGGCGCGCGGTGGAAGCCCCGGTAAATGCAAATAGTATAAACAGCTGTGGAGTTGGTATCCAGACCAACGGCGGCTTTATAAAATCATTCGAGAATAACTTCGTAACCGGATGCAGTGGTGACGGCGTACTGATAACGACCGGATTGGTTGATGGTACGATCGGTGCCATGTTCGATAATAATCTATCCGGTAATGGAGGGTACGGACTTAATAATGCAACCGGTAATATGATCGATGCCTCGGGCAACTGGTGGGGTTCGAATGACGCTACTTCGGTTCTTGCCGAATTGAGCGGAAATACAGATTACTCGCCCTGGCTCGATATCGGCGCCGATGGTGATGCCGACAACAGCAACGGCTTCCAGGGTGAATTCGCAGGTCTCTGGGTCGATGACAACAGCCCGGTGGCTGGAACCGAACAGCATATCCAGGAAGGTATCGAACTGGTGTTGGACAACGGTACAGTCAATATTCTTGGCGGCGATTATACGGAGAATGTTGATGTTGCCAAGCCGCTGATCCTGATCGGTGTAAATACGGCCAAAGCTCCGGCAGTTTTAAACGGCGGTGGTGCGGTCGGTATTGATATAGCATCGAGCGGAGTGACAGTCCAGAATCTAACCATTCACAACTGCACGAACGGTATTCTTGCATATATGGAACCTGCGGAATATGCGGTAGATAACGGCTATACCGACCTGCAGTTCATTGATAACACGATATATGATATATCCAACGGCGCCCATGGGTTTGCGATTGCTCTCGGGACAGAATCCGAGAGGTTTAACCCGAGTGATCCGCTTGGGATTTATGATCCGAGCCTGACCGATCTTCTGGATTACTCCGGATTGGTCATGAGCGGCAATGAAATTTATAATACGTCGGGTGCCTCGGTCCTGATCCAGTCACTTCGAGCTCATGACGGTAGTTCAATGATATTTTCAGGAAACAATATCCATGATAATGCCATGAGTGCATTCTGGATCGACGCGGCATGGGATCTGGAATTTACCAATAATATCCTGACCGAAAATGCTAACGGGATGTTTTTCAGCAATTACGGCGATGGTTATTATGAAGGAACCGAAAGTAATGCCTATGATCCCAAGGATATCATTGCGACCGATAATGCGATAAGCAACAACAGCAGTAACGGCATTGCTCTTTATGACGGTTATCCGTCGCTTATAGCGTTTAATCATAATACCATAACCGGCAACGGGACCGGGTTTTTCAATTTCCTGACCTCGGCCCCGAATGTCGAAGAGAATTACTGGGGCGTTATAAGCTGTGCCGATGTTACCGCTCAGACCAGCGGCAATATCGATTTTGACCCGTGGTGCAATGATGATTTCAGTCATTGTACTTTTACATGCGGAGCAATTCCGGAAGTTTGGGTCGACGATGACTGGGCCGGATCGGCCGACGGTGACGAAGTAATGCCCGGCAAGTTTTTCGGATATAACGCTTTTGATATTGTTGCCGATGGTGTTGCGGCGGTGGGTGCCGGTGGAACGGTGCACATCATGAATGGCCTCTATTATGTAAACGCCGTGCAGATAGATAAAGCGATGACTGTCGACGGCGAGACCGAGAGTGGTGTAATACTGGCTCCCGAAGTTGTCGATATAAACGGCTTTGAATATGCGGTCGGCAGTGTCACTATCAGCAATATGACCTTTGACGGTAGTGCCAATACGGCTCTTGGGGCTGGGAATCATTTTGTCGGCGGAATAGTCCCGGCAAGCGGAATTTCTGCCGATAACATATCGGTCAGCCAGGTTACTGTTAAATATGTTCAGAATTATGGTATAAGTTTGGCCAATCCGGACTGGCCGCTGGCGACGGGTATGTCGATTACCAATTGTACCGTTGAGGAAATATCGAATTACTACGGTATTCGTTTGAAATTCGCCAACGGTACTATGAGTAATAATACCATTACAGGTGCTCCGTATGCGGGAATTGTCAATATATACGGCAATGCCGAGGTGCATGATAACGAGGTCAATGATTGTCCGTTTATATCTATTATTACCTACACCGATTTCAACAATCCCACCAATAAGGGAAGTATGAATTGTACCGGGAATACAGTAAATAATGCCTATTACGGTATTGTGGTACAGGGTGACGGTGTCGTCGATAATAATACGGTGAATGTCGGTATGGACAATGGTATCGGTATCTGGTCGGCAAGTGACCTTTATACCTACGGTGTTTCCAACGATATTACATTTACGGGCAATACGGTCAATATGACCGGTTTGACGACGCTCGGTTTTAACATGACGAATACGACGACGGGAAGTATTGTCGGCGGTGCGGCCAATGAAGATCGCAACGAGGTTTATGTCCCGACCGATGCCAAGAAAGACGGATCAGTTTCTAGCGCCAAGTTGCACGGTATCGGGCAGCCTGAGCAGAAAATGACGGCAAGTACCGTCAAGGATGCAAAGACGGCCAGCAGTACCGGTGTTCTGGTCTGGTGGATTCCGTCGGGCGGCGGTTTGGATATAACCAATAATCTCTTTAGCTGCCAGGGCAATGCGACCGGTGTCTGGCTGTATCGTAATCCGGCAGACGGTATACCCTATGTTTATGGCAACGACGTCGTTTCTTCAAGTGCCTCCGCAGCCGATATTGCCGAGGGTGTCGGTGTTATTATTACCGATGACGGTTCATATGTAGGTGAAGGCGGCGGTAACAGCTATGGTGAAGTATACGAGAATAATGTTACCGGCTTTATCAACAGTATTGTACTGTATCGCAACCATGGTGATACGGTTATGGCCGATGTTTACGGTAACGATCTTTCCGGATTTACCAACAAGGCCATTTTGAACAGTACCGGTTATATGGTAAATGCATACGGCAACTGGTACGGTGACACAGATCCGACTAATGTGGCGGCGGCTGTTTCTGATTCAATCGATTATACACCGTGGCTGGGGCTCGGTACAGAGGATCCGACAACAGGCTCCGAACCGGGATTCCAGGGTGATTTCTCGGATCTTTGGGTCGATGATGACAGCCCCCAATTAGGAACCATTGAACGGATACAGGAAGGTGTCAATCTTGTTACAGCCAGTACGGTTCATATTGCCGCCGGAACTTATACCGAGCAGGTTTATATCAGCGGTAAGGATGTAACTTTAATCGGCGCCGGCAAAGATGTCACCAATATTGTTTCACCGGCAGACATGACCAATTTCTTCAATTCTGGAAGTAGTGACAATTACCCGATTATATTTGTTGAAAATGCTGACGGTGGTGTCGAGAATCTGACTGTTGACGGTGACGGCCAGGGTGACAGCAACTACCGGTTTGTCGGTATTGGATTCTGGAATGCTGGCGGTTCTGTGACAGATGTCCACATTACCCGGGTTCGGAATGCAACATTCAGCGGGGCACAGCACGGTGTCAGCATCTACGCCTATAATAATACCGGCGGCCCTTATGAGATCTCTGTCAGCGGCGTCAATATCGATGATATGCAGAAGACCGGTATTGCTTTAATGGGTGACGGCCTGACGACGACTATATCAAACTGCCAGGTGCAGGGTAACGGTATTACCGATGTCACCGCCCAGAACGGCATACAGATCGCATATGGAGCAAGCGCAACGATTACTGATTGCGATATCGATGGTATCGCATGGGATGGGCCTGACTGGGTTGCCAGCGGTATTTTATGTTACCTGGCCGGCAATGTAGATATAGACGGGACCTGTAACGTGACCAATGCCCAATCCTGTATTTATATGCAGGGTACTAACGGCTCGGTTGAAGGCGCAGTTGTGAGTGCTGCCAATATCGATGCTGCCGAGGGAATCACGATTCGTGATTACGGTTATAACAAGAGTGATGTGGATGGATTCGCTTACCGCGAACCATCGCCATTGGTCGAGGATTATGCCGATGATTATTCCAAGGGTGCTCCGAGTACGGTTGCAGTCAACAATGTGACTCTAACCGGAGCCGAAGTTACCGAAACTTATGGTCTGGCAGTATGGTCACTGGGCGATGATGTTACGGTCACGCTGGATAACTCGACTATCACCAACTGGGATTACGGTTTAGTGGTTTACGAGAGCGGCAGTGTTGCCTCGCTTACAGCTCATACCAACAGCATTTATGATAATGTCTCTTACGGCGGTTGGGCTAACACAGCGGCGACTCAGGACTGTGAAGAAAATTACTGGGGCCTGGTCGGATGTGCTGATGTTACCGCGCTGTTTGACGGCAATATCGACTTTGATCCGTGGTGCAATGATGATTTCTCGTTCTGCGGATTTTCCTGCCAGCCTTTGGCGGAAGTCTGGGTTGATGATGATTGGGTTGGATCGCTTGACGGTGATCTTGTCGATGTCGGTAAATATTTCGGATTTAATGCATTTTACCGTATTCGCGATGGTGTCAATGCGGTTGGCGATAATGGGACGGTCCATGTATACGACGGCAATTATGAGATGCCAATCGATGCCGAAGGCAGGAATGGAATAACGGTTCAAGGCGAAAGCACGCTGGGGACCATCTTCCAGCCCTCGATTCATATCTCATGGGCAATTCCGGGTTATCCACAGTATGACAGCCGCAAGACAGCGATTCGCACAGTTGGCTCCGAAGATATTGTCTTTGATAAGATGACGATGGATTTCGATCTCATTAAGGGCGATAATATAACCGGTGCGCTGTACTGGAATTCGACGGGAACGATATCGAACTGCGTTCTCAAGAATATGAGTGCCTCCGGTTATTATGAGATGACGACTTATCTGCGAGCTCCCGACTATACTTCGACCGACCGGGCTCAGGTGAATCTGTTGAATAATACATTCGAAAAGACCGGTCGACTGGCGGTTAATGTCCATGATTATGTCAATGTGCTGATCGAAGACAACTCTTTCGACCAGGTTGTTGACGATTTCGGTTATGCGATCGAGCTGGGCTCGGCATCAACCGGAATTATTCGAAATAACACCTTTGCCAACTATGACACCTGGGCGGCTTCCGACCAATCAGCCTCGGGCGCGATTTATATCGAGAATGCGTTTACCAGCGGTATTACGACACCGATGCCCAAGAATGTTCTGGTCGAGCAAAACGAGATACATCACTGTCAGTACGGCGTAATTGTCGGAAATGAATTCGAAGGATACGCCGGAAATGTGGATATAAATGCGACAATCAAGAAGAACTATATTCACGATAATTCGGCGAGTGAATCACAGGCCAGTGGTGCGATCCTGCTTACCGATGAAGGAAAGGATCTGGGCTCAACCGTTACCGCTTCAATCGACAGCAATGAAGTCGAGAATAATGGTGATTACGGGATTTATGCCTATACTAACGGCAACGGAAGTCTCAGCGCCTGGGTGCGCCAAAACTGGATTGCGGATCATTATACCGGCATAGTTATCAAGGATTATGGTGAACCATCGAGCAGCAGTTATGACTTCGTCGTTCATCATAATATATTCGATAATTATCTCAATGCCGATAATGATGAGGATCCGGGTTACTGGGATGACAATGTGGACCACGGCAACTGCTGGAGCGATTATTCCGGCAGCCAGGGGGATCCTTATCCGATACCCGGAAATGCCGGTGCGTCCGACCGATATCCGAATCTGAGTTGCGGAGCCGTTTGTGACTGTGAACCGGGCGATGCCGACGGTGATCAGGCAACGAACCTTCTGGATATCACGCATTTGATAAATTATCTGTATAAGCAGGGACCTATCCCTGAACCTTATGCTGTTTGCTCTGGTGATCCGAACGCTGACTGTGCGGTTAACCTCCTTGATATCACCTACTTAATCAACTATCTGTACAAAGATGGACCGATTCCGGTTGAATGCGAGGGCTGGGGATATGAATGCGGCTGGGGCATTCATAAACGAGAGCTCAAGCATACTACTCCGGGTGAGCCCCGAACCGACGTTCCTGAACTGAATAGTGCCGAATCGTACAGATAGAAGACCTCTCTTCCAAGAAGCCCCCGAATTATCGGGGGCTTTTTTTATATTCATTAATGGGGGTTATTTTGTTGACAATATTCCGGTTCATATGTAGAATTGAACGGTATAAATCTAATCCAATCGAAACCGTAGTAATTATTTGCGTATATATATATTATGAAACTTGCAGGAACTGACGGCAAAAGATTTTATTCGTGGAAAATTGAACCGGGCACCTATGTTTTAGGCCGGAAGGAAGGAAACGACTTTTATCTTCCCCATCGAACGGTCTCGCGGCGGCATGCCCAGCTTGAAGTTTCTCCCGATGGAATTAACTGCTATTTGACTGACATGGGCAGTCATAATGGGACATTGGTCAATGGGGAAAAGCTGACTGACAGGGTTCAGCTTCGGGAAGGAGACCAGATTGCCTTCGGCAGCACTGAATTCAAACTGGTCGCGGATGACAAAGTGCCTTCATCGACGGAGAAGCCGTCGCTCAAAACGATGGCTGATGAGGACTTGCAGAAGTCTGTGTTTTTTTCAATAAATGAGGCTTTGCAACCGCTTCCGAAAAAGGCGACCGAGATTCCCGAATTGATTCCAAATCTTTTCGATATGGCGCGTCTTCTGGCCGCGGATATGCCTCAGGACGAATTACTCAAAAAATCACTGGAGTTAATTTCCCGCATAATTCCGGCCGATCGGCTGGCAGTATTGATTCCCTCTGATAAAGAAGGGGAGGTTTATGTGGCGGCCAAGCTGCTTCCGTCGGGAAAAGACCCCGGAGAATTCACGCTTTCAAGTACGATTATCAATGAAATAATGAATAATAAAAATTCAATATTAATCGGCGATACGGCGGCTGATCCAAGGTTTGCAGAGCAAAAATCGATTATTATGTCGGAGTTAACGTCGGTAATCGCGGTTCCCATGTTCGATGAGGGCAAAGTACTGGGAATTTTATATGTCGATACGACCAATCCTATGCATCAGTACAATGATGAGTATTTAAGGATACTGGCTACTTTCGGAAATTTGCTGGCTTCGCGTCTTTTGAATTATACGCTCCAGTCGGAACGGAGAGAAAAGGAGATTATCGACGCCGAGATGAAGCGGGCAAGCGAAATTCAGGAGCGGCTGCTGGTCAAGGGACCGCCACAGATCGAGGGATTTGAGGTGTGCGCTTATCAGGAACAGTCGCGGATGGTTGGGGGAGACCTTTATGATTTGAAGGTTTTACCAGATAAAAGTCTTCTTTTTCTGGTGGCGGATATTTCAGGTAAAGGAATTGGGGCGGCATTACTGATGTCAAATATTTTGGCATCATTTAGAATTCTGTATGATTCGGACAGTTTTGATCTGTTAAAGACAGTTCAGCGAGTTTCAAAGCAGATGTTTCAATTCAGTGAGCCGGGTAATTTTGCGACCTTGTTTATCGGCTTATTGGAACCTGACAAGGGGAAGATTCGCTTTATAAATGCCGGCCACAATCCACCGCTTTTTGTTAAGAGTGACGGAAAAATGGATAAATTACAACCCTCCGGATTGATGATAGGTGCCTTCGATATTGCCGATTGGCAGGAACAGGAAATTGGTCTCAGTGTTGGAGATATGCTGTTTATTTATACTGACGGTGTAAATGAGGCGCAGAGGGATGATGAATTTTATGGTGAAGAACGGATGGAGAATTTAATAGTAAACAGCCGATTTGGTACGGCAGGTGAGATTTCATCTGATTTAATGAAGGATATAAATAAATTTATGGGGAATGCACCTCGGACAGATGATATAACCATGATGATAATCAAGAGGCAGCAAAAATGATATTCGAGCCGGGACAGATTTTCGCCAGGTTTAAAATAATACGCAAGCTCGGAGAAGGCGGAATGGGCGAGGTATACCTTGCCGAAGATCAGAAACTTGGGCGCAATGTAGCTGTGAAGATACTCCAGGCGTCTTTTTTCGATAACGCCGAATATCGTGCAAGGTTTGACCGTGAGGCGAAAACGGCGGCCAGTATCTCCAATCCCAATGTAATGGCGATATACGATCTTGACAGCGCCAAAGATGAAAAATCGGGACGCCAACTTGGCTACATCGTGATGGAATACGTCGCCGGTGAAAGTCTGTCTGAGTATCTTCAGCGGAAAAAACCTGATATGTCGGAAAAGATGCGGATAGTCGAAAAGATTGCATCAGGGCTGGCCGCGGCGCATAAAATGGGAGTGATACACAGGGATATAAAGCCTGAGAATATCAAGATAGATGAAAATGGTGAGCCAAAGATACTCGATTTTGGGCTCGCAAAACCGCTTGGTTTGCTGGTCGAAGAGGGCGATCCGGATACGACCGATGATGTTTCCAATAATCTGACCGCCGACGGCAGGATAATGGGGACAGTTAATTATATGTCCCCGGAGCAAGCCAGAGGAGAGGCAGTAGATTCGCGGTCGGACATATTTTCATTTGGGATTTTGCTATATAAGCTATTTTCCGATGATTATCCATTTAAAGGAAAAGATCGCGTTTCGATTCTTGCCAAGATTTTAGAATCGAAACATATGCCTCTTCGAGAAAAAGATGAGTCGATTCCGGGCGAGCTTGATCGGATAATCGATAAATGTCTGCAAAAGAATCCGGGCGATCGATACCAGGACACTCGGGATTTGGTTGTTGATTTGAGAAGTCTTCGTCGACAGTATGACAGCGGATTATCAGAGACGCTCTCATCCATTTCAGGTATATCCAAAAGCGAGAAGAGCAAAAGCCGTATTATGGTGCCGAGTATTATCGCGGTCAGTATAATCGGACTCGTGATAGTCGTGATATTTATGGCTACCGGCGGTAGTGGTCCTGAATCACCCGGAATTGTCCACGCGCATGAAAATGCTTTGGCTATACTGGGATTTGAGAATAAGACCGGTGATGAAGAGCTTAACTGGCTTCAATCGGGTCTTCCTGAGATTCTATTGACTGGACTGGCGCAAAATGGGGCGGTTGATATCATAAGCCGCAATCGAGTGCTTGACTGCCTGGAGGAGGAGGTTGGTGGAATCAATGATCTTCCGAAACATCAGGAATGTGTTAACGCTGCGAAATCTTTGGGAGCAACCAAGATATTATCGGGGTCTTTTTTCAAGCTGGGGGATAAAATCAGAATAGATGCGCGGCTCGAGGATGTCGAATCGGGTCGAATTATTCTCGGTGAAAAGGTGGTCGGGGATGATCCGATGTCACTGGTGGACAGTCTTACCAACAAGATCGCGGCGTCTCTTAATATGACAAAAATTTTAAATGAAAGAAAAGGTGTAGCCGAGTTGACCTCTTCTTCGCCAGAGGCATATAAATATTACATTCTGGGATTGGAAAAATTCGGTCAGAATTTATACGATGAGGCGATTCCGTTATTCGAAAAAGCGATAGAAATCGATTCGACTTTCGCGCTTCCTTATTTGAGAATAGGGATGGCTTACAATTTCCAAAGCAAAATTCAACCAAGTATAGGCTATTTGGAAAAAGCCAAAAAATATCAGAACAGGCTTGGTCAGCAGGATAGAAATATACTGGAGATATATATAAATATATTTTTGGAAAATAAGTATAACGAAGCATATGTAAAATTACAATCGTACCTGGAAAACTACCCGGACGACAAAGAAGCCCGGTCGCTTTATGCAATACTGCTTTATCAGGTATCGCAACAACCGAAACTTGCCCTTGCACAGCTTGATACGGTTTTGATGCTGGATCCGAGATTTTCGATGGCATTTGACAGTTATATTGCAATCAGATTAGATCAGAATGAATATGAAACTGCGTTGGAGTATGCTCTGAAATATGAAAGATTATATCCGAATTCCAAGACACCCAAAATGATGGTGAGTGAGATTTATAAGGATTTAGGCCGTCTTGAAGATGCTATTTTCAAGATAAAGGAAGTTCTTGAGATGGAACCTTCAGATATCAATGCTCTCGTTCTTGCCGTAAATAGTAATTTGATTAAAAACGATTTTGAAGAAGCAAGACGATATATTGAAATGGTTCGCGATTACCATAGTAATGATCCATATATGATGGTAAGATATTATTCCATGCTCGCGAATTTATCAGCGTGGAAGGGGCAATTCAATGAAATGATAGAGTACCATTATCAGCGCGCCTTAAAGGCATATGAGACAGGCGACAGCTCTCAGTTAGCTCTGGCCTATTTAAATCTTTCGGATACTTATTTGGAATTCGGCGACCTTGAAAATGCCATGAGGTATAGTGATAGTATTGACAATTACGCAACCCATTTCCAGACTCTGAACTATCCTTTAATGCTGGCAAGAATTGATCCGAACGAAGCTACCGAGGCACAATTGGCCTGGGCTGAGGCTCTCAGGAATTTTAAGGCTAACATTCCTCCGGATATTTGGCCGATCGGGGATGCACTTGGAGATATTTTTGAAGCATATTTGGAATTCGATACGACGGCACTGATCGTGAATTATGAGAAACTTTCATTGATGCCCTTTATGGAAGAGGCTGGTCATGGATATGAAATGGCCCGTTTACTGGTTCTTTCCGGTAAATACAATAAAGGTATAGATGTTCTTGAAAATCTGGTAGATAAGAAATCGTCGTACAGCGGTGGATTTATTCGTATCTCTTCCAATTACTATTTAGGTCGAGCATATGAAGGTATAAATGATTTAGAAAGTGCGAAAGCATCTTATGAGAAATTTCTCGATTATTGGGGGAATGCTGACCGTCAACTTGATATGATCGTTGATGCTAAAGAGCGTCTTAATCGATTGGCCGGATAGTTTTCCTTAAATAGAGAGTAAAAGAGAATAAAAACCGCCGTATTTTTTACGGCGGTTTTTTCACGGGTCTAATATAAAAAGGGCTGGTATCTTTTCCCGAGATTTTTCATTTTGAATACTCTCTATAGCAAGTACTATGCCCTTTGCATGATTACCTTAAATAGAATCCAGATAACACTTTAGGCAGCTATACCGAATTAAGGGCGCAATTTGGTGCATTTAATAAGCAAAGGAAAAGTTGCATTTATGAAAAAAGGCGGCAAGTTTGCCGCCTTTTATAAATCTATTTGGCGATACAGATTGGGTCGGGTCCTTCCCGGTATAAATAATTGATCAGGTATGTAACATCCAGAAGATTTAAAGTGCCGTTGGCGTCCACATCACCGGAAGGGCTTGGTATTGGAGCGGGGCCTTCATCATAGAGATATGTAAGCAAATAGGTTATATCAATAAGATTGACATTTCCGTCATGGTTACAATCACCGCATTCAAAGCTCAAAGCGACTGTCCCGTTTGTTAAGAATGGGGTATAGCTTACGATCGGTCCATAAAAGTATGGAGTTTTTGAACTGTATCCGTCAACCATTATATCGGCATATTGCTCAGGGTCAGCGTCGGCCGGTATCTTAAAGATCACCTTAAGAACCGGGCCGGAGCCTTCTTCAAGGCTGGGATAGTCGACTGATACATTTTGAAGATTGAAATAGAGACGTTTATTATACGGATCGAAAGTAACGTTATCCTTGTGCTGAAAATAATCAGTTCTGCAACCTTCGGTAGAAAATCCCTGGTATTGAAGGTCAAGGGTGCCGCCGTATTCTACTGGTATCTTCATGCCTCGCAACGGGACCGTATTGCAGGCATTTATTGTAACTTCGATCAGTGAATCAGGCTCGCCCATTGTTGTTGTGCCTATTAGAGTATCGGCGAGAACGGTGACATATTTCGTCGTGGTGTAGTCGTGTGTCTGGCCCTGGGAGACAATTTCTACGGTTATATTGTATCTTCCGGGAGTATTATAGATATGAATCGGGTCTTCGACATAAGCCGAGTTACCATCGCCGAAATTCCAGGTCCAGCTGTCGACGATATCGAGTGAAGAAATGCCATCGAAATTTACTTCGAGGGGAATTAAACCCCAGACGGTATCTGCTTCAAAGAAAACACCATTATCGGGTATAATGTGCGTTAGCATCATTTCTACCGCGGGTGTACATCCTTCCCAGGGGCAGTACAGATTATCCACAGTGTACCAGAAATTTTTTGTCCCGCCCCAGCCGTAATTCATATGTATTTGAGGAAGTCCCTGGGTATCGCGCCATCCGTCGCAGACAATAGCGTGGGAATAGATTCGATATGCAATTGGCCGGGAGGAAGCGATTTCATCATGAATCAACTGAGACCAGTCATAATATGGGGTTCCGCTGCGGTCGTGCTGTTCGATAACATCATGATAACGGAAATAAGTAGGGAAGACATGGAGGCCGGTCGTGACATAAGCACCAGAGCCACAGGCGCCGTAGTGCATCTGGTAGGCAACTCCGACTTCGTGGCAAAGTTCAGCGAGGGCCGCCTGTTCTTCAGGGGTACAACCGCCGCCGCAATGGTCGGGGATATTCTCCCAGTCATATTCGTCGTTATGGTCGGCTGTCAAAACGATGCCTGGAGTACTGCCACCGCAGGAACCGTCTCCGCTCCAATAGTACTGTGAATTTCCCGTGCCGGTCGGCGGCCATTCATGATAGTCCATTATCTGGGATGCCGCCGTTGCGACACAGCCAACCACACAGCGACCGCCGTCACCCATTGGACAGTACTGATTGTATGGATCGCTCTGGTGCCATATTGATGTAATAAGCGGACCCAGTTCTTCGGTTTTGGCGGCTTTGCCGGTGTTCAGTTCGGCCATAAATTCGGATTCTTCACGCGCGAAATAGTCCCACATCCGGCGATGCTCAGGACCATAAATGCGAGTATCTTTATCGGCCGGCATAAATTCAAGAGAGCCGTAATAATCGACGAATTTTCTGAATTGTTCGCTCAGAACGTCTTTTATGAGATTCTGGAAGCCGCCTTCGGCATCCATATCAAGACCATTTTCATCGGATGAGGCTTTAATAGCCGGAAGATCTTTCAGGGCCGGAACAAGAATAAAACCGTCCGGGTCGGTGATATAGGCGCGGGCCAGGAGAGTGTCATTTACTTTAATCTCCTGCACTTCAATAATCGAAGGATCAGAGGATTTACCCCACTGACCATTCTGATAAACTATGTAATTAAGCCAGTTTTCCGCGGCCTGCCGACTTTCCTGAGGCCCGGCAAGTTCCGCCTGTAAAGCGGGGGACAAGGCAAGGATTATTGCGCTTAGCAGTATCAAAGTGGTCAGCGATTTGCGGGCATTCCTTTTCATATCGGCCTCACATAAAGGTTTTATTGTATTTTCCGGCAAGTATTTATTTTTAAAAATATAGTTTTAAATAGAATATTGTCAAGAAATTAGATTATAAAATAATAGAGTAAATTGGTCTAAAAAAGGCTGTCCGTAGTTAAACGGACAGCCTTATAAAAGTAAGATTGGGGGTATTTTTGCCATCACGGGCAGTTTAACTCAGCCGGGCGGTTAAAGTAGATATGGAATATAAGGGTCAGGATATCTCGAAGATCGACTTCACCATCACCATTGACGTCTGCTTTATCCATATCGACAGGATTGGGGCCATTGAAGAAGAGGAAACGTAAAATCAATATCGGGTCCATTAAATTCAGATTGTTGTCACCATTAACATCGCCGCAAGTTGGTTCATAGGTTTCCGGGATGGCGAAATCGGGGACACCATCGCCATTGTAATATATTGTATCGGCACCACAAAGATAGTATTGACCGGCATAGCCGTCGCCATCGGTATCGACACCGGGGTTATCGTAGACATAGGCGGCTTTGACAGCGGCATCGGCAACCGGGTCAAAATTCAGATAATCATAATAAGACTTCGGATTGTACGGGTCAAAAAGGGTTTCAAAGGTGCCGCATTCGGTATGAAAATTTTCGCCGCCGACATATGCCACTACGAAATGAAATATTTCACCGGGTGGAATCGTCGCCGGACCAAAAGAATATAGATAGCGCGTATCATAGCCATCGGCGTAATCTTCGGCCCGGCCCGGAGGGGATGGAGGTGACAACCATCCGGAAGAAGTATTATCGACGGCAGTGAAAATCTGGTCATAATCGATTTCCGGATGGCTCATGATGTAATATTTGGCGGCGTCGCCGACAGGTGTGCCGAGAACACCGAAGTCATAGAATGGGTCTTCGGCTGTGCCCTGCTGCCTGGGGCCCCAATCGAGAGAGGCATTGCCGTTCGAGAACCACCAGTTGAAATTAATATTTGATTCATAAATGGGGTTGGCCAAAAGGCTGATACCGGTAACGGATGTGAGGGATATATTCGTGTAAGGGCAGTATTGATCTTCATTTAGACCATTATTATCACCAATCCAGGCGAGATTGATGGTATCCTGCCAAGTGCTGCAGTCTGTTGAAGGAACGGCCCGTATGAACCCGCAAATGTCATCCATATAGCCTGTATTTGAACCAGAAGGCAATACGTCACCATCGACATAAAGACCAAACCACGTATTGTTCAGGGCGGCATCGCCAATATTTTCAATCTGGTAGTCCATGATGATGAAATTTTCGGCATAAGGATGATTCCAGGCATAGGTTCTATTCGTAATTTCAAGATTTAAAGGTATATGGGGTCGATTGTCATTGGGGTCCGGATTTACGATAGCGATATCAGTTACAGTATCAGTAAATGTGGCGATAAAGCCCTGGTCGGACATTGGATTAGGTTCAATTGCGCCATTGGTGGGCCACATTTCGATGATCATCTGCCAGCCGTCACATCCGACAGAGACCAGTGTGTCGCCTGCGACCTCAGCACCAATCCAGAGGCAGCCTCCAAAAAGGTATTCGAGCTGCTTTGGATAGGGGTAGATACATGACGGGAGACCGGGAAATTGTGTGCTCGAGAGCCCGACTCCAATTTGCCCCTGATTGGTAACAGTCAAACCGACATTATTAATATCATGGGTGGCAGCATCAACTTGGGAACTATTTGTTATTTTTGTCGAAGGTGCTTCGACTTTTTTTGCATTTTTCGCGAACAGACCAGATGTTGGACCCAAGATGAGAAGCAGTGCAGCGAAAATACAGTAGGACGTTCTTTTTCTAAGATACATTTATCCCTCCAAGAAAGTGGTTAATGATTTTGATATCTAAGTCAAAGACGCCTGTAATTCAAGGTTGTGCAAAAAAAAGCGGCGGATTTACATCCGCCGCTGAGATTTTCCTAGCATGATGGTGCAGGTCCGTCATTGTACAGGTAATTAATGAGATATGTTATATCCAGAATATTGACGTCACCGTCTCCATTTATATCACCGGCTTCCAATGTCGGGACCGGAAACGGGCCGTCGTTATAAAGGAAGTTTATCAGATAGGTGATATCCAGTAGGTTAATGAGGTCATCTCCATTAATGTCACCGCAGATGAATTCACAAGCATCACCTGTACCGTCGGAATCGCTATCGTTCTGGTCGGGATTGTAGACAGTCGGGCAGTTGTCATCGGGACAGGTATTGGTCGGAAATCCCGGATCGCCGTAGCCGTCATCGTCCTGATCGGTGCAATCATCGCAGATATCGCCGATATCGTCCTCATCCAGGTCGGCCTGATCGGGGTTAGGGTCATTTATACAATTATCACAGAGGTCGCCGACATTATCGCTGTCGGTGTCTGTTTGATCGGGGTTATAGACGGAGGGGCAATTATCGTTATCGGCGCAATAACCGTCATTGTCAATATCATTATTGAAATCATTCGGGCAGAGATCGCAGATATTTCCAATACCGTCGCCATCCGTATCAAGCTGGTCAGAATTGGGATCATCGGGGCAATTATCGCATACATCGCCCCACTCATCGCCATCGCTGTCGATTTGACCGGGGTTCGGCCAAGACATACAGTTGTCGCATTCGTCACCAATACCATCTTCATCAATATCGGACTGGGAAGGATTATAAGTATCCGGGCAATTGTCAAAAGAACTGCAAACATTGTCAGCATCAGGGTCATTTTCGGGGTCGCCGGGGCAGTCGTCATTTATAAACGGTACACCGTCGGCATCACGGTCAAGATCGTATATCGATACGACTTTTATCAGAATGTCGGAGCTGCCGAGCGGATTGTACTGGTAAGCGACTTTGGAGCCGGATTTGGCGAGGTCGGCAGTACGATATTCCGCGATTACAGTTTCATCGTTTGTTTCGTTAACCATTTCAGCCGGAGACCAACTGGCGCCGGCATCGGTCGTTTTTCTGACATAAAGACTATCGTTTTCGATGTATGTGCAATAGAAAGTATCGCCGCTGACATGAGCAATTTCGGGGTAGTTTCCCGGATTCGCCGATCCGGATATGACGCTCATATTGGTCAAATTGTTTAGATCACCATCATTAGTATAGAAACATATGATATCTTTATCACCAGGCAGGCTGTCGTTGTAAGTTGCGGCGGCAACAAGAATTTTATTATCATCGGCGGCAACGACAGGGTAGATAATATGCTGATCGAGATCGGTGAAGTTTTTTTCCAGGACCATCGTATTCGCGCCAATATCGCCGAAATCATCTTGTCTGACAACAAGTTGATACTGATCATCGGCGACATCATAACGGTCATAGACAGCATATATTTTCTGCGCGGCGTTGTCTATATAAGCAGCAGTGGTTCGGCAGGAATCAAGATCAAGATAGCTTATATAGGTTGTATTGTAATCGAGCATATAAAAAATATGCGGTGCGTCATAGAGATTAAAATTTGGATCTTCCGGGTAATATCTGCTTAATATTGCCGACTGGACGCCCCAGTTCCATGATTCCTGACCGTTGTTGCTGGCGATATCGACCATTTTCATGGAATGCCATCCCTGCGAGGCATAACTGGCCCAGACTCCATCCCACGTTACCGGATCGGTAGGGTCAAGGAATTCCATTAGCATAAACGATCCGCCATTCTGGAAGGAAAGTGGAGGGATATATGTTGCATAGAATGTTGATGCCGAACCCCAAAAATCCATAGAAGGATAAGTGGAGCCATAAAGATCTATGTAACAGCAGGATGTCCAGCTCAGGCCGTCATTATCGGAACCATTGAAATACATCGTTGATGCAAGGGTTGTATCGGTGTAGGCTTCGTAACCGAGGAGCAGATCGCCGCCAAGATTATCTCCCAGGGCAGGGTGCAGGTTAAAATCAGCGAAGTCGGCTTTTAATTCAGGTGTAGATTCCTCGAATAGATCATTTTGCAATGGATCGAAGTGCTTTGCAGTTGTTTGAGCCGTTTTTGGTATTTGGTCAATAGTTGTGGATTTTAGAGGTGATTTTATTTTGTCATTTTCGATATTTCCTGCAATAATCAAAGCAGGGCATAATATTATCAGGATAGTCAGGAATGCGATTTTGGCGGTCATGGGCATCCTCCCGGTAAGTATTTTTAGATTTGCCAAATTTCAGGATCTTATACCTAAAAGATACCGGTTGAGGGCATTTTGTCAATTAGATATTGGATTAATATTTAATTACTGGATATTTACTGAAAATAGACCGATTTTATCCTTGACACGGCAATATTTTTGTGACTATTTTCACATGTTAGTGATTAATCACTAACTATTGCGGAGGAGACCATTAACAGGACTAAAAAGCTTACATCCGAGGAGCGTAAGAAACAGATCGTTCGGGAGGCGGCAATTCTCTTTTCCCGGCGAGGTTTCAGCGGTGTTTCGGTTCAGAATATCGCGTCGAATTGCGGTATCTCTGAAGCGGCATTGTACCGTCATTTCAATTCCAAAAGCCAGATATATGACCGGGTGTTAGATCGTCTTGCCGAATCGGTAAACACCGATGAATTGTCTGATGAAATCAATCAGCTCGATGATATAGAACCCATATTAAAGAAAATCGCAAGACATATTATTGACAGCCATTCAAGTCGAACTGAATTATCCCGATTGATGATGATTTCTGCCCTTGAAGAGAGCAGCCGGGCCAGGAAGATTTTTTCGGTTTTGAGGCTTCCATATATCATTATTTTGAAAGATGCTCTTTCCAGGCTCTTGAAAGAAAAGAAGATTCTTCAGGTGAATCCGGCTATTACGGCCAGATGTTTTGTGGGGATGGTTATGGATTGTGCGATGGGGATCAATATCTGGAATCAATGGCAGAGAGAGAAATTCGAGAAATCGGAAGTAATGAAAAATAATATTGGAATATATGTACGAGGATTGAAGAAAGATTAAAGAGCATTTTGTGAATAACAACTACTAACTGCAAGAGTGAGAAAGGAGGCGTATGAGTTCGAGGGATCACAAGCTCAAGATGCCGCAAGCGGCCCTGATTGGGACCATTATTTTATGGGCTCTGCTTCTGGCATTAACGGCTTTGGCCAACGGTAACTCGTCGAATGCTCAATTTGTCGGAAATGAATCCTGCGCCATGTGTCATGACGAAATCAGCGAGGCTTTTTCCGAAACGATCCACGGGGTAGGATTTTCCATGGATGATTCAAAAGATGGCGTGACCTGTGAGTCATGTCATGGTCCGGGTTCGGTGCATGCTGAAGAAATGGACCCGGAATCGATTTTCAATCCGGCCGATGCGAGTCAGTTCGACGGCGGTAATGAGTACTGTACCGGTTGTCACAACAGTTCCTCTTTCGATGACTGGGCTTTTTCATCGCACCACAATGCCGATATCAATTGTTCCGAATGCCATAAGGTCCACACTGAACCGGGTGAGAAGATGACCCGGGCGACTCCGGATTTATGCTATGATTGTCATAGCGATATCCGGGCGGCCTTCTATATGCCATCGCGGCATCCGGTCCGGGAAGGAAAAATGGACTGTCGGGACTGTCACGGTATTCACGGTGGTGAAGCGGAATTTACTCAGGATTATACTACCAGGGAGCTCTGTTTCAGCTGTCATCCCGAAAAGGAAGGTCCGTTCGTATATGAACATGCTCCGGTCAGTGAGGATTGCATGAGTTGTCACACGCCGCACGGTGCAGTGGCCAATAACCTGTTGGTTCAACAGGAGCCGGTTTTATGTCTTAATTGTCATCCCATGCACTTTCATGCCACAGTAGAGGGAGTGGAAGGGACATTTGTCCCGCCGCAAGCCCCGGAGCGGACGTCGGTTTCGACCCATGACGCGTGGAAAAAAGGCATGCTGACTAAATGCACACAATGTCATACAGAAGTACACGGTTCGGATCTGCCTTCGCAGGCGATTTCAACCGGCGGAAACGCTTTGACAAGGTAAGGAGGAACCAGATGAAAAGAACGATATTGTTGTCTGCCATCTGCCTGTTCGCTTATCTTGCCGCCGGAAATTTCGCCGTGGCGCAGGACGAGCCGGAACGGGATTATTCAATCTGGATCGGGGCTCATTATACCGATTTCCAGGATTATGCTCAAAAAGTCGGTGAGTATCGTCTGATCGAAGACCAGGCGTATCCCGAAATAAAGGGATTCTATACGTCGCGAACTCCGAACAGTATGATAGTCATTGAAGGGCAATACTTCGATAAATATAATATCAAAGGCCGATTTACCGAACGTTACAGCGACCGTGTCGAGGGTGAATTGTATTACCAGTCGATGGTTCATAACAAGGGTCGGGATCTCCTGACGAATCTCTCGGCAAGAGAGCTGATCGGGGAGAATCCGGGCGGTAAGATGCTGACGCATGAGGCCTTTGATGAAGGTGTTAATTATTCGGTTCACCGTGAAGAATGGGGCGCATCCGTTAATGCGTTACTGGTTCGCAAACACAATGTCAGATTGATGGCGGCGCACCGGTCAATTATCACGACCGGAAATGAGCAGGAGATAGCTTCCAATCACTGTTTCAGCTGCCATGTAACATCCCAGTCGCACGAAGTCGATAAGGTTACACGTCAATTCGAGGTCGGTCTTCAGGGTGATATCGGTCCGATGACGGTCGGATATGAGTTTGATTATCGCAAATTCGAATCGAATGTTCCTCCGCCTTTTGCCTATTACGATAATGCCAAGCATCCGGTGCACGGTGGTTCTCAGGAAGAGTTCGGTTCTCGTGTAAACTATGAGGACGCAGTTCTTCCTTACAGCACATATCCCGAAACCCGCAAGACGGGGCATAAATTCCGGATTAAGGGTGATATCGGAGATAGCCGTATATCGGGCTCGCTGGCTTATAATATTACCAAGAATCTTAATAGTAATCTGGAAGCCGACGCCTGGTCCGGAACTCTTAATTTCTCCACGCCGTTATCTAAACGGATGCGGTTGATTGCCCGGGCTTTCGGAGTTCGACTTAAGGCGGACGATCCCAGAATAGATGTCCCACTCTGGCGAGAGGGACGTCCGGGTCCGCAGGTTAATTTCGATTATCTCAGGTATTCAACACTGGATCGTGCCGACGGGGGCGGTTCGGTGGAGTTAATATCGAAATTAACCGACCGGATTACAGCTTCGGCCAAGGTCGGTTTCGAACGGATAGACCGCTACGATTATCCTGAGCCGAATGGTAACTATGTTACAAACAAGATAATCGGTGAATTATCGGGTAGATACCGGAAGGGTTTAAGATATTCGACGCGGGTTAAATACCATTTTGAGATGATCGATGATCCGTTTATTTCTGGCCGGGGTCTATTTGAGGCACAGGGACACGGTGTTTTGGAACCGATGGTTGATGGTTTCAGCTTTATATTCTATTTCCAGAGAGAGGATCTTCGGTACCAGAATATAACGACATTCCCAACCATGGTTCACGATATAGAGTGGCAGTCACAGTGGCGTCCGAACAACAAGGTAAATGTCACTTTGGGGCTGAAATTCTATTATGATCAGAATGACGACCTCGATTCGCTCGATGTCGAACATTTAAATCTTCGCCCCAATATTGCGGTGACTTTGACGCCGCAACCACGGCTTTCGATGACCGCGGGATATACGCTGGGGCACTATAAATCGCGAGGACCGGTCACGGTAGCGCTATTTGACGGTTGAGCGGGCCATATCTTTCGCGACGCCGGTGGCGACGCATTGCATTTTGGCTCCATGTATGCCATGTCGGATTACAAGAGTAATTCCCATAATATTTATTTTGCCTCTAATTTGATCGCTACAGACCGTTTGTCCTTCTCGCTTCTGGCCAATTATAATAAATCGGATGCCGAGCTGGATCAGGTATTGATGCCTGATATAACCGATCGGTTGATGGGTGAATTGACACATCAGGATTTCACTTTCGATGAAATGCACACATATTCCAATCTCGATTATGAGCTGTTTACCGGTTCACTGGGAGCGGAATATATGCTAAGCGAAGGTGTTACGGTTACCGCCAATCTGGATTATGCTGATTTAGCCGATAATGCCGGATATGTTTACGGTATTGAATCCGGTTCGTATTTCGTAATCCGCGGCGGTTTCAGATTCGATTTTTAATTGGACAGGTTGAAATATAAACGGCCTCCCTTGACGGGGAGGCCGTATTTTTTTTATTTTTTTTGACAGATTTTAAAGAATTAGATCCATTTATCTGCAATTCCGCGGAATTTGGCATCGCTGACAAGAACGCGGGATAAACTCATAATGTGGTCTTTTTCGGCCTGGATAATTTTCTCGAGTGGGGCTTTTTCGCCGAGATTGTCTTTTAACGCCTGGTAGAAGAGGAGAGTGGCTTTTTCAAATTCAAGGGCTGCCCCGAGGGCATCTTCGCGGGTTTCGATTTTCTCCGGTTTGCGGAAACCTTCGATTCTGAAAAATTCAGAAACGGCTATAGCACGAACAAACTGATCAACTTCGTAATTGCTGTCACCTTCTTTGGTTGGAGCATCTTCGAGGAATTTTTTGAATTGCGCTTCATGAACTTTTTCATCACCGCTCAGGCGTTTAAAAATTTCGGCAACTTCCTTGTTATCTTCGAATTTCTTTGCCATTTTTTCGTAAAATTCGGCACCGATTTGCTCCGTTTTGACGGCCAGTTTCAAACTTTTATGGAGATTCAGTTCTTCCAGCATTAAAATAACTCCTTATCTGCGACAGAAAAGTTAAACATTTGCATTCAAAATAATAAAAAGACGTGGTTTGTTCAAGCGATTTATATATTTAAATATTTCAAAAACATATTATAGGTTTTTTGTTAAAGGGTTGATTTATAATGCAATTAGCAGTCTTTGTTTGAAAAAAAAAGGGCATTTTAATCTTGACTTTGATTAAAAAATAAGTAAATTAAAAGAGTAAATGACCACATTCCTTAAGTAAGGCTTTATACAAATTATTCTTGCCGCGCAAGCGCAAGCTATGAGTATTTGCATTAAATTAATATCAATTAGTTCAAACCTTTAACTCTATTTTTGTACTATAGGAGGAGGTGGTTGAATTATTGAAATGATTCCCCATGAAGGCGCTAACCGAGTGCCTTCTCTAAACAATCCACTGGGAGTAACTAATCTCCAAAAGAGAGGTAAGTAGATGCTCAAATCAAAAACGTCTTTACTTTTGGTCCTACCTGTTCTTTTAGTCATAGGATTGGCATTCAGTGTGACCGGTGTGGATAAACCTTTTGATATCCGTCATGAGGTACAGCTCTCACCTTCGAGCGATCAGCCGGCCCCGGATCCCAATTTTGATCTAAAAGACGAGCTCGCGACCAATTCTAACGCAACAACCATACCCCTCGACCAGCCGCCAACTCAGGCTGAAATCGAGGATCCGTCTGCCGAAGAAATTCAGCGGCAGGAAGATGAATTGAATAATCTTCCGCCGGGAGCTTCGCTATCGGAATACGGCCCTGAAAAGGAACCGTTGACATCACATCCTCCGTATGGCACCGGCCGTGTGGGAGGAGAGGACATTGCTACGGCAACTGCTATTACTTCGCTGCCGTTCAATGATTCAGATGATCTTTGCGCTTTCTTAGATGATTATGAAGAGGCTTGTCCCTATTCCTCGACTTCTCCTGACGCAGTTTATTCTTTTACTCCTGCTGCAGATATGACGATTGATATTACTCTTTGTAACGGTTCCGATTATGATACCAAATTATTCGTCTACGAAAATGCTGAAACCCCCGGCTCCCCGTTTGCCTGCAATGACGATGCCTGTCCCGGTTATGTATCAGAGCTTCTCGGCCTGAATCTGACCGGCGGAAATACTTATTATATCGTCATCGATGGTTATGGTGGCGACTGCGGTACTTATGTTATCGATGTAACCGAATATCAAGAGCCGGATCCATTCGACTGCCCGGCAGGTTCGATTACAGAGAATGAGCCCTGTGGTGATGACACCAACGGCGGCTGTAATATGACACCGCCGACCTTTGAGGCTATCAATGATGGCGATATCGTTTGCGGCACGGTGTGGGCCGATGCCGATACCCGTGATACCGACTGGTATGAATTCACCCTGACTTCAACTCAGATGGTTACATGGAAAGGTTCGGCAGAATTCGATTTCGTTATCGGCTTTGTCGACACTGCCGATTGTGCACTCGCGAGTGCACTCGATCCTTATGCTACCGGTATTGCCGGAGATATTGTTGAAGTTTCAACTCTGGCCGGTCCGGGAACCTATTACCTGTTTGTCAGCCACCAGGAATTCACTGGTTCGCCGTGCGGTACCAATAATGGGTACTGGGCAGAGGTGACAACTTCGGTCGTGACTGGCGCCTGCTGTGATCCTGCTGCCGGCACCTGTACACCGGATGTGGAAGAAGCCGACTGTCTGGCCATGTATGGCGGCACCGGCATCTGGCATGCCAATACGTCATGCGATCCCAACCCGTGTGTTTCCAATCCCGGTGATAACTGTGACGATCCGCTGACCTTCACGATTCCGGCCGACCTGCCGTATGATGATGTCAGTCAGTATACCTGTGATCGTGGTAACGATTACCTTGCTGCTGATATGTGCTACGGCTATGGCTATGGTGCCGATGAAGATGTAGTTTATGAATTCACGGTTACCGAGGAAACCGATGTCATTATGACAATCGATCCGAAGGGAACCACCTGGACTTACTGCGAAATTCGCACCGAGTGCGTTCCGCCGAACGGCGATTGTGTTTTCTACTTCAGAAGCACAGGAGGCGAGCCATACGGTTCTGGTCTGGTAACTCTGGCGGCCGGTACCTATTATATGATTATCGACTCCTGGGTATATAATGCTCCCTATTGTATACCGGATTTCGATCTTCACATCGAAGAATTTGCCGGCAGTAACCCGGGTGATGCCTGCGATAACCCGATTTCACTCAAGATTCCGGGTGACATGGTCAATGATTCAGTCGTCGTTTATGATTCGACCTGCGGTCATATGAACTATTATGACGGCACCTGCCTCGGCAGTTATGACGGCGGTGAAGATCTGATCTTTGAACTCGATATTGAGACGGCGATGACTCTTGATATCGTTCTCGATCCGATGGGTACCACCTACAGCGGCATGGCGCTTCACAGTGAATGCCCGCTTCCGTCAGGTACATCAGATTGTATGTACAAAGTTACCGGCAGTTCGAGTGATCCCAAGGGATTCTATAATGTGACGCTCGATCCCGGTTTGTATTATGTCATGATCGATAACTGGCCGAGCCCGGCATGTATACCGGAACTTACATTCTATATAACTGTTTCCGGCGGCGGTCCCGAAAATGATGATTGGGACAAGTGCTTTGAAATGGGCGAAGACAGTGTCGATTTCAACACCAGCGCGGCTTCATTTGACGGTCCCGGCGGCTGTCAGACGGCACCGAATGTCTGGTTCTGCTATACTGCTTCGTGCGACGGTGAAGCTATTGCCAGCCTGTGCGGTTCCGGATATGACACCAAGATGGCCGTATATGACGGCGTCGGCGATCCGTCGGCACTGACTGTAATTGAATGTAATGACGACTTCTGCAGCCTGCAGTCAGAGGTTTCCTGGACTGCCGTTGCGGGTAACTCCTATCTTATCGAAGTCGGCGGCTATGGAAGCAATACCGGTGCGGGTCACATTATTACTACTTGTGAACCGGATACCTGTACTCCTCCGCCGAACGATAACTGTGCCGATGTAACGCCGGTTGATATCACCGTTCCTGGTAGCCAAACCTTTACCGGTGATAACACCTGTTCGCATCCCGATTGTCCGCTCCTCGATGATGACGGTCATGCCTGGGAAGCTTTCACCATCGACGCCAAGGCCGATGTTGAAATCAATTACTGCGGCACGACACCTGCTTTCGAGCTCGTTTATATCGTAATCGCCGATGCCTGTCCTTGCGATGCCGGCAGCGGAGAGATGATTTGGGCCGATCCTACTGATTGGGATATCTGTGGTGACGGCAATATCACGATGTACTTCGCGGGTCTCGACGCGGGTACCTACTACATACCGGTCCTGTCCGATCATCCAAGTTTTCCGACCGAATATTATGAAGGACCGTATACTATTAATGTCATAGCCAATGAATGGGTTCCTGCCTATTGTGACGCCAGCGGCGGCTGTGATGAATATATCAGCAATGTTACGGTTGGCGAAATCAGCAACAGCTCCGCATGCGACGGCTATGCTGATTACACGGCCATGCAGGCCTTTATGGCTCCGGGAGCATCGTATGATATATCGATCGAAAACGGCAATGGTTATGGTTATGATATTTGCGCCGTTTGGATCGACTGGAACGGGGATTATGATTTCAATGATGCCGGTGAAGAAATAACGTTGACTGTCAACACCGGATATGGTCCTTATGAAGGTACCATAACGGTTCCGACCGAAGCGTCAGTAGGCGTGACTCGGATGAGAGTCCGTGTGCAGTACGGCGGAACTCCGGCCCCGTGCGGTGCCACCAGTTACGGCGAGGTTGAGGACTACGGTATCGTGGTCGGCGGTGAGCCGTCAACGCTTATAGTTGATCCTCCGCTGATGGACTTCGGTACTGTTGATCCAGACGCTTCCGGCGACGCTACCTTGACTTTGACTGCCGATGGTGAGATTGATATCAGCTTCAATATCGAAGTTGTCCATCACAGCAAGGTCGGTTATGGCGGCGGTGTCGATCTGGGCGCTCCCGAAGCCAAAGCCAGTCCTGTCCAGCACCAGAGCTTTATTCCTGCTCAGGGTGACAAGGGCACCTGGTTCGAGGGATTCGAAGCAGGAGTTCCTCCGGCAGGCTGGGAAGTTGCAGATTCCAACGTGGCCGGTTCAACGTGGACAACCGGATCTTATGCACCTTATGAAGGTTCATACTATGCCACTGTCCATTACGACGACACCTATTCCAGCGACCAGTTTGAGTGGCTGATCAGTGAAGCCTTCGATCTTGACGGCAACTATGCGGTCAGCTTCTATTGGAACATGAGCTATTACTGGGGTGTCGATCCGTATGATAACTATGATTTCGAAGTTTATCTTATCAACGGACCGGATACTGTCAAGCTCTGGGATGAGCACGCTGTCGGTACCTTTACCAACTGGGAATGGTATAATACAACTATTCCGCTGACAGATTATATGGGTGCCAGCGGTGTCAAGGTTGCCTTTGTATATTCCGGTAATGACGGTGCTCAGTTAAGTCTCGATGCTGTCGAAATTGTCGCGGCCCCGATGAACTGGCTGAGTGTTTCACCTGAATCCGGAGTCGTTCCGGGTAACGGTTCAACGCCGGTTACGGTGAGTATCAATATGATCGGTATGGACTATGGTCTCCATGAAGGTGATCTGGTAATCAACCATACTGGTGTGAAATCCACCATGACTGTTCCGGTCGCGGTTACGGTCGGTGAAACAGGCACCAATATTACTATGGTTGATCCCGAAGCGATATCGGTTGCTATGGCGTATGCACTTGATACGCTTGGCAATCCGTTCGATATGACGGCCGATTTCTATCTCGGCGGCGAATTTGCGGGCGGCGGATATGTCGTTGAGGATATTAACGCCTCTTCGCTTACTGTCAACGGCCTTGTTCCGACAAGCACCGAGATACTCGAAAATGTCGAAGGCTTCAGCGGTCATGTTATGAAAATGACTGTTGACATGAGTGACTTCATCACGGGTTATGAGCCACTCTTCGTCCACGATATGCAGAGCTTCGATATTGAAGGTTACTTCGGTACCGAAGAAACCAATACATTCGTACAGGACGGCCAGGTCATGATGCTCGGTCACCTTGCGGGTGATGCCAACTTCGACGGCAGTATCAACCTGCTCGATATTACAAAGACAATCAACTACCTGTATAATAACGGCGATCAGCCGCAGCCGATTATTGAAACCGGTGATTCAAATGGCGACGGTACTATCAACCTGCTTGATATTACCAGAACCATACGTTACCTGTATGGCGGCGGTCCCGCACCGACTCATCCATAAGTGTAATATCGAATAGACGATAGATACGGGCCGGCTCTTAAAAGAGCCGGCCCTTTTATTTTGTTTGTTTTTGGATGCCGGTTTTGGGAGGGTGAAGCCTGTTGGTGATGCGGATATTGAGTCAAAAAATAACCCCCTCATACTAATTGCATGAAGGGGCTTTATATTTCAGATTGCTTATTGCGGACAGTTCGGATCAGGGCCTTCTTTATACAGATAGCTAATCAGGTAAGTTATATCGAGCAGATTAACCGTTCCGCTCGAGTCAACATCGCCTGCCTTTTCCGGATCAGGAGCGGGTCCCTCTTTATAGAGATAATTGATTAAAGCGGTAATGTCGATCAAATTGACGAGGCCATCGCCGGATGCATCTCCGCAGACCCAGGAGATCTCGGTCGTAAACGACCAGACAGAGCTATAATCTCCCCATCCTGCCTGATTCTGACCGCGAACGCGCCAAAAATATGTTTCCCCTTCAATAAGACCATCGACATTCCATTCGGATATATCGACAGTAGTGTCACGAAGTATTTCATTGAATGTATCAAGCGTATCAATTTGAACACCGTAGCTTTCTGCCTGCAGGACATCGCTCCAATCCAGGACGACCGGCTGAGCCACGCCCTGCTGGTTATTCTCAGGAAGCATAAGATCTGGAGCATCCGGAGGAAATAGTTGTGATTGAACAGTCATTGAAATCGGAACATCAAGAGAGGGAGTATCGGGATCATTTGATGTTATGGTCATTTGTCCGGTATATTCGCCGTCTTCCATGTCGGTGGCGTCGAATTCGACATTGACGGTGATGTTTGAAAACGGATCAATTGAACCGGAGGCAGGTGTAACCGAAAGCCAATCCGCGGCGGTAAACTGTATAGCCAGCTGATCGTGCATATATGAGGAATTGAAAACAACCTCCAATCCATCGTCACCAGCCGCATTTTCAATACCAACTGTTGCCCCTTGCAATCCAGCGGCGTCGGAACCGGGATCCATTACATCATACTGCAAAAGTATTTTGCCGTTGGAATAAAGTACCGCCTGGAAATTTAAAGAACCGGTACCAGCTGAAGAAGAATAATTCGGGATATTGATGAAACTAACAATAAAGCGGTTCTCCGCGGCATCATAATAATAATAAATGTTGCCGTATGCGCTTGGATCAAGGTCGTCCCACCACATAGCAATCATATTATTGGGCTGGTTATTATCGGGCATGGTTGTGTTGGTTCGAGCCGTGGAGCCGCCGCCGAAAGTCAGAATGCCATTTGAAGTTATATTCAAAGACGAATATATATTTTCATAAAAGGGAAAATCGAAACCTGTAGGAATTGCGGCGGATGAATCATCGTCATCCAGCGTAACAGAAGTCCCGACCGATGTTATATCGATCCAGGAAAATTGCGGACCGTTTGATTCATCGGAGTCGATCCATGAATATCCCCAGTTATCGGGACCGCCGGATGATTTATCGATTTTTGTATAATATGGTTCCGCACCGCTGCCGGGTTTATCTGTCTCGACCGGATGGTATCCGATCAGGTCTTTTTCTGTCGTAACTTTTGCTGCGCCGGTTTCCTTGCCGCTGAACATCTGGCGGCTAATATCATATTGCAAGATACCGGGGCCGTCATTGGCAATCACGAATGGATGGGTCTTTTGTTCATCGGCGTTGACTGTTTCGCTGATTGAAGTTTCGGTGATAGAAATATCCGGCGAGTAAATATGCAACAGGACATCAATGGTACCACTCGAATTCAGAGGATCATTGGATGTATATTCTATAAGACCGATATGATTGCCCGGTGAAAGAGAGGCCGTATTAATGGTAACCGGCAGAATCAAGCTGTCACCGGGATCTACATTTTGCTGGTCGGAGTTGAACGACAGCCATTCATTGGATGTAAAGAAACGAATCCTTAAGAGAGCATCGCCATAGTTGTGGGCGATGACAGTATCTGTAGCCGATTGGCCGAGGTGGAGTGAGTCTCTCAATTCGAACGGCTGATATGAGAGTTCCGGATCACCTTCGGGAGTCGTGCCATATCCCTTGAGCTCGAAATCATCGATATTCCAGCCGCAATACTGAACCGAGCCATCGGTCGGGCCAATGCCGAACCGGATCTGGAAATCGGGATTATTATCGGCGTATAACGAGACATCATAAAATTGTTCTGACCACGCCGATTCGTTAATATCAGAAGAGCCGTTTTCATAAATTGTCACCCACGATGTCCCATTATAGACCTGCAGGTAGGCATGGTCATATGAATCATCTTCCACTCCGAGCCAGCGATAGAACCGCATTTGAACACCGGTAATATCCGAGCAATCGAAATAGGGTGATGTTATCCAGTAGGTCGAGCTGAGTCCGCTGTTGTAGTCGCCGCCGCTTCCGGAGGTCAAGTCGTTTCCAAGGACATATTCGTCTCCGGTGGTCGTATGGTCATAATCGGGATCAGGACCGCCGCTTCCGTCACTGCCTGAGCCGCCAACCGCCGGGCCGCGGCTCCATTCGCCGGAACCGCCATAGCCGGTCCATCCCTGATCGAACGAGAAATCGTCAGAGAAGAAAACAACCCGATCACCAACCATAAATGTAAAATCAACGGTGTCCTGGACGCCGTCAGCATTGAGTTCGAGCGAGAAATCGACGACATGGAAAGTAGTACAACTCGGGGATATTTCGAATACGTAATTTGACAGTGAAGTTTCAATCCCGCCGAGGGCGGCAATTGTCGGGAAAGTCGAGGTATCCTGCGTAATCGAAATTAAAGCATCATCGGTGAAAAGCCTGCCGACCGTGTTGTATGCATTCCCGCCGCCGACATTTTCGAGGGTTATATCCATTGTTACCGTTTCGCCAGGATTAGTGTTATCGTAATTATTATCATTGAAGACAAAAACCGGTTCATTTGGAAGAGGCTGTAGAGCCATATCGACAATGGTAGTATTCCAATCAGTAACGGTTACATTATGTACTGTGTCGGGGAAATAACCGGGAGCCGAGAATTCGAGATCATACCTGCCCGCTTCGATCATACGATGATAATCGCCGACATCAGGATCGGTGAACACCTCAGAATTGTCCGTGTCATGGCCAAGGACAGTGATTTTTGCGTCAACCGGAAGACTGGTTACATTGTCAGTAACTAAACCGCGTATTCCGTAAAGGCCATTCTCGAGCCAGTCGAATAGAGAAACACGGTTATAGTTCCAGAAGGAGGGGAGCTGAGATGCCGACGGCAATTTTGTATTGGACAATTCAATTGTAACCTCCCGTCCACCCTGAAAATAGTTCATATAATCCTGTCTGCCGCCGTCGACTTCATACCAGGCATAGCCGTTAGTGACACCTCCGAGATAGGTCAAATAACCAGTTGGACTGTAATATTGAGCTGAATCGGCGTAGATTGTGCTGATATCGAAATACCAGTCATTATCAGGATGAAGCGTGGCCCATGTATCCCAGGGATAATTGACGACTTCCGCGCCTCCATGAAAATTTGCCGATAAAGCGAAGTTTTGAGCATCGGCGATATCCATCATTACTATTGTCTCGGCCTGATAAGAATTGCCATCCGGGTGCGGACCATCCTGGAAATCGGGGAAATTCCTGTTAAGATCGACGAAATTGGAGTTATATCTTGTAGCCCCGCTTACCGTATTATCTCCGCCGGCGTAAGTTCCATCGGGGTTTGCATTCGGGTTTATCCATATCTCGCAACTGTCAATCAGGCGTGTGGCAAGCGAATCAGTACCATATGAAACAAGAAGTGAGTCTATCAAGCGCAGCATTAGTACATACCCTACCGTTTCATCGCCATGCATAGTCGAAGTATACATGACTTCCGGCTCGTTTTCTTCGGTTGAGACGTTGTCGGAAATTACTGCAAATAGAATATCGCGTCCTTCTTCAGATTGCCCGGCGTTGACAATTCGGCAGATGGAGGGATAATCGGTTGCATATTGATACATCATTGATACATAAGCGCTGTAAGTCGGATAGGAGTCCCATTCTCTTACGGCATCCTTGGTCTGGGCCATTTTGACATCGGCCAATGTAGAAGGAGCCGGAAGAACCTCGTGCGGGATACCCATTTTTAGAAATTCGTCATATTCTTTATCATTGGCATATGCATAGACGGTATTACTGTCCACACGGTCGATAGAAATTATTTTGGTCAGTTTTCCAATTTGTTCTTCGGAATCGATTTCGAATTTAAAATATCTTTCGGCAGCGGTGGCCGTTGCCGCAGAAAAAAGGATAAAAAGGATAAAAGCGATGACTAGATGTGATCTTTTCATGAAATCCTCTCAATTAAACGCGGTTAGTCGCTTATGCAGTATTATCGGCCTATTTCAGCAGGCTTAACTTATTTTATAATTGTAAGATAAATGCTTTTTGGATTCTGTCAATATGTTTAAAATATTAGATGGAGACAGTGGTGGAGTAAAAAATCATGAGTATATTTCTTCTCTATTTTCTTTCTTGCGAAACATCCTGGGAATACGATCGGATACTTTGAGCTTTTCGATATTGAAATATTTTTTGAAATTTTTCCCGTTGCCGGGAAGAGGAGGGAAGTTTTTGGGAAGACTTTGTTTTGACCCTCCAAAGAATTTTCTTCTTTCGTTTTTATAATCGCGCAGAGCGGTCATCATTTCGATATTGTATTCACATGCTTTACGAAAGCGGTCGATATTCGATTTGAGAGTGCTGGAGAATGTTAGGTCATCTTCAAGAGGCAGATTTTTTATCTGCCGAGTGGCTTCGCTTTTGATTTTCTCAAAAATCAGTTCCTCATTGGCCATAACCTGGCTTCCTCCAAGAGCCATCAGGATAATAATTAGATCGATAACAATAGCAAGGGCCAAAGAAAACATGGTTAGTTTATCCATGATGAACAAGTCTTTAATAACCAGCATAAAGGCCTGCTGTGGATTTGACGGTTTTTCAACGAAATCAGCCAGTTGCGGTGGCATGGGTATAGATGCCTTCTCGGCCATAATCATTTCTGCCTCCCCGGTGGGAAAATCAACCCATGCTGAATTGACTATACCGTATTGTTGCTTGACTGATAGCTCACCATGCAGAATTAGTGATAGGGAATCGACAGTTTTTATATATTTTTTCAAAATGGCCAGGTTAGAATCGATTTCGAGCTGACGGCTTTCAAGATAATTGACTATAATTCCCCGGCCCCGGCCCTGCTTATAATCACGACCTTTATTTTTTTCCCATGATTCAATTGTCTTTCGGGCCCCTTCGAGAACGGACTGGACATATTCATCATTAGCTCCTTCATCCACAAGGGTGGCCCATCCATGCTGCTGTTCCAGTTCGATAAGTTTGTTCAGTCGGCTGTGTTGGTATCTTCCTTTCCTGGCCGATTTGTCGGCAATAATTCGATATTCCATAAGGACCGGTCCGGCGGCGTTTGAATACGCGGCGCGAGCTGTTCGGGCACGGGTGTTTTCTTTTAGGGTGGAATCGAAATTGGCGTATGAAAAGAGTATCGAAAATGAAGCGGCGCACATAAAGACTATGACATAGTAGGCCCGATTGTTTTTAAATCGCATGAGATTCCATGCAATACCAAGAAGTGCTATTTGCAAGCCAAGGGAGCCTACCAGGGCAAGGGTTTCATTCAGCAAAATTTTCATACCCAGGTAAGTTGTAAAAAAGGAAAGAATCGAAAGTAGCAGTGTGCCCCCGTAAATCATCAGTGAGGTTATTCGATTCAGTCTTATAGCTGCCATTTTTTTGTACCCCTGATATGGCCGGTAATATTGTTAATAGCCCACTAATGGTCTTAGGTTGATTATCGGCAGCTTGATTGAATAGTTGATTAATCACAAAAAAAACCGGGGAATTTTGTTTCCCCGGTTTTTCTTATGGGCAGGTTTAT
>CAZDPY010000024.1:0-47844 GCA_964507455.1 uncultured Ignavibacteriaceae bacterium
TTAAAAAAAGGGACCGAGTCCCCATATTTACTACAAAACTGATATCCCCAAAAACCAATTTTTGAGGAAACAAAGCCATTTATTATCTGGAGAAACCCCTGAATGCCGAAAAATTCTCAATTTTGACCCGTACCAGACACAATCAAAGACGAACGCGCCAAAAGCGCGTTCAAAAAAGGACCGAGTCTCAAAAACTGTTTTTTTGACGAAACGAAACCATTTTTATAAAAAAGGCGCCGAAATTTTTCGACGCCAAGGATAATTTCTATAAATTTGAATATATGACGATTAATCCTTCAAATATTTATCAAAAAATTCAACCATCCGGCGGTAAAATTCCAGTCGGTTGGATAATTTACCAACGCCGTGCCCCTCATCGGGGAATATCAAAGAATCGACCTGGCCGCCATGTTCTTGCACCGCGGCAATAATCTGCCTTGCTTCTCCCACCGGGACGCGCGGATCGTTTTCGCCGTGAATAACAAACAGCGGTGTTTTTATCTGGTCAGCCTTATGAATAGGGGAGATGGTTTTAAGAAATTCCTTATCGCTCAATGGGCCATACTCTGCCTCTCGGATATGCCTTCTGTATGGCCGTGTATTTTCCAGAAATGTTACAAAATTGGCAATACCGACATGGTCCAGTGCGGCATCGAAAAGATCGGGATATTCGGTAATACAGCCAAGCACGACATATCCGCCGTAACTGGTCCCCTTGATTCCGACCATGCCGTCTTTGGTATATCCTTCTTTTTTCAAATATTCAACGGCCGCCTTGTAATCCTTAAGGGAGTTCAACCTCTTTTTATAATCATCCATACTGACATACTCGATACCATATCCCATCGAACCCCGTACATTGGGTGCCATCAGGCCGTAACCGTTGAGCAAAAGATATTGAAAATGACGCTGGAAGTATGGCTGAAACTGGCTTTCAGGTCCGCCGTGAGCATGAATTATAAATGGAATCGGCTCCCCGTTATAATCGGGCGGAAGATACAAAAATGCCGGGATTTCAAGACCATCGAAAGATGTATAAAACACCAGCTCCGGTTCCGTGAATAAATCCGGGTCAATGCCGGCATAGGTTGAATGCGCCAGTTTTTTCAGTTCAGGCTTACGGAAATCCCACATCCAGATATCGGGGGCCGCCGTCGAACTGGTGAAGCGGAGCAGTACTCTTCCGTCATTTAGAACTTCCGGGTTTGAAACATAACCGTTCAGGGGAGGAGCCGTAATTGATTTATCGTCTCTTAAATCATGCATTTTCAGTTTCTGGTAACCATGCTCATTGACAAGCCATGCCATATATCGACGATTCTCCGACATAAAAATGCCCTCGATCGTCCACTTGTTTTCGGGATCGAGAAATTTTATTTCACCGGTCTCGATATCCAATACCGCTCGCTTGTTGATACCGTCGGGATTATCATTACTGGTAAGGTAAACCGTATTATTGTCCGGCATTATTCTCGGCGTATCGTAAAGTATGTCCCCTTTACCGGGAGTAATCATCCTGCTGTCACCCGTCTCTAGATTGACCATGTATATATCATCGGCGACATTGGAATAGCTGTGGTAAAGAAGAAGGATACTGCCGTCGTGAGAAATATCGGCGATATCATTGCTCCCTTCCATTTCGAATACCAGTTCGACATCGCCGGTAGCAAGATCATGATAATAAATATAGCGGTCTCGGGGATTGACTATATTTGCCGCATAATAAATGCCGGTCCCGTCCTTGTTCCATTTGACCGACTCATAGCGGACTTCCGGATTGTCAGTTATCTGCTTGACCCTTCCGGTTTTTGTATCCATCAGGTAAAGCTGATAATCTTCAGTACCGCCTGCCCGGGCCCGGACGATAGCTTTATCACCCTGCCGGGAAACCTGATAGTCCCTTACACCATCATCAAAAACTGTCAGCTGATATGGCCAGCCATCGTGTGTAAGCCTGAATATCTGCGCAACTTCGCCTCCTCGAGTGGTGAAGAGTACTTCACCGGTCGAATTATTGTATTGCGGATCGCCAGAATAACCGATTTTCATGAAAGTCCCTATATCAGGGATATATTTGGAATCCCATATTGGGGTGTCCTGGCCGCCGGCAATACCTGAATTTATAAGAACAATGAAAAACAGAAAAGCGACATACTTCGCAGGCTTTAAAAATGACCGCATCAAGTCCTCCAATATTGCAGTTATTACCAATAATATATCAATATACGAAAAAAATACTGCGATGTCAGCAGTAACTGAAATTTGATTAGCGGATACGGATGACGAGTTAAGAAATATTATTATTCGGATGCAAAAGTATCGGCAGTATTCGAAGGCGCTGGGCTGAGCTCTTCTTCTGCCATAACTCGAATATAAAATTCGCAGTTAGTGCATGATTGACGCGAATGCAAACAATACTTGGAGCATCGATGATTCGAATCATTCATAACCAGCCAGCAGGTCCGTCCGGCGGCGCGCCCGCCATTGACACCGTCATACTTCATCGACTTCGGCACCTTACACTCGCCGTGAAGTCGGGCAAAAATACCACCGGGCTCCATTCCACAATTGCGAAATTCCCAGCAGTTTATTTTGTGGCTCATTTGTTTACCTGTCGTTTACCTGTTTTCTTCCTTGATGAGTCTCATTATTGGTTCATATCGACTCGAAGATTTGAAAGAAGCAAGTTCCGCGGGATTGGCGATTGTTTTGAATTCAGAATAAGTCTCACGCATTTCGCTGATGTCGTCCCTCGCCAGATAAGTGAGCATCAGATATTGATAAAGGTATGGGTCTTTCTTGTTAACTTTGTATGCTCTTTCAAAATACTTTTCGGCATGCTTGTAATCGCCGAGACGATACTCGCAGGATCCGGCTCCAAGCAGAGCGGGATAGGAATATTTATCTATATCCAGCGCCGATTCATAATCTTTAAGCGCCGATCGATATTCCGATTTGTCCAGGCGGGCACCGGCACGCCCGATATATGCCACCGCGCTCTCATCATTGATCTTGAGAGCTTTGGTGAAGGCATCAATTGATTTGTCTATATCTTTATTGAAGCGGCATATTTCGCCGATACGGACATAATCTCCGGCCGCCTTTGCGTCTTCTCCGGCCGCCGAATATGCTTCAGCTCTTTCTATGTAGGCATCGAGATTTCCCGGAGATTTATCAATCGCACGACTGAAATCGTCAATGGCCAGTCTCAATGCATTCTGTCTTATTGCATCCCGACCGCGCGAAATATAATCCTCTACAGTCATTTTCTCCGTTCTTTCGCTGCGGGACAGATTGGCGTGCAAGATATGTGTGTCATTTTTGGCCAGCTTGACAGTTTCTTTAAAATCCTTATAACCCGGCTTGGAAACTATAACCGTATGAGTGCCAGTAGATATTTTCGAATATGTGTTGTTGCCAAGTCCGAGAACATTTCCATCAACCGCTATCTTGGCATTATCGACATTGGCATTCAGTTTAATCTTACCGTATGCCTGTGTATTCGCTGAAGTGTTTGAGGATTTATTTGAAGAGGTTTTAGATGACGATTTTTTCGGAGGTGTTTTATTAGATTTCGAATCGTTGGAAGAATTGTCCGGTTTTGCCGCAATAGGCTGAGCGCTTGGCCTACCGGCTACCGGTTGTTCTGCGGTTTCATTTTTTTTTTGAGCGTAGTCCCCGTAATACCATTCGCTAAAACTGGCCATAGTCAAGTGCCCGCCGGTTACAGTAGCATTCCCTTCACCATATACATCACCAGAAACCTGGTATACAATTTTATAAGTGCCGGTCGGTACGCCTTCAAAGTGGAAAAAGCCCTGGGCGTTTGTCCTTGTCTTTTTTCCGAGAGACGGTATACTAACAACTGCGCCTTCAAGGTAAGGCTGGGTGTATTCATCGAGCACCATCCCGACAATTTCACCTTCGCCTCCGATTCCACCCTGCACAAGAAGCGATACTACGCCTATCATAACGACAAGAACGGCAGCCGCTACCAGTCCGTAAATAAGCCGTTTATCTATTTTCTTCGGTTTGAGAAGATATGGCTTCTCATTAACGACGATTTCATCATTTTCATGGAGAAATGGCTTCCCGGCCAATTGAATGATATTATTGCGGTAATATGCTATTCCACGCGCCTTTTGAGAACGTTGTATTTTGGGCTCGTTGTTTAAGGCAGGGTCATCTATTTGTGTTACTGTTGATTTTTCCTGCTCTATGTCTCTACTTTCCGGCGGTTTTGGCGGGATTTTTGAAGGATCAATCGGGGCATATTCGGAGTTAAACGGAATCTTGGATTCTTTTTTATCCTCTTTTTCTTCCGCATAATTATTTAATTCTGAGATCCTTTCATTAACTTTTGAGGCTTTTTCGGCATCTTTGTCCCAGTCAATTCCAACCGGTTCGTTTGCCTCATGATTTTTGTTGCCGGAATCATCATTAGTTTGGTCATTTGATGCAATTTCCGGCACTGTATCCTGTTCAATATTGAAGTCATACTCCGGCTGTTTTTGATTTTCCAGAGGCAAATCAACATCGGAATTAGCGAGTAAATCCGGAGTGTTTGTAATCTCAAGATCGTCGTCGGAACCTCCGGCTTCTTCGAATTTTTCCTTTTCGACCGGTTTTTCTTCCTGCATACCCGCCAGGTTTGGTGGGTCGGAATCAGGTGTTTCGGTTACGACGAAATCTAGATTGTCGTCACTTTGATCGGTTTGGACATTTTTTTCGGGCTCTTCATCAAGCGGCGAACCGCATTCCCGACAAAATTGTGCACCTTCGAAGAGGTTTTCTGCCTTACATTTGGGACAAACCTTCAATTTTTACTCTCAAAATGTTAAATTTGTTTTAATCTAATTATCGGCCTTGAACGTCATTTCTTTAAATAAAATGTTATTTATAAAGGGATTAGCCTGCATGGAGATAAGACATTTTTGCAATTTAGGCCTTGACAGTCTCAATGCTTTGAGGTATAATCGTTTATTAAAATTTAAAGACCTGTTTTTAGGAGGATATAACCATATGCAAGGGCGCTATTTCCGCTTGTCGATCATTTTAATTATGCTTGCAACATTGGCCCTCATGTGGGGCTGTGATCAGCCCGAAGATGTTGTGGCGCCGGTATCCACCACCTTATTAACCGTTTCCCCGCAACAACTTCCGACATTGCCGGAAGGGTATATTTACGAGGTATGGGCCGTTGACACAGCCGATTCCCACCATAGCCTGGGCACTTTTTATTGGGATTCATACTGGAATAAAATGTATGATGTCGATTCAACAGAAATAGATACGATATGGACTATAGAGAATGATCTTTTGGATCCTTATTTCAGCCATATTGCCGTTTCAGTCGAAGCGGTTCCTGATAGTGACCCGGCTCCCGGTCCAATCATGCTTATTGATGAAATTGCCGATCCTGAAGACCGACCATTAACACTCGAAATTCCGCTTGATTTCAGTCTATCTACCGCAGTTTATTCACTTGCGACGCCGACCAAATTGAATAAAGATCCTTTGGACAAGATTGCCAGCGGGGTCTGGTTTGCCCAATATGTATATGATTCGGTATTCAGATTAGATACTACTCGAGTAAGTTATGATAAGGATCAGTTCCCGACTGATATATTCCTTGAAATTGAAACATTGTATTTTATCTGTGATTCAATTGAAGGTGTAAATTGTGTCGATTCTACCGATATTACGGATCTCGTCGATGCTTATCCGGATACCTTTGAATCGGAACGCTGGGAAGTGGAAGATACACTTAACCTGGATGAGGTTAGCGCAGATTCCGTTTGGGTCGGTATTGCGTGTACATCGACTGTAGCCATGACGGTGATTGATACCCTTCATATCGACACCTTTACGCATTACACGATGAGCTACGATTCAATCTTCTATTCCGTAAATACCAGTGATTCCATCGAGACTTATATCTTTACCGATACTTGCACCGGAGTGGTTGATACGTTTGAAGTTGCACCGTTTAAGGACTATCATCCTAGTATTACTCATACTACGAATGGATATGCAGAATTGCTTGATTTGCTTCTCGAATATCATGATGAAGTACCGTCACTCGAGGGTACCGACTGGCATTATAAAGGCTGGGTATTTTCACCCTATTTACCGTCGGATTGCAGCGAACTTGGACGACTGGCGGCACCCGATTGGATTAAGTTTTACCTTCAGCAGTTATACCCGGATTATGAAAATACTCCAATAGTTACGACCGGTCCCTTTAAGAAATTTGGTGCGCCGGATGATTTCCGAGGATATTCTGAAGACGGCAGAATCATGAAACATCCGGGAGAGGACTTTATAGCTAATCTTCCTTGCGGCGAAACCGAGTTTCATTTCGCGGAGCCCGGGGAGAGTTTGGCAAAGGGTGCAGTTATAGTTACCCTTGAGCCTGATAACTTTTCGTCCAATGAGAACTTTCCCATAATTGTATTTTCAACCATTTCCGGGATTCCGCCATATGATGTAAGAAATTTAAATGAACCGAATTTCTCAATTGAATACAGACTGACCAATCATACCGGCAGCGTAGTTGGCTCGCCTTATGGATTCCCCATGATTAAGATGTATATTGATACAAGATAAAAGTATAAAAATTCGCTTATAAAAAAGGCCGGCATAACTCATTATGCCGGCTTTTTTTGCAACATTTCCTGGAAAAATTAGTAAATTGAGTATGAATAAACATCTATAAGGCTCAGTATATATCCTGAAAGTAATAATTTAAAATACTAACACATGGGAGCGGGACATGGATGATTTAAACGATCAAGCGCCCGAAGTTAAATCGATGGAACCGCAGGAGTCGATCGGATCAAAAATTTTCAAAATCTTTTTAGAACCATCAACAGTATTTAAAAACCTCAGCAGCAAATGGGAGTGGATTGTACCCATTGTAGTAGCGGGTGTTCTGGCGGGATTAGCCGGCCATTTTGCAAGGCCATATTATGTACAGGATATGGAGACGCAGGTTTATGATAACATGCGGAAATATGAGCAATATATGTCTGCCGAGCAATATGAAGAAACGATGACGCGGGTAAAGGAAAATTTTGAAGAGGCAAGAAAAAATGAATTTAAATGGTTCTATCCATTCATCTTTATCGGAATGCCGCTTGTCATAGCATTGGTCATAAGTCTGGTGGGCAAGGTCATTGGAAATTTCGTTTTTGGCGGAAGAGCAAGTTTTTGGATGGTTCTGAATGTTGTAGCCTACGCCGCCCTTATCGGGGCGCTGGGGGATGTTTTGCGCAACGCGCTAATAATATGGCAGGAAACCATGCATATATATACCGGATTGGGGCTCCTCAGGCCTGTTATTGGAGATGGCAGCTTTCTCTTCTATTTGTTCCGTCAGATAGATCTGTTTACAGTATGGAGAATAATAGTAACCTGTATTGGTCTTGGAATAATATATAATATGAAACCGCAAAAGTTTGCTTACGTATTATTCCCCATATGGTTGATATTTATTGCCATAGTTGCCGGATTGAATTTATTCGCAGGTGGGACTATTATTTATTAACCCCCATAGGAGATTAAGTGATGGTAAAAAAGTCTATTGTTTTATTATTGGCAGCGATATTATTGCAGGGAAGTGCGGGAATAATTTTTGCACGGGAATTAACTCTTGATGATTGCATTCGTATGGCACTGAAAAAAAATGAGACTGTTATTCAGGCCCAAAATCAAGCAAAACTGGCCGGTGAGACTGTCTGGCAGTCGTGGGGCGCTTTCTTGCCGAGTCTTTCTGCCAGCGGATCTGTAAATGAATCACATACGCTGGCACAGAGCTTTATAGATACGGGTGTCGTTTTTACTGTCACTGGAGATAATGCCACTGTTCCACCGGATACTTTGAATGTAACTACATTTGAAAATCGTGTCGAAACCGGTGGAATAAATAAATCTTATTCAGTTGGGTTCAATTCTTCCTGGACGATTTTTAATGGGGGAAGCAACCTTTTTAACTTGCTCGGTTCAATGCAGGATAAAAAGTATTTCGAATATCTTGCAGAGTCATCGGAGCAGGGAATTATTTTTAATGTCAAAACCTTATACTTCGCCTATCTAAATTCGCTGGAACGGCTTGGAATCAGCCAGGAAGCGGTTAAAAGAGGAGAAGAACAACTCAAACTTGCGCAATCGCAATATGAAGTAGGTGCCGTTCCAAGATCTGATGTTCTTAAGGCCAAGGTTCAATACGGTAATGAAAGGCTTGGGTTAATCGATGCGGAAAATAATCTTAGAATTGCCGAAGCCGAATTGAAATTCATAATTGGTCTTGATGTCAATTCTGACGATACTTTATCCACCGACTTTGAGGCTAAGGAGTATAAAGGTACCGAGGGTGATGCTTTGAAACTTGGATTGGCAAATCATCCGGGACTTATTGCTGACGAATATAGTGTCAAGGCGGCGAAATATGATATTCGGTCGACCTTTGGTAGATATTTGCCCTCATTATCTGTCAATTTCAGCAAGGGCTGGAGCAACAGCAGATGGTCGGAGGTAACAGATTTCAAACCTGAAGACGAAAGCTGGTCGGTGAGTGCCTCGGTAAGTTTGCCAATCTTCACAAATTTCAGCCGAAAGCGAGATATGGCGAGGGCGAAACTGGGACTTCAAAATGCCAGGGCAAGTCTGTTTTTTACGCGTAATCAGGTCGCTCTTGATGTAAAAGAGGCGTATCTGGGAATAGAACGAGCCCAGGAAGCTCTTAATGTTGCCTCGGAAAATGTAGAGGCAGCCCAGGAAGATATGTCATTAGTGGAAGAGAAATATAACTTGGGGGCAGCGACGATTCTGGAGCTTCTTGACGCCCAGGTTTCGCTTGTCACGGCTCAAAATAATAGGGCGCAGGCAGAGTTTGATTATAATCTAGCGGTGGCCAGACTTGAATTGGCGATGGGTGTTAGATAAACTTATGTTAATTTTAAAGGTTGGATCATGAAGAAGAAAAATAGGAATATTCTCCTACTCGTTGGCGGAATAGTCGTAATAATTATTCTAGCAGTTGCGTTGGGCGGCGGCGGTCCAGAGGCTACTCCCGTAAATGTTAAAGAAGTAATGGTAATAGATATTACCGAGGAGGTCTCTGCGTCCGGAACGGTACAGCCAAAGACTCAGGTTAATATAACATCGGAAGTTACAGCCGAGGTTATTCGTGTTCCTGTTCGTGAGGGTCAGGAAGTAAAAAAGGGGCAGATTCTTGTCCAGTTGGATACTGTTCAACTACAGAAGGACTACGATCAAGTAAAGTATTCTCTTGATGAGATTCGGTCCCGGGCTGAAGCTTCCAAGGCAATGTATCTTCAATCCAAAGAGGATTATGAGCGGCAGCAGGAATTGTTTGACAGAGAACTCGTTTCGGAAACGGTTCTGGATAATGCCCGGTATCAGTATGAGAATAATAAATATTCCTACGAAGCGATGTTAAGTCAGATCAAACAGGCTCAGGCGAGATTTGAAAAGGCGGAAGATAATCTCAATAAGACGAGAATTCTGGCACCAATGTCGGGTGTAATTACTTATCTCGATGCCGAAGTTGGGGAGATTGCGGCGGCACAAACTCCTTACAGCCAGGGACGGACACTAATGATAATATCGAATCTGGATGCGTTCGAGGTTAATGTCGAAGTTGATGAGACTGAGATAAACAAAGTTGATTTGGGCCAAAAAGTTAAAATCGAAGTAGACGCCTTTCCGGATACGGTTTTTTCCGGGGAGGTCGTCGACGTTGGCAATACTGCCATAACCTCGGGTGCGGGAACCGAGCAGACAACGAATTTTCAGGTTAAGGTACTCTTTATAGACACTAATGTGAAAATTAAGCCCGGCATGTCGGCAACGGTAGATATTATAACCAATAAACGTGAAGATGTTCTGGCTGTGCCGTATGGAGCGGTTGTTATACGCAGCCTGAACGCTGATTCTCTGGCGAAGGCAGAAGGCAAGGATATCGATGAAGAAAAGCCAATAGAAGAAAGGCCTTCCGAAGAAACCCCTGCTCAAGAAGAGCCGGCAGAATTTGCATCCGCAAACGATAATAATCCCGATCATGTTGAAAATGATGAGCGCAGGCGCGGTCGAGGCAGAAGAGGGAATGGAGAAGATAAAAATATAAAGGAATATAAAGGTGTTTTTCTTCTTAAGGATGGAAAGGCACATTTTGTAAAGGTTGAGGCAGGCATTGCGGACGAACGCAATATCGAAATAAAGTCGGGTATAGGTAAAGATGATACAGTTATAACCGGACCTTTCAGGACGCTTCGCGATCTTAAGCATGGTGATCCGGTTGAAAAGACTGAACGTCAAGAATATGGTAGATTCTAATGGCACTCATAGTAGCGCACAACCTCTGGAAAACCTACGACATGGGTGCGGTCAGGGTGCACGCTCTGCAGGGAGTTTCCCTAGAAATTGATAGTGGTGAATATGTAGCCATCATGGGACCATCCGGGTCCGGGAAATCAACCCTGATGAATTTGATCGGTTGTCTGGACACACCGACCAAGGGCGAGTACATTTTAAATGGCAAGAACGTCAGCCAGATGGATGATGATGAGCTGGCCCGAATCAGAAATAAAGAAATCGGATTCGTTTTTCAGACTTTTAATCTGATGGCGCGGGCATCGGCTTTGCATAATGTTGAACTTCCCCTGGTTTACAGCGGAATGCCAAACGAAAGCCGAAAGAAAATGGCGCAAAGGGCCCTGGAAATAGTCGATCTCGGTGACAGGGTAACCCATAAACCGAACGAGTTATCCGGTGGCCAAAGACAGAGAGTCGCACTGGCAAGGGCCCTGGTAAATGAACCGTCACTTCTTCTGGCGGACGAACCAACCGGTAATCTGGATTCCAAAACGAGTTTGGAAATCATGCATTTATTCGATGATCTGCATAAAAAGGGTAACACTATAGTTGTCGTGACGCACGAGCAGGAGATAGCCAAATACGCCCGGCGCGTGGTGCATATTAGAGATGGCAAAATCGAAAAGATAGTAAATAATTAACAATTCTTTGATGTAAATATGATATTCTGGTCGATTTTTAAAATGGCCCTGAATGCTCTCTGGGTCAATAAGCTGCGAACGACGCTGACTCTGATTGGAGTCATTATCGGTGTTACCTCGGTTATTACGATCGTTTCGGCTTTGGAAGGAATGACCAAGTCCATTACCGATGAAATTGACCGCCTGGGTCCGACCACATTTACCATAAGCCGGATGGGCTTTATTAGAAGCGAAAAGGAATTTTTTGAGGCATTAAAGAGGAAAAAGCTTAAATACGAATATGTCGAGGCAATTAGAGAAGGCTGCCAAACCTGCGAGGACGTTGCGGTTAGAGTATTTACGCATGGTGATGCCAAATACAAAAATGAAAAATTGAGAAATGTCTGGATTGCCGGAACGAGCTCAAATTTTGTTGAGATAGTCGAGTATGAAGTTGCTTATGGGCGATTCCATTCGGAAGAAGACGATTTTGCAAGGAGAAGGGTTGCCTTTATTGGTCAGACTGTTAAAAATGAACTGTATCCAAATGTCGATCCAATTGGCAAAGACATAAAAATTCGAGGAATCAAGTATACAATCATTGGTGTAGCCAAGGAACAGGGAGCAATGTTTGGCAACGATCAGGATCGTCTTATTATTGTTCCATATTCATCTTTTGCACGAGATTTTGTTCATCGGAGGCACGGCGATATTACAATTCTGGTAAAAGCAAAATCCCTCGATTTACTTGAATATGCCATGGACGAAGTAAGAGTGGTCCTGCGGGCCTACCGTCATGTTCCGTATGATGAACCGGATGATTTTTCAATGATGACAGCAGATACATTCAAAGAAGCATTAAATGATGTTACTAAATACTTACGGTTTGGATTGATCGGGATTACTTCGATAAGTCTCGTTGTCGGCGGAATAATAATAATGAACATTATGATGGTTTCCGTTACCGAGAGAACACGCGAGATAGGGATCAGAAAATCAATCGGTGCCAGAAGGAAGGATATTCTGTTGCAATTTTTATTTGAAGCATTAGTGTTATCATTGGGAGGAGGTATTATTGGGATAACGATAGGTGTCGTGCTCGGTGATGTTCTAATAAATTTGATAGATATGGATATGTCTCCATCGCTTTTTGCGATAATTCTAGGACTTATAATTTCGGGTGGAGTTGGGCTGTTTTTCGGCATTTATCCAGCCATGAAGGCATCGCGTCTTCAGCCGGTAAAAGCATTGAGTTTCGAATAGAGATGACTTTTGTTGAACTAAAAGAAGGGGTCTTGCTGGCGCTGGGGGCGATTGTTTCAAACAAGTTCCGCTCCTTTTTAACTATACTGGGCGTCCTGATTGGGGTCTGGTCGGTTATTGCGATGACATCGCTCATTATCGGTCTTGACGATGCTGTGCAGGGATCGATCGATGAACTTGGCAGTAATATAATATTTGTAGATCGTCATCCGCCGGAAACCGACTGGGAGGATCTCACCGAAGAACAAAGGAATTACCCCTTTATGACAACGATGGAGGCAAATGCGATCCGGGAGAATTGCCCTGCCGTAACGGCCGTGTCACCGGAAAATCATTATTGGCAGAGGGGCGGTAATGTAATTAAATATAAAGGCCGCAAGGCTAACCGTCCAGCCATTGTCGGGGTCGTCCCGGATTTTGTTCAGGTTCATAATATCGGACTGGAGTCGGGCCGATTCATAACGCATATGGATAACGATATTCGGGCCAGAGCAGCCGTTTTGGGAACCACTGTAAGGGACGCTCTTTTTCCCGATGAAGACCCGATTGGCAAGCAAATTCGAGTCAATAATGTACGATTTAATGTCGTTGGTGTCAGGGAAGAACAGGAATCAATGTTCGATAATGACGATAATAATAAAGTATATATACCGCTGGAGACCTTTGAGAAAATGTACCCCTGGGATGAGGCATTGACATTGGTCGTAAGCGCAGAATCTCCTGATAAAATCGACGAAGCAAAGGACCAGATAACAATTGTCCTCAGAAGGGTGAGGAAGGTTCCTTACGATAAGGAAAATAATTTTGCGGTTTTTGGCCAGGAAAATATTCGTGAGATGGTCGGAAATATTACTCAATATATTTATATAGCCATGATTGTTATTTCCTCTATCGGTTTGATGGTCGGCGGCATAGGTGTTATGAATATTATGCTTGTTTCCGTAACCGAAAGGACCCGGGAAATTGGTGTCAGAAAGGCGATAGGTGCCAGAAGAAGTAATATTCTATGGCAGTTTTTAATCGAAGCCATGACTTTATCCGGGACAGGAGGAATAATAGGGATCGGTGCAGGAATTTTGACGGCGGTTCTGATAAGTACTGTGAGCCCTCTGCCATTTGGGATTTCGACATTTTATGTTCTCCTGGGATTTCTTGTGGCTGTTTCTGTAGGTTTGATTGCAGGAGTATATCCGGCCTACAGGGCGGCAAAGGTCGACCCAATCGAATCTCTGCGTTATGAATAAAAAAAGTTAGACAGCAACTCGCTACTTCGGATATATTGCCAAATTTATTATTGATATTTAAAAAACTGGTGCGTAGATTATTGTGGAGGTGTATAACGGATAGAATTATGGATGTTAAGAAACTACATTTATTTGGTGCGATACTTTTAATTCTCTTTCTGGCTGTCAGCGGTTACGGTCAGCAGACATTTAGCTTTGACAGGGAAACGGGAGGAAGCGGCTTCCTGGTCGATTATGCCCAATTTCGAGGCAAACTCGACGGTAAAACCCGCTTAGAAGTATATTACAAGATTTACAATGCCTCTTTAACCATTATAAATGAAAATGGAAAATACCGCGGCGACTATGAATTCTCGATGCGAATATATGACAACAAAGGCCGGCAGGTTAATGCTTTCAGCCGGGATAAGAGAATCGTTTACGATTCTTATGAAGCATCCAATTCTCCGGATGATTTCAGAATAAGCCAGATTGCTCTCGATCTCGAGCCGGGAAAATATAAGATCGAATGTTTCCTCAATGACAAAAATTCGGAGACAAGGATCAGAAATGCATTCAACGTTGAGTTAAGAAAATACGATGACAGCTATCCACATTTGTCAGGAATTGAATTTGTACGAGCTGTGGATACGGCAATAATCGACTCTGTATTTATAAAAGGTAATATTACCATTATTCCGTCGGTGACTCACAAGTTCTATGGAGATTCAACCGGTAGTGTGGTCTATTATTTTGAGATTTACCAGGGCCAATCAGAATTGAATAATACCCTTGTAGAAACTCGCATTATGGATAGTCATCAAGATGTTGTTTACAGGGATACTGTCACTATCGATTTCGAAAAGGAAGGCGACATTGTGCGCCATATTCGTCAGGTCAGTTTCGACAGCTTGAAATCGCAAGAGTATATTTTATCGATCCAGACTTATGGCAGACGTAACCGTGTTTCCGATGAAGTCCAGGCGCAGTTCAATGTTGTATGGTCTCCAGGTGCATTGGTATTACATGATTTCGAGGAAGCGCTGCGTCAGTTAAAATATATCGCTAATCCCGATGAAATAAAGGAGATTAGAAGTGCTGAATCACAGGAGAATAAACTAAAAGCATGGCATTCATTTTGGGCAAGCAAAGACCCAACGCCGGCCACCGCTGAAAATGAAGTTAAAGATGACTACTATAAAAGAATCGAGTATGCCAACAGATATTTTTCGGCCCTAAAAAAATCAGGTTGGCTAACCGATCGGGGGGCGATCTTTATTCAGTATGGTGCACCCGATCAAGTCGAAGATTATCCTTTTGAAGTGGACTCAAAGGCCTACCAAATATGGTATTATTATCATCTGAAAGAGCCTCGCCGATTTGTTTTTGTGGATGAATGGGGCGATGGCGATTTCAGGCTGCAATTCCCATATGATGGGAGGTCATGGTAAGCAACCAGGAGGGTTAATTTGATAATGGGATTAAAAAGATTTTTATCTTTTGCAGTGATTCTGGGTATTATTTTTTCATTTTCTGCAATTGCACAAGACACGCCGGTCTCAAAAAAGGCGGATCCTTTAAAGGTTCAGGCGGGCATCGTAACATATCCTGATCCCCGGACTGGCCCGGAGATCTATATTGAATTTCCATTTTCTGTCAATCGCGGTCAGTTCGAATTTCTTCCGGATTCAACAGGTGCGCTTATAGCCGGTATATATGCCGATTTATTATTGAAGGATACACTCGGTAATCCGGTCGATAGCGCCAGCACGTATTTTTTAACCCGGTGCCGGGATTCATCGGAAATTGCACAAAAAGATATTCATCTGTTCAACCGACTTTATTTGATGCTTCCCCCAGGAGTGTATAACGGTGAACTCACCGTTATTGATCCGGTCAGTAAGAATGAGGGATTATTCTATTATGACCGTATCGAAATCGATTCAATCAGAGGTGATGATCTAAATATCTCCGGGATTGAATTTGCCCATAGCATAAAAATTGTCGATCCTCAAAAGTCGAAGGGATCGCGGCTGGTAAAAAACGGCAGGGAAGTTATACCGAACCCGATGGGTATTTATAGTCATAATGATTCAATCCTTTATGTTTATGCGGAGATCTATAATATCCCGTACGAAGAAGAAAATCGAGACTCCCTGATTTTGAGTTATAAAGTTTTTACAGCCACAGACTCACTATATACCGATTATGGACAGGTCAGACAGCTCAAGCCGGGTTCCTCATCGGTCGTTTCCAATATGCTGAATATAAGGGGCATTGAGCCAGGAAAATATGATTTAAAATTAATCGCTCTAGACCCGGCGGAAAATGTTGCCGATACTTCCTCAGCACGATTTGTCGTTTTCCCGCCCCAATCGGCTATGAAAATGCCTCCAGAGATAAGATACAATATATCTCATCCGTATGACACAGCTTCACTGGAAACCCGTCGGCAACTGGTTCGGTTTTTATTGGCTCCGCAGGAAATGGCGATGCTGAATTCTCTTAATGACAGCGGAAAAATCCGCTATATCAATCAGTTTTTAAATGACAAAGATCCTGATCCGGATACTCCTGAGAATGAATTTATGATAGATTTATATCGCCGCTATATATACGCGAATGAAAATTTCTCATTTCTTCCTGAGACCAATGATGGCTGGCAAACCGACCGGGGAAGAATTCTTTTGCAGTATGGTACATGGGATGAGCGCGATGAATATACAGCGCCAAGTTATGGTAAACCGTGGGAGAAATGGACATATCATTCGATACAGGGCGGCGTAATATTTGTCTTTCAGGACATAGATGGTTATGGGAACTACCGTCTGGTTCATTCAACGGCAAGCGGTGAGATTTATAACGCGAGCTGGGAAGAAGTCCTGAAAGATAATGATCCGGGATTATATTAGATCAATAAAAATAAACAGAATAAAAAACCCCGCCTGACCGGCGGGGTTTTTATTTGTTTTAAATAGATATTGACTGTCTATTCTGCCTTGGACATGCCCGGGGTTTTGCCGGGAATTCTAATTGACCGTTTGATTGGTATCGTGAATCGTGTCTTTGCGGCATCATTCAGCTCAATTGTCAGAGATTTCTGAAATTCTTCCGATACATAATCATCCTGAATTTCAATTCGACCGCTTTCAGTCTCACCAGCCCCAATCTTTTTGGGCAAAGTCAGTTCAAACATACCGGCCGGCATATCTATTAATGTAATCTCCAGATCCTGATCAGAAAGGTTGGTGATATCGAATTCCAGACGTTTCCTCTCTTTCTCTCCGAATTGAGAGATGTCGAATTTATACGGCTTAATCTGGATGGGGAATGTTGAATCGGGATTTGTTACTACATGCGCAGCAATACGAACATATTTCCGCTCCGGACCTTCGTTAGTCGTTATTGCGGGTCGTTTGGACTGACGTCCGCGGTATGATTTTGTCGAAAAAATAATTTCTAACCGTGTGCTGTCACCGACAGCAAGCACCTCTTTGTCAAGAGGAGCTTTTGTGCAGCCTCAGCCAGGCCGCACGTTGGCGATTTTAAGCTCGTCCGTGCCCGTTGAGTGAAGCCAGAAGACATGACTTATGCTCGAATGCTGCGGAACATAACCAAAATCAAATTCCGGCTCCGGGATAGTTAATTCCGGCTGAGCAGAAGCCGACATAACTGCTGTGAGCAAAAAGACGAAAGTCAAAAAGACTAAAGCCGTTTTTTTCATGAACTAATAACCTCCAAGGGTAAATAAATCGATTTCATTAAAAAGTAGTTACTTTAATCTATCCAAAGATACCTTTATGTCAAGCGTATTATTGACCTTTATCGGCCATAAATCCATATTATCTATATATTTTACGTATAACCGGCACTGAATAATGTTTAGATTGCTCCGATTCGTCAACAAATTCAAAGGTAAATGAGTTTTCGAATTCATGCGCTGCACCCTTGTCATTTAGGGTAATCCTGCCGAAGGCAGTATCTTTGGGGGCGACAAAGGCGGGGAATTTGAGATTATAAAATTCATCGTCGTAGTATTTCATGGTAAATGGAATATGCCGGTTGGAATTATTTATTATTTTAAATTCCGCTTCGTTTACCAACTGATTTCCATACTGCGATAAAACTACAGTGTGCGGCAAAACATGGATCGGATCGAAATTTTTAATTTCCGCGAGGATGGTAGCATTTACCCATGTCCTTATTCTGCTGTCACCGAATAATATGTGCGGGCGCCATTTTTGAGAAGCGCTATAATACATAGAATTGAATTTGACAGTAGTGTTGGTAGTTTCATTGGGAAGAAAAACACTATCGTTTAGTATATATTCGATACAATCGCAAAAGGTATTTATCTTTTTTATAGTGACTGTATCCTGACCGGGGTTATATAGGATCACCTGCTGTTTCAAAACGCGGTTTTGGGGTACTATGCCGAAATCGACATTTTCAGGCTCCTGAATTAGATTAGGTTCTGCGAAGAGATTAACTGAAAACATCAAAAAAAGTATCGAAATGTAAGTCCCGATGCGCATGTCTATTATCCTTATAGATATAAAGTTATAGGCCTGAAAATAACATTGGTTCCCAAAAAAGCGCAAGCTCCTATTTTTGGTTTCATTGGGTTGCTTTTTGTAATGTCAATAAGTATAATATTCCTTTAATGTTAGCGCAAATTAAATGTTACTGAATATATTATGCAAACCCTTTAGTAAGCGGAGAAAATAAATGAATCCGAAAGATTTCCTGGAAAAGAATAAACAAAAACGTCTCGATGAACTTTTTGAATTTCTTAAATTTCCTTCAGTTTCGGCCAAAAGCGAGCATAATAAAGATGTCAAAGCCTGTGCCGACTGGCTTGCGAAACATATTTCTGATTTTGGAATCGACGCCAAGGTGATGCCTACCGCCGGACATCCGGTCGTATACGGCGAAAAAATTAAATCCCCGGATAACCTGACCATCCTATATTATGGGCATTATGATGTTCAGCCTGCTGAACCATTCAATCTATGGAAATCGCCTCCGTTCGAACCGGTAGTCGAGGACGGATACATTATGGCAAGAGGGGCTACCGATGACAAGGGACAGCTATTTACGCATTTAAAGGCGCTTGAGGCATACCTTTCGAGTGATAAGGAGTTGCCGGTCAACGTTAAACTGTTGATTGAAGGTGAGGAAGAATCCGGGGCTGAGAATCTGGCCAACTGGGTGAAAGAAAATAAAGATATGCTGGGAGCGGATATTATAGTCGTCTCTGATAGTTCAATGTTCGGAAAAGACAGACCGGCCGTGACCTACGGTCTGCGCGGTGTAGCTTTCGTGGAAATAAAAATTACCGGACCGGACAGAGATCTTCATTCAGGAGGATATGGGGGTGCAGTACCGAATCCGGTCAATGAATTATGCAAAATTATTGCGGCTATGAAAAATGATGACGGCAGGATTCTTATCGACGGCTTTTATGATAATGTCAGTGAAATTTCGGATTGGGAAAGAGAGCAATTCGCCAAGTTACCATATGATGAAGAGGAATATAGAAAAACTGTAGGGTCTAAAGGTCTTCATGGAGAAAAGGGCTATTCAACCTATGAGAGAACCTGGTGCCGTCCGACTCTGGATGTTAACGGCATTATGGGAGGATACCAGGGCGAAGGCGGCAAGACTATTATTCCATCATGGGCTATGGCCAAAGTAACGATGAGGCTTGTACCGGACCAGAAGGCCGAAGAAATTATGGATAAGGCAGAAGCATTCGTAAAGAAAATCTGTCCTCCATATGTCGAGTGCGAGGTAATAAAACACGGCGGTGCGGCGGCTGTCGAGGTGCCGACCGAAGGTCCATGGCTGGAGGCAGCGGGACGGGCGGTTAAGGAAGGCTTTGGAATAGAACCGGTGTTTATGAAAGAGGGCGGATCTATTCCGGTAGTTGGAACTTTCAAAGAAGTTTTGGGATTGGATACATTGCTGCTGGGATGGGGGCAGAATAATGATAATGCTCATTCTCCAAATGAGAGGTTATCACATAAAGACTTTGAAAGAGGCACATATGCCGCTCTGGCATTAATTGATGAATTATCAGAGGTGAAAAAGTAGTATGGATCTTGGAATTAAAGGGAAAATAGCACTGGTAACGGGAGCATCGGCTGGACTTGGGCTGGCTACTGCGATAGAGTTGGCAAGAGAAGGCGCGAGGGTAGCCATAAATTCTCGTTCCGAAGAGAATTTGGAAAAGGCGGGCAAACTAATCAAAGTCGAGACCGGTTATTTTCCGTACGTTGCCGCGGGCGATTTGTCTCGAGACGGGGCACCTCAAGAAATTATTAAGAAAACCACAGAATCTTTTGGTCCAATTGATATTCTGGTCGGCAATGCCGGAGGGCCGCCCTCGGGGAAGTTTCTCGATCACAGCGTTCAAACCTGGAAGGATGCCGCAGAATTAACATTGTTGTCTGCGGTAAATCTGGCTCGCGAGGTTATTGACGGAATGGCTGATAGGGGATGGGGCAGAATCATATTTATAACTTCATTATCGGTCAAACAGCCGATTGATAACCTGATTCTATCAAATACAATGCGTGCCGGTGTGGCGGGCTTTGCCAAGAGCATATCCAATCAATTTGCCGGAAAAGGAGTTACTGTCAATACCGTAATGCCGGGATATACCGATACTGAGCGGCTAAAGAGTCTGGCCAAGAACATATCGTCTGAAACCGGTAAAACAATTGAAGAGGTATATTCAGACTGGGAATCGTCAATTCCTGCCGGAAGGGTCGGGAAACCGGAAGAACTGGCCGCCCTGATTACATTTCTTGCATCTGAAAAAGCTGCGTATATAACCGGGTCTGCAATTGCCTGCGACGGGGGAGCAATTAAATATATACTTTAACTATCGCTGATAATATAATGGGTTATTGCTAATTAGTTCGGTGTAGTTTGAATAATAGAACACCTGCTGGCGGATTTAACGGAAGCGGAAAGAGCCGATGGTTTTTGTATGGTGTCATACTATTTCATCAGACCATTACCGCTCTTACTTTTCCAGTTGCGAAGGTCGGATTGGCCCAACTTGATCCGTATGTCTACGCCTTCTTTCGCTTTTCAATATCCTGCGTGATATATCTTCCTGTATTGATAAAGTTGGGAGTCTTTCGGAAAATCCAGTTAAAAATCCACCTTCGTACTCTTATAATTGGAATGATATTAATACCTTTTAATCAGGTACTGTTTCTTCACGGACAATCAATGACAGCTGCCAGTCATTCAAGTCTCCTTTTTGCGACGATTCCGATTCATATATATATTATGGCCATCATTTTTCTTAAAGAAAAGGCTACTGTAAGGAGAACTGCCGGGATTCTTATAGCGGCAGCGGGTGTTTATTTGATTTTGCATCAGGGGGATGTGAAATTTGGCTCTGAGACCCTTAAGGGGGACTTTCTGGTTTTGATTGCGGTTTTTGCCTGGGCTGTGGCGACCATCATGGTTAAGCCACTGGCGACAATTTATGGGGCCTTTAAAATCACTGGCATGGCGCTTGTTTACGGATCGCTGTTATATTTGCCATTCGGATTTTATCAGGCCCGGGCATTTGATTACTCGGCTGTTACGCATGTGGGATGGTTGTCTGTTATTTATATGGGTGTTGTGGTTTCGGTGCTAGCATATGTGCTTTGGTACTGGCTTTTAAAATATCTGGAGGCGTCGCGTCTGGCAATCGCCCAGAACCTTCAACCGATCATCGCTTCAACAGTGGCGGCAATTTTCCTGGCAGAGCCGATCGGTCCCAAATTTGTTATAGGAGGAATGATTGTCCTTTCGGGGGTAATTTTAACTGAAATAAGAACGAATTCTTGAATCTTACGAATAAATGACGATTTATAATGTATATAGATAGACAAAAAAGGAGAATAAATTGGACAATAAAGAATCAGCATCCACCAATAACTACCTGACTAATGATGTAAACAATAAACATACCGACACCGATCTCTGGTCGGTGTTCCGTATTATGTCCGAATTTGTGGAGGGCTTTGATACGCTGAGGTTCCTGCATCCGGCAGTATCAGTATTCGGATCATCCGCACTAGGATCTGATTCGAAATATTACCAGCAGACCATAGAAGTTACCAGAAAACTATCTGATGCCGGTTTTTCAATTATCACCGGTGGCGGACCGAGCATTATGGAGGCGGCCAACAAGGGAGGATTCGAGGGTAAATCCAAATCTGTCGGTCTCAATATTGAGATTCCCTCAGAGCAGACACCCAATCAATTTCAGAATATATCGCTGCATTTCAGATATTTCTTTGCAAGAAAGGTAATGTTCGTAAAATACGCTTCTGCTTTTGTCATTATGCCGGGAGGTTTCGGAACTCTCGATGAACTTTTTGAATCGTTGACGCTCATACAGACAAAGAAAATATTCCATTTCCCGGTAGTGCTATTCGGTTCTGATTTCTGGGGCGGTCTTATCGATTGGATTGTTTCGAGTCCGATAAAGGTCGGGACCTTGTCCAAGAAAGATCTATCGCTCTTTTCATTAACAGATGATCCAAATGAAGTTGTAAGAATCATCAAGGAAGGTTATGCCAAGGTTCGCAGAACCCGGGCCATTTGGTAAATATGTAATTAGTGTGCAAATAAAAAAAGGCCGGCGATTGCCGGCCTTTTTTATAAGTATATGATATTAATCAGCCTTTAAGTTGTCCTCTGAAAATGCCTTTTCCAGTTTTTCATCGGTAAAGACGCCATCTTTGCGGATTAGCTTATCGTCGAAATAGATTTCCCCGCCACCGTATTCTTTTCGCTGTATGAGAACCAGATCCCAGTGAATATTCGAATCATTACCGTTGGGAGCTTCATCATAGCACTGGCCGGGAGTCAGATGGATTGATCCACGTATTTTTTCATCAAACAGGGTGTCTTTCATGGGATGAAGAACGAATGGATTGACACCGATGGAAAATTCTCCGAAATACCGGGCACCTTCATCGGTGTCGAGTACTTCATTTAATTTTTCTTCAAAAGAACTCGAAGTTGCCTTTACAATTTTGCCGTCCTTTATCTCAAATCGAATATCATTATATACATAACCTTCTTTTAATGAGGGAGTATTATATTTGATAACGCCGTTAAGAGAGTCTTTAACCGGTGCCGTGTAAACCTCACCGTCGGGAATATTTCTGGTACCGTCACATTTTACTATGGAAATATCTTTTATCGAGAAAGTCAGATCGGTATCTCCGGGGCCCAGGATGCGGACTTTATCGGTCTTGTCCATAAGTTCAACAAGAGGATCCATGGCTTTAGACATTTTGGCGTAATCGAGATTACAGACATTGAAATAGAAATCTTCGAATTTTTCCTGAGAAGTTTCCGCAAGTTGAGCCATCGCGTCGTTAGGGTACCTGAGGACACACCATTTGGTTCTCTTGACGCGCTCTTCGAGGTGCACCGGCTTATAGAATATTTTCTGGAATTTATCCATCTGGTCGGAAGAGATATCGGCCAGATCAAACGGATTATTTGATCCCCGAAGGCCGAGATATGCCGATGCCTTTTGCATCATACCAAGATGATAGTCGGCCATACCTTTCATTTGGTCCTCGGTGGCATTTAGCAGGAATTGTCTCATTATTGATTCGTCATTGTAATACCAGAATGGAACCCCGCCCTTTTCGGTAGCATATTTTACAATGGCCTTGCCCAACTCAATTGTTTCAACTCCTTTTATTTCCAGGTATAATATTTCGCCGGGCTGGAGTTTGACAGAATAATCAATCAGATTTCTTGCGAGAATATCATTTCTTTTGTCTTTCATAATTCACCTTTCGATTCATTGTTTGGCCCAAAATAATCGATTATTTCCACTTTGGCAAGGCTGCCGGCGAAGATAAAACAGGCAATTAAAATTTGAACAAACTCAGTATTGAGTTGTTTTTCAAGATATGAATGATAATCAACTTCGGCGTATCCACATAGGTACATCCGGTTACAGCTATAAAGACTGGCTTGGTAATTTCTACCCCCAGTTTTGTCCTCAGGCAGATTTCTTAAGGTTTTATGCCGCCGTGTTTAAAACAGTCGAGATCGATGCCACATTTTACCGCATTCCGAGTAAAAAAATGATAAAGGGATGGCTAGACAGGACTCCGGACGATTTTATTTTTACTGCCAAGTTCCCTTCCATCGTAACACACGAAGGTGACATCGAATCCAGATTAGAAAATGCAAGTAAATTTATCGATATTATGACCGGGCTTGACAATAAATTGGGCCCGCTTTTGTTACAATTTCCTTATGGATTCAAGCCTGAAGATAATTATGATTTGATGGTTTCCCTGCTCGATAAAATTCCCAAAGATGTTCCACTGGCTTTGGAGGTAAGAAACAAGAAGTGGTTGAGCGATGATTTTATAAGTTTATTGAAGAGCCTTAAAATAAGTCTTGCACAAGTTGATCATCCATGGATGCCTCGTGAGATTCCTGTTACCGGAAACTTTAAGTATATCCGCTTTCTTGGTGACCGAAAAAAGATAAAGAATGATTTCAGTTATATTCGTGACGAACGCGAAGAAGAATTAAATTGGTGGTCCAATGTAATTGAGGAATTCTCGTCTGACGGGGGCGAGGTGTATGCCTATGTAAATAATCATTATAGCGGTCATTCACCTTCAAGTGCTGCAAAATTGATAGAAATCCTCAAGAGCAACGGGTAAATTCCATCGTAATTATTTTCTTGCATAAATACAATAAAATAAGCAAATTATATTGAATCCAGCAAAAGGGAGCCTTTATGCCAATTGACCAAAAAAGTCAATATTTATGTGTTCGTATTAAGGGAAGATGGTTGGGACTCGAGATAGATAAGGTTCTAGAAATTGTCAATCCTGTCGAAAAAGATAACGTGTTTTTTAAAAACGACGATGAAAGACAGACGATCAATTATCAAGAGACTGTCATACCAGTAGTACATATTGCAGATATTCTAACAGGTGAACAAGTTAAATATGACCAGTCTTATCGTATTGTTGTTTGTGAGTTGGATGGCGATCGTATGGGGCTTGTTGTCGATAGTGCGGATGAAATCGTAAGGCTCAATAATAGTGAAATGAAAAAGCCTTCCGGCCAGGATTCCAATTTCAGTAACGATATTCTAAAAGGATCGTATAGTCTCGAGGATCGTCTTATTCATATATTAGAAATGGAACAAATCACGAAGCTCGTTAAAACTATCTGAAAAACCTGCATTAATCGAACACAAAAGCCAAAAATTCCTTCATCAAGTAAACTTACTTGGGTATATTGTCCCGGTATGAATTCAAATGGATATTTATGCCGGTGAAGCTGAATATAATATATACCAATATAGGCCGGGGTCACCCGTTTTATTTGGACGGTATCGTTTCTGCACTTAGTTCAACATATTCTAACCGAATCGAACTAAATATAACCGATGTATTCAAAATATCTTCAGGGCTTTCCAGGAATCTCTGGAAGGTTGCTGCAACTCTTTACCGAATGGGGAGCCAGGGCGGAATTATCGGACGCTTGTATGGTAACATTCGAAAAAGTCAGAATAACGAAAAGCCCGGCAGAGCCCAAAATCTAATGGCCCGCGGAATATTGCGGTTTTTGAATGATAATCCATATCCAACGCTGGTAGCACATCCTATTCTAGCAGGTATGATTTCAAATAAAGTCCCATGCTTTTATCAGCATGGAGAAATTGCCGTTCCTGAGGAGGCGAAAATTGGGACAGCGAAGAGAATATTTGCTCCACTTGATATGTCAATGGACCTGTTCCCGAATAAAGATAATATAATGACATCCGGATTGTGCATCGAACCTGAGTTGGTGCCTTTGGCTGAGTACTATTATAAAAACAGGGAGGGGCGGTTAAATGCTGAGCAGATATTGACCGGAGCATTTTTCAGCTCGGGGGCGGAGCCGATTGGGCATTTAGTAAAAATTATACAAGCGATTAAATCTTTATTGGATTCGGAAAACCGGACCATTGTATTCTGCAAAAGCGGGGGTAATTTAGATTGGCTGTTAAGAAGAGAACTTCGTGTAGAACCGATAAATTATAATCCCGACATAGATACGGAATTGCTTATAAATAGAGATAATATCATTGCACTATCTCACAAAAATCGACAGGAAGAAAATGAGGCTGCGATTAAATTCTTTAAATATTTCGATTATCTGGTTGCGCCGTCTCATGAGCGCACCAATTGGGCGGTAGGGTTGGGGTTGCCAATGTTTGTACTATTTCCCCTGATAGGATCATTTTCACCGCTAAATTTCGAATTTATAACCGAATCAAAAACGGGGATAGCAATAGAAGATGATAAAATGGCAGAGAATTTTGTCTCTTTGTTAAATCATTTGAGGACGGGGGACAGGCTGATAGAAATGTCACGGAATGGATGGGGTAGATACGAAATCAATGGTTTCGATAATATTGCCCGCTACCTTGTGGAGAATGTTTCCTGATGGCGGATTTTAAATATATCAAGAGTTTCGACTATAGACTGTATATACTTGCCGGCGGACGTATGACCTCGGCGATGGGTTTCGCCCTTTCAATTCCGTTTTTGGCGATTTATTTTCATTCTTCGCTCGGCATTTCGATGTCAAGCATAGGAATATTCTTCGGAATTGCTGCCATAGTTCGTGGATTAACATTTATGATGGGGGGAGAACTTTCGGACAAATTCGGGCGTCATCCATTGATGGTTATCGGGCAGATTGCACGCTCTACGATATTCATCCTAATGGCCGCATCGATTTATTACAATCAGGGCTTTCTTTTACTGGCCGGTCTGGTGTTGGTGAATTCGATATTTGGCTCCTTTTTTCAACCATCGGCCAATGCAATGGTCGCAGACCTTGTCGATACAAACCGCCGTAATGAAGCTTATGCAATAATGCGTATCGCCGGAAATGTCGGCTGGGCGGTGGGACCAGCAGCAGGTGGTTTTTTGGCTGAAGAATCGTATGCTCTTCTATTTTTGCTATCGGGAATAATGGTAGCGATTTCGGGTACAATAATCGCCATTTTTCTGCGTGGCGTTAAACCGAGAAAGAAGATTCCTGAAAAATTTCATCCGAGATTTATTTTAATGCTTGTCAAGGATCGGCTAATATTCCAGCATATTGTTTTAATGATTATTATGTATATAATTATCGCCCAGTTCATGGCGCCATTTTCGCTTTACGCGGTTGATTATGTCGGTATTGAAGAAAAACAACTGGGCATATTATTCGGCGTAAATGGAATTATGGTAGCACTTTTTCAGCTTCCTGTCACAAGGATGCTCAGAAAATACAGGCTGACTGTCCAGATTATTTTGGGTGCCGCACTTTATATAATCGGCTATATGATGATTGGTCTTTTCCCGGCCTTTGCCTGGTTCATTTTGGCATTTGTCATATTTACGACCGGAGAGCTCTTTGTCTCGCCGCCCGGGATGTCGATAGCGGCTAACCTGGCTCCGGAAGGGCGTGAAGGAAGATATATGGGATTCTATGGGTTGGCCTTGACCCTCGGTTGGTCGCTGGGACCTATGGTCGGCGGGGCGCTTCTCGATTTGACAAAACCGGATTTTATTATTGCCTGGGCTATTATGGCGGGAGCTAATATAATCGTATTGCTCGGGTTTATTAATCTAACGCCCAAAATCCCTCATGAAAAGAATATCCAAACCGAAAATCAATAGATAACGACAAACTTGCCGACGTAGTTGCCGTAATCAGATTCGACGGAAAAGTAATAAATGCCAGAAGTGATCGCCATACGGTTGCGTGAAACGAGGTTCCATGTCTCATGCATCGCTCCCGGATCATCCGGTCCGTAATTATGATAAATCTCCGATATCAGGTCACCATCAATGCTGAATATTCGAATCGTGCACTTATGCGGAAGATTGGTAAAATGTAACACCCGCGATTGATCTTCCGGTAGATTGGGGTCCTCCCAACCTTCATAAAATTGCTCATAATTCTGATCTATACGATAGGGGTTCGGATATACGACAACGTCAAGATCATTTTCGACCGCAATCCTGCTGGAATTATGAGCGAATTCCCTTACCATATTTTCGGTACGGTCAGTTTCCAGCGGCAACAGATCTGCCGAAGGGAACCCGTGGTCGAAAGCAGATACCGAAATAAAATATGGTATTGAAGGCTGCAGATTTCGCAAAACATAACGATACTCAAAATACTTCAGATACCCCTCTGAAGTAACTTCATCGGGGTAAAACATTTTCGCCGTATCGAGATTTAAGGTCGATGGATAGGGTTGATCGGGATATACTTTATGGATTCCCATAGTATCACGAAGGTTGGATTGATTCCAATCATGCCTCGTAAACCAGTAAAATTCCCATTCGGCTGATGGATTGGGAAGGTGTGCGAATAGGTTTTCTTCATTGAAATAATCTTCGGGTTCAAAATCTTCACCATACATTTGCCGCAGGACCCTTAAATCATAGGGTGGATTTTTTATGACCCAATCTTCGAGTTCTTTATCATATTCATAGCGGTCATAATTATCCCGATCATAGGACGTTACCAATGTAAAATCATTTGGTGAACCTGAGCGGGAGTAATAAACGCGGTAACCCTCAAAATCATTTCTTTGGCTGAATTGATCAGGGACCGATTCGGTACGACGCCCGTTCCATCTAATTTCTATCTGGCCGAAGCCATGGTCATCCAATCTTGGAAATGTCCTTATTACAGGGCTTTCAGGCGGGGCGGCGCCCCTGAAATCGGGAACGCCATCACCCTTGTAATAAAGGGTGTCGCCCCAGTCGCAGGTCATTATTGTATCGAAAGTAGTATCTGCCTCTACAATAATGGTATCTATTCGCGCGATTTCAGGATTAACGCAGATAGTATGATATTTTCCCTTGTAGCCATCTCCGTCGGTGTCCACACCGGGGTTGTCAAATATCCACTCAGCCCATAAGGTGTTTAGTTGGAGATCATCAAAATTAAATCCTCTATGAAAGTCCTGTCCGGCGACAAAAGCCAGGGTAAGAGGCAGAGCATCGCCAGGTTCGAGTGTAAATGGTCCGAAAGACAATAAATACCGGATTTCATCACCATTTGAGATGGAAAAAGCATCATCAGGAGGAGGTAGATATCCCTCGCCACCATGGTTTCGAAATGTTGTCTGTTGATTATAATCGAATTCCCCATTGGCCATCATATGATACTTATCGCCGTCGCTCATGGGTGATCCCAAGCGGCCATGGTAATATCGAAGATTTTCCTGTTTTTGCGGTCCCCAGTCACCTTCGGCATTGTAATGCGGTATCCACCAGTTAAATGAAAAATCTATATCATCTGAAGGAGTTCTAAGCACTTTTGTTGCCATAACCGAGGTCGGGGAGAATAAACCGTTGAATTCTCCTGTTATAGGATTGGGATCGCCATCATTATCGGCTGCCCATACGACATTCAATGTATCAATGAGACCCGAGATGTACCTTGAAGACATCGTTTCCTTGAAGCCGCACAAATCATCATAACCATAATAATAATTGCGGAATCCAATATCATTATCCACATAAAAGCCGATATAGACATTTTCGAGAGTCCGTAACTCAATATTGGCAATCTTGTAGTCAATAATTATAAAATCTTCGGCATAATCATATCCCCAGGCATAACTGCTCTGGGTTACTTCGACATTGATAGGGCGATGATCACGCCCGGTATATCTATCATAACCGGTAAGACTTCGGTCGGTGATTGTGTCAGCATATCTTGCAATAAAATCCTGCTGAGAAACGGCACTATCGTATCCCTCAGAATACGGGTCGTTAGTAGTGCGAAATATTATATCGCCTTCCGGATATGTTCTTGGAAAAAATTCCCGAATACTTCCCCAGGAACCACCAGCGGTTGAAACCAGTGTATCCCGGCCATCTATAGTTCCAACCCAAATCGCCGCCTCATAAAGGTATTCCACGTCGAATCCATAGGGATATTCCAGGGATGGTGCCGGTTCTCCGGTTAATGGGTCGGTAACAACCGCCTCGCCGGGCGTACCAATTATACCAATATTGGATACAGTCATCCCCATTCTCCCGGCATTATGAACGGATAATGTGATATATGGCATGGAATCTATATATTGCTGCTGTTTTGGCATAAAATCAAAATCTTCCTCAAAAAGACTCTTGGCCGAGGATATTACCGAAAAAGATAAGATTACGATTAAATAAATCCAAAGATGTCGCTTCATAGTATTTTCCTGCAATGACTGGCTTACTTAATTATTACTAGCTTTCCGACCTGGTTTCCCATGCTAGATTCTACCGAGTAATAATATATCCCGGACACGGCGGCCTGGGTATTGCGGGTAATCAGATCCCAGCGCTCGTGGGAACTTTGGGGGAAATCGGGGGGAACGTCATGTTCTATTTCTCTTACAAGATCACCGTCGATTGTATAAATCCGGATCGTGCATTTCGACGGCAGATTTGTAAAATGTATCGAACGAGTTCGATCGTCGGGTAAATTCTCCTGTTTAATTAACTGACCTTTATTGTCAATATAGTCGCGACCCTCATATCCATACTGTTGATAATTGGCATCGATTCTATATGGATTCGGATACACAACTACATCAAGACCTTCTTCTTCCACTATTCGAGCGTGGTTTTGGGGATATTCGGCAACATAATTATTTAACGGCTGTGTTTCGAGAGAACCAAGTCCACTGGTAGGCGATCCATAATCAAAAGCTGTGACTGCTACATAAACCTGCTGGGACGGTAGAAGGTCACGAATTATAAACTCATATTCATAATATTTAAAGAACAAACCATCATCGGTTAGCTCTTCCGGATAATATATTCTTGCAGAATCGATATTGGGAATGGTAGGTGGGTTTGTATTCGGAAATACTTTATGAATGCCCAAGGTATCTGTCAGATTGGATTGGTTCCAATCCTGTTGCTGGAAATAGTAGGCTGTATCATTCCATATAAAGGGACGTTCCCGCGTATATTCCAACGGCGAGAAATCATCTCCATATAGCGCGCGCAGCGAGTCAATGGTAAAAGGCGTATCCTTCAATTCCCAGGTCCTTCGAAGTTGATTCCACTCAAATCTATCGTAGTCCTCTAAATCATACGAAGCAATTAGCGTAAAGTTCTTACTATTAGGAGAATAAGATAAATATACGCGATAACCTTCAAAATCAGCTTTATTACTAAAAACGTCTTTTTCGGTTTCGGAATAGAATCCGTTCCACCTGATTCGGATCTCACCAATCCCATTTTCGTTTACTCTTGTAGCAAATTTGCTCATAAGAGTGTCTCCATTATCATTTACTACCCAGAGTTCAGGGGCTGGAGGAGGTGCGGCTCCTCGAAAATCGGGAACTTTATCACCTTCATAAAAAATAGTGTCGCATACGGTACCTTCCCAGACAAGCGTCGTCTCTATTACCAGGGGATCTGTCAATAGGGTATCATAATTTTCGACAAGAGACGAGTCGTAACAGCAAATTCGATATTTTCCGCGATAATCGTCGCCGTCAGTATCAAATCCGGGATTGTCATATATCCAGGAAGCCCAAACAGAATTTTTGGCAAGATCGTCAAAATTCCACTTACTATAATAATCTTCAGGATTTCTATCTTGCACAAATTCTTCGAAATCATCAGGTTCGACATGAATATTGTCTCCCAGAACCCATGCGAAACTGACCGGTAGAACTTCGCCCGGATAAATATCAAACGGGCCGAATGATAGCAGATAACGCGCATCAAATCCGTCGGCAAAATCCCGCGCATTTTCCGGCGGCGGAAGCCATCCTTCAGGAGAATTGTCTTCGGCCACGAACAATTGATCATAATCGAATTCCTGATGCCTCATTACATAATATTTGTTGGGATCTCCCAGAGGCGTTCCCAGGATGCCGTTCATGTCACGGAAAGGATCATCGGGCGTGCCGTACTTGCGCGGCCCAAAATCATGGGAAGGATCAGAATAGTCGGTTACCCACCAGTTGAATGAATATTCCAGGGAATCTGAAGGTGTTCTGACAACCCTTACTCCGGCAGCGCCGAGTGCCGAATTGGCGGCAAAATTTCCCTGGTCGGTAGGGTCACCATCATTATCCGTAATATATGCGATATTGATAGTATCGGTGAATCCACATCCTTGAATTGAAGGATTTGTTTGTCGGAAACCGCAAAGATCATCACCATAACCTTCGAATCCTGCTATCGATTCGTCGTGAACATCGCCATCAACGTACACTCCCATATATACCTTCTCTAATTTTTTGCGACCTACATTCTTAATGGAATAATCATAAAGGATAAAATCCTCCGCGTAAGCATAGCTCCATGCATAACTGCGCTGTGTGATTTCAACATTCAGGGGTATATGGGGCCTCCCATCGGTATTGTCAATTGCAACATAGCTGGGATTCGTCAAAGTGTCTGTATAAACCGCTATTATGTCTTGCTCGGACTTGGCGTCCTCTTCAAAAAACGGACTCGATGTCTGCATAGAGCGGCGTTTTATGCGGTCAAAAGGACCCGGCCATAATTCAATGACACTGTAATAATCATCGACACCTATCGAAACCAGCGTATCCCTTCCGACAACGGCACCAATCCAAAATGATCCGACATATAGATACGTATGATTGGAGGTAGCCGGAAATTGACATGAAGGCGCTTCAATACCGGTGACAGGATCTCTGGCGTCGCCAAGATATCCAAGGCCGAATTGACCGATATTGGTGACGGTCATCCAGACCTGACCGATATTATGCACACCAATTTCGACATTAGGAGCATCGATAGTCGGCTTTCTGAGAATACTGCTATTATACTCATTGTGGCCCTTTGGCGACGCCATCGAACATACAAAAAATCCTGCGAAGTTTAAAATGAACAATGTCCCCAAAGCAGCAAGTATTATATTCTTCATTTTATTATCACCAGCTTCCCAAGCTGATTCCCCCGTTCGGATTCGACAGAATAATAATATATTCCGGAAGCGACCATTTGAGTGTTTCTTGTAATTAAATCCCACCTTTCATGCATCGCGCGAGGGGATCCGGGTGGATAATCATGGTCTAATACTCTTACAAGGTCGCCATCAAGAGTATAGATACGAATAGTACACTTGTGGGGAAGATTCGCAAAGTGAATAGACCGGGTTCGTTCATCCATCAGGCCAGCCTGTTGCACGATATGACCCGACCAGGCTCCGTCCGTATAATCTTTTCCTTCAAAACCATGGTTGGAGTAATTCTGGTCTATTCGATAGGGATTGGGATAAACAATTACATCAAGACCTTCTTCTTCAACTGAATAGGCCGAATTCTGGGCATATTCGGCCACGTAGTTTTGTGTTACCGGTGTTTCAAGCGATAATAGAGCACTACCCGGTGCACCGTAATCGAAAGCAGTTACTGCTATATAGTAGAGTCGAGAGGGAAGAAGATTATCGATTATAATTTCATATTCGTAGTATTTGAAATGACCTTCGGGTGTCAGTTCTTCAGGATGATATATTTCAGCGGAATCGATTATCAATGTTGTGGGCGGTGGCTCATTGGGATAGACTTTATAAATATTGCTGGAATCTGTCAAATCAGATTGATTCCAATCCTGGGCAGCGAAATAAAACACCGAATCACCCCAGTTAAAAGGGTGCTCCCGATAATAGATATTAGGGTCCAACCCATCGCCATATAATGTTTTCAGAGAGTCAATCGAATAAGGAGGATCTTTTAATTCCCAAAACTGTCGAGAATAATTCCATATATATTTGTTATAATTTTCCCTATCATACGATGAAATAACAGTGAACTCAGATTTTAAGGGCGAATTCGAGACATATACTCGATATCCTTCAAAATCCACGAGACCGCTGAATACATCTTTCTCAGTTTCGGATTTGAAACCGTTCCACCGAACTCTTATATTTCCGCGGTTATACTCATCGATCCAGGCATAAATTCGGCTGGAGACAGTATCACCATATTCGTCCAGTATCCACAAATCCGGAGCCGGTGGGGGAGATGCTCCGAGAAAATCGGGTACGCCGTCGCCTTCATAAAAGAGGGTGTCGGCTGAGGTGTATTCGTAAAATGTATCGACTATTAGTGGATCGAATTGCAATGTATCATAAGTTAAAATAGAATCATAACCGCAAATTCTGTATTTTCCTCGAAAGCCGTCATCGTCGGTATCAACCCCGGGATTGTCGTATATCCACGAAGACCATATGGAATTTAAGCCGAATTGAGTGAAATTAAGTTGATTGTAATAGGCCTGCGGCTGATAAGCATTGAATATATTGTCAAATGCTCTGCAGTCATGATGAAATTCGGCTCCGGCAACATAAGCAAAGCTTACCGGGAGAACTTCACCCGGGTCAATATCGAACGGACCGAATGAAAGTAGATATCTGGTATCGTAACCATCGGCAAAATCGGCTGCCCGCTGGACATCAGGAGGTAACCATCCCTTGTGTGTATGATCCACCGCTGAAAATAACTGGTCGTAATCAAACTCTTCATGACGCATAATATAATATTTATTCAAATCGCCTTCTGGAGTACCGAGAAAACCGCCAAAATCTCGAAATGGATCTTCCGGCGTACCGACCTTACGGGGCCCGAAGTCAAGGGCGGCATTTCCATTGGATATCCACCAGTTAAAAGAATACTGAAGTGAATCGGAAGGAGTTCGGACAACCCTCATACCTGTGACCGATGTCGGTGATGTGTTTTCCATATAGGGACACCCTTCTTCGCTGGTCTGTTTGCCGTCATTGTCAGCAATATAGGCAATATTGACGGTGTCCAGAAATCCACATCCCTGCGGGGATTGAACTTCTCTTCGAAATCCGCATATATCATCATCATATCCTGTTGCCGCACCCTCATAATTGACATCACCGTCCACATAAAAACCCATGAAGACCTCTTCAAGAGTTTTGTTGCCGATGTTTTTTATTGAATAGTCGAATAAAATGAAATCTTCGGCATACGAATATGACCATGCGTAGCTTCGCTGAGTCACTTCTATATTGAGTGGAATATGCGGCCGTTCATCATAAGGATCACTGGTGACTTTGGAAGGATCAGTAACAGTGTCGGTATAAATGGCAATAAAGTCCTGTTCGGATACCGCATTTATTTGAGAAGGGTTAGAAATTGATCTCCTAATAATGTCTCCGCGTGGATAAGGATCAGGCCATAATTCTTTGGTTCCATGCCAGCCATCGGCGCCGACCGAAACCAAAGTATCCTGACCGACCACTGCTCCTATCCAAAATGCCCCGGCAAATAGATAACTGATTCTGCCGGGATACGGATATGTGCAGGATGGGGCAGGACCGCCATCTTCAGGATCGGTCGCGCCCTGAATGAATCCTTTTCCGAAGTGTCCCTGGTTTGAAACTGTCATCGCCAGTTTATTTATCTTATGAACGCCAACAGTAACAAAAGGTTCGTTATTGACATGCTTACCTGCAATGGTTGATATCTTTTCCGAGTCGTAAAGGGACCGACCTTTTGCCATTTCGGGCATCAGATAAATGCAGAAAGTCATATTAACGAAAAAAATTGGGAAAGTGATTCTAAAAAGATAAGCCAATCGATGCATTTTGTTTCGCACAAGTGTAGATACATGAATAGAGATAAAATCTCTATTCTAAAAAGTAATCATTAATTTGTAATTTATGTCTTCTTTCATGTCTGAACAAATATTTTCCGCAGCCTATAAAGTAAAAGCCCCGGATTATAGTCTCCCGGGGCTTTATTATATGAAAAACCGTCCAACTTACATAATGATTACTATCTTGCCGACTTGATTGCCCTGATCAGATTCGACAGAATAGTAATATATACCGGAAACAACGGCCTGGGTATTGCGTGTAATCAGATCCCAGCGTTCATGTCCGCTTTGAGGATAATCGGCAGGGACGTCATGATCGATCTCTCGGACCAAATCCCCATCCAGCGTAAATATCCTTATCGTACATTTTGGCGGAAGATTTATAAAATGAATCGACCGCTGACGATCTTCATTTAAACCTTCCTGCTGTATAAGATTTCCGTTAGCATCAATGTAATCGCGTCCTTCGAAACCATACTGCTTATAACTGGCATCAATTCTGTAGGGATTCGGATACACGACCACGTCTAAACCTTCTTCAACAACGGTAGAAGCGTGATTTTGCGGGTATTCAACAATAAAATTCTGGTTTGGCGGTGTTTCCAGCGAGGGCAGACCGCTAACCGGTGACCCATAGTCAAATGCAGTAATGCCGATATAGTGTAGCTGGGAAGGAAGCAGGTTGCTCAAGATGTATTCGTATTCGTAATATTTAAAGAATAATCCGTCATCCGTTAATTCTTCGGGAGTATAAATTCTGGCTGAATCTATACTTGTCCAGGTCGGCGGTGCCTGTTCGGGATATACTTTGTGAATGCCTGACATATCTGTCAAGTCTGATTGATTCCAATCCTGAGTTTCGAAGTAATAAGCGGTACCTTCAAAGTTAAGGAAGTTTTCCGGTGTATCATAATCAAGAGGGTCGAAATCGTCCCCATAAATAGCCTGCAACTCTTCAAGAGTGAATGGAGGCTCAAGCAACTCCCACTCGCCCCTCGCGGGATTATATGTCCACCGATTATAGTCTTGAACATCATATGACGCTACAAGAGAGAAATCTTCCCCGCTGGGCGAATAAGACACATAAACACGATAGCCCTCGAAGTCAACCTGGCCGCTGAAAGCGTCCTTTGTCGTTTCCGATTTCAAGCCGTTCCACCGAACACGGATTTCGCCCTGATTAAATTCATCCACGCGCGGAATACATTTACTGCGCAGTGTGTCTCCGGTTGTATCAATAACCCAGAGTTCGGGGGCGGGCGGAGGAGAGGCCCCCTTAAAATCGGGCACGCCGTCACCCTGATACCACTGAGTGTCGGCAACAGTGACAGTCCAGCCCTGAGTCGTATCTACCACAGTATCTATAACGATTTCATCATCAACAATTGTAGTATCAAATATGGAGTCTATAACATCTCCGAACTGGGAATCTCTAACACAAATGCGGAATTTCCCGAAGTATTTATCATCGTCGGTATCAACCCCGGGATTATCATAAATCCAAGAAGCCCAGACCGCATTTTCTGCAAAGTCACCAAAATCAAGGGTGCTATAGAATTCTTCGGGCACTTGAGAATTAAATATTTCTTCGAATGTATTGCAGTTATTGCCTTCGTCATGGAACTGTTCACCAGCCACATAAGAAAAAGAAATGGGTAATATTTCACCGGGATTAATATCGAAAGGTCCAAATGACAGCAGATATCTGGTGTCATATCCATTGGCAAAATCCGCTGCTCTGGACGGCGGTTCCGGTGGGGGCAACCATCCATCGGCTGTATGATCTAACGCGCAGAAAAGCTGGTCATAATCGAATTCCTGATGGCGCATAATATAGTACTTGTTATGGTCGCCTTCAGGTGTTCCAAGATAGCCACCGAAGTCACGGAAAGGATCCTCGGGAATCCCTTGTTTTCTCGGGCCCCAGTCAAGGGCGGCATCGCCATGAGATATCCACCAGTTGAACGAATAATCGAGTGAATCCGAAGGTGTCCTTACTACTCGGGTACCAGTCAGAGCGGGGAAAACACAACTTTGATCCTCAGGCTTTTGGCGGCCGTCGTTATCAGCAATCCAGGCAATACGAATAGTGTCACGGAATCCGCAGCCGTCAAAACGAGGGAAGAGCTTTTCAGTTTCTATATCGAATTTGAAGCCGCAAATGTCATCATCAAATCCTTCTTGACCACTCGGTGGTTTGACATCTCCATCGACATAAATGCCCATATACACCTTATTCAAAGTCCTTCGGCCGATATTTCGAATAGAATAATCGAATAAAATAAAATCTTCCGCATATGAATACGACCATGCGTAACTTCTCTGAGTAACTTCAATATTGAGAGGGATGTGGGGCCGTCCTAGGACAGGGTCCGGCGGAATGTTTAATTCATCCGGAATAGTATCTGAGTAAACAGCAATAAAATCCTGTTCAGACTTGGCATCTTCATCGTTAGGGTCGGAAATTGAGCGCTCAATAATCGCGCCTCCGGCCGGCCAATCCTGCGAGCCGGAATTAGGATACATTTCCCGCGTTAACTGCCATCCATCCGCACCCACAGACACAAGGGTATCACGCCCGACCACGGCACCAATCCAAAAAGAACCAGCGAATAAATAGTCCTTCTGGCTTGGATATGGATATTGACACGACGGAGCCTCGCCCGGCAAGCTTCCGGTTACAAATCCGGTGCCGAATTGGCCCATATTGACGACGGTCATACCTATTTTACCGATATTATGAACTCCGACATCAACAAAAGGTGCGTTTTGAGCAGGTTTGTAAACGATCGAAGACTGCTCTTCAGCATCATATAACGCTCTTCCGGATGTTAGACTTGATCCCCCCAAAACCATTAACAGGGAAATGATGATAAATAACAGTGTAGGTTTTGGCAACTTCATACCTCCCTCTCACCTATTGCAAATTAATTATTTTCATTTTATAACAGCCTAATCTATTAAAATAGGCCTAAAATAGCAAGTCCCAAAAAGCCAATTATTTAAAAAAATTATGGCTGTTTTTATAACTTGATATTACCTGAAAATAGGACGTATGGAGAAAGAAGTTTATGCAATTATATTTCAATAAAATATCAATTATTTTGAGTAAAAAATGAAAAGGCCCTCTTTATAATTTCAAAAAGAGAGCCTTTTGCTTTAGGATGAATAATTTACGGCTTGACGAAGGCCTGGTCCGGGATTTCGGCGTTAATTGTATATTCTGTGAAATTAATATCGGCAACCTTTTCATTACCCGACTTAAGAGTAATAGAAAAGGGTATTTTTACGCCTGAAACATCACGATAGTCGGATATAATTTGAGTAATATTCCCCGGCCCGGCAGGGGTCTCTCCGAAATACATTTTTGCCGCAGGAAGATGAGATTCGGCGTCCAGAGCCAGTTTGAATGACATATCTTCTTGCTTATGAATGACTTTTAAGATATCTACTTTGCGTCCTTCCAATTCTGTAGATTCCACGAAAACAACCTGATATTCGGGATTATCAATGTTCTTAAATAGCAAAAGCAAATTGCGGAAGCGATCCTTTTTCTGAGCCATAAGTTCTTCAGAGGACATGTCCTCTACCTGACCCATTTGAGACCGCCATCCCTTATCGCCGGTAGATACAATTATAATTTCTCCGGGCATCATCGGGCTGGTCATAATCTCTTTTGATTTATTCGGAAAAACAAACAAAGATTTCGCTTCAATACTCATTTCGAATTGAGGAAGGTAAAAAACTCCGGCGGATGTGGATTTGCCCGATTTGATCTTTGCAAAGCCCTCTTTTCCTCCAGAAGCTTCCAACGCCTTTTTAAATAGCTCCATTCCTTGGGCCAGAGTCTCTTCGTTGATAACGATATCTTCCTGAATCTCTCCTGAAGGTATCGTAATATCAAGAGTGTCGACCGGCCCTAAAGCCGTAAGAGATTGATCGAAAGCGTCCTCGAGCCCCAGAATAATCATATGAAGCGAATCAGGATGAAAGCGTCTTTGAGCGACATCCATAACATCTTCAGCCGTTACCTTCTCAATTCCTTCCTTAACCTTGAAGATAAAATCCTGAGGAAGTCCATAATAGTCGTAAGTCATCATACGATTAAGGATTTCGCCTTTGGAATCGAATTTAAACACAAAAGAATTAAGATAACCTTCTTTGGCTCGTTGAAGTTCATCTTCTGTCGGAGCATCAGTCTGCATGCTACGAATTTCATTTCTTACAGCTTCGGCAGCTTCGACTGTTGATTCGAGTTTTGTTATGACATAGCTGTAAAATATACCGGGATATTCAATATTGGAGGTGAAATTACCGCCGGTTGAGTATGCCAGTCCCTTTTTAGAGCGAACTTCATTAAACATCCTGCCGCCGAGGGTGGTACCGCTGAGAACATTATTGGCAACAGTCATAGCATAATAGTCGGGATCGGTTACTTTCCCGCCAATATGGCCCATCAGTACAGTAGATTGCGTAACATTATTCTTTTCAATGTAATGGACTTTATTTACAAAATCATAATTAACTTCCGGCAGGGGAGGGGCCTCCCCGGATCCGGTCGCCCAATCGCCAAAATACTCTTCAATTTTTCCGATCATTTCATCTTTATCAAAATCACCCCAGATTGCCATCATAACATTTTCAGGTGTAATAAAATTTTTGTGGAAATCGATTAAATCCTGGCGCGTTATATTCTCAATTGTTGAGTATTCAGTATGCCTGGCGTACGGGGATTTGGCACCATATATTGTCTTTTTGTATTCTCTGAATGCAATGCCAAGGGGTTCGTCATTTCGGCTTGATATTGCTGTTCGTTGTGCGCTTTTTTCGATTTCGATCTTATCTTCTTCGAAACGCGGGGAACGCATTATATCTGCCAAAAGTTCCAGGCCGGTATCAGAATAATCAGAGAGTATATTCAGACTTGCAGTCCCGCTTGTAGTGCCGAAATTAACACTGATTGAAGCTCCGATTGATTCCAGGGCAATATCGACTTCGTCACCTGTCATTGCCTCAGTTCCGCCGGTTCGCATTACTGTTCCGCAAATATCGGCCAATCCAATCTTATCGGCAGGATCAAGATAATTACCGGCTGCCAAACGAGCATTAATACGGACAAGAGGCAACTCATGATCTTCCAGTATGTAAAGTGTTATTCCATTTTTGAGTTCTACTTTTTCAACTTCCGGCAATTTGAAACCGCTTAATTCGGGGAAGTCGAGTTTATCTATTGTTCGCGTCTTGGAAAAAGACGGAATCGCGAAAGCCATTATCAGTACCGCAAAAATGGCGGTAAATGCTATATATTTTCGCATAGCGCCCTCTCTTTAGCTTGCCTTATCTTTTTCGGTTTCTTCTTCTTCGGGACGTTCCAGGTAGGCGACAACGCGCTTTTCCGGATCGAGGTATTTCATCGCCACCCTAACCAAATCTTCCTGAGTAATTTTCTCAATTCGGTCTAAATAGCGGAACATCTTGCGCCAGTCGCCTTGCATCAATTCATAGTATGCGAGTTGAGAGGCGAGTCCCATATTTGATTTAAGGCCGTTAATAAATTGTGCTCTGGCACGAGCCTTGATCTTTTCCAGCTCATCTGTTGGGATATATGAATTTCTAAGCGTGTAAATTTCCTCGAGAATTATATTCTCATTTTCTTCGTTGGTGCTTTCATTTGATGGAACACAAATAATTGAAAATAGCGAGGGATATTTCGAGCCGGGATAACCGACGAATGAAGATGCTTCGACTGCCGTTTTTTCTTCTTTGACAAGTTTCTTGTAGAGCACCGAAGTTCGCCCCTGACCGAAATAACTTGCCAGTGCCTCTAAGACAGGCCAATCAGGATGATTCATGGAAGGAATGTGAAATCCCATAATAAAAATTGGCTGTGCTTCTTCGTATACAACGGTTTTGCGGATTCCAAAAGTTTCCGGCTCGTCAATATCTACCGGCATTGGTTCCGGCTTGTCTTCCAATTTGTCGAAATACTTTTCTGCCAGTCGAATGGCCTCATCCGGATCCACGTCGCCGACTATACCTATAGTCATGTTGCGCGGGATATATCTTGTCTCAAAATATTCGCGCATTACATCACGGTTATAATTCTCTATTTCCGACATCTCACCGATCATGCAACGTCCATAAGGATGAGCGTTATAGGCAATCCCGGGATATTCGGAGAAAAAGATTTTGCCGGTCGGAGAAGATTCAACCCGAAATCGACGTTCTTCGGCAACTACGTCCTTTTCCTTGTACAGTTCCCGTAATATCGGATTGGCGAATCGATCTGATTCCATAGCCATCCATAATTCCAGCTTATTTGAGGGAAGACTGATATAGTATGATGTGTTATCGAAACTGGTTCCGGCATTAAGGCCAACGCCCCCATGCATACCGATTATCTGGGAAAATTCATTGGTTTCCACGTATTGACGTGCTGAATCTGCGGCCGAGGTTAATTCGGCTTCGAGCTGTGTCAGTTTCATTGAGTCTGCAAGATCGCCCTTTGCTCGTTCGGCGAGGATTTTGCGGAATATTTCATCCTCCAGTTCGATCCACTTTTTTTCTTTCTTGATATTTTTGGTACCTATGTCTTCAGTTCCTTTGAATGCCATATGTTCAAACATATGAGCTAATCCCATATATCCTTTGGGATCATCGGCGCATCCGGTATTGACGATGGTGTTTATGGATACTACCGGAGCGTCATGTCTGGGAAATATCACAAATGTCAAGCCATTATCGAGCGTATGTTCAACCACATTATTTTCGATTTTTGAAAAATCGAAAGCATTAATTGAGAACACCGGCAGGATAAGTAAAATAGCGGCAAATGTGAAAATTAAGATTGCTTGCTTCATTAAAATCCTCCATAATATTTATAATTAATTTGTAGACATTATCATTTAATTACGAGTAATTATTGTTTACGTTTCACAATTTGAGAATATTTTGAAATTTATTGAATAAGTCAAGTCAACTAGTGAGGAATTATATAAAAAAAAGGCCGCTGCCGCGGCCTTTTAGAATGGGAAATTACTTCCTACCACCATTTAATAAGTTTCGGGATTCTGGTATGAATCATATCGCCACGCTTTGGAAGAATTCTGGCGGCTATTCCAAAACGTCCCGATTCGCGACAGGTTACTTTCGTTTTATATAAATAGACGCCTGAGGACAAATCACCCTGGCCGTCGCGTTCAGCAATTACCGGCTCATAATTGTTCATTTGTTCCAGTGAATTAAGATTGCCGGATATTACTTCAACTGAAACATTATCAGGATTTATATTGCTCAATCTTATTTTTAGTGTAACGGGAATAATTTCCCCAACTTTGGGAGAATCTTCCATTGTTGGTATTTGAACCTCTTCAAATGCGACATTATTCCACTCTTTAAGCAAATAGGATTTCCATTCAGCAACCTGACGCGCTTGTTTATAATTGTCTGCCGACACCCGCGCGTGAGCTTCAATGGACGGGACATAAAATCTATCGGCATACTCTTTCAACATTCTGGCAGTACCGAATTCGCTAAATGTCTTTGCCATAGAGTTTTTGACCATTTTAACCCAATCGGTCGGGAAATTGGCTGTATTTCGGCGATAGAAAAACGGAACAACTTCGCGCTCAAGGACATCATACATAAACTGACTTTCAATGTTGTCTTGATACTCCGAATTTTCATATTCTTCACCGTTACCAATCTTAAATCCAACTTCAGGCGCATATGCCTCGTCCCACCAGCCGTCGAGAACGGATACATTTATGGCACCATTGATTCCGGCCTTCATACCACTTGTTCCTGAAGCTTCCAACGGTCTCCGAGGATTATTCAGCCATATATCTGTACCCTGAACAAGATAACGAGCAATATTTATATCATAATCTTCCAGGAAAACAATCCTTCTCCGGAATTCCTGCCGAGATGCAATCTGAAGGATATTTTTAATAATTTCCTTTCCGGGGTTGTCAAGCGGATGAGCTTTCCCGGCCATAATGATCTGAATCGGATGCTCCGGGTGATTAACCAGTTTGCGAAGTCTGTTTATATTTCTGAAAAGCAAGAAGGCCCTTTTATAAGATGAAAATCTCCTGGCAAAGCCAATTGTAAGAATCCTCGGGTCGAGAACTTCATCCGCCTGCTGTAATTCATGACTGGCCGCTCCTCGCCTTTCAAGCTGTTTTCTCAGCCGCTTCCGTGCGAAAAATATCAAGCGCTCTCTGCGTCTTTGATGCACCCGCCAAAGTTCTTCGTCCGGTATTTTATGAATATCATCCCAACTTTCGAACTGGGAGGGCTGTTTGGTGAATTTCGGACCGAAATATGTATCGAAAAGATCAACCATATCATGGCTAAGCCATGATCTTATATGAACACCGTTTGTAATCGAAGTTATAGGGACTTCTTCAGTGGGAAGTCCCGGCCATATGTTATGCCACATTTTGCGCGTGACCTTACCGTGCAGTTTCGAAACACCGTTCGAAAAGGCCGAGAGTTTCAGTGCCGCAGCGGTCATGTTATAGGGCTCGGTTTCAGAATCGAAGATCCGTCCAATTCCCAAAAATTCATTCCATGAAAAACCTATACTCTCGACATATCCTTTAAGGTAATTTTCCATCAATTTGGGATCGAACTGTTCATTTCCTGCTGGAACTGGAGTATGAGTTGTGAAAATAGTAGTCGGCCATACAGCTTCAAATGCTTCAGATAGTGATAGATTATTTTGCTCCCTCAACATTCTTATCCGTTCCAGCAACAGAAACATTGAATGACCTTCATTCAAATGAAAAACTGAGGGCTTGATTCCCAAAGTCTCCAGTGCCCTAACTCCGCCTATTCCCAATAGAATTTCCTGTCTTAAACGAGTATCCTTATCGCCGCTGTAAAGGACAGAAGTTATCTCTCTATATTTGGATGGATTTTCCGGGATGTTTGTATCAAGCAGATAAAGCGGTGTTATACCAACCATTACTTTCCATATTTGAACGAAAACCGGTGTGCCGGCGAAATCAATGGAGAACTTGATCGGATTTCCTTTTTCATCCTTTTCTAATACTACTGGCATATGATACCAGTCGTTTTCTTCATAACGTTCCTGCTGCCAGCCATCAGAGGATAAAAACTGTCTAAAGTATCCGTATCTATAAAGAAGCCCAACCGCTACAAGGGGCAGTCCGAGATCGCTGGATCCTTTCAAGTGGTCACCGGATAATATTCCAAGACCTCCGGAATATACCGGCAGGCCGGTATCAATACCATATTCACATGAAAAATAAGCTACCGTTGCATCCTTGTGCTTGGGATGAGCAGTTTCGAACCATCGCTTGGCCTTAATATAATTTTGGTAATCGGCGTAAACCCTATCAAGATTGGCAAGAAATGCTTCGTCCTTGGCAACCTCTTCGAGTTTCTTTTGAGGGAGATAAGCAAGCATTTCTATGGGATTTTGGTATGATCTTTCCCATAGATTGGAATCTATCCGAATAAAAAGCCTGACAATATCCCAATTCCACGAAAACCATAGATTCATTGCTAATTCTCGGAGATTTTTAATACGCTCCGGCAGGTTGGGTAAAACCAAAAATTGTTTAATTTTCATAACTTAAGTCTTGTTAAATTCAAATCCTTTTTGATATCTTAATTAATAAGTCCTTTATAAATAAATTTCGACAGTTTAGGTTAGGAATTTATAAAATGCTTAGTCAATATTCAAGTCAAAAGACCGATATTTCAATCAATATGAACAGTTTCCTTGTATTTTTGTTTCAAGAACAAAGTAATTGCCATATAAATCATTAAGTTCGCAGGCGTAATTTATGCAAGACAAATCTCTAGAATCTTATGGAATAGTGAATACCAGCAGTGTCTATTGGAATCTTCCGACACCATCGTTATATTCTGAATCGGTCCGCAATCGGGAAGGGCTGATTGCTCATAGAGGGCCTTATGTAGTCCGCACAGGCCATCATACCGGGCGTTCTCCAAAGGATAAGTTTATAGTCAAGGAGGAATCCACCCAGGACAATATATGGTGGGGCAAAGAAAATCAGCCTTTTGACCAAAGTAGATTCGAAAGTCTTTATAGCCGGATTATGGCTTACCTTCAGGGCAAACAGTTATATGTTCAGGATTGTTATGCCGGTGCCGATGAAAATTATCGGCTTTCGGTTCGCGTCATAAATGAAACCGCCTGGCATAATATGTTTACCCGCAACCTGTTTATCCGCGAATATGACAAAGATAAATTGAAAAATTTCAAACCCCAATTTAGCATAATTCATGTACCGCGATTTCATGCCAATCCTGAACTTGATGGAACCAATTCTGAAGCCTTCATAATCCTGAATTTTGCCAAAAAGATGGTCCTTATCGGGGGGACTCACTATGCCGGTGAAATAAAGAAATCAATCTTCACCGTTATGAATTACTTATTGCCGCAAAAGAAAGTCCTTACAATGCATTGCTCGGCCAATATGGGCAAGAACGGTGACGTTGCTATTTTCTTTGGTCTATCCGGAACGGGTAAAACGACTCTATCGACTGATCCGGACAGGGATTTAATAGGTGATGATGAACATGGTTGGAGTGATAATGGAGTTTTCGACTTTGAAGGGGGATGCTACGCCAAGGTAATGAAGATCTCTCCGGAAAGCGAACCGGAAATATATAAAACTACTGAGAAATTTGGGACTATTCTCGAAAATGTCGCAATCAATGCCGAGTCGCGTCGAATAGATCTAAATGATAATAACTTAACCGAAAATACGCGGGCGGCTTATCCGAATACACATATTGATAATATTGTTGCCGAGGGAATGGGGGGGCACCCAAATAATATAATATTTCTCACAGCCGATGCCTTCGGTCTTTTGCCGCCAGTGGCAAAGTTAACCCCGGAAATGTCCAGGAAATATTTCTTAATCGGCTATACAGCAAAACTCCCGGGGACCGAGGTCGGTGTAACTGAGCCGAAAGCGGCTTTTTCAGCCTGTTTTGGAGCACCGTTTATGGCTCTGGAGCCATCGGTTTATGCTGATCTGCTGGCAAATAAAATTGAAAAACATAAGGTTAACTGCTGGCTGGTCAATACCGGGTGGATAAACGGGCCGTATGGGAAAGGTGAGAGGATATCCATTGAATTTACCCGGGCTATCATCCGTGAAATATTGAACGGCAATCTGGAAAAGACTGAATATTGGAACCATGATATTTTCAAACTTGATATTCCTGAAGAAATTTCCGATGTACCGACTGAGATATTGGATCCGGCCGGGGGCTGGGGTAATAAAGATAAATATGTAGAAGAGGCGAAGAAATTGCAGGCGCGGTTCGAAGAAATTTTTGAGGAATTTGCTAAGGACTATAAGACCAGAGAAGAGAAAGTTCTGACTTAAGCGTAGAGGGTTGGTATGCCAGAAAAAATGAAACTTGGGGTTTTGACCGGCGGGGGAGACTGCCCGGGATTGAATGCAGTTATCAGAGCGGTGGTCAAGACCGCGATAAACGAATACGGCATGGAAGTAGTGGGGTTCAATGACGGGTATGCGGGGCTGGTTGAAAATCGGTATCGGGAATTTAAACTCTCCGATGTGTCCGGGATTCTGACGCTGGGCGGGACAATTCTCGGGACATCGAACCGGGCCGATCCGTTCCGGTATCCGGTATTGCAGGGTGAGGAATATATATATATCGATAGATCGTCGCAGGCGCTTCAGAATTTCGAAAACCTGGGACTCGACTGCCTGATCGCGATCGGCGGCGACGGGACAATGGCTGCGTCGCAGGGGATGTCGGAAAAAGGGATAAAAGTAATCGGGGTGCCGAAGACGATCGACAACGATCTTCTGGGCACCGACCAGACATTCGGTTTCGATTCGGCGATGACGTCGGCAACCGAAGCGATCGATAAGATACATTCGACAGCGCAGTCGCATCACCGGGTGATGATTGTCGAGGTGATGGGACGATACGCCGGGTGGCTGGCGCTGGCATCGGGGATAGCCGGCGGGGGCGATATAATCCTGATCCCGGAGATTCCATACCAGTTAGATGTAATCTGCGATAAGATAAAGACGCGCAACCGCCGGGGGAGCAATTTCTCGATCGTGGTGATCGGGGAAGGGGCGAAGCCGGAGGGGGGCGATATGGTGGTGAGCAAGATTGTCGAGAACAGCCCGGATAAGATACGGCTGGGCGGCATATCGCACCAGCTGGCGGCGCAGATCGAGGGGGTGACCCGGCTCGAGACGCGGGTGACAATACTGGGACATCTGCTTCGAGGCGGGACGCCGACACCGTTCGACCGGATTCTGGCAAGCCGGTTCGGGACGGCGGCGGTCCATTTGGCGGCCAAGGAGGATTTCGGCCGGATGGTGGCATTGAAGGGGATGGATATCGGGACAGTGCCGATTGCAGAGGTGGCCGGGAAATACCGCCTGGTCGAGAGGGATGCATCGCTTCTGCGGACGGCGATATCGCTGGGGACGAGTCTCGGGGTGGAGAACAAGGATATCCTCGAGGGGGGCGATGTGTTTGCGGAGATGGCGGCAAAGGGGACCAAGTAAAACTTCCGGTATAACCGGGATTTATTTTTCCGTTAAAATTAACCCACCATTTAGGGCTTGTTGAAGAACCCCTATTTTCATGCATAGACAGTTAATG
>CAZDPY010000025.1:0-44411 GCA_964507455.1 uncultured Ignavibacteriaceae bacterium
GTCAAGGTGGCCTGACTCAACTAAAACAGCCTCCGGAATAACCGGGGCGGTTCATATTAAATTGCATATCATGTGATTCACATACTAATACACTGCTCAGGGAATAATATCATACGGACCGGATCAATTTAGAAAACAATTGACGTATCAGGGATGCAGTTATATATTTAAAATATAAGAGTTACTAACCACATCCCCCATTTCTGAGGAGGGAATCATGCGCATTTTAAGGGTATTTGTGTCTATCTTCGTGATTTTATATGTTTTTTTTGCTGTATCTGATGCTTTTTACGGCGGGATTCCCAAAGAGCCGGCAAAAACCCCACTCCGGCTGATTGTGAAATTTGCACCTGATCAAAAAATAGATCTACAAAAGCTATCCGATGGAAAAGTAATTATCGGTCTGGAAGGGCCCGATAAAATCAATAATCAAGCAAAGTTAAAAGATTTCAAGCGGGTGTTTGATAGAACTCGGACAGCAGCCAATTCCAGATTCCTGAAAAATATTTTTGTTCTTACATTTGAAGATCACACCGACTTAACCAGACTTGCCAAAGAATATGAAAAGCTCCCATATGTTGAGTATGCCCATCCCGACCATTTTGTGGAACTCTACGAAACGCCCGATGACCCGCTTTATTCGCATCAATACTCTCTTAATAATACCGGGCAGGGATTTTACCATGTTTTGCGTCGAGACGGAACATATAATGATTCGCTTGTCCTGGATACCGGCTTGGTCGATGCCGATATAGATGCCCAGGAATATTACGACAATCCGCCGGACAGAACAGAAACCGTAGTTGTGGCGATTATCGATACCGGAGTCGATATAGACCACCCCGATCTTGCGGATCATATCTGGATTAATCCGAATGAAATCCCCGATAATGATTTGGATGATGATCATAATGGTTATATTGATGACATACACGGTTGGGATTTTTGCGGTGATGTTTCAGGACTGAACCTTAATCCTGACAATGATCCAACCGATCAACACGGCCACGGGACGCACTCCGCCGGTATTGTCACCGCAATTACGGGAAACGGCACCGGCGTAGCGGGTGTCAATGCAAAAGCGAAAATCATGGCGCTTAAATTTTACCCCACCCCGATACTTACCCTGACAGCCAAAGCCATCGTTTATGCTGCCGATAACGGGGCTGATGTAATCAGCATGAGCTGGGGAACACCTTTTGACTTCCCGATTTTGAGCGATGCATTAAATTATGCCGCGGAACGGGGAGTTACCCTGGTGGCGGCCGCCGGTAATGACGGCATGGAATATTATAATTTTCCGGCATCTCACCAGAAAGTAATTACCGTTTCGGCCTCTGATTGTAACGATGAAATCACGCATTTTTCAACCTTCGGGAATAATATCGAAGTCTGTGCTCCGGGTCAATCGGTTTTGTCTCTCAAGGCTGAGGGAACCGATATGTACGGTGAAAATGGCGAACCTGATGTTCATGTCATAGATGACGGGTACTACCTGGCATCAGGAACAAGTATGTCATGCCCATATGTCGCAGCAGTAGCGTCGGCCATTGAATCGGCTTCACCGGGCATCTCCCGGACAGTGGTCCAAAACATCTTGGAGTCTACGTGCGATGATATCGTCGATCCGTTCGGGCAGGAAGATTATTTCCCGGGCTGGGATATGTACAGCGGATATGGCCGCATAAATGTCTATAATGCTGTCAATGCCGTTCCTGATCTTAAAGTTGAAATAAGCTCACCGCACTTCAATCAACTGGTCAGCGGCAGCATAGATATTACGGGAACGGCAGAAGGTACTGAATTTTCGTCCTTTATCCTAAAATACCGCAGTACCGCAGACAGCGGATGGACGGAATTGAATTCATCGACGACACCGGCATACGATGAAATTATCGGAACCTTGAATACGACCGGGCTGCAGGGAGAGTATTTAATTCGTCTAAGTTCGGGAGCTACTCATGAAGAAATTGTATCGATTTTTATTGCCAATTCCTCCATTTGCGAAATAGGCTCTCCCCTTCCCGATGATACGGTTCAAAGCGGATTCTATGTATATGGGAAAGCTTTCAGCCCGGACATGCGATATTATCGGGTGGAGCTCCGAGCGCAATCGAGCGGAAGCTGGCAGACAATTAATGAAAATACGCAACCGGTTTATGACGGCATCCTCGCATTCGTGGATTTTGGGGCCTCGCCAAATGATACATATATCATTAAAGTCACCCTTGCCAATAGCGGCGGAACGAATCTGGCAGATTCTGTTGTCGTAAATTATACTTCAATTCTGAACGAAGAAGATAATTGGACAATTTCGGGGGAAAACTCAATGTTTCCAGTTGCCAATTATGGTGATATTGACGGCGACGGTGAAAATGAAATTATAGTCGGCACCGACGAGGGAGTATCTTTCTTCAACACCGACGGCTCTCCCAAAACAGATAATATTCCTTACATATCAGCTTATAACTGCTGGACACAAATACCGGTCGGAAGTTTGAATGGTGATAATATTGATGATTTTGTGGTCATATCAAGCAACGTGAATAAATCGAAGATGCTTGGTATCATGTTTATATGCAAGTCCGGGGAGACAGTATATAGTATGACACTGCCCCAACCTCCCAGAATCAATACATCTTATACTCGCCACCAAAGGGCCAAAATATGGCTGAAAGACATTGATTATGACGGAATCAATGAAATTCACTATATGAACGGATGGACATCTATAAGTCCGGACAATGAATACTATATCTTTGACAGCAACGGGAATCAGATTTGCAGTATTCCTAATGCATCGACAGGTGACAGGACATTCCGAAACTATATAACGGCCGATTTCGATAACGATGGAACCGACGAAATATACGCTCTGTTCGGAAATCTTTATCAATTTGACATAGACGGTACAATTCAGGACAGTTTGGTGCTAACCGACTATGACCACAATTTCGGCATAACGGAATTATCGATTGTTGATATTGACGACGATGGCATCGGTGAATTGGTAGCGACATCGATATCGAATGTCACCGGAAGCTTTTGGATTTTCGCTTTCGACAATGATTTTACGATAATGGATGGATGGCCCCGAAATACAAGAATAGATGATTTTTACAGTCCCTTTGCTCCGATATTTACCGACCTCGATGGTGATAATGAGCTTGAATATTATATCAGCTTTTATACAATGGAATCGGCGGTAGTGTACGGCTGGTCAATCGATGGACACGCTATAAGCGGCTATGACGAAAACCCGATATTCGCAACCGCTCCCGACCCGGCAACTACAACATATTTATCCTCAGCTGATTTCGACGGAGATTCCAAATCAGATTTAGTTATGGTTGCCAATCCGGATATATATTTATCATTCTCGCATGAACGCCTTATCGCATGGAACTGGGGATATGATATACTGGATAAATGGCCGATTTTTACAAGTCATTCCAGTCAATATAAATACGATAAAGCCCCAACTATAGGCGATATCAACCAGGATGGGTACATTGATCTTCTCATACATTCTTCGGTTAATGATCTTTCTTTTATCAATTTCGAAGGGGTATATTTCGATGAGTCGGAGGCCTCGAGTACTACCTTGTACTATAATCGCAGACATAACCGGGTCGGTTATATTCATCGGCAGAACGAAATATGCGGAGATGTCACAGGAAACGGGCAGGTTAATCTTCTCGATATAACAGCCCTGATCGCGTATTTGTATGGGGATGGAGGCGCGCCTGTTCCAATGTGGATCGCGGATGTTAACAGTGACATCCTTATTAATCTACTGGATATTACATACTTGATAAGATATTTGTATGAAGGCGGGCCGGCTCCGCAGTGCACGCAATAAAGAAAGATATTAATATTTATTTGAATGTCAGTAGACTTTCACAGGAATGCCTGTTTCAGATTCGGTGCTGTCTTTTATATGCATTAACTCGTGCTTTGAAAGAAGTGTAATATTCTTTTCGGGGACAGGCCGGTCTATTGAATAAATATGACATTCGAGCGGCCTTATTTCGCCAATCTTCTCGGCCCAGGCCTTGATCTGGACAGGAGAAGCGTTTCCTCTTTCTCCTCCGGCAAACAGGGACTGGATTATGATGTTGTTTAGCTTTTTGAGACCGCTGATAATATCATTAAAATCTATTTCAATTCGGGGCCTGTTAAATCTCTTAAATGTCAATTCGTTGCCGGCGTCGAGCTTCATAAATCTTCGGTCCAGACGGTCGAGAGCGTGCCTTATATTTTCATTGTTGACAAATGCCGAATTTGAGAGAATTGCTGTTTTCGCATGAGGTGCCATTTTATCACGAATTTCATTAACGGCATCGACGATTTTGGGAAATTTAGGATGCAATGTGGGTTCGCCGTTACCCGAAAAAGTTATATATGAAACGGATGGAAATTCCTCAAGCGCCTCCTTTAATTCACTTATGACCTTATCAATATCAGGAAATTCAATCGCGCCCGGTTCGGCCTTAAATCCTTTTGGAGGAGTGAAACCGTACTGACAGTAAATACAGTTAAAGGGACAGACTTTATTTTCTGAAGGAAGTAAATTAATGCCCAGGGAAGATCCCAATCTGCGGGAGTTTATCGGCCCGTATATATACCCCTTTTGCAGTCCGAGCAGACGCGACATATTCTTCCCCAATATTTTTCTTTTTATTCTGACGCTTTTATTTAAATTAAGACGTAATGAGTAACAAGTCAATTGAAAGCGGAGGAAAATGAACGACCAAAACCGCTATTTTAGCGAACAAAAAAAGAAGGACGAGGACAAGGATAATTCGGGCATGGTCATTGGCGGAGTAATCATTGCCGGTGTTGGCATATTATTTCTGCTGGTCAACTTCGATGTTATACCCAATCTCGGGAAAACATGGCCGATTTTTCTTGTCATTCTCGGTATTGCGCTTCTCGCCGGAGGTATAATAAAAAGGCGCAATCGTGACGAAACATAGGATATGACCGACGATTATAATTTTCAAAGATACCCGGCATACAACAATGGTGAAAATGATCCGGTAGATCCGCTGGCACCTCCGCAGTTCCGCAAGACACCTCTCACCTATGTGACATTATTTATCCTTTTAATTTTATGGCCTGCGCTTTCTTTTACTTTTTCCGAAGATCCAACTGAATCGCTTAAAATTTTGGCTGAAGATCCGATCTTTATGATCTATTTGCCGACTATGGCGATTCAATGGATTGCATTTCTTTTGATTCTCATTACGGTGCGAACTGAACGAACCGGGCTTTCAGGCTTGGGTTTCACGCCGCTTCGCTTTGTTTATTTCCTTTGGGCTGTAGCCTTCCTGTTAGTATCCGCAGTAATCCTGGCAGCAGTATCATTAATTTTAAGCGCGTTTGGATTGGGGGTAAGGGCCGAAATTGGCCTTATGCTGCCCGACACTACGGCTGAAAGGATAATGTGGGTTCTTTTATCTTTTACAGTTGCAATTTGCGAAGAAACCGCTTTCCGAGGCTATTTGATGACAAGACTCCGTATTCTTGGAACTTCCAACAGCTGGATTTCGCCGGTTCTGATAAGCTCGGTCGTCTTTGGAGCCGGACATACATACCAGGGCGCGGGGGGATTTATCCTTATTTCAGCATATGGTGTGCTGTTCGCCCTGCTTTATATAAGGACGGGGTCGATCTGGCCGGGCATAATCGCCCATTTTTTCCAGGATGTTTATGCGATGTTTTTCCCGTTTCAAGGGACCGGCTAATTAATTGGCGGCGGCCCATCTTTATAGAGATAATTTATGAGATATACTATATCAAGCAAGTTAACGACACCATCGGAATAAATATCACCGGCGTACAAGATCGGTTCGGGGCCTGCCTTGTAAAGGTAGTTTATCAGAAACGTAACATCGAGTAAATTTACAGAGCCGTCGTCATTGGGATCGCCCTTAAGAATAAACCTGTCCGCAATATATCCCTCTTTGACAACCGGTTTGTATGTCATATAGTCGGCATTGAATCGTGTGGAAAAACTGCTTTGGGTAGTGGTATCGAGAGTCGAAAAACCGCTGCCAGCCTGATATAAAAAGTACAGATTTATAATTCGGCCGCTATCGGGCAAGAGTGGTGAATTTATTCCTGAAAGACCGGCCGTAAATGAATATACGAGCTTTTTGTATGTCGGATTTATACCGACAAGACTCACATCATCAAAATAATCGGTTCTGCACGAGTCGAGATCGTAACCAAGATATGCCAGTGTCAGGTCCCCGGCATAGCTGATCGGTAGAATAAAATTATGGATCGGATGGCTGTTTTTCAGGTTGATCGGGACCTTGACCGTATCTCCGGGGGCAGCCACCAGCTCAGGCATATAGAGTGTATCGGCGAAGGTTATTATCATCATTCTTTTGGTTCGATTATGACGGCCGTCGGGCAAATCGGCCGACATAAAGACATCGAATGTGCCTCCATCCTCAAAAACATGCACCGGGTCCTGCGAGGTCGAAGATCCACCGTCTCCAAATCGCCAGTGCCAGTTTGAAGCGTCCACGCTTTGATCTGTAAACTGAACCTCAAGTGGAGCTGTGCCTGTCACGGTATCAGCGGTGAATTCAAGAAAGGGTGATCTTGTATTGCCGTAAGCCATATTGTAAGTATCCCAGTTGGCCACGGTCAGATCATTTTTGAATGAATACTGATAATATATTATCACTTCGCTGATTGGATCCTCATCCAGCGATAACCAGCCGTCGATAAGATCGTAGCAATAATTTGATTCTCCCAACAGAATACCATCGGCGTAAACAGAATCGATCGAATAGAGCGGATGGTAATTCGTATAGAAAAGGCCGGTATTGCCAGTTGCTAAAAAAGTATCGGCTCGAATTTCGAGCCCGTCACCGTCAATATCAACCCAGGCCAACTCCTCCACGACCGTTGCATTGTCGGCTCTCCAAACCGGTTCTGCGCTTAAAACACCGCCGTTATTTTCATATATTCGCGGCCGGTCCCACCAACGCCCGGCGGCCAAATCGTCATCGCCGTCATTATCCCAATCATACAGGGAAACGGCGGCGCCGTATCCTCCGGTAGCCGAGCTCCACGACGGTGTCGTCTCCGGCACGCCGGCACCATTATTATAGTAAACACTGAAATAGCCGCTTCCGCCGGTCTGATTATTGGCTGCAATAATTACATCGCGCCATCCATCACCGTCAACATCCCCGACAATTACTGTATTGGAGGGATCAGCAACGCTGGACTGCCAGGAGGGCGATGTCTCAATAGAACCGCCATTATTATAATAAATCGCAGGGCCGCGATCATCATAACAGAATATCAAATCGAGGTCGCCGTCATTGTCCATATCGCCCCAGGTAACATCCATCGCCTCCGTAGAATCATCCGACTGCCATCCAGGTGCGGTTTGTAAAGCACCATCTATATTAAAATAAATATAATCGTGCTCAGCCGGACCGCCGTATGATAAGCCTGTCGCGATGGCCAGGTCCATGTCGCCGTCGCCGTCGGCATCACCAAAAGCGCATGAAAAGGTGTACATAGAATCATCGGTTTCCCAATCGTATCCATGATTCGGATCCACAGCGGGATTCAGGTACATAATAGACTGATTTGGAGAATCAAAACCGAGAGAACCGAGAAAATTGGAGACCGCCCAGTCGGGCACACCATTATCATCAATATCTGCCACAGTGGAATGTCCCGAATATTGGGCATCCGATGAGTACCACGATGCCCCGGACGGCATCTTGCCGTAGTCGGATAAATAGATAAAATTCTGCGCCTGGACAATATCATTACCGTTGGAGAAAAAGACATCGATATAACCGTCGCCGTTTGCGTCGCGCCAAACCATGCCGGTGGAGTAGACGTTCTCTTCGGATGTTTGCCAGAATACGGTATCTTCGAGAATTGCCTGAGCGGAAGAAATTCGCGAAAATAATGAGCCCCATATCAGTACAACAGACAATAGGGTAATTGCCTTCATGATGCTCCCTCCGATGGAAGTAATATATTATTTAATAATCAACATTTTTCTTGTGGCAGAAAATTCTCCGGCGGTCATCCTGTAAAAGTACAATCCGCTCGCAACCGGATTCCCCCGATCATCATTGCCATGCCAGGCAACATTGTGACGACCTGCTTCGTAAGCCTCATCGGTTACTATCGACACTCGTTTGCCGAGAACATTATAGATGGAAATTTCGACATGCATCCTCGATGGAATCTCGAATTCTATTTTGGTCCCCGGATTGACGGGATTGGGATAATTCTGTTCAAGGGCAAAGCCCGACGGCAGAAGTTCTGGGTCATCATCGTCGATGTCAACCGGAGTCAGGTCGACATTTCTGAGGAATATATTGTTTCCCCCGGCGCGGGGATCAACCCACGCGAACCACCCGTTCAAATTCCAGGCGGACGCAACCGGGGATGTCATAAATTCAGTATCGAAAGTGGAGACGATACCATCGGAACCAATAGAATAGTCGGGAAGATACATCCGGTAGTTGGCTTTTCGCTTGCCGTCTACGTTTGCAATCCAGGTCAATGTAATATTCTGAGCGCCGTCCTCGGCTATTGACGGATAAGTGGGGACATCGATTCCTGCAGCAACCATTTCAGAGTTGACCACACCACCGGCCGGGCTGAATTCGTGTAGGTAGAGATTGCGGTCGGAAGATGAACCTTCCCAGAAAAGATAAATATTTCCCGAAGAATTTATATCAACATCTATATCGGTAATATCATATCCGGGGATATCGGAACTGAAACTAAACCTCCCAATTTGATTTCCAAGAATATCGTGCCGCTGAATAATAGCGGTCGGCCCTCCGGCATGATTGCGATCTATCCAGGCGATAACAAATTCACTGTTGTTTTCTTCGATGCAAAGCGCATCATTATTTATATCTACAGCCGGATTGGAAATGTTTAAAATACCATATGGGATCGTTCCTGCCGGTGAAAAATACCGTGCGTAAACTTGCGGAGTACCGTTCCGGTGATCTATCCAGGTAATAAGCCCATGAGCATTATCGAAAATCGCCGCTTCGGGGGACGACTTTATATCAACATTGTCGCTGTCCGAAGGAATAATAACAATACTGCCGGGGCTTCCATTAATATTGGTAAAGCGACCGAATATTCTCGGTCCGGTTACCCCGTTTACTGATTTTGTATCATTCCAAACCACAAGCATGTTGGTGTTTGAAACAGCAACCGACGGTTCATTTTGTAACTGGCTGTCACCGTCAGGATTAATTTTTTTATTGGCATCCAGCAGGTTCCCGAACTGATCGACCACCTGAAGGTAAATATCACCATCATCATTGCGATTTGAAGAAAAAACTATGACTGCTTTTGTGCTGTCGATCAGATGGATATCCGGATCTCCCGCGATGACGCTGTTAATGGCATCGTTAACCTGTTTATCTTCAGCAAATATCCGGATTCCTGTATCGTCGATAATCTGCAGAAATATATCCTCGTTGTCACTGCGCTGATCGGTCCAGGCAAATCCCGCATTGCTTCCGGAGTCGATAACCATCGACACTCCATAACGAAGAGAGATATCTTCAATATTGACCTGATTCGGCTCACCGTCCTGGATAAAATCAGTCGTGAAATTCTGCGCATATATTTTGTGTGAACTACTTCCCCATTCCAGCCATGACATAACCAGATTGCTTTCAGAGTCGATATCAAGCAGGATATTATAATCAGCAGCATCGGTTGTATCATCTTCTGAAATTCGGACATTACTCCCGACCAGCCCAACACCAACTTTGTAATGCTGAAAAAATATCTCCGATTCGCCATTGCGTTCATCTATCCATGCGATTGCATAACCATCGCGGGCAGAATACGCGACCTGCGGAGTATACTGAAGCGAATCGGTATAGGCCGCCTGCACAATCCCCAGATTGGAACCGGCCAGAGAGCCGTCGGCATTAACCCGCTGGAAAAAGATGTCATTGTCGCCGTTACGGGTATCGCTCCAGGTAACTCCCATGTTACCGACATTATCTACAGTCAATGAAGGATCCCAGTGCGACGCAGTTCCGACATCATCGTTTATCTTTATTGGACCAGCCAGTGCACTTCCGGAAAAATTGAAGATCCTGATGGAAATATCGTTGCCGGTTCCATAATCTTCATAAACAACAATAAAACGAGTGTTCTGATAGACGTCGATATCGAACGGCCCGGCGAAGTTGCCGGTCGGAACACTATTCACTGTGAAGGGTGACACCAGTTCATTCAATGAATTATCATACCTGGCGGCATAAATCTTCCCGGTCGCTTCGTCGCGCCAGGCAAGAAAAAATCCGCCGGCATTGTCCGAGACAATCTTGGGCTCGAGCAGATCATAACCGTCCTCACGACCAACCATCAGGACATTAGCCCCCTGCGGATTACCCGAGGCATCAAAAATCTGCGCATAGATCTGATCGAATCCGGCGCGCCCGTCCTGCCATGCCACCACATAGCTGTCGCCGTCAAGCCAGGCGATTGAAGAATTTTTTTGATCGGAGCGATCCTCTTCGGGGATTTCGGATATTATTATTTCATCAAAAAAAGATTCAATACGCAGGACTGTATTAGTTGTATATTCAGGAAAATCGGATATTATTGGCTCATTTACCGTATTTTCATGATATGCCGCTCGATCATAAGGGCTCTGTGCCAAAACACAAACACTAAATAGTGCGAATAAAAGAACGGTAAATAAGACTGATTTAAATCTATGTTTCATATTCATCATTTAAACCCCTCCATCTGGCTCAATATTTTCATATGGTTTCTGCAAACCTTATGCCACATAACAAAATAGAAAAATATAAATCCCGATGGCGGTGAGGAAAATGAAACGGGATGATAACTATAGATAAACTAATAACTTACGCTATAGCACCCGCATCTTTATCGGGCTTTGATGTTTACTATTGGCCAGCTGACTTAATACAGTCGGCCAAATCGGCAATTTCTTTCATAATATACGAAACATCGGTCTTCTGCACAATGTTCACAGAGACCTTAAAAAGCCGTAGTAATTTCGTGGGAAATATAAGGGCGAAGGCCAATTCTGTCAAGAAATTAGACTTTTGAGGAAGTTAGAATAAAATTAATAGGCTAAATAGGAATGAATTTCAAATCAAGCCATTTCGGGAACTTCAGTCCCGGCCAGATCTCTGAGTTTGCGATCGAGACTTTTTACAGCACTTTCGAACTCTTTGCGGGATATTTTTCCGTCCGGCAAGCTTAATTTGCCCAGTTCTTTCAAAACCAGCGAAATAGTATAAGTACCGTTGGTAACCGACGAAGCCGCCTTTTCAGCCATGCCTTTGTTGTCGATTACTTCATTGGTCGAGATGGCGGATTTCAGTATCAGCGCTTTCTTTCGCATATCTCCACCAGCTTCTTCAATATAACGGCCCATTATTTCAATAACGCGATGGACCGACTCCTGTGCCTCATGATCACTGGAGCGCCTGATATTTGCGTTCTGTTCGAGAAGGTTTTCAACAATCAAATATTGTTCATAAAGCAGTTGATTGGCTTCGCTGAGTATCTCCTCGACCGAACCGACCTCGATTTCCAGATAACCAGATTCATGAACAACTTCGCTTATAAGTTTCTTTTCGATTCGGGCCAGATCATTATTTGACAGATTCAAATTTTCGGCCAACAGCTTTCTTTCTTCAATGGTCTTAATTTCAGGCGGCGGTGAATTGGCTATTCGAAAACGTGAAATACGATTGGCAAGATTAACGATCAGGATCAATTTCTGCGAAGTATGCGTATCTTCGGGGCCATATGTTATATGGTGTCCACCGACCGCGCTTGAAAGGATTTCAGGAAGCCCCCACTGGTGAAGCAAAAACTGGCCGACCCGGGCATGGTTGGTTCCCCAGGTTTCTTCTTCGACTTCGGTTAAGTCTTTGCCTATTTCGACCAGTCTCCAGACTCGGCGAAATTCATCGGGGAAGGAATTTTCGAGAATTAGAAGACCGATATCATGAAGAAGCCCCCCTATAAAAGCTTCCTCGGAATTTTTATAATTGACCGCTTCAGCGATTCTCTGGGAAGCCAGCGCAACTTCGAGTGAATGGCGCCAGAATTTTTTTCTATCAACCGTGAATTCCATCTTATCCACGAGATTATAGACGGTAGCTGTCAGCGCCATAGCGATAACAGCTCTTGTGCCGAGAGTCTGTACAGCCTGGTTTATGGTAGTTATTTGATTCGGCGGTGCATAGAAGGGGGAGTTAACGACCCGCAATATTCGAGCCGTTAAGTTGGGATCCTTTTTAATGACCCGGGCAATATCCTTGGTCGATGCCTCTGAGTTGGCCGATATTTTTATGACCTCGGTAATAACCTGAGGGAGTGAGGCCAGCTCTTTATGGTCACTTAATATTTCATGTACAATATCAGGATTCATCCTTCCCCCATCTCTTTTTTATATTATCGGTCAGGAGAAGCGATGATTTAACCCCGTGTCAGTCGCAAAGCTTGCGACGCAAGCGGTTGACCCGTTTTTGAACATCGGCGGCCAACCGTGGGCTGTTGGGACATATTTTTTGGGCTCTTAAGGAATATTCAAGGGCATTTTTCGGCTCTTTAAGGCGGTGTTCGGCTAATTTGGCCAATTCAATCAGCGAACAAAAAGCCTCTCTGCCGTCAGATTCGGCGATAATATTCCACAGGGAAGCGGCTTGGTCAATTTGACCGCTGCGTTTGTAGGACATGGACTGAAGATACAATATATCGAATCTTTCATGGGCATTGGTGATATTATCGAATGATTCCAATAACCGGCAGACATCTTTATGTTCCCGGCAACCTTCCAGAATACGGGCCAGTGACAGGATATCATCCGGCTCGGTTATAAGCCCGGCCGGGTCTTTTTGAACACCGGCAAAATGATGCATCAGAAAGAAAAGCGAGACTATATCATGCAAATTATGCTCGACCACCCCGGCCAGTTCATCGGTTTCATCGGTGTTGAGCCAGTTAAAATAAATGGAAGGCACCAGGTAGCCGGGAGTGTCATCGATCCGGTAGAAATCCAGAATCTTCTTTTCTATATTTCCCAGTGTACAATCCCCCAGCCGGCGTTTGTACAATCTTCTGGCAATATGCAGTAAATCAATATGGTCTTTATAATTCAGGTTTCTTTCAACCCTTTGCAGTATCATCCTGTCAGCGAGTATGGGATAATCGAATGATTTCCCATTGTAACTGACCAGAATTGTATTCTCGTTTATTTCCTGTCTGACCGCCTCCAGCATCGCTTCTTCATCGGAATAATCTGGAAGAAAATACTGCCTGACCTGGAAACCATCCTCTGTCACCGAGCCAAACCCGATCAGGAAAGGGACTGTCCCGGATCCGCCCAATCCGGTTGTTTCCATATCGAAAAAAAGCAGGTTTCTGGCATTTAGAGAAGTATCATCAGCATTCCGATAAAAGTATCTCTTTCGAAACGGAGTCAGAATTTCGAGGTCCATTATCATCGCTCGGCCGTGAGCATATGTGTCAGAAAAATCACTTACTATCGTCAGGTAGGTACCATTGGATTCCGCACACAGTTCGCCGTCCAGAGCCTCTGCGAGCATAATGTACCTTTCGGGATGCTCAAGCTCTTTATCTTTTTTTTCTTCCGGCTTTACGAAATGGCGAGAAAGTCGATTTAGTTTATCTTCCAGCATATTTTTTCAAAGCTTGTTCTATATAGAATAATACGGTCGGATGCTTCTCCCGTTCGCCGAGAATTTCGACAGCTCCGCAAGCCAGGTACGAATCCGCCCTCATAATCCCCTCGACCGCCAGCGCCCGTCGGATCGGCGAATTGGAATCCAGCTGTTCGACTAAAATTTCGGCAGCGGTACTGCCGCCTATAAGTCCCAAAGTGGTGCACCCCATATTGCCGAGAAGCTCATTTTCGGAATCGAGAGAATCTGCAATCGATTCAATTGCCTTATCCCCCATTTTCTGAAGTGCTCCGGAGGCCGAGTACCTGGCGCCGTAATAATCATCACCAAGCATCCCGACCAGTTCCGGGATCGCTTTCTCGATGGCCAGCTTCCCGGCCGCTACTGCAGCTGATTTACGGACAATTTCATTTTCGTCGTCAAGCAGTCTTATCACCGTTTCATTGGCGTCGGTATCGCCAATTTTACCCAATGCACCGGCCGAGCTCGAGCGGACATTCCAATCCTCGTGATAGGCAACGCCTATTATTCCCTCAACCGCACTGCTGTCACCGATATTGCCCAGCGAATAGGCCAATCGGCTGACCACCCAGGGATCATCGAGCGAAAGCGATTCAACCAGAACAGGAACCGCCGGGGACCCGATTTTGACCAGAATATCATTTATGGTATGTCGTTCGCGGGCATCTTTGGTGGCATATAATTCAATTAGGCGCGGAACTGCGGCCTTACCCATTTCGGCTATTTTTTCCTTGGCCGGTTCGACCATATCTCGATATTTCAGCTCACCCGATGAAGCCATGACAAAGAGCGAATCAATCTTTCTCTCGACCGGCGAAGATGGTGGCGGGATTTCAGCGGCTTTTATCGCGGCTGAGGAGATTATTAAAAATGCAATTATATATGTTACAATCGATTTCATTCCGGTTCACCCTGCTCGGCTTTGGATGTATCAATTTTTATAAATTCGAGGTCCATGCCGCCGCCCCATTTTGAGTCGGTTTTCCAGAAACCATTTTCGAATCCGTTACCCTTATATTGATCGGTACCGCCCATATCTACGAATAATCCGATCGAACCATAATCGCGCCTCGGATTACCGTACCCCTGAGTGTTATGAGTCTTCAATACATAGAAGGCATCATTTCCGCGGGTATCGAGAAGGATTCCTATACCGTTGGCCGATCCTGCTCCCTGCGAGAGATCGTCGGCCTGATAAATATCATTGCCGTTCCTATCGAGTATAAATCCGCAGGCATAATCATGACCGCATCCCTGCATTAATCCCTTCCCCCTATAGAAGTCATCACCCGATTCATCGAGCAGCATCCCGACACTCATATGCGTACCCGAACCCTGAGCATACTGGTACGATATATATTGATCGTTACCGGAGACATCGTAAATCATCCCCAGCGCCCACCAGTAGCTGGCTCCCTGGCCGAAAATATCGGACATATAATTATCGTTGCCGTCATAATCCAGAATCGCACCTATGCCACCCGACATATACGGCCTGATACCGTAGGCAAATCCCTGGGATAAAGACAGGTAATGATCGTCATATCTCAAAATATCGCCGTATTTACCCCCGGCGAAATAGTTATCATTTCCGGTGCGGTCAACGATAACGCCGTATCCTTCCGTCAGTGCGAATCCCTGGGCATACAGATGTCCCGAGTAAACATCGGTACCCCCGTCATCGATTATCATCCCGATTCCGAAAGTCCCGGCTCCCTCGGTGTGAGTATCGCCGTTATAGACATCGTTTCCACCGGCATCGTAGAGAATCCCCATCCCGAAATACCCTGAGCCGCATGAAAAATGCTTGCCGTTATAGATATCATCACCTTTAAAATCGTATAGAATGCCAATTGAAAAAGCTCCCGATCCGATGCAGAAATCGGTCGATGAACTGTAAATGTCATCGCCCGAAAAATCAATTATGATTGTTCCGTGCGGATTGGATACATCATAACTCAAATCGTATTTGTCATTACCGCCGAAATCTATTATCAGGTCATATTCGCCTTTATGATAATCATTGCCAAAGCCGCCGATTTTCCACTTATCGTTTTTTCCCAAATAAGTTGCAATTCCTACCCGATCGGGAATGGCAGTTGTATCATCATAAATCTTTTGAAGGGAGGTATTACCTGCTTCTATTTCATTCATTAAAATATCCAGCTCGTCAAATATATCGACCGCCGCGCCAATACCCACCTCGAGCAAAAAGTCCTTCCGTATTTTAAACCCGAACTCAGTAAATTGCCGCACATATTCTTCTTCGATCTGCTGGATAGAATCAAGAACCTCGACCGGCTTGTTTTCATCGGCAGTGTCTTCCAGCATAATTTGTTTGAATTCCTGATACAAAAATTTCTTCTCATCGGATGACAGGAAATACAGCATCGAGTCTTTTGCGGCCGGGATAATATTATTCAGATAAGCCCGGGTTTTCATAAGCAGACGATTAAAATCGAGATTATTGAAAAACAGGTTTATTCCGGCGAAATTAATTTCATATTTATCTTCATCGACTCCGGTATACCTGATAAGCTGGCTTTCTTTTTTAACATTTTCATATGCATGTTCCAGCATGGAAGTCAGATCATCAGAGCCATAAATATCTTTAAACTGCTCCGAGTAACGGACCATATCATAAGGATCATCCATCAGGTGGGCCACGCTTTCCAGGCGGAAGCTGTCGACTTCTGTATAATCCTGCCGGAAAGATATATCATTGGGTGTCAGATTTAGAAGAGCCATCAGGTGGTGCATCGCCTGGGTCTCATAGGCTGAATCGGGTATCGATTGGGGATATGCCGAAACGGCGCATAGAGATATAATTAACAAAAATATAAAGTGACGCATGGCATCAATAAAATGAAGTCAATTATTGAGGTCAATGACTTTTTGCTATATAAAACGTTGCTTTATTTTCGCTTGGTCAAAACCCAGACCCAGGCCGGAAGCCAGGGATACATGCCGCGATAGAACCATCCGGGCAAATGAGTAAAAAATGAACGCCGTCTGAGTATATCATCGGCATGGAAATCATGCGGATTTTCCATTATCAACCTGGTGTAGTCATGGCGCCAGAAATTTCTGGCCAGCTTTTTGAGCTTCCTTAGTGACAGCGGTTTCAGATCGATTTTTTTGCCGAGAAATATTCTGCTGTAGAGACGAGCCATAAATCCGGGGAGACAAGATGCCAAAGGAAGTTTATAGCCATCATCGAGCATGACATATCTATTCCCCGCCCCAAAATAGCAAAAGCCGTCATATTTTAAAACCCTGTAAATCTCCGACATCAAACCCTGCTGACTGTCGACATGTTTGTAGACCTGGTTGCAGATAACAACATCGACAGATTCATCAGGAAGCACCAGTACCTTATTGCCGGAAAAAATCCTCTCACTCGACCGTGGTGTTATTTCGGCACGTCCGAACTGGAGATTTTCCTTAACCGGGTTAATAGCGATTACTTTCTTGAAATATTCGGCATATTTTTCGGTCATGAGGGATGTAGATGCTCCCAGGTCAAGGCAAACCAGATCTTCTAAGGGCCGATGCGAAAAATGACTGCAGACCGCGATACATTTATCCGCCAGGCTCTGACGATTGGTTAGATTTGGAATGGCCTCATATCCACTACCAGATAAGGTTTCCGACATATCGCGTATAGTTGTTAAACTATCGGTACTCATTTTAGGATTGCCCCCGTTGATAATTCATTTCTATCGTTCTGCCGCTTTTACCATCAATGTATCGCCACAGCTTCTTTTTCTTTTAGCTCATTAAGAAGCCTCTGCCCCAGCATCAGGCTCTCCTTATCACGTGAATCTATATCGAGTGCTCTTTGGACATACTTTAGAGCTTCCTTGTATTCGCCTTTATCGGCCAGCATCTGAGCCAATTCCAAACGCATTTCGATATTGTCTCTATCAATTCTCATGGCTCGCGCGAACAGCTCCATCGCTATCTTTTTGTTACCGATATGGCGATAATATTTGCCGTTGTCGAACATCCACCAGCCGGCAAAATTGACCGTATGTATCTCTTGTTCATTGCCTTTTAGTATTCTTTCGGCAAGCTCAATATGTGTCTTATAAGAAGCCCATTTAGGCTTGACCTTTGAGTCTTTCCCGACATAAATATAAAGAAGGCCCGCCGGTGCAATCTGGGGATAATCGATTCCCGGAACCCCAAGCTGCAGGAATATTTCTTTATCGGAATTCAAATCTATTAGTTTTTTGGTTATTTCTTTCGGTTCGTAGTTATCATTATCTGCGAAATCTTTCGGGAAAACCAGGTCGGGACAATTGGTTTTCAACTGATCGCGGTACGATTTTACAGTCATCGCTGAAGGCGCCAAAATACTGACATTATGGGCAACTGAGTCGGCATAAGCCAGATACCATAAAGGCATCAGGAGATCGTAGTCATCTACCAGCAGGATTGAGTTGTTCGGCAGGCTTTCCAGAATTTCCCTGCCGACGATTTCAGGTCCATTCGCATCGGAAAGATTGACTTTTTCGTAATTGTCGTAGGCGGCGGTTGCCGAAAAAACAAGGACCATTGCAGCCGTAAACACCGATGCTTTATCAGCGCGCAGCCATAGCTTGAGTATGGCTGTCAAGCCGGCGACACTGACCATCAGAATAAGGGCAATAAGGACGGAGAAGTAATCAGCCGGGTGTCCTGTACGCAGACTGAAATCAGCGATCCAGAGGACCATAAAAAGTGACCCCAGAATGGCCAGCGGCATGAATACCAGGTACTTTTTGGAAAGCCTCGAGTAGCCCCAGAAACCGAGAATCATGAGCCCAATGATTGGCCAACCGATTTCAGAAGAGACAAACAGGGCGACTTTCTTGAGCCGAATTAAATACTCGCCCGATGAAAAAAGGACTCCAAGGTCAGTTAATTTCATAGAATCGAATGTCGTCGCCCAGAATGAAGAGGTGCTATCCGGGTGGCTCATATTTATTGACGGATCAAAGGCGGCTCTAAATGGAATATAGGAATATATACTCATCGATATCAAAAAGAAAAAGCTGAATAATAGAGCCGTGCCAAGTTTATTTTCTGCTTTGGCGATACTATAAATGACGAAGAAAAGGAAAGCCGGGACAAGTGCCAGGGATAAGAAAGGATGATTCGCAAATGTTAAAGCATAAAACCAGACTGCAATAAAATTATATTTCTGCTCTTCTTCCCTGAGACCTTTAAGGGCAAACATAACTGCCAGAAGAGTCAAAAGAAGCTGCAGGGAAAAAACCTCGGCCCGGACCGCCGAAAGCCAGATGGGAAGTGTCAGAGCGAAAAGAGAAGTAACGGCAAAATTCGGTATAATGTTATAATCGGGCCGATTCAACAGATTCAGGTCAATGCGGTGAGCGCTGCCCGGGTTGGCGACTTTCTGTCGAGCATTAATCTGATGCTGCTGCAATATCTTTTTATAGGCATCCGGATGGAATAAAGGAATATCCAGAAGGTATTTGATAGTTTGGTAAAAGACTGTTACCGAGGCAGCCGCGAAAACGACAGAAAGCAGATTGGCGGCAAAAGCCGGAGTAAGTCCCGGAATCAAAGCAAACAATCTTCCAATCATTGTATAAATCGGATAGGTTGGGGCTTCGGGAAGACCGAGTATGAAATTCGATGTCGCCAATGCGGCCGATTTGCCCCAGTAAATCGATGGCGCCATTGTCTTGACATAGAGAACCATCGAGGAGACAAATATAAAGAGCGGCATAAATCGATCTGAAAATATCTTAAACTTCGACGGCCGCGTATAAATGTAATCAACTTCGTGCTTTACCATATATATCAAATCCCCGCATTATTTCCTTTACATGTAAAACTCGCTATCAATTTACTTGACAGGTCTATAGTTATTTTCGGCTTAAATATCGAAAATCTTTCGTTATATCGTGATTTTTTAACAATTTATCTGCTTTTATAAGTTGTGCTGATTGAATAATTTGGCAAAAAAAAGCGGCCCGAAATTCGGGCCGCTGTGCTTTGAGAATGACCTATACCGATTTCTCTAATCGGTAACGTCGTTAGTTTCGCACCAGAGATGACCGGTTTCGTCAATCCTCCAATCATCATCAGTTGCGTCATCGTCAAGGTTGGCCGTGGCCTGCACCTCAAAGTTGGTGGTTCCGGCATCCTCGGTAAAGGTATAGGTGTAAATAGCACCATCCGGAATCAAAACACCAATTGAGTCGAAGTTAGCCTGGTTGGCCGGCAGTGAGTCAGCCGAGGTACCATTGGGACCCCAGTAGCGGTTATTGGCCTGACGGAAAGTCCGTTCCATGGTATAAATCTGTTTCAAAATACCCTTGGCTTCGGACTGCTTGGTCTTGGTAGTCGCGGACATAAATCTCGGAATAGCCAGAGCGGCCAGAATACCGATGATAACGACCACGATCATCAACTCGATAAGGGTGAAACCTTTCTGGCGATTGTGAAACTTCGAGAACATTTAGACCTCCTAAAGGTTTTGATTTGGGTTAACTTCTTGTTTTCTTCGCTGACATAGAGTAAGGCAATAAGTTTGCCATTTTAAAATTTCATAAATTATCCGGGGTCGAAATCGAGCTAAACTTTTGTCGCACATAGCGGAAATATTTATTAAAATTGCCCTATGCGGTTTCATGCCAATAACTTTGGGAGCACCCCTATATTGACGGGTTTAGTGTTTTGCCATTTTCTTTGCACTTTGCATGATTTGATATATGGTGCAAACCCCATACATGCAAATACCATAAAAAAAGGCGGCCCCCCTCGGGCCGCCCTTCGCAGACATGGTAGCTCTATCAATTAGACACATCATCCGATTCGGCCCAGATCTTCCCGGTCTCATCTACCCGCCAGTCATCCAGCGCAGCATCATCGTCGAGATTGCATGTCGCCTGGCACTCGAACGATGTCCCGGTAGCATCTTCGGTAAATGTATAGGTATAAATAGCATGGTCGGGTATTATGACGCCGATAGAATCGAAATTTTCCTGGTTGGCGGCAAGCGAATCGGCCGAGGTGCCATTGGTCCCCCAGTAACGGTTATTCGCCTGCTTGAATACCCGCTCCATCGTATAAACCTGCTTTAATATTCCCTTGGCCTCAGACTGCTTATGCTTCATCGTTGCCGGGGTAAAGCGTGGAATAGCAAGAGCAGACAATATCCCGATGATGACGACAACTATCATCAATTCTATGAGGGTGAAACCCTTCGTATTATTTTTGATTTTCACGACAGACCTCTCCTCTCTAGGTTATATTCACTTTTTCTGCCGAAATGTTTATGCAATTTTTATTCCCGAATTCGGGTTTTGATGATAATATTTAAAATTGCTTTTAAATTGCATTAATGACCATGCAATTGTTCAAAATATAATCAATGGAAAATCAATCGTCGTCATCGTCTTCGGATGTATCGAATTTGTACCGCTGTAATTTTCTATAGAGCGTTGAATTATCGATACCCAATAATTTGGCCGCTTTGGTTTTTTTACCTTTGGTCTGATTCATAATATAGTAGATATAGGCTTTTTCTATCGACTCCAGAGTCGGGTTTTCGGGCTTATCTTCTGATATGATAGACTTTGTATTTTCTTCGGTTATTTTCGACGGGAAGTCGGGGACATCTATATTTCCCGCGCGAGAGAGGAGAACAGCTCTTTCAATACAATTTTCAAGCTCACGAACATTACCCGGCCAATTATATTTGCGCAGCACTTCAAGAGCTTCCGGTGTAAGAATTTTTAGATCGAGATTACTCCTCTGGCAGAATGCCGAAATAAAATGATTCGCCAGAATGGGGATATCTTCAGTCCTTTCACGAAGCGGAGGTATTTGAATCGGAATTACATTAAGCCTGTAAAAAAGATCTTCTCGAAATCTACCCCCCTTGACATCCTCTTCGAGATCGGCATTTGTAGCAGCAATAAGTCTGACATCGACCTCTACCGGACGTGTATCACCGACCGGGGTTATAATTTTGTCCTCGAGGACGCGTAGTAATTTAACCTGGATAGCCGGTGAAGTATTACCGATTTCATCAAGAAAGAATGTCCCGCCGTCGGCAACCTTGAAAAGACCATCCTTATCTTTAATAGCCCCGGTAAAAGCTCCTTTTTTATAACCAAAAAGCTCTGATTCCAACAGCGTTTCGGGAAGTGCCGCGCAGTTGATCGTTATAAACGGCCCGGTTGAGCGCTCCGAAGATGAATGAATAGCCTTGGCAATCAGATCTTTACCGGTACCGGACTCCCCTCTAATAAGGACAGTCGAGTCAGTGGCTGAAACTTTTTGAGCCAGTTTTTTGAGCTTGCTGACTTCTTCAGATTGGCCGACAAAATTATCAAAGGAGGTATCTTTCTGGATTTTTTCTTTTAGCTCTTTATTTTCTTTTTTGAGATTGTGATTTTTGACCGATTTTTCAATGACCAGCCTGATTTCATCAACTTTGAAAGGCTTTGATATATAGTCAAGTGCACCCTCTTTCATGGCCTCTATTGCCGTATCCACCGAGGCAAATGCGGTCATTACCAAAAAATCCTGCTCCGGACGTGCCGATTTTACTTTCTTGAGAAGTTCCAGTCCTGACATCTCAGGCATCATCAGGTCGGCAATAATCAGATCATAGTTGTCACTTGAGGCCATCTGGACCGCTTCGTGGCCCGATACAGACGTAGCTACCTCGTAGCCCTCTTTTTTAAGCATGATTTCCATGAAATCACACATCGACTGTTCGTCGTCTACCACCAGAATCCGTCCGGGCATCGCCGCTCCTTTAAAGCCGTTAATAGCATGAATGGTAACATCCTTTATATCGGAATATGCTGCCCTTCGCTAAATATTTGCTTTTTGCAATGTTCACAATTTACACAGCAAATATTGTTGCAACGATCCGAGTATATAGTTTTATTGAATCAATTAACAAACACGAGGATAGTTTTATGCTTAAAAAACTGGACGAAGCTCTCGCCAAACATGTTCGCCCCGGATCATTTCCGCTGGCGGTCCGAATGGTGAAGGAAGGCGAAGAACTTTCGGATAGAACACGTCGTCCCCATAAAGATATGAACCAAAAAGTTGCTATTTGCCAGACCTTTTCCATAGCCCGTCGGTATGGGTGGCAAATGGCTGTCGGGCAGGAAGATATTAATTGTCCTCTGGCCCTGACCGCGTTCGGGTTCAAGGAAGAATTGGAAACATTTAGCTGTGGTGAGATGTGTGCCGGAATGTTCACCGAGACCAAACAGGCGGGAGCAAAAACCGAAGCGGAAGTACCGAAGTTCTCTTTCAGGAAGTACAAATATGTGTTGACAGCCCCGATTCACCGGGCCGACTTCGCTCCGCATTTGTATTTGATCTACGGCAATTCAGCTCAGATAATGAGATTGATGACCGCCGTCCTTTATAATAAAGGCGGATATCTAACTTCCAAATTTTCCGGGAGGCTCGATTGCGCTGATATTTGCATTGAAACAATATATACCAATAAGCCGCAGATAATTCTTCCCTGCTACGGCGATAGGGTTTTCGGTCAAACCCAGGACCACGAAATGGCCATAACCATTCCGGCCGGCACCGAACAGGAAGTTATCAGCGGTCTGGAAGGTACTCATCGGGGCGGGATTCGCTACCCGACACCGACATTTCTGCGCTATACGGCGGAGTATCCCAAGCATTATTACAAACTGCATGAAGAATGGGAGAAAGCGAAAAAAGAAAATGAATGATAGATATTCACATCGCGAACGACTTGAGATGATTATAAAGGGGGAGACTCCCGACCGCCCGGCCGCATCGATTTGGCGGCATTTTTACGATAAAGAGTCGAAGGCGGAAGGACTGGCCGAAGCGATGCTTGCCTTCCAGAAAAAATTTGACTGGGATTTCATGAAAATTAACCCGCGGGCATCATACCATGTCGAAGACTGGGGCAATAAGCTCGAGTGGTCGACCGACGAGATGCAAAAACACAAAAAGATTGAGTTTGCTGTTAAGGATACAGATGACTGGGATAAAATCGAACCGCTGGAACCATCAGCACCGGTCTTGAGCCAACATCTTAGGGCGATTGAAATAATAAAGAAAAAATCGGATCCGGAGCTGCCGCTGTTGATGACCATATTCAACCCACTCGGAATTGCCCGATATCTGGTCGGAAGCCAAGAAAAGCTTTTGGAGCATCTTAAGGCCGATGAACAAAAAGTCATCACTGCACTTGAAAATATTACAGTCACTTTCGTAAAATACGCTCAGGAATGCCGTAATGCAGGAGCCGATGGTCTCTTTTACGCTACACTCGAATGGGCATCATCCGACTGGATGACATATGATGATTATTCTCGTCTTTGCCGACCCCTCGACCTTCGCATAATCAAAGCCGCCGGTTCCGATGCATTAAATATTTTGCACGTTTGTCACTCCAATAACTATCTTGATAAACTGATAGATTACCCGGTTCCTCTGTTCAACTGGGATTCCAGCGATCCAACCAATCCTTCGGTGGAAAAAGCATTCAAATTTGCCGGAGAAAAGACTTTAATTGCGGGCCTCGATGATAAAGGCTGGCTGTGGCACAGCCGCCCGGTTGAAATACGCCATGAAGTCGAGAGGCTTAAAATGAAATTCGCGGACAGGAAATTTATCTTCGGTCCCGGCTGCGCCGTAGAACCGGCCATCCCTGATGAAAATTTCACGGCGGTGCGGGAGGCGCTATAGTTCGATTTTCGAAAAGTGATTAGATCGTCTGATACCAATGAATGATTTTTATTGACACGCCTCCGTCTAAATTTCATATTTTCTAAAACAGCATAGAAAGGCAATTATGTTTATCGGTGCATTATTAATACTGGCCGGCGCGATTCTTCTTCTGGATAAAATGGGATACATGCCCGGCGATTTCTGGGACTATTTCTGGCCGGTTATTATAATTGCGCTCGGTATAAAAATCCTGTTCTCAAAAAGGAAAATATCGAGCGAATAATCGGATATGGCCAACCAGCCCGAATATACATTTACATTTCATCCGGATGCAGATGGCCTCGAGAAATTCATGGGCAATCTGGAAGCTCAAATTATGGAAATACTCTGGGCCAATGAACCGATGACAGTCAAGCGGTGCCTGTATTTTTTGAGTAAAGATCGGAAACCGGCATATACAACAGTCATGACCGTCATGAACCGATTGGCGGCCAAGAAAATAATCAACAGGAAAAAAGAAAGTAACGCCTTTATTTATTCGCCGAATTTTACGAAAAAAGAATTTTTAACCAAAAGCCTCGACAGAATATTTGCCGGGCTTCTAAAAGATTTTAAAAAAGAAACAGCTGACGCCTTTTACCGGCATAAAAAATCATCACCCTCTAAAAGCAAATCCCTTCCCAAAAAGAAACGTTCATAATTAATTCAATTCTTCTCTATATCCGCCCGATAATAGATTTATGAGGAAATTTTCTTCTATATTCGCAATTTTCATCATCTTACTGTGGGCACTGCCGGTTTTAGCGGGAGATATTCATCTATCGCGGCAATTAGGATGTTCTTTCCTGCTGCCGGATGATTGGATTCTGGACAGCTCCAATCCTGATAAAGTTCTGATGTATAATATCAACGACCCCGAGATAAAAATCTCTATTGTTCGCTATAATATAGATGCCAATAACCAGATGAAATATGATGCCGATGCCAGGGAAGCCATTAAAGGTCTCTATGAAAGTCTGGATATACCGCCAGAGGAATTTCAGCCGATTGAATTCGAATCGGACGAGAAGACCATTACATTTCGAATCGAATATGATACCTACCACGGATCCAAGGCAGATATTTATATACGCCTTTTAAAGGGGATAATTGCGCGACGGGCCAAGGGCGGACAATTTTTCTTCTTATTGGTAGCAGAAAGCCCTGAAAGCAAAATTAAAGATAATTTGAGCACATTTGCCGATGTTATGGAATCATTCAATATCACAACCCCATTGGCCGGGAAAGTCTACCCGCAGGAAGATATGTCAATTTATCTATATATTGTTTTAATTTTGGCCTTGACCGCCTTCTTCTTCGCTCGCAACCGTAGAATTCAAAAATCAAGAAATCCGCTGGGGCGGGATTCTTCGAATTTCTGGCGGTGCAGTTCATGCGGACGGGTCAATCATATCAATCATATGTCATGCAGTCGCTGTGGACGCGACCGGACGGTTGAAGATATATCCCGATAATTTATAATTTTATTTTTCCTGAAGTTCAAGCAGTACACCGGCCGATGATTTCGGGTGTACGAATGCGATTTTTTTGCCCTCGGCGCCAATCCTGGGCTTTTCATCTATGAGCCGATAGCCCTTTCCTTTTAACTCTTCAAGGCGTTTTTCGATATTATCGACAATCACCGCCATATGATGCAGCCCGGGGCCTTTTTTATCTATGAATTTTTTTATGGGACTTTCATGGGAGGTCGCTTCCAGCAGTTCAATGCGGGGGCCATGAGGATCATCAGGTGATGCGAACATGGCAACTTTGACTTTCTGATCGGCTACCTCGGTTGTTTCGGTCGGTCCATGCCCCAGTATATCTGTATATAACTTTATTGCCTCGTCGAGATTCTCGACTGCAATACCTATATGCGATATATCACTCATGTACTATTCCGTAAATTAATCGTTCTTTCTGATCGCCTCTTCATAGGCACGGACTCTTTCCTGGTATTCGAGCTCTTTTGCATAATTCGAAAGATACGGCCTCAACCATTCACCATTATATTTATAAGCTTTTATTGCATAAGGTCTTTCGGTTGTACCCCCAACGACAGATTCATAAATGACCGTAACACCGACCATGGCCGAATCGCCATAGACAACGACCGTATCGACACGAATAGCACCCAGCGTATCATACTTATAATTAAGAACCCTGTTTATTTCCATGTATTCAGAGAGTGAAACCGAATCGGTGTAATAGTCGAATTCCATCTCATACAAAACAGTCTTGTCACCTTCCTTGACACGGTCGACCATCTCGGTCAGCATTTCCTGTATTTCTTTCTTGGCTGCAGCAATAGAATCGGCAGGTGCTTCTTCCACCTCGCCCACCGTCTCGGTTTCGGCCTCACGGGCGGTATCATTTTCGCCACATGAAAAGGCGAAAAGTCCCATCAAAGCCAAAATTATAAATATTCTATAATGTCTCACGATATTCACCCCAGATTTTTCTCAGTCTTTCAGAAATTTCTCCAAGAGTTGCGTAATTTTCAACCGCCTCGATTACCGGATAGACAATATTATCACCCTCGACCGCGGCTCTTTCGAGATCATCGAGGCATTTTGCGACTTTTTCATTATCCCTGTTCTTTCGAACACCCTGAACCCGTTTGACCTGCTCTTCTTCGAGATGCGGGTCGATTTTCAAAATATCCTTTACCGGCGGTTCATGAGTCACGAATTTATTTACTCCAACTACAACCATTTCCTTCGTTTCAATTCTCTGCTGGTACTTATATGCCGACTTGGCGATTTCGTTTTTAAAATAATTATTTTCGACACACCGCACCGAGCCGCCCTGATCTTCGATTGTGTCCATCAACACTCCCGCCTTCTTCTCCAGTTCATCAGTCATATACTCAACAAGGTACGATCCACCGAGCGGGTCGGCTGAATCGGCGGTTCCGGATTCATAGCCGATAATTTGTTGTGTGCGGAGTGCGATCTCGGCCGATTTTTCGGTCGGAAGAGCCAGCGCTTCATCGTACGAGTTAGTGTGCAGCGATTGGGTTCCGCCAAGAACAGCCGCCAGAGCCTGCATCGCAGTCCTGACGATATTATTTTCCGGCTGCTGGGCGGTCAGGGTCGAGCCCCCGGTCTGGGTATGAAAACGAAGCAGCATCGATTTTTTATTTTTCGCGCCAAAATCGTCTTTCATCATCCTGGCCCATAACCTTCGCGCGGCGCGGAATTTGGCGACTTCCTCAAGTAGATTATTATGCGCCGCAAAGAAAAACGACAGCCGCGGTGCGAAATCATCAACATCGAGTCCAGCCTTGACCGCCGCTTTAACATAGGCGCGGGCATTGGAAAGAGTAAAAGCGATCTCCTGAGCGGCAGTCGAACCGGCCTCACGGATATGATACCCGGATATCGAAATAGTATTGAACCGCGGGAGGTTGTCCTTGGCGTAGGCGAATATATCTGTGATGATCCTCATCGAAGGTTCGGGAGGATATATATATGTCCCCCGGGCGATAAATTCTTTTAGAATATCATTCTGGATGGTTCCTGAAATCTGCTCCGGTTTGACCCCCTGCTTTTTAGCAACCGTGATGTAAAGAGCCAGAAGAATGACAGCAGTGGAATTGATTGTCATAGATGTGGAAACTTTATCAAGCGGGATCTGGTCGAACAGGGTTTCCATATCGGCCAGGGAATCAATGGCCACACCGGTTCGTCCTACTTCACCCTGGGCCATCGGATGATCCGAATCATAGCCTATCTGCGTGGCCAGGTCAAAAGCAACAGAAAGACCTGTTTGTCCTCTTTCCAGCAAAAAGCGGTACCGTTCATTGGTTTCCTGTGCGGTTCCGAATCCAGCATACTGCCGCATCGTCCAGAGCCGTCCGCGGTACATATTATCATAAACACCGCGGGTAAATGGGTACTGCCCCGGAGGGGTCAACGGTTTTCGATCGGCAGTTTCTTCATCAGCAACGATCGGTATTTCAATTGCCGATGTTGTAAATATTTTCTCATTATCCGACATACTTATTCCAGTTCCACCAGTTTTTCGCCCTTGTCGACAGCCTCCCCGGGTGAAACAAATACTTCCTTGATTTTACCGTCGGCGGGAGCTTTAATCATATTTTCCATTTTCATCGCTTCAATAACGACCAAGGTTTTACCTTTTTGAATCTCATCGCCAGCCTTAACATTTGCCGTCAAAACCAGGCCAGGCATTGGTGCGCGAATTATTGTATCTTCGGTTGCACCGACCGCACCTCCGGCTTTTTTGCGAAGTTCGGCAAGATTGTACGGCTCGACCCGGACATTCATTTCTTTTCCTTCCAGAAATACGTCGAGACCGCCGCCATTTCTGGAGATATCCACCTCGGATGAACTGTTGTTTATCTTGAAAAGAAATTTACCCTTGTTAAGCTGGTCGGCGATGACATTGAATGATGAGCCGTTATATTCAACAACGTAGCCATCCTCTTTTTCCGATAGGTAGACATCGTATTCTTTATCATCGACAGTAACTATAAATCTTTCTTTCTGCTCACTCATGGTACACCCGTTTTTTACAGCCTTTTGACACCTTCGCCGCGATAGTACTGCACCCAGCCGCTTTTTTTGGAGCCGCCGTTTTCTATTTTCAGCGTCAGTTTTTTCTGGTTGAGATATTCATATATCACCGAAGCAACTGCCGCCCGGTCAGCCTGGTCATTGACCGTACATTCGAACTGGCGCTCGGGAAATTCCAGATCGATATAATCGGTAGACAAATCGCCCATGATAAACCGCTGTGACAGCATCACAGCGCAGGCAAACCCCAGTGTTGAATGCACCCCTGAAATACGGTATTCCGAAAGCGCCCGCTTGGTACGTTCAATAGCTTCCTGACGGTCCTTGCCCCAGACAATCATCTTTGATATAATAGGATCATAGAATACCGGAATCTCGGACCCTGCCACAACACCCGAATCGACCCTGATACCGGGCCCCGATGGCTCGCGATACTCGCTGATGGTACCGGTCGAAGGCATGAAATTATTGTGAGGGTCCTCGGCATAAACACGGCATTCAATGGCATGACCGCGCGGTTTGATATCCTCCTGACTGATAGACATCGGTTCGCCCGACGCAATCCGAATCTGCTCACGGACAAGATCGACACCGGTGACCATTTCGGTGACCGGGTGCTCCACCTGAAGACGGGTATTGACTTCGAGGAAATAGAAATTCAAATCCTGATCGACCAGAAACTCCACGGTCCCGGCGCCGAGATAACCTGATTCCCGCGCAATATTGACTGCCGCCTGCCCCATCTTCTGACGAAGTTCGGGAGTAACCACCGGCGACGGCGACTCTTCGATAACTTTCTGGTGCCGTCTTTGTATCGAACATTCACGTTCATTCAAGTGTATGGCATTGCCGTGACTGTCGGTCAAAATCTGAATCTCGATATGTCGCGGTTTGACCAGAAATTTTTCCAGATATACCCGGCCGTCACCGAAAGCTGATCCTGCTTCGCGGATAGCCGACTCGATCGATTCTTCGAGATCAGACTCTTCATTCACCACCCGCATACCCTTGCCGCCGCCTCCGGCAGCCGCCTTAATCAGCACCGGATAGCCGACATCTTTGGCAATCCCGAAAACCTTATCAATCTCGGAATTATCGAATTCGGTTCCGGGCACAACCGGGAGATCAGCTTTCAGAGCGGTTTTTCGAGCGGCGAGCTTATCGCCCAGAAGCGCGATAGTCTCCGATTTCGGCCCGATAAATATAATCCCCTCATCCTCGCATTTTTTGGCGAAGACAGAATTTTCGGCCAGGAAACCGTAGCCAGGATGAATTGCATCGGCTCCGCATGCTCTGGCAACCTCGATTATTTTATCCTGGTTGAGATAACTTTCGCGCGAGGGCGACGGTCCGACCCAGTAGGCTTCATCGGCTAATCGGACATGTAGAGCGGTTTTGTCGCATTCGGAGAATATCGCTACCGATTCGACCCCGGCATCATGACAGGCCCGAATAACGCGGATAGCAATCTCCCCGCGATTCACTATGAGTACTTTTTTAATTTTCTTGTTCATTTTGATATCTATTACAACGGTATATTACCATGCTTTTTCTTCGGGTTTTCATCCTTCTTGGTCGAGAGCATCTCGAATGCACGAATCAGCCTCGCGCGGGTGTTCTTCGGCTCGATAATATCATCGAGATAACCACGCGCCGCAGCAATAAACGGATTGGCGAATTTCTTGCGATAATCTTCGGTCAGTTTTTCAGTCTCGGCCTCGGCATCTTCGGCTTCGGCAATGTTCTTTTTGAATATAATCTCGACCGCCCCTTTGGGACCCATGACTGCAATCTCCGCCGATGGCCAGGCGTAGTTCATATCCCCCCGAACATGCTTGGAATTCATGACATCGTATGCTCCACCGTACGCCTTACGGGTAATGACTGTAATTTTCGGGACTGTTGCTTCGCAATAAGCAAAAAGCAGTTTTGCGCCGTTTTTAATTATCCCGCCATGCTCCTGGTCGGTTCCCGGAAGGAATCCCGGGACATCCTCAAACGTCAAAATGGGTATATTGAAGCAATCGCAGAAACGGATAAACCTGGCCGCCTTGTTCGAGGAATTAATATCGAGGACTCCGGCCAGAACTGCCGGCTGGTTGGCGATAATCCCGATCGACCTGCCACCAAGACGAGCGAATCCAACCACAATATTAGTGGCAAAATCGGCATGAACTTCGAGAAATTCCCCATTATCGACGACATGAGTGATAATATCTTTCATATCATAGGCTTTATTGGGATTATCAGGGACAATACCGTTTAATTCTTCATCAGCCCGATCCAGAGGATCGTCGGTCTCGACATAAGGAGCTTCTTCGAGATTATTCTGCGGCAAGTAGCTGATTAATTTTCTAAGAGTTGTTATCGCTTCGGCCTCGTTTTCACATGCAAAATGAGCCACGCCCGATTTTGTGGCATGAGTCATAGCTCCGCCGAGTTCTTCTGATGTCACCTGTTCATGCGTCACCGTTTTGACTACATTCGGCCCGGTAACGAACATGTACGACGTATTTTTGACCATCAGGGTAAAATCAGTAATGGCCGGGCTGTACACCGCTCCCCCGGCGCAGGGACCGAGGATAACCGATATCTGCGGGACGACACCCGAGGCCAGTGTATTGCGCAAAAAGATGTCGGCATAACCTCCGAGCGATATCACGCCCTCCTGAATTCTTGCTCCGCCGGAATCATTTAGACCGATTACCGGAGCCCCGACCTTCATGGCCATATCCATAATCTTGCAAATCTTCTCGGCATGCGCCTCGGAAAGCGAACCGCCGAAGACAGTGAAATCCTGCGAGAAAACGAAAATCTTTCGGCCGCCGATTGTACCGCATCCGGTCACGACACCATCGCCGAGTATTTTCTTTTTATCCAGTCCGAAATCGGATGACCGGTGGGTGACGAACATATCGAATTCTTCGAACGAATTTTTATCGAGCAGAAGTTCCAGTCGCTCCCGGGCAGTCAGTTTGCCTTTTTCATGCTGCGCTTCAATTCTTTTCTCGCCGCCGCCCAGTTTTGCCTGGCGGCGCATTTCTTCGAGCTGTTTTAATTTTTCTTTGAGTTCCATATTGTACTTACTCGATTTTTTCGGTAACCGCCCCTTTTTCACCTTTAACCAGGCGGCCGATTTTAATATTTATATCGTGGTCAAAAACTATTGCCGAATCAGTGCCGAGCAGACGGTCAACAAGCTCTTTTTTGACTTCCATCACACGGGTAGGATCAAGATCAACCGCCGCTACATAAGGCGTCCTGATATGCATCGATGACGGAATAATGTCGGCGTAGTATACGACGGTTGTGCCGTTTGAGGTCGCTTCGATCGCCTGATGGCCGGGGGTATGGCCGCCGGTTAATACCGCTTTGACTCCCGGAAGAATTTCTGTGTCGCCGTCAATGAGTTCCAGTTGACCGCCATTCTCAAGAATTTTTATTCTATCGGGAATATATACTGCGGCGGTACGTTCATTGGGACTTAAGGCATCGATCCATTCTTTTTCCTGGACAATATATTTGGCATTTTTAAATCTTGGCTCCATTGCGCCATCTTTCATTTTTACTGCCCCGGCGGCATGATCGGTATGCAGGTGGCTCAAAAAGACAATATCGATATCGTCAGTAGAAAGACCGATTTCCGATAAGCCTGAATCAATGTTGGTGTCGGAGAGGACGGCGTAAATTTTCTTCTCTTTGTCGGTAATGGCGTCGCCAAAACCGGTATCGAAGAGAATATTTTTGCCGTGAGCTTTTAACAGGAAAAGATTGGTTTCCATCGGGACGAGGTTATCTTCGTCCGCTTCGATCAGTTTGCCCCAGATTTTTTTGGGGACAACCCCGAACATAGACCCTCCGTCGAGCCTGAAATTTCGCTCGACGAAGGGTATGATTTCAAAAGATCCGAATTTCATAATTAGCGAAGCATATTGTTGGCAATAACCAGCCTCTGGACTTCGGAAGTACCTTCATAGATTTCGGTAACGCGCTGATCGCGGTACAGTTTTTCGATAACTGAAAACTCGCCGATGTAACCATAACCGGCATGAATCTGCATGGCACGGTCGACACAGAAGCGGGCTACTTCAGATGCAAACAACTTTGCCTGTGCCGCTTCCAGCGAGAAACGTTCACCGGCATCCTGAAGCTGCGCGGCTTTGTAGGTCATCATCCGAGCCGCCTCCGTCTGGGTGGCCATGTCGGCAATCATCCATTGAATGGCCTGCAGTTTGGCAATCGGCTGACCGAAAGCAATGCGTTCTTTGGAGTATTTGATGGACTCATCGAGCGCCCTTTGAGCCAGCCCGACACCCTGGGCCGCTACGCCGATCCGAGCGCCGTCAAGAGTCATCATGGCATATTTGAAACCTTTTCCGGTTTCGCCAAGCTGCTGGCTGACCGGCACACGGACATCCTTCAACTTGATCGTACCGGTTGTAGCAGCACGCATACCCATCTTATGCATAAGGGTTCGAGCTTCCCAGCCTTTCAGACCCTCGGTTTCGACCAGAATCGAAGAAACTTTCGGACGACCTTCTCCTTTTTCACCGACACGGCAAAAGAGAACGGCCAGAGTCGCGGCATCACCATGCATGATAAAAATCTTTTCGCCGTTGATGACGAATTCATCACCCTCGATCAGCGCTTCAGTTTGCTGATTGGCGGCATCGGAACCGGCGTTGGGTTCGGTCAAAACGAACGCGGGAATCAACTCACCGCTGGCACATTTCGGAACATATTTTTTCTTCTGTTCTTCAGTCCCAAACATGAAAATCGGGAATGTTGCCAGCTCCGGCACGGCCGCCAGAAGAGCGGTCGGGCAGTCGTAATAGGCCAGCTCTTCGATTAAGGTGATATATTCAATATTTGAATAACCGCCGCCGCCGTACTCTTTCGGCATTACGAATCCGACCAGGCCGGCATCGGCCAGTTTTTTGTAGTAATCGTGCGGAAATGATTCTTCTTTCCTGTCCAAATCCTGGCAAACCGGAAGAATTTCCTTCTCGGCGAATTCCTTTACGCGATCACGAACCGCCTGCTGTCTCTCGTCAATATTATATGCCATTCTCTCCTCCTAATCTGGCATTCGGAAATCTGCGCTGTATTTCCGAAAAATTTATTTACATAATATCTTCTTTTGTCTTTCTTTCCCCGACAGCCTTTTTGACATATTCAATAGCTTCTTCGGTGGTCGCTCCGGGAGTGAATAGTTTGTCGATTCCCTGAGATTCCAGCTCATGAATATCATCTTCGGGGATAATCCCGCCGCCGAAAAGCACAATATGCCCGGCGTCTCTTTCATCGAGCAGTTTTTTGATGGCCGGGAATAATGTCATATGCGCTCCCGAAAGTACTGAAACGCCAATAACGTCAACATCCTCCTGAATAGCGGCATTGACAATCATCTCCGGCGTCTGCCGGAGCCCGGTATAGATAACTTCGAAACCGGCATCGCGGAACGCAGCGGCTATAACTTTTATGCCGCGGTCATGTCCGTCCAGTCCCGGCTTTGCTAATAAGACTCTGATTTTTTCTGACATGATAAAAACTCGTCTATCGCCTCTCTGTTATAATATGTATCTATTTTCATATATTGCGCCAAGTTCCTTGCAACGACACCAGGTTTATATTCGATTGCGCCACCAAATGCGACGACGAAACCGTCAATTATTTCATCGAAAATATCTAAAAGGACCTTTTGAAAATTTGAGGGACTAAACTCATTCGAGAATGAGTAATTATTATCAAATTCCGTGCTTAGAAATCTACTTGGTCTAATTGATTGATCTGTATTTAATGTGCCAATACTGATATTATCTGGTAGATTTACTTCAATAAATAATTTCATTGTGTTTTCAATTTGTAAATCCTTTATAAATCTATAAGTAATATATAAATTTTCCCAAATTATATTGGCTAAGGTTAATAAATTAATATAATTATTTTCTCCATCGTCTTCTGTATTCAAAAGCGCGATGTTAAAATACATTCCATAGCAATTTATCTCCAAATGATGAAGGCGTCCACATTGCGCATGATTCGGACATATAATACCAGAATTTATTGTCTTTAATAATTCTTTATCGTATCGCTCAAAAACCGAAGGTAATCTGCTTTGCAATTCAGTTAAGAAGTTGGAGAGTCTAAATTCATTTCTTAATTTAGATTTAGGATATTTTGGTATTACATAGTACTTAATTAATTGGCCATTTTTCAAGTTATATGGATTGATTTTTTTATACCTTGCAAAAGCCCTTTCAATTATTGTCTCCCTAAGATTAACAAAGCGCGCTCTTCTATTTTCCAACCACTTTATTTTATCTAGATCAGCTCTATCCAAAATTGGTCTTTTTTGAGCTAACGTCTTTATATATACCGTACTGTTATTCTTAACAGCATGTGGTGTCATATCGCTTTCTTCCACTCGTATTACAAAAACTCTTTTATCTCCATTTTCATTTTCAATATATCGACTCTTACAGAAAACCGGAGGATATATATTATCTATACATATACTATCAATTGTATCTTCTAAATTTCCTTGCGTAACATTTTTAATTTTTTTTGGCTTATTAGTATCCTTCTCTGTCTCAATGCCTATAAAAATCCACCCGCCGTATGTATTGGCCAGTGCCGATATCAGTTTATGTATATCCCGCGGCAACTCGCTCTTGTAATCCAAGGTGACATTTTCTCCCGGTTTCTCATTAGAAACAAGTTTTTCAATATCATCAAAAGATAGATCCTCTAGTTTTTTGTTCAATACTGACATTCTATTTTATATAACCGGCGGTTCGGTGTACTCGCCGTATATCGGTTTCAGTGAATCAGAGATCTCGCCAACCGTGCAGTAGGCCCTGACACAATCGATCATCGCCGCCAGTGTGTTCCCATCACCTTTGGCTGCCTCCTGCAGTTTGGCGATCATTTCATCAGCGCGTTTTTCATCACGTTCGGAGCGGATTTTCCGGACAAAATTGCACTGCTCTTCTTCAACTTCTTTATCTATCTTCAAAATATCCGCAAAAGGTTCTTCCTTTTCATGGACATAGTCATTAACGCCGACAATAATCCGCTCTTTCTTCTCGACCTCTTCCTGGAATCTGTACGATGCTTTGGCAATCTCGCGCTGGAGATAACCTTCCTCGATACATTTAATCACTCCACCCCGGCGTTCAATTTCATCGAGATAAGCCTCGGCATCGGCTTCAATCTTATCGGTCATGGCTTCAACGAAATATGAGCCGGCCAGCGGGTCAATGGTATTTATTACTCCGGTTTCATGAGCCAGAATCTGCTGTGTGCGAAGCGCAATAAGGGCAGCCTTCTCCGACGGCAGCGCCAGAGTTTCATCCATGGAGTTGGTATGCAGCGACTGTGTTCCGCCAAGTGCGGCCGACATTGCCTCATAGGCGGTGCGAACGATATTATTTTCAGGCTGCTGGGCGGTAAGGGAACATCCAGCCGTCTGGGTATGAAAACGTAAAAGCCAGGAACGTTCTTTTTTAGCCCCGTATTTTTCTCTCATCCGCCGGGCATAGATTCTTCTTGCAGCACGGTATTTGGCGATTTCTTCAAAAAAGTCGCTATGAGCATTAAAGAAAAACGAAAGCCGGGGCGCAAAAGCATCAACATCCAGCCCGCGCTCAATAGCCGATTCGATATAAGTAAATCCGTCGGCTAATGTAAATGCCAATTCCTGCGCGGCGGTAGAGCCGGCTTCACGAATATGATATCCCGATATCGAAATGGTATTCCACTGCGGGACATGTTCGGTGCAGTATTCGATAAGATCGACGATCAGCCGCACCGATGGTTCCGGCGGATAAATCCATTCTTTCTGGGCAATATATTCTTTAAGGATATCATTTTGAAGCGTTCCGCGGATATTTGCAAACGGCACTCCCTGCTTTTCGGCAACAGCGAGATACATGGCCAGCAGAACCGATGCCGGAGCATTGATAGTCATACTGGTCGAGACTTCGCCGAGATCGATCTTATCGAAGATAATTTCCATATCGGCCAGCGAGTCGACTGCAACTCCGCATTTGCCGACTTCGCCCAGTGAGCGCGGATGATCCGAATCGTAACCCATCAGGGTCGGAAGGTCAAAAGCCACCGAAAGGCCGGTTTGGCCGTTTTTCAGAAGATAATGGTAACGCTGGTTGGTCTGCGATGGTGTCCCCATACCGGAAAACTGGCGCATGGTCCAGAGCCTTCCGCGGTACATCGTATTATGAACACCGCGCGTATATGGATACTTGCCCGGCCAGCCGATATTCTCTTCATAATTGATATCTTTTATATCTTCGGGAGTGTAGAGATCTTTGACCTCTTTACCGGAAATAGTGATAAATTTCGGGCGCGACTTTTTGCCTTGGAATTTTTCTGATTCCTGCGCCCATTTCTGCTTCTGTTCTGCTAAATTATCGAGGAATTCTCTATCAAACACGATTCTCTCCGTTTTCAAATTAACTTTTCAAAGTAACAATTTTTCGCCCAAAAATCAAGGCTATATCAATAGGTTACGCCGATGTTTGCATTCTGCTTGATTTTTTAAAATCCATCCCGTATCTAACTTTGACAAATTAAATATTTAAACAAAATATGTCCAAATTTATCCGTCTATATTCGTTTCCGATACTTATAACTACTCTATTTCTCATTCTGTCTTTCTGGCTTCATTGGAAGTCTTGCGGTTCTCCTTTAACGGCCCCCGAGGATTACTGGAATTCTCTTATTGAACTTCATCAGTATTATTATCCTTTCAATATCAGACCTCTGACAACCGACCTGACCGTTTATATGACATATTTCTTTGATCTTCCCGTTCGGGAATCTTTTTTCATAATACAATTCGCGCTGGCATTTTTGCTCGGTCTTTTTTTCTATAAGTATCTGCGAGTCTTTAAATTCAATCATAAATGGAGTTGTGCCGGGGTCTTTCTACTCATGAGTGCCTACCCGATTCTAGGCGCCCATTTTCAGCCGGTCTATACCTGGGACGATTTCTGGATGTATCTCTTTTTGATCATTTCCTTCACGAAACTGGTAGAAAAACGTTTTCTGGTATCGGCAATATTCTTCACTGCCGCCTGTTTTGCCCGGGAACACGCCGTAATATTCTATCCGGTACTGGCTTTCGGGGCCTTTTCGCTAAGATTCAGGGTTAAACGCTCCAGATTTTTATTTTTCCTGATTCCGGTAATTGTTTACGGCATATACTACCTGATTGTCCGACAACCCTACGAATGGCATGTCGGATTCAATTTCGAGAATAACACCCGATCGAGCGATACTCTCATGTCTGTAATACTGGCTTTCGGTTTTGTATGGGCCGGCTGGCTGGTTGGAATCGTACAGTCGAATCGTAAACCAAAATCCCGCATCGATCGATTCCTGATCTGGTCCTCGGTCTTCACTCTAATTGCTGATTTATTGGTAGTTTTATTTCTCGGAAGAGCCCGCGAAACAAGGCTTCTATTCCCACCCTTTCTTTTTGTCATTCCGGTGGCGATGATTACCTTCCACTCGGCGATAGAATACTTGAGAGAAAATTTCAGGGCGCGAGACATAGTCATGGGGATAATTATTGCTGTCCTCATGTGTGCCGGATGGGTCATCCTTATTATGACAATCAAGCCCTATTTCGAGTTTCGGCAGTGTGCTAATTATGCTTACATTTGGGCCGGAATTGCCGCCGGGATTATGACTATTCTTTTTATATTGTACGGTTTTTCAAATCAACTGCAGAAAATGTTCGACAATTATTTGCTGGAACGGGCAAATTCTGCCGTAAAATCGGACAAAGATAGAAGTTCATCAACGGCCGTATAGGGATCATTTTTCCGCTCGTAAATATTTTGTACCAATTTATCGATATTGACCAGATCGCCGACTTTTTCACGGACAATATTATTTATGTGGTACTGCAAAATCTGATAGATTTTTTTCTCTATCTGCCGTTTGCGATGTTCCTCGAAAAGACCGGTGGCTCTCTTGTAATCTAAATGAGAGGCTATTTCGTCAAGAAGATTATCAGTCCCCTTATCCTTGGTCGCAACGGTATCGACAACCGGAAGTTTCCAGTCTATCTGTTTGCGCTTCATGTCAAGAATCATATTCAATTCAGCGATAATGTTTTCGCTTCCCGGACGGTCGGCTTTGTTAACATCAAAAATATCGGCAATTTCCATGAGTCCGGCTTTAAGCGCCTGAACCGCATCACCCGATTCCGGAACAAGTACCACGACGACCGTGTCGCAGGTATCGATAATGTCAAGTTCCACCTGTCCGACTCCAACCGTTTCAATCAGGATATAATCGAAGCCGAAAGCATCGAGGGCGGTTGTTACATTTCCGGTGGCGGCAGCCAGTCCGCCGGTAGAGCCGCGAGTGGCCATGGAACGAATATAAACAGACCCGTCGGCAGGCATATTGGTCAGCCGAACCCGGTCACCCAGAAGAGCCCCTCCGGTAAAGGGCGAAGTAGGGTCAACGGCAACAATAGCTACTTTATGCCCGCGGGAGGCCAACTCACGAGCCACATTGTTGACCAGCGAGGATTTTCCGGCACCGGGCGGCCCGGTAAAGCCCAGCTTAACCGCCGTTCCTGCTTTGGGAAAAATACGCGCGAGGACCTTCTGGTAACTGTCCTCACGATCCTCAATATATGATATAATTTTGGCCAGGGCCGATTGATCGCCCTCAAAAAATCTATCGAGAACTGCCATGTACTATCCCATCTGTCCCAGATCACCGGCCGCCAGACGGATATCCTTAAGCCTCAATTGGATCCGGGTATGTCCATCCCATGAATTATACTCAATGACAAAAACCAGATCAACCAGCGAGCCTCGCCCTGAAAGTTTTCTGGCCCAATCTCCAAATCCGAAACCGATAACATCAAAAACCGCATCGCCTTTGCGAACTTTCATTTTGAGATGGTTCTTGCCGACACAATAAGGCTGACCCAGAATTTCGCAATTGCGAGTCAAAAATACCGGTCTCATATTTTGCGGGCCAAAAGGCGAAAAAGTCTCGAGAACATCGAGGAAATCATTATCTATTTGCGACAATTCGATTTCAGAATCAATGTACAACTTAGCAACCAGATCTTCATCGGATAGCATTTTCTTAGAAACCAATTTTAATCTCTCACGGAATGATTCAATCTGGTTCGGGCTTATTGTTAATCCGGCAGCGTATTTATGTCCGCCGTAGCGAAGAAGCAAATCCTCGCATTCTTTAAGGGCATCGCAAAGATGAAAACCGGGAATAGAACGCGCCGATCCTTTGCCTTCACCATTATCAATCGCGATCATCACAGTCGGCAGGTGGAATTTTTCCACCAGGCGGCTGGCAACAATACCGATAACCCCCTGATGCCATCCCTCGGAACTGAGCACAATTGCCCGGTCATTTTCCAGATCGACCATATCGCGAATCTGATCGAGCGCTTCATTGAGCGTCTTTTCATCGATATTTTTACGGCGCTGGTTTTCCTTATCGAGTTTGCGGGCAATATCGGCGGCCAGTTTTTCGTTCTTGGTAGTCAAAAGTTTGATAGCCATTTGAGCGTCGCCAAGACGCCCAACAGCATTAATTCTGGGCGCAAGAATAAAGACAACCTGGCCGGTACCTATTTCCTTGCCCATCAATCCCGAAACGAAAGCGAGCGATTTCAGTCCCGGCTTGGTGGTTCTTGCGATTTGCCTAATCCCAAATTTGGTTAGAATCCGGTTTTCGCCTACCAGCGGGACAATGTCGGCCGACGTTCCCAGAGCGACCAGATCAAGATGCTCCTCGAGCTCCCGTTCGTCCTGCTGCAGCCTCTTATAAAGTGCCTGTGCCAGCTTGAAGGCGACACCAACTCCTGAAAGTTCACCTCCGGAATAAGTACACGCCTTCTGCTTGGGATTGACAAGAGCGACTGCCTGGGGCAGTTTCTCGCCCGGCTCATGATGATCGGTCAGGATACAATCAATACCAAGTGTCTTGGCATATTCGACCTCTTCAACCGCTGTCACCCCGGTATCGACCGACACGATCAGGGTAATTTCTTTACTCTGCGCTTCTTTGATACCATCAACCGATAATCCGTAACCTTCCACAAGCCGGTTAGGCAGATAATAGTCTACCTGAGCGCCGAGTTTGTTCAGAACCAGATAAAGCAGCGACGAGGCGGTGATACCATCAACATCATAGTCGCCGTAGACCATGATTTTCTCGTTTCTCCGAAGCGCCTCCATTAGTCGGTCGACTGCCTTATCCATATCGAGCATCTCGAAGGGATCGAGCAGATCCGACATTTTGGGGTTCAGAAATTGTTCAATTGTTTCTGCGGTATCAATCTGGCGATTGAAAAGAATCTTGATGACAGCTTTATCCAGCCCAACCTTGGATGCAATCTCCTGAAGCAGTTCCGGATCGGGGTCGGGAGCCACCACCCACTTCAAAGAAACGGACCTGGTTCCCAAATCCATTATTGGCTTCCTTTTGTGAGAAGCCAGAAAGAGGCAAATAAGCCGAGTTCTGTACTCCCTGTAAAGGAGTAGCAGCCATTTATCTTGACCGGGCAGTTTCCTGCCGGTTCTGCGCGGCCTACCCGAAAATCGAGCGGGGTGAGCCACCCCTCTTTTCCTATTTGGCCTTGCTCCGGGCGGGGTTTACCGCCGCCATAATTACTCACAGCGGCCGGGGTCTCTTACACCTCGTTTTCACCTTAGCCGCCGGATATTTTTACATATCCGGGTTGGCTGTCTATTTTCTGCGGCACTTTCCGTCGGATCGCTCCGCCCCGGCGTTACCGGGCGCCCTGACTCTACGGAGCTCGGACTTTCCTCACTTTAAATCATAAGCGCGACTGCCTTTACCTCTTTCTGAACTTTCATTAAAATCTATCGTTAACATTTCATATCTAGCTCATGCGCCGGTAATTGGGAGCCTCTTTGGATATCGTAACCGAATGCGGATGAGACTCAATTGTCCCGGCAAAACTTATTTTAATAAATCGGGCCTTTTTATGCAATTCTTCAATATTGCCTGCACCGACAATCCCCATACCGGACCGAAGCCCGCCTATCAGCTGGTAAATGGTATTACCCATCTCGCCTTTAAACGGCACCCGTCCCTCGATTCCTTCCGGGACGAATTTTGAGGCTTCTTTTTTGTCCTCCTGAAAATATCGATCTCGGCTTCCGGCTTTCATCGCTTCGACCGAACCCATACCACGGTAGGTCTTGAATGTTCGTCCTTCATAGAGAACAGTTTCTCCCGGTGATTCTTCCGTTCCGGCCAGTATGGAACCCAGCATCACTGCCCTGGCACCGCAAGCCAGAGCTTTGGCTATATCGCCGGAATATCGAATACCGCCATCGGCAATTACCGGGATCTTTTTCTCCGCGGCTGCATCGACAGCCTCCATAATTGCCGTTACCTGCGGAACTCCACATCCTGTAACAACTCTTGTCGTACAAATAGAACCGGGTCCGATACCCACTTTTACGCAATCGGCTCCACTATTTATTAGCGCTTTGGCACCCTCTTTGGTTCCAACATTTCCGGCCATAATGGGCGTTTTGGGGAATTTCTTCTTCAGCCCTTCGAGAGCATTTAATACCCCGGCTGAATGCCCGTGCGAAGAATCTATCACAATTATATCGGCGCCCGCGCCGACCAGCAAATCGGCCCTCTTGTCAAGGTCAGCCGCAACGCCTACAGCGGCGCCCACGCGAAGCCTTCCCAGGTCGTCTTTGCAGGCGTCGGGGTACTGAATTTTTTTCATTATATCCTTGACGGTTATCATGCCCTTAAGACGTTTTTCATCATCGACTATGAGAAGTTTTTCAATCCGGTTTTCGTGCAGAAGTTCCTGCGCCGTATCAAGATCGGTGCCCTCGGGAGCCGTTATGAGATTGTCTTTGGTCATAACGTCACGGATCAGGGTGGTCAGATCTTTATGAAACCGCAAATCCCGATTGGTAAGTATACCAACCAGATGACCGTCTTCGGTAATCGGTATCCCCGAGATGGAAAACCGCTCCATAACCGCCAGCGCTTCACCGATCGGCCTATCCGGCGGAAGTGTCACCGGGTCAACAATCATACCTGATTCCGAACGCTTGACCTTGTCGACCTCGTCGGCCTGGTACTCCGGGGACATATTTTTATGTATTATGCCAAGTCCGCCGAGCCGGGCCAGCGCAATACCCATACGGTATTCCGTGACGGTATCCATCGCAGCCGATATAATCGGAATATTAAGACGAATATCCCCGGTAATTTTAGTCATTACCTCGACATCCTTCGGCAGTACTTCCGACCGATTCGGAAGCAGAAGAACATCGTCGAATGTCAAACCTTCATTTGGAAAAAACTCTGCCATAATTCGCCATCGATAAATTTATTCGCTGATACCATCCTGCCAGACAAGCATACGACCACAGTTATCGCATGTAATAATCTGGTCGCCTCGCTTTATTTCCTGTATTCGATGCGGCGGCAGGGCCTTATAACATGCCCCGCAAGCGCGCTTTTTGACAGTGATAACAACATCACCGCCGCGATTCTTGCGAACCCTTTCATAAACCGACATGGTCCTCTTCGGAACCCGAACCGCAATATTATTGCGCTCATCTTCCTTCATGGTAATTTTTGTACCGACCGAGTCCATTTTCTCCTGAAGAATAGAGAGCTGCTGAGCGTTTTGCTCTTTAACCTCATCAGCCTTCTCTTTCAAATCGCCGATGCTCCCTTCCATCTTCTCGACCTTCTCGATAAGCTCAAGGACCTGCGATTCCTTTTCATTGATCGCCTCTTTTACAGCATCTATCTGAGAAATAAGGGCGTCGTATTCCTTGTTGGTCTTAATGGACATCATTCTGCTTTTCAGTTTTTCAAGTTCTTCTTGCTTTGCTGATATTTCAAGCTCCAGATTGCCTTGAAGAACTTTTGATTCTTCCAACTCCTTTTTGGTCGATTCATAAGCCTGCTCTGCTTCGCTGATTTCATGCCTCAGGTTTTCCATCATGTCCGGGATATATTCCTTGGACCTTTCAAGTTCCCCGAGATCGTAATCGATGTTTTGAAGTTGAAGTAGCATCTCAAGATCGCTAAGCATTCTTATCTCCTCGCCTTACTGTACCGATAAAAAAAGCGCAGTCTCAACCATCTCATGGAGACTGCGCTTTAAATTTACTTTTGTTTCTTTAAAGCCGGATTTTAAACAACAATATTTTTTTGATCCCGGCAATCGCATATTTTTGATATCGGCCATTACCTTTATTGCATTTAACTGGGCAATACTGGATTCGAACCAGTGACCTCTCGGATGTGAACCGAACGCTCTAACCAACTGAGCTAATTGCCC
>CAZDPY010000026.1:0-43339 GCA_964507455.1 uncultured Ignavibacteriaceae bacterium
ATAACAGTAATATCTCACATTTGTTACTCTCCGGCAACCCCGGAACGGTTCATCATTTTCTATTTGGATCTTGGAGCTTATTCCTAGGAAAGCGTTTTCATGGCAACTAAACTTCGCTGTAGTACCACCAATAATACTTACGTGATAAGCTATAGGATACTCGGCCCCAACGGTCCAAACATTTATCATTATAGTCCCAAACTCCTGTCCTTGTTCCTCCGGAGGCAGTTCGTTTTCTGGAATATTTGCTAATTTCCCGTCATATTCGATATCTGCAAAGTTATTTTTGTATCGTAACCTGGCATAATCTTCCAGCTTGCTTTCATCTAAACCGATTTCGCTATCAGACTGAATCTTTACGTCAATAATAATGAATTTTTTTACTGCCTGATAATGTATACCGAAACTAATATAAATGAGTCTGTTAATAAATTTATCTTCCGAAATATTAGGGATCGCCAAAGAAGAATCATTGTCATCCAGTTTAAGATCAGCAAATGGATTAATATTGTCACTATTGGTACTTTCTTTAGTATCAGTCTGTTGTCCAAGTAAGATTACATTTAAAGTAATTAAAAATGCTGTTAATAATATAATTTTCCAGTTCATACTTTTTCCCAAACCACATATTCAATAAATTGGGCGCATTTATTCACGCATATAATATAGATTTTCCTCAAGCGCAGGATCGTCCCTTCTAACGTACTAATGTGAATTCATATCAATGATCCCATACCTATCCTTATATTCTACCCTGCCGTTCGGATATTTAATAAGTATTGCTCGGTAGAATTCTGCCGAATTTTCATCATAATTGTAATCGTCAAAACAGATAATTGTGCCTACGATCCGCTTCTCTTCTCCATGTCCATAATATAATTTTACATTTGAAAATAGATTTAAAATTGACTTTTTATAAATTGACTTATCATTTCTACTGATTGTTTGTCTTTTTTGGGATCTGTCCTTTCTATAATCATCATTTTCACCAAACGGCCACTTAATCCAAATGACTATTATGCCAAAAATAATTATTACAAAAATGCACCCATAAGCATTGTCATGTTTATCTTTATTTGTGGTAATTTGATCGGTCATGTCAAAAGCCCAGCAAATTCCTAAAACCACAAAACACAAAAAACATCTTGGAGTAGAAATAGATTGAATGGGTTTTGCGCTCACCAAATAACTTATACCTTACAAACTAAATATAGCATCATCCGTAACGATGTCAATCACTAAAACCAGACTATTATTAACTATGACAGATCCTGTCAGTGGTGGGGCATCCAGACTCAAACCCCCGGCAGAGATTTCGGTCTACTCATATTGGTATTTTAAAAATACATGTAAAAATCTTCCCTGCCATGCTCGGAATCCAAATCTATGGAAATGCCCCGGCAAAAAATCAGGAACAAATGGGGCGGTTTAACCTTTTTAGAGGTTTGAAATTAGACCGGAATGGTCGATGGTCTTTTGCCATCAAAAGTGGAATAATCTCACGGGAAGGATTGATTATGAATTCGAAAAGGAAGTTTGTTTTAAGATTTTTATTTTTTGCAGTTGTCGTATTTGCGGCGAGCGGGTCTGTGACTTTTGCCCGGACTGAGCCGCTGGGAATTGCCATGGAAAATTATGAATACCCGTACGAAGTCAATTTCAAGAGTATAACAATCCAGGGACATGATGTGCGGATGGCTTATATGGATATCGAGCCGACCGACAATGCCAACGGCAAGACAGTGCTTTTACTGCACGGTAAGAATTTTTTCGGGGCCTATTGGGAAGAGACAATAAAGTTTTTGGCGGCTAACGGTTTTCGGGTGGTGGTACCGGATCAGGTGGGATTCGGGAAATCATCGAAGCCCAATATGCATTATTCGTTTCATCTTTTGGCAAGAAATACCAAAAATTTACTGGATGATTTGGGAATTGAAACTGTTTCTGTGGTGGGGCATTCGATGGGCGGAATGCTGGCGACACGGTTTGCGCTGTTGTACCCGGAGATGACTGAGAAGCTGGTTTTGGAAAATCCGATCGGATTGGAAGATTACAAGGTAAAGGTCCCGTTTTCGACGATAGAGGAGGCTTACCAGAATATTTTGAACTACACCGAGGAGGGACTTCGTAATTATCACAAGACTTATTATGTGGAATGGGAAGATGAGTATGAAAAGTATGTGCAGGTGCATTACCGGTGGACATTGAGCGGAGAGTATCCAAGACTGGCTTGGGCCTCGGCTCTGACATTCGAGATGGTATATACGCAGCCGGTGGTGTACGAATTTCCGCATGTGGAAGTACCGACTATGCTTATAATCGGTCAGGAGGACCGGACAACATTGGGACGGGGAGTGGTGTCCGATGAAGTGCTGGCAACACTGGGTCAGTATCCCGAATTAGGGAAGGAAACGGCTGAGGCGATTCCGGATGCAAAACTGGTGGAGCTGGAAAACATAGGGCATATACCTCATTTTGAAGCAACGGAGAGATTTCACCAGGAGCTGCTGGATTTCATAAATGGGTAAAGATAAGAAAAAGAAAAAAAAGAAAAGGGACAAGAAGGCCAAAAAAAAGCTTAAAAAGAAGCTTAAAAAGGCCAAAGTTAAGGAGATCTGTCCGGAATGCGGGAAAAAGATCTGCAAGTGTGGACGGTGCCGGCATTGTAATCCATGCAAGAAACACAGTTGATAAACAATTTAATTTCAGGTGATGCAATGACATTGAAAGTATATATGAGAAAAAAATTTGTGGTGATGACATATTCATTACTGTTCGCGATGCTTTTATTCGTTGGATGCGGGCAGGAAGAACAGACGATGGATACGACAGAGCAACCGAAGGAAATTGCGGTCGATTCGCTGGCATCATTACAAGCCGATCTCGATGCGAGGAAAGACGAATGGGCAGCATCGGCCCCGGATGAAATGAAAACGGTATTCGAGGATTTTCTGGGTCAGCTTCGAGAAAGTGGAGTTGCGGAACGGGCGATTGGTGTTGGGGAAACGGCGCCCGATTTTGCCCTTCCGAATGCCCAGGGAGATACAGTGCGGTTGTATGAACTTCTGGAAGAAGCCCCGGTCGTGCTGGTCTGGTATCGCGGGGTATGGTGCCCGTATTGTAATCTTCAATTGGCTGCCTACGAGGGAGCACTCCCGGTGATAAGGGAGGCCGGCGGTCAGATGGTGGCGATATCGCCTCAAACGCCGGAGTTTTCTGACAGCACGGTCGAGAAACATAATCTGGGATTCGAGGTTCTATCGGATGTCGGCAATGATGTGGCGGATAAGTATCGTCTGACCTTTACGCTTGGGCCGGAAGTGGCAAAGATATATGATGAACATATCGGGCTTTTGAAATATAATGCCGAAGGAACGAATGAACTTCCGCTGGCCGCGACCTATGTTATAGATACAACCGGGACAGTGGTTTATGCATTCAAGGATGTCGATTACCGAAAGCGAGCGGAACCGGCCGAGATTGTCAAGACATTATTGACTTTGCAGAAAAATTGATAAAATTGGCGATTTTTTTCTTTTGCAACAGTTGAAAATCTCAGTCGTATTATTATCTTATTGGAGATAAACTTTAAACTATAACTTACAGGAGGGGAGATGGTATCCCGTTTATTCCTTCACGTATTGCTGGCATTGGTTTTTTTAACCCCGGCAGTTTTTGCTCAGGAGAGGGGTGTTGTCGATGAAATGCTCGAAGATATCGACACCTGGGTTATGTCGGATACGGCGCGGATAATGAGTTTTATCGACAGCGCCAATGAGGTTACCGAAGATTATATCTATAATTCCAAGTACTGGGACCCGACAGTTGAGGAACTGACATTTCTTTTAGGGATCGATTTTATCGGCGATGTCCAGATAACCAACGACGGCCGGTTGTACTTTTTGATGCGGATTACCGGCGATAAGCAGGCTCTATTTTATATGGATGAGCCGATGGGCTGGCCGGTACAGGTAACGCCGAATAACTGGGCCGAGGAGGGGATTATAATAAGCGGTTACGCGGTGCACCCGAACGGTGAGTATCTATTGGTACAGACTCATGTCAACGGCGATGAACGCCATGATATATGGCATTTTGACCGCAATGGCAAATTCAAACCCCTTTTGGTGAGCAGGCAGACTTCATATTTTATGGCCGGGTTTGATCGCGAAAATCCGGATATCTTTTTCGTGGTGCCGTATGACCGGATGTCATTCAAAATTGCAAAATATAATTTGAAAGACAATGTCCTGGATACGCTGGTAGCAGAGGCCGGAGTGTACTACCCGACCGATTATTACAAAGGTAAGATGCCGATTGTACGCAGCTACGGCGGGCCGGATCAGCAGTTGGGGATTTATGATATGTCGGCCGATGAGATAACGATGATGACTGATACGGCAATTTACGATGCGGCATTTTTTATGAACGACGGGAAGATTCTGACATTGACTTCGGCGAAATCGGATGAAGACGAGTTCAACAAGATATGTCTTCTGGATCCGAATAAACCGGAAAATATGAAGGTCGTATATGAGCCGGAGTACGAGATTGGTTCGTTTTTCTATGATCGTCAGTTGGATGTTATCTATGTCAATTTGAATAAGGACGGCTATTCAAGCCCGTTATTTATGGACATGGACGGTAACGAAATTCCTTTCCCGGATGTTGGCATTGGTATAATCAGCGGCGTTGCCACCAATGATTCGGGTGATGTTGCGTTTTCGTTCAGTTCGCCAACGGTGGCGCCGACAGCCTACATGTTCAAACTGGGCGAGACCGAGTTGACTCGGATCGGTAAGGTGTCGACTTTTGGGTATGATTTCTCGGACGTGGAAGTGAAAGTCATCAGGTATCCGTCCGAAGACGGCACGATGATACCGTCGCTTATATATATTCCGAAAGATGCCAAAAAGGATGGCAGTAACCCGGCGATAGTCGATTATCACGGCGGTCCGGCCGGTCAGCACCAGCCGTATTTCCAGCGCAATCTGGCTTTTGCACTTTCCAAAGGATTTATTTTCATGCGCCCGAATGTCCGCGGTTCAACCGGGTACGGTCCGGCCTGGGAGCTGGCAGATAATCTTGAGGGGCGTCTGGATGCCCTCAAAGATGCCGAGTATGCGATCAAGTATTTGATCAACGAAAGCTGGTCCAATCCTGATAAGATAGCGATCTGGGGTGCGTCGTACGGCGGTTATACGGTTGACTGGCTGTCGACGCAGGTACCGGAGAAATTTGCAGTGGCTGTTTCGGAGGTTGGTGTATCTCATCCGGATCACACGATTAAGTATTCCAACCCGGTATTTGTCCCGTCATGGGAAAAAGAATACGGGCCGGTAGGAAGCGATTTGAACCGTAAGGTGGCGCCGATTTTCTACGCTGAAAATGTTTCCAAGCCGATTCTGGTAACCGGTGGTTTCAATGATCCGCGAGTTCCGCCCTCCGATCCGCGCCGATTTGCCTATGTATTGAACGAATTGGGCAAAAAGGTCTGGTATTTCGAGGAAGTGGAAGCCGGCCACGGGGCCTCCGGCAAGGAGCAGGTAATCCGTGACCTGGCAAGGAATTACGTCTTTACGATGATGCACATAATGGATTAGGTTTAAAAAATATAATTCAATTAAAAAGCCCCGGTTAACCGGGGCTTTTTTATATATGAATTATTTTGTCATGATTCCGACAATATTTTAAAAAGGAACGATTCATTTTTGGAGGGTTTATTAATGAAAATTCGGTTTACATTGACCGTTTTAATAATCCTCGTTACAGCTTCTTTGGTTTTATCATCATGCAGCGAACAAGGCACGGGAGGTGACGAGACAGGCACACTGGCAATTCAGATCAGCCAGGGCGGTCAGCAGGCTAAACTTAATACAGTGCGAGATTCGGTAGTTATATCGGCAATTGAAATTGCATTCGGGAACATTTCATTTATTGCCCATGATTCAAAATCTATCGTTTTCCGGGACAGCGAACCGACAGCAATAGAGCTACTGACAGACTCGGAAGTTATACTCGGTTATGCCGATGTTCCTGCAACAACTCTTCACCAGATGTCTTTTACCATTGCAACGGTTGATGAATCAGATTCGATCTATACGGAATATGTCAATTTGCAGGATGCCTCGATATATTGCCAGGGATATGTCGACAGTGCTCAAAATAGTTTCGAATGGAAATTCGACAAGCAGATAGTTATAAACCAGCAGTTCGCTTCATTGAGTATCCAAGGCGGCGATACGGTTGTAATAGATATTCGATTTGACTGGCGTTCTTGGTTCAGGAATGATGCAGAGTGGTTTGACCCGGTTGAAAATTCATTCAGTACGTCTGATAAAACGAAAATTGAGTCAAATATAAGAAGCAGTATTGATATCGTATATTGATTTTATGCCAAAAATAAAAAAAGGCGGGATTTCTCCCGCCTTTTTTATTGCCAATATTTATCAATCAGGATTCTTCGAGAAGCAGTGTTTCAAACTGATCGACCAAATCTGAAAAGAGCCTAACCACATAATTTACCGGCTCAGGGGAAGTCATATCGATACCGGCTTTTTTGAGAATATCAATTGGATAGGCCGAAGAGCCGGTCTTGATGAATTCAAGATATGCATCTTTTGCGCCCGGTTCACCATCGAGAATCTTTTTGGAAAGCATCTGGGCCGCGGCATAGCTGGTGGCATACTGGTAAACGTAGTACATCCGGTAGAAATGTCCGATACGCAGACAGCCCATATCGCGCATTTCCGGGATGAAGTAATCAGGACCGTAATACTTTTCGTAAATATCACGATACATCTGGCGCATCGATTCGGCCGAAAGAGCTCCGCCCTGCTCGACAACTTCATGAATCTTGTGCTCGAATTCGGAAAACCATACCTGGGTATAGAAAGTACCTTTAATCTGATTGATATAGTAATTGAGAAGGTAAAGTTTTTCTTCGCGGGTTTTGGCGCGTTCGAGCATGTATTTAATCATGATAGCTTCGTTACAGGTGGATGCAACTTCAGCCGTGAAAAGCGAATGTCCGGCATAAATATAAGGTTCGCTCTGGTAAGTGTAGAATGAATGCATGGCATGACCGAGTTCGTGGGCAAGAGTGAATACATCATCGAGCTGGTCAGCATAGTTCAATAGCATGATAGGGTGAACCGAGTATGTTCCCCAGCTGTAAGCACCGCTTCCCTTACCATCGGTTTCGTAGACATCGATCCACCGGGATTCAAAAGCTGTTTGGAGGGAAGCCAGGTAATCGTCGCCAAGAGGCTGAAGAGCATCGAGAACCATCTTTTTGGCTTCTTCATATTCATATTCGGTATGAGCTTCCGGAACCAGGGGGACACTCATGTCGAACCCGAAAAGGGTGTCGACATCCAGATATTTTTTGCGTAAAGAAGTGTATTTATGAAGAGGCGTGAGATTTTCATTAACGGCATCAATTAGATTGTGAAAAACGGAAGTTGGAATATTGTTACCGTCGAGAGATCTTTCCAGATTGGTTTCATATCCCCGAACGGTAGTATAGAAATTGTCGGCCTGGACCGATGACGACAAGGTTGCGCCGAGAGCATTCATATATTTTTCATAGGTTTCATTGTATGCTTCGTAGGCCCGGCGGCGGTACTCGCGGTCGGAGTGGCGCATAATCTGGGAAAGCCGGCTTGTGGTCAGCTTTAAATCGTTACCATCGGGATCTTTGATGGTCGGAAATTCAATATCAGCATCGTCAATCATGCGGAATATTTTTCCGGGGGCGGATGCAACAGGGCTTACCATGGAGAGGATTTTTTCTTCTTTTTCAGAAAGGATATGTTTCTTGGTGCGCATGATATCTTTTAGATAGAATTCGTATGTAGACAGTTCTTCGCTTTCGTTTAAGAACTGTTCCAGTTTTTCGTTGGGGATATCGGTAATTTCGGGGCCGATATAAGAGGTGGTCTGATCGAGCTTTGAATAGGCCATATAGATGCGATCACGCATTTCCTGATATTTGCCGATCCGGTTGTCTTCGTCGAGTTTCAACGATGCATATACATACAGGCGATGGGCCATCGAGTTAAGCGAATCCTGCATATAAAGACATTCGGCAAGAGTTTCCGAAGAAGCTGCCAGCTGACCCTGATACTTTTCCATAACGGGGATGGTATTTTTAAATTCCTCGAGGGCGACTTCCCAGGCTGAATCACCAGGGAAAAAGTCGGTCAGATCCCATTTATATTCATCCGGGATCTCATCTCGAGTGGGTGCTTCGGCTTTTTCGGAAGCGATTAGCGGTGTTAAAGATGTGAGGATAAAAATTGCGGTGAGGGCTGCAATTACACGTTTAAAATACGAAGAGGCCATTGCAAACCTTTCTTTGAATTAGTTATTAAAATCAATTGTTTTACATTTTTCCACAGGCTGTAATATGTTTTAAATACGAAAAAAATCAAGTGGCGGTTGCCATTTTGTTGGGTATAGCATCTTATCCTATATAAAGCTTGGGGCAGTTCAGGCAGATTGTATGCGGGCTTTCACTTTCAAATGAATCGCGAAATTCCTTGTATTCTTTACTATTCCACATTGAGGCGATAGATTCCTCGTGAATATTTCCAAAAGATAGCCGCATGTAATTGTGTTTGGTGATATCTTCGATTTCGCCGCCGACAACCGGTATATTGGTAAAAACGCATGGCGAGATGGAACCGTCAGAGGCAGCAAAAAACGAATTTCGGGCATTTTCAGTGCAGACCGGTCGACGAAAATCGGGGTGGGGCAGGCTGTAATGAACAGCAATGTTGTTTTCCGACGCTTTTTGGGCGATTTCGTCTAATTTTTGCGATAGCTTATTATATTCTGTTTTGTCGCGCGGACGTATGGCCTCTTTTTTAAGATTTTCATCCGGTATAAAATCGAGTGTCGATATGACTATTTGACTGACGCCTGTATCTTTGAATGTCTCCGGCAACTTCTCAAGATTTTCCATATCAGATTTTAAAAGTAAATATGCGATATGTATTTCCGGCTTTGTTTTGTTTGCATCTCTTTTGGCCTTATCGAGTGTTTTTATTCCCTGTATAATTTCATCGAATGATGTGCCGGAGCGGGCTTTATCATGTTTGGTATTAATGCCGGTGAGAGAAAAGGCTATCAAGTCAAGATTATATTCAAGGATCATTTCTATTTTATCAAGATTAAGGAGCATGCCGTTGGTAGAGGTCCCGACCTGGCATCCGCATCTTTTTGCGATTTTTACCATATCGAAGAAATTAATATTCATAAACGGCTCACCCCATCCCTGGAGATAGACCAGTTTGGCCTTTTTAAAGGCAGGGATGAGTTTTTCAAATGTCGGAAGCCTCATATTTCGGGAGTCCCAGGCATTTCGGTAGATTGTGTGCGGACAGTACATACAATTGGCCTGGCAGCAGGAAGATATTTCGACCTGAATCCATTTAAAGAAGGGAAGACGGATAAAATTCGAAATTTTTGATATAATGTTCATTATTATTTAATATACGAACAGGGCATATTTAGATGCAAATTTGAATTATCTTTTTGATTTATGGGCAATTGGGATAAAACTATGGATGTGATAATATTCACATAACCTTATGTATTTCAACAAAAAGCTTGACAGCATCGTACATCGTTGTTAAATTTGTGTTAGAGTAACCCCCACCCCCACTATTTTTTGAGCCTTCACCGGACCTTGCAGGGAAACAAACATATTTATCAATAACTTAACTCTAAGCCAAGGAGTAGGGAAATGAAATCCAAAAAATTATTGTGGATGGTAGCGGCATTTCTGGTCGTTGCCATCGCGCTTCCCGCATTCGGGTACTTTGAGGACCTGAAGAGGGAGGATGTCGAGCGGTACGAAGACCATCCATGGGGTGGCGAAGTACAGGTTAATGACGATATATTTCCGTCGCACAAGTTTGTCGATCCATCGACGATCGGGACCCCGATGTCATTTTTCAATTTGATTCGCGTGATTATCGATCCTGATTATGAATTTGACGTTGAAGGCAGCAGAACCGGCAACTTGAGTATGCCCGGTAGTTCGTCATCCGGTAGTAGTACCGGTGGCTACGGGGATGGGAAAGGAAAATAAGATGAGTCATTATGTAAACGCTGACACGGATTACCGCGTGAGCTGCCGGAAATATCTCGAGGATCTGGTAGCGAATCGGGATTTCGAAGGTGCGGTTCGGTATTTCAACTCGATACGAAATACGGTTGAATCGTCTTCGAATCTAGAAAGCGGTATTATTCTGCGTCTCGGCGCCACTGCATTCGGCTCGTCTGGGAATTTATCCCGTGCTCTAACCCTAATTCGTACAGCGATTGCCATTTTATCAAGGACTGTTGGAGAATCAGACCATTCCGCTAAAGCTTACATTGTTTTGGGTGACATCTTAAGAGATCTGGGTAAATTCCGCGAAGCCGAGAAGGCTTACCGTGATGCGGAATCAATTTATCGTAGAAATGATAATTTTTCGGGAGCGGGCGATGCGCTAAACCGTCTGGCCGGCATTCTTTTCAAGAACGGCCGTTTCGACGGATCTTTGAACTGCCTTTTAGAGGCGGTTGAATATGCGCGAAATGATAAGAATAACCGCAAGCTGGCATATTTGTTCGGCAATATCGGTCGTGTCTATACGCTGATGGGCAAGCTGGCTGAGGCTAAAGAAAACATTCGGATGAATATTGAGCTTTCGGCCGAATTCGGCGATGAGGTTGAACTTGGCCGGGCTTATCTCTCTCTGGGATATGTCAATATTCAGCTTGGCAATTTGAATGACGCTGAAGATGCTCTGGAACGGGCATTGGGATATATCGAGCGCAACCAGATGAAGAAGGAAGAAGTTATCTACCGGACTTATCTGGGCGAGCTTTTAATTGCACGTGGCGAGATTGATGAAGCCGACCGGGCGCTTACCGAGGCGGCCAATACGGCGGCGAAGATTGCCCCGGAATCGTTTCTGGCGGCAAGACCGATTCGCCATATGGCGCATATTCTGGTGCTGAGAAGTCATTACCGGAAAGGGCTTCAGACGGCCAACCGGGCGATGGCTATTATGAAAACTCTCGATGATAAGGTTGAGATTGGAGCGCTGTATCGGATACTTGCGGTCTGTTACCAGAATCTGGACCAGGCCGATAAGGCTCGCGAGTGTTTCGGACAGGCGATTTCGATTCTGGAAGAAAAACGGGCCAAATTCGAGCTGGCCGATACTCTTGCGGAGGCGGGGCGTTCAAACCTGTTCACCCCTAATCAGCGGGCAATGTATCTCTGCCGGGCCGAGGAAATCTACAATTTCGCCGGAATGAAATCCAAGGCCGAAAGAACCGGGCGAGCGATTGCCGGGGCGAGGATCGAGATTAACGGCTCGGCTGAATTTTCGGATGATGACGAATCTGTGAAATCCAATTTTATAACCGGTAACGCCCGTATGAAAGAGATTATCGGGCATTTGAAAATGCTCAAGAATTCGGATATTCCGATTTTGCTGACCGGTGAGACTGGAACCGGCAAGGATCATCTGACGCAGTATTTTCATTCGCTGGCAAGGCCGGAAGGGCCTTATGTAGCGGTCAACTGCGCGGCGGTTCCGGATACGCTTATTGAATCGGAGTTGTTCGGGTATCAAAAGGGTGCTTTTACCGGTGCCGAAGCAAACCGTCAGGGGTTGTTTATGGCGGCCGATAACGGTGTTTTGCTCCTGGACGAAATCGGGGAACTTCCGCTGATGTTACAGGCCAAACTGCTCTCGATTCTGGAGACCAGGAAACTGCGTCCGCTGGGGACATCCAAGGAAGTAACTCTGGATGTTCTGGTGGTGGCGGCTACCAACCGTAATTTGCGCGAGATGGTTGATGCGGGGACTTTCCGTCAGGACCTGTACTACAGGCTGGCCGGGATTACTTTCGAGTTGCCGTCGCTGAGAGAACGAAAGGAAGATATTCCTTATCTGCTTGAGTATTTCATGCGCCGGTTCGGTCTTCTAAAGAAAGGTGAGAAGCCGGAGCCCGAGCTGACGGCGCAGTTCGTCGGCTACGAATGGCCGGGTAATATTCGTCAGATGGAAAACAAAGTCAAACAGCTTTCGGTAATGGCGAATATGGCCAAAGACGGTTCGATAGTCGAGCTGGCACGGTCATTTTTCGAACGCAAACAGGAAGAGAAATCGCAATCGCTTTTCGAACAGGTTGAGAGTTTCGAAAAACAGCTCCTTGCAGAGGCGCTGATTGCCGCGGGTGGAAATAAATCGGAGGCGGCACGGATGCTGTCTATCCATGAATCTACTTTCCGGGCAAAGATGAAACGATATGACCTGGAAGCGGTTGTGAACTAACCATAGAAGGGGCGGGGGATTCCCCGCCCCGTAAATTTGGAGTTATAGAAAAAAACTATTAGCCAAATTGTAAACATGAAGGTCTTTCGGGATTTATGACCGAAATACCTCATGATTAATATTTGAGTGATTGAGTTTGTTTCCCGAATGAGACACCCTTGTCTCATCCTTGGCATCGGGGCAGACGACCCCTCTACGTCTGCTCCGTTTTTTATTGGGGTTATTTAGAAAATTCGACTGAAGAATCTTCCGAGCCAGTCAATCAGTCCGACCGCCTCGAATGTTAGGTAGAAGATAATCAGCTGCATGATGACGGTTATGATACCGTAGATATTGGATTTGTCAGCGTCGTGGATTTCTATTCCGGCTTTGCGCGCCATCAGGAAAGGAATCCGGGCGACGAATTCTGAAAAAAGATAAAGCCAGTAGAACGGATTAAAAAGCTGAATCTTTTCTCTTAAAAGATAAACCCGGTAACGGGCAATACCCCGATCGATTATTTCTAATGGAGTCTGGTCGTCGAGTTTATAACGCCTGATGATATGGTCGCGAAAAATTGCTTTGATAAGATTAATTCGGACCTTTTTGCCGCCCCGGAGAGGGGCATCGCGAGTGACCGTACTTCCCAAATCCAGTCTTTTCAGGGAATCTACGGTCATGGCGGTCAGGGGGAGCATTTTTTTGCGGACCACTTTGGCGGCCGGATTTTTTTCCCGGTTGAAGAATTCGATATATTCTCTGTAGAGGCTTCGAAATTCTTCAAGGTTTTTAAGCCTTTCGCGGACTTCGAAATATGTCATCAGCGGACGAGGCATTATCTGCTTTTATCCCCCCAATTAAAATAAACGGCCCTATTCCGTATTTATCGGCAAAGAAGGAAACGTATTTAGATTGCAGGTTGTAACAGGTTTGCCAAAACAAACACGGACTTTATTGGGCTATTTTAGCGAACTTTGAAGGGGGTCGGGTTGTTTCAGGATTGACAGAAGATTTTTAGAAAAGGAATGGGTGGAGAGATGAGTGATATAACAAAGATAAAAACAGTGGGCGAGCTGAAGAAAGCAGGCTATAAGCCGTTTTCGACCAAAGACGAACTTCGCAAAAATTTAATAGAGCAGATAAAAAAAGGTGAAAGACGCTTTCCGGGAATAGTCGGATATGACCGGTCAGTAATTCCGCAGATAGAAAATGCGCTTTTATCCAGGCACGATTTTATCCTGCTCGGGCTGAGGGGACAGGCCAAGACCCGTATTTTAAGGCAGCTGGTATCTCTTTTGGATGAGTATATCCCGATTATCAAGGGTAGCATGCTCAATGAAAGCCCGTTTGCCCCGATTTCTTATCGCTACAAAGAGATGCTAAAGGAAAAAGGTGACGACCTCGAGATCGAATGGGTGCACCGGGATGAACGGTATCATGAGAAGCTGGCGACGCCGGATGTATCGGTGGCCGATTTGATCGGTGATATCGATCCGATTAAGGCGGTCAGGGAAAAGCTGGATTTATCGAACGAAGAGGTCATTCACTGGGGGATTGTACCACGAACCAATCGGGGGATTTTCGCGATTAATGAACTTCCCGATCTCCAGCCCCGTATCCAGGTATCTCTTTTGAATATTCTCGAAGAAAATGATATTCAGATCAGGGGTTTTCCGATTCGGATTCCTCTGGATATGATTCTGGTTTTTACGGCCAATCCCGAGGATTATACCAGCCGGGGGAATATCATTACCCCGCTCAAGGACAGGATTGCATCGCAGATCAATACTCATTATCCCGAAACGCTCAAAGATGCCCGCGAAATTACGAAACAGGAAGCCTGGGCAAAGAGAGAAAGCGATGTTGTAATTCCCGATTTGATCGCGGATATAATCGAGCAGATTACTTTCGTGGCGCGGGAGTCGGAGTATGTTGATCAGTCTTCTGGCGTTTCGGCACGGCTGTCTATCTCGGCTTATGAAAATCTGATTTCCAATATCGAACGGCGCGGTGCGCTTACAGGCGATAAAGATATTTATCCAAGAATCTGCGATATTTATTCGGTGATTGCATCGATTGTTGGTAAAATCGAGCTGGTATATGAGGGTGAGCTGGAAGGGCCTTCGAGACTTGCGGTGAACCTTATCGGCGATTCCATAAAGTCCAAATTTGAAAATACATTTCCTCCACCGAGAGTCGAGAGAAAAACCATGGACGGACCGGCGGTTTCGGAAGATTCGATTTATGAACCGGTCATCGATTTCTTTTCTACCGGGCGGAAGATCGAGCTTTCTGATGAAATGAGCAATGCCGAGTATAGAAAGAGCCTTGACCAGATCGTGGGGCTCAAAGAAATAGCCAAGAAGCATTACAAGCCAAAAGATGAAAACGAGACATATCTGATAATGGAATTTATTCTGGAAGGTCTGCACCGCTCCAATGTGGTGGCGAAAGATTCTCCGGATAATAAGTTCATCTATGCCGATATGCTCGAGAATATTTTAAGACAATAATTATTTATCATGCGCTATAGATATTTTGAATGGGATGATTCCCTGTTTGAGCAGTTACAGCAACTTAAGGACCTTCTATCGGTTTTCAATTATATCCTGCTGCAGGTAAACGGCGACGTTGAAAAGGCATTCGATGTTCTCGATCGCCTTCAGGAGATGGGCTATATACCGAAGGAGTGGGATCTGGAAAAATTCCGCCGGGAGCTCGAAAATCAAAAGGTCATCAAGCAGGGTCAGTCAGGAATGTCACTGACGCGTAAAGGGGAAAGAGGTATTCGCAAAGACGCTTTTGAACATGTTTTCCAGAACCTGAAAAACTCGGGATATGGTCAGCATAATTTCCCGGTCGGAGGCGGTGATTCCGAGGAGCAACTTCCAGAAAAAAGAAAATACGATTTCGGTGACGATTTTAAAAATCTCGATTTAACCGGATCACTTTTGAACACAGTCGGGCGGACCGGATCGTTCGGGATGAATATGGCCGAAGATGATCTCGAAGTGCATGATACCGCCAAAACAACATCGGCGGCGACGGTTATACTTATCGATATTTCGCATTCGATGATTTTGTACGGCGAGGATAGAATTACCCCGGCCAAGCAGGTGGCGATGGCATTCACCGAGCTTATTAAAACCAAGTACCCGCGGGACAGTCTGAATATTGTGACATTCGGTAATGATGCCAAAGAGGTAAAAATAGAGGAACTTCCGTATCTGTCGGTCGGCCCGTTTTATACCAATACCAAAGCCGGTCTGCAGATGGCTCGGAATATTCTTTTGAGGCGAAATAAAGCAAACAAGCAGATATTTATGATCACCGACGGCAAACCGTCGCTGGTCCGCCGTAAGAACGGACGGTTGTACCGTAACCCGGTCGGACTGGATCCGATAATTGTCAACCGGACTCTGGATGAAGCGGTTATCTGCCGGAAGAAAAAAATATCGATAACAACCTTTATGATTACCGAGGATGAATATCTCAAGCAGTTTGTGGTCAAATTAACCGAGCTGAACCGGGGGAGGGCATATTTTGCCAACCCGCAGGACCTGGGGAATTATGTATTCTGGGATTTTTTGAACCACCGCCGCAAACGCGGATAGGATATTTTTTATCCAAATTCAAATATATGGCGAAATCAAGAAAAATTCCAACTGCGTTAAATCGAAAATCTACTTATATTGCATATATGCAGACTCCTCGTGAACCTGTCGTCGAAAAGGCCTGCTTGATCGGCCTCGCCCGAAGATCTTATAATAAACCTGATGTTGAATCATCTCTGGATGAACTCGAAGAGCTAACCGTTTCGGCTGGGGGTGCGGTCAGCGAAAAGGTCGTTCAGGTGCGCAATCCGGATCCCAAATATTATATTGGTAAGGGCCTGGTTGAACGGATTCGGGATGAGTTTACCTCAAACGGAACCAATCTGGTTATTTTTGACGACCCGTTATCACCGGCGCAGCAGAGGAATCTCGAAGAAGAGTTTAAAGTTAAGGTAATCGACCGCTCGATATTGATTCTGGATATATTTGCTCTTCATGCCAGGACAGCACCGGCAAAACTACAGGTGGAACTGGCTCAGCTCGAGTATATGCTTCCCCGGCTGACCGGGGCATGGACACACTTTAGCCGTCAGCACGGCGGAATCGGCACCAAGGGGCCGGGTGAAACACAGCTCGAGATTGACCGGCGGCGGGTGAGAAACCGAATCGCCAATCTGAAAAAGCAGATCGAAAAGCTGGGGAAACAGAGAGAGGTCCAGAGAAAGAGCCGTTCGAAGTTTTTCAAGGTATCGCTTATCGGATATACCAATGCCGGGAAGTCGACATTATTTAACCGCTTGACCAAATCCAAAGTAACGACAGCCAATGCGCTCTTTACGACTCTCGATTCAACCACGCGGGAGATGTCTTCGGGGTATCCTGAGAAAATAATCTTTACCGATACAGTAGGTTTTATAAAAAAACTTCCGCACCAGTTGGTAGCGTCGTTTAAGTCGACTTTGGAGGAAGTCACCTTTGCCGATCTTTTGTTACATGTGGTGGATTATTCCGATGAAAACAGCGATGAAAAAATAGTGGAAACCGAGCGGGTTTTATCGGATCTGGGTGCGGGAAAAATAGATAAGCTGTTGATTTATAACAAAATAGACCTTTTCGATGAGCTGCCTCCGGAGAATGTAACAAAAAAGACTTTCTATTTATCGGCTCTAAAAGACTGTGGCCTGGATAAACTTAAGGAAGAATTATCGAGCCGCCTTCAATTATTTTCTCAAAAACACAGTTAAGTATCCCCTTGTTATTGCCGAACTTAATGGTAAGGAACATAAGGGGATATATGGGCAAGAAGATATTAATTGTGGATGATAACCCCAACATGTCCAGCCTTTTGGTGGAGATGCTGGAGGTTTTCCAGTATGACGCTATTCGTGCGCAGGACGGTCCGGATGCCCTTGAAAAAGTGGATAAGGAATCGGAAATCGCTATGGTGATTACCGATATGCGGATGCCCAAAATGTCCGGATTGGAACTTCTGCAGGCGCTCAAGGACAAAAGGCCGAAACTTCCGGTAGTGGTAATCTCCGGTTATTCGGTGGATGAAGTCGATTCAAACATAGTTGAATCGAAAGCGGACGGTTTCCTTAACAAGCCGTTTATGATGTCGGATATCGAGAAACTTCTTTCCGATCTACTTTAAAAACAGATTATCAAAATTATTTTCGGGATTGTATTATGACTTGTATATAATGCAATCCTTTTTTATTTTTATCTCATGCATGATGATTTTGTGGATGATGAAATGTATGAGATGCCGATCGATGGCACGCTCGATCTGCATACGTTCGATCCGAAAGACGTGAAGCAGTTAATTCCCGATTATATCGATGCCTGCCTGGAGAAGGGGATTACGAAGTTGAGAATTGTTCACGGCAAGGGTAAGGGTGTCTTAAGGCGGATAGTACATTCAGAATTAGAAAAGCATCCTGCGGTTTTATCGTACCGTCATGAAGGCGGCAGTGGGGGGTCCTGGGGGGCGACAGTGGTCGATTTGCATCCTGATTAATATTTTCTCTCGTACAAATGTAAGATATATTCCTGCATAGATTTAGTCCATTTTGACAATATATATATATTATGAAATTGTATCGATCTATTGATATTTCATCATAAACTTCGTATATTGCAATACCTGCGTTACGTTTAACACCAAGAACCTGAATAGATTTTGAAAGAGGGAAAGTTGGGTGCTGAGATACGACCTTGATACACTGAAAAAAGAGGCAGGCGACTTTTTAAATCTTGCCGGTTCATCGAGTACTCTTGAAGTTATTCGTGAGCGTCTTTTCCGCCGTGTGACCCGGTATCAGTTCGATGTTTTCGATGAGGATAATCCGCCCACGGAAAAGAACCTGGTCAGGATTCGTGACTGTACGCGCGCGATGCGCTCGATACTCAGGGCACAGTCTGACCGGATGGCAGGATTCAGTGTCGTCAAGGCGCTCAATGATATTGCCCGGGGTAAGGCCCGGCCGGATCTTCAGCCCGGCTTCTACGCCGAGATGATATATCTTATTATGGGTATGGAAGGCCGCGGCCCGGGGTCGGCACCGGGGGATATGATGCTTTCCAGAGAAACCAAAGGACGCGAAGCGGCTCAAGTCAGGTCGAGGGTACTGGACAGGATATGGATCAATGTTGAAAAGTGGATGGATAAGTATGAGCATGGTCTGATGCCGGAGGTTATCGAGCGACGCCACAGACGGCGCAGGAGAATATTGAAAGTGCTGAAGGCTTCGGATGAAGACTGGAAAAACTGGCGCTGGCATATTATGAATGTCGTTCGAAGGCTGGATACACTTGAAAAACTGGTGCCTCTTTCTGGTGACGAGCACGAAAATATAAGGAGAGCTCTTAAAGCCAAACTCCCGTTTGGAGTTACTCCGTATTACCTGTCCCTCATGGACGGCAATAAAAAGGGCAGGGACAGAATGATTCGTGCCCAGGTTTTTCCGCCGGAGAATTATGTCACGATTATGGCGGAAAACCGGGGAAGAAGAGAATGTGCCTTTGATTTTATGCTGGAGCATGATACATCACCGGTAGATTTAATTACGCGCCGATACCCGGCGATAGCAATACTTAAACCATATAATACCTGCCCGCAGATCTGTGTTTACTGTCAGCGTAACTGGGAGATTGAGACAGCGATGGCCCCGCGCGCCATGGCATCATCGAAGAGAGTTGAAAAAGCTCTAAATTGGCTCTCGGAACATCCCTCGATACATGAAGTCCTGATAACAGGGGGGGATCCTTTTGCTTTGAATGACCGGATGCTAAACGGCCTTCTGGAGAAAGTTTCAAAAATAAAATCAATTGAGCATATCAGGATCGGTTCCCGAACCCCGGTGACCATACCGATGCGCATGAATGACAATCTGTTGAAAATACTCGGCAGGTATCATAAACCGGGCAAAAGGGATATTTCCCTGGTAACCCATGTAGAACATGCTTATGAAATTACTCCCGATGTTGTGGAAGCGATAAGAAAAATAAGGGAAGTGGGGATATCGGTATATAATCAGCAGGTTTTTACCTATTATACTTCGCGAAGATTTGAATCGGCGCTATTAAGAAGAGTCCTTAGAAAGGTCGGGATTGATCCTTATTATGTATTCAATACCAAGGGGAAAAGCGAAACATCGGAATACATAGTCCCGATCGCGAGACTTTTGCAGGAGGTTAACGAGGAGGCGAGACTTCTGCCGGGATTGACCCGTACCGACGAACCGGTATTCAATGTTCCGGGGCTGGGTAAGAACTATCTTCGCGCTCGTCAGCATCGGGATTTGATTTCAGTTCTGCCTGATGGCTCCCGTGTTTATGAATTTCACCCGTGGGATATAAATCTGGTGGAAGGGACATCTTATGTCGGTGTCGATGTTCCGATTTTATCATATTTAGAACGGCTTAAGGCCGATGGTGAAAATCTGAAGAATTACGAAACGATCTGGTATTATTTTTAATTTTTGAATCAGGCTATAAATAAAAAGACCCCATGATTTCACGGGGTCTTTTTTATTTGATCCGGTTTGGCGATGGACCGGACCTTTATGGTAAAGGAGACACCATTATTTTCGAACTGTGTGCCTATTGTGCTCTACCCTCTGTTTTTCCTTCAACCGCTTTAATACGGCTCTAATAATGTCAACAAATATTATTAAGAATTGTTCGCAAAAAAGCCGGACTTAATGCGGTCCGGCTTTAGTTGGGTTGATTTTTAATAGTTATTCATCTACCGCTTCGGGATAATTGCCCGGTGTTAGAAGATGCAGTGGCTGGCCGTTGCGCTCGGAAACGAATTTGATAAACTGAATCATTTCATCATTTTCAAGCCGGGTTTCCAGCGGCGTCAGGCTGGGCCATCTAATTAATCCCTCATGAGGATTAACTTCGACTATATCGAAACCTTCATCAGGCGCCACTCCCGCCATATCGGCGGCGGCGGCAATGGCTGGAACCAGTCCGCCAATTTCATCTACCAATCCGATTTTTTCTCCCGTCATTCCCGAATACCATCGACCCTCGGCGATTTGATAAACGCTATCGGCAGGCATATCGCGCCCATCCGAGACAAGTTCTACAAATTCATCATAATGGGCGTGAATGGCCTTTTTCATAATTTCGTATTCACGATCATTGAGATTACGGTGAGGAACCGAGATGCCTATAAAGGGTAGTGTTACACCATAGCCAAGATCGGCACTGGCTCCCCGTTTGACGAAATCGAATGACATTCCGGTTTTGTCACTGAAAGTCTTATCCCAGATCCATCCGCCAATGACGCCGATGGAACCGGTAATGGTTGTAGCCCCTGCGAAAATTTGATGACTGTAGGTTGAAATCCAATATCCGCCCGAGGCCGCTACCTGACCCTGGCTGATAATAACCGGCTTGCGCTTCATACATTCTTTCAAGGCCTGAGCTACCATATCACTGGCCATACCATCGCCTCCCGGTGAATCGACTCTAACGACAACCGCGGAAATGCGGGGATCGGAGGCCAGTTTCTTTATTGTTCTTTCCATCCAGCGGGCTTTGATCCCGCTATAGACGGCACATTCACCAAGAGCATAAATAACCGCGATCTTTTTATTGGCGCCCCATTCTCCGGTATGCAGCGCGTATTCCATGAGCTCATCGGAGCCAATCGGCATATAGTGCTGTTCGAAAAGGTTGTTTATAATTTTCGTTTTATCAGACCATCTCGCCAGCGTATCTACCAGATTTTCTTCAATGGCCTGGTCGGCCATGAAAAATCCGATAGAGTCTATCAGGTAGTCGAATTTTTCGTACGTAAAACCTCGTTCGCCGCAGACATGCCCCCGCATAATTTCATACCTGTCATCGATATAATCCATTCGCTGTTCACGATCGGGCTCCGACATTTCTGTACGGCTGTATTTTTCGGCAGCCGATTTATATTTAAAAAACCGCCATTCATCAAAACCGAGACCCAGTTTATCGAGAGTTCCGGCGACAAATGTTCGACCATTTATAAAACCCTGAAGAATAACTGCTCCGTGCGGATCCATCACGACTTTATCGGCGACGCTGGCGAGGTGGTAAAAGGTCATGGCGGCGCGATCGAAGAATATAACGACCTTTTTGCCTTCTTTTCGAATCCGGAAAAGTTCCTCGCGGATTTCCCAGGCGTTTTCTGGGGTTATATTCATTCCCGACAAATTCAAAGCAACAACACCTACACGAAGATCTTTACGGGCGGCTTTTAGGTCGCGAAGTATATCAAGGAAGCGCTTATTGTCGGAGTCGAACAGGACATATGACTGATATGAAACCGTACCTTTCATATCCATGGGCAGATAATTTTTATCCCGCCTGAATTTATCGGGCACGACTGACGGGCGGAGAGTCCCGGTGCGCACATAATAAGTATATCCTTGATGATTCTGGTCATTATCGAATCGGCCGTGTCCGCCGAATCCAAAGACACCGAAATTGACGGTGAGGCCGATAGAAAAAGCCTCGTTTTCAAAATAACGACCGATCAGATCGATACCGTCAGTCGGTTGATAGATGGCGCCAATACTCCACGGAACGTTATCAAGAATTACATCTTTTTCAAAGGCTATGTCGGCAAATGCCGTCAGGCGCCGGGTCCCCAGGGGGCGGAAACCTAGTTCAACAATACCCTGGTTCCAGTCGGATTCCGTCGAAATGCTGCCCAGAAGGCCGATAGAGACGAATTTGAATGGTCTCACCACAGTCCCCAGCGAGACAGCATTTTCGCGGTCGAAAAAATTTTCATCACCGCTTGACCATCGGTAACCAAAGCCGATAGTCCCGGCTTCCGATCCAAATCCCATTGACAGACGGTGGTCATAGACGGTTTTTTCTGCTATATCCAATCCGATTACTCCGTAGCCGAAGGGACCAAGGCTGCTAAAAAGGCCCCAGTCATTGAAAGAACCGGCATCGGTGCCCTCGGTAGTCCAGTAAAATCTGCTTTCATTGTCTTTTAAAAAGCCGAGGTTGGCCGGATTCGAATATCCCAGAAGCCCGTCGTAATAGACAGTTGCGGGCGCCTGGAGGAATGTATTTTCAATGTAATAACCGGTCTGAGCGTTGGCATTAATTGAGAAGAGGCTTAATAAAAGAGCAAGTAAAATAATTGCGCTCTTTGTAGTTTTCATAGGATCCTCTTTTTGAAAGAAAATGTTTCCCGATAGATATAAAACTTTGGCCAAATCGGCAAGTATCTTTGGTGAATTATTTTGGATGTAATTATTTAGGTCGAAAAGAGATAAATCTTATCTGCCATTTTCCGATATTAAAAATAGACAAAAAATTGAAAAAAATATAATTAAATCTCGTAATATGCGGAGAAACTTTATGTTTAAGAAAATGTCATCCCCCCAAGGTTTCACGCTAATTGAACTGGTGGTCATAATAATTATCCTCGGTATTCTGGCCGCCGTGGCGATTCCGAAATTGTTCTCGGTTACTCAGGAAGCAGAGGTGTCCTCGGTGGATAATATGGTATCATCGCTGGAAACGACTTTATCGATGTATGTTGCAAAGCAGTTTCTTGACGGCAATGCAATATCGGTCCATAATCCATTTGATGATCTATCCAATGTGCCGACCAACTATGTCGGCATTAATGATCCGGTCACGCCTGCAAATACACCTGACGGACACTGGACCTATCGTCCGACCGGAAACTGGATTATGTATAATCCCAAATCTCCGATTAACGGCGGATGGACAACGGGCGGAGAGGATTTTATTATCTATCAGATTCAGCCGGTTCTTGACGGAACCGATACCGTCGGTTTAAGACTTAATACAACTCCGGCTTATACCTTCGATTGGCAGTAAAATAAATGTTTTGCCCGGGTCTTAGTTCCCCGGGTCAATCTTTATGAAAGCGGTTGTCAGCCCTATGATCACCGCTTTTTTTTGCGCGATTTTCCAGCCAGCCCGATTTCAGTTCAGTTTCTTCGTTAAAGGCTTTTACATACGGTTTAATATCGAGCAGGGGGGTATTATCGAGGATATCCAGGTCAGATATATAGATTATACCGTCTTCGATTTTTTCGAGCCGCACCACCGAGAGGCCAATCGGGTTGGGTCGGCGCGGAGCGCGGGTGGCAAAAAGACCGCGTTCTGTGTCATCGAGGTAAGGGACAACTTTCAGCTTATAACCCTCGGAGCGGTGAAAGTAGAAAAGCAGGGTGATGTGCGAGAAGCCGTCGAGATCTAAAAGCCCTTCTCTATATTCATCAAAAATTTCAATTGTACCTTTGATACCTTTTCCATAGTGAGGCTGTATAGGTGTATCTTTTGGTTCTTTGTAGGGAGAATGGATTATGCCAATCGGTTTAAATGTAATATTATCTATGGTCATATGTCTATTTTAAGTAATTTTGATACAGGTTGTAAACAATAAATCTGAATTGACATTGGATACTTGATTCGGTTATTTGAGTCATGCTCTATTTCTGGGTGATTCTTGCTTATCTGGCAATTCTTATCGGGGTAGGAGCGTATCGTTCCCGGATGGTGAAATCCCAGGATGATTTTATGGTGGCCGGGAGGAGACTTTCAGCCGGGGTTCTGGTGGGAACACTGCTGGCGACCTGGATCGGATCGGGGTCGATTATAGCGTCGGCCGGTCTGGCATGCGACAAGGGACTCTCCGCATTATGGTTCGATGCCGGAGTCTGGGCGGCACTGGTAATTCTGTATTTTATCGCCGGACGGGCGCGAGCCTTTGCGCAGTACACCGTTCCCGATATTCTCGAAGCTCGATATAACAAGTATGCGAGATTGATGGGGACAGTAGTTACGATTGTGGCTTATACCGCGATTGTATCATATCAGTTTCGCGCCGGGGGTATGGTGCTCAATTTGGTGACAGGTATTCCGGTCGAACAGGGGATTATAATAACCGCGCTGTTCGTGATCGGCTATACCGTTTTGGCCGGATTGATTTCAGTCGTTTATACCGATGTGGTCAACGGGATCATTATGATAATAGGCCTGATTATTGCATTGCCATATTTGCTGGATATGGCGGACGGCTGGCAGAATGTGGTGGCCCGTTTGCCGGAGAGTAATTTCCAATTTCTGGGCGAGATGACTCTTCTGGAGGCGGTCGGGTATTCACTTCCGACAATGCTTTTACTTCTGGGAGAATCAGGCATGTATCAGCGGTTTTTTGCCGCGAAGAATGAAAAGACGGCAAAAAGAGCCGTTATCGGCTGGATATCGGGGACGATCATTATTGAGACGCTAATCGTTTTCCTGGCGGTTATAGGAAGTGCGGTCTTTATTTGTATTCGCTCGGAACATGTACTACTCCTTTCAGTACGGTACGGACTGCCGACTATTATCGGGTGCATTACCATGGCAGCGATAGTGGCGGTGATCGTATCAACGGCCGATTCATTTTTGCTGGTTCCGGCAACAAATATCATGCGGGATATATATCAACGGTTCATTAATCCGAAGGCCGAACAGAAGAAAATGGTGCGTTATTCAAGGATTGTCGTTATCGTGCTCGGTTTCGTGGCATATGTGCAGGTGCAGTTTTTCGAGAAAGTGCTGGAAATGGCCATTTATGCCTATACTGTATACGGGGTCGGAATTACCCCGGCGGTTATGGGGGCGTTCTTCTGGAAAAGGGCCACTGCTGCCGGCGGGGTGAGCTCGATTACGGCGGGACTTATCGTGACAATTTTGTGGGAAGCTATGGGACAGCCGTTCGATTTACAGACCGTTTACCCGGCTCTGGGATTATCAATTTTTTGTCTGGTATTTATAAGTCTGGTTATGCCGAAACCGGCGGCTGAAAAATGGCAGCCATTTTTCAGGAAATAAGAAACTATTAGGGGTACCTTCTGTTTTAGAGTGAAATATCGGGAATCTAAATTATTTAAAAATGGAAGTCAAAAGGGAAAGGAAAAGGAAATGAACAAGAGAGTAATGCTATCGATTACAGCGTTTTTGCTTCTATCTGTTTTTGCATCGCCGATGATATACGCTCATTGTGAGATACCCTGCGGTATATATGATGATGAGATGCGGTATGAAATGCTCGAGGAGCATATAACGACAATGGAAAAAGCGATTAATAAAATTAATGAATTAACCGCGGCAGGAGATAAAAATTATAATCAGATCGTTCGCTGGATAAACAACAAAGAGGATCATGCCCAGCAGTTTATGGAAATTGTCAGCTTTTATTTTCTGAATCAGAGGATCAAGCCGACCGGGATGGATGATGAGAAAAAATATGAAATGTATATTACACAGCTAAAGCTGATGCATGAGATGCTGGTTGGGGCGATGAAGGTCAAACAGAATGTCGATACGGAATATACCGAAAAGCTCAAAGAGCTGGTCAAAGAATCGCGCAAGCTGTATTTCAAAGAGCACGGACATGAACATTAATGATATTCAATATTTTTGACTGAATAGAAAAGGCCGGAGAAATTCCGGCCTTTTCTGTTTCCCGCTCACACTTTTATTTGCTGTTTTGATTCTATCTGACTGAGGATTTTATCGGTCGTTGTTATATTGGCGAAGCCGAAAGCCAGGTTCAGTAGAGAGGCAAAGTGCATCTCTTCGGTTACGGAACCGGTACCGTCGGCGAGAAAATGAACCTTTATATCGCGGTAGTATGCCCCGCGGGCGGTCGACTCACAGCACATATTTGTCATTATGCCGCCGATGACCAGCTCATCTATTCCGGCTCCCCGCAGGATTGTCTCCAGGTCGGTATTATAAAAGGAATCATAACGGTGTTTAAAGATCGTGATATCATCCGTTTCCGGAGCAATGTCGTCATGGATTTCACTTTCCGGAGTCCCTTCGATACACATCCCCTGCCACCACCAGCCCATGATTCCGGCATCGGAGCCATCAGCCCGATGAACATGCCGGGTATAGATAACCGGGCGGCCATTTGTTTTAAAGGCATCAATTAGCTTTCTAAGGTTGGGGATAATGGGCGGGCCGCCTTCTGTGAAAGTGGGCGATTGCGGATCTAGAAAAAATTTCTGCATGTCAATAATCATCAGGGCGGAGTTCTTTAGATCTAATGGGAAATCGTGGACATTAAAAGGCGCAATTTTTTCAAGCCATTGACTGCATTTTTCTTTGAGGTTGTTTTCGTTTATATAGGGCATGTCGTTCCTTGAGGTTAAAATATTAATAATGGGCGAAGATATATAAATTACAGATGTTTGGAAAGGAATTGTTTTATCCCGGATGTATATTTTTCGCCGGATATCAAAAAACCTTCGTTATGGTCACCCTCGATTTCAAGAAATGTTTTCGGCTGCGGGGCATTTTCATATATTTTTTTGCCCATCCAATAGGGTATGATGTCATCTTCCGGGCTGTGTATCACCAGAACCGGACAGTTGATATTTAGTATCTTCTCAATCGAATTTAGCTTAAAGCGGACAATGGGGCTGACCGGCAGATAAGGATACATAATTTTGGCCATATCGACAGCGGATGTGAATGAAGATTCAACAATCAGGGCCCCGGGATAGATATCGTTTGCAAGATTGACTGCCACTGCGCCCCCGAGCGATCTTCCGAAGACAATAATTTTATCCGACTTAATTTTTCGCGTGCGGGTGAGGTATTTCCAGGCCGAAGAGGCATCGATATAGATACCCTTTTCCGAGGGAGAACCTTCACTTTGACCGTAGCCGCGATAATCGAAAATAAATACTGATAAGCCCAGCCTGTTGAAAAGGGCAATCGATTCGAGACGGTAGGATATATTGCCGTGGTTACCGTGACAGAAAAGAAGAACACCTCGCTCCTTATCGGACGGTATGAACCATCCATGCAAATTAACCAGGTCAGAGGCCGGGAAAGTTATATCTTCATATTCGAGGCCTATATCTTTCGGGGAGGAAACAATTTCCTGCGTAGGCATGAATACCATCTTACTCTGAAAAATTACGAGCAGCAGCAGTTTGGCAAGAATAAATCCGGCAATAACTGCCAATACAAGGAAGAGAAGAAGCCAGATGTTTAGTCCAAATAATTCCATAAAATTAATACGAGACAATAATGGACAATAAGTCTTCAAGCGGCACTTATCAACGGAAATATAAAAATTTAAGGAGAAATAGCCGGGGAGGCTAATTCTCCTTTCGGTAAAGAGCACATAAAAGAGAGGCTTTTTAAAGCTCCTGGGACTTTTTAATGCTCATTGATCTTATCACCGCGGCAAAATTGTTTCAAGGCAAAGTGGGCCGCGACCGGATTAATAGATGCTTCAAGATCTCGGGTATAAAATAACCTAAGGGTAAATAAGGTCAATTGGACAAATTACCCATTTTTTGGATTTTCGGGCGGATAATTGCCATGGGGAAAAACCTGCGGCTGATTATAGAGGATAAAAATAATCCGATTAATTCAGTTGAAATTTTAACTATTTACAGCCGAAATTAATGGGTATAAATCCTTGTGATTATAGGGGATATTCCTAATTGACAAAGAAAATATAATGCTATATTAGGGGTATATCATTAATCTCCAATATCAGAGTATGTCGAATCTGATGGAATTAACCATTAAAATGGAGGAGAAAGCATTTCATAGACAGGTAAATGTTCCCCCCATTTCTAATTTTCGGATGAAAAACTCCGATATCAGTAAATAGAGTCATATTTCATCAGGGATTTCCCCTGAATCTATTGTTCGAGCACAATTGAGCGCAACCAAAAGGATCGACAACGAAGGAGAGCATTAAAGGGCTCGTTTACCAGGGAAGGTATTTGCGTCGAGATGACGCTAACAAATGAAAGGTATTCAATGATGCCGTCTCTTTTGTTTGCGGCCGAGAAGGTCGCGGTAAATAGGTTGTTCAATATTTTTCTCTACAGCAATATCGGCCCGAAAACGGCAGGATGTCGGCCTACGATATTGTCTGAAACTGGCTTGGGCCTGACATGGCCCTTGATTTACCAGCAACCCGGACAGGTGCGTTTGCCTGATGGAGAATGAAATTGTAACTGGAAATGGACGGGAAACTTTTTCAAAATATTGCTGATATTCTCAATTTCGGATTGGTTGTATCCGATTTTGAAGGTAAGATTGTTTATGTCAACGATGCCTTTGCGCATATGCACGGATATAAGGCCTCTGAGATATGCGGGAGAAATATATCCGAATTTCATTCACAAAAGCGTGAAGTAATTGTCGATAAGATTATTTCTACCCACCGTAAAGAGGGGCGCTTCTCCACTGAAGATATTTACCACGCAAGAAAGGACGGCAGCAAATTCCCCGTACTCCTGAGCGCATTCGCTATTGAGGACAATAAGGGAAAACCGGAATTTTTTGCCGCCACTACGGTCGATATCACCGACCAGAAAAATATTCAAAAGAAATTTGAAGAATACAGCGCGCGTTACAAGCTGCTGATCGATAATGTAAAAGGTGTTATCGCTCATATCGATTATGACGGGAAAATCCTATTTGCAAATAAGGCCGCTCAGGCAATGGCTGATTCTTCCGCGGATGAAGTTACAGGAAAAAATTTGCTGAGTATTTTCGATTCTGAATTTGGTAAATCGCTTTTGAAAGATATAAGAAGTGTAATCGACTGCGGAACCGAGATAAGACATGAAAGAAAACTGTCCATAAACGAGCAGGAGTTTTAGGCAGACGAGAGGATTGTTCCTTTCCCGGAGCTCGAGGATTGTCTTAGGTCGGCGCTGGTAATCTCCTACGACATTACTGAAAGAAAGAAATCCGAAGAATCTCTAAAGAGAAGCAGCCAGAGATATTCAAAGCTTATTGAATCATGTCCTGACGGTATAATGGCTGCCGAGATAAACAGCCGGCGGATAATATATGTAAATCCGGTTTTTTGCGAAATTGTGGGCATGGATAAAGATGAGATAATCGGATCTCATGTAGGCGACATCGCCGGTATGGAATCGGACCGAAAGCGGGACGAAGCGAACCGACGTTTCTCTGGGGTTTGCGATAAGGAAACGGCGCGGATTGATAATTTCGAGATTATCAACAACGCCGGCAAAAAGGTAAATCTCCAAATCACATCGGTTAAAGACAGGTTCAATGGTGATATCGCCATAATCGGATTTTTTAAGGATATAACCAAACAGGTTGAAAGCGAGAGAAAACTCAAAAAGCAAAGAGATGAATTGGGCAGCCTTTCCCGTCGGTTGATCGAGATTCAGGAAGAGGACAGAAAATCGATTGCGCGGGAACTTCACGACGGTATTGCACAGCATTTGGCGGCAGCGAAGATGAAACTTGAATGTTTGACGGAAACTGGAGAAAAAGACGATATTAACGAACTTCTCAATGACGTATCAGAAATGATCTGTGATGCGGCTAATGAAATACGGTCGATATCGGCCGACCTGCGTCCAAAGATCCTCGATCATAAGGGGTTGATACCCGCGATGCAGTGGTATTTAGGCAGGTCGGCGAACGGATTGAGATATAACATGCGGGTTACAGGACAAGAGTATTCTCTGGCGCCGGGATTTAATATAAATATTTTCAGAATTTTTCAGGAATTGCTTTTGAATATCCACAAGCATTCACTGGCGTCGGAAATTCAAATTGAACTGGAATATAAACCTGAACAATTTGCGATGAATGTGTTCGATAATGGACGGGGATTCAGTCTCGATAAGGTATTGAATGACTGGGAGGTTAATCTATCGTACGGATTATTGAATATCCGCGAACGAGTCGATCTGATGCGGGGTGAATTGAAGATTGAATCGGAGCACGGAAAAGGCACTGCATTCCGGGTTAAAATTCCGCGGGAGACAGACAAATGAATGTCGTTAAAATATTTATAGCCGACGATCACCGTATCTTTCGAGAGGGATTCACCGAAGTCCTGGCAAAGAGGGGTCGTTATGAAATTGTCGGGGAAGCCTCGAACGGCCGTGAGGCAGTCTCGAAAATTCCCGATGTTAAGCCAGATATAGTTTTCTTGGATATATCGATGCCGGAGATGAACGGTATCGAGGCCCTGACCCAGATCAGAAAGATATATCCATCGGCAAAGATAATAATGCTGTCCATGCATGACAAGGGGACTTATGTTTTTCAGGCGCTGGGGAAAGGAGCATCGGGTTATTTATTGAAAGATACTGAAGCCGAGGAGATCTACCGGGCCATTGATACGGCGATGGCGGGCGGGGTTCATTTAAGCGATAAGATTAATCAGCAGGTCATTAAAGACTATATCGATATCGCCGGAGAAAAGAATATTACATCACCGCTGGATACACTGACCAATCGTGAGCGGGAAATATTTCAGCTTGTGGCGGAAGGACATTCGGGGAAAGAGATAGCCGGCAAACTCAATATAAGCCCCAAGACAGTGGAGCATCACCGGAGTAAAGTGATGTCGAAATTGTCATGTCAGAATATCGCGCAGATAATAAGACTGGCGATAAAGGAAGGTGTAATTGAGTCATAAAGCATGTCAAACAACTGTACTTACTATATACTCCTTAGGGCAATAAAGCGGGAAAAATGGGGCATTGTCCCTATTGTATAAATAGAAAAATAGAATAAATTTCATAAAGCTTAGGAGAAATCAGGGTCGATCCAGGACCCGCACGAAGCTGTAGGTAAGGCTGCTTCGCTCTTAAGTTTGTTACTGCACGATGCAGTTGCTACCAGGCGGTAGGGCCAAACAGGACATACTTCTAAAGTTTCATTAGTTACTTTAAAGATACGTAACCTAAAAAAGTATCATACACCGGGAAGGAAACTTAGTGTTGACAACGGTTCAGGGGAAATTTACTGAGCCAGTACCAGGAGTCTCACCCTTATATGATATTTTTCTGAAGTTCAGGATACGATCTCTTTGGGTCTCTTATTATGGATTTCTTTTTGTGGGCACATCCAAATTCCATATAGATCGGGGAAGGGGTATCTCCGACTCATATGAACCTTATAGTTTCTAAAGGAGGTGATAAAAATACAAATCACGAAGTTTTGGAAAGTTGTTAACCCGGGAAGGGTGCGGCGGCGAAAAAACGGGCAATAAGGAGATTCCCTTACGGCGTGTTGCAATTTCCGTTTAACGAGAATCCCCCTATGCCGCAAAAAAATATACCGGCTTAAGTTCGCCGGTCAAGAAAAAACCATAATTCGTTGTCCGGCCTTTTCCAACATCAGTTGGAAGGAGGTGGAACGAGTAAAGTCCTTTTACGCCTGTGTCAATTAAACTGCATTCAATAATTAGTTTATCGGAATCCTCAGTGGAAGGATTTAGCTACGATTAATAGTTAATAATAGGATTTAATTTAGGAGAATAAAATGACAAGTCGCAAACTTATTATATATATTACCGTTTTTGCGATTATGGCATTGTGTTCCGGGCTGGCGTCAGCGGCGACATTCCGCGTCGACCAGAATGGCGATCCGGACACAACCTATGTGGATCTTACAACAGCCCTCGCCACCGTGGCAACCTGGGGCGGTTCGGACCACATTGTTTTAATTGAAGATGGTGATTACACCGACTACGGTCTGACAGTTCCGACCAACGTCGCCGAAATTACCGCGGTGGGAGAAGCGGCCAATTTCGACGATCCCAGCAAAGGTACCAATTATTTTCTTGATGTTTCCGGGACAGCAGGACTTTCGATTTCCGGCCTGAATGTCATGAATTATAATCGCGGTATCGTTACCATGACTTCAGCCGCCACCGATCTCACAGTCGATAACTGCGATTTCGACGCGGTCGGCGGTGCTTTTGAAGGTTCTGTCAGCGGCGGTTCATTTACCGCTCTTGAAATTATGAACGGCGGTTTCGGTATTTTGATCAATGCTCTTGCCGGAACCGACGCTCTCGATAACAACACCGTCAGCGGCTGTTATGTCTATGACATGTCCGGCAACGGTGTCGATATCAATTCCGGAAGCCCGGTTGTCGCGGCCTCGATGGCCAATAACGATATTACCGGCTGCGAAATCTATAATTGCCAGGGATATGGTGCGATTATTCGCATAGCCGGTGTCGGTCCGAGTTCCGGCAATGACATCGTCGACAACCTCGTATACAACTGTGATCTTGAAGGTGTATTGATAAGAGGTACCGGCCTTTTGATCTCCGGCAACACCGTTTATGGCTGTGCTGCAATGGCTCCTGCCCTTTCAGGCCTGCGGGCGATTGGCGCCGGTAACGTATTCGACAACGTTATCTATAACAATGGCGACGGCATGGGTACCGGCGATATCGGCCTATATGTCAACGGTGGATATTTTGATGTCGGCGGAAACTGCATGTTTGGCCATGCTTCCAGCCAGGCCTACGATGTAACCGGCGGCAACTACTGGCACAATAACTTCTACGGCCATTTTATTTCGATTCCGCATGCCATTCCGGGCGGCGGTTCACAGGATTGGTCACCGAAGACCTTCGATAACAGCGCTATGGCCGACCCGAGTACTTTCGAAGTTTATCCCGATCTGGAAGATACCTACATGGTTGATGTCATGTGGACAGCTCCGGATTGCGACCCGTGGGATACTCTTGGACTGGCCTCATATACCTTTACCGTAACTTTTGACGACAACTATCTCGCGCTTGAAGATAGAGGTTACGATTATGACCTTTTCGGCCCTGCCGATGGAACCACCGGTGCGGTTTATGCCCCGATCGGAGCTACCACTACCACGGTTACATTCGACGCGGCCAACTATGTCGAACTGGCTTATGAGTCAGGCCGTATGGGCTGGTTGGAGTTCAAGGGCCTCCAGGTAGGTACAACCAATATTACGATTGCCTCAACCTATCTCGATACCCTGAACAATACCATTACAGTTCAGAATACTCCTCTGACCATTACCATCCAGGATACCCAGGCTCCGTCAGTTACCAGTTTCAGCGCCCCGAGTGTTGTTTCGGACGGCGGCTCCGGTTGCTATGATGCCAACCTGCTGGTAACTCTGGATGTTGAAATTGATGGCTACGACAATTATGATCTGCGTCGTCTCCGCGGCAGTTTTGACGGCGGCGGTGCCTTTAATATTGTCGGCGGCATTTCCGGTCAAACCGGCGGAACCGGCGGAACCCCGGTAACGCTTAATACGACCGGACTTACCGAAGGTGCTCATACACTCGAATATTGGGCTGAAGACGACAACGGAAATACTTCTCCGGTGCAGACCCATCCGTTTACGGTCGACCGGACCGGACCGGTCCTCGATGATGCGGTCCTGGCCGACAATGACGGCTGTGCTCCTTATCCGCTTCTGCACACCGACGATCCGACCGTTGATGTTACCCTGACCAACGGCGACAACACGGCGGTAATGATGCAGTTATCGGAAGGTACCGGCTGGCAGACACCGATTGCTTATGAAAGCAATTTCGACTTCACCTTTACGGCCGGATTCCCGAATGTTGATCTGTATGTTCGCTTGTATGATGCCTATGGTAACTGCGGCGCATATCTGCTGGAGCATATCAATGTCGACCAGACAGTTGATGATATGACAGGTCCTCTGTCAATCAACGGCGGCGCGGCCAAGACCAATGACCCCAATGTTACGGTTCGCCCGAGTGCCTGGAATGTTGCTGCTGGTATAGTTGAATATGCCCTCTCGGACAACAGCGCTGATTTAACCTGCGCCGACGGCAACTGGGCTGATATCCTTGCCCTCGGTTCACCTTATGTAGCGCCGTTTACACTGAGTGGCGATGATGGTACCAAGACTATTTACTGTGCGGTTCGTGACTCTGCCGGAAATATCAGTGCGATTCTTTCCGATGATATCGAATATGACACAACCCCTCCGGATCTTCTCAGTTTCGACGTCCTTGAAGAGTGTGCCGGAAGTCGCTGGGTACATCTCGAGTTTACCTGGGATGATGCCGTTACCGACGCACAATGGCTGTTGATAAGTGAAGACGGTGGAGCGCCATGGCGCGATACAATCGATATCAGTGCCGAAGACCCGACTGCGGCGACGGCCATGTATCTGTTGTCGAATAGTGGTGACGGTGATTATACTGTTACCGGTACACTGGTTGATGATATCGGTAACGTTTCGACCGCGTTGATGTCAGATGATGTGACCCTCGATCGGGGCGATCCTACTATGACCGCTATTGCCCTCAATGGCGGCGATAACTGGTTCAACGGCGGCTGGACTGTCGACGTTTCGGTTTCTGATCCGAGTACAGACGCCGAGTGGATCCTCATGGGTGAAGCGACCGGTGTCTATACCGATACGGTTGCCTTCGACGGCAGCGATGTCACATATACCTTCCAGAACCAGACTGAATGCACCTGGCTTACCGTTTATGCGGTCCTGATGGACTGTGCCGGAAATACCAGTACTGAATACAGTGATGCGGTTGCAATTGATCTGACCGATCCGGTCGTTAACACTGTGACGATTAATGGTGTCGGTGATGGACAGGATTCGACCCGGACCAGAAATGTCACGATTGACTTCACTTACACTGAAACCTGCAATGCATATCGGATGATGGTTTCCGAAGATGCCGCCTTTACAGGCGCCACCTGGGAAACAGTCGTCTCGACCGGCTATGCCTTCACGCTGACCGATCCGGGCGACGGTGTCAAGACCGTGTATGTGAAGCTTATGGACCGTGCCGGTAACGAAAGTGCGGCTGTGTCGGATGATATCTATCTCGATGAGACTCCTCCGACCGCTTCGCTTTATATCTGGCAGCCGTCCAATCCGCATGCAGCTTCCGGTTATACCAATAACCGCGTCGGAAACCAGGTTGTCATTACCGATTATTCCGATGACGGTTATTCGATATACTTCCGTGATAAAGATAACAATCTCCTGAATTCCGGAGGATATATCAATCCGATTCCGGCGACCTATGACCTGTGGACTCTCGTTGTCGGAAATGGTGTCAAGACCGTTGAATATCGTGTCCGCGATAATGTCGGTAATACTTCAGCCTGGATGGAAGCGACAATTATCTTTGATAATATCGCTCCGGCGGCGATTACTGGCGGTACCATGATTGCTACTCCGGGCGGCGGAAGCTGCAAGCTGGAGTGGGATGGTGTTGCCGATGCACAGAAGTATTATATCCGCTACAACTACAGTAATGAATATCCGACCTACGAAAACTTCAGTCTCCATGTCTTCCCGCCTCACCCGGCGGTCAATGAAGGTCATGAGCTCGAACAGGGCGACGGCTGGGTATTTGATACTGAATTCAATTTCGAAGGTCCGCAGATGGACGTTTATGCGTTCAGCGCCTGGACTTGTGACAGTGCCGGTAATATGTCGGCCGCTGCCAACCAGGATGTGGTTACGACTAACTATGTCCTTTCGGATCTTGACTGGAACGATGTTGTCGAGTTTGGTGCCGATCTCGGTGAACTTGGTGCCACGTACTGGTTAACTACAGCGGATGCCGGATTCAATCCTGAAGTTGACTACGGTCCGACTCATGACGGCCAGCGTGACGGCGTTCCGCGTCCCGACGGCGTCATTGATTTCTGGGATCTGGTAGTTGCTTCCAGCAACTATGCCGTTTTCGGTGATTTCAACGGCAAGCGTGGTTTTGACCCAATCCAGAAACTGAATGTTCAGCATAAGGTTGAAATTGCAACCCAGCTTCCCGAAAGAATCTCAAAGGGTCAGGAATTCACCTTCTCCATTACCAATGATAATCCTTCCGTTATCATGGCTTTCCATCTTGCCTTTGATTGCGGCGAAAAGCTGGAGATTGTGAAGGTCGAGACCGGCGATATGATAAATTCAGTCGACAAAACCTTCTTCTTTAAGAAAATAGAAGGTACGGAACTGTTGATGGATGGTGCGGCTTTTGGTCAGAAAAATCTGTTCGAAGGCACCGAAATCGCCCATGTGACAGTTCGGGCCACGGCTGATATCACTCGGCCGGAAATCAAGGATCAGGAATTGATCGTTCGTGACTGGGATAATAACGATGCTGAGGTTTCGTTTAATGTCACGCTCAAAGATGATCCTTCACTTGTCGTACCTACTGAATTCGGACTGTCTCAGAACTATCCGAACCCGTTCAACCCGGCAACGACTATCGAACTTGCCCTGCCTCAGGCTTCCAACTACAGGTTGGAAATCTACAATATCGCAGGTCAGGTTGTCGAATCGTTTACCGGTTACAGCGAGGCCGGTATAGTGACTGTTAACTGGGATGCCGGAGATCTGGCTTCGGGCGTGTACTTCTACCGTGCCAAAGCCGGAAACTTCACGGAAACCAGGAAGATGGTCCTGATTAAGTAACCTTAGAGGGGAAGGTTGCTGTTTGGAGGAGCGGGATTTGCCCGCTCCTCCTCAATAAAGGAAAACAAACCAACTATTTGATTGGAGGAACCAAATGAACTTTCGCAGAGGCTTATGGCCCCTCGTATTATTGCTGCTTCCGCTGGTAATGATTATGATGGGGGGTGAAATGACCTGGGCATCGGGTGAGATTTATCTAACCGACGGAACATCGAGTGACAGTATCCTGATAACTACCGGCGTCGGAACAGAATTCGATCTGGAACTTCGCGCCGATGAAAACCTTCTCGGCTTTCGCCTTTATATTGTCCATATGAATTTCGATACGACTCTTCTGGATACCGTATTTATCCACGATACATTGTCATTGTTCCAAGAACTGGATACAGGCTTCGTTCTGTTCGGCAAATATATAACTGACGATGATACAATTTTGAGAGTCGAATCTCAGGTTTTTGGGGCAGGAATAACTGCCGATGGACCGGGACTTTTGGCGACGATGCGATTTAAAGCAGTTGGAACCGGTGTTCTAAATATGGATTTTACATATCGCGAAGTCCGCGATGTTGCCAATGATACTATCACCGGCGTAACAACCGATGGAGTCGAAATATTCATTAATGCTCCTCCGGATCAATTTAATCTTCTAACACCGGCCAGCGGACAGTACTATTTTCTGGCACTCGAAGACAGCGTTGAATTCGACTGGGAGGATGCCTTGAGTCCTTACGGCGATGCCGTCAATTACCGGCTGGAGTACAGCACCGATCCGGCCTTCCCGGATCTTTTCACTACCGCAGTCAATGATATCAGCCAGTCATCGGTGAAAATAGCCGCCGAAGATATGGAAGCGGGGAGGATATACTGGCGAATCAAGGCTTATAATGCCTATGATACATCATACTCCTACCAGCAGGATTGGTATATCGATGTCGATATAGCCTCTTATCCCGAAAGTTTCAGTCTCATTTCTCCTGCCGACGAAGATTATGTTTTTGTGCTTTATACCGAAAATATTAGTTTCGAATGGGAAGAGTCGATTACGACCAATCCCGGAGGCGATTATGTTCTTTATGATATGTATTACAGCACAACCCCGGATTTTCAAACCGCCGAAACAACCATTTTAACCGGCCTGTCGGATACGGCATTGGTACTTCCGGCGGCAGATTTTGTCGGGATAGACAGAATTTACTGGAAGGTCAAGGCATATAATACTTACGGATATGTTACATGGAGTACACCCACTGATAATTATTTCGATCTGACAGTGGCGGCCAATCCCGCTATCTTTCATCTGTTGAGCCCTTCCGACGCGGCCGTATATAACCTTAACAGCGGCAACGGCCTGCATTTGACCTGGACCGAATCGGTGTCAGATATACCCGATGACACAATTACCTATACGATTTATTTCGGCCCTAATACCAGTCTCCCGGGATCGGCGACCTTCGATACCTCGGTTGAAGATTTATATGAAATCTATATTGACGAGTCAATCCTGCCCCGCCGCGAGACACATTACTGGCTGGTTCAGGCAACCAATAAAATCGGGTTTGATACATTATCAGCTGAAACCTGGTCATTTATGACATATTACCGGGGCGATGCCGACGGCAACGACCTGACCAACCTTCTCGATATAACGCGAGTAATAAATTATCTTTATAAGAGCGGTGATGTACCATTTCCGGAATTGGCTGGTGATCCCAATTGTGATGAACTGGTGAATCTTCTGGATATAACATTTCTAATCAATTATTTATATAAAGACGGGCCGACCCCCTGTCTTGATTGATTTGAGATTTGACAAGATAAGTCTATTGAAAATAGAAGGTAAGGCACAGAAAGAAAAATAACGGAGGTTATGCTCTAAGGATAGACCTGGTTTGGTTTCCCCTTCCCCAAAGCGAGAACGCTTTGAAACGCAAAAGCCGCCCCTTAAAAAGGGCGGCTTTATAATTAGCGTCTATTACAGTAAACAGGAGCAAAATTTTTAGTCATTGCGGTCAAAAGCCATCAGGTCATATCTCCAGCAACCCTGCTGTTCGAGATTTTCCTGATTTTCAATATTACTGTCGCATAGCCACCAGTATCCATCGGTGTCAACATTGACGGCCATCGGCCGGGTTCCGCGGTGGGCGCGAATTTCTGTGTTGGTTTTGCTGTTCATCATTTTAAGGTCTCCTTTATCTTTTCTTGTTTCTCTTAGTTTCACTTCCTCTTTTGTCTAACTTCTATTGGGTATAACAGAGAAATGTATAAGAATGTTCCAAGATATGTTAAAGTTAATAAAAAATATCGTAAATATAACAGGATATATCCAAAAATGACCAGGTATTGTCTAACTTCCCCCCAAATCGACCTTTTATGTTGAGGTCGCCCGCCCCAAAGCGTATTATACCTGTAAATTATCGAATTAAATATTCAAAGGAGTCAGTATGGAAATTTTCAAAAGCGTGGAAAACATCCTGACAATACTGGGAGATTTTCTCAAGTATCAGCTTTTTGAGATTAATCAGACACCGGTGACAGTCACCTCGGTTCTGATATTCATCCTGTTTTTCGTCGGGTTTTACATTTTGTCCCGGATTTTAAACCGGGTGGTTCTTCGCAATCTATTGAAGCGGTTCGATATCGAGCATTCGATCCGGTATAACATGGTTCGAATTGGGCATTATGTCATCATGCTTATCGGGACCGTTTTCGCCTTCCAATTTATCGGTATTGACCTTTCGGGATTGGCGGTAATTGCCGGTTTTCTGTCAGTCGGTATCGGTTTCGGACTTCAGAATATTACATCGAATTTCGTCTCGGGTATAATTTTGCTCTTTGAGCGGCCGATCAAGGTTGGTGACCGGGTGACTGCTGGGGAAGTCGAGGGCGATGTCAAGGCGATAAATATGCGGTCTACGACAATCCAGTCGCTTAACAATATTTCGATTATCGTTCCCAATTCCGAATTTATCGCGCAAAGAGTTACCAACTGGTCGCACGGTGACCCCAAGGTCAGGGTCGATCTTCCGGTTGGTGTATCATACCAGTCCGATCTCGATAATGTTATCAGGACACTCAGGGAAGTAGCCGAAAACCATCCGGCAGTCCTCAAATCGCCCCAGCCCGAAGTCTTACTTTTGGGATTTGGAGATTCCTCGTGGGATATGGAACTCAGGGTGTGGGTCGCCTCTCCGGAAGGTTACTATCGGTTCCGTTCGGAGATCAACTGCGATATTGTCAGGCGATTCCGGGCCAACGGGGTCGAGATTCCATTTCCACAGCGGGATCTGCATGTCCGGTCGCCGCTTCCGGTTCCATTTGCTCCGGAGAAAGCGGGATAATATATTGAGCCTGTCAGTCGCGAATATTTGAAACGGAGAAAATTGATGAAAATCGCTGTATTCAGTACGAAATCATATACAAAAGAGTTTTTTGAGAAGGTCAATCAAAAGCATGGTCATGAGCTTAAATATTTCAAGACGCACCTGAATGAAGAAACGGTCAAGGTTGCCTTCGGATTTCCGGCGGTCTGCCCGTTCGTGAATGATAATCTAAATGAGAAAGTCCTTCGCTCTCTGCATGAGAACGGCACCAAACTCATTACCCTTCGCTCCGCCGGTTTTAACCATGTGGATCTCCCGACCGCCGAGAAACTCGATATGACCGTTGCACGGGTGCCGGAGTACTCACCCTATGCGGTCGCGGAACATACAGTAGCGCTTATACTGGCGCTCAACCGGAGAATACACAAGGCATACAACCGTGTCCGGGAAGGCAATTTCGAACTGGAGGGGCTTCTGGGATTCGATTTGCACGGGCGGACAGTGGGGATTATCGGGACCGGAAGTATCGGTTCGGTGACGGCGAAGATTCTAACCGGGTTCGGGTGCCATGTAATTGCCTTTGATTTGAAGCCGGATGAAGAATGCACCAGGATGGGGGTGCGGTATGTATCTATGGATCAGCTTCTGGGTGTTTCCGATATCGTATCACTGCATTTGCCGTTAAATCCCAAGACGAAACATCTCATAAACAAGGAGTCTATCGAGAAGATGCAGGATGGTGCGATATTGATTAACACCTCCCGCGGTGCCCTGATAGATACACAGGCGGTGATCGATGCTTTGAAGGACAGAAAAATTGGTTCATTGGGGCTCGATGTTTACGAGGAAGAGGGGGATCTGTTTTTTGAGGACCTGTCAGAAGAGGTTATAACCGATGATACCTTCGCGAGGCTTCTGACATTCCCCAATGTCCTCATAACCGGGCACCAGGCGTTCTTTACGCGCGATGCGCTCGAAGCTATCGCCGAGACGACATTGAATAATGTCACCGCCTTTGAAAAAGGAGAGATACCAAAAGAGAATATTGTCCGCAGCGAGCATTACATAGAAAAGAAGCGTTAGGCGGGGGAGATCCCATGCTATCTTGATTTCTTCTTCGAGTAGCTCGGAATCCCCTGCCTGAGGGACGAACGAAGTGAATCCCGATGGTTCTGAGCGAAGCGAAGAAGGTTCCGACATCTTCCTCTTGAAATGGATTATGATGCTGTTATCAAACCGATCCACCCTGAAAGGCACCACCCATAAGGTTGTACTTTGATAGTCGTAAAATTGCAATAAGTATTACCTCTAGCAAATCGAATGAATAATCCACCGTCCTCATTAAGCTATGTGCAACCTTATTCCTTATATTATATCCGGATTGCTCAACGAAAAGGACTTTGAAAAATAAAAGATCGCTTGGATTGATTAGATCTTTTAGCTGTTTTTCGTATAATAACATATTTAAATCTTTTTCTCTCGTTATTCTGTTGTGGCCACAAGATCGATCATAATACGTGGATATTCCATTCTTATCAGCAAAGTCCCGAATCATACCTTCAAATTTTAAAGTTAAAGAATCAACTTCCATAATCGGCAGATCCACATTTTTATCTTCTTTTCTGCGCATGTAATCAAAATATACTCTTATGGGCTGTTTAATTTGATCGAGCCAACAATTTCTAAATTCATTGTTCTTGCGAACGTATTTATATTCAAAATTCTTTCCAATCCATGATTTTTCCCTAAGATAAAGAAATATTTTTTCAGCATCGAGTTTGTCAGCTTCGTAAGCTTGATCCATTATTGCTCTAATTAATATTTGTTTATCCGTTCTAAAAAAGAATTTAAAGGCCTCGACCATTTCATATTTTATTTTTTCTTCGGCAGTATCTACGTGATTTGATATATGCATTTTAGAGTCTAAGACGGTTTTACGAACTAGCATAGACAGTGGAGCTTCTTTCGCTGTACTCTTTACAATTGATTCTATCTCGTTGTATTTTGGTAATATATTGATATCATTTGTTATCGAAAATATAATCTCCTCTGTTGATAACTTCGCTAACTCTAATCCAACTTCCATATAATGCATCCGTGTGTATTTTGTGTTGACCGGAAAGGTCATTACATTAAAATCAATTATTCTATTAAACTCCTCGCGCTTATTAGCCAATTCAGTTACTCTATTATTATCTCCTGCCAAGGAGTAATATTTTATTGCTAATTGGCAATAATATCCTGCGTTTATTGCATCGTTATTCATATTAATCATCATCTTTTCGTAACAGTCGCCAATTTCCAAATCCCATATCTTTACATTATTTTTAAATATATTGACTATGTATCTACCTTCTTCCAATAGTCTAATAGCGTAATGGAAATTTCCATTATCTTTTAATTCTTTCGCATTAGAACTACAAAATTCGCTCAAGTCCTTAAGTATATTCTTGTCATAATGCTTTCTTTCATCTATCAATAGTTGAATTAAATCAATTGCATGAACATATTTTGTATGCTTGTTTATATCTTCATCATTTATTAGGCGTTTGATTTCATCTAAGACTTGATCTTTTTTTGATTTTGAAGCAATTGCTATTTTGAAGGCGCATTTGATATTTTTAATAATTCCACTATGGTCATACCAACCTATTGGACTTATTAGCTCTGGCTTTTTATATCTCTTTTCGAAGTGCCTAGTCAATTCTATATAAGAATCGATCGCAATTTTTGCGTAATCGCTATGCTTGCTTTTACTATCCCATAATATATGAGCATAGTGCGCCTTTAATCTAATATTTTTTGTTTTTTTCAGTCTCTCTTTATAATACTGGATCTGCCGGTCCTTAAATCTATCAGCAAATTGGCCCTTCAAGCTTCCATTTATGGGTATTAGGCTAAATGCTTCCATCTCATATTCAGCCTTCTTTGCATTTTCATGATCACCAGCATCAGAAAGCTGTCTTTTTTCATAGGCGAACAATTCCACTATCTCTGTAGCGCAATCTATATCAAGCGCATTTTCCTCAAGATATGTATAAATTTTTACTGGCACTTGGTTATTGTGTTAAGCGATCTATCGTATTTATCTATAAACTATACAAATGCGATTAAAGTAAGATTATCCTTTACTTAACGATTCTTTAAGCAATTGTATTTTTTAAATCCAGAGCATCCCTATAACTCATTTCAGTATGCCTTCACAATCTTCATTATTTTGTTATATTTCTCGCGTATATTAAATATAAATACATCTATTTTCAGCGCAACTGATATTATGTCACATTATAAAAATGCAGGTGCCCCACAATTTAGGGCTTGTTGAAGAACCCCTATTTTCATGCATAGACAGTTAATGTTGATG
>CAZDPY010000027.1:0-31024 GCA_964507455.1 uncultured Ignavibacteriaceae bacterium
TCCATATAAAACCCTTAAGCCCCCTTACCCCCGGGGGCTTGAGGGTTTATTGTTTTAAAGACATAAAAAAAGCGGGCAGATAGATGCCCGCCTAATATTATACAGTGAGATAATTAGGAACGAATAATCTTCAAGACTTCATCGGTTTTTTCTTCGAGTGTTTCCTTATTGTCGGCCTCCACATTCAGCCTCAAAAGAGGTTCTGTATTGGAGGGGCGGCAGTTAAACCACCAGTTGTCATATTCCACTGTCAGGCCGTCCATCCGGTCCTGTCTACCATCCGAAAAGTGCTCCGCCAGAGCATCCATCTTACCCTTCTGATCATCAACTTTGCTGTTGATTTCGCCCGAGCGGACATAAGGATCAATCTCGGCGATCTTTTCATGCAGCGGCTTTTCATCCTTACTCAAAAGCTCCAGCGCTACCAGGAAGGCAATCAGCCCCGAATCGGCGAACCAGTTTTCACGAAAATAAAAATGCCCGGAATGCTCGCCGCCAAAGATAGCATTGTGCTTTTTCATTAACGGCTTTATAAGAGCATGACCAACCCGTGTCTTTATCGCCTTGCCGCCTTTGCGTTCGATCAGTTCCGGCACTGCGTGTGAACAAATCAGGTTATAAAGCACCGTCTCGCCCGGGTTCTTTTCGAGTAGATTATCTGCCACCAGGGCAGTTGTTAAATCACCGCCAACCTGTTTGCCGTTACCATCGACCAGAAACATCCGGTCGGCGTCGCCGTCAAAAGCCACCCCAAAATCGCATTTTTCATCGGCGATCTTCTTTTGCAGGTCCCTTAAATTTTCGAGTTCGATCGGTGAAGCCGGGTGATTGGGGAAATTGCCGTCCGGTTCGAAATAAAGGTGTATTGTCTCAATTGGAAGCTTTTCAAAAACTGGTGGAAGAGTTATTCCCGCGATACCGTTACCCGCATCAAAAGCGATTTTGAACTTCTTGATTTTTGAGATGTCTATAAATGAAAGACAATGCTCCGCATAAGCGACTGAGATATCCTTCCTGGCAATATTGCCCCTTGAGGACGATTTCTCCAGCGTATCATTTTCCAAAGCTTCACGTATTTTATCGAGTCCTTCCTGGCCCGATAAGGGCAAAGCACCAGCCTTACAAATTTTGAAGCCGTTATAGTCCTTTGGGTTATGGCTGGCAGTAATCATCACGCCGCCGTCAAACCCGTAACTCCCCACAGCGAAGTACAAACCATCAGTCGAAATCATGCCCAGATCGACAACATCAACCCCAGCGTCGATTATGCCGCGCGAAACGGCCTCAAAAAGTTCATCAGATGAGAGTCGCATATCCCGCCCGACAGCAATTGATTTTGGTTTAAGATAAGAGGCCAGTGCATTTCCTATACGATAGGCTATTTCCGTATTTAGCTGATCAGGAACGGTGCCGCGGATATCGTATGCTTTGAAGATAGATTTGTCGAAGTCCATAGATATATTCTCCGGCTTTTTTTTAAGGGACATCCAATATAAGCCAAGACTTTAAGAAAATCAAGTCTTTGACTTATAACGCATAAGGCTTAAACCCTGCTTATATATATCGACAATTTCCCCCGGATTTACTATCTTGAAAATCTTATGGCTCTCGGGATAAAGAAAGTATCAATATTTACAGTCATCTTTTCCGGCTTCACCATTATGGTCGGATTCTATTCCTGGCGAATTATGTTCAATAATTTCGCTGTCGAGACCTTTGGAGCATCGCCGACCGAGGTCGGGTTGATTCAATCGGTTAGAGAAATTCCGGGACTTCTGGCTTTTGGCGTTGGAGCTCTCGCTCTCTGGTTTACAGAATCCCGTATCGCCTCGCTTTCAATTGTCCTTCTCGGCATCGGGTTGATTCTTTCCGGAATGGCGCCTAACATCCTGATGCTTGGAATTGCAACATTTATACTTTCGGTTGGTTTTCACTATTTTCATCCGACTAACAGCTCCCAGCTTTTGCTTCTCAGTAAATTCAAAGATACCGGTCGAATGCAGGGAAAACTCCGTTCATTCGAATCTCTGGCAGGTCTGACCGGCGGGCTGCTGGTCCTGGTCCTGACCCTTTTTCTGGATTATCGGATGACATTCTATTTTATAGGCGGGGCGGTTGCCGTGGTCGGACTGTACCTTACTTTGGCTCTCCCGGCAAACAGGGGAGAGGGTGAAAAGAGAAAAGCCAGAATAAAAAAGGATTATTGGCTCTATTATGTTCTTGCCTTTTTGAGGGGTTGTCGCAGGCACATCTTTACGACATTCGCACTATTCCTGCTGGTAAAAGTGTACGGCCTTAGTATAAGCATGATATCAACAATCATACTTTTTAACAACATTGTCACATTTTTTACTTACCGGGCAATCGGAAATCTTTCCGACAAGTTTGGAGAAAGGATAATCCTGATTGGCTTTTCATTGGTTTTGGTTTTTATCTTTATCGGCTATGCATATATAACTTTCCTGCCCCTTCTGGTTGCCTTCTATCTGATCGACAATATCCTCTTCGGATCATCCATAGCCCTCCAGTCCTATATCCGTAAAATATCAACCCCGGAGGATCTAACCGGCTGTCTTTCTTTCGGATCGACCGCCAATCATATCACTGCCGTTATAATACCGGTTGCCGGGGGCATAATCTGGGAGCTTTTTGGATACAAAGCTACATTCCTGGCCGGAGCCGGGATAGTTTTTATCGACATGCTTTTTGCCCTAAAAATCCCCACCAAGAAAAAATTAGATTTACTTGACAAAGAAACAGATTGAATAAAAAGCGCAGATTAAGAAATCTGCGCTTCAGTTACCTTCCCGATTCAACCAAAAGTGATCAGCGGTTTTAATATTCCCTCTTCTTTGCTTTCCATCATCTCAAAGGCTTTATCGACCTCGTCGAATTTAAAGGTATGCGTCGTCATTGGAGTCGGGTCGACTTTGCCGGTTTGGAGCAAACGCAAAAGACGTTTCATCCTTTCGCTGCCGCCCCAGCAAAGGCCGGTCGTTATTGTCTGTTCACCCATGCCGACACCCCAATCCATTCTCGGTATCTTAATATAATCGCCCTTGCCATGATAGCCCACATTTGAGATAGTTCCCCCGGGACGGGTTACTTTGATACAGCTCTCGAACGTTTCCTGGCCGCCCAGCGCTTCAATCGATGAATCAACTCCCTGCCAGGTAAGCTTTTTGATTTCCTCGACCGGATCGACGTCGTTGAAATTCAGGACCACATCGGCGCCAAATTTTTCGGCAAGCTCGAGCCTTTTGGGGATACCGTCAACCGCAATAATAAGTCCCGCTCCTTTAAGTTTTGCACCGACAGTAGCCATCAGCCCGACCGGCCCCTGCGCAAAAATCGCCACCGAACCGCCCAGCGGTATAAAGGCATTTTCTGCACCCATGAACCCGGTCGACATCATATCGGCTGTATACACCGCTTTTTCTTCAGGGACGTCATCCGGTATAGGTGCCAGATTGGCCGTAGCGTCATTGACATGGAAATAGTCCGCAAAAACGCCGTCTTTCACGTTGGCGAATTTCCATCCGCCCAGCATCTGGGTACACTGTGATGTATACCCCCTGAGGCAGTTTTCACATTTAAAACAGGGTGTTATGGCATTGACCGCGACCCTGTCTCCTTCCTTAAATCCCTCGACTTCACTTCCTAAACTGTGAATTACCCCGACCGCTTCATGACCCAGGGTTATGTTCTCTCTTTCACCGAGAGCTCCGCCAACGGTATGCGTATCCGATGTACATACAAGTGCATGCGTCGTTTTGATAATTGCATCATTGGGTCCCGGTTCCGGCACAGGCTTTTCGGCGAAACCGACTTCGCCGATTTTCTTCATTACGAAACATTTCATTTTGTCAGCCATATTGGCGTCCTCCTTGACTGTTTAATTAATCTCTGGTTCGAACGGGGAAATCGATGGTGCGGGAGATTGGTTTATTCAATTGTCTTATTCTTTCTAACAGGCTGAGCCGTAATATCGTTCGAGCATAATAAATTTTTTGTTCAACTTTATTTTAGACATTCATGATTAATATCCAAATCCCGATAATATCCAAAAAGTATATAGTTGCCCAAAATGTCCTATATTTTGTCAAATGTGTTTAACCGCTTGACGTAATTATATTTAGCATTATATTTGGGGAAATTTATATGTACTCGCCGAAAATCTAACAATTGTAAGGGAAGATATGATGAAAAGGGCCTCTATTTTAGCTGCTTTGCTGGTACTTCTTTCAGGCAATTTAATAATTGCTGCCGATCGACCCGATACGCGCGTCGAAAAATTAAATGACTTTTCAGAAAAACTGCGGCGTCAGTGGAACGCTGCGCAGAATGATCAGTACATCAAAATATTAAACAGTACCGATCCGGTTATGAAACGTCTCGTCGATAATCCCGAGATGGAATTTTTATATGTCGACGAAAACAATAAACCAGTTTTCTATGAAATCGATAATGTCACGGCCGCACAGACCATAAGTACAAATCAAGTCTGGCCCGGCGGTTTTCTCGGATTAGACCTTGACGGCTCCGGAACGGCCCTCGGCATGCTCGGTATCTGGGATGGCGGCGGTGTACTCACCGCACACCAGGAATTTGATGGACGAGTAACACAGATGGATGGTGCATCTACAACCAATTTTCACGCTACCCATGTCGCCGGGACAATGGTCGCATCCGGTCTTCAAGCACAGGCCAAGGGTATGTCTCATGCCGCCGAACTGGCCGCCTATGACTGGAATTATGATAACAGTGAGATGGCTGCCGCGGCTGCCAACGGTCTTAATGTCTCCAACCATTCCTACGGCTTTGTTCATGGCTGGCGATATGATGACGACTGGTACTGGTGGGGCAATATATCAATCAGTGACTCGATCGATTACGGTTTCGGCTTTTACAGCGACGCCTCAAAAGAATGGGACTCAATTGCCTACTATGCTCCATACTATACAATTGTCAAATCTGCCGGCAATGACCGCAATGACGACGGTCCCGGACCCGGTGGCGGACATTATGCCTGGATTGGCGGTGACTGGACCTGGAATACCGAAACCCGGAGCCCCGATGGCGGTTCAGAGGGATTTGATTGTATTGGAACACAGGGTGTGGCCAAAAATATTATTACTGTCGGAGCCATAAATGATCTTCCGGGGGGCTATTCGACACCTACCGGCGTTTCCATGAGTTCTTTCAGCAGTTGGGGACCTACCGATGACGGCCGTATCAAGCCGGATCTTGTCGCCAACGGTACCGGTCTTTATTCGCCCTTAAACGATAATTATGCGTCATATGGGTACCTGAGCGGGACTTCAATGTCGTCGCCCAACCTGTCCGGGTCACTCAATCTCCTCGTTCGTCAGTATGAAAATATTCACGGCGTGACGCCTTTAGCGTCGACCATGAAGGCGGTTCTTGTTCATACTGCCGACGAAGCCGGTCCGGATCCCGGTCCCGACTATATGTACGGATGGGGCCTGGCCAATATTATGACAGCTGGCCTGACCATTAGAGCCGATTCCTCAGAAGAACGTATTATTGAATCTTCGCTATCCAATGGTGCCACCGAATCCCACGACCTCTCCAGTAACGGCAATTCTCCAATCACCCTGACTGTAGCCTGGACCGATCCACCCGGTACACCTCCCGCACCGGCTTTAAATCCGACCGATATTATGCTCGTCAATGACCTCGATATCAGATTAGAACATACTCAAACCGGTACCATCTATTACCCCTATATTCTGGATCCGGTAAATCCGTCCGATCCGGCAACAACCGGCGATAACATCCGCGACAATGTCGAAAAAATATTTATAGCCAGCCCGCAGGCAGGAGATTATATAGTGACGGTTTCTCATAAAGGTACTCTGGCTTCCGATCAATCGTTTTCACTGGTTTCCAGCCATAATCTATATCAGTGGATTTGTGGTGACGCCAACGGCGATCTTTCGGTCAATCTACTCGATATAAACTATATGATTAACTTTATCTATAATATGGGCCCGGCTCCTATTCCGGAATCGGCTGCCGATGTTAACAACGACGGCGATGTCAATCTTCTCGATATCGTTGTCCTTATTTCTTATCTATATAAAGAAGGCCCGGCTCCAAACTGCCCATAAGCAATGTCTGATATAGATTGTTTAAAAGCTAAAGGCGCGGCATCAAAGCCGCGCCTTTTTTAATGTGTTTTTCGGAAAGATTCCATACTCGAATCATTTAACATAAATTGCAAAAAAACCTTAAGTTTTTTATAAAAAACCGGGTAAAATCTCTTGACATTCCCCGCTCTTTGGTTATTTTCAAAAAAACTTTGTGAATTTTTTAACAAACTGGCAAGCTCAATAAAAGCAAGGAGTTAGTCATGAACCAGTACCTTCAGTCCGTCATGGATATGGTCAAGGCCAAAAATCCGGCTGAAGCCGAATTCCATCAGGCTGTCGAAGAAGTTCTCGAGACTCTTGAACCGGTCTTGGAAAAACATCCGGAATATGTCGAAGCTAAAGTCGTCGAACGGGTCGTTGAGCCGGAAAGAGTTATTATGTTCCGTATCCCGTGGGTTGATGATTCCGGTAAGATTCAGGTCAATCGCGGTTTCCGTGTCGAGTTCAACAGCGCTATCGGTCCCTACAAAGGCGGTCTCCGATTCCACCCGAGTGTCAACCTCGGTATCCTCAAATTCCTCGGATTCGAACAGGTCTTCAAAAACTCCCTGACCACTCTCCCCATGGGCGGAGGTAAGGGCGGTTCCGATTTCGATCCCAAGGGCAAAAGCGACAACGAAGTCATGCATTTCTGCCAGAGTTTCATGACTGAACTTTTCCGTCATATCGGCCCGAATACCGACGTCCCCGCTGGCGATATTGGTGTCGGCGGACGTGAAATCGGTTTCCTCTTCGGGCAGTACAAACGTATTCGTAACGCTTTTGAAGGCGTCCTCACCGGTAAAGGTATCAATTGGGGCGGCTCCCTGATTCGTCCCGAAGCCACCGGCTACGGTACTGTCTATTTTGCCGAAGAAATGCTCAAGACTAAGGGCGAAAGCTTTGAAGGCAAACGCGTTTCAGTCTCAGGTTCCGGTAATGTTGCCCAGTTCGCAACCGAAAAGGTCAACGAACTCGGCGGCAAGGTTGTAACACTCTCCGATTCCACCGGCTATATTGTCGATGATGAGGGTATCGGACCCGAGAAACTCAACTATGTTTTCGAACTCAAGAATATCAAGCGCGGACGAATCAAAGAGTACGTCGAGAAATTCCCGTCGGCCGAATACCACGAAGGCACCGGTGTCTGGAATGTTCCGGTTGATGTTGCTCTTCCGTGCGCCACGCAGAACGAACTCAATGGCGATGATGCCAAAACTCTGCTGAAGAACGGATGCAAAGTTGTCGCCGAAGGCGCCAATATGCCGTCCACACCTGAAGCAGTCAATATCTTCGTCAAGGAGAAAATCCTCTATGGTCCCGGCAAAGCGGCCAATGCCGGCGGTGTTGCCGTCTCCGGCCTCGAGATGTCCCAGAACAGCGTCAGAACCGCCTGGACTCGTGAGGAAGTTGATGGTCGCCTGCATAACATCATGATCGCTATTCATAACACTTGTAAGAAGACCTCCGAAGAATATGGTCAGCCCGGCAACTATGTCATGGGCGCCAATATCGGCGGATTCATCAAGGTGGCTGATTCAATGCTCGATCAGGGTGCTGTCTAATCCCGGACAGAGTAGACTTTCCATATAGATGCTTCTCAGCGGGGCTTTTTTGAAAGGCCCCGCTTTTTTTAAGCGCTGCATAATTGACTATTGAACAATTTGCCGATATATTGGAAAATACCCCTTTAAGGAACAATTATAAGAGTATTTGATGAAACATGAGATAAGCCTCAAAGATTACGAGTCCGGATTTGCAAAATTCGACTCCCTGATGCCTTATAAAATAAAGGATATTCTACTCGTCTCGAGTCTGTACGACTCCTTTATCCTGGAAGAAGACGGTCAGCTCGGGCAGTTGATTTTCAGCGAATACGCCGAACTGAATCTCTCTTTTGCACCTCAGATAAAACGTGTCTCGACCGGTGAAGAAGCTTTAAAACTGCTCTCCATGAGGAATTTCGACCTCGTCATTGTTTTTCGCCAGCTCAGTGATATTGATATTATCTCATTTGGTCTCAAAGCCCGTGAACTTGTTCCATACATACCAATAGTCCTTTTGGCCTTCCACAACCGCGAACTGGTCGTCATGGATCAGCCCGATTTCAAGCGGGCAATCGACCGGGCCTTTATCTGGAGCGGCGAGGCCAATATACTTCTGGCGATCGTAAAATATATCGAAGATCGTCTAAATGTCGATTTTGATACCCGCCTGATAGGCGTGCGGGTAATTATTATCATCGAGGATTCAGTCCGCTTTTATTCGGCCTTTTTGCCTCAAATATACTCGGAAATAATGCGCCAGACTCAAGCTTTGATGCAGGATGGATTAAATCTGAATCATAAACTCCTCAGAATGCGTGCCCGGCCAAAAATTCTCTTAGCCGACAATTATGACAAAGCCTGGGAGTTTTTTGAAAAATATGAAAAATACACACTTGGAGTTGTCTCGGATATCAGTTACGAAAACGGCGGTGTTCGCGATGATCAAGCGGGCCTAAAATTTGCCAGACGGGCCAAAGAACATATATCCGACCTGCCCATACTGCTCCAGTCTTCGAATCTCCAAAATGCTGAACTGGCAAAAAAGCATAAAGTGGCTTTTCTGCACAAAAAATCGCCGACCCTTCTGGCGGAACTGAGCAACTTTATCAAATTCAATTTCGGTTTCGGCGATTTCGTTTTTCGAACACCATCCGACGAAGAAGTCTGCCGGGCGGGCGATTACCGCTCTATGGAGAAATGTCTGGAGTCGGCTCCCGATGACTCTCTCATTTATCATGCCAGCCGCAATCATTTCTCCAATTGGCTGATGGCTCGAACCGAATTCGATCTGGCCAACCGCCTCCGCCCCAAAAAAGTCTCGGAATTCGACAGCACCGAGGATCTGAGGAATTATCTTATCGAGACATTCAAAAATTTCCGGCACGAAAAACAGCTTGGTATTGTTACCGATTTTTCACGGAAACTATTCGATAAACAGACAGAATTTGTGCGTATAGGCGAAGGCTCCCTCGGCGGAAAAGGCCGCGGCCTGGCCTTTATTAACCGTCTCCTGCGCCGCTATAACGTCTATGACTCATTCGAAGGTGTCCGCATTGTCGTTCCACCGTCGGCGATAATCGCAACCTCTGTATTCGACCAGTTTATCGAGGATAATAATCTTCTGGAATATTCACTCTCCGATAGGCCGGACCATGAGATCGCATCGACATTCGCACACGCTAAACTTCCCAAGGAGATTGAAGGCGATCTGAAAGCATTTCTCGATGAAGTCAAATACCCCATTGCCGTTAGATCATCGTCATTACTCGAAGATTCCCACTATCAGCCGTTTGCCGGGATTTTCGATACGCATATGCTGCCCAATAACCATCCCAACCGCAAAGTCCGCCTGGAACGGTTGAAAATGGCTATAAAATATATATATGCCTCGATATTCTTCAAACGCTCCAAAAATTATATTGAAGCGACTGGGAATCGAGTCGAGGAAGAGAAAATGGCCGTCGTCCTGCAAAAGGTTGTTGGCTCCGTACGCAACGGTGCTTTCTATCCTGTCCTGTCAGGTGTCGCACGGTCGTACAATTTCTATTCCATTGGAAAAATCAAGCCGGAAGAGGGCGTAACTTATGCCGCCCTGGGTTTGGGAAGAACCATTGTCGAAGGGGGCGATTGCCTTTATTTCTCACCCGCTAACCCGAATGTTCTCCCGCAGTTTTCAACCCCCAAACAATTTTTGAAAAATTCCCAGCACGAGTTCTATGCTATCGATATGAATGACCCGAATGTTCATCCCACGCCGGGAGGCGAAGCCGGCCTGACACGTCTGCGCATCGATCAGGCCGACACCGATGGTGTTCTCTCGTTTGTCGGATCGACCTATGTGCCCGACAATGACCGTATCTACGACGGTGTCGGACGTAAAGGCATTCGCATCGTTTCATTTGCGCCTGTTTTAAAACATAGGACAATTCCACTCGATGAAATAATCCGCTTCCTGCTCAGGATGGGGAGCAAGGGTATGAATTTTCCGGTCGAGATAGAATTCGCCGCCGAGCTTTCGAAAGATAAATCCAAACCGCATGAATTCGGATTTCTGCAGATTCGCCCGATGGCGATGGAGACTGTCCTCGAAGGAATAGACCTCAAAGATATGGACTCCGATCGGGTGTTCTGCAAAAGCGATCAGACTTTAAGTCATGGACGGATGGAGGATATCAAAGATATTATCTATATTCGCCCTGAAAACTTTGATCGTTCAAAAATGCCGCAAATGGCAATGGAAATCGGCAAATTCAATGAATATTTCAGACGAGAAGGCATTCCCTATATCCTGATCGGACCCGGACGGTGGGGAACCGCCGACAGGTGGCTCGGAATCCCGACATCATGGGATCAACTCTCTGCATCGCGTGTTATCATTGAAACTGCCTATGGAGATTTCGATGTCGCTCCATCGTTTGGGACACATTTCTTCCAGAACCTTATCGCTTTTCAGATTGGGTACTTTACGATTAACAAAATCGATGATAAAAACGATATCGACTGGGACTGGCTGGAGAAACAGCCGGTCGTAGACGAAACCGATTATGTCCGACATGCAAGACTGGATAAACCGCTCGAAGTTCTTCTAAATGGACGCGATGGTCAGGGTGTGATTTTCAAACCGAAATAATTTATCGTATCATTCTTCCGGATAGCCCGGTTTGGTCGTAAGGCGGGTATCTTCGATTGGCCCACCGACCGTAAAATGATATAAATCCTGAAAATCGTTATCTGATAATCCTAACAGTGTATGCGTCGGGTCATCGAAATAACACCCAATCCCGGTGCCGCGTACTCCTGCCGCTTCCGCCTCCAGGTATAAAATCTGCCCGATAAACCCGCATTCCCAGTACAGCCTCGTATAAAACCAGCTGCCGAATTCCCTGATCGGCCTCCGAAAACGACAAACCATGGCTGCCGCGAAACATCCGTCAGCCGCGATATCCTGAAAACATGACAATTGTTTTGAAAAATCCTTTATGTCACCGGTATCGAGGACATAAAGAGGTAAATCTTCTGGACAACCTTCCACTTTTTCCCATCTGAATTTTTGGAGCATTGAAGCTTTCAACTCATTGAGATCATCATTATTTCGGATCAGACAATACAAACCCGGCTTCAGTCCCTCGACACGGTGCACGAAAAAGACCAGATGCACCATTGGCCGCCACGGCAGGCAATTGAAAGGGACTTTCGTTTCACCCGGCATGAGGTGATACAGCATTCTGTAGAATATGTCGCTCTTAATCGATGTCTCCCCATCCATTTCAACCGCCGAGCGCCGTTGACGGATTATCTTCCTGAATGAAATCCCCCGATCAACGAAATTTATTGTCATCTCTGGATATTTAAACTCAGGAAATACATTAGTTTCTCTCGGTTTGATACAATCCTTCGTCGCTTTCTGCAGTATCGGCCATTCTATTCGAGACGGAGAAAGCCGATTCGGCTTGCCTTTCCATTCCAATCCGGCAAACTGCGCCGCCGCTTTTGGAGAAAGATCCATATTTGCAGGTTTCATATCTGCCGGATAAACTGCCATAATACACTCCGGTAGCTCCGGTTCGATATCACCCGGATCATGCAATCCCATCAAATACATCAGCTCCACCGTCCCGGCCTTTTCTATAAGAGATATCTCCCGGCCGAGCCCCGCCGCCGCCATGCTTATTGTTCCAATTGCATGACCAATATCATGATGGCAGTAACGAAAAGCCCGCTCACCGTATTTCCATGCTTCCCGCCAGTGAATCGACGATAATCCGACCAGAAAGCAATCTTCACCGAAATTCTTAGCTAGTTGCTTCCATAAAAGTCCAGGGATTATTGCCCGGATTTCAAGAGCATGTTCATCCGGGCGGTAATGTCCCACAAACGGTTTATCGGAAAATCCGTCGACCGGACCCGAAATTATATACGCCTCGGTCGGATGCAAATTACCGCTTGATGGATTCACCCGTAGCGCCCAGCGCGATTCCCCCGCCTCTTTCCACGCTGAAATAGAAAGCGTATCAAACAAGAAACGCGACAAGGTGTCATAATCCAGCTTTTCCGGTTTGCCTCGTCCCGATTCAAAAATCTGATCATATGTCGGCATATCAGTCGGCTGAAATATTTTCAGCTTCTTAAGCTCGGTTCCCTCAAACTTTCGAAAAGCCTCGGGCTGGTTGGCCCAATCCATAAATCCCGGACCAGGGGCAAAACTGTCGAACCCATGTTTGGTAGCTTCGTGATATTCGATTATGGAATCAACTGAACTCATTTGAATAAAATCCCTTAATTTTCGTAGAAATTATGAAACTATCCGCAAATAATCAAATTTTAAATAAAAGAAGCCTCAATTACTTGGCTGGACAACTATATATATATTGATTATATATGGAGAAATCTAAAATATAATTTAAGGAGCCTCTATGCGAATTATAGCCGCCATGCTGACAGTAGCTTTCATTTTCGGTTTCGGGATGACCGCCTGTTCTTCCGATGACGCCAAAACCGAAAAAACCGAAGCTGCCAAGAAGACCGAAGAAAAGCAGGAAATGGTCGAAGCCAAGCCTGGCGAGGGAATGCCCGAAGTCGAAGGTGATACCCTCAAAACCGAAAGCGGTCTGCGCTATATCATAATCGAGGAAGGTACCGGCGAGTCTCCGGAGGAAGGCGATGTCGTCGAAGTTCACTATACCGGATGGCTGACCAACGGCAAAAAGTTCGACAGCTCCCATGATCGTGGTGTACCGATCAGCTTTCCTATCGGAACCGGACAGGTTATAAAGGGTTGGGACGAAGGTGTCATGATGATGAAGGTCGGCGGCAAACGGCGCCTGATTATCCCCGGCGAGCTGGCTTACGGCGAACGAGGCTACCCCGGTGTTATTCCGCCCAACGCGACCTTGATTTTCGATGTCGAATTGATGAACGTAAAATCTCAATAAAGCGGCTTGACAATATAGACAATATTAGTATTTTTATAGCCTTTAAAATATGCCTGAGTGGGGGTGTAGCTCAGTGGTAGAGCATCTGCCTTTTAAGCAGGTGGTCGAAGGTTCGATCCCTTCCACCCTCACCATATATGCGCCATTAGCTCAGTTGGCAGAGCAGCTGACTCTTAATCAGCGGGTCCGGGGTTCGAATCCCTGATGGCGCATTTTTTAATTCTCAGAAAACTCAAGACAGGATCAAATCAAATAATATGAAACGCGAAGATATCGATATCAGAAAAACAATGGACCGCATATACGAAGAAATGCCCCTCGAAGAAATCCCCTGGAACAGGACCGAACCGCCCGCCATCCTCACCGAAGCCGTTTCCAGAGGCAAAATAAAACCATGCCGGGCCGTTGATCTTGGATGCGGCGCCGGTAATTATTCTGTCTGGTTCGCAAAGCAGGGCTTCGACATGACCGGCATCGATATCAGCCCCCGCGCCGTCGAACATGCCCGCCAACTCGCCAAAGCCGAAGGCGTCGAAAAATCATGCAAATTTATCGCCGCCGACCTTCTCGGCGATTTGAGCGATATAAACGATAAATTTGAATTTGCCTGTGACTGGGAATTGATGCACCATATCTTCCCCGAAGACCGACCGCAATACATTCGTAATGTGCATTCCCTGCTTATTCCCGGAAGTTTATACTTCTCGATCAGCTTCAGCGAAAATAGTCCCTCTTTCGGGGGTCAGGGCAAACTCCGCCAGACACCGCTCGGCACCACCTTGTATTTTTCATCCGAAGATGAATTAAAAGAACTTTTCGGTTCACTGTTTACAATCGAGGAGCTGAAGACCGTCGAAATCCCCGGCTCACGGGGTACCCACCTCGCCGTCGCCGCCTGGATGAAAGCCTGATTGAAGAAATCGAATTCAATATCTGTATTAGACTTTTTAATTCAGTTGACCTTTACAGCCGATTGCCATATCTTTGACGAAAATGGATAAATTGCTTTTCAAATGGAGGAGATTATGAAAAAAGCAATTATCTTGGCCGTATTCTTGATCTTAAGTATCACTGCGACCGCCGACCAAAACAAAGAAAAAACCCTGCGTCTTGAAGTCGACCCCCGCCTTGAGCTTCTGTCCATAGCACAATATCTGAGTGGCTATGGTGATCGCCTTAAGGGTACTATGACCACCTATGATTTTCAGTATGTTCAGGAAATCGATGAATATTTCGGACCGTTCAAGGATCACCCGGTCACACATTTTATCGATACTATCGCCCTGTTCAGCTATGATGCCCCACCCACGATGATGCTGTATTTAAGCGATCCCCCGGAATTGAAAAACACAATGCCATTTAGCCAATATCTCAAAAACAGGGCCTGGGGTGAACAGAATCTCGAAAAATTCGTCAATTACCTTCGCGATTTCGCTTTGAAATCCGGCTTTATGAGTTTCTATAATTCGCACCGCGATTTCTATGATAATATTATTCAAATCATGACCGATACCCTAGGCGATGCCAATTATATTGCCGAACTCGAAGACTACTACGGCATGGAAAACAACAGCTATACTATCATCATGGTCCCGCTTTATAAAGCCGGAGGATACGGCCCGCGCATGGAGCGCCCCGATGGTACCTATCATATATATAATATTTGCGGTACATTCTGGCTTGATAATGATATCCCGGTCTTTGGAAATTCCAAACAGATTAAGAATCTGGCCTGGCATGAATTCGGCCATTCATTCGTCAATCCCCTTACAGAAAAATACAAGGAAGAAATCAATAAATATTCGAATCTATTCGAGCCGATTAATATACAGATGAGCAGCCAGGCCTATTCCAACTGGCAGACCTGCGTCAATGAACATCTGGTTCGCGCCGTAACAACCCGGCTCGCTTTAATTCATGATGGCGAAAAAGAAGCCGAAAGAGCACGCCAGTATGAATTAAGACATCATTTCATCTATATCGATTCACTACTGGCCGCCCTTGAAATATATGAAAATAAACGCGATAAATATCCTGCATTTGAAAGTTTCTATCCCGAATTTTTGAATGTATTTGAAAAATACTCCAATATCCCCTACGAGAATATCATGGGAAATTATGGCCCCGGTCCGATTAACAATGTCGTCGGCGATAAGGACAACATCATCTATGTCGTCTCCACCAATGAAAAAGATAAATCTGCCCAAAGAGATATTCATCAATACGTACAAAGTATCAGAGATAAATTTGCGCCCACCGCACAAATCATTCATGATACGACTGCCATTGAAAGGGATCTGGGCGAATATAGTATTATCTGCTATGGAACTGTCGATGGAAATCTCTGGGTTAAAGAAAAATGTTCCGAATTAAATGATATTGTTCGGCCAGATGCAATTATTACGGAAAGTAAGTATGAAGGAAACGAACTCCGATTTATCACCGTACGCTGCAACCCCGATAACAGCGCAAGGGGTATTGTCATATATACCGCGCAAAAAGCATCGGATATCCCGAAAATTAACTTTGTCTTTCACGGACCGACCGATTATGTTATTGCGCGCGGTAAAAAGATCATTCAGGAAAGCAACTACTTTCAAAAAAACGGGAAACTATCTTTTACAAAATAGGTTTTAGTCTATAATGGAACAGGCCGGCAGTAACACCGCTCACATAATAAAATGGACCGCCAAAGCGGCTTTGGTATTGGTCGCTATAGCCCTCTTCTGGTATCTTCGCAAGATGCTCATGTCAGTCTTTGCCGCGGTTCTCCTGGCAGTCTTCCTCGATGCCCTGACAATTTCTCTGAAAAAAGTTACTCATATTCCGCGAGGATTGTCTTTGGCAATTGTATGTGTACTGCTTATTGCGCTCGGTATCTTTATGTTCATGTTCCTCGGCCCGCGCGTAGTTGACCAGTTTGCAGGACTGGCCGAGAGGATCCCCAAAGCCTTGAACCAGATTCAAAACTGGCTCGAGCAAAGTGAAATGGGGCAGAAAATATTGGCCTTTAATCCCAAACCCGATTCGGCGATCTCGCTCGGCACTAAACTGATGGGCGGATTTGTCGGGATTTTTTCGACCGGGATGGATATTTTTGCAGGTCTGATGATTATCCTGTTCGGCGGTCTCTATTTTGCCGCTACTCCACGGATGTATCTCGATAATGGTCTCTTGCTCCTTCCGAAGAAAAAACGACAGCGCGGAGGAGAGGTTTTATCGGCGCTTGGTACCGGACTTAGGCGATGGCTTATTGGAAGATTCGCGGCTATGGCTATAACCGGTACGCTGGTCGGCATCGGACTGCTGATTGCAGGAGCGCCGCTGGCGTTGTCTCTCGGCGTTATCTCCGGATTGCTGGCGTTTGTCCCCAATATCGGCCCCGTTATATCTTTTTTACTGATGATTCTGGTGGCTATGACAAAAGACCCCCACCTGATAATATATGTTGCTTTTGTCTATTTGATAGTGCAGATTCTCGAAAGCTATGTAATTACCCCGTTGGTTCAGGAAAGGGCCGTGTCCATTCCACCCGGATTTCTTATCATGGTGCAGATATTAATGGGATTCTTATTTGGAATAATGGGGCTGTTTTTGGCGACGCCCATGCTGGTTGCAATAATTATTTTGATTCAAACCCTATACGTCAATGATCATCTTGGTGAAAATGTCCGTATAATCGGTCATAAGTGACATCGCCTGCTTAATGCATCAAAGTAGATTTTATCAGGATATTATATAAAATAAAAAATGTAATCTCCGCTCATCCGTTGTGCTACTACGTCTTCCCCTTCATGGTGTCCGTTCATGATGTCGGGGGAAACTGTGTGGCCCGTTGATAATTCCAAAGCTGCTGCGAGCAGAGATTACTTACTGGGGAGCCCCCTTTAACCCCCTGAAATATATGCGAATTTATTATCATCACATATCTTCTAAGTATTAGACAAATTTCTGTCAGAATTTGTTCCCTCAATGCAAAATATTATTGTAGAAAGGGTGTTGATATATCGTGGATAGGCCGGTAAGCTGCTATTACCGAACAAATTATATAGGGCGCAACCGCTCCGCCTCAATCAAAAAAATATGACTTTTTTGCATTATTAATCTCGAATCTGCCAAAAATCTCTTGGAGATATTTCGGGGTTTACATATATTCGCCATACGCCCCCTGCAATAAGTATAGAAACTGATAGTAATAATGCATGATTGATTTAAGGTACAAAACTCACCAGACCGGTCAGCAGATTGCACTTGTTATTAAAGACTATCATGCCGCCTATCCCGATCCGGTTATTCTAAAAAGGGGAGACCCCGTAAAAATTATACCGCGAAAATCCGATTGGCCCGGATGGGTCTGGGCTTCCGATTTGCACGGACGTATGGGATGGATCCCCGAAAGTTATCTGGAAACAACCCGGGGACGATTTAGAATCAAGAATAATTACGATGCAATTGAACTGACCGTAAAAAAGGGCGACCGCTTGAAGGTCCTCAAAAAGGTGGCCGGATGGCTCCGGGTACGTAACCCGTACGGCGCCATAGGATGGATCCCCGCCGAAAATGCCCTGATCGTGGGATAGATGCAGGCATTATTAGATTTTTGTTTTTATGTAAAATACTATTGACAGTTCGGAATTTTCCGATATAATTAAGTGTGTTGAACGGAGTCCTTCATTAATATTCAGTAGGGTAGTTGTCTTATAAGCTCAAAGTAATTTCCACGAAAAATATTAATCGACGGGCCAACTGCGCAATGATGCGCATTAACGGCGTCTATTCCGGCTAATCGTGCAGCCCGCAAGGGAATCCACGGCAGACGGAAAGACCAATTTCGGAGTTTTTTTGATGAACATCTATGTCGGTAACCTGCCTTATAAGATTGAAGAGGACGCTCTTCGGCAGGCGTTCGAAGACTACGGGGCGGTCTCCAAAGTGACCATCCTCAAAGACAAATTCACCGGTCAGTCTCGCGGCTTCGGCTTCGTCGAGATGACCTCGGACGAAGATGCTACCAGGGCCATCGAAGGCCTGAATGGCGCTGAAATGCAGGGGCGGACCTTGAAGGTCAATGAAGCGCGCCCGCGACCGGAACGTGATGATCGGGGCGGCGGAAGGCGCGGCGGATATGACCGGAGGGGCCGCGAATAGGAATATCCTTTTTGTCCAATAAATTCTGGACCGCATAAGAAAACAAAAACGGGGGTTGGCTTCGAAAAAGTCAATCCCCGTTTTATTTTTATTACGATTACTTAAAACCCCGGTCTTTCCAGACCGGGGCTTTTGGTTGAACCAGGAGCGGAGGACCGGGTAACCGGGATATCACTTCCCTGACGGCTCCTTTGCCTCCTTTCTTTTATTTATTCCGGATATTCAAATGAATCCCAATCCGGCGCGATCGGTTCCGGACCTTCTTTTTGTGACTCGGCGGGTTCGGCTTCTCGGTTTTCAGCCTCGGCCAGAACCGGATCTTCCTCCACCGCGCCGGTCGAATCGGCGGAAGCAGACTCGGCAGCCTCATCGACCTCAGCTTCAGCGGGCTCCGGCCCGACTGCCTCTTCGGCCGATTCCTCTTCCACTTCCGCATCCGCAGCCATCTCGGTCACGGCTTCATCGACCGGCTCTTCTACTGCCTCAACCATCTGCAAACTTCCCAGATCTTCCTCGCCGACAATCGTACTCAACTCGACACCCGTCTTGGCAACAAGGGCGTTATCGGTGGCGGCGAAAATCTTCCCGCCAATCCGTGCAAAGGCGTTAACTCGCGCACCCTCCATTTTCCTGACCGGATAGAAATCACCGTTGAAATATCCAATTGTGCCTTCCGAGGTCCCAATCAGGACAATCCACCCCGAGGCATCGATTGCCTGCACCGAACCGGCCGGGATACCGTTAGCACTGGCTAGAGTCTCCCAGCGGCCGCCGTCATGGATATAAAGCGCATCATCGGTGCCGACATAAACGAAACCCCGGTTGTAATCGAGAGCATTGACATAATCGAATATGGTCGTGTCACGAATAAGGAACCGTTTCTTGAAATCACCGTCTTCCAGACGATACAATCCCTGGCCGTTGGTACCGACCCAGAGGCCGTTTTCATCGGCAGTCATAGCGGTAACTTCAAAATCCTCGCGAACCGCCTCATAACCATCCTCCCACCTCGCGAACAGCCCCTGACCGGTACCGATAAAGAGCTTGCCGTCATACGCCTCAAGTGCCTTCACGCCCTTCTCATACTGCATCGGAAGTGCTTCGAGACGGTTGCCTGCCAGGCGATAAAGCTTGTTACCGGCGACAATTATCTCACCCTGGTAAAATCCAATCGCCGTAAGATTGTCCTCGACCTTGATCGCCTTCGGAACATCAGCCATCGGATCATGAATGATCACTCCGCCGTCAAAAACAGCATAGACAATCGAGTCATGAACCATGACATCGTTGAAAACCGATGCATTGAGCTCATCAGCCGGAAATGTCTGATCGGCGGCCATCGCAGCCTCGACAAACTTGTTGGTGATCGTGTCGGCTACCTTGTTGACAACATCCCTGGTCACCTGCTGAGCCAGCGAGTTCTTGTTTTCAATCTTGTCCTCGTCGGAACATCCGACAAAAAGGACCATCCCCGCGATAAGTATCGCGGCGAAAACTGTGGTTGTGATTCGTTTAAACATTTTCTTTAACCTCCTGTGGTTTAAAGTTCTTGTTTTTCTTCAATTGACTTTCGAAAAATTAGTCATTCAAAGACAGTGCCAAAAAGCCAAGCCATTATATGGCAACAACTTAACAAGTTGTGCTTCTGGATATCTGTGTCATATATGACACAACCAGCCGATACACATATAAACTTTGTTGATTATCAATAACTTAGATGTGTTATTTTTGACACGATTCGAACCGATTATAAAAAATACTTGTATAAATAATTAAGAAACGGTTTCTTTTGTTAAATTCCCGGAGGCGGTATGTCCGGAAGGATTCAAATCATAGTCGCAGCAATATTCTTAATACTCATATCATTTGCTTCAATATATGGCGAGGAAATCAAAACCGAAGTTCTCCAGTACAAAATGAACCGGTTGTACTTTCCTTACGGCCAGGAATCCAACATCATCGAAAAATGCCCCTATAAACTACTGATAGCCGATGACTCTATCGTCCACACCGGCCAAATCGAAGCCTCCTATACCGGAGTATCATACACTTATCCTGTCGATGATTCCCTCTTCCGTCTGCCCGATTCACCGATCTGCTTGATAGAAACAGCTGTCGTCGACAGCAGTAACTTTTTGATAGCCACTGCTCCCGAGAATATTATCAGCATCCCCATGCCCGAACTCGATGGTATCAATAAATCGGCCTGGGATATGCTGGCCGGATACATGCTTCTGTACCCCGATAATTTTCAAAAAGCACCGGGCCTCGGTAAAAATATCTTCCCTCCCCGCCCTGCCATGCCTGATATTTGGCTTTCACTTAGAAGAATCGATAATCTCACCGGCGACTTGAGCCATTACAATGGATGGTACAAATCACCGGCCTCCTTCTTTGCCGTCCTGATCCCAAATCCATCGAAACCTTTCAACAAAAAGGGACTTCTTACAACTTCTCTGTACTACCGGTTCAATAATGCCTTCAGCTATGTCTATTTCCCGGAAAATGAAACCGAGCCGTTCAATGCTCTCTGGTTGTCTAATGACAGCGCCCGGAGAATTTATGACTACGACCCCGGACAGGGACAAAAACTGATGCGGATCATCGACAATCCCCCCGCGCGTTTAAATATAGGGATCGGTCACCAGAGCCTTGAAAGACTGTACGATTACTATGCTGATATCCTCTCCCGCGACCGCATAAGAGCTGAAAATGACAGCAGTAAAACATTCGATGTCTATCTCGATTATATCCAGATCGACCAGTCCGATCCGGGCAAATCACTGCGAATAATCTATGACCGCTTAACCAGTGACACCGTCCCCGGTATGAAAATCAACGAGACTATAAAAACTATCGGGAAATATATCGAACTCGGCGATAATGCCTCCAATCAAAGCAAATCCGCGAGGTATTACAACCTCGCCGCCCGATCATTAACCGAAGATATCGGTGTTTTTCCACTTTTCAGGCCAACTTTGTACCATGCTTTCCACGAAGATATCCGCGGGATTGAAACCGATTCGAACGCTAACCTGATCTCCGTAAATATCCGTAAATTGAAACTCCCTCAAATTACGGAGCAGCCATGACCTACACCGCTCGAATAAGATTGTACCTGATAATCGCTGCTGTCCTCCCACCGCTGCTGATTATTTTCGCTATCTACATGCAAACCAGCGGGCAGGTCGAATCTTCATTCGAGCAAGAGGCATCAAAATCCCTCGAATCTTATTACGAGCTTCAAACAAAAATCTCCGAAGATCTCTGCCTCGACGCCCGGCAGCTGCTTAACAGGCAGTCAATCCGCGATGCTCTGAAAAATATACAACGCGGACGTATCACTCAGGTTGATCTCTCCCGGTTCCCTCTGGATTTCGATTTTGTAGAAATATTAAATGGCGAAAAAAGAGTCCTTGCCAGCTATCACCGCCCGGGCCTTATCGGACAGACAAAAGAGAATTTAATAATTCCAACGGGGAAAAATTCCTTCGCCTATGAAACTGTAGAATACGATATCAAAGGCCGTCATGCCGCCAATGCCTGTACTATCCCATGGAATAATTATTTCATATACACCGGACGCTATATTGATAGTACTAAAATCAAAATCGCCGAGAAAATACTTGGTGCCGAAATTTCTATATATTTCGCCGAAGACTCTCTTCCGGGCAATATTTCGGCCCAAACCGATCCCTTCACTCTGTATGAATACGATGACAGACTTTATTCTCTACTGGCCGGAGGACCGGAAGCCGGGTTCTATATGACCGCCCTGTTTACCGGGAAAGGACAACAGCCGGTTTTTACGCGTCTGATGTCAACCGCCGGCGTTGCCGCCGGGCTCGGAATTATTATTGCAATACTTCTTGGGATTTATATTACCGCCCAAACCAAAAGAGAAATCCATAATCTTATAAATGCCGCCGCAAGAGTCGCCGGGGGTGATTTCGGAACACCGGTTATGGCCTACGAGGAAGGCGAATTTTCTCGCCTCGCAGACTCTTTCAGCGATATGATGTACGATCTAAGGAATATCCGCGATAAACTGTCGATGTCAGAAAAAATCGCCGCCTGGAAAACGATCGGCCAGAAAGTCGCCCATGAAATTAAAAATCCCCTGACCCCGATTATGGTCTCGGTCGATGATCTTCGCCGGTCCCACGCAGAAAAAATTCCCGAATTCGATAAAACTCTCGAGCAAACGACCCTGACGATCAAAACCGAACTCAACCGCCTCAATAGACTGCTCGATCAATTTGTGCGATTCGCCCGGATGAATCCGCCGGAAATAGAAGATGTATCTTCAGAAGAATTCATCACCGGGATTAAAAATATCTATAAAAATGAAATTGAATCGGACAGACTGACAATCATAAACAACAGTAACCGCCGAAAATTCAGATTGGATCCGGAAATGACCAGACAGATTCTCGTCAATATTATAAAAAACGGACTCGAAGCCGCTGCCGGCAAAATTGAGATAAAAATCGAAGATACATCTGATGGCATCGAAATTATTTACTCCGATAATGGCCCCGGATTTAACGAAGAAATACTCGAAAGGAAATTCCAGCCGTATGTTACAACCAAAAAGGACGGATCGGGGCTGGGATTGGCGATCATACAAAGAATTATTTACGATCATGGCGGTTCTGTTGATCTGTTTAACCGAGAGGAAGGAGGCGCCGGCCTGACTATCAGGCTGCCGATGTAATATGGCCAGGATTCTTATAGTAGATGACGAAGAAAATATCCGCAGTTCGCTGAAAAACGCTCTCGAACGGCGCGATCATGAAGTTGTCACCGCCGCTGATTATGCCGAGGGTGCGCGGTTCGCCGGAGCAGGATTCGATATTATATTTCTCGATGTCATGCTCCCCGACGGCAACGGTATTGACCTGCTCGAGGATGTTCATGCCCGCACTCCCGATCAGCCGGTGGTGATGATATCCGGCAAAGCCGATATTGATATGGCTGTCAAAGCCATAAAGAGCGGCGCCGTGGATTTTATCGAAAAACCGCTCTCTCTCGATCGGGTTATGATTACGATCGAAAATATCACCCGCACCAGCCGCCTGCAAAATGAAAGAGAACGGCTTTCCTCTTTAGTCTACGGCGACTTCATCGGAGATTCGCCATCGATAAAGAAATTGAAAGAAGATATCACCGCGTCAGCTCCCAAGACCGGGAGATTCTTGATATATGGTGAAAACGGGACCGGCAAAGAACTGGTGGCTCATCTTATTCACAGGCGCTCAGCTAAGTCGAACGGCCCATTCGTGGCGGTCAACTGCGCCGCCCTGCCGTCGGAGTTGATTGAATCGGAACTGTTCGGCCATGCCAAAGGCGCTTTCACCGGGGCGGCCAAAGAACGCAAAGGTTACTTTCTCGAAGCTGACAGCGGTACAATATTTTTGGATGAAATCTCCGAAATGCCGCTGACTGCCCAGGCCAAAATATTACGGGCCATCGAAACCCGCGAAATCTCTCCTGTCGGAAAAGAAAAATCATTCAAAGTCGACTGCAATATAATCGCCGCCACCAATAAAGACCTTCAGAAGATGGTCAAAGACGGAAGTTTCCGAGAAGATCTTTTCTACCGATTGAACGTCGTTAATTTTAAAATTCCGCCTCTTCGCAAACGTCCCGAAGATATTCCTGCCCTGGCCGCCTATTTTCTGGCTAGATTTGCCGCTGGAAGCGGAAACAAAGCCAAAAATTTATCCGAAGATGCTGTCGCAGTCTTACAGGATTATAAATTCCCCGGCAATGTCCGTGAACTAAAAAACCTTATGGAGCGAATAAATATCTATATCGAAAAAGATATTGTCTCCGCGGCCGATATTCGTCCTTTAATGCCGCAATTCGACACCGCCAGACAGATCTCTTTAAAAGATGCCGTTACAAGCTTCGAAAAAGAATTCATCCAGAGTGCTATTGACCGCAATGACGGCAATGTCACCAAAGCGGCCAGGGAACTCGGCATCGAACGCTCCCATCTCTATAAGAAATTAAAAAAGCCGTAGTCTGTTTCTTCTGTACAATTCACCGCATTAAGTCAATTCTTAATCCTCCATTATAGTTTTAGGGTGATTTATTTCATTTAGTCTGACATGCTTTGTCAGGGGCACAGTTTAAATTTCAGGACGGAAATATAGTCATCTGCCTAAAAAGGAGGAATTATGAAGTTCGATGAAATAGGCCACTGGTCGGAAATAAAATTAGAGATTATAAAAGATTACGCGGGTGAATATTCAAAGATATTATCAAATCAAAAGAATCTAAACCATGTCTACATCGATGCATTTGCAGGCGAGGGCATGCACTTCAGTCGCGAATCAGGCGAGTTGATTAAAGGAAGCCCATTGGTTGCATTAAATATTCAACCTCCCTTTAATAAATTTTATTTTATAGATGTTGATAAGCATAAAATCGAACAATTGAAAGAACTGGGCAGAGGAAATAATAATGTGATCTTCATAAGTGGTGATTGTAACGTTATTCTAATTAATGATGTATTTCCAAAAATAAAATTTAAATCTTATCAACGAGGCCTTTGCTTGCTTGATCCTTATGGATTGCACCTTAATTGGGATGTCATTGAAGCCGCTGGAAAGCAGGAAACAATTGAAGTTTTCATCAATTTCCCTGTTATGGATATGAACAGGAATGTCCTGTGGACCAATCCTGAAAAAGTACAGATCGCCAATATTGAAAGAATGAATAAATTTTGGGGTGATGAAACCTGGAAAAAGATCGCCTATAGTATAACTCAAGATTTGTTTGGCGACGACATTCTTATAAAACGGCAGGCTCGCGATATTGCATTGGCCTTTAGAGATAGACTAAAAAATAATGCGACATTTAAGTATGTCCCCGAACCGATTCCTTTTAGAAATACAACTCACGGATTATTATATTATCTCTTCTTTGCGTCACATAACCCTGTTGCGGGAAAAATAATAAACCATATATTTAATAAGAATAGAAGAAAAGGCTGGATTTAATGTCTATTAAATCATCAATAGAATGGACAGACTCCACCTGGAATCCGGTTACCGGATGTTCCAAAATTAGCGCGGGTTGCCGTAATTGTTACGCCGAAAAGATGGCTCGAAGACTCAAGGCTATGCGGCAGCCAAATTATGCCCGCGGATTTCAGGTTACAACCCATGTGGATGTTTTGGATAATCCTCTTAAATGGAAAAAGCCTCAGAATATATTCGTTAATTCAATGAGTGACCTGTTCCATGAAGACATACCTGATTCATTTATTTTCAGAGTCTTTAATGTCATGAACCGCGCCGCATGGCATAGATTTCAGGTTCTCACCAAAAGGTCGAACCGTCTGGAAGAAATTCAAAAAGAACTTCACTGGACATCGAATATCTGGATCGGTGTCAGTGTTGAAAATTCCTATTATACATACAGAATTAACAGCCTTCGCAATATTAATGCCGCCGTTAAGTTCGTCTCTTTTGAACCGCTTATAGCACCTGTTGGTCAAATAAACCTGGAAGGGATTGACTGGGTGATAGTTGGGGGCGAGTCCGGGCCGGGGGCGCGACCACTCGAAAAAGAATGGGTAACCGAAATAAAAAATCAGTGTCATCAAAATAATGTCCCCTTCTTCTTCAAGCAATGGGGTGGCTTTAATAAGAAAAAGGCAGGACGTCTGCTCGAAGGGCGCACCTGGGATGAAATGCCGCGATTGGCTGTTGAATTATAAATGAATTAGTAGAATATGAATAATAAAACCGCAATAATCGGTTATGGGTCGCAGGGGAGAGCCTGGGCGCTCAACCTAAAAGATTCAGGTAGAGATATAATAATCGGCCTGCCCGAAAATGATCCTTCCCGCAAAACCGCTGAAAATGACGGCATCGAAAATATTACGACAGTGACTAACGCCGTAAAACAAAGCACCATAATAGTCTTTGCCTTCCCCGATCATCTTCACGGCAAAGTATTCAATGATGAAATCAAACCCAATTTAAAGCCCAATTGCACTCTGGTTTTCCTGCATGGTTTCTCCATCCATTTCAAAACCATCATACCGCCCGATAACTGCAATATTATTCTTTTGGCCCCGCTTGGGCCGGGCGCCGCCGTCCGGGAAAAATATCTCGCCGGCGATTCCATCGGCTACTTTTACAATATTCATAACGATGCCGCCGGAACTGCCCCAAAAATCCTCGACAATCTTATAGAAGACCTCCGCATCGACCGCAGTGCCATGGTTGAAACTACTTTCGCCGATGAAGCGATCGGTGATCTTTTCGGCGAGCAGGCAGTCCTCTGCGGCGGCCTGACCCAGCTTATCATGCACGGTTTCGATACTCTCGTCGAAAACGGCCTTTCACCCGATAAAGCCTACCTCGAGGTTGCTTACCAGCTCGACCTGATTATAAACCTTATAAAAAAGCACGGCATCGAAGGTATGTACAACCGTATCTCAGTCGCTGCCCGCTACGGCTCGTACCTGTCAGGTCCGAAAATTATTGATGATAACGTTAAAAAAAACATGGAACGTACTCTCGAAGAAATCAAAAGCGGCCGCTTCGCGGAAAAACTGAATAGTCTTAGTCACACCGATATCGAAAATCTTTCCAAAGATATCAAAAAAATGACCTTACCCGCCTTCGAAAAATCGGCCGGAAAATTTTCACCCGATAATAAATAGACATTATAATTCATCCTATCGCCTTGCCCCGCATCGTTTTTTGTTGACCAATCAATATCTCCGCCTAAATTTTTATAAGATAAATCTATATAATTTAAAATGACAGGTCACTACCCATGAATAAAACCAAAATTGTCGCCGCCCTTTTAATCATCATCATCCTCGCCGTCGCGCTGATCTTCATCCGCCCCTTCCTCGTTAAACAAACCGCTCTCGAAAGAGAAGCCGCAATCATTTATGCCGAGGATGGCCGCCGTGTTACCCCATTCGTCCTCGAAAGCCTCAAAGATCCCGATCCCGATGTTCGCCGAAGAGCCGTCCTTGCCGTTGGAAGAATCGGTGATACAAACCACGCCGACCGCGTCTTTGTCATGATGACCGATAGTACCGTCGAGGTCGCACAAGCCGCCGCTTTCGCCGTCGGACTTTTCGATGAACCATCCTTCGCCAATCGTCTCCTCAATCTTGCCCCCGATCTCTCACCCGAAATCCTCGCTCCTGCGGTCCAGTCAATCAGCCGCCTCGCCGATACTACCATGACCGACATCCACCTCGCCCTGACCGACCTCCTCGACCACCTCGATCACCGTGTCCGCCAGCAGGCCGCTTACGGCCTGTGGCGCACCCGTGCCCGTTCGGCCATCCCGAAACTGATGGAAATAGTCCGGATCGACCCCGTCAAAACTGTCCGTGCCGCCGCCCTGTTCGTCCTTGTCCGATTAGACGCAAGGGAAGCAATCCCGATCTATCTGAAAAACCTCCCCGAAACCGATCCCTATTTCCGATCCCTCTCAGTCACCGGCCTCGGCCTGACCCGCAACCCTGACACCGTCTCCCACCTGGCTACCGGTCTCAATGACCGCGATGAAGACGTCGTCGCCGCCACCATAAAAGCCCTTCACAGGGTAGGCACTCCTCAGGCGGTCGAATACCTCATCAAGCGCTTCGAGGACGAAACCGATCACACTCTTAAACTCCAGCTCTACGACGCCCTTACCGATCTCGGCACTGCCGCCGTCGCCGACTACGCCAACGACGACCTCCACAATGAAAACAGCTCTGTCTTCATAAAAGCTGCCGCCCTCGACTATCTCGTGAAAATTGGCGGGGACATCATGATCCCCATGATAGACAGCCTTGTCGTCACCGAAAACTGGATCATGAAAAGCCGCATCGCGGCCACCCTCAAAAAAATCGGTGGCGATATTGTCGAACCCCGTCTCCGCGACCTCTGGCACGACAGCTCTTTCGCCGTCCGCATGAACGCCTTCAAGTCACTCTGCGAGGTCAACCCGGCAAACATCGACTACTACATCACCCAGGCCTTAAAAGACAAGGACCCCATAGTACAATCAGGCGCCGTCGAAGTTATCGGCGACCGCCTCCTTACCGGCCAATTACATAAATTGTCACCTCTCATTGCCATGCGCGAAAAGCTCGATGCCGAAGTCAAATACGAAATGGTCCTCACTATGGAAAAAATTCTCAAATCCGAACCCGACTCCCTCGCCGAAAATATTTTGTTCAGTTGCCTGATGGATAAACAATACATCGTCAGCAAGGAAGCTGCCCGCGTCTACAAAGAGGTTCTCGATCAGGACAAATCAGCCTTCATAAACCTCCCCGCCCACCTGACCTCCGAGCGCAAACTCCGCGGCTTCTTGAAAAACTACCGCACTAACCCCAAAGCCCATATCCGCACTGGTAAAGGCGAAATCATCTTAACCCTCTACGCCGACCTCGCCCCCTTGAACGTCTATAACTTTATCCGCCTCGCCGGCGAGGGCTTCTATACCGGCCTTACTTTCCACCGCGTCGCCCCCAACCATGTCATTCAGGGAGGCGATCCCCGCGGCACCGGCCATGGCGGACCGGGCTACTTCGTTCGCGATGAATACTCCCCTGAACCCTTCGAAACCGGCACCGTCGGCCTGGCCACTTTTGGCGAAGATACAGGCGGCTCCCAGTTCTTTATCTGCCTGTCACCGCGCTACCACCTTAACGGCAATTACACCCTCTTCGGCAAAGTCGAGCAGGGCATGGAAATAGTCCACGACATAACCCGCGGCGACACTATCGAATATATCAGAATAAGCGAGGTCGAATGATGATAAAACATATTACACTATTTGTATATCCTTTGTGCGTCTTTTGCATCCTTGTTGCACCATCCCATGCCATCGAAACCGAAGCTCTTCTCGATTCGATCGTCAATGTCAAACAGGCGCAAATCGAAAAAATCAATGACCTTAACATCGATGCTGTCATGTTCGAACGCCGCACCAACAGCAAAGGCGAGATAAAGGAAGAAAAAAAATTCATCAAAAAAATATACGCCCAAAAAATAAATGACTCCCTGCGGGTTCATATGGATTTCCTGGAGTACTATAAGGATGGTGAAATACAGCCGGAAGATGAACTCCGCGAGGAATACGAAGAGAAAATGGAACGGCAGAAAAAAGGCAACCGCCGTGATATCTCCACCGATATCACCGAACCTTTAAAACCTGATATGCGCCCGCTCTACGATATCGAATACAAGGGCCTCGCCGATACCCTGATAAACGGCTACACCTGCCATATTATCCGTGTCGATGCCAGAGAAGAGGCCGACTCGCTTATTAACTGTACTTACTATATCGACACCGCTACCTTCAATGTCGTCCGGGCCGAATTCGAACCGGCCGACCTGCCCGGCGGGCTGATGTTTTCACTCAAGACGATGCAGATGAATATCAACTACGCGCCGGTCACCGATTCTCTCTGGTTGACCAGAAAATTCACTCTCGAAGGTCACGGCAAAGCCGCCCTCTTTGTCGGGGTGCACTTCGAGATGGAAGAAACATACGGCGGCTACGCCATAAACCGGGGTATTCCCGATTCGATTTTTATCGAAAACCAAGAATCAGAATAAATGGAGGCTTTCCATGAAAACCAAAACCGTCAAAATCGATATACCTTCCGACTGCAACATAATCTTCGGCATGTCACACTTCATAAAAACGGTCGAGGACCTCTACGAGGCCATGATCACCTCCTCGGTCGGGGTCAAATTCGGCATCGCCTTCTGCGAGGCATCGCAGGAACGGCTGGTGCGCTCCGATGGTAACGATGATGAGATGATCAAGCTGGCCGAACAGGCCGCTTTCGATATCGCCTGCGGTCATTCCTTTATAATCTTCATGAAAAACGGCTTCCCGATCAATTTCCTCCCGCGTATCAAAATGGTTCCCGAGGTTGTCAACATCTACTGCGCCACCGCCAACCCGGTCCAGGTCATTGTCGCCGAAACCGATCAGGGGAGAGGTGTCATGGGCGTTGTCGACGGTCAGGCTCCGATGGGTATCGAAGGCGACGAACACAAAACCTCCCGCCACTCATTCCTGAGAAAAATCGGATATAAGAGATAGAGAGAATCAAAAGAAATGTTTCAACCAGGTGAAATCATATCCCACTATGAAATGAGTGGCGAAGAAGGTGCCACACTTCAGCGAGGTATGAACTATCGATTAGGGGGTTATTATAGCGTTTTGTTAATGAGTGTCAGAAGAGGTGCACCTTATTCCGACAAGGTCGAAGAAGATGGCCAGGTTCTTATTTATGAAGGTCATGATGTTGCCAAAAGCGCCGAGATTCCAAACCCCAAAATGGTTGACCAACCGATGTTTAATAAAAGCGAATCATTAACCCAAAATGGTTTATTCTATGAGGCTGCAATTGAATATAATAAGGGTAAAAGAGATTCGGAAAAAGTAAGAGTGTACGAAAAAATACAAAGCGGTATTTGGGTATATAACGGTCTATTTAATCTAATCGATTCTTGGATAGAAGATACAGGCTTAAGAAAGGTTTTTAAATATAGATTAGTTATAAGAGAAGATCAGGAGTTACAGGCAACTGATTCAGATTTTGATGAAATGGAAAATAGTAGAATTATACCATCATCAGTAAAACTAGAAGTATGGAAAAGAGACGAGGGCAAATGTGTGAAATGTGGTAGTATGAACCGTTCCGGGGTTGCCGGAGAGTAACAAATGTGAGATATTACTGTTATGG
>CAZDPY010000028.1:0-29879 GCA_964507455.1 uncultured Ignavibacteriaceae bacterium
TCAAGGTGGCCTGACTCAACTAAAACAGCCTCCGGAATAACCGGGGCGGTTCAATGGCTAAAATGTGCCTCTTTTAAGTTATTGCCAAGCTAAAAGTTGGGATTTTGTACAAAAAATAAGCTGGGAGACAGGGATTCGAACCCCGATTCTGCGGTCCAGAGCCGCATGTCCTGCCGTTGGACGATCTCCCAGTATTTCTACTGATATTCTATCTATCTATATCGGCAATAGTTCCCTAATTTTAGTCCACAAATATATACGCAATCACGCATTTGTCAAGTATAACGACAAAAATCAAACCATGTTGGTAAATCCCTATCCCCTGCGCTCTTTAGATAATATAACGACAATCGCCTTGCCCCTTACCGTAACCCTTCCCGACACCTTCTTAAACCTGTTCCTGAGGCTGAGCGTATCACCGAATCTCAACGCCCGTTTGGGCACTGGATAATCAAGACCCGCGTAATCAATCCAGACCCCATCCCGCAGTGGCAATATCGATATATAATCGCCTCGCCAACCCCGAACATCAATCGACTCATTATCCAATAAATAAATTTCAAATCCGGGACCGACTAACCTTGCCGTCACGCTTTTTTTAAAACGCTTCTTAAATCTATTGATCAAATCCAGAATGAAAACATTACTCAATGTATGGTCAATCTCGGTCTTTGCAATTGCACCACAAATTAATATATCCTCGGCTCCCCTTTCAAGAATCGTCTCCAGCGCCAGCTGGCTGTCCGTTTTGTCCTTGCGCGAGGGATGCGACAGCACCTCTAATTGGGAAAGATATTTCTTCGATAACCTTGGCGTAGAATCAAAATCCCCGATTAGAATATCAGGGATAATCCTATTCTTGCGAAAAAACCGAATCCCGCCGTCAACCGCCACCCTGGTCCTGTTTCCTATTTGTTTAAGATAGAAATCATTATCACGCTTACTATAATGACTGTTGAGGAATAAAATATAATCTTTCTTTTTGGGCATTGGCCTCTACCGCATTATTTAACCGTTACAACCGCCCCTGCCAGAGCCAGCACAATCAGGACAATAATCGAAATCAGCAGCCATTGCAATCCCAAAAGAGGTAAAAAAACCGTGATTGCAAAAAGAGCCCCGATTCCGGAACCGATAATCTCCACAGCGTAACCGACACCTCTATTGGAATCAGCCCTTCCAAAATAATATCGATCAGTTGCCGCAACAAACAAAGAACCGGTCGCCAGCGCCATGGTGAATAAAAACAATATATAATAAAACAACTGTACCGCCGGACTAATTCTGCCGTAGGTCACGAAAAACAGGATTGCCGCTGTCAGAAGAAGCAGCACTGCCGGGAACTCGAGATTCTCTTTACCCAAACGGTATGAATAATATGTCCCCAGTGCCAGCCCGAGCATAAAGACACCTATCAATATGGCCATCTCAGTATAAAGCGACCCTGCCGACGATTGATAAAGATAGAATGTAATCAGCTCCAGAGACAAAGAAACCACACCTGCCGTAAAGTACAAAAAGAGCCCATACCGCCTGTATCTGTGTTCTCCTGTTATCCCGATAATCCAAAATATTAAAATTCCCGCCGGAATTATAACCACCCACATGTTATCCTTAAACAGCGCTGTAACCAGTCTTTTATCTAATTCATTCTGCATCGATCGAAATACAGCCTGCTTATAAACCAGCGTAGGATCTTTAATAGTATTCGTATTCACGGTGGTATCGATCGCGTTATTCAAACGGGATATTTTCATACTATCCAGACGATCCCAAAGAAATATCTCATTTACAAATTTCGGTTCATATCCAAGCCGACTTATATTTGACATAAGAGTATCAAATGATCCTGTCAGCGGTTCCTTAGAACCGAAAAACAGGGTCATCTCCCCCGGCCACATCTGTACATTCGGATAAACGCGATCAAATGTATTGTATATCGACGATAGAACCGACGCTTTCTCGGTCGATATATATCGATCGGTATCGTAATCGGACATGTAATATAGAATTCCATCAGGCTTGAGGTAAATATATGCGGATGCCAGAAATTTTTCAGTCATAAGCCGCGCACTTTTGTAATTATCCGGAGCTCCGGGTGCAAGGATAATTATATCATACCTCATCAACGCCGTTCGATCTCTGATATATGCGACCTGGTCATCATGAATCCGGTGGATATCGTTTTTAATCGAAAGAATATCTTTTAATGATTCAGTAAGTTCCTTCCGGGGATCAAGGGCCGTTATATTCAACCCTTCCAGACTATCACCCAGCTGTTGAACGCCGAATTCAGCCCTGCCTACAAAAAGAATATTCCTGGCATCAGGTTTATATGCCAGCGGCGGAATTAATAAGTTTTCCGCAATGGATATATTCGGATAATTCGCCTCCACTGTATTATCCGTCAATAAAGTATATAGCCCCCCTCTTGACAATACTGTCTGGCGGCTGTATGGGGTATCGAAACTTGCCTCTATTTCATACCCGGGATATTTGGCATCATCAATTTTATATTCGAGAGGAGGAACAGCAATAAATATAATGACAAGGATGACAACCAACGGTACCGAAAAAAATAATGCTCTTTTGGAATCTAAAGGCATGAAAAACAGGACTATTATGACGACACCAAGCGCCAGCGCCATCGCAAAGGTCGAATAAACAGTCCCGGTCAAACCCATAATTGCGGCTCCGCCGATAAAAGCCCCAATACCTTCGAATAGATAAACTTCAACGATGGAAGCTGCTGTTTTATACCCTTCTCTTGCAACCGATGAAAAAAGCCATCCCGATAAAATCCCCACCGGCATAACAACAAGTAACGAAACCAGAAAAGCTGTCCCAAATGGAACAACCTGTCCCGGAATGTCTGTCACCGCCAGCGGTATCAAACGGGCTGTCAGAATCGATAACGGAAGTAACACTACGCCGATCGCAAAAAGAACTAGCGATTTTATATGGACTCGTTTCAATCCGCCCCAAAAAGCACCCAGCCCAATTCCCAGCATCCAGCCGAACATCGCCGACGCAATAAAAAGCTCATCGCCATTGAGCGATGCTACCAATTCTTTTAAAAGTAATACCTGGCCGCCGACTGAAAACAGCCCCAAAAGAAATGCGCGTTTACTCATAATCTGTTAAAATACACCGGGAATTCCGGTACCGCAATGCCGACATAGATTTTTTTCAAGATTATTCCGGATAATGCGATAACCCCTTCTTTCGATTACAGGCTTGCCGCACGACGGGCAATAGGTCGATTCAGCCTGATGACCCGGAAGATTGCCCAGATAGACGAATTTCAATCCCTCCGCCCTGGAAATCTCATACGCCCGCTCCAATGTAGATTGAGGCGTGATTGGCAAATTTTTCAAGAGATACTGCGGATGAAAACGACTGAAATGGATCGACGTATCACTGCCCAAATTCTCCCTTATCCAAACCGCCAGCTCTTTAAACTCGGCATCCGAATCATTTAGAGTCGGCACGACAAGATAGACTACCTCAAGCCATACCCCGGCCTTTTTTATTTCAACCAGCGCTTCAAGCACTGGCCTTAACTCCGCATCAACTATATCTTTATAATACTGTTGCCGAATAGCCTTCAAATCAACTTTGACCGCATCCAGATGTTTCAACAAGTCTCTGAGAGGCTCCTTTTCGATATACCCGCCAGTTATCATAACCGATTTTATTCCCTGTTCATGTCCCTTAACGGCAGTATCATACATATATTCATAAAAAACAATCGGCTCTGAATAAGTATAAGCAATACTCTTCACTCCTCTACTTCTGCAAACATCTACCATATTCTGCGGAGGAAGCTCGATATTCTTGGTTTGCTCAGGACGTGATTGCGATATATCCCAGTTCTGGCAGAATTTGCAGTTGCTGTTGCACCCGGCCGTAGCCAGCGAAAAAGCCGATGTCCCCGGATAAAAATGATAGAGCGGTTTCTTTTCGATTGGATCAATATTGAACGCACATGGCAAACCATAAACAAGGGTGTAATATTTATCGTCGCGATTTTCCCGCACTCCGCAGTATCCCCGCTCAAGATCGGTTATCCGGCAGTTTCGCGGACAAATCCCGCACTCGATCCCGCCCTCATCCAGCTTCTTATAATACCTCGCCTCAACATCCGACAACTTATTCGTATAGTCAAATGCGGCCGCATTCTGCACCCCGCCCAATACTTCCGGCAGTAAATCGGTCTGCATAGCGGCTGTTACCGCCGCGCCGCATCCGAGACATTTTATGAATAATCGACGTTCCATTCCTTAAAAAATCAATCTCCTCTCGCCTGTTATTTTACCCACCGACAACTTTCTCGATCAATTCTATCTCATCCCAATCATCAGTCCCCAGCCCAATTTCCTTGGCAACCGCCAGGTATTTGACACTCCGCCCGACTTTTTCGAGCGACGGCAGACCGTTATCTTTCCGATACTTTTCTATCAACTCCAGCGCCACCCGATCGGCCGCGACCGGATCTGTAGAAACTATCAATCCCCCATAATTTACTACGTAACGGCTGTTATACCCCGGTCCGGCATTATACTGAAGCCGCCCGGCGTCGATAACCGTCAATCGATTTTTATCTCTAACCGGATCCAGCGCCGAGACATGCGCCGCAAATGGACTGCAATTATTATCATGATATTTATTCGGATTGTGTATCGCGCCATACATATTTTTCAGCCCGCCCGAAAGCCCCGCAATCGAATGGTCCTTCAATATCGGCACATTAATGTTATAGTTTATATAATCGGTCATTATCCTTGTCAGCAAAGAATTTACCTTGCCATAAGAATAAAATTTCCTGCCATAGCCAACCCCGTTCGAATCGGTCCCGAAACACCTTCTTCCCATACTCGAAGCATTCAGCATAAACCCCGCTCTCTCCAGCTCCGAATTGGTCCTGTCCCATACAACAATGTCATTATCATCTGTAACACTCTCTTTCAGGAGATCTCCAAGGGCCTCAACAATTGCGGGCGATGTCGAAAAATACCGCTTCGCCAGGCAATTCGTTTTTATACCCACCCTCCCCTGTGGGATAATACTCTTTAATCCTTCAACCGCCGACATCCCGGTTATAGCGGCTATCCCCTCATCCAGCATCTTCAGATACTTGTCTTTATCAGGATTTTCATCCAGCGGGCTATCCGACCATCTAATTGTTGCAACTTTTGCCATCATTATTATATACAACATGATAGGCAAAAACTGCCAACACTTTTTTGCTTGACCGTATGTATAACAAATAGTATTCTGGCGAAAGGATTTACAATGAGAATACCGGCAACCTTATTTATTATTTCGCTTTTAGTTACGGCATTTTCTTTGCCGTCTTTTTCGGCTACTCCGCGTGAACCGGCTGTCGCCGGGACTTTCTACCCTGCCGACAGCACTCAATTGCGCCAACTGGCCACAGAACATCTCAACGCTGTCGAAAACCTCCCCGAAATTGACGGCCAAATCATCGCTCTCATTGTTCCCCACGCCGGACTGGTCTACTCCGGACCGATCGCAGCTTACGCCTACAAACTTCTGGAAAACCGCGATATCGAAAATGTCATCCTCTGCGGTCCTTCCCATCACCATCCCTTCCAAGGATTATCGGTTTATGGACCATATATAACCTGGCAGACTCCGCTCGGAACTGTTCCCGGCAACCGCAAGCTCGGCTCCCAGATGATAAAATTCGACAAAAGAATTGACTTCATCCGCGAGGCCCACGTCAAAGAACACAGCCTCGAAGTCCAGCTCCCATACCTTCAGACCGTCCTCGATAATTTCCAAATAGTTCCCGTTGCTATGGGAAGGCCCGAAGCCGAAACGATCCAAACCCTGACCAACGCTCTGAAATTAATCGATATCAATGAAAAGACCATAATGGTAGCCTCCACCGACTGGCAGCATTACCGCTCTGCAAAACATGGCTACAAAATGGATTCTGTTGGCCTGGCTTGCCTGACCGATCTCGACCCTATCCGACTGAAACGCAATCTGGCCGAGGGTCGTGTCGAAATGTGTGGTGGTGGTGTTGTCGTTGCCGTCATGCAGGCAGCCATAGCGTATGGTGCCGATAAAGTAAAACTACTGAAATACGGTGATTCGGGTGATATAACCGGAGATAAAAATTCAGTCGTTGGATACGCCGCCGCCGTAATCTATAAGTCTGATTCGGATTCAAAGACATCCCAAAAGCAAGGCGGTAATACATCTGACAAATCACAAAAATCTCTACCCGATAAATTCGAACTTTCCGATAACGACAAATCCACCCTTTTGGAAATTGCCCGTGAAAGTATCGAAAGTTATCTTAAAGACCGCCGAATTCCAGACTTCGAAGTATCCCGGAACCTGCAAAAATGGGGCGCCGGTTTTGTCACTCTCGAAAAGAATGGTCAGCTTCGCGGATGTATCGGGCATACCTCAGCTGTGGAACCCCTATATAAGACTATCTCGACCTGTGCGGTACAGGCCGCCTTTAGCGATTCACGATTCCCCCCGGTAACCAAAGATGAGATTGCCGATTTGCATATAGAAATTTCGGTCCTGACACCCATGCAAAAAGTAGACAGTTTCGATGAAATAGAAGTCGGCCGCGACGGACTGATGATATTCCGCGGCAACAGTCGGGGCTTGCTCCTTCCTCAGGTAGCGGTTGATTACGGCTGGGACAGAACCACTTTTCTGGAACAAACCTGCCGAAAAGCGGGGCTCCCGTTGGATTCATATAAAGACGCCGAAACATTGATATATAAATTTCAGGCTGTTATATTTGAGGAACAGTAAAAGGGCGGCTTGATTTTAATACACACACAGCTTAAATTGCTGATTATCACTTAGCGGAGGAAAAGCAATTGATATATGGTGTAATACTTGCCGGCGGACGCGGCGAACGATTCTGGCCGCTGTCCCGGGCCGCCCGACCCAAACAGCTCTTGCGGCTTATCTCGGATAAAACAATGCTGCAGGAAACTATTGACCGGGTAACCCCGCTCATTCCAACCGAGCGAATTATTATCGTCACCAATGAAGAAATAACCGATCCTATCCTTGACGAAATTGATGTTCTCGATAAAGACAATATCCTCTCCGAACCGCACGGTCGTAACACCTGTCTTGCTATTGGGCTGGCTGCCGAACACCTGAAAAAAATCGACCCGGAAGCAATCATGGTTGTCCTGTCCGCCGACCATATTATCAAGCCGCAGGAAAAATTCCTTCAGATCATAAGAGTCGGTGCCGACTTGGCCGCCGATTCCAACCATCTGGTAACCATCGGAATCGAACCGACCCGACCAGAAACCGGTTATGGTTACATAAAACTGGCCCGGCCGCACAAAACTGTCGAGGGGATATCAATCCATGAAGTCGATTCTTTCACCGAAAAGCCAAAACCGGCGGTTGCTTCTGAATATTATCACGGACGCCAGCATTTATGGAACTCGGGTATGTTTATCTGGTCGGTGGATGCCATTATCAATGCAATTTCCGACTGCCAGCCTGATATGGGTGAAATGCTCGAAGAATACAGGGAAACAATCGGTTCCAGAGAGGAATCGAAAGCTCGCTGTAAACTATATGAAGAAAGCGACGCTATATCAATCGATTTCGCCGTCCTCGAAAACGCCGAAAATGTCCTCGTTATAAAGGGCGATATGGTCTGGGATGATGTCGGAAGCTGGAATGCCATCGAAAGATACAAAGAAAAAGACAATCAAAATAATGTCCTTGTTGGCGACTCGCGCAGCTACGATTCATACGAGATGACTGTATATAATGATGATGCCGGCATCATCGTCGCTCTCGGTGTCTCAGATCTGGTCATTGTAAAGACCGAAGACATTGTCTTCGTGGCTCATAAAACCAAAGTAAATGAAGTCAAAAAAATTATCGCCGATATGGCTGAAGGCGAAGAAACGAAAAAATATCTATAGCGGAGATTAAATGAAAAAATTGTCCTTTCTTCTTATTATCGTTTTAGTAATTATTACAGGATGCGGTGGAAAATTCGAAAGGCTTCCCGAAGAAGAAACAAAGGCTCCGGATCAACGCCCCGAGATGGCATATGAACCTCTGGATATGATCGAAGACCGGCAAATCGTTCCTGAAAAATACCCGGTAAATATCGAGAAAGAAGATAGCCTTATGGGTATTGATACAACTGTTACAGTCGATGACCCGCGCTATTATACCGAAGAAAATCCAAGCGAGATATATCGAATACAGCTTTATACTTCCAAAACTTTCGGTCCGGCTGCCCGTGAGGAAAAAATCGCCCGTGAGGTATTCGATCGCGAAGTTTACCTCGATTACGAAATACCCTATTACAAAATAAGAGTCGGGAATTTCATCGATCTTAGAAAAGCCGAAGATTATCTCATTGCCGCCCGTGAGGCAGGTTATCCGACCGCATGGGTCGTGAAGGTAATTCCGGGCGCACAGGAACTCGATGAAATCTATACCGACGAAATCCCCCCTCTCATTGATACTACTGATAACGATCAAATCCTCGACCAGACGGAACCTGTTTATGACACACTCGAATATATTGAAGATTGATCAACATAATCCTGATAACACCATCATAAAAAAGGCGGCCGATTATTTAGCCAGAGGTGAAATAATAGTCGCTCCGACCGAAACCCGCTACGGCCTCCTGGCCCGCGCCGACAATCAGAGGGCTCTGAACAAACTCTATGAGATAAAAAAACGTCCCGTACAAATGCCGACTGCTATCTTTGTTCGCTCTATTGATGAAATTAAAAAACTTGGCGAAACCGGCAGAATTGCTCAAATTCTCGCGGAAAAATTTCTTCCGGGACCGCTGACATTGGTCCTTGAAAATAAATCAACTTATTCGCAACCAATCGTAATCGAAGACAAAATTGGATTTAGATGTTCCTCTTCTCCGTTCATAGAATCTCTTCTCAAAGAAATTGACTTTCATGTCACAGCAACCTCGGCAAACCTGTCAGGATTACCGGAACCATCAGAAATATGCCAAATTTTCGACATTTTTGGGGATAAAATAAAATTATACCTTGATTCCGGCCCCCTAAATTTTGTAACTTCTACGGTTGTCCATTGTTGGAATGGATTGTATAAGATATTGAGAGAAGGTGCCGTAGAAACAGCGAAGATAAAAACGGCAATTATGGATGCAGGTGTTCAATAATGTTTAGAGTGATGTTTGTTTGCACCGGTAATACCTGTCGGTCACCAATGGCCGAAGGCGGCCTTAGAAAACTGCTTGAGAAGGAAGGTGCCGATCATATCGAAGTCTTTTCATCTGGTACTTCTGCCGCCTCGGGGTATCCTGCTACCAGCTATGCTGCGGAAGCTGTCAAAATATGGGATGTCGATATCAGCCGCCATCAGTCTCAACCATTAACCACGGAACTTATTAATCAGTCCGATCTTATATTCGCTCTTTCTCCTTCGCATTGTGAGGAAATTATCGAATTAGCTCCCGAGGCAAAAAACAAAACATATCTTTTAAAGAATTTTCCTGAGCATGGTTGTAATGGCGAAGGTGTCGAAGACCCGATCGGGGGATCATTGGATATATATAATCAAACATTTCTCGAAATCGGCGAAGAGATCGGAAGGATTCTTCCCGACATCATTAAGATGGCTGAAAAGAAAAGGCATAATCGATAATGCATAAAAAACTGCTAACATTTCTAATACTGTTTGTGTGCATTGCATCAGCACTGTATTTCACTAATTTTGTCGATGGTCAGGCCTCGGCGCGAGGTGATACCGTTAGAATTCAAAGCGACGGCGGTTTTGAACGATATATCGAAAACAACGCTTATGGTGTCGGGGAAAGGCTTGATTTCAGTATAGACTACGGGTTTATTAATGCCGGTTATGCCTCGATGGAAGTTGTCGATCTTATAGAATTTAATAATAGACCCTGTTACCTGGCCGTGTCCGAGGCTTATTCCAATAAATTTTTTACTCCTTTTTTCCGCGTCGAAGATAGAGTTGAGTCGGTTATAGACGCTGTCGGTATCTTCAGCTGGCACTTCGAAAAACACCTGATCGAAGGCAGCTATACATCGAACAGGGTATATACTTTCAACCATGCCGACAGGATAGTCGTATATGAAGGAGACACAATCGACATCCCGGCTTTTGTCCAGGATGCCCTGTCGATTCTGTACTTCACCCGCACACAGGAACTAAAAGTCGGAGAATCAATTTATATTCCCAATTTCATAGATGGCAAACAAAATCCTCTTGAAGTCCGAGTAATCCGCAAAGAAACTGTCACAGTCGATGCCGGACGGTTTGATTGTATCGTGGTTGAGCCGCTCTTATTGACGGCCGGTGTTTTTAAACACGAAGGGAGACTTCGTGTATGGTTGACAGATGACAGACTCAAACTGCCGGTAATGATGAAAACCAAAGTCGTTGTCGGCTCTATTACGGCTGAGCTGCAGGATTACCGCCTGGGCGAAATTGTCGAGTTCTAATCCGTTATGGAACGTTTTCGGCAGGCCGATATAAGCAAGGTCAAAACGGTTTCGCTGGACGAGCGGCAAAGCAAAGCCGAAATTTCATCTTTTGGCAAAATCCCCAAAAATACCGACAACATAAAAAAATTTTTTGAAAGTCTGCCTGAATATCTAAAAGCGAAAGACCTGATTGAGTTTATCGCCGATATTCAATCAGCCCGAAAGAAATCTCTCCCCTGCCATTTTATGATGGGGGCACATGTTATCAAGGTAGGGCTTTCTCCGATTATCATCGATCTGGCCAAAGTCGGCATTATAACTGGAATGTCTTTCAATTCGGCCGGACTAATCCATGATTTGGAATTGGCATTCGCCGGGAAGACATCCGAAGATGTTCAATCCGGACTGGAAGATGGCTCCTTTGGGATGGCAGAGCAAACCGGGAAGCATTTTAACGCCGTTGTTAATATCGCCGAGGAACAAAATATCGGTCTTGGAGAGGCAGCCGGAATATATATTAATAAAAATAAGGCCCCTTATAAAAAACACTCCATATTCGCCGCCGCCGATAAACTTAATCTTCCGGCCACCGTCCATTTGATGATCGGCACCGATATAGTCCATCAGCAAAATTCATTCGAGCCGGGAAAAACAGCCGAGGCATCGTTCAGGGATTTTAAAATTCTGTCCAACCTGCTGATAGACGCCGACCGCGGCGGTGTCGTCGCCAATATCGGGTCCGCGGTCGTCCTTCCCGAAGTTTTCTTAAAGGCTCTGACCGTCGCGCGCAATCTAAAAAAACAAAAAAGAAAAATCATAACGGCCAATTTTGACATGATAAATCACTATCGTCCGATGATGAATATCGTTAAACGCCCGACTGCTTTTGGCGGCCGCGGTTATAACTTTATCGGTCATCACGAAATTATGATTCCCCTCCTGGCCTGGGGACTTAAGGCATATATAAAAGAAAAGTAAATGAGGTTAAATCATGATACGTTTGATTGAATGTGTTCCGAACTTCTCCGAAGGACGCCGTAAAGAAGTCCTCGACGAAATCATAAACGAAATAACAACCGTTAAATCGGTCGTCATGCTCGATCGCGAAATGGATCCCGATCATAACCGGGCTGTAGTAACGTTTGTCTGCCCGCCCGAAGATGCTGTCGAAGCCTGTTTCAGGGGCATCAAGAAAGCCTCCGAACTGATCGACATGCGCACCCATAAAGGCGAACACCCGCGTATGGGCGCTACCGATGTCTGTCCTTTCATCCCTATTTCAGATGTCTCCATCTCCGAGGCTGTCGAGCTTGCCAAAGCCCTGGGCAAAAAAGTCGGTGACGAACTCGAAATCCCTATCTTCCTATACGAATCAGCCCGCACCCGACCAGACCGCGAAAATCTCGCTGAAGTCCGCAAGGGCGAATACGAGGGCCTTATCGACGCCATCGAAAAAGACCCCAACCGCAAACCGGATTTCGGACCGGCAAAGATGAACCTCAAAGCCGGCTCTACCGCTATCGGTGTCCGCTTCCCGCTGGTTGCATATAATGTCTACTTGAATACCAATCGTGTCTCTATTGCCAAAAAAATCGCCAATGCTGTCCGCGATCAAAAAGGCGGCTACCGTTTCTGTAAAGCGATGGGCTTTTCCATAAAAGAACGTGACTGCACCCAGGTATCCATGAACCTCGTCCGCTACCCCAAAACACCCATCTTCCGCGTTTTTGAAACTATCAAAGCCGAAGCCGCCAGGTACGGTACCTCGGTCCTGTCATCCGAAATAGTCGGCCTTATCCCGCAGCAAGCTCTATTCGATGTCGCCGATTACTACCTCCAGCTTGAAAACTTCACTGTCGAACAGGTCCTCGAGGAAAAACTCCGCCGCGCCGGATCCGGCCCCGAAGCCGCCGGTGAGGATTTCTATAACCAGGTCGCCGCCAAAACCCCGACCCCGGGAGGAGGCTCAGTCGCCGCCGCCGCCGGAACACTCGGTGCCGCCCTGAATACAATGGTCTGCCGATTAACCGTCCGCATGATCAAATACCGAGATGTCCGTCCCGACATCGAAAGACTCCTCGACGGCTCCGAAAAGCTCCGCGCCGAGCTAAAAGAAATGATTGCCAAAGACGGTGCCGCATTTGATAAATACATGGCCGCCCGTAAAATGCCTAAAGATACCCCCGAAGAACAGGAAAAGCGAAACAAGGAAATCTTCGAGGCCACCAAGGAAGCCACGATCGTTCCCCTCGATACCGCTCGACTGGCTCTTCAGGTCCTTGAAATGTCCAAAGAAGTCGCCGAAAAAGGAAATGTTAACTCTGTCTCCGATGCCGGCGTGGCCGCCCTGATGGCAAAAGCCGCCATTGAAGGAGCGATATATAACGTAAAAATCAATATCAGCGGTTTCGAAGATGAAGCCTTCGTAAATGAAATGCAAACCGCTGTTAAAGAATTACAGGATAAAAGCGACAAATTGGCCGCCGAAACGAAGGAGATTGTCGAAAGCAAATTTTGATGAAACCATATATTGACCTGCACCTGCATACAGATTATTCCGACGGCCTCGATTCCCCCGCCGAATTGCTTGACCTTGTCCGCGATAAGCAACTGGCCGCCTTCTCGGTTTGTGACCACGATTCATTCGATGCCTGGTTCGAAATCCACGACCTGCTGACCGAATCCGATCCCGAACTGATCACTGGTGTAGAGCTTTCCGCGAAAAAGAACGATGAAGACATCCATATACTCGGATACTTCTTCGATCCCTTCAACCAGAAGCTAAAATCGGCGGTCTCCGACTTCCGCGAAAAAAGGAACCGACGCGCCGCTAAGATGTTAAATGAATTAAGAAAACTTGGAATTGATATATCAATGGATTTACTTCTTGAGATTGCCGGCGACTCCTCGGTCGGAAGACCCCACGTGGCCGATGCCATGGTTCGGGTCGGGGCTATCAATAACTACAATGAAGCCTTCCGCAAATATATCGGAACCGGCGGACCGGCCTACGTTCCCAAAGATACTCTCTCACCGTCAAAAGCTATCGCTCTTATAAAGGATGCCGGCGGCCTGGCCTTTCTTGCCCATCCGGGTATTAATGACGCCGGAAGGCACATTGATGAATTCGCCGACTATGGCCTCGACGGCATCGAAGTATATCACTCTCACCATAATTACAGCCATCGGAAACACTACCGGGAAGTCGCCCGAAAGAAGAATCTACTGATTAGCGGAGGTTCCGATTACCACGGTCGTAATAGCGATATACACGGAATGCTCGGTTCACAAAATGTCCCGGTTGATATATTGAAAACAATCAAAGATCATCTAAAACATAAAGTATAGAGGTTGGTATTGAAAAAGCTCCTTTTCGTCACGGTAATCCTGTCGCTGCTTTTCATAAAGGTTTCTCTGGCCGAAATGACAGAAACCCAGAAGGCACAGGTAATCAGCGAGTATAGATACCTCAAAGGGCTGGGCCCCAAACCTCCTTCGCTGGAAGGGGTCGATCATCTTAAATGCGGTACCACCATTGCCGCAGGTTTCTCTCAAATCAAAGACCAGCTCACCGGCAAAATGGCCGTCGAAGCCGAATTGTTGCAGGGACGTCCCGGTGATCTTCCGGAAACCTACGATTCTCCCCAAGGGTACTTCAAAATTCACTACACCATTTCCGGCCCTGCCACCGTCTACCAGTACGATATTGACACTATACCGGCCGGCGCTCCCGACGGCATTCCGGATTATGTCAACAAGGTTGCCGAAATCGCCGATTCGGTCTATGATAAAATAATTGTAGAACTCGGCTATATGGTCCCGCCTCCCGACGGTATCGCTGGTGGTGACGAAAAGTATGATATCTACCTTGATAATCTTCCCTCACAGTATTACGGTTACGCCGAAGACGAAACCAGACTGAACGCGCAGCGCTATACATCGTTTTTGGTTCTCGATAATGACTATAGTGGGATTTCTCCATACGGCGACTCTCCTCTCATGAATCGTCGTCTGGACGCCGCCCGTGTAACCCTGGCGCATGAATATTTCCACGCCGTTCATTTCGGCATCGATCACAGCGAATACCAGTATGACTCTTTCTGGGGATATATCCGGCCCTGGTGGGAAATGTCCGCCGTCTGGATGGAAGAAACGGTTTATGATGATATAAATGACTATTACTACTATATTCCGGCTTTCTATGATTATCCCTGGCACAGTCTGCAGGCCCCCGGCGCCAGTACCCTTCACCAGTACGGCGCGGGTATTTTCGTTATGTACCTGTCACAGAAATTAGGCGTCGACATTGTAAAAGATATATGGTACCGATGCCGCGATTACGGCCTGGGCGAAGACTGGCTCAATGCCGTCAATGATGCTGTCGATTCCCTCAGCGGCGGTGCCTACGACCTGCGACGTATTTTCAACGAATTTATGGTTGCCAACTATTTCTCCGGAGATAGAATCAGTCAGGCTCCTCCGGGATATTCACTGCAGGAAGCTGAAAATTTTTATACTATGCCGGAAGATGTTATCATTACCTTTAACCAGTACCAGGGATCTGATATGATTTGCCCCAACTGGCCCGATACACTTGCCGATGGAAGCGATCTAACATTTTTCAGCCTGAACCGACCGCAGAGCCTCGGCGGACATTATCTAAAAATGAATAATGTAAGTCTGTTCTCTGACTCATTATTTACTTACTCCCTCTTCGGGTCACCCTCGATTAGGTGGGATTATTCTATCATTGCTTTCAGGCTTGGCAGTTCGATTCCAGAGATTATATACCGCAGACCTGGATATAATCCGGTTTTGGAAGGTGACAGTCTCATTGAATTAAATTTTAGAACCGATGAGTACAGCCGGATGATTTTAGTGGTTACACCGGGGGATACATCGACATCTAAATACCCGTCCAAATATTGCTACTCGGTAAACTACAAAGATTCATCAATAATTACAATAGATGATCAATTTGTTATTCGGAGTCCGTATCCGAACCCGGTCCTTAATCCATCCGATGATGACTCTCTTACATTTAGGGCGACAATTAACACAGATGAAACAGGTGGCGTCTCTGCCAGGCTCAGGGTTTCCATCTTCAACGTTGCCGGCGAAAAGGTCAATGAAATTGAAAACATAGCCTATGACACATACCGAAATGGTGACATTGTCGCGCTTGGCTGGCACTACGACAACGAAAGCACCGCCAAAGTGACACCCGGCGTCTATATGGCCCTGTGTGAACTCAAATTCGCCGATGGTCGTGCGCCGGTCATGGAAAAATTCAAGATCGCCCTCATAAAATAAAAACCGCATGAGTCCCGGAATAAAGCAAATAGCCAGAGTCGCAATCTTTGCGGCTCTGTTTTTTGTACTGTCTTATACAACTGTATTCATTCCCAATGTCAATCCGGGCTTTTTTGTAGTTTTCACCATCTCCGTTATATGGGGAATACTTCCAGGCTTTGCCGTTGCCGCGGCTGGTATGTTTCTCTGGTCCAATTTCAATCCGATGGGACCCGCTCCCTTTCCCATTATGATCGCCCAGATTATCGGAACTGCCGCCATCGCACCCATCGGATACCTTTTTGGTAAAATATTTAATATAAAACGAGCCAATATCCCGGCCCTGGCCGGTATGATTTTAGCCGGACTGCTCAGCGGGGCTATCTACCAGTTGGCTGTCGTCGCCGGAGGGGCCGTAATCGTCGGTTCTTTCATGGCCAGTCTTTTGACCGGGCAATGGTTCATATTGACGACCGTCATTTCAAATGCTATTATATTCCCGTTATTGTATCCGGCCCTGGTTTATCTGGGACGTACCGAGAGGAAATAAATATTGAATACTCTAAGAGCGAGCGCACCATTTGTTATCCTGATATTACTGGGCTGCCTTCTGCAGAATAGTACATCTGCCCAGTTTTTTGAAGATGATACGACCGGGATATTCGAAGACAGCTTGACCCTCCCGGAAGATACAGGCATGGGTGCCCTGGCCCCGCCGGAAGATACATTCGTCCCGGCCTATTTCTATAATCTCGATGATACCCTCGGTTTGTGGGTCCTCAATAATAGAATAAACTACCGTGATGATATAGACAGATCGTTTTTTATCGACGCCGGCGATTTCGTCCGGTTCAATCCTTCCAACCTCCTGCTCAAAAACGAAATCACTCCCCTCCGCTCTACCCTTTCCCCTTTTAGTCTCCCGGGCGACAGAATAAATGTTGTTTATAATGGTCGCTCTCTAAATCCTCTCGAACATCTTGTTGAACCGGATAATAAAATCAATTTTAATGATGTCCTGACTAATCCGGTCGGCGATATATACAATATCGATGGTCCGGCGGGGATGATTCTCGGCGGCAGCAATGCGACCTCATCGATGATCCTCCAGCCGCACCGCCCAGATACTGTCCGAGCCGAATCAAAAATGCTGATACACAGCGGTACCTTTGGCTACGCTAATACACACGGACGTTTCGGATATTATGACGAAACCGGGAAAGCTATATACCTTGCCGCAGAATACCGCATCGCCGATGGCACCTTTTACCCTCGACAGGAAGATTCATACCACCAGTGGGCCGAAATTGTATACCCGATAAAGGAAAATCTCCGCTTCAACTGGAGCGGTCGGATGTACCGTCAGGAAGGCAACTGGCCGATTAGACCCTCAGAAAATGATGTCTTCTTAAATCTTTTCAGACGTGATCGTGATTTCACCTTCGCCTTCGAACTGGCTCATTCCGATACCCGCCGCAGCTTTTTAGAATACCGCTTCCAGCAGTCAAAAAGTAAAATCTACCGCTTTACAACGACCTACTTTCGAATTATTTCGGTGCACGAACATTCAGGACTTCTGGTACATGATCTGAATTGGGGAAAGTACAAAATATCTCTCAAAGGTCGCGCCGCCTGGGAAAAATTCGAGGACGCCGGAACCGAATACTATCGGCGTCATGGTTTCGTTAGTGCCTCAATAATGCGCGGCGACTCCTTGTCTTCATTGGTGCTCTATCTTAAAGCCAATAAATTTGAATTTATCGATCCTGCTCCGACCGCATCGATAACGTACACCCAAAATAGGAAAAACCTGTTTATATCCGCTTCCATCGGTTATCATACAAAATTCCCTCGTCTGTATGAACAGTATTTGCCTTTAACGATCAATCGGGTAGCCTCTCCCGATCCCGGTTTCGATTATTATGAGAAAGGCAATCCTCTTCTTGATAATGAAAAACAAATAATCGGCAACCTGACCTTTGGGCTATTGCCGACCGGTCGCGATTTTCTTGTTTCGTTAACCGGAGGGAAAATACTCGATGGTATCGACTGGAACCACTTTGATACCCTCGATCTGTCTCTTGCTGCCATGCGCCCAAACAATCGTGATATAGATTTTTTCACAGCGACCGCCCGTCAGAGAATCAAATGGGGCACTTTTCTGACCTGGATGGGCGGCGCCTCATATCATTACATGAAATTCGAAGAAGAAGACAATCCCCCTTATTCGCCTGATTTTCAGATCTTCTCGAATGGAAGACTTTATTATTATTTCAAACCCTTTGATATCCATCTTTACGCCTACGGTGAAGCAACATATCACGACCCATATATCGGCGTTAAAGGCGATGAACTGGGCGGCGAGATCATCTTTAATGCCAAGATAATGTTTCGTATTAAAAAATTCCGCATGTATTATGTCTTTAACGACCTTCCCGATTTTCAATATCGATTGCGGGAGGATTATCGTATTCTCGGAAGATACAATTTCTTCGGCCTTGAATGGAATTTCCTCGACTGATCTTCGCCCCCTCTTGACACTTTTCCTGCAAAATTGATGGTAATTTGCTATCCGTACCATTTATAGAACGGCCAATAATCCCATAACGGAAGAACACTTGTGTCTTTATTCAATAATTTTGACTCGCGATTTGTGACGCCTGCGCCAGAAGCATGGCCTATAAAGAGGCCCTGTTTTCCTTTGCCTCCCCATTTTTACTACAAAACTGATATCCCTATAAAGTATTTTTTAACGAAACAAAGCCATTTTTTAAAAAGGGTTTTTTTCAATGAGGAGGCGGGACACTCCTGTCCCGCCGAAAATACAGTTATCTCTATGAATATTTCGTCCACCACTGTGATCGGCAGGTCATCAGACCTGCCGTATAAATCAAATAGATTCAGTTTATCTTGTAATTCAATTAAAATTCCTGTACCGGGAAGACGCGTCCGGAAAAGACCTGCCGCCCCGGTCCAACAGATCCGGGAATACAGGCCAATTAGAACGCATAAAAAAGCGGGGCCGTATTTATGACCCCGCCGGAGTAATATCATCTATTGTGTACAGAAATTACTGTCCAATTACCGCCTTACCAAATTGAATTATCGCTTCCCAGGTGCCGAAGAAAGGCGCCATAACCAGCGAAACCATTGCCATCAGCTTGATAAGGATATTCATCGAAGGACCCGAAGTATCTTTAAACGGATCGCCGACCGTATCACCGACGACCGCTGCTTTATGTGCATCGGAACCCTTGCCGCCGAGATTGCCCTCTTCGATAAACTTTTTGGCATTGTCCCAGGCACCGCCCGCATTAGCCATCATAAGAGCCAGAAGAACACCGGCCAGTGTTGCGCCGCCAAGGAAACCGCCCAGCGCTTCAGCGCCGAAGAAAAGCCCAACAAGAATTGGAACTATAATCGCCAGAAGACCGGGAACTACCATCTCCCGCAGGGCGCCTTTCGTGGCGATATCAACACATCGCGCCGTATCCGGCTTGGCTTTGCCTTCCATCAAACCGGTAATTTCTTTGAATTGCCTGCGAACTTCTTCGACCATCTTGAAGGCCGCTTTGCCGACCGCCGTCATGGTCATCGCCGCGATCAAAAATGGCAAAATTCCACCTATAAAAAGTCCGATAATCGTCGCCGGATTCTTGATATCTATAACCGTTACATTGGCTGATGTCGAATATGCCGAGAAAAGGGCCAGGGCTGTCAAAGCCGCCGAACCAATCGCAAAACCTTTACCGATAGCGGCTGTAGTATTGCCCAGAGAATCAAGCCGGTCAGTGATTTTTCGGATATCTTCACCCAGCCCGGCCATTTCTGTAATACCACCGGCGTTATCCGCAATGGGGCCGTATGCGTCAACCGACATCGTCACACCGATTGTGGAGAGCATGCCGACCGCCGCAATACCGATTCCATACAGGCCGCCAAGAGCATATCCAACTCCAATGGCACTGGCAATCGCAATAACAGGAAGAGCTACCGATTCCATACCGATCGCAAGACCGGAAATGATATTAGTAGCCGCACCCGTCTCAGACGAATGAGCTATTTTTCGGATCGGAGCCGCCGCCGTATAATATTCGGTCAAAAGACCGATCACGATTCCCGCTACATTACCGGCAAGAATGGCCCAGAATATGGCTGAATTGAGCCCGAGCCCGTCAATTATGAACCAGGCCGCCACAAACAATACTATCGAGGCCACATAGGTCACCACGCGTAAAACCGCCGCCGGATTCTTCATCCCGGCAAAAACTTTGACCGAGAGAACACCCAGAATCGAGGCAACAATTCCGGCAGTGGCAATCGCGATCGGCAGAAGAATCATCCCCAGCTGCTGGCCAACAGGATAATCTCCTACCGCCAGCCCGGCCGCCGCAATCGCAATTGTCGCGATAACGGAACCAACATAAGATTCAAAAAGATCCGCACCCATACCGGCCGTGTCACCGACATTATCGCCAACATTATCAGCAATCACCGCCGGATTACGAGGATCATCTTCAGGAATTCCGGCTTCCACTTTACCAACCAAATCAGCACCAACGTCGGCTGATTTTGTATAAATACCGCCGCCGACACGAGCAAAAAGAGCTATCGAAGACGCGCCCATACCGAATCCGGCCAAATCAGCCCAGCCGAAAAAATCGGTATTGAAGACAAGGTAGGTAAATACACCAATCCCCAAAAGCCCCAGCGAGGCTACCGACATGCCCATAACGGCTCCGCCGGTAAATGCAATCGAAAGCGCCCCTGCCTGCCCAGTCTTTTTGGCAGCTGCCGATGTCCTGACATTTGCCTTCGTCGCCGCTTTCATACCGAAGAAACCGGCCAGCATCGAGCAGATCGCCCCGCAAATGAAGGCAATCGATGTTGCCGCGGAAATTCTCCATAATAACAATAAGAAGACTACGATTATAAAGATCGCCAACATAGAATATTCGCGCTTTAGGAAGACCATCGCTCCCTTGGCGATCTGGCTCGCAATATCCTTCATCAGGTCATTGCCGGCGTCTTTTGTCTTAATGGTTAGATACAGTATGAAGGCGAATATAATGCCTATCACACCTAAACCCATAGCGTAGTAAAGCCAAGACTCCATTTAAGACTCCAGTGTTTTTGGTTTGTTTATATTATTTATTGATAACGAGTTAAGAGTGTCCCTCACAAATCTATTAGCGTGTGCCAAACCTATCCCCATTATTACGGAATTCCGCAACTATAAGCCGGGAATTTACAATATATTAGCAAAAAGTCAAGATTGTTTTTAGAAAGAATGTGATTTTGTTCACAAAGGTTGTTTTTGGTCTAAATCTACTCGGGGGAGTAAATGAGATAGCTCTTGAAATCTATACTTTTTTGTGGAACAATTGTCCCGAATTTCTGTTACAGAATTTATTAGAATAATGGACTTATTAAATCCTTATTGAAGACAGGAAATTGCAGATTAAAAACAGACAAAATTAATTTTTAGCGAAAAGGAGTAAATAAATATGGCATACGAATGGAAACTGAAAAAAAGACCTTACAGCGATGACGAAGCCAAAACCCTGCTTAAGGATGTTGTTTCCGCTGAAACTACAGATTGGCATTATAATAAGCATCATGCCGGTTATGTAACCGCTTTAAATAAAATCGAACAGGGACTTGAAAAGGCGGATCGTTCTGGAGCCAATGGTAATTACTCTGAAATTGGCGAACTCAAACGCCGCCGGAACTGGAATCATGCCGGCGCCCTGCTTCATGATGTTTATTGGGAAAATATGGGCGGTGACGGTGACACCTCAAAAGGTCCCGAAGTTGTCGCTGCTATTGAAAAAGAATTCGGCTCTATTGACAAATGGAAAGAGGATTTTAAAGCTACCTCCTTTGCGGCCAAGCTATCCGGCTGGGGCGTTTTGACATTCGACCAGCTTTACAGCGGTCGCCTTTTAAATGTGCTCGTCGATGAACATCATCACGGTGCCATGTGGGGCGGTATTCCTCTGGTAGTTTGTGATGTTTTCGAGCATGCTTATTACCATAAGGATGGGCCGGGCCGGGCTTCCTATATTGATAATTTTATCGAAAACTTGAACTGGGAAAGAATTAACGAGAGATATTTGAAGTATACCCGACAGGAAGAACCGGTTGCGGGTTAATTAAAGAGATTTGAAGAATTTATTGAAATAAAACTTTCCTCTTACCTCCTATAACTGGTTAGTTACTCTTTGAATAATTGCGGCCCTTTTCTCAAAGGGCCGCAATTTTATTTATTGTAAAGAAATTATCCAGCGATTTCATCAAGCGTTTTTTCCAGCGGACGGAATTTCCATCCTAGTTCACGACGAGCCTTTTCGGATGAATAGTAGAATTTCAGTTTCAATAATTTGAAGAATTGCCTATTAATCTCCCAGTTATCGGGTACGATTCCAAATCTTCTTCCGATACCACCGAGAGTACCGGCGATAATTCCCATAGCCGGAAAAGTACTATGCGGAATTTTTAACATGGGTTTCTTCAGTCCAAAAAATTTCTCAGTTAATTCAAAGGCCCTTTTGGAATCGATATTTTCCCCGGCCAGTATATATCGTTCCCCCGGCATTCCTTTTTTTATTGCCAGTAATATTCCTTCAATAACATCTTCAGTCTGTACCAGGTTCAAGCCGAAATCAAAATAGGCTGGGAGTCTTTTGGGGATTTTGTTCAACTTGTTCTTTTTGTCATCTTTTGGTGAAGCAATCATTATTGATGGATTCACCGCGACCACTTCGAACTCGTCATTATTGGCGGATAATACCAGCCGTTCGGCTTCATGTTTTGTCTCGAAATATGGTATCCCATAACCATCCAAGTTAAAAGGAGCAGTTTCGTCGAGGCAAAGATTGTTATCAGTGGCTCCGACAGCAGCAACCGATGAAATATGAACCATTTTTTTGACGCCGCTTTTAATACAGGCCTCAATTATTTTCCTTGTCCCCTCAACATTTATTTCCCTCATCTCATCAAAATTCTGTGGCCGCACAGATACCTTTGCGGCACCATGAATGACAATATCGCAATTTTTTACGGCATTTTCCTGCCACGTACTTTCAGTCAAATTGCCGATTACAACTTCTGCCCCGTCAGGACAATGCTCTTTGGCCCGCCGTTCAGAGCGAAAATGTGCCCTGACCTTATACCCGGACTCCATCAAACGAGGCGTTAATCTTCTTCCCAGTTGCCCACTGGCTCCGGTTACTAATATTCGAATATTGGAATTTTCCATTATTATTTCCTTAATAAAAAACAAATAAATTGAAATTTTGTGCCGGATTAACTATCGTTGACAAAATATGAAATTTGCACAAGGAGATAATAAATGAATTTCGAATTGACAGAAGATCATATTTCGGTGCAGCAACTCACGCGCGATTTTGCAGCCAAATATATAAAACCGACTATTCAGGAGAATGATCGGGCTCATAAATTCGATCCGGACCTTTTAAAAAGAATGGCCGATGCCGACCTTCTGGGACTTTGCATTCCTGAAAAATATGGCGGGGCCGGGATGGACTACATCTCACTTGGATTAGCTTGCGAAGAACTCGAATATATCGATGCTTCGGCTCGAGTTATTTTATCGGTACATATTGGACTGAACTCGTTAACCCTCCTTTCCATAGCGAATGAAAGTCAAAAAGAAAAATACTTGATCCCGCAGGCTAAGGGCGAAAAGGTATCGACTTTTGGTTTGACCGAACCGAATGCCGGCTCTGATGTAGTAGGGTTGCAGACGACTGCCGAGAAAAGGGGCGACAAATACATTTTAAACGGCGAAAAAATGTGGATCTCTTTGGCAGATGTGGCCGATAACTTCCTGATTTTCGGCTGGACCGATCAGGAAAAAAAACGTAGAAGGGATCATTCCGGTATCTGCGCATTCATTGTCGAAAAATCATACGACGGTGTAACCACCGGCTCTATTGAAGGCAAGCTCGGGGTTAGAGCAGGCAATACCGGATGGATCGCAATGACCGATGTTGAGGTCCCGGAAGAAAATCTGCTTGGTGCAGAAGGCGAAGGTTTTGGTATATCAATGTTTTGTCTGGAGCAGGGTCGTTATACGGTTGCGGCCGGTTCGTGTGGCTTGATTAAGGCCTGCCGCGACGCTTCGGCAGAGTATTCCACAACCAGAAAGACCTTTGAGAAGCCGATAGCAGAACATCAATTGGTCAAGCAGATGATTGCCGAAATGCAGGCCGGTTATGAGTATTCACGACTTTTATGGATGCATGCCGGATGGCTAAAGAATGAAGGCAGAAGATCCACCCGTGAAACGGCAATGGCCAAATGGATCGCCTGCCGCGAGGCGGAGAAGGCCTCTTCGGATGCCATTCAGGTGCATGGTGCATATGGTTTTTCAGATGAATATCCTGTTGAAAGATATTTTCGTAATGCCAAAGGAGCTTCCATATATGAAGGTTCCAGGGAAATTCAAACCTTAATGCAGGCCGATTATGCGCTTGGTTTCCGTGAAGACAGACCCCGCAAGATTAATCTTCCCAAATGGCCCTTTGAAGAGTAAAAAAACGGGCGGCATGTGAGCCGCCCGTTCGGATGTTAATAATGGCAAATAAAAATATTAGAAATCAGCCATTTCCTTTTCTTCAAGCGGGATGACGTCTTCGAAATTTGAAGTTTGCTGCTTTTCATATTGTTCACTTTTCTTTGAAACCGGCGCTTTTTTTACAACCGACTTTTTGAAATTCTGCTGAATGCTCTGCTTCTTCGGTGTTTTCTGCTTGTCGATATTTATGACCGCTTTCGCACTTGCATTTGCGCCATAAACGAGTCTATTTAAATTGCCGACATACTCCATCATCGTCTGAGCCTGTGCCGCCATTTCTTCGGCAGCTGAGGATGATTCCTCGGCACTCGAAGCATTCTGCTGAGTGACCTGATCCATTTGAGTAACGGCAGAATTAATCTGGTCGATTCCCTGAGCCTGTTCATCGCTGGCCGACGATACTTCTTTTATCAGATCTGTTACCTTCTTGCTGGCACTATTTATATCCTGGAAGATAGCAGTCAGCTCTTCCGCCGATTTCACGCCATTTTCAGCATTCTTCTGTGAGCCTTCGATAAGCTCATTAGTGTTTTTGGCTGCCTCGGCCGATCTTTGAGCCAGGTTACGAACTTCTTCCGCAACAACCGCAAAACCCTTACCGGCTTCGCCGGCACGAGCAGCTTCAACTGCGGCATTGAGAGCCAATAGATTGGTCTGGAAAGCGATCTCATCAATAACCTTGATAATCTTGGCCGTCTCATCGGAAGACTTCTTAATCTCCTGCATAGCGCCGGACATTTCGTTCATCGCCCCGGCACCGCGTTCGGCAGCATTGTTAGCGTCATTAGCAAGATTATTGGCCTGTTTGGCGTTGTCGGCGTTCTGTTTGGTCATACTGGACATTTCTTCAAGGGACGATGAAGTTTCCTCAATTGAAGACGCTTGTTCGGAGGCTCCTTCGGCAAGCGACTGGCTGGCTCCGGCGACCTGTTCAGAAGCTGCAGAGACCTGCTCAGCACCGGAAGTCAGACCGCCGATTATGGCAATTAATGAACGAATTATGCCGCGAGCTAAGACGATAGCGAAACCGATTCCAATAATACCCGCAATTATACTGATAATAATGACGGCCATATTGGTACGACTTGCAGCATGAAGCATCTCTTCGTCCGTCATAATATTTTCTTTGGTAGTATGGACAATATCTCCGAGCAATTCCTGCACCCTTTTCAAATTGGGTTTAGAAACCTCAGCGTAAATTCTTTCGGCCTCATGCATATTTGCAACCTTGGCATCATGCCAGCCCAGAACTTTGTCAATTTCATCAAGAGTTTCATATGCCAGAGGCTTGGTGTTGGCCATATAATAAGACGCCGCTTCATCGCGTCTTCCCTCATGCAATAACTCCTGAATATGTTTTGCGCTTTCATGCAGCTTGCTATGCGGCTCATAAACGCCCTCCAGGGCGGCCGCAAATTGATGGTCGTGGCGTTTCCTTTTCTCTATCTCATCCGAATAAAGCCATTTGCCAAACGAGCAATTATGGGGATCCATTTCAGCATGAATTTCATCAAGAGATTCATCAACGAAAACGTCCTTGACCCTGTGTGCCCAGGTTAGGTGTTCGGTCTTTTTCTCCCTGAGGAAATTACCCATTTCGAGATCAACTCTTTCATAGATATCGCCAATTTTTACAGCCGATTGGTGCAGATGATTATGTGGTTCCTCGATTTGCTCAAACAGCGGCTTCAGTTGTGGTACAAGTGCCTCGGCCTGCAGACGAGCATCGCTATAATACCATTTTCCAAAGGCGCACTTCTTTGGATCCACCTGAACATTTAACGCATTAACATTCGCATCTGTCAAAAGGGCATTAACCTCATTGGCCCAGTTAAGATGGTCTACCTCTCGCTGGGCCATATTGCCTCGGAGCTCATTACCTTTGATGACCATCTCGGCATTGCCGACAATGCCTTTGATGCCGAGAACGGACCATACCGCCACAACACCGAGAAGAATAATCACCAGTGCGAAACCACCGCCGATTTTCTTTCCGACACTCATATCCTTTAGCATAAGACCTCCCCCCCTATGGGTTTTAAAAATGAGTTAGTAAGAAAAGATTGCTTCGATTTATTATAAGAATCGATAGAATTCAGATTTTGTAAATGGTATAATATTGGGTATTGATTGTATAGCTGAGTTACCCAATCGCAGACGTCGTATAAGATGTTAATCAACAATAGATTAAACGTCTCATGCCGTAACAAATCACAGAGTTATTCGCAGGGATAGTTCTGAAGATGGGTCGTTAAGTTAATTTTTTTATTTGTAAGGTTTAATTTTCTTCGGATTAGTTTTCTTCTTTGATGGACTGTTTGCTCGGAAATATTCAACATTTGCGCGATATCTTTTGAAGACATCCCGTTTTTGATCATATTACAGACTTCTATTTCGCGGGGAGTAAGTTTCGACTCTTTTGAATATAATTGCCCTACAAAAGGCGATGCGATATCACTAAGACAATTCCTTAACATGTCGAGATATTCAGTATCAGTTCCGCTTAATCTCTCAGAGAGTTTATTTATTATGGGACCGGCAATTTTGTCAATATTTGACTGGATATGGAATTTTAGGAGACTCTTTTCATTGTCTATTTGTTTCAATATTTCCTTTAAAGCCGTATCCTTCTGACGGAGGGCCAATTGTTCCGAGACCATTTTTGCATGCGTTGAAACCAGCTCATCTTTAAGCCTGCGGGACTGACTTATATCAGAAAAAAGGACAATCGCCCCATCCTGGACGCAATTGCCCATAATAGCAAAGGCGACAATTCGGACCAGGATTCTGGAACCGTTTTTTGTCCAGCAGATTTGCTCGCCTGAAAAGTTTTGGTTATCCATTTCTGCAAGGTGACTGATCGGACAATCACTGTAAGGTAAGGCCTGACCCTCTCTTCCGCTATGATGAACCAATGAATGGAGGTTCCTGCCAATAAATTCTCCGATACGCCAACCAAAAATCTTCTCTGCTGCTTTATTGGCAAATTCTACGCACCCTGCCTTATCCAGGATAAAAGTAGCATCCGAGAGATTTGACAGGAATAATAAGAACACCTTATCGCTCTGGCATACAGGACATTGAATTTCCTTATTACCTAAGTCGATTTTATAGCTGGCTTTTTTGGCGCCGATAATAGTAGAGTCGGATTTCATTCTGCCCCCGGTAATATATAACTAAACCACCCCTTTTAATTTATAATCGGCAAAAATCGAAATATTTATATATTTTTGAAGTTAATCTGGGGATTGCGGTTGTAAGTTTGGGGATATTATAGGTCTAAATATTCTATGATCTAAAACAAAATTGCGCCTATTTTTCCCTTGTCAAAATATTGTTTACGCATATATTATTAGAAATACAAGACTTACACTCCGGTAATCAGCACACCATGGGGTAACTAACCGGACAATATGCTAACCACTAATATAAAAGAGAGGGTCTAATGCCAAAGAAGTTGCTATTGTCTACCTTTTTGTTCATGCTGATAATCGCCTCGCCTGTCCTGGCGGAGTATGTTCAGCTCGATTCCGGTACGAAAGATGTTATCGTAACCGTTGAACAATCAAATGATCAAAAAACCGTCGTAAGTTATGATATCAATGGGTATTACCACCATAAAGTTGATATTGACGGTGATTCTTACTATGTCGTTGGATGCGGCGAGGAGCATATCCTTTTAAATAAAGGTGAACCGGCTCTTCCCTCTATCCGCAGGAGTATTATTATTCCTGACGACGCCCAAATGGAAATCAGGATTATCTCGTCGGAATATAAAGAATTTCCGAATACGCCAATAGCCCCGTCAAAGGGAAATCTATCGCGTGAAGTCGATCCTTCGAAAGTGCCTTTCGAATTTGGACCGGTATATAATACCTCGGAATGGTATCCTTCAAATTTGGCCGAACTACGCGAACCTTTTATAGTTCGTGATTATCGAGGAACGGTCATTGAATTGAATCCATTTCAATATAATCCGGCGACAAAGACAATCCGGGTTTATACTTCCATTCAGGTGGAAATTGTCAATGCCGGCCCGGGCAAAATCAATGTCCTTTCAAGAGCCAAAAATTCCATTAATCTACTAAGCGATTTCGAGCTTCTCTACCAGCGCCAGTTTATCAACTATGATTTTATGAGCGACAAATATCCTGCAACTCCTGAAGAAGGTGAAATGCTGATAATTACGTATGATGACTACAGTGACGAAATGCAGCCGCTTGTACAATGGAAAAATCAGAAAGGGACTAAGACAACAATCATCAATGTCTCAACTATAGGCAATAGTTCTTCCAGTATAAAAAGTTTTGTACAGAACTTTTATGACTCCACCGATTTGGGTTGGATTCTGCTAGTGGGCGACGCTTCCCATGTTGCGCCCGGGGATTATGGTTCTATCGATGCTGATCCGAACTACGCCCTGCTTGCCGGTAGCGATAACTATCCTGATTGCTTTGTAGGACGGTTTTCTGCTGAAAGTTCCAGCGATGTTGTTAACCAGGTCAACAAGACATTAACCTATGAGCAAAATCCACAGGGAATGGATTGGTATCATAAGGCAGTTGGTATCGGTTCCGACGAAGGTCCCGGCGGTCATAATGGTGGCGAATACGATTATGTTCACCTTGGCTATATACGCGATGATCTCCTGGCCTATAATTATACTCTTGTCGATGGAATCTATGAGCCAAGTGCGACAATTTCTATGATTTCGACCGCAGTAAATGATGGCCGTAGTTTTATAAACTATACCGGTCATGGTAGTACTACCAGTTGGGGAACGACCGGTTTTTCGAATTCTAACGTAAATTCTCTTACCAATGTCAACATGCTACCTTTAGTCTACAGCGTTGCCTGTCTTAATGGTAACTTTGCCAGCAGTACCTGTTTTGCTGAAGCATGGATGAGAGCCAATAATGGCGATGTTAACAGCCCGACTGGTGCGATTGCGGCATATATGTCAACCATCTCGCAATCATGGGCGCCTCCGATGGATGCTCAGGATGAAGCTACTGATCTGCTTGTTGCTGAGGCGATGTTGACTCTCGGAGGACTTTGCTTTAACAGTTCGAGCAAAATGGTTGAATTAAATGGTGCCGGCGGTTTTGAAGAATATAATGCCTGGACACTGTTCGGTGATCCAAATGTAATGATACGTACAACTGACCCCATGGATCTTACAGTCAATCATCCGGCCGCACATATTTTCACCCTCCCGACAATGGAGGTCGAGGTTGTTGGCGTAAATCGCGCTGTTTGCGCATTGTATCATAATGGAACTATTTACGGTACAGGCATAACAGGTACCGATGGAATGGCGACGATTACAATAGACGAAGAATTGCCAATCGGTGAGGCTGTTACATTAACCGTTACCGCTTATAACGCCATGCCATATACGGCTCAGGTGCAGATCATCGCACCCGAGGGTCCATTCATGGTGTATGACGATCATTCTATCGATGATGGTATTGGCAATGGTAACGGATTGGTTGATGCCG
>CAZDPY010000029.1:0-22198 GCA_964507455.1 uncultured Ignavibacteriaceae bacterium
CACCGAAAGGGTACGCTACTTTTTTATCAATTTCCACACCTTTTGAAATTAGCTCAATTTTAAACAGAGGAGACACTATGGGAAAGACCATGTCAAAGTTTGGCGCAATCTGTCCATTAATTGTTATTGGTATAATGCTGATAATAAATGTACCAGCGTTTGGCCAGGAAGCAGACAATGGTAAAAGGCCAAATCCTATGGAAAAAGGAAGCTGGTCGCTTTTGTTTCAGGTCGATCAAAATTTCCGGCTGACATCTTTTGAGGGTATGACTATTTCGTGTAAACGGCATTATTCCCCAATAAGTGCCGTAAGGCTGGGACTGAGTATAAGTGCAAATAATACCGATCAGGAATCAAAATCGATACCATCAGCTGAAGTTCCCACAAGATCAACATTGCATGGCAGAAGTTACTATTCGGTTTCTGCTGAATTCCTTAAATTAGGCTATCCTTTGCGCAATTCTGCAGTAAACCTGTATTATGGATTCGGACCGGATGTATCATACCGGTTTCAAAGAAGCGAAGATGAACTTGGAGAAGGCTTTCCGGAAGATCAAATAGGCCTGAAAAGATTTAATGAGAGCAGAATCTGGTCGGTTGGTCTTGCCGGTATTCTCGGAGTTGAGTGGTTTCCTGCAAAACATATCGGATTGATGGCCGAATATGGAATGCTGGCGTACTATCAAAATGAATCAAATGAGAACTCCAACTACGAGGGCTCAAAAAACATATCCGATGAAGATTCTTTTGTTTTGAGTAACAGGGCTGTCAAATTGAGTCTTGCCGTTTATTTTTAAAAAGAGAATGCTGTTTTTCAATTGAAAATCTCCAATAATAAAAGGGGACGCCGCCCGACAGCGTCCCCCTTTATAGAATAATCCCTCCGGTGGAGAATAGCGTATATAATTAATCCTCCGCAAAATTTTTGTGCGGGGGTACCTGGCCGGGCACCCCCACACTTCACAGCGAGCTCCCTACTAAGGGCATACAACCTCTGCGCCATCGGCGTAGAGGAATTTTATTAGATAGGTAATGTCAAGTAAATTGACACCTGGCAAGCCGTTGACGTCCATAACATCTGCGGCCGGCAGGGGCAATGGCCCGTCATCGTAAAGATAATCGATCAAAATAGTAATATCTGTAAGAAGAATTTCGCCATCACCATTAGCATCACCGAGTGCCGGAGGTTGATTTTCAATCACAAGATAGATTTCTGCATGATAAATATCGCTTTGTTGCGGACAGGGATTGAAAGCATCCTCGGCGCATATAACTACCGCAAAAGAATCATTAATGTTCTGGCAAACCCCGGAATATGTGAAGATTCCGGAATTTGGGTCAATACTCCCCGGACCTTCTATAATTTGATATTCGAGAAAACCGCCATCATAATCGGGATCTGTTGCATTTAGGTCTATTTGAAAGCCGCCATAATAATCGTTAATTATACGCCCGGGGTAATTGTCAAAAACCGGAGGAGCATTGGGAATATTGCTTAGCTCCATTTTGACATATTCGCCGTTGTAACCGGAGCCATTTGCATAAATCATATCTGGAATTGAAAATTCGCCGAAGTCGATATGAATAATATCCTGTATTCCGGGAGCAATCATATTTACAGGCTCCCCGGGCCAATTATAAATCGCTACAACAAGTGAATCATTATGAACTCCATAAGATAGTTTCATATCACTTGCGCCGGAAAGGAGCGTAATTTCCAGGTAATCCGGGCTCGGGAGATACGGGGCATTAAATACAAAATATAGAGCCGCGACTGAATCGGATAATTGGGTACGAATGGTTATAGAGGAATCGGTCGGGAGCATACTATATGCAACCGGAATAGTATCGTACACTACTCTTTCCCAATCAGGGATCATTATAGGCGGGAAAGTTCCTTCGATAATGCGTCCTATGTAATGCAGGTCCTGGATGTTTAACTTTACTCCGTCGGCGTTTACATCTCCCTGCAATAATTGTGTATACGGATCTATGTTTAATGCGTTTATTCCGTCTGAAAAGAGATAATTTTCCATTGTAATAAAATCGGCAATTTCGTTTGAAATACCGTTGAGGTTAACGTCACCCCGGTCATATAATGTATAATCTTCCAGTTTTACATAATCACCGTCATAACCGGAGCCTTCCGCGTAAACGAACTGCAGATTTTCGGGATTCTCATAATTGATCTGAAAGATTTCATGCTGCCCGGGCTCTATAACATTGCTAAATTCATCCCCATCAGGCATGTCATAGATGGCAATCAGCAGAGAATCATGATGAAATCCGTATGCAAGTTCCATATGATTAATATCCTGATGAAGTGAAATGGAAATTGTACTTGTATCTGTAATAGACGGAACATAATAAGCGAAATAGAGGGCCCCAACAGTATCCTCAAGGTAGGCCTCGACACTATATGTGCCGAAGTTTAGTTTTCTGAAAAAGCTGGCATAAATTGTATCATATACAATTTCGTAATTCTGGGGGTATTCAAGGGGGAATAAAGTACCGTCAATTACGCGCGACATAAAATGCAGATCCTGAATATTTATAGTAACCAGATCAGCATTGATATCGCCGTTTGCGAGCTGCTCAGATGGATTTATCGTAAAGGCATCGATTCCATATGAAATGAGATAATTCATCATCAGGACCATATCGGCTATCGTATAATTAATTCCATCAAGATTTATATCGCCGCGTTGAAATATTGCATTATTCTGAAGTTCCACTAATGCCGGTGCTCCATCAAATCCCGCGGCGGCGGCCCCGATTATTTCCGGCGAGGAATCGACGTTATTGAATTGGAGAATTTCACACGGACCGTCGGCAATCGTTGTGCCGATTTCATTGGAAGGCGTACCGGACATCTTGTATATCATAACGTACATTGAATCACCGGAAATATTATACTGCATATCCATATGCTCCGCCCCCGGAAGAAGCACCGGGTTCAGATTGCCTTCGGCTGCTCCTGCGGGGAGGGCAAAAGTCAACCGAAGCCCCCCAACCCTCTCCTCGAAATTAGTCGTTATTACAAGCGTACCCCCACGCTCTACTTTGCCGACCGTTCCGCTGAAAGAAGGATTGGGTATGGCGCTATCCGGGGGAGAAACATATGTGCCATCGATAACGCGCAGCATATATATAAAATCGGCTACGGTTAAAGGTAAACCGTCGCCATTTATTTCTGACGCGGCGATCTGTGCATTAATGTCGATCGTAAAGACAGATAGCCCGTACATAAAATAATTTGAATATAGAATTGCATCGGCAATCTCAAAAGGAATGCCGTTTAAATTTAAGTCACCAGCACCCCAATTGGTGACTTCGTCTATTTCACCGGTCGACGTTTTATCATTTAAGGCTTCCTGATTATGCGGATTACCGAAGGCTGAAAAAGCGAATAACAAAAATAGAAGAGAGAGAGAGAAAAGGATAAATAATGATAAAGGCCGCGCCGGTGAGGTATTGGTACTACCAATCATAGTTCCTCCCGTGTGAGGTTCTTATTGTAAATCTTTCTATTCGTTAAAGAACTTTAATGCGCGGTCCCTTAAAAAGAGTTGTTTATTGGGGCGGCCCGATAAGTTATCCGGGCCGCCAATTATATTAAAATTCAATCAACCATACACCAGGGCGCCGGTCCTTCTTTATAGAGATATCCTATTATATAGACTATATCAAGTAGATTAAATGCATCGTCATTGTTGGGATCGACATCAGAAAGCTCACAACCTTCGATCGGCGGATAGTACTGGCATTCAATTATTTTAGAAATATCAAGCAAGTTGATTAATCCGTCATTGTTGGCATCAGCACAGAAATTTGAATCTTTGGCAGTTATGCTTCCAGTAACCAAACAGAAATAACCCGGGTCATAAGTGGGAACATATCCGGTATCAACCGCAATTGAATCTACAAGTCCGGTTTGGTCGCAGGATATTGGCGACCAGCTAAGGCATATATCACCCTCCCAGCTATCGCAGGTAAAGCAGGAAGTGTCTATCACTGTATCCGTGATTAGACCCAGAACATTACCATACTTGTCTGCGAAACTGAAATGATCCGGGATGTCCTGAACAGATATTTCGGCAGTCCTATCCTGTAAAGTGTCCAGGACATTTTTGGCTGCCATTTTCACCCATATTAACGGTACCGATCCGTCCTGTGGATCGATTTCATGCGGATAATTCGGATCACCAATATCGGAAATACCGGTCAACTTTATATCATACATCCCGCCGATATTTCTGGCAGATAAATAATCCCACCCTTGAACCAGAGTGCCATTGGTGTCAAGAATTCCTGAGATCGTTTCAATCAAATCAGTCGTTACCCAATCATATTCAGATTCAGGGTCCAAATATACCGAATCAGTAACATCCAGCGAATCTATACAATCGGTTCCAACGTATTCAAGGCAGCGCCAATAAGTTGAATCAACGATTGTGACTGTATCGAGAGCAAAGCAGGCTATATCCGGCCTGTTAAGCATAAGCCATATTTCGAACCCGGCAATTGAATCGATATCGTTTTGCAGATAAATCGGGAGCCAGGTTGAGCCAATTCCGGGCGCAACATATACATCCGGCATTGAAATGGTTATTTCACAATCCTGAGGATAGGTTATTCCAGACACCGATAGAAATATCAGTGCGATCAATAAAGTCGTGAAGCGCTGCAAAGTCCTCTTGCACGACATAGATTTTCCTCCCGGATATAGAAATTAATATTGATTTTAAACCGATAACGGTATGACTATATGTGCCTCTTTATTAGGTTAGTCAAAATATCCTAATAAACCATATTTTGATCTGTAGCTCTAGAAAAATACGTCTTGTTCGAATTTTGTCAAGAAAAAAATTATTATTTTCTTTCTACGAGCAATTGGGCGGCGCCCCATCGTCATATAAAAACTCGATTAAGTATGTAATATCCAACAGGTTAACATTGCCATCCGAGTTAATGTCAGCCGCTTCCATAAATGCCGGCGCGGGGCCTTCTTTATAAAGATAATTTATCAAATAGGTCACATCCAGAATATTAACCTGCCCGTCTCCGCTGGCATCGCCGCATATGAAATCCTTATTTATCTCAAGATAAATCTGTTCGGTAGTGCCAATATGTGGATCGGATACAGTTACGACGAATGTCAATTCTACCGATGAATCCGGGGCGGTGCCCGTTAATGAATCATTGGAAACCGTCAACCAGTCCGGATAGCCGGAATATTCAATAGTATGGGAGCTGTCATCATTATCCTCAAACTCCGGACAATATTCAAATACTTCTCCGGCAGGGCAACTAAAGGAATCAGGAGAAATAATAATTGGCGGCATATTAATGTAGAACTCATGCGCCCAGGGTGCGCCAATATAGGGATGAGTCTCGACGCGTCCCGAATTATCAGCGGCCTGGATATAATATTGAATCGTTGTCCCATATTTCTGTGCCGGTATATGACCGACAAACGAATCAGGATTTTCAGAGGGATATAAAAAAGTATATGAGAAATTTTGTTGTTTTGTTTTATAGTATATTTTCAACGAGTCGGAAATCAGGCCGCTAATAGAATAGTCTACAATATTTACTGCAACAGGATAGTCATTAAGTGTATCACTCGTAGTTGTGAGAGGTATATGCTTGAGATATAGCATTTCTCCGTCAGGAACGCCCATGGTGCGGCAGTGAATGGCATCATTATCGTACCAGGGACCGTCAAAGCCCAGTATCTCATATCCCGGCATCGCGTCCTGGTAGGTTGCGATAGCGCTGTCATCCCACGATGATCCGAAAGTCGGGACAAAAACTTTATCATTCAGGATAATTGAATTAGTATAAGCAGTTCCGTAAGGACAGTAAATCCGGACAACATTATATTTTGTACCCCAAGGACTGGTTTGATTAGCCAGCCAGGCTGCTCGATTGTTGAGATGGTGGTAGCTTTCATGTCCGGTTGGGACATCCTTGACCAGGATTGTCGCCGGGTTTAGCATTTTTGCCCAGCAATCGATATGGTGAATTCCGTAAGATTCGACATAATCAAGAACTGTATAGTCATTACCGAGATATTCCAGCATTATGGAGTCAACTTCCCGGTTGGTGAGGGATGGGTTTTCGTTATACACTAGTTCGGTTGACATCGACGTTCCCAGACCGTCGCTCATATGATTACCGCCGGTATGAATAAGATCCATGCCGTAAACGGTCATACCCCATTCACTGCCAATTACCCACGGTATTTGATCATCATATGGCCGCGGCCTGTTGTACACATGATCGACGATAGCCATTTCATCGTTGCCGTTGAATATAAACCAGGGGCCGTAATCACGTGTCCAGAAAGAATTGGTCGAGGCCATGATAAACTGTGTATTGGCCATATTAACACCTGCGGCGGTATAGGAGCTTATTGCCTGATTCTGGTCATACGTACTCCCGACAATGGTGGTAACCATGAGATCTTCAGATAGCTCGGCAACTATAGCCGTAGATATACCAAGCGGCCATCGGATAATTACGCCTTCCGAAGGTTCCCATTCAGCGCAATTACGGATCGGTCCCGGAGGCGGAGCAGTAATGATATGGTTTATACCGATTTCATCAAGTCGAGTTTTTTCTTCTTCCGTCAGTTCGATCGGAAGCGATGTGCTCCGATATTCTGTTTCCTCGGCTATAGCCGTAATGAGCATTACCAAAGTTGTCAAGACGATGAAGGGTACAGTCCATTTTGTCATTATCAAAACTCCAAATTGCTTGCCTGCATTAGTCTATGGACAGGATGGTTCCGGTCCACTGCCGTATAAGTGATTTATAAGGTAGGTAACGTCAAGAAGGTTTACCGCCATATCGGAATTTACATCGGCCGCATCATATGGAACCGGAGCCGCACCTTCTTTGTACAGATAATTTATTAAAAATGTGATATCGAGAATATCTATGGTACCCGTTTCGTTGACATCACCGCAAATGAAATCATTTATGTCGAGAACATAAGTTTCCCGCACTCCTGAAAACTCACTCCATTGCTGTTCAGCGTCCTGTCCGCGGACTTTATAGAAATATGTACCTTCATCCCGATTATAAAAAGTATATGATGTATCGGCGATATCGGATGCGATGACCGTTATTGAATCATATCCTTCAAGAGGATAAATGTCGTCAAAATAAAAGCCCTCTTCGGTAACATAACTATCGGTAATATAGCGGAAACGAACAAAGATATTTTTGCCCTCATAATTACTCAGGTCAAAGGCGGCATCAACCCATCCACTGGACGAGCCTGTTATACCGTTACCCATATTGTTTCCATTGGGATCGAAATCAGTAGTAATATTTCCGGGAAGAGTGTAATAATTCATCCCGTCGGTAGTTACTTCCACATAGGCATAATCCCAGTCGAGTTCTATTTCAAAATAAGCTTTGAATTTCAATGAATCACCGGGACGTACAAAAAGCGGGTTTTTGAATTGTATTTTCCGGTCAATACTATTCGCCGCCCCGGAGTAAAAGCTCTTGGGAGGTGAGTTATAGCGTGATGTCGTTATAATAAATCCCAAGCGGTCCCAGTTTGAATCATCATACACTGAATCGGTGATGTACTGATTGTATCCCTGCATCTCAACCAGTTCATATTTAACCGGCGGATTAAGGGTATCTCGTGAAAACCAATTAATAGTATATTGCCCGGCATCGAGGGTATCATCGACTACAAGAGTCGGTCTCACCGGCGGATAAAGTTGATCAAGGTTGCCCGCAATTCTGGCGAGGAACAGATTGGGTTCGAGATTTTCTTCTATAAGGTCATCGATTCTCGATTCCTCCGGCCAGAAACCGTCACTATATGAGCCGACTTCAATAGTCATAGCGAGGTTTTTATTTTTTAAAACCTGCTCACCATAATGCCAGTCATCGCTCGAACCATTGACTGGATAAAGAAGTTCCCAGGCTGTTCCCGGAGCATATCCGTTCATTGAATTTATGGAATCACCGAGGGCGGAGAAGATTGTGTGGTCCTCCGTGTAATAGCTGTCATATCCCCAGGGATAAAGAATCAGATTTGAGTAAGAATGGTAATACATCGTTATAATGAAATTACGCTGGTTGGCAAAATTCCTTAGATTTTGTGTTTCCGGTTCCGAAAAGGGTGCCGAACCGCGATAATCCGCATCAGAACCATAGGGTGATGACCCCTGGTCATCATACCCCCACTCATATCCGAAATTTCTATTCAGATCAACCCCATAAGTGCCGTTTCCGTTGTTCCTTCTGTTTTTGCGCCACATCCCTCCACCGCCCGGATCGGTAACTTCATTGTAGTAATAGCCATCCGGATTGACCATTATAATAAACCACATTTCGCGGTTGTCGACGAGTTCTGTTACTTCCGGTATGACTCCATAGTTATCTGTTAAATAATCCATAAAATGGAGGAGAACTTCAGGCGTTATAACTTCTCTGGCGTGAATACAGGCGGTATACAAAAGTTCCGGTTCATCTTCATCTACCTGCGGATTATCGGATATTTTAACAGCCCACTGGTCGCGGCCTTCAAGAGTTTGACCGATGCTCATTTTTGGCGATACGATATTGGAATGGTCCAGAATTAGACCGTCCAGATGAGAATATAATTCGCTGAGCGTTTTATATGCGCCCATTGGTTTATCCGGTTTGGCAAGTCGGGATTTATAATGAGCAGTTAGATCTTCAATAATTATTTTATATTTTAGGCCGGAGGATTTGATCTTTTCCAGTTGGTCGGCATTAGCTACCACCTCGATATAGTTATCCTCTTTCCAGACAATATCGAGATGCATTTCCCTGACTTTTATGAAATCGGCCTTGCTATCGATATATATCCGGGTCTGGATATAGTTTTCCGATGCCGAAGCAAGGCAGAAAAGAACCAACAGGAATATAGCTATGGCGGGAATTTTAAAAGACTTATGTATCATTGAAAAACCTCTCTAACATGTGGCCGGTAATGGTTTACTTCAATATATTCGTTTAGGCTGATTTGGCAAGTAGAAACTGTTATCTACTAACATTTTCCACCTTTTTAACCTTAATTTTTCTTGTTGCAATGTAGGCAAATTCATATACTCAATTATTAGAAACTTCTTGCCAAAAAAAGGAGCAGTCATGCGCTATTCATCAATATTAATATTAACGACTTTATTAGTATTATTTATGAACTCAAATCTATACTCCCAGCAGGACGTCCCAAATGCGAAATATATTTCCGATTACAGAGATTCCGTGCTGGACAGGCTATACAAGCAGAGCCAGAGAGAGCAGGAGATTCGGGACAGTATAACGGCAAAGATTCGGGCCAGGTTAAATGAGCTCAAAATGGAAGAGGAAAGAAAAGATTTCATCTTCGATTTTGGCGGTGTTGAGAAGCCATCTTCACCGGAGGAATTCGACGCCGCTTTTCATCTGCCCCCCGAACCGCAATATCGTACAGGAACCTGCTGGTGTTTCGCGGGGATATCTTTCCTGGAGACTGAAATTAACCGTCTGACCGGAAGAGAGATAAAGCTGTCTGAAATGTATGTCGTTTATTATGAATACCTCGAAAAAGTGCGGCATTTTATCAATACCCGGGGAGAATATTGGCTGAGCGAAGGAGGGGCATTAAATTCTACCCTCCATATAATGCGCGAATACGGCCTGATTCCGGCAACGGATTATAGTGGATTAGTAAGAGGAGATTTGTACGATCATTCGAGAATGGCTCGAGAGATAAGAGAATACCTTGATTACGTAAAACAGAATAATTATTGGGATGAAGATAAAATTATCGCGTCAGTCAAGATTATACTGGATGATAACATGGGACAGCCGCCGCAGTCCATAAATTTTGAAGGCAAAGAAATGACTCCGCGGGACTTCGTCGAGCGTGTTCTGAAACTAAATGCCGATGACTATATTGATGCTATGTCGACAATGGCTAAACCATTCCACGAGCAGCATGAACTGGAGGTGTATGACAACTGGCGGCATGACAGCACTTACTGGAACCTGCCGCTCGATGAATGGTACCATTTAATAAAGACGGCCGTCGAAAACGGTTATACCGTCGCGCAGGGTGGCGATGTTTCTGAACCGGGTTATAGCGGATTTAAGGATGCTGCGGTTGTCGCGCCGTTTGATATAGAGATCGATAAAATTAGTCAGGCATCCCGTGAGATGAGAATTTATAATCGAACAACGCGGGACGATCACGGCAATCATATAGTGGGCTACAAAAGGATTAATGGGCATGACTGGTATTTAATTAAAGACTCCAATCGCTCTTCAAGGTGGGGCGAATATAAAGGATATATGTTTTACAGGGGAGATTATGTTCGTTTGAAGATGCTTTCGGTTCTTGTTCATAAAAGTGCGTTGAAAATAGCATTTGAAAAGGAACATCCACTTGGTAGTTTATAATACATTGAAACATAAAAAAAACGGCTCCCAGCTGGGAGCCGTTTTTTTTATTCAGTCAATTTGATTATCCGCAAACCGGATCCGGACCATCTTTATACAGGAAGTTAATCATGTATGTAATATCCAGCAAGTTGACAGCGCCGTCGTTATTGACGTCGGCTGCATCCATATTTGCAGGATCCGGACCATCTTTATACAGGAAGTTAATCAAATAAGTGATATCGAGCAGGTTGACGAGGTCATCGCCGGTGGCATCGCCGCAGACGAATGAACATACGTCACCAATGCCATCACCGTCGGAGTCAGCCTGATCCGGGTTGGAATCCTCAGGGCAATTATCAAACGGATCGTAAACACCGTCGGCGTCAGTATCGACCTGAATTCCGACCAGTTTTTTCAGTCTTATATCTTTAACCAGAGCCTTGCCGGCACTCGGGACTTCGTAAACATAAGCCATATTGATGTCGGTTCCGTCGGATTCAGCTAGGTCGACCGAACGATACTCACTGGCGGCAACATCTTCAGGGAAACTGACAATACCGGGATCCAGCCAGGTAGCTCCGGCATCTTCAGTCAAAGTTCCCCATACTTTGCCATCCATTATATAGGTGCAAAGGAATACATTGCCGGTAATGTGCTGGATACGCGGGAATCTCTCATCCCCCGTAGTTCCGGCAATAGTGATCGTATTCAAATCGGCCAGAGAACTGGTAGTGCTGACAAAACATATAATATCGTGGTCATCGGGAGTATCATTTCTGACATTTTCGGCTGCAATCAGGACATTACCGTCATAGGCGGCAATAGCCGGATATTGGACATTCGATGTATCATCGGTGTAATAAGTCCAACCCGAACCGCCAAATAATGTGTCTTCCCAGTTGCCGTGAATATCCTGACGAGCGAAAAGGGTATAAATGCCGCTGTCGGCATCAAACGGATCATAAACAGCATAGGCCTTGTGGGTAACTTTGTCAATATCACATGTCGTTGAAAGGCAATCCCCAAGACCGCTAAACCAGCTTATTGTGGCCTGACCATCGGAGCTGGTCTGGTAAGAAACAAATGGGGCGTCAATCAGTTCCGGCGTGGTGTAAGTTGTGCTGTGAACCATAGAAATCATGCCGTATGACCAGATATCTGTAATCACGTCGCAAGCAATATCGGCCATCGTCATATCGTGCCAACCGTAAGAACTCCAGTCCCAATATGACCCCGCTGTCGTGTTAATATCTGTTACGTCGGGTAAATCGACAAGATAAGTTGCAGAACCGTTGGTAAATTCAACCGGAGGAACGGCAGTTCCATAGAACTGGATACCCTGATGGAATTCAGTTGCCGGATAGCTGCCGGCACCTCCACCAAAGTTAAAGATAACGCCGGATGAAAAAGTCTGACCATCATCAAGCGAACTCTGCCACGGTATATAGGCTTCCATTCCACTGTAAAGGAACGCGAAAAAGAGGGCGCCCGAACCATCATCAGCCAGAGCCGGCTGGGTAAACATGGTATCAACGGGAGGAACCTGGTCAATATGAAGCTCATAATTTCCCGAGTCGGCTCCAGTTGAACCATAGCCGCCATCTACCACGATATAATAGATTTTGGAAGCTTCGACCGGAAGAAGATAGATGGCAGCACGGAAATCACCGCAAAGATCATCTTCCATGCTACAGGCTATCGACGTCGAAGCATCATTTTCATAAACAAAGAGCTTTGTCCAGTAATCTGTCCCGGCATAGCATGTTGTCAGATCCAGCAGCATATTTTCAGTCGGCTGGAAAGAATAAACAACATCGGGAGACGTAGTCGGAAGAGTTACCGGGCATGACTCTTCGTAATCATCGGTATAACCAATTGTCGTTCCGGTTAGAACCGCAGGAAGGGAGCCGATTGGAACGGCGGTAGAGATATCTTCACCGCCCTGTTCACCGGCGAAAATATCTTTTTGAGCCGGCATAGGCTGGTTTTGAGGATACCATTCTTCACCCTGAACAGTTACCTGCTGAATTTCTTTTGCCTCTTTTTTGACGGCGGTTACCTTCACCGATTCAACACTTTCGGCAAAGGCGGCCAATGAGAAGGCCAACAGGCTAACGAGTGTGATCAGGAAAATAGCTTTGAAATTTTTCATGCTTTTCTTTCCTCTCTTCATTTAGTTTTAAGTGCTATTGATTTGCGCGGAATATTCGGGTCCGCAGGACCCATTAAAATTGTCATTAATAGCTCTTCAGCCGGAATCGATAAAATATCCCATATTTTACTCCTCCAGAATTTTTCAATGAATTTGTATAGTCTAGGTCGTTTAATCTGCATATTTATATAGCCTTATGGCTCTTCTTAATAAATTTCGTCTTTATCTCTAATAAATTTATACATGTGGAGACAAAACTCGCCAAAACCAAGAAATATTCTGTAGTTTTCAGGGCAATAAGCCATATTCAATTAAAGGTCCTTTGCTGACAGTGCCTTACAATTTCCTTGCCGGACAGATAATAAATATCAGTCCAACCGTTAAATAAAATCTCTGAATATAGTATGGCTCATCACCGAAGTGATTATGAGGTTACCCAAACGCTTTACATCATAGTAGTATCGATTCTAATATGCGCATAATAGGCTGTTTCGTCAAGCACTTTGTAGTATCTGTTAATAAATACGACTAAAGAATGCAGAATGTTGCGACATATTGGTAAAATATTAAACAACTTGCATAAATTGGTTTGATTTTATCTCGAAATATGCTGCCTGGGGCCGATCTTCATCTATAGATTTTACTACATTTTTAAACAGGTCTGTATTTTGCGGATGACAACTGAAGAAAAATATCTGGTGTTTTTTGGCGAATTCGGCTAGAATTCTTGCTGTTTGAAGCTGTCTGTCAGGATCGAATCGTACCATAATATCGTCGAAAATCACAGGAATTGACGGCTTGCTTTTGGATAAATTTCCAATAAGACCCAGGCGAACAGCCAGAAATGTCTGGTCTTTTAATCCCGAACTCCAATAAAGCTCCGGTTTTGATTTTAGTGTCTTGCCTTCGAGTTGCACCGAACTATCAATCGTGGAAATTTTGAGGTCGTAGGTGCCTGATGACATTTTGTTTAGATACTTTTTGGCTTCTTTGATAACTTCCGGCTGCTTTTCTTTTTCATAAATTTCTCTCGTTTTTTCGAGGAGATGACGACAGACGGCAAGAGACGACCATTTGATAATAGCTTCATTTAGTTTATTTTCAAGGTAGGTGCGACTTTGAATAAGCTCTCCAAGCTTTTCGCTTTGAGCCATCCCTTCTAATTCTCTATTAAGCGAACCGATTTGCTGGTTAATATCGCCGATTCTCTCTGCCAATGATTTAATTTCTTTTTCAATTTCTCCTTTTTCAGAAATTAACTGCTGAACAGCCGGCGAGTTTTCGAGACTCCTCTTCAATTTTTCACGGTCAGATTTATTGCCTGTTTCCATTTCTATCAGCTTATCATTTTTATCTTTTTCATTCACGGCGTTTATCAATTCAGTGTAATCCTCACCCATCTTGTAGAACTCATTTTCACCCGAAACCCCGGCTATTTTAAATAGGCTTGAAATTTCTTCTTCATATTCAGCGGAGCGGTCCTTTATTTTTCTTAAATTATCATTAAGTTCTTTTGATTTATTTAGAAGATTCTCCTTTTCGGCGGCAGCGCTAAGTGTGTCGTTTAAATGTGTCTTAAGATAATCCATTACATAAACATCGATTTCTTCTATCGGTTTGGTCATATCCAGTTTGTTAAGCAGAACGGATATTCTTTTACGGACGTCATTTATATAATTTTCGATCTGATTAACTCTTCCTGCTTTTTCATGCACCAGATTGAGGTCTTTTCGTGCTTTTTCCACGGCATTAATGATAGAACTAAAAAGTGCGGGCTCAATATCTCCTGAAAAGCCTTTCGCTTCCAGCCAATTGTACCATTCGTTTTTAATTTTTTCTTTCTTTGTTATTAATTTTCCTTCACCTTGTTTGAGCTTTTCAATATCGTCGTTGTACCTGCCGATTTTTGCGGTTATTTCCTCATGTTCCAAGTGAACATTTTTCAGTTCACTAAGGACTAATTTATGATTCTCCAGATTTTTCCTGAGCTCCTTTAATGTCACTAAATCCGGATTGTCTTTCAATTTCAGGCTATTTTTGTTTTCGTTTAATTCATTTTGAAGTGCGCCGATTTCATACTCCAACGCAATTGCTTTTTTTGTTTCTTTATGTCTATGATTCCGGATAAATAAAATTAGTGCCAGTACAGCTCCGCCGCCTAATATTGAAACAACTGAAAACAAATATTCGTCGAACAAAACCAGAATTAAGGCCAGTAAAATAGTAGCTATTCCGACAAGGCCAAGAGCCCATATAGGAACCGGCTTGGCAGGGTTAAGAGTCTCCAGAAAGCCCTGTTTTTGCTCCAAAACAGTTAAAATCCTTTGGGACTCATCAATTAAATCCAGAGAAGATTCAATATCTCCGGAGTCTTTTTCTTTATACTCACGCAAATCTTCCAAACGGGATTCTAATCTATTTTTCTGTTCCTCTGAATCTTTTCTACGATTTTCATGGCTTCCAATATCAAATCTTATCTTTTCGATGGCCTTATGAGTATTTTCAAATTCTCTGTTAAAATCCCCGACCTCGCCCCGCGCTTTAATTGAAAGATCAACCTTTTCGAGCCTATCCTGGTCCCAATCGGGTCCCAATTGCCTCAGGCTTTCTTCGAATGATTTTTGGGCATTTCCCAGTTCTGTTTTTTGAACGGGAAGGTCCTGGACAGCCCTAAAAAAATGAGTATGTTCATCGCGCATTGATTCGATTTCATCGCGCAATTCAAGTACTTTCTCGTCCAATACGATTCTGTCGATCTGCCTTCGAATATTATCAATTGAGGTTTCTTTCTCATCGATTTCAGATTGTAATTGTCTCAAGGCCTCTTTGGTATTTTCAAAACGACTTATTCCATCTGGCGGGAACTTTTCGGCATATCCAAACTCTTCGATTTTTGCACTTGCTTTTTTAAAATTCAGCCATGGCTCTTTGGTTTTTATCAATTGCTCCAGTTGTCTATGTTCATGTTCAAGTCGAGTCCGCTTTTCAACTGCTGCTTCGAGTTCTGATTTTAACTTTTCAAGTTCTTTTTTCTTCCGGCTGTACTCAATCGGCATGTTTTGAACGACTCGGATTTCTTTTTTCACTTTTTCCAGATCAGCCTTGAGTTTATTTATATCAGCCCTGATGCTTCTGGGCTTTAAAAGATTTGATTGATCTTTATCGATCTGTTTAAGCGTATCGGGGAGAGACGCCGCTCCCAGACCGGCGCCTGCAGAAAAAATCTGGGCTCTAAATTTTTCCTCACTTAGAAAATCCAATCCCTGAAGATCTTCCAGGCCAAGGGCATAGATTTTTTGATAGGCGTCGCGGTCTATTCCTGACAATATATTATCAACCGGCTCGCCGGAAATTAATCGGCCATCGTCATCGAGAATCGTTATATTTTTCCCCCGCCTTTCAATATTGTAGGCGTGTCCCTGCGAATTCTTTAAGATTATTCGGCCAGATTTTTCTCCACCAAAAACGGGTCCGTATCCGTTGCGTCCCTTTGATGGTGCATCTCCCTGGAAGCCGAATAGAATCGACCTGATAAATTCCATCAGTGTCGTTTTGCCGCTTTCGTTGTCGCCTATGAAAACCGCAAGGCCGGGAGGGATATTTGAAACGCCTGTATTATGATATACGCCGAAACCGTCTATGTGAAAACTGCTGATATACATGTTCAGCTTCCATCTTCCTTCAATAAATTATCGAGACCGAAAACTTCCGCTCTCTCGATTATCTCGATTAATGCATTGTAACTCATATTTTCTATTTCGTGGGCGACTACATTTGCTTCGGGTTGGTTCAATAAGGCCTCTTTTATTTCTTCTTCGAAGTTTTCAGAATTTTTCAGTTTTTCAGTCTTTTTCAGGAAATCGGCCACGAAGTCGTCCTGCTGTCGGCGTTTCTCTATATCAATATCAGGCAGAGTTTGATTTTTGATTGAATCAACCCAGAAGAAGTCGTCTCGTTCCGATTCACCTTCTCGAAGCCGGTCGATTATATCACTGAGGTGTTTTCCATCACTCAGCAGGGAATGCAAGCCCCCACGCCCTTTTAAAACAAATCGCATTATAGCGCCTCGACCTGAAGACAACTCGCGGATTTCATCGCCGAGATTTTTGAGAAATCCCGTTAGTTGATCTGGATTATCAAAGTCGGCTATATCTTGTTCATGGATATACCAGCGTACCGTGTCGGTCTCGATAAAATCCATTTTCGTTCCACCAAGCTCATCGATCTTTACAAGATAACACCCTCTTTCACCGGACTCACGAATTGAGCGTCCCTGCGTATTACCGGGGTAGACTATAACCGGATCGGCCTCATTTAAAATACCTCTTGCATGAATATGCCCCAGCGCCCAGTAATCCAAACCTGTTTCTTTTAGATCGTCGATAGTGCAGGGGGCATAATTATCATGCCCCTTATAGTTGCCGACATTGGCATGAAGAACGCCTATTGAAAAGACATCCTTATTCTGTCTTTTAAATCGTTTCGCCAGGTTCTCTTTAAGTTCTCTTTCGGGGTAACTGATGCCGTATATGTCTGCGACATGTTTCCCGTCACGCTTGAATTCGTGATACTCGACCTCAGGGCCGAATCGAATTACTTGATCCGGAAATTCGATATCTGCTTCCCAGCCGGATAGGGGATCGTGGTTTCCATGAACGACAAAGCAGAAAATTCCATTATCAGACGCCAATTTGAGTATATTTCGGAATCTCCATTGAGCATGCAGTGAGCGGTCGCTGCCATCATATACATCACCTGAAATTAATATGAAATCAACTCTACGCTCTATTGCCGCTTTTATGACATTTTCAAAGGCGTCGAATGTGGCTGATTTTAGTCTTGAAGCTATTTGGAATTCGTCACTACTTATCCCAACAAATGGGCTATCAAGATGTAAATCGGCACAATGTATAAAACTAAAAGATGGCATTCTATGTTTATTCATATTCCTCAATTATACTATATCAAGCTTCATTTCAATCACAAAATAAAGTATTTCATTAATAATTACAAATCTACAGACTAAAAAGGGCCGATTAAAGCAATCGGCCCATTATATCTATCGATTTTCTCTGGTATCAGAGCATACCGAGCTGCCAGAAAAGATAAAGAAACATATCCGCATCATCTTCAATTGAGCTTGTTACTGTCTTGCCTCCTGAATGGCCGGCTTTGATGTCGTACATTAAAAATACCGGGTCTTCGGTTGGTTTTGCAGTCATATCCTGCAGCAAGGCGGTCATTTTTCGTGCGTGTAACGGAGCAACCCTGGTATCATAATCTCCTGTAATAAACAAAGTTGATGGATATTCTACGCCTTTTTCGATATTATGATAGGGCGAATATTTATGGATATATTTAAACTGTTCTGGATCGTCGGCAGAACCGTATTCACCCACCCAGTAAGGTCCCATTAAAAACTTATGAAATCTCACCATGTCAAGAAGGGGAAAGGTACAAACGACAGCACCAAAGAGATCCGGACGCTGGGCTAATGCAGCCCCAACAAGCAATCCGCCATTGGAGCCTCCCCGGATTGCGATTTTTTCCGGCTTTGTATATCCATTGTCGATGAGCCATTCTGCAGCGGCAATAAAATCATCGAATGTACTCTGCTTTTTCTCCCTCATGCCGGCTTCATGCCACTTTTCTCCAAACTCACCGCCTCCGCGAAGGCTGGGGACAGCCACAATTCCGCCATTCTCTACCCAGAAGACATACATTGAACTGAAATATGGAGTCATGCTGGCCCTGAACCCCCCATACCCGGTCAATAGGATTGGAGTTTCTCCATCAGGGGTATAGGCTGCCGGGTAAACAAGAAACATCGGAATCCGGGTACCATCTTTTGATATATACCAGACTTGTTTGGCTTCTATATCGTCTGAATTAACCGGAACATCGGGCCGATCCCATACGGAACGTTCACCCGTGGAAACTTTATAGTGATATGTCGTAGTGGGGATATGGTACGAAGTAAAAGAAAAGAATGCATCGTCGACTCCCCAGCGGCCGCGCACACCGCCAACTGTACCAAGAGATGGAAAAGAAATTTCTCCAACGTTATTACCATCAATGTCATATATTTCGACATTGGAGAGGACGTTTTTTGATAAATTAACAAAAATCTTATCTCCAGCGACTGAAAACCCTTTTAAGACAACATCCGACTCGGGTAAAAATTCTGTCCAGTTTTCGGGGGCCGGATTAGACATATCCACTTCCATAATCTTCCAATTTGGGGCGTTCCAATTAGTTTGTATAAGTAACTTGTCACCGGCAAACTGTCCGCTGAATACGGCCTCAATATCATTAACCAGCGGTCTTATTCCGCCGCCGATGCGAAGATCTTTATAATATAATTCATTTTTCTTTGAAGATGATCCGTGGTAAACAGAAACCATCAAATAATCACCATTATCAGTTACCCAGGCCGATAAAATCTTATCCTGAGTCATTCCCTCGCCATAGACCAACTGATCTTCAGATAAATCATCTCCGAGCTTATGGTAGTACAATCGCGGGCCATTTTCTTCGCGCCGGGAGTAATAAAATCCCGAACCGTCGTGGGTGAATGAAAAACCGAAATAATCATAGCGAGGCAATGAGTCGGGTAACAATTCCTTGCTGTCAACGTCCATTAAATATAATCTGGTTTCATCCTCACCTCCATCACGAACATAATAGGCCATGATTTGGCCGTCTTCGGTAATATCGAACATACCGACACTTTTTGTCGGGTCTTCGAACATTTCATGGGGATCCAGAAGGACCTTATCTTCGCCGAATAAGCCTTCCCTCATGTAAATGACATAATGTTCCTGGTCGGCAGCGAATTTGTAAAGGAAGTACCTGTCGCCCTTTTTTGTCGGCATTGTTACTTTGTCTACTCTTCGCAATTCAGTAAGTCTGTCAATTATGTCCTGCCTGCCCGGAACCTTAGATATAACATCCTGAAAATACTCCTGCTGCTTCTCGATCCAGGCTCTTGTTTGCGGGCTTTCCTGATCTTCGAGCCATCGATATGGATCCTCAATGATGGTCCCATGCACAGTATCGAAGACAATATTTTTTTCTGTCTCCGGCGGAGGCGGGACATCGATTGCCATTAAGTTACCTGCTACAAGAAATAGCAGGGTAACAATCGCAAATTGCGAGAGTGCTGTGATTCTTTTCATGTTTTCTCCAGGGTTATATTTTGAACGTAATATAGCAATTTAGAAAACATAATCAAATTCGAAATAGATGCTGGATTTTAAAGAAAAACTGTCTGTGTGTTTCTTTCAGTCCAAGTCCGGGAAAATTATGAAAATTATGCGTGGAACCGGCATACAGTATGGAAAAAGGAGTAAGCTCGAAAGAGACCAGGGGATCGAATTCCCAGTTTTCCCGACTGTCATGATATTGGGTAATCAACCGAATTTGGAATTCTTTGGTAAATTGATATGTCAGATTAGTTCTGAATACGAAATCATCGTAAATTATATCATCAGTATCCATTTCTTTGCTTCTGAAAAATATATATTGGGGAGATATTTTCAGCTTTTTGGTGGGCTTCATGGTCGCCCACAGCTCGAAATTAGTCTCACGTCCCATCCTGACCGGCTCGGCCTGGCGGGCAATCATGTGCCCATAGGAATATCTTAATCCCAATGACAGGGGATTGCTGAAATTGCTGTTAATATATATGAAATGCCTCATGATACGATCGAAATGAACGCCGCGGAACGATTCTTCCGACAATAGGCCGCCAAATTCTACATAAGTTTGGGCCTTCAATTGTACTCCAATTTCATACCACAGCCATTCATCTTTAAATTCACCTTCATCATATGTCCATACTCTTCCATAGCCCAATCGGGGCTCAATAAAATCAAATGTTCTGGTATCATTAAATATCGTATATGAAGTCCAGAATTCGGTTGAACGTGTTCCATTCATGAATATGAATCCATTATCAGCCCTGAAAGTGGGGCTTTCTTCATTATAATCAATATCAAAGGAGAAACTTCTGTCAGAGTATTCGAAACTAAGATAAGCATTGTGTCCCCAATACTTTTCTCCGTCGAGCAGCACCGTATGACTACCGTCATCAAGATAAACCTGTCCCATACCGTTATCTGAGGTGGTATCAATCAATGACGGATCATCAAGTTCTCGGACATGGCTGCTAAGCCATTGAGCTTCAAATCGGAAATTTTCAGCAAACCTGTACGAACCATCAAATCCTGCTACAGTTCCTGAACCTTTATCATCCGTGAATCGCCGGTCGGTGAATAAAAAGCCGATATGATCATCCTCGCCAAACCCCTGTCTTATACGGAAAATATTCGAGGCCGATTCACCTCCAAGGGCAATTCCGGTCTTCTCACGGAGAGGAATCATAATCGGTGAATTTTCATCAACCGCCGTTAGATATGAAATACTGGTCTTGCCAATGCGACCAATTAGCTTAGATGCGAATACGGGATCATTTATCGAACGAGTATATACGGCACTTAAATATGTGTTGTACAAGTCGCTGCCTTCCTGAAAGAATGGGCGTCGTTCAGGGAAAAATAGGGCAAATGTACTATTGACATCAATCTGGGCTACATCCGATTCAATCTGACTGAAATCAGGATTATAAGTTGCTTCGGCTGTTATGCTTGATGTAATAGCATATTTGCCTCCCATTGATATTTCGGTTTCAAAATTGCTGTTGGACCAATTTGAGTTAGGATTGTCGGCATCGTTAAGAGAGCCGCTTGAATATCCAACTATGTTCGGCAGTAATTCTATCCCTTTACCGGGCGAGACGTCTTCAATACCTGATATAGTCCCCCATTGGCAGGGCCAGCAGGGATTATTACGATCATAAGCCGCCCATGAGTATTGTCGACGGCTGTCGCGTGGATGATTCCGCCAGAAATCCACTTTCCAGGTCTGATTTATTTTATTGGGAAAACGGAGCGAAGAAAATGGTACGGCCATTTCGACCTGATAACCAGAATCAGTTATTTTGCCGGCGGCATCCCAAATCAGATCGGTACCGGCGTCCTCGCCGCCGTTTTTTGACCAAAGATAATCGCCCTGTATACCATATGGATTTACATTTAATTCATAAGCCCATGCAGCTTCGCCATAGGTGTCTATAAGAAGGCATATGTTATCATCGTTGCCCATATGGTCGCGTTCATTGTAATTGGCACGAATTTCCTTTGGATCATCATAACATATAAACGCTACATATAGGAAGGCATCATCATAAGTAATCCATGCTTCGGTTTTAACGGGAGGTTCGGTCTGATCACCCGGACGATGCTCGGCGAAATTTTCCGCAATTGATTTACTTCTCCATCCGCTATCTGTTAGTTCGGCATCAATTTCAATTTCGCCCTTGGTCTTTTTTATATCAAGTTTTGGATTGTAAGTCGGCGAATAGCACTTTGCAATTGCCGAAAATATTAACAGAATTGAAATCGTTGATAAAATGATTTTCATTGGAATGGATTTTTTCATCTGTACTCCGCGTAGTTTATAGCCCTAAAGTTTAATACTACGCTGGTACCTGTTATTAGTTTCACACACACAAAAAAAACCGGGGAATTTTGTTTCCCCGGTTTTTCTTATGGGCAGGTTTAT
>CAZDPY010000030.1:0-16817 GCA_964507455.1 uncultured Ignavibacteriaceae bacterium
CAAACTATGTCTTAACTTTTTGAACACTCGTGTCCGAATTGTTTGAAGACGTACACTCAGTTGACATTTAGCGGTCGTTGGCGTATAATTTCGGAAACATTGGGGATGGAGTCCCCCTCATAAACCGCTCGGACCGGGCTGATGACTCCTACCGCACAAACCTGTGTGGCGGTAGGATGTGAAGGTCTGAGAAGTAACCCGCTGCCAGGCGGGCTTTTTTGTGCCCGAATCTCGGTCCGGAAAGAGATTTGAGAAAGGAGGACTTCATAATGGAACACATCTTCACCATCGCCGCCCTTTGGCTTGGGTTGGCTGTTATTTCTGCCGTAATCGCATACCATCTTCGCATATCCATAGCTCTTGTCGAAATCTGCGTCGGCGTGGCCACGGCTGCCATCGCCGGCTATTTTGGCAAGTTTGAATCCCTCGGATCCAATTCTGAATGGCTCCGTTTCCTCGCGGCCTCGGGGGCTGTGCTGCTAACTTTTCTGGCCGGAGCCGAACTCGAACCTGAAGTCATTCGAAGTAAACTGAAGGAAGTCACCATTGTGGGACTTGTTGGATTCTTCGCGCCTTTTCTGGGTTGTGCGGCAATTGCCTATTATGTTCTTGGGTGGAATACGCAGGCAAGTCTTCTTTGTGGCGTGGCCCTATCGACAACATCGATGGCGGTCGTTTATGCAGTCATGCTGGATACCGGTTTCAACAGGACTGAATTCGGCAAAGGAATCCTCGGTGCCTGCTTCATCAATGACCTCGGAACGGTAATCGCTTTAGGGCTGCTGTTCGCTCCGTTCACTTACAAGACTATTGTTTTTGTGGTTGTTACAGCATTTGTGCTGATTTTGCTGCCTGCGTTAAGCAGGTGGCTGACGCGTAAGTATGCACATCGAACGGCTGCGATAAGAACGAAATGGATTATTCTCGTGCTCTTCGGCCTGGGAGCCCTGGCGCTTTGGTCCGGAAGCGAGGCAGTTCTGCCGGCCTACCTGATAGGTATGGTGTTGGCCGAGTTTTCCAACGGTGATGTCATGTGGGTCCGTCGCTTAAGAACGCTCGTGGTGGGATTCTTGACGCCATTCTACTTTCTTCGTGCAGGGACATTCGTATCTCTGCCGGCTCTGATATCTTCTCCATTGGTTTTCTTGTTGCTGTTCGGAGGCAAAGTCATCTCGAAGATATTTGGTCTTTATCCGGTCGTTGGTCGTTTCCGCCGCAGGAAGGACGAGCGATGGTACTACACCCTGATGATGTCGACCGGATTGACTTTCGGGACTATCTCGGCTCTGTATGGCCTGTCTAACAATATCGTGAGCCAGAGCCAGTATTCGTTTTTGGTCGCAGTGGTAATAGCGAGTGCCGTAATTCCAACCCTAATTGCAAGCATTGCCTTCTTGCCGAAACATCTGTTGCCAAGACCGGAGGGTGTAGACCGACCAGCAAAGCGGGAAAGTGGTCTGGGGCCGGAAGGACGATACGATTAGGGAGGAAATATTTCTGAGAGTGATATCGGGTTTTTGTACGGCTGTAATTTATTGTGGTGTAACGGAATAAAAAATGGCGTTCCCGACCTCACTCTCCCCAAACATTGGTAAGATTCGTATTTCCGGTGAGGACGCGCTATACTATATCAAGTGGAACTCGTTGGAAAGTATTATCTTAAATGCTCAGCCCAAAAATGTATATCAGTGAGTAGTAAATGCCGACCAAAATGAAGGCAACTGCTGTGATTCTTCGAGCCCATTTTTCAAATACACTGATCTTGTTGAAAGCTGTTCCAACCCACTTCGCTCCCACTGCGATAAGGACAGCAAAGGCCACTACCGGAAGAGCCGTTCCGATACCGTATACAGTCGGCATCAACACTGATGACTGGTTATCAACCGCCAAAGGTATCAGGCTTCCAAAGAACAATGCCGCTGAGACCGGGCAAAAAGAAAGTGCAAAGAGAAACCCCAAGGCACCGGCACCCCAGATTCCCCACTTCTCGATTCTGCCGGTGACTTTATCGCTGGCACCGAAGCCGGGCAATCTGAGGTTGAAAAGGCCAAGTAACAGCAGTCCCACAATTATCAGAATTGGTCCCAGGGCTTTGTTCATGTTCTGCTGGAGAAACATGGCGAGATCGGGAATTGAAAGGATACTCGCCACCACCAGAATACCGAGAATCACATAGGTTAGCATCCGACCGACGGTGTACATCAGTCCCGACAACAGGACAGTTCCAGGGCGATCCACCCGCTTGCCAATGTAACTGATAGCGGCGATGTTAGTCGCCAGCGGGCAGGGTGATATTGATGTCAGTATTCCCAGCCAGACCGCCGAGCCCAGTGCTACGAAATAGCCGTCCATGCTACTCTTTCTCTTTAGGATTCGCGAAATCGGCTATTTCGGATTGTACATAAGTTATGAATTCCTCTTTGTTCCCAACCAGTTTCCAGATCTTGTCTAAGTTTTTCCATTCGGTCTCTTTGCCGTCGTGTTGTCGAGACAGAATCAGCGACTGACTGTAAAGTTGATAGTCCCTGGCAAAATGCTCATTGCCTTCTGTCTCGAAATTCTCAACGCGGAATACGATACTACTGTCCTTCAGCTGCTCTGCGAAACCAGTCTCAACCGCCTCTTTCGAGTAGGCTTCGAGCTTGCCGCAGGTCATGCATCTTCTGTTCATGTGCAGGTAGTAGACCACAACCTGATCCGACTGTTTCACTTCATTTGATTCGGCTTTCACGACCTGCGCAGAATCTTTCCGATCAGTTCCAGATTTGTCTTCGGCCATCACGACCGTCGCAGAAATCAGCAGGGCTAAAGCGATCATCATGATGAAAACGTTCTTCATCTCGTCCTCTCTTTCCGATTCCTATTATTGTCCAATCATTGTCTTGAGATCATCCAGCGACGGCACCTTGCCGGTAACCTTAACCTGTCCGTCAACAACGAGAGCCGGGGTCATCATGACGCCACAAGCCATGATTTTCTGAATATCCTCGACTTTCTCGATTTGGCAATCAAGTCCGAGCTCGTCGGCAGCCAATCGCACCTGTTCGGCGAGCTTCTTGCATTTGGGGCACCCGGTCCCCAGAATTTCGATCTTCTTCATATGTCAATACTCCTGATTCAATTCTGCTATGATTTACTATCTTCCACTTTGCCCACCCATCATATATAAGTAAGTCGTTGCCCAGTTCGATAGGATCACAACTATTCCAAAAAGGATCGTCCCCACACTCATCAAGGCCCAGCCGGACATGATGTTGCCCACCACACATCCGCCGGCTAATGCCGCTCCGGTGCCAATCATCAGTCCTCCCAACAGAGCTACCAAAATCTCATCAGGCGGCTTGGGAAGCAGCTTTGCGCGACCGGACATCCGTGCCGATACCCAGGAACCAAGCATCAGGCTTAATACTCCCGCCACTAACCACCAGACGATCTTCTTTCCACCTGGATTGGAGGTTGGCGCGGACGCCCCCTGCGCGGTCGGGATATTTGTTGCAGCGGATGGATTGGCATAAACGTGATTGAAGTTGTTGTCTACCAGCAGTAGCTCAGCCTGCATCACGCCGTGGGTCACGCCAAGCGGGTAGTTTCGTCCACTGGCGGCTGATGACAAGTAAGCCGGTACCATCAACAGACCGATCGCCAGCCCGGCTACCCAGGGTCGCCATGGTCTTGTCATAATCCGTTCAAGTAGCGGCTTGCCGTCTGACTGCATGTGGTGCTCATCCTTTCGCCTGTGCTTCCTGAACACGGCCACTAATACCAGCGTCAGGATCGCGAAAAGCAGTGCCAATACCCAAAATGGTAACCCGGTAACAGCGTAGAGGCTGACCTTCTCACCAGCGGCAGTGCTGATCACATGCTTCTTCATCCACAGGTGGAAGCCATTCAACGGGCCGTACTCCACGAGCATTACACCGACGGGGATCACAAGGATGGCTACGATCGAATTGAGATTCCCTGCGGCGCCTTTGTACAGACAGCCGCTGATACAGCCGCCAGCGAACACCATGCCGACACCAAAAATCACGCCACCAATGATGTAATTGAGATAGAGCAACGGTTTCGGATTTAGTTTGACCCAGCCAAGCAGATCAAGGCCGGCGAATCCGGCCATCGCGACAACAATCAGTATCCATAATCCGATCATCTTACGGGGATCACGCATCATGATGGTTTCGCTGAAGGCAGATGATCCGCACAGGTCGCCTTTCTGCAGGAAGAAACCAAACAAAAACCCGACCGGAATTGCCGTCAGCACCCATAGTTTGGTAAAGCCCGCAACGATTGTAATTGCAACTAGTGCTATCAAACTGACAATTACATATGCCGGCCAGTTTGCCTTGGATGATTCAATTCCTTTCATACCTATTCTCCCAAACTTCTATTAGAAACTAGAATATTGCTCCATAAATCATTCCGCTGATGGTTGCCATAATGACCACCAGAGACACGAAGACGATCGTTTTCTTCGTCCCCATCACCGATCGTATGACCAGCATATTTGGCAGCGACAGCGCCGGTCCGGCAAGGAGCAACGCCAACGCCGGACCTTTGCCCATGCCATTACCAATTAAGCCCTGAAGTATTGGCACTTCTGTGAGCGTCGCGAAGTACATGAAGGCACCGGCAACCGAAGCGAACAGGTTTGCACCCAGCGAATTGCCGCCCACCGAGCTGCTGATCCACTCCGACGGAATGATGCCCTCGAATCCGGGGCGTCCCAAGAGGAGTCCGGCAATCAACACACCGCCGAACAACAATGGCAGAATCTGCTTGGCAAAACCCCAAGTCTGCGAAAACCATTCGCCCGATTCATCGTCACGCCTGCTGATTATGATCGACAGTCCCACGACTGCTGCGGAAAACGGCAGCAGAGGCTCATGTGGGAAAAGAAGCGCTACGGCAGCTGTGGCAATACCCGTTAGTAATATCTTCACCTTTGACAGCTTAAACCACAACACCAGCATCAGCCCCAGACCAATAGATGCTATTCCAGTGATTAACCATTTGTAAGACCAGATCTGATACCAGAAGCCTGACGTTTCGTCCGGTTTGCCCCAGTTGGCGAACACCAGAATCGCAACCATCGCAGCGAAGTAGAGTCCGTTCTTCCAAAGGGGCCGATCTACCTCCGGCTCAGGCAAAGCCATCTGGGCATTTACCTTTTCCGTTTCTTCCTTGCGGTATATCAGGTGCATTAGCAGTCCGATGACAATACTGAACACGATTGCTCCAACGGCGCGGGCTACACCCAGTTCTATCCCAAGGACGCGCGCGGTAAGGACTATCGCCAAGACATTGATAGCGGGGCCCGAATAAAGAAAGGCTGTTGCTGGTCCCAGGCCGGCGCCCATGCGATAAATCCCCGCAAAAAGTGGTAGCACAGTACATGAACAGACGGCAAGAATAGTCCCGGATACGGATGCCACGCCATATGAAAGGACCTTGTTTGCTTTCGCTCCGAGATACTTCATCACCGAGGCCTGGCTGACAAACACGGCTATCGCCCCCGCGATGAAAAACGCCGGGATGAGACAGAGAATAACATGTTCCTGCGCGTACCACTTGGTCAGCGCCAAAGCTTCGATGACCGCCCCCCGGAGACGAGAGCTCTCAATCGGTAGGTAGAAGAAAATCAGGAAGACCGCGACTATCCAGGCCAGCGGCTTCCATTCAGATTTCCAGTTCAATTTCAAATTCAATGCTCCTCATTAAGGACTCCTAAAGTCCAATTTATTTGGCGATATAGCCAAGTACTTTAGCAAAAAAACACTATCGGGCTACGACATCTCGAGCCTGCTGCACGTTGGCTTTGAGAACGTCTTCAACACATCCAAAGAACTTGAGAATGCAAGGCACCCGTAGATTATACCAGACCTGCAGTCCACGCTTCTCGTGTTCGACTATTCCAGCCTGCTTGAGGACCGAGAGATGCTTGGAGACGGTTGAAATATCTGCGCCGATCATGTCTCGCAGCTCGCAGACACATCGTTCGCCCCTGGCCAGTTCATCTACTATGAACAGCCTGGTCGGATGCGCCATGGCTTTGATGACTTTCGCCCGAGCTTCGTACTTCTGTTTTGTTATGCTGTCCATACTCATTCTTATACCCTTATCGGCTTTGTTAGTTGGCAAAATAACCAAATAGTTTAAGATGTCAAGATGTTTTTTCGAAAGGACATCGTCGTATGAGGTGATCTAACCTCTTGTGTAGTAGCGGAATCAAGGTTATATCCTCTATTTACTTCAATTTGTATTTTGGTGAAATCAGGTTTTCAATTCCGAAGCAAGCTGGACGCGCTGGAAAGCATCTTAATGTCCTTCTAAACCCACTCTTACTGCGGAATCGGAAAATTGCCGAATGCGTTAGACCTCCTTTTCCGGTTGACCTTTCCCGGCAAATTCGTTAAAGTATCTGCGATAATACTTAATTACAGGAGACTTCGTGACTGACGCCGAAAAACAAGCCCGTATTTTCAAAGTGCTCTCGGTGGAAACCCGTGTTCGGATGCTGAAGCTGTTGAAAGCCAGGGCGCTTTGTGTCAACGCTCTCGCCCGCGCTTTGGAAATAACTCCGGCGGCGGTTTCCCAGCATCTTCGCATATTGCGCGATGCCGACGCGGTCATCGCTGACAAGCGAGGCTACTTCGTTCATTACCGGGCAAACAACAAGACTCTGGCCAGGTGGGCAAAGTTGTCAACGGATCTTCTGGAATCGGATGAGTAAAAACCGTTCAGAAAACAAGGAGAATAGTATGTGTAACAAAGAGAAATGCTGCGAAAGACCGGAAAAACTCAAAGGCAAGCCGAAGGAATGCTCTCCGGAGCAAATCAAAGAGTGCCACGGTGATACGAAAGAACATGCCTGTCTATCGAAGAAGCTGAATAAGTGACTCCTGCTGTTGTCATAGAAAACCTGAGTAAATCCTTCGAAGATGTGAAGGCTGTTCTGGGCGCCTCGTTCGAAGTTGCCAAGGGCGAACTTTTCGGCTTTCTCGGCCCTAATGGAGCCGGCAAAACCACGACTATCAACATGCTCACCGGTCTGGCTCGGCCGGATACAGGATCTATCAGGATCGGCGGTATCGACTGCACTGAAAATCCCCGAGCCGCTCAGCATCTGGTCGGCGTGGTCCCGGATGAGAGCAATCTCTATCCGGAACTCACTGGTTTTGACAATCTCTGCTTCTGTGCTTCGCTCTATGGCGTAAGAAAAACCGACCGTCAAACACGCGCCAGCGAACTTCTGGACATGTTTGGCCTGACCCAGGCGGCAAATCGCAAGTTTGCCGGTTACTCGAAAGGGATGAAGCGTAAGCTGACTATCGCGGCAGGTATCATACACCGGCCGGAAATTCTATTTCTGGACGAACCGACCACCGGTATCGATGTCGCCAGCGCCCGACAATTACGGCAGCTCATTGAGGATCTTCACCAACGCGGAACGACCATTTTTCTGACCACGCACTATATCGAGGAAGCCGAGCGACTTTGCGACCGTATCGCATTTATCGTATCGGGCAGGATTATTCAAATTGATACGGTGGAAAACCTCGTCCAGCCAATCAGATCCAGATATGTTGTCCAGTTAACCTGTACGAACTCAATTCATGATATTCAGGGGAAGCTCACTTCCTCGTTCCCTGAACTCGACTTCACCCTCAGGGGAAACGGCATCATCCGGGTTGAATCAGACCAACCAATCGGAGTTGGTCCACTCATTCGCTTTCTTGAAGATAATGGAACTGAAGTCCTGGAAGCCCGTCGGATAAGACCTTCCCTTGAAGACGTTTTCGTTCACATCACGGGCTTAGAGGCCGAAGCGATGCGGAAGGAGAAAGAGCAGAAAGGAGGTGGGCAGTGAGGTTTTGGATTGCCTTCTGGAATATCCTTCTCAAGGATATGCGAACGTATTATCTGAAGCCACCCAACATCAGCTGGGGTCTGATTTTCCCGTTGGCGTGGACCGGGATGTTCTTTGTCAAGTCCGGAGCTGAACTGGGAACCATTGCCACCCTGCTTCCCGGCGTGGTGGCTATTTCCATTCTATTCGGGACCACCTCGATGCTCTCGGTTACCGTGACTTTCGAGAAGAAAAATCGGTCATTTGAGCGACTGCTCCTGGCTCCGATACCGTTCGAATTGCTCATGCTGGCTAAAACCAGCGGGGCCATCCTGTTTGGCGTGGCCAATGCCTTTGTCCCGGTCGTCATGGCCGCCTTTCTTATGGACTTGTCTCCTGTCGCGTGGACCGTCTTTGCCCCGGCAGTATTCATGATCGCAATAGCCTCGACTTTTCTCGGCCTGTTCATTGCTGTTTCGGTCAGCGAAGTATTTGAGGCTCAGACTTTCTCCAATTTCTTTCGCTTCCCCATGATCTTCCTGTGCGGTTTGTTTTTTCCTATTGATAAGCTCCCGATCTTTCTGAAACCCCTTTCCTATGCCCTGCCGTTGACCTACGGCGCCGATGCGCTGCACGGATCCATACACAGCGCCAATGTAATGCCAATATCATCAGACCTGTTGGCTATGGGAGCGTTTTGCACAGGTCTTTTCCTGCTAAGTCTTCAGATGATCCGGAGGCGCTGGATTGCCTGATCTTCATGCGAGCGATGAGTCCCTGATGCAGGCTGTATGCAGCGGGGATACAGATGCATTCGAACAAATGGTTCGAAGACATCAGGACTGGGTCTGGAAAATCGCATACCATTTTCTAAATGACAAAGAAGAAGCCAGGGATATTACACAGGAGACTTTTCTTCGGCTTCTGGACGCATCGGGCCGCTACAAAGCCACTGCTAAATTCACCACCTACCTTTATCAGATCATTTGCCGTCTTTGCCTGGACCAGGCCAAGAAGAAACGCCCCCTTTACATGGCAGAGATTCCTGACTCTCTCGACCCCAATCCGGGCGCGGCCGAACAGATAGAGCATCAGGAAGTATCCGACAGGATCAACAGAGCCCTGCGTTCCCTGCCGCCGGATTATCGAATGGTCATCATTCTGCGGTACTTCGATGGATTAAGCGGGGCGGAAATCGCCAGAGCCACGAAAAAATCAACAAAAGCTGTCGAGAGACTGTTGGCGCGGGCCAGAGAGAAGCTACAACCCTCGCTATGCGAATTTAAAGGAGATTAATTATCTCATAGGAGGGGGAATTCGGAGAGGTGTTCGTTTAATTACATAAGGAGAAGATATGAATTGCCGGGATATCAAAAGCAAGCTTGACGGTTACGTTGACGGGCAGTTGACCGCAGAGGAACACCAACTGGTACACGGGCACCTGCAGGCATGCCCCTCCTGCAGGGCGATGCTGGCCGAAATTGACCCGGTGGCATCCGTCCTTGTGCTGGCTGACAGCCCTACTGTTCCATCCAACCTCACGACCAGCATAATGGCGGCTGCGCATAAGCGTTTGCGTCATCAACAGCCAGCGTACTGGAATCCGTTGAGCTGGTGGAGGCTGGCTCCTGTCTCCATGCAGGCGGCGGCAGTCGGAGTGCTGGTCATCGGTCTGGGGCTGGGATTTGTCTTAGGAAACTCAACCGTAAAATCGACCGAACCGGAAGCGACTATCGCTTCACAGGAAGATCCTCTTGAAGTTTACCAGCTTGACTATTTTGGTGATGCGCCTTCAGGCTCCCTCGTCGACGCCTATTTGGATCTGATCGCGACCGGAAATCAAGGGGAAAAATGACGATGGGAAAGAAATTCTGGCCGCTACTGGTCATTCTATCGGTTTCTCTTAACATCGCTTTCATTGGCGCGTGGGTTGTCGAAGCCGCCAGAGAACGCACCGCCAGCCCAGGGTCCTGCAATCCGGCCTGTAATGGAGCGTGTCCTCTCCATCAAAGCCTCAATGTCACCGACGAGCAGTGGGCACAGCTTAAACCTCGCCTGGAGCGGTTTCAGTCGGACTCAGAGGCTCTATGCAGGGATATTCAGCGTCTCAGGGGAGAGCTCATCGATCTCATTGCTTCACCCGAGCCCGACAGCGCGGCCATTGCCCTCAAGCAGACTCAGATTTTAGCCGGCCAGCGCAAGATGCAGGAACACGTAATCAACCACCTGCTGGCTGAGAAACAAATGCTCACCGAGGAGCAACAGGCTCGGCTGTGGGACATGATTAGGGAAAAAACGGGCTGCACCAGTGGCAGTTCGGTAGTTTGTCCGGTCGCAATTCCCGGCATGCAGTCTCCTATACAATCGAATGATATAATTGAACATTAAACCAAAAATCCGGGTAGCATTACAAATTCAAGAAGTTTCTAACAAGAAGGAGGTCAGAATTGAAGAAATTGTCGCTTTTGCTACTAGTCGCAATTGTACTTGCCGGCGGAATTTATGCTGTCCAGGCTTTTGCCGGTAAAGACACTAATGAAACCGTAACGACGGCAGATCAGGCTGCCGTACAGGAAACAGCACAGACCGCCGATCAAGCTGTCCAGTGTCCCAAACATCCTGACTGTCCCGCCGATTGCAGCCACGACGGTAAATGCACCAGTGACTGCCCCGGCTTTGTTGACAACGATAATGATGGCAAGTGTGACACGCAGAGCAAGTGCCATTCCACCAAAACGCATGAAAGCTGTCCGGGCCATGCCCCTAACACCCAGCAAGGTTGTCCCGGACACACCAGTGGAGGATGCGGCAAACACTGAACGGCGTTCTTATCCTGATCCGACCAGGCTCGGAGCCTTGAAAAAATAGAGTACACTTTGACATGCAGGTCAGGGTGTACTCTCTTTTAATGGGTGGTTCAAGATTAGTTGCTGCAAGGTCAGGCTAATCAATGCCGATGATGAAGCGATGATCACTCGTTTCGGAAGTTGAAGGTCGTGAACAGGACGGTCAAAGAAAGAAGTTACGTTCAGAGTTGGTTAGTCCTTTTGATCCCTCCAACTGTCCTATAATAGGAAACAAAGGACGAAACAAATAAATCGGAGGTAAATCCATTGAACGATAAGGGACAACAGAGTTGAAGAAGAAATGGACAATCATCCTGGCGCTACTGGCAGTCGGAGTGGTGTCATTCGTGGCAGCGGTGACTTTCACAGATAATGGCGATAGCGCCGCTACGAAGGAAACAGCAAAAGTAACAAGACGAGACATCGGATCCACGGTTCTGGCAACGGGGATTGTCAAACCGATGGTAGGAGCTGAGGTGAAGGTCGGATCTCGAATCTCCGGGGTGGTCAAGCGCTTGCATGCCAATATCGGCGATCATGTTTCGGCCGGAGCGGTTATTGCGGAACTGGAGGACTCTGAGCTTGCCACAAGAGTATGCCAAAACCTCGCTGCCGTAGAAAAGGCTGAGGCTGATCTTGAATACGCTCGGAAACAGTTTGAACGCGAACAGACTCTCTTCAACAAAGAACTTATATCCCAAGACCGGATCGACCAATCGAAAACCGCATTGAGAGTGGCGGAAGCACTGCTTGAACAGGCCCAGGCCAACCTAGAATACTCGCGGGTGCAATTGGGTTATACCAAAATTCTCAGTCCGATCGCGGGCGTAATTGCTTCGGTGTCGACGCAGGAAGGTGAAACCGTTTCGGCCAGTTTGGCCGCTCCCACTTTTGTCACGATCATTGACCTTGGTCGATTGGAAGTGCAGGTATATGTTGATGAGACCGACATCGGCAAAATACAAATCGGTCAAAATGCTCGGTTTACCGTCGATACCTATAGCGATACTGATTTTGCGGGGACCGTGACTGCCATCTATCCTAAGGCAGTTATTCAGGACAATGTCGTCAACTACATCGTTACGCTTTCGATTGACGAGTTTCAGGGCAAGGTATTACGACCTGAAATGACAACCAACGTTACCATACAGCTTCAGACACGCCAGGAAGTTCTGGCGGTACCCACCAGTGCCATTTCACGGGAACGAGGTCAACGCTTCGTAATCGTCGCCGATGGCGAACAACAAACCACACGACAAGTCAAAACCGGTTGGCGGGATGACGGCTACACCGAAATCACCGACGGATTGCAAGAGGGAGAAACCGTCCTGGTCACACCAGCCATTGAGGAGTATAGATAATATGGACCCTGTGATTCAGGCGATTCAAGTGACTAAAATATACAACAAAGGCGGCACCGGTGAGGTACACGCCGTACGCGATATTTCGCTGGCAGTCAACCGCGGCGAGTATGTGGCTATCATGGGGGCTTCGGGCTCGGGCAAATCCACTCTGATGAATATTCTCGGCTGCCTGGATCGACCTACCGGCGGGACGCTGCTTCTTGATGGCGTCGAAGTAAGTACGCTCGACGATGAAGCACTCGCCGGTGTCAGGAATAGAAAGATTGGATTCGTCTTTCAGTCTTTTAACCTGCTTCCGCGCACCAACGCCCTTGAGAACGTCGAACTGCCGCTCATATACTCGGACAAATCTGACACGCAGCGATTGGCCCGCGAGGCACTGGAGGCGGTTGGACTGGCTGAACGCGTTGATCACAATCCGAGCGAGCTTTCCGGAGGTCAGCAACAGCGCGTTGCCATTGCCCGCGCTCTTGTTACCGATCCAGAGTTGATCTTCGCCGATGAACCAACCGGCAATCTCGATAGTGTTTCAAGCCTTGAAATCATGGGCTTACTCGAGCAGCTCCATTCAAGGGGTAGAACAATTATTATCGTTACTCACGAGACGGACATCGCGGAGTATGCCCACCGAATAATCCGCATAACCGATGGATCTATAGTAAGCGATATAAAGAACGACCATCCGCGGGTGGCCGCCTCGGAAGGGGGTGCTTCACGTGAAGACTAGGAGAATTATAACTCTGTCGTTCAAAAGTCTGACGAAGTATCGGATGAGATCGTTCTTGATGATGGTTGGCGTCGTGATTGGTATCGCCGCTCTTACCATGATAATGTCTTTAGGACTTGGCGCCCAACAAAGGGTTGCCGAACGCGTCCAGAAATTTGGCCTGGCAAGTATGATGGTGCGTGCCGGCGCTGGCCGAGAGATGGGTCGACCGACAGGTTCCCAACCGACAACTACACTCACGCCTGAAGATGCCAGCGCCATCAAACGGGAAATTGGCGGCATTGCCGATGTCGCCCCGTTCGTGGTCAAAGGCCAGACCGAAGTTGTTTATCAGGACAAATCGACGACCACCGGAGTCTTTGGCGTTACCCCGTCATGGGCATGGGTTTGGGACTGGGATGCAGCCCACGGGGATTTTATCTCTGACGAGGATATGGACGGTTTGTCGCGCGTCTGCGTCCTGGGTCCTACGGTGCGAACGGAACTATTTGGAACGTTAAACCCTGTCGGTGAGCAAATCCGAATCGGGTCGGTGCTTTTTGAGGTCATAGGGATATCACAGCTAAAAGGCACCAGCCCGGCCGGCGGTGACATGGATAACCGTATTTTCATTCCGCTGACAACTATGATGCGCCGCGTGGCCAATGTCGATCACATCTCGGCGATCAAAATCAGTTTGAGTTCAGCCACAGATATGGATAAGACGGTTACTGACATTCAGTCTTTGCTGCGGGAACGACATCAGATTGCCCCCGGAATACCCGACGACTTTACCATTACGACGCCTACTGAAGTTACGAAAATGGCGGAAAAGGTCTCGGGCACATTCAACATCTTCCTCGTTCTCGTGGCCGGGATCTCACTGATTGCCGGTGGAGTGGTTGTTGCCAACATTATGCTCATCTCGGTGAACGAAAGGCGGAAGGAAATAGGATTACGCAAGGCTCTCGGCGCCAGATACCGTGATATCAGCCGGCAATTCCTGTATGAGGCCACGGCCATAACTCTCACCGGGGGGATGATTGGAGTGATAATCGGTACCGCAGGAGCTAAGATTCTTGCATTGGTGACCCAAATACCTGCATCAATCTCTTGGGAGAGTATAGCTCTCGGCGTAGTATTATCAAGCCTGGTAGGAATTATCGCCGGGCTGCAGCCGGCCAGAAAGGCGGCGGCTTTGCAACCGGTTGAGGCATTACGAGGCTGATTGAATCGTGAAGATTGCTCGGAGTATTAGAGTATCGCGGAAACAACTCATGGCGCACCCGCTCAGAACAGGGCTGGCGCTGGCCGGTATAATCATCGGCGTTTCAGCGGTCATTATTATCGTGGCAATTGGTGACGGCGCTCAGAAGGAAGTACTGTCCAAAATCGAGGCAATGGGAACCAATCTGCTGATTGTCACTCCCGGGCAGGTACGAAAGACAGCCGGCCGTCAGCAGGTTAGAGGGACGGTTACAACGCTTACGGTTGAGGATGCGGAAGCAATAGCGGAGGAGTGCCCGACGGTCAGGACGGCAGCACCGGCACAAAGCAAAAAGATTCTGGTAAAGTACGATGTTCTAGCGTCAAATACCACTGTCATAGGAACTACCCCGGCTTACCGGGACATCAGAAATATTCAGATCGCCAAGGGGAATTTCTTTTCCGAAGAGGAGAATACGGCATCACGCCGTGTAGCCGTCCTGGGACGGACTGTGGTAGATAATCTGTTTGACGGACATAGTCCCCTTGGCGAGACCATTCGCATCGGTCGCATTCCCTTTGGAGTCATTGGAGTAATGGAGGCAAAGGGGGCGGACCTGAGCGGCACTGACCAGGACGATCAGATTCTTATACCGATCCGAACCGCGCTGCGGCGGGTTTTCAATCTCGACTATATCAATGCCATCAATATCGAAGCGGTGCATTCGGATGCCATGAACCCGGCGATGAAGCAAGTCACCGAACTTTTACGCGAGCGCCACCGCCTCAACAAACGTAATGCGCCGGACGATTTCACTGTCCTGAGCCAAACAGACGTGCTTGAAGCGCAACGGGAGACAACCGGTACTTTCACCCTGCTTATCGGTAGTATCGCCGGCATCTCGCTGTTAGTAGGCGGGATTGGCATACTTGCTATTATGCTTATCGCTATTCGAGAGAGGACAAACGAAATTGGGTTGCGTATGGCGGTCGGCGCCGGCCGCAAAGATGTCATGACTCAGTTTATTCTGGAAGCCACGATACTTGGCGTCTCTGGAGGGATAGCGGGAATCGTTCTGGGGCTTTTGGGCACGCTTGCTGTACGACTTGGGACTTCCTGGGCTATCAGTATCTCCGTACCTGCAATTGCTCTCTCATTTGGCTTTTCGCTGATAGTCGGCTTGGTATTCGGTGTATACCCTGCTCGCAGAGCCTCCCGACTTGATCCTATCGATGCACTACGAAGTGAATAGAGTAGGTGGCGGGGCATTTGGTACAAGTTCAAATTCGTCGTCCAATTCAACATAAACAACACGATGTTTTGCATTTATTTACCCCTTTTCTTAGAGCTTCCTGCATGACCCCTAAGTGAATCATGCACCTTACACGGTAAAGTTTCAAGTATTATTTGTCGAATGCTGGCTACCGAGTTATATTAACCGGGATAGGACAAATCATTCTGTTAATAGGAATAGACTATGGAAAAAGCACTGCTTGATAAAGTCGATGAGATACGACGACTTGAGCCCACTGAACGCGCCGAAGCGCTGCTGACGTATTCTCCGCAGGAGGCGCAGGCGATATTCGAACAGCTCGAACCGCATCTGCAACGCGAACTTATCGAATGGCTACCGACTGACAAAATTGACCGCCTGCTGGCCGACTTGGAGCCCGATGACCGGGTGCGCTTTCTCGAGAGCCTGCCTGAATCCGATATAGCCTCTTCGCTTACTCGACTGAGCCCTCGTGAGTGGCGGCTAACTCAGAAGCTGCTGGCATATCCGGAAGAATCAGCCGGACGCATTATGAATCCGGAATACCTTCCGCTCCCGCCTTCACTGACGGCGCAACAAGCCCTGGAACTGATCAACCGTGGGGGTCAAACAGCAGGCACATTGCATGCCCTGCCGGTCGTGGATGATCGCAGGTGTCTGATTGGATTGATTACGCTCGACCGTCTCATTGTGGCGGCTCCTGAGAAGCTCGTCTCTGAATTGATGATGGATGATGTGCCGACGGTGGCACCGGAAACCGATCAGGAAAAAGTAGCCCGAGTGATACAGGCCGCCGATTTGCTGGCCCTGCCGGTGGTCGATAATGAAAGACGGCTACTCGGCCTGGTTACCATTGATGATGCCATAGATGTTATTGATCTGGAGCGCGGAGAAGATATTTCGCGTCTTGGAGCCAGTCATCCTTTGGATCGACCCTATTTTTCCATGAATATCAGTGACCTAACGCGATCACGGCTTATGTGGCTCCTGTTACTCGCTGTTGCCGGAACTTTAACAGTGCAGGTCCTTCAAATGTTCGAAGAGGAACTCGAGCAGGTGATCGCATTGTCACTCTTCATTCCTTTGCTTATAGGTGTCGGTGGCAACAGCGGCGCCCAGTCGGCCACCACTATCACCCGGGCTCTTGCCACCGGCGATGTAGCCAAGCGCCCAAAGGCTTTTATCAGTGTCATCGCCCGGGAGGCCGCGGTTGGATTGATGCTCGGCAGTGCGCTCGGCTTGTTGTCATATCCGGTGGTAATTTTGCTGTTCAATAAGACAATTGCCGCAACGGTATCGCTGACTCTTGTCACCATCTGTGTCCTGGCTACTTTGGTCGGTTCCGGGATGCCACTGATCGCAAAACACTTAAACATCGATCCGGCAGTGGTAAGTGCACCTATGGTGACAACTATTGTGGATGCAACGGGGTTGCTGCTATACTTTCTAATCGCGAAGCTGATAATGAACATTTAGCCTCGCCATCTGAGTGACGGTGCTGTTTGCTTGAACATAAAAAGCGGGGTTGACGAGACTCGAACTCGCGGCCTCCTGCGTGACAGGCAGGCGTTCTAA
>CAZDPY010000031.1:0-14724 GCA_964507455.1 uncultured Ignavibacteriaceae bacterium
CAATCGTGCCCACATTGACGTGGGGCTTTGTCCTGACAAATTTTTCCTTGGCCATAGGTGTGTTAAACCTCCATCTATTTAACTATACATTAAATTCGAAAACATCTTTTCCGTAATTTCCTTCGGCAACTGAGCATATCGAGAAAACTGCATGGTATATATTCCTCGTCCCTGCGAAAGGTTTCTCAATGCCGTAGCATAGCCGAACATTTCTGCCAGAGGCACCGTTGCCGAAATAACCTGAAGATTGTTCCTTGGTACCATCCCGTGGATTTTGCCTCGGCGCTGATTAAGATCACCGACGACATTTCCCATATATTCCTCCGGGCAGACAACTTCTACTTTCATGACCGGCTCCAGAACAACCGGTTTGGCTTTCATTGCCGCATCTTTTAATGCCATTGAGGCGGCCACCTCGTACGCCAGTTCAGTAGAGTCTATTTCACGGAATGTACCACTGGTAAATTCGACTTTAACACCCGTCAATGGATAGCCGGCAATTACACCATTGGTCATGGCCTGACGAACACCTTTCTCTACATATGGAACAAATTCCTGAGGAATGACATCTTTTGTAGTTTTGTTCTCAAATGCAAACGGTGTTCCATTTTCCGCCGGGCCAACGTTCAGGACAACATGACCGAACTGAAGCTTATCTCCGGTTTTCTTCTCAAACTTACCTTCGGAGTCGACTTCCTCAGTGATCGTTTCTTTATATGCAACCTGTGGTTTACCGATATTGGCAGCTACTTTGAATTCCCTGGTAAGCCTGTCAATCAGGATTTCCAGGTGCAATTCACCCATACCGGATATAATTGTCTGGCCGGTATCTTCATCTATTTTTACCTTAAAAGTCGGATCCTCATCCTGTAATCTAACCAAAGAATCATTTAGTTTTTCCTGGTCGGCCTTTGATTTCGGTTCGATCGCAACCGATATAACCGGTTCCGGGAAAGTCATTAGTTTTAATTTTATCGGGTGCTTGACATCGGAGAGCGTATCACCGGTAGTCGTATTACGGAACCCAATCACAGCCACAATATCACCCGCCCTGGCAACCTGAACATCCTCCCTCTTGTTGGAATGCATCTTGAGAATACGTCCCACTCGTTCTTTTTTATCCGAAATGGGATTATAGATGTACTTACCGACCTGAATCTGGCCGGAATAAATTCTTACATATGTCAGCCTTCCGGCATGCGGATCGGAGACAATTTTAAAAGCCAATGCAGTGGTCGGTTCACTTGCATCCGCAGAACGCTTCAATTCTTTCTTCTCATCGGGGGTTGTTCCCTCAACCGGAGGCAGATCAATCGGTGCCGGGAGAAATTCGACGATTGCATCAAGGAGTTTCTGGACACCCCGATTTTTAAGAGCGGTACCGCACATAACCGGAACAAAAACACAATCAATAACCGCATTACGAATGGCATGAACAATATCCAGGCGCTCGATTATTTCTTCATTAAGTAGTTTGCCGAGGATGTTTTCATCATAATCAGAAAGGGCTTCGAGCAGCTCTGCGCGGGCTTTTTGAGAATCTTCCTTAAGATTATCCGGTATCGGTCTATCTTCGAATTTGGCACCGTACGATTCTTCATCAATGACACGATAGGTCATATCGATCAGGTCAACAGAACCGCGGTACTTATCGCCTTCGGAATCGGGAATCTGAATGGGAAGACAACGGATCGTAAACTTCTCATTCATTTCCTTAATAGTACCATAGAAATCGGCGCCCAGACGATCCATCTTATTTATGAAGGCTATTCTCGGGACACGGTATTTGTCGGCCTGCAGCCAAACAGTCTCGGATTGCGGTTCGACGCCGCCAACCGCGCAGAAAAGAGCAATTGCACCATCGAGAACGCGAAGTGAGCGTTCAACTTCTATAGTGAAATCGACATGCCCGGGAGTATCAATAATATTGATTTCATGTTTTTTCCAGTAGCAGGTAGTCGCAGCCGAGGTTATAGTTATCCCTCTCTCCTTTTCCTGTTCCATCCAGTCCATCGTAGCGGCGCCTTCGTCGACTTCACCGATACGATGCGTCTTTCCCGTATAGAAAAGAATACGCTCTGTCGTCGTAGTCTTACCTGCATCAATATGAGCCATGATGCCAATATTTCTAATTTTGCCTATTTCCACCCGTTCAGACATAAAAAAACCCTAACAGTAATCGTCACTTCCATCACTTCCAGATAGAAAATCCGGCCGGTATCAAGCGGCGATCCTGTCAGGACCTTTATCCTTAACTCGTTACCTTACAGAATTTTCTATCGTATAACCAGTATTGCCTTCAATTAGCCTAAAAATCCTTCCTACGATATATTCCTTACTTTTTTTTGCCTTACCATCTAAAGTGGGCGAAAGCCTTATTGGCTTCGGCCATTTTATGTGTATCCTCTTTCTTCTTAATAGAAGCTCCCTCGTTATTGGCCGCTGCGATAAACTCAGCCGCCAATTTCTCCGCCATTGTATGTTCGTTGCGGTTTTTTGAAAAAGCAATCAGCCAGCGAATTGCCAGCGCAACGCGGCGGTCCGGTCTAACTTCGACCGGCACCTGGTAGGTAGCGCCGCCGACCCGACGAGATTTGACTTCCAAAACCGGCTTGACATTATTCAAGCCCTTATGGAAAACCTCAATTCCCTTCTGCCCGGTTTTCTCACCCATAATATCGATAGCATCATACAGAAGCTGTTCTGCAGTAGAGCGTTTCCCCTTTTTCATCAAGTAGCCGGTGAATTTTGTAATCAGCTTATCACCGTATTTCGTATCCGGCAGAATTTCCCGTTTAGGCGGTGTCCCTTTTCTCGACATTATTCTATCCTACCTTTTTAATTACTGTTTCGGCCTCTTTGCACCGTACTTGGAGCGCCCCTGGCGGCGATCATCGACCCCCGATGTATCCATCGAACCGCGTATAATATGGTATCGGACACCGGGTAGATCTTTTACACGTCCACCGCGAATAAGAACGATCGAGTGTTCCTGCAGGTTGTGACCTTCACCAGGAATATAGGCTGTCACTTCCATTTTATTGGTCAGCCTGACACGTGCAACTTTGCGCAGAGCCGAATTCGGCTTCTTCGGAGTCGATGTATAAACTCTGGTACAGACCCCTCTTTTCTGGGGACTGTTCTTAAGCGCCGGAGTATTAGTCTTATGTTTAATCTGCTTCCGGCCCTTTCGTATCAACTGACTTATTCGCGGCAATTAAGCACCTCCAAAATAATCATAAAATCAACGCAAAAAAGAGATTAGCAATTTATCAAAATAATCATCTTTGTCAAGCGTTTTCTTGGAAAATATTGGCTATAGATTCTTCTGAATCTTCGGCCGCACTTTCCTCTTCTTCTGCTATAACTTCGACCCCGTGGTATTCTTTTATTCCGGTTCCGGCCGGTATCAGGCGGCCGATAATAACATTTTCTTTAAGACCGCGCAACCAGTCGATTTTACCATTGATCGCCGCTTCGGTAAGCACTTTCGTGGTTTCCTGGAAGGAAGCCGCCGAGAAAAAGCTCTCGGTCGAAAGAGATGCCTTGGTAATACCAAGAAGAAGCGGTTCAAAGGTTGCCGGTTCGCCGCCCTCGGCGATGACCCGATCGTTTTCCTCGGCAAATTTGTGCCGATCGACCTGTTCGCCTTCGAGAAAATTGGTGTCGCCCGGATGTTCCACGCGAACTTTCTGAAGCATTTGGCGGACAATAACCTCGATATGCTTGTCGTTTATCCTAACACCCTGCAGACGGTAAACTTCCTGAATCTCGTTTACCAGGTACTCCTGCACAGCGTTAACACCCGAAACTTTCAGAATATCATGAGGATCGATTGAACCTTCACAAAGGCTGTCGCCGGCCATAACCCGATCACCGTCATGGACATGCAAATGTCGACCATGAGGAATCAAATATTCTTTAGTTTCGCCCTGATCGCCATGGACATAAATTTGCTGTTGACCACGGACAATTTTACCGAATTCAACAACGCCGTCAACTTCCGATATGACAGCCGGGTCATGCGGACGCCGGGCTTCGAAAAGCTCGGCCACTCGCGGTAGACCACCGGTAATATCCCGGGTCTTGGATATCATTCGAGGAATCTTAACTAGAAAATCGCCCGGCTTGACTTCCTCACCCTCCTGAATCAGAAGGTGCGAACCTGTCGGAATGCGATAGCTGCCGACGGTCTTGCCGCTCTTATCTTTAACCAGCATCGTCGGGAAAAGCGTCTTTTCACGTTCCTCCACGATAATAGGCTGGATCTTACCGGTAGTTTCGTCGATTTCCTCTTTCAGCGTAACGTCTTGAATGATATCTTTGTATTCAATTTTACCGCCGATTTCGGTGACAATGGTTGCCGAATAAGGATCCCACTCGAAGATTGGCTCGTCCTTTTCAATTTCCTTACCTTCATTTACCGTTAGAAGAGAACCGTAGGGAATTTTCATTCGTGAACGAACGCGGTCATTTTTATCTACAATATGGATTTCACCTTCACGCCCAACGACAACATTGATCTCCTCATCCGGACGCTTAATCGTCTTAACGTTTGAGAAGACAATCTTGCCGGGGTATTTCGACGACATCGTTGACTGCTCCGCAATACGGGCGGCGGCACCACCGATATGGAAAGTTCGCAGGGTCAGCTGGGTTCCGGGTTCGCCGATTGACTGAGCGGCGACGACGCCAACCGCTTCTCCGATATCCACCATATCAAGATTGGCCAGGTTACGTCCGTAGCACTTGGCACAAACGCCCCGACGTGATTCGCAGGTCAACACCGAACGGATTCTAAGAGATTCGATACCGGCATCCTCAATACGATGTGCCTGGACTTCTTTTATCTCCTGACCCGCTTCGACAATAATGTCATCGGTAATCGGATCAAAAACATCATCAAGGGTAACCCGACCAAGAACGCGATCGCTGAGTGATTCAATCACTTCTTCGCCTTCCTTCAGAGCAGAAATATCGATACCAAGAATGGTCTGGCAGTCGGGCTCGGTGATAATAACATCCTGTGCAACATCAACCAGACGACGGGTAAGGTAGCCGGCGTCGGCCGTCTTAAGGGCCGTATCAGCCAATCCTTTACGGGCGCCGTGAGTTGAGATAAAGTACTCAATAACCGAAAGACCTTCACGGAAGTTTGATATAATCGGCGACTCGATAATTTCACCGACACCACCAGTAATCTTTTTCTGCGGCTTGGCCATAAGACCACGCATACCGGCCAGCTGGCGGACCTGATCTTTTGAACCGCGGGCGCCGGAATGGGCCATCATGAAAATAGGATTGAAACCCTGGCGATCACCGGCCAGCGCATCCATCATGACCTGAGCGACATCGGAGGTAGTCCTCGTCCAGATATCAATCACCTGGTTGTAACGCTCGCCATTGGTAATCAAACCGCGTTCATATCTTTTCTGTATTTTCTGAACTTCTTTTTGAGCTGATTCAATAAGACGTACTTTTTCTTCCGGAACAATCATATCGTCGATTGAAATAGTCAAACCTGCCTGAGTCGCATATTCGAATCCGAGTTTTTTGAGCCGGTCAAGGAAATCGACAGTCCGCTTAGTACCAACCGTTTGAAGGACATCCAATACCAGCTGTTCCAGTCGTTTTTTGCCAGCGATCTCATTAAAGTACGGCATATCTTTTGGAAGAATCTGATTGAAGATTATTCTTCCGATCGATGTCTCGACCAGTTCATTATCTATCAGGACATTGATTTTTGAATGCAGGTCAACATGTCCATTGGCATAAGCAGCCAAAGCTTCATCCTGCGAGTAGAAATTCATCCCCTCACCGGGGGTCCCGTCTTTGGTCTTGGTCAAATAGTAGCAACCAATAACCATATCCTGCGACGGAACCGCAATCGGCCGTCCCGACGAGGGAAGCAGAAGGTTATTGGAAGCCAGCATTAACATTCGAGCTTCAAGCTGGGCTTCGAATGATAACGGCACATGCACGGCCATCTGGTCGCCGTCGAAGTCAGCATTAAATGCAGCACAAACCAACGGATGCAATCGGATTGCCTTCCCCTCGACAAGCACCGGATAGAATGCCTGGATACCCAGACGGTGCAGGGTCGGCGCCCGGTTAAGCATGACCGGATGATCGGCGATAATCTCTTCGAGGATATCCCAAACCTCCGGGCGTTCTCTTTCAACCAGTTTTTTAGCCGATTTTACTGTCTGCACGTAGCCTTTTTCTTCGAGCTTCATAATAATGAAAGGCTTGAACAGTTCGAGGGCCATGTTTTTGGGGAGCCCGCACTGGTATATTTTAAGTTCCGGCCCGACAACAATAACCGAACGACCGGAATAGTCAACACGCTTACCGAGGAGGTTCTGGCGGAAACGACCCTGTTTACCTTTCAGAAGATCCGAAAGAGATTTAAGCGGTCGCTTGGAATCGCCGCGGACTGAATGCGTGCGGCGGCCGTTGTCGAACAAGGCATCGACAGCTTCCTGGAGCATGCGCTTTTCGTTGCGGAGGATAACGTCGGGGGCCTGAATATCGATCAACTTTTTGAGCCGGTTATTTCGATTAATAACCCTGCGGTAAAGGTCATTCAAATCGGAAGTCGCGAACCGCCCGCCTTCCAGTGGTACAAGCGGCCTCAGGTCCGGAGGGATGACCGGAATAACGCTCATAACCATCCAGTCAGGATGATTGCTGGACTGGCGGAAAGCCTCGATAATTTTCAGCCTTTTAAGAGCGTCCTTCTGGCGCTGAACTGAGGTTTCGACCTTGACCTGAGCACGAAGGCTAATGGCCAATTCGTCAATATCGATCTTGGCCAGAAGTTCACGGACAGCTTCGGCGCCCATACGGGCATTGAACTGCTTACCGCTTTCTTCGAGGTCCATGAATTCTTCTTCTGTGATGATATCCCCTTCTTCATATGAAGTATTACCGGGGTCGATCATAATGTAAGCTTCATAGTAAAGAATCTTTTCAAGTTCTCTTACAGAAAGATCGAGCATATAACCAATTCGCGAAGGTAGCGATTTTACAAACCAGATATGCGTAACCGGAACTGCCAGTTCAATATGTCCCATTCGTTCGCGGCGGACTTTCGATTGCGTAACTTCAACACCACAGCGGTCACAAACAATACCACGGAATCGAATTCTTTTGTATTTACCACAGTTACATTCCCAGTCTTTTACCGGGCCGAAAATACGCTCACAAAACAAACCATCGCGTTCCGGCTTAAAAGACCGGTAGTTTATTGTTTCAGGTTTGGTCACTTCTCCGTATGACCATGATAAAATAGTCTCCGGAGAAGAAAGCTGAACCTGAATAGCAGAAAAGTCTGAGGGCTTTTTCTGCTGGGGTCTCGGTATGTTTGAAGGAATGTTAACCACTGTCTAACTCCTTTTATACGAAGGCCGCCAAAGCGGCGATTTTTACACGACAAAATCCCATTCGGGTTAATCTATTTCTCAATCAATTTAACATCCAGTCCAAGCCCTTGAAGTTCCTTAACAAGGACATTGAACGACTCCGGTATACCCGGCTCGGGCGGATTATCTCCCTTAACGATCGCTTCATACACTTTGCTTCGTCCGGTAACATCATCCGATTTTACCGTAAGAAGCTCCTGCAGAGTATAAGCGGCGCCGTAGGCTTCCATAGCCCAGACCTCCATTTCACCGAATCGTTGGCCGCCAAACTGGGCCTTGCCGCCAAGCGGCTGCTGGGTAACAAGACTGTAAGGGCCAATCGACCGGGCATGGATTTTGTCATCAACCAGGTGGGCCAGTTTCATCATATATATATATCCCACCGTGATCTCTTCATCGAACGGCTCGCCGGTGAAACCATCATAAACCTTGGTTTTACCGGTTACCGGCAGTCCGGCTTCTTCGAGGCGCTCTTTAATCTGATCATATTTGGCCCCATCGAACACCGGCGTCGCGATTCTGATATTCAACTTATCCGCCGCCCAGCCGAGGTGAGTTTCAAGAATCTGGCCGACGTTCATTCGCGATGGAACACCAAGCGGATTCAAAAGAATATCTACCGGAGTGCCATCCTCGAGATAAGGCATGTCCTCGACCGGCACGATGCGAGAGATAACGCCCTTATTACCATGGCGTCCGGCCATCTTATCACCGACCGACAGCTTCCTGCGGATAGCGATTTTGACCTTGACCAACTGGCGAACACCCGGGGACAGTTCCGCACCACGAGTTATTTTATCGACCTCAACACTCATCTCATCTTCCTTGGCAGCAATCAAATTGGCAGCCTCGGCAAGAATATTTTCGACCTTTTTGCTGGCATTGTTATCGTCGCACCATCCGTCAGGAGCATAGGCAGAATCAAATTCGAAGTTCTCCAGTTCCTCGGCGGTGAATTTATGTCCCGCGCGAATCAAAACCGTGTTATCAACTTTGGAGCGGATTGTATTGCTGGTCGTACCTTCTAGAATCTCCCCTATTCGCTTATTCCGATGAGCGATAATATCCTGTTTTATCTTGGTATATTCTCGTTTTATCTGCGCAACTTCGCTTTTCTCAGCCTTTTTGGCATCTTCGGTCCGCTCTTTTCTGGCGAACACCTTGGTATCTATAACGACACCTTTCATTCCCGGAGGGGCCTTCAATGAAGCATCTTTCACATCGCCGGCCTTTTCTCCGAATATGGCGCGCAGAAGTCTCTCTTCCGGCGAAAGTTCGGTCTCACCTTTCGGAGTAACCTTACCTACAAGGATATCGCCGGCTTCAATCTCGGCACCAACCCGGACAATTCCATGCTCATCGAGATTAAGCAGTGCTTCCTCTGAAACATTCGGAATTTCGCGGGTTATTTCTTCGGCACCGCGCTTGGTATCACGTACCTGCAGCTCGAACTCTTCAATGTGAACCGAGGTAAAGACATCATCACGAATAAGATTTTCGGAAACAATGATGGCATCCTCATAGTTATAGCCGCGCCACGGCATAAAAGCTACCAGGACATTATAACCGAGTGCCAATTCGCCGTTTTCCACGGCAGGACCGTCGGCAATAACCTGCCCGGCCATGATTTTATCGCCGACTTTAATAATCGGTCGATAGTCAACACAGGTATCCTGATTGGAACGCCGGTATTTGGTTAGTTTGTACACATCATCTTCGAGGTATCCCAGTTCATCGCTTTTGGTTCTGAGTTCAGGTTCTATTACAATTTTTTCTGCAGTAACATATTTGACTGTTCCAGCCCTGCGGGCACAAAGAGCCGCGCCGGAGTCAACCGCTACTTTGCCTTCCATTCCGGTTCCGACAAGAGGAGCCTGTGTTTTGAGAAGCGGCACAGCCTGACGCTGCATATTGGATCCCATGAGGGCGCGGTTGGCGTCGTCGTGCTCCAAAAATGGGATCAATGATGCCGCTACCGAAACCAACTGACGCGGAGATACCTCCATAAAATCGACTTTATCCGGTGTGACTACCGGATAGTCGGTACGGCTTCGGGCCTTGACTCTCTCATTTTGAATTTTACCATTACCATCATATTTGACATCGGCCTGGGCAATAACATAGCGATCTTCCTCATCTGCCGTAAGATATCTGATTTCATCGGTAACTTTGCCGTTGTCCACTTTGCGATAGGGAGTCTCTATAAAGCCATATTTGTTTATTCGAGCAAATGTCGCCATCGAAGCAATAAGTCCGATATTCGGCCCTTCCGGGGTCTCAATAGGACAAACGCGTCCGTAATGAGTATGGTGAACATCTCGTACTTCAAAACCCGCTCTCTCACGTGTCAAACCACCCGGGCCAAGTGCCGAAAGACGGCGCTTGTGTGTCATCTCAGCCAGCGGATTGGTCTGATCCATAAACTGTGAAAGCTGGGATGATCCGAAGAAAGTATCAATAACGGCCGAAACGGTTCGGGCATTAATTAATAACTGCGGCGTCATCTGTTCGTCACTTTTTAGAGACAATCTTTCCCGGATCGATTTGGCTACACGGGATAATCCAACCGAAAACAGGTTGGAGAGCAATTCGCCGACAGTACGAGCCCGGCGGTTACCAAGATGGTCAATATCATCCACGAAACCGCGCCCGTTTCTCAAATCGATGAGATAATTGATGATGCTCATGAAGTCTTTCAGGTCGAGAACCGTGGTGTCGAGCGGAATATCAAGACTCAGGCGCTGGTTAATCATATATCGACCCACTTCACCCAGATCATAACGCTTGGTATTGAAGAATAACTTTTCGAGAAGAGCTTCGGCCATTTCCAGTGTCGGTGGTTCACCCGGACGAAGCAGTGAATATATTTTATTTAAGGCCTCTTCGCGTGATTTGGTTGCATCCTTTTTAATAGTATTGATAATAACAAGAGCATCACGCTGGTTTTCTATTTCGATGACCTTAATTTTCTTAATGTCATTTTCTTTGAGAGTTTCCAGCATCTGAGGAGTAATTACTTCGGTCGCAGGAACGAGAATTTCACCGGTTTCCTTGTCTACAATCGACTCGGCTATTATAAGGTCGACCAGATCCTCTTCCTTTTTGCCGGACAGGCTTATATTGCTTGTTTTATAGAAAGCGTCGATCAGTTCTTCATCGGTCGGAAAAGCAATTGCTCGAAGAAGAGTCGTTACAGGAATTTTGCGGCGGGAATCGATATGTACGTGCATGACATCACTAACATCCACAATAAACTCGAGCCAGCTCCCACGGTAAGGGATAATTCTCGCCGAATAAAGCAACTTTCCGTTGGGGTGGGTGTTTTCATCGAAGAAAACGCCCGGTGAGCGGTGTAACTGGCTGACAATAACGCGTTCGGCACCATTTATAATAAAAGTGCCCCATTCAGTGATAATCGGTAGTTCACCCAGGTAAACATCCTGCTCAATAATATCCTTTACTTCTTTTTCTTCCCCCTCCCCTTCTTTGGAAATCAGCCTTAATGTCGCGCGCATAGGCGCAGAAAAGGTCATATTCCTTTCGCGGCATTCATCAACCGAGTATCGCGGCGATCCCAAAGAATACTTGACAAATTCCATTTCATAGTTTTCATTGATATCCGTAACCGGGAAGATATCGGAAAAAATCTGCTGAAGCCCCTGTATTTTACGCTTCTCGGCATGGATATCGACCTGAAGGAAATCTTCGTAAGAACGAAGTTGAACCTCCAGCAAATTGGGCATGGTGGTAGCTTCCGAGATTTGCTCGTAGCTGAACCTTTTCACGCTTTCATTGACAGCCAAAATTACCTCCTCAAAAAATGAAAGGATGCCCTTAAACAGATTCGATTAGATGCGATTGTATATGAAAAAAAATTTAAGACAATAAAATAACATACGCATCGGCGATTCTGCTTTTTAAACTACATTTTTCTCCCGACAATCATTATTGTCTGCGGAGCCCTAAATCTACTACAGACTCTTCGCCGGGTTTTGGCGGCACTCCGGCATAACCCGGAATGCCATAATTGTAACAGATGAAGACCCTGTTAGTTCCCCCGTTGAAGAAAAAATTTACTTTATCTCAACCTGAGCGCCAACTTCCTGGAGTTTCTCCATAGCTGCCTTGGCTTCATCCTCAGGAATACCTTCTTTAACTTTGGAAGGTGCACTGTCAACGAGTTCCTTGGCTTCTTTCAGTCCAAGGCTGGTCAATTCGCGGACGACTTTAATAACCTGGATTTTCTTGTCTCCGGCAGAATTAAGAACCACGTCAAATTCGGTTTTTTCTTCTGCAACGGCTTCGGCGCCACCGGCGGCAGGAGCCGCAGCGGCAACAGCGGCCATCGGCTCAACACCAAATTTGTCCTGGATAGCCTTTGATAAGTCGGCCAGATCCATTGCTGATAAAGAAGCAATCTTATCAACGATTTCATCAATGACTGCATTTTCCGCCATTTTCCTATCCCTTCTTTATTACTTACTTATTATCTTATTTATAATATTTCGCCGCTCAATTCAAATCCGGTCGGAGGGCCATTTCCGCCGAGAAGCGTGACCTGAACGCGGCAATATTGGCCCGATTATCTACTTATCCTTCCTCCGCCTTTGCCTTTGCAAGGGCATCGATTGTCATAACAAAATTCTGCATCACAGCATCCAGCGACATCACTACCGCCGTAATGGGCGATTCCACTGCGGCTATAACTCTCGCCAACAGCACTTCACGCGGCGGCAAATCGGCCAGACGGGTAATTTCTTTGCCCGGATAGACCTCTTCGTCACGGAGCATAAATGCCCTGATTTCGGGCTTTTCGATATCTTTATAAGAATCGTAAAGAATTTTTGCGGTAGTGACCGGATCTTCCATACTGAAGGCAATCGCCGTTTGACCGGTAAAATACGGAATGATATTCTCGAATCCGGCTTCTTTGGCGGCGATGCGCATCAGTGTGTTCTTGGCAACAACATACTTGACCTGATTATCCCGGAGATTTTTCCGCAATTGCGTAATCTCTTCAACATTCAGGCCGGTATAGTCGGTAATAAATATGGATCCGGCTTCGCCCAAAAATTTCTTTATATTTTCAACGACTTCGACTTTTTCGGCTCTTGGCATAACGGCACCTCTACTTCTTCAGATCAGCAAGAATTGCCTGATGATCAAGTTTCAATCCAACACCCATAGTAGAACAAAGTGAAACCGCTCTCATATAGGTACCTTTTGCTGACGGGGGCTTGGCTTTTACAAGAGCATCTATAAATGTCTTGACATTATCTGCCAACTTATCCGAATCAAATGAGACTTTGCCGACCGGAGCGTGAATATTAGACTGTCGGTCGACACGGTATTCGATTCGGCCCGCTTTTAACTCCTTGACGGTTTTATCGATATCCATCGTGACCGTCCCGGATTTCGGATTAGGCATTAAGCCGCGAGATCCGAGTATCTTACCGAGGCGCCCGACCACTTTCATCTGGTCCGGGGTTGCCACAGCAACATCGAAATCGAGCCAGCCGTCCTGGATTTTTTCCACCAAATCCTGGGAACCAACAACATCGGCCCCGGCATTTTTGGCTTCCTCTTCCTTTTCGCCGACAGCGAACACGAGCACCCGGACTTTTTTGCCGATACCGTGCGGAAGAGACACAGTGCCGCGCACCATCTGGTCAGCATGACGCGGATTGACACCCAGCCTGGCCGAAAGTTCGACTGTCTCGTCGAAATTGGCATAGCTGTTATCTTTAATTACCTGGACAGCTTCATCGAGAAGGTATCGTTTTTGCCTGTCAACCTTCTCCCGAAACTCTTTGTACTTCTTTGATCGCTTCATAAACCTCCTATTCTCCCCGCAGTCACATTATTGAAATGGAAGCAGGTGCATGCGAATGTGGTTTTCGGTTAACTTTCTATCTCAATGCCCATCGAACGCGCAGTGCCGGCGATCATTTCCATCGCCGTCTCAACGCTTGAAGCGTTGAGATCGGGCATTTTCATCTCTGCAATTTCCTTAATCTGCTTTAGTGAGACCTTGCCGACTTTGTTACGGTTCGGTTCGCCGGAGCCCTTTTGCAGGTTAATCGCTTTTTTCAAAAGGACTGAAGCCGGCGGAGTTTTGGTCTCAAAAGTAAAGGATTTATCCGTATAAACGGTAATTATTACCGGTGTCAGGATCCCCCCAAGGTTCTGGGTCTTGGCATTAAAAGCCTTGCAGAACTCCATGATATTGAGTCCATGCTGGCCGAGCGCCGGACCTACCGGGGGTGCCGGGTTGGCATTGCCTGCCGGAATTTGCAGCTTAATAGTTGTGTCTACTTTCTTAGCCAATTTTCTATCTCCAGAATTATATATCTAAAATGTATCAGGATTTTTGCTTAACCGGTTCGATCTGAAGGAAATCCAATTCTACCGGGGTGGGCCGGCCAAAAATTGAAACCATTACTTTGACCTTCTTGCGTTCCATGTTGACCTCGCTGACGAAACCCGAAAAATCGGAGAACGGGCCATCGATTACCTTTACGGCATCACCGGCCTTATAGGGGACATCGGTCACTTCGGCAGTGCGCGAGCGATCGACCTGACCCATAATGCGGTTTACTTCATCCTCTCTAAGCGGATGCGGCTTTCCGGCGGCACCAACAAAATTAGTAATACTGGGTGCGGAAACAACCAAATTTTGAGTAACTTTGTCCAGTTCCATCTGGACCAGGATATAACTGGGCAGAAACTTCTTGGTAGAGGTGGTTCTTTTGCCCTGCTTCATTTCGGTGACCTGTTCGGTCGGGATCAATATCTGGCCGAACTTTTCCTGTAAACCGGATGATTCTATCGACGATTCAAGATATCTTTTCGCCTTTTGTTCATGCCCGGAATACGTATGCACCGCGTACCACTGCATCGCCATCATTTTCAACCTATCCAAAAATTCTAACTATTGTTTTGCTCAATACGAGATCCACCGCACCGATGAAAACCGAAACGATAACTGTCACGACAATGGTTACGATGGTGGAACCAATAAGTTCCTGGCGAGTCGGCCAGGTAACCTTTTTCAATTCCGCCTGAACTTCCTTCAAAAACTTTGTAATTTTCCCGAACATTATATCCTCTATTATCTAGAAGCAGGCCAGGAGGGATTCGAACCCCCAACATCCGGTTTTGGAGACCGGCGCTCTAGCCGTTGGAGCTACTGGCCTGTGTTCTTATTAGTTCGCCTCTTGCCCTATTCCCTCAAACAATCAAATTTATTCCAAAATGTCAGAGATGACACCGGCACCGACAGTGCGGCCGCCCTCGCGAA
>CAZDPY010000032.1:0-13463 GCA_964507455.1 uncultured Ignavibacteriaceae bacterium
TCAAGGTGGCCTGACTCAACTAAAACAGCCTCCGGAATAACCGGGGCGGTTCAGTAAGAAAAATCTACATTTTGATCATATAATTCCATATTCAAAAGGCGGCTCATCTCTCGTGCCTGAAAACATACAACTACTGTGCGCAAAACACAATTTGGCCAAAAGAGACAAGATAGAGTAATTTTAAAATCTTATGAAAAACAAAGAGAAAACGCCTACTCGCATCCTTTTCTATTTAACCAGCCTGTATATCTTTGTACTTATACTCATAAGACTTATTGCTTCATTTTATCCTGACCTGAGATTATGGGGCTTTAGTCATGCCGCCTATATTGACGGCATGATATTCATATATCCACTCCTTTTTGTTATCGCCCTGCTAATTGCCTACCGTACATACAGAAAACCGAATATATTTCCCTCTCTAAATGAAAAACTATCCAAAAAGGATATTTTCTTTTCATTCGCAGTACTTGTTGGTACAGCGGCAGTTTTTATCTCCTTTTCAGTCGAAGAGTACTTCTTGGGCGACGGATATCAGCTTATATCGTGGCTGGCCAATCCTTTGCTCGGCCTTAAAACGAGAGCCTATGGTGAAATGTATATCCATCAGGAATTTTCAAGATTGTCGGGCGGTACCGGTGAAAGTCCTGTTATTAACGCTTTTAAAATTATATCGATATTATCGGGCGTCATATTTATCACTTCCTTTTTGTACTATGGAAAGAAATTAACCGAAACAAAATTCCAGTACTATTCTATTGTATTGTTAGGCATTATTTCCGCAATAGCATTGCAGTTTTTTGGCTATGTCGAGTTGTATTCTGTCACAATCGCCATGCTGACAATATTTTTTCTTTCTGGCGTAACAGCCTTAAAATATTCAAAGAAATCCATGGTGCCACTCATTACTTTTGGACTGGCTGTATTTCTCCATAAACTTGCTTTAATCTTCTTTCCGACATTGCTTATTTATTTGCTTTATCTTGCACCAGCCGCAAAGCTGCAGAAAGGTCTGTCAAAAAATACTAATACTCTCTTTGTTGTAATGGTCGCGATCTTTGCAGTTGCTTATACTTTTGCTTTGACAGTCTTACCTATATACTGGCAGCAGTCTTTTCTCCCACCGTTAGAAGGACAATTTACAACCGATAATTACTACTTGCTCTCCGAAAACCATCTGATCGATTTTTTAAACCTGCTATTTTTCATGATTCCGATAACAATATTTGTATTTATTGCTGGATTTTTTATCAAACACCGTGACAATATTGAAAATCCCATAGCCCTGTTTCTGGGCTCTTCAGCTCTTTTTGGAATACTCGCGGCCTTTGTATTAGAACCTAAATTGGGAATGGCGCGCGATTGGGATTTTATGGCAGTTGCATTATTAGGTGCCCATATAACCGGAGTTTATTATTGGATTACACAGTACAAAAGTAACCGCTATTTTCAGCCCGCCACCATCATCTTATTACTTATAGGCCTTTCGATTCTTATCCCCTGGATCAGTCTTCATAATTCGCCGGATGCACTATATAGCTATACGAAAGATGCCCTTATAAGAGATCCCAAACATGGCAGAACCGGAATGGAGTATTTTATAACTTATCATGAGCGAATGGGAAATCCAACCGAAAAGAGAAATCTTCAGATGCTATTTTTAAGATATTTTCCGGAAAAATCGATGTTTGTGCAGGCTCAATCAATGCTCGAAAATAAAAAATATGTCTAGGCCGAAAGACTTTTCGAGCGTGTCATCCGGGAAAATCCGGGCTTGTATCTGCCATATCAAAGCCTTGGCCGATTATATATTGAAACCGGACGATACGAAAGAGCGATCGAGTATTTGAAATTGGCCGATGGTACAAATCCTTACAATGCCGAAACAAATTACTATCTCGGCACTGCCCATAAAACACTTGGCGAAACATCAAAGGCAATGCAGTACTGGGAAAAAAGCCTAAGCTATGATATTAATTTTATACCAACCAATAAATCAGTCGGGATCTATTATTACAATAAAAACCTGTATGATTCTGCAAGCAGTTATTTGGCAAGAATTATCGATCAGGATAATTCATTGACCACCCTATACTATCTAATTAAGGCCAATCTTCAAAAAGGCGATTCAGCAAAAGCGCTTGAATATTTCAATAAATACAAGTCCCGCCATGACTATTATTCATTGAATAACTTTATTGAATCTATTGAAGACAAGAAACAATAAATTGTACATTCAGTACTGGATATACCGCGATGACGGGGTTTTTCCATTATTTTTTTTAAGACTGATCCAAATGTCAAATATGTCCTCATTCCAGTTCCATCATTCTATGGTAAATAGGAAAAAGCGCATTGTGAATTGATTCATTTTTATTCAGGATTCTATAATCCAATATCCTGAATATAAACAGATCATCATCCCAACCAATATGTTTGCCCGTAATTTCTACGAATATCGGTTCTGCGCCGTTACCGCAGACAGGCAATTCATCTTCTATCCCGAAAATAATTTCCTCTGTCATCGGCGTTTCCGGTATGATAAAATGATCAATGGCATCACAATCATACCATCCATCACAGGGGAATACTGCTCTTGTCTTAAATATTGTGCTGCTATCCAGATAATTATGGGATGCCAGATAATAAAGTAGGCGGGCATCGACCCAGTCTTTAAAATTTGTGTTTGGCATTTCAACACCACACCAGTCCATATCTTCACCGGAGCGAAATTTATCGAGATTGTCATATCTCTTATTTACCCAATCGCGCACAATTCCGTCTTCGAAGATAACATTTTCCTGAGATACATAATATCTCTGGTGCCCCGTGTGTTCGCACAAAATCTTGTCACCTTTCGGTAAGATGAGTGTATCTGAATACCAATCCAAAAAGATTGGATATTTTCCATCGACGATTATGCATTCTGCCGGGACTATTCTACTGCCGGTTCCCATACCATTCTCATCAATCGGAATTCTTATTACCTCCTCAACTTTTAGCAGGAATAAAGAGTCGTTCTTAATTTCCAATGTAGAATATGTTGTTCTAAGCGATGATAAATAATACTTGCGATCCAAATCGTTATTCGCTTCTGCGAAGTTTTCGTAGTAATACAATAGTGATAAATATACATGGTAGGTAGAGTCCTCTGTTATTATATAATCCATCGCCCTGGTGCTCTGGGGTACTATTGAAATTAGCAAAAATACGAGACAGAGGAATAGCCTGATAATATTTGACCGGTACATTGTAACCCCTCCCGGATTTAATTTTGCCTGTTATATATAAAAGACGATTGCTTTTTATTTCTGTCAAAAGAAAATATTATTATATCTCAAAAAAACTCTAACCTCTATCCCGGCACTTCAACTTCGTAAATAAAAAGCATGACCGGAACTCGCTCTTATTTTTCACCCCCTACCACCCCGTCGCCAGCAATCCCCTGGCCGATCCCCAATTTCCCCACCAAACCGATGGTAAATGGTTAACTGTACCCTTTTATAGAGAAGGTCTATAAATATATCCGGGAAGGACACTCATGTCTTTGTTTAATGATCACAGAATTTGCAATATTAAAAAAAGGGGGCCTTTGCCCGCAAAAATACTACAAAATTGATAGCTTAAAAACTGTTTTTTGAGGAAACAAACCCATTTTTGCGCGGATTCGGTGGCTTCATGTAAGCCGAAATCTTTCTTCTCTTCGCGTAGGTCGGAATCCCTGCCAGAGGTTTGAGCAAAGCGAAAACCGATGGTCCTGGGCGAAGCGAAGGAGGTTCCGACTTTCTTTATCTGATAAAATTATCTGAAAACCAGGTACCCAAACGATGATACATCATATTCCAGAGGTACCTGCCAGTCAGCCGCGGCATCCAGACGTTTCTGTTTTCGGCGGAAATTTATCTTCATCCGATCCACATCCTCACCCGTCAATCCGAACTGCGCCAGCGGCATCTTTATCTCTATCGACCAGAAATCGTTCCCCCTGTCGGTCGCCGTCTCGGCCTCCACATTCCAGTCTATGGTGCCGCCCGGATATGTATCCGGCTTGATCCAGTACTTCACATCATACACCGTCCCCAGCGGATTGAAATAAATCTGGTAAAGCGTATCGACATCCGGTCTCGGCGCCAGGAAAAACCCGACACAATCCTCGCCGTAAACCGATCCGTCATGCTCGGCCACTTTCGCCGCCAGTTTATCCATCTGCGACTCGGTGCACTTCGCCGCGATATACAGGTTCTCGTCGTCATGCGCAAAATAGAACTCAACCGGCTCCATTTCAGTCACCTGACCGTCACGGTCATAAAGCGCCGTTTCCGGTTCTTTCCAGACATCCTCTTTCAACCTGCCGTCAACCTTTACCTTACCCGAAACTTCCGGACACTCGGCCGTCCGTGCCACTCTCAGAAAATTCTCACTCTTTACCCGCTTGTTCTCGGCATAAGTAAATGTCGCATTTATCGTTGGAACCGGAAAGACATTCTCTTCCGCCGCCACTTCGAAATAGAGCGTATCATTTACTTTCGGAGGAATATTATAAGCCAGTTCGGATGGCTCAATAGTCCATCCTTCCGTCATTTCCCACCTGATCGTATCAGCCGACTCATATGGCGAATATTCATTATGAAGCACCACCCGGACTTTACTTGCCGGTACTCCGGATTCATCATGCACAACCACCGGCTCTACAAACGATATACCCATTCTCGCCAGCGGATCAAACGCCCGCATCTCGCCTGTAGTTACATCGTCCCACGCACGCACTGCCCCCAGATCAATAGGCACGATATGAATCCCGTCATTATCGACCGTCACCCATCCGGTATGATGTCCCAAACCTGTCGGTGCTTTGTCGGTCCTTGCTCCCGAAGATCCAATCCCGGTGTAAAGGATGCCGTCATATTTCGCTGCGAAATAATCATGAAAGTGCCCCGTAAAGACCGCATCGACACCGTGATTTACAAACAAACTGTGAAGCGTATCCGGCTGACTTTCATCGACACCCCCGAACCAAAATGGTTTATGCATAAAAACCATAGTATACGCCGCATCCTGATTAGCCTTAAGATCCTCGGTCAGCCATTCGATCTGTTCCGACGGAAATTCAGAAACGCTACTCCACCGACCGTTATCGAGGATAGCAAAATGTACACCCGCCGTATCAAAAGAATAGTACGGCTTGCCCTTGTAAAGGCGATACATCTTTTCAGAATAATCCGACCATATGTCATGATTGCCCGGTGTATGATATATGGGCATTGTAAGTGGCGCGATAATCGAATCATATTCGGCCCATTCTTCCGCGATCCGAACCGAATCATCGTAATAACCCTCGATCATATCGCCGACTGTCATAACAAAATCAGGCCGGAGTCTTTGAATTTGTTCAACACTTTTGCCGAACAGCCCCGGTATATGCCCCCCGGTACGATCACCGAGAATGGCAAATCGAACCGGATTTTCGAGTTGCTTTTCTGCTGCTGCCGTTCCGAAAATGATGAAGTTTAAAAGTAGAATTAAAAAGACAGTTTGGAATGATTTGAAATTTTTCATGATAGATCCCTCGTGCAAAGATTTAATCCAATATATCGCAAATTATATTATCCCGCAAGATTATATATTGATTAAATTATGGTCAGAATTCAGGACAAAATCGTAGTCAATCGGTTTCTTTTTGCCGCAAAATCTAAAAATCAGCACAAAACTGCCGATAATTTGAGCGTCTGCCATATTTTTGGCAGACAAACTGCAAAAAAAGGGGCTAAGAGAGCACACTCACCGGTGGGAGACGCGAAAGGATTACCTTTAATATTATGTCACATCAATACAAGCCTATATTTATTAACTGGCCAATCGGGAATGATAAATACGCGGCCTGCGACCTTTTCGACAACAAGGATTTAAGCGATTATGATATCGCCTTTCTTGATCCTATGGAATTTGCCATTAGTCACAGGCTTTGCACTCATGCCAATGACCTTACCAATGCTGAATATATCGGATATTCAGAAACGGATTTCCTGGGTTATCTCGCTGAGATCAAAAAAGTTACCGGAATTATAACCAGCTTTCTGGATAATAACGGCCTGCTCGTCATTCGCTCCCAGATTCCGAAATCTTATATAAAAATAAGAAAGCAGGGCGATTCTGCTGCCCAAACATACACTGAATCCGTGGTTTCGGCCTTCTTCTGGCTCGAGGAATTAATAGGCAAATATATTTTTAAAGAATGCTCGACAAAAACGATTTCGTTTAAAATAGCTGAACATCCATTAGCGACGATTCTCGGGCGAGTTGCAGTTGAATGTGTCCAGACTCAGGATTCCATTGGTAGAGGGAAGGTAGAAACTATAGCTCTTAGTGGAACGACACCAAAGCGCCCGGCCATAACCAGAATTGTGCCGGAATCAGAGAAAGGCCAAATATATCTTATTCCCAAATTTTTGATACCTGATGAACACGAGAAACTTATTGAGGCTTTCCACCTGGCAACCAATTATAAAGATACGCGCGCCGATAAGCCGGAATGGGTTGATTTTTACGCCAAACAGGTCGAAGAAGCCAGCAAATTACTTTTGGAGATTGATGAGCTTGATAAAAAAATCTCCAAAATGAAAAATCGTCGCGATGAACTTGAAAGGCGCCATGAAGATGTAATTAAACTGGCCGATCTCCTTTGCGAAACAGACTATATGCTGGAGACAGCAGTTCGTATAGCCCTCCGTGAGCTGGGATTCGAGTGTCTTGATCAGCAATCAGCGGGAACCTGTGAAGCAACCGAGAAAACGCGTGCCGGCCATTCAAGCCGACGTGCGCTATTTAAAATCGCCTACTCAGAGCGTGGGTCCATAAAACCGGAAGAAACTGATTTGCTTCGATTAACTATTGAAAAACGTGATTCCAAGGTTAAACCAAAGGGGATTTTGATAGGCAATGCAGCCAGATCTCTTCCGCCTGAAAGAAGAGGCGGCTGGTTCGAAAAAGACTGCATTGAAATGGCAAGGAAGAATGATCTCTGCTTGATACCGAGCTATGAACTTTTCATGGCGGTCTTGTTTCTTTTAAATAGAACCGATTCGTCGAATATTGAAGATTTTCGCTCCTCAATACGGAAGGATATATTTGAATGCGATACCGTATTCAAACTCGATAAGCGTAAATATTCAATGACTCATATGTTGGTATAATTTGAAGAAAATATGTTAATCAGACTGTTCCATTAAAATAGGAAAGAAACTAAACAGACTGGACCTTAACAGCGGAAAGCCAGCGTTCCTCGAATTCAGTAATTTCGATATAATTTTCAATCGCTCTAATTTCATCATCAGTAATCCCTACCAACTCAATGCCTGATTCAAAAAATTCCCCATCGGATATCTCTTTGCACCAGATTGCCGACGCCGCAAAAGTAATTTCCGAGGACACTCTTTCACGTTGGGGGAGTGTAAAATTAAACTGGTATGTTGATCCAACTTCAAGCGGCTCCTTACTCCGAAGCCTCATGCCGCTTACCGAAAGGTCGAATATATACCCAAACTCTTTTTCATCAGATGCCCGATCAACTCGAATATAGCTAATAACCTGAAGTCTCTTATAGGCTCGTCTTTCTATCATTTTTATATCCCCTTTGCATAAAAGATAATGACTAAAATGTTCATTCCGATGAAATTAGAATCCAATTAGATTAGTCGTCAAAGCGGTATGTATAGAATAATATCGGCGTAATTATTTTTGTCTTTATTATCCGGTTTTATTGTGAAAGTCTTCACAAAAATTTGCGATTTAAGCCCATTTTTCTTATACTTTAAAAAAGCAAATAGCATAATTAAGAGAGTTATATATGAAGAAATTATTATCAGGAAATGAGGCTGTAGCAAGGGGGGCATATGAGGCCGGAGTAAAACTGGCTGCAGCCTACCCGGGCACCCCCTCGACTGAAATCCTGGAGACAATTGGCGAAGAATATCGTTCGATTTATGCCGAGTGGTCACCCAATGAAAAAGTCGCTTTTGAGGTTGGTATTGGCGGTTCTCTTGGCGGTGGAAGAACACTGGTTACAATGAAACATGTCGGCGTGAATGTAGCCGCCGATCCGCTGATGACATTCTCATACACGGGTGTGGGCGCGGGTTTTTTGCTCGTATCTGCCGATGATCCTGAGATGCATTCTTCGCAAAATGAACAGGATAACAGGTTCTATGCCAAGTTTGCCCAGATTCCCTTTCTGGAGCCATCCGACAGCCAGGAAGCCAAGGATTTTGTCAAAATCGGTTTGGAAATATCAGAGCAGTTTGACACGCCAGTAATCCTGAGACTAACGACCCGTATTTCTCATTCAAAAGGTGTTGTGGAACTGGCCGACTCGATGGAACAACCATACAAGGGATTTAAAAGGGATATCAATAAGTATGTCATGGTTCCTGCAAACGCCCGTAAACGTCATGCTGTCGTTGCCGAGCGATTAGAAAAACTGAAAAAATATACCGAAGAAACCCCGCTAAATAGAATCGAAGATAACGGATCCGATTTGGGAATAATAACCGGCGGAATATCGTATCAATATGCCAAGGACAATATGCCCGACGCTGATTATCTTAAAATCGGATTTGGATTTCCTCTCCCTATTGAAAAAATCAGGAAATTCGTGGATTCACATAAACAGGTAGTCATCGTCGAAGAACTTGAGCCCTACTACGAAGAGATTGTCAATGCTGCCGGTATCAAACTGGAAGGAAAGAAATATTTTTCGCGCCTCGGCGAGCTTTCTCCCTATAAGGTCGGACTGGGATTAAAGGAAGCTGGATTTATTCCAGAGGTCATGACGCCTGAAATTGAATCTGAAGATCTTTTTCCCCGGCCGCCGGTGCTTTGCCCGGGATGCCCTCATCGCGGTGCATTTATGGCGCTAAAACGTGCCGGCGTCGCTGTAACCGGCGATATCGGCTGTTATACACTGTCGGTTCTTCCGCCCTTGAGCATAATGGATACATGTATATGCATGGGAGCCTCAGTCGGTAATGCCATCGGTATGGAAAAAGTCGGCGGATTTAGAAATGGTGTTGTTGCCGTTATTGGGGATTCTACTTTCCTGCACTCAGGAATTACTGGTGTTCTCGATGCCGTTTATAATAAAAGTAATATTGTCGTGATGGTGCTGGATAACCGCGTAACGGCTATGACAGGTGGTCAGGAACATCCAGGCACCGGTAAAACATTGATGGGCGAAGAAACAAAACAAGTCGATCTATTCGAGCTGTGCAAGGCGCTGGGAGTCGAATCGGTTAAAGCTGTCGATGCCTATGATTACAAAAAGACCCTGGAAACGATTAGAGAAGAACTGGATCGCCCGGGACCTTCGGTTTTAATAACGAATCGCCCATGTGTTCTTATGCCGAAGAGAGTCATGGATAAACCGTATACTGTAATTTCTGAAAAATGTAATGCATGCGGGGCCTGTTTCCAGATAGGCTGTCCGGCGATTTCGGCCAGTAAGGAAACCGGGGGTAAACGCAACAAGCCCAAGGCGATAATCGATCCTGTTTTATGCACCGGATGTACACTATGTGCCCAGGTCTGTCGTCCTGAGGCAATAGTGATGGCCGAAGAAACATCGAAAGTAATGTGAGGTGACTATGAGCAAGGTTACAAATATATTGATAGTTGGTGTTGGCGGTCAGGGTGTTTTACTCGCCTCTGAGGTTCTCTCGGAAATGGCCATGCTATCGGGCCTTGATGTAAAAAAATCGGAAGTTCACGGCATGTCTCAAAGGGGCGGTGTTGTAAGTTCCCATGTAAAATTCGGGCCTAAAGTATATTCCCCCATTATTCCATATGGACAGGCCGATATATTAATATCATTCGAACAGGCAGAGGCCCTCCGGGCAGTTGATATGATCAAAAAGGATGGTCTTTTGGCCACTTCGACTACAAGACTGGTTCCTCCGATTGCATCCGGAGGTAAGTTTAAATATCCTGATGACCCGGTTGCGGAACTGAAAAAGAAATTGGATAATGTTATCGCACTGGATGCAGATTCTATTGCCAAAGAATTAGGCAATCCCCGTCTGGTTAATACCCTGCTATTGGGAGTCGTATCCGCCCGTCTTGAATTCTCGCCGGAAAATTGGGAAGAGGCTATCCGCGCTCGGGTTAAAGAAAAATTCGTTGATATTAACCTGAAGGCCTTTGCTCGCGGCAGAGAAGAAGCATCAAAAGCGGCGGAGGCAGTTGCATGAGAGATATTGGAGGAACTTCGCAAGGCGCTGAGGAGACTATGGCAGCAGATGATAAAGAAAAGAATTCTCGAGTTAAACAAAAGGTCATTATTGTCATAAATCCGGGATCGACATCAACAAAGATGGCTCTTTTTTCGGGAGATAAAAAGCTCGCTGAAGATTCGGTAACCCATCCTTCCGATGAATTGGCTCAGTTTGATAATGTTGCCGATCAGTTTGAACTTCGCCTGAAAAATATAGAAGAATGGCTCGAGGGCAACAGCATCGATGAAAAAAAGGTCGTTGCAATAGCCGGTCGCGGTGCACCTCTCAAGCCGCTTGAAGGAGGAGCATATAATATCAATGAAAATATGCTCGAGGATCTTAAATCTGCCCGCTACGCCAACCATGCATCAAACCTGGGTGCCATAATTGCTGATTATCTTGGAAAAAAGTACAATGTTCCATCGGTTATAGTCGACCCGATTACCATCGACAATTTCACAGATCTTGCGCGGGTTTCAGGGATACCTGAGATTGTCCGCAAGTGCCGCTCTCATGCTCTGAATATAAAAGCGGTGTGCCGCCGCGAAGCAGAAAAGCGCGGGAAGACTTTGGAGACCACAAATTTTGTTGCGGTGCATATGGGAGGTGGTATTTCGGTCGCCGCGGTTGAAGGCGGAAAAGTTATTGATGTCAATGACGCTCTCCTCGGCATGGGGCCATTCTCTCCCGACCGGGCCGGTGCTCTGCCAATCGGCGCATTGGTACAACTATGTTATTCAGGTAAGCACACTGAAAAGGAATTGTTGAATAAATTATCGAGAGAATCAGGATTAAAAGCCTATTTGGGTGAGGCTGACGTTCGCAAAGTTGAAGCAATGATTGAAGCGGGAGACGAGAAAGCCGTGCTTTATTATCAGGCTATGATTTACCAGATCGCCAAAGAAGTTGGTGCTGTGGCGGTAGTTTTAAAAGGTAATTATGAAGGTATTGTCTTGACCGGCGGTATCGCGAAATCTCATCGATTAACCGGAATTTTGAAAGATTATATTTCATTCCTTGGCGAAGTTATCGTAGTTCCCGGTGAATTCGAAATGGAGGCACTTGCGTCAGGTGCGAAGCGGGTGCTGGACGGAAAAGAAATTCCCAAAGAATATTAATTTAGAGATAGAGTGATGAGCATAACAACAGCAACTGAGCCGATCATATCCTCGGATCAAATAATCGATACGGCGCGGCTTTTGGCCGATCAGACCAAAAAGAAAATGGTAGCCGTCGCCGGGGCCAGCGATGTTGCCGTTCTGGGGGCGTTGTCTTCGGCTAATGCCGACGGGATATTGACGGCGACGCTTTTCGGAAACGAGACAAACATAAAAAAGACCGCCGAAGAGGGCAATATCGATATTTCCCAATTCGAAATAGTACACAGCGATGATGTTTCACGGGCGGCTTATGAAGCGGTGAAAATGGCGGCGGAAGGGAATGCCGATGTTATAATGAAAGGTTTCGTGTCGACATCGGCGCTTCTTAAGACGGTCCTGTCTAAAGAGTTTGACCTTCGTACCAAAAATACCGTGTCGCATACGGCGGTGCTGGATATCCCGGGCTATCATAAGCTGCTCCAGTTGACTGACGGCGGGATGGTGGTGCAGCCGGATGCCGAGCAAAAAATACAAATTATGGAAAATGCGGTACTGGTGGCGAAGGCGCTGGGATTGAAACCGGTGAAGGTGGCTCTGTCGGGGGCGGTGGATAAAAAACATGGTGATATACCAAAAGCTGTCGAAAATGCGGAGCTGGCCGAAAGAATTACGAGCGCAGCATATGAAGATGTGGTGGTGCAGGGACCTCTGACATTCGATGCCGCGACATCGGAAGAGATGGCGAAAATAAAAGGTGTAACAGGGCCGGTAGCGGGAGATGCCGATATATATTTGGTCAATGCGCTGGAGGAGTGTAATATCATTGCCAAGTCGTTGATCAATTTTGTCGAAGCAGTGTTCGCGGGTGTGATTGTCGGTGCCAAAGTCCCGGTTTCACTGGTTTCGCGGACCGATACGGTAAAAAACAAAAAAGCATCGGTGTCGATCGCCTGTTTGGTAGCCGAATATTATAAATCGATCGGGATGAGTGTGGGAGGTGCACGATGATTCGGAGTTTTGAAGAACTTGAAAGCTATACCCGCAGCAGGATTAACAGCGAGCCGGTGCCGAGACTGGGGATAATATTTCCCGGGAGCGGTAAGTGTATCGAAGCGGTCAACCAGGCAAAAAAGGATGGATTCGCGGTGCCGACAATGCTTGGTCCGGAAAGTGAAATAAAGAAGATTATTGCGGGCGCGGATCTCGATATCGACGATTATGAATACATTGACACCAATGATCTCGCGACGGCGGTTAAGACCGGTGTTGAGATGGTCAAGGAGGGTAAGCTCGATTTTCTTCTGAAAGGCTCCATCGGGACGCGCGAACTGGTGGATATACTTATAAAACCGGAGACCGGGTTTGCCGGGAAGAAAGATATAATTTCGCATGTGGGGGTACTTCGAACAGACAAGTATCCCAAGTTTATGTTTGTTACCGATTGCGCGGTCAATGCCGTTTCCGATGCAGGTGTAAAGATTGCGGTGACGCAGAATGCGGCGGGATTGGCGCGGATGATGGGTAATGAATCGCCAAAGGCGGCACTCCTGGCGGCGGTCGAGGCGATATATCCGCAGATTCCGGTGACGATGGAGGAAGCGGCGATCGCAAAAATGTCGGACCGGGGACAGATCAAGGGTAGTGATATCGACGGGCCGCTGTCTTTCGACGTGGCTATAAATACTGAAGTTGCTCATTCGAAAGGGATAACCAATTCGAAGGTGGCTGGCGATACCGATCTATTCGTGTGCCCGTCGGTGGAAACGGCCAACGGTCTTTACAAGGCAATGGTACTTTATGTAAAGGCGGAGTCGGCCGGCATAATATTGGGCGGCGCGGCACCGGTGGTGACGACATTCGTGTGCGATTCAGCAGAAAGTGTGTTAAATTCGATAACGCTCGGGGCATATGTCGTAAAGAGTCAGTAATGGGGCTCGGCCCTATTTTTAACCTCTGTGGCTCATCATTTATTTCAATCGTCTCACATTGGATCGGGTATATATCAAAGTTGATTTTATTTTCCTGGCTGATACCTCTAAATTAACTCACCATTTAGGGCTTGTTGAAGAACCCCTATTTTCATGCATAGACAGTTAATGTT
>CAZDPY010000033.1:0-6191 GCA_964507455.1 uncultured Ignavibacteriaceae bacterium
AAAATCGGGGTGAGAGGATTTGAACCTCCGACTCCTTGCTCCCAAAGCAAGTGCGCTGCCAGACTGCGCCACACCCCGAATCAAAAAAGCGTGTATATATATAGCGATTTTTTACCGTAAGTCAAGACTGCCGGAAACAATCCGGCCAAACCCTCGACCAATATTATACGGCCTACTTACCCAGGCGTTTCTCTATAAGCCCGCGGGCCTTGACAAGAGCCCGACCCCGGTGTGAGACCTTGTTTTTCTCTGCAAGCTCCATCTCGGCGAAAGTCTTACCCGCCGGCGGATAAAAGAAAACCGGGTCATAACCGAATCCTGAAGAGCCGGCCTTCTCTTCTGTAATTTTTCCCTCGGCTCGTCCTTCAACCGTCTCGACATCATCGCCTCCCCAGGCGACCGCAATAACTGTGCGGAATCGCGCGGTTCTTTTGTCTTCCCTAACACCTTCAAGCTCCTCCAGCAACTTCCTGTTATTATCATCATAAGTGCAGCCCGGCCCGGCATAACGCGAGGAATATACACCCGGCCTCCCGTCAAGGGCATCCACTTCAAGCCCGGAATCATCGGCCAGCGCCGCTGCTCCCGTTACCTCGGCAATTCCCTTCGCCTTCAAAATAGCATTTTCCTCGAGTGTCTCCCCCGTTTCCTCGATCTCCGGAAAATCATCAAAATCGGCATATGTCAATATCGTCACCGGAAGACCCTCCAGTAACTGCCGGATCTCCCTGATCTTATCCTTATTATGTGTCGCCAGAACCAGTTGCATATATATATTTCCTCTATAAATCAAAAACCGCCGCCAAAAATATTTCACGGCGGCAAATTCAATAAACACAATTATAAAATTTACCGACTAATTTCAACAAAAACTTGGATAAAAGGTAATGCCCCATATGGTCTTGACAGCTTACTGTTCGCGTGCCACACCACTTATGATTCGCTCGATTTCAAGATCGAACTGCCCGCCTGACCGGCAAGCTGACAAATACCACCCCCAGAAGAACCACTATCAAACCGACAACATCGGCCAGTATGAGTACATCACCAAAAGCGATCCACGCCATAATCATCGTAACCGGCGGACCCAGATAAAACAGGCTGGCTACCCGGGTTGCATCGATACGCTCGATAAGCAGCCACATCAAAGAATAAGCCCCCAGGGAGACTGCAAAAATCAACCAAAGCATGGTATAAATAAATTCCGATTCCCATTGAGTGGCCAGATTCTCAAGAAAAACAGCCGGGAGAGCCAGTGCCGCCGTTGTCGCCAGACACTGGTAAAAAAGGGCCAGATCGACCGGCAGTTTGGCTGCGTCTTTACCCACCTCTAACCGCCGTTGAATTAGACTCGCCGCCGTAATTGCAATGACCGAACCTAATGGAATCAGATAGCCGAATACCGAACGATAACTCTGAAAGTCCATCCGGCTGGTGACGACAATAGTGACCCCTGCAAAGCCGATGATTAGTCCCAACCATCTCGACGGAGGCGTCGATTCCCCGGTCACCAGTCCCGAAAAGGCCCCGGTGGCCAACGGCTGCAGAGCGACCACAAGGGCTACCACTCCGGCCGGAACTTCGCGGTCTAAAGCCAGAAGCACACACGCCAGCCACACCCCATGAGCCAATACACCTACCAGCATATTGATGCCGGCCGCCCGCCAGCCTACCCTTCGCAAGCGGCTCGTTGTCAACAAGTATAAAAAAATCACAAAGGTTAGGACCAAATACCGCCAGAAAAGAAGAGTAAACGGTGCGGTGTAAGCCAGTCCATACTCCGCCCCGATAAACCCTGAGTTCCACAGAAGGACAAAACCAATACTAAGAAACAGGGTCGTCTTCGTCATCATACCACGCTTTAATTTTCATTGTTCTATACGACAAAACATAACAGACGCACCTTGTAAAAAGGTCTTTTCCCCAATTCCGGGTGCCCCACCATTTGTTATAGGCGATGACCCAACTCGACTGGGGCCGTTTTGACATCTTCCTTTTGCCCGGGTAGCGAAGAAGATTTCGACATCTTTCTTCTTACTCCTTCTTCTTCTTCTTCACTTCCTCACCACATAAATCACCCACGGCGCGATTTTCGTCTCATTTACCCAATCATACGGTTCATCCTCGCGCCCCAACGGCTCATGCATCTCCAACAACTCCAACCCAGCCTTATCATACAATTCCCGATACGCCTTATCGGACCAGAGAATATCTTCCACCGGACGTTTATCCTCGACATCGGTCATGATTATCTTCACCCGTTCCCCGTTTTGTGCCTTTTTATTTTCCGGGAAATCTTTGGTCGAAAACGACGCCCACTCGTTGACATATATATCCGGCGATGATACCAGATTCACCATCACCCCATCCTGCCTGAGCAAACCGGCAATCCCCTTAAAATTGGCCAGCTTCTTTTCTGCAGTCGGTATATTATCGAACGTGAACGCCGATAATACCAGATCATACGATCCCGCCTCCAGCGCACTGAAATCCCCATCCTTGATCAGCAAATAAGTCCCCTTCGGATCGGACTCCCGTGCGATCTTGAGCATATTCTCCGATATATCCACTCCCACCGCATCGAATCCCATCTTCTGCAAAAACCTTGTCGACCGTCCGGTTCCGCAACCGAAATCGACAGCTTGTTTGCCGTCCTTTACATACTTGGTCACCAGCGTCGGGATATCCCGATACGCCAGGTAATATGTCCCGGGAAACTCCAGACGGGCGTACGACGCCGCGCGAAGATCATCCTGGTAAACATTATCGAATTCCTGCATCATACACCCTTTATAAGAGACATTTACTGCCAAATATAACACTATCGCCTCTCACCACCAAACTCAATTTCACACCACCATTTCGCCCCCGGACAGGACCTGTCACCATCCATTTAATGATATTATTATTGACAATTTCCTAAATCATGAAATATTTTTACTATTAACCCAATAACCCACCCTTCCAGGGTGCTATAGAAATAAAATGGTCAGTTCCGGTAGGTTGGAATCCCTGCCGGAGGTTTGAGCAAAGCTAAAACCGATGGTTCTGAGCGAAGCGAAGAAGGTTCCGACAAAAAGCTTTTGATTTCTATAGTCGCTTGCATTAAATTGACTTCGTTGTCGAATATTGGCCAAACTATCATAAATGTGTGAGTGGATAAAGGCGTTTCAACATGAAGGATTCACAGGACGCATATGGGCATGAATTGCTCGACTACCTGAATGGTTGTTCAAGCCATGAAATTGTTGAAAGAGACGACGGCCACTTTTCAATTAATCGTGACACCCCAAAAATATACTTCTCCCAATATGCGGATTGGTCAGCTAACGAAAAAAAGGCAATCCGATTCGTCCGGGGAAGAGTCCTTGATGTCGGTTGCGGCGCGGGAAGAATTATGCTTTATCTCATTGAGAAAGGTATCGATGTCATGGGTATTGACATTTCTCCATTGGCCATCGAAGTTTGCAGAAAAAGAGGATTGAGGAATGTTAAAGTGCTCTCAATAACTCAAGTGGATTCCAGGCTGGGTCATTTCGATACAATTTTACTGTTTGGTGGAAATTTCGGATTATTCGCAAATCCCAAAAGGGCAAGATGGCTGTTAAGAAAATTTCACCACATGACTTCAGAGAAAGGAAGGATTATAGCTGTAAGCTGCAATCCATACATGAATAAATCAAGAGATAGTCGCGAATATCGAGCATTTAATCGCGCCCGTGGGCGAAGACCGGGATATTTGAGATTTAGAATCAGGTATAGAAAATTCGTTACGCCCTGGCAAGAATGGCTTTTGCTTTCGCCCAGGGAAATGCATGGTCTCCTTGTAAATTGCGGATGGAAAGTAAAGGAACTTTTTGGATCTCCCCATAGTCCGGCCTACTATGTAATTATTGATAAAACTCTCTTTCAGAAGAAGTAGGTCAAGACCCCTGTGGTCTTGACAACTTTCTTTATCGTCCCCGGTAACACACCCTTTTAGTGTGTAATAGGATTCAAATGGCACCGGGATACAGATCATTCATATTGAGCAGGATTCACTCAGATGACGAAACTTCTGCGAAACGGTCGAGGACCCGGATGCGCTAAATCTTTAGACCTGGGACAAATCATACCACCACTTTCCCTCTCCCAGTTTCCCCGCCAGGATGTTGCTCCTGAAAATAATAGAAGAACCTGCGGGCATTACCTTTAGGAATATTGGCATGAGCAGTATTTATAACAATCTACAAACTGATAATTTAAATTCTGATATTACCAGATTATTAATTTAATTTATAATTATGAATTAGTCTAAATTTCAGAGGATAATTGATTACAAAAGCGCTCTCATTTCCAACTTCAATAATATTAGTTTCCAGGAAATTATACATTTGGCTTTATATAAGGAATTACAGAAGTCGAAATTTCATTTTTTACCGATTCTTCGTATTCGGACATAAGGGTCGCTATAAGTTTCTTAACGGAAACAATTTCATTGACCCGGTAAACATTTGCACCCGCAAAGGCGAATCCATTACGAAAACGTCCTTTTTTCGCGTTTATTAGGGCATTGGCAATACAATATGGAGAGGCTTTATAATCACAACTCTGGATACAATGATAGGGACAACTATATGGCTTCTTTAACCCATTACTAACGTCGTTAAGGAATTTATTTCTGATTGCTCGACCCGGCATCCCTACCGGGCTGTTAATAATAACGATATCATCCTGGCTTGCATCAATATAGCTCTGTTTAAACAAATCATCAGCATCGCATTCTTCAGTTGCGACAAATCGCGTGCCCATTTGAACGGCACTCGCACCTAGATCCATAAATTTATGTATATCTCTACCGGTATAGATACCGCCCGCAGCAATAACCGGAATAGACTTATTGTATCGTTTTGAATAGAATTGCGTTACCTCTAAAACATCCTTTACCAGTCTTTCCAGTGCATAGGCCCTGTCATTGATCTGTTCCATTCTGAATCCAAGGTGTCCGCCGGCCTTGGTGCCTTCTATCACGATCGCATCAGGAAGGTAGTCGAATCGCGTAACCCAGCGCTGACATATCAGTTTCGCAGCTCGACCGGACGATACAATAGGTGCCAACTTTGTGGTTGAGTTAGCATCAAGTAGTCCCGGCAAATTCATAGGCAATCCCGCGCCAGAGAAAATCATATCAGCACCTTCCTCAATAGCGGCCCTCACAAAATCGTCATAATGAGAAAAAGCGACCATGATATTCACTCCGACAATACCCTTAGTCAGGGACTTTGCTTTCCGTATCTCGCGGCGTAAGGCGCGAATATTCGCTTCGAGATAATTGGTATAGAAATCGTTTTCATTCATGCCGATTCCGGCAGCTGCAATTACCCCTATTCCTCCTTCATTGGCCACGGCGGAAGCAAGGCCCGATAGCGAAACGCCAACCCCCATACCACCTTGAATAATTGGTATAGAAGCCGTTTTGTCACCAATGATTAATCGCTTTAGTTTTGCGGATGTCATCAATTAAACCTGTATAATTAAATATTTAAATTTGAAGGTGACTCGCATCTGGCCTGTTTCCTCAATATTTACCCTGTTGCTATCGACAAAGGCCCATTCCCAATCGTATTAGTAAGACCTGCGGTGGCCGCTTTCCTTACACAGATTGGCTTCGCCAACCCTCAAGTTTCTTCCATCAAGCTCTATTCCATTAAGACAACTGAAAGCTCTGGTTGCCTCATCCTTTATTGACATTCCCACAAATGCAAGACCACCGGGTTTTACAGTGTTTCTATCGGCTGCAATTTTGAAGGATGAGACCTCGCCGAAGCCTTCGAAGGCCCGGCGTAATTGATCTTCTGTCGTTTCTAACGACAAGTTTCCGGTGTAGATATTTCTTCTGCGATCCAAATTTGCTTATCCCGATGTAGACTCGATTTTTAATTCAATCAGATATCTCAAAATATAATAGCTGGCACATTATTGTGCAATCAATTCAAGAATGAACTTTGCGGAGAGTTGAAGATTAAAGCAAAACTACGAAAAAGATCGAACTCGAATTAATACTTACAATTAATTATACGCTAAATGTTGACAAATGCCTATAACTAATTTTGAACAATACAGTCTCATTTTTAGGACGGCTGATATCCGGTAACACACTGAACCGCCCCGGTTATTCCGGAGGCTGTTTTAGTTGAGTCAGGCCACCTTGA
>CAZDPY010000034.1:0-5684 GCA_964507455.1 uncultured Ignavibacteriaceae bacterium
GGCAGGGATTCCAACCTACGGGAAAGCTCATTGTCCTTCACTTCGTTCAGGATCTGCGACAATACACTTCGCGCATTGTCTCCGAGGATTCCGACCTACTGCGGGAGAGGACCATGCTGCTTTTTTTCGGAATCTCGGCCGCTGAAAACATCGGCTAAGATAGTATTAAGACTGCCGGGGTAAGTGGGCGGTATTAAGAGAACCATTGATGGAGATTTACTCCCCAATAATTTTAATAATTGCCCGCTTGCTCCTCTGACCGTCGAATTCGGCATAATAAACCTGCTGCCAGGGTCCGAAATCAAGCTTTCCGTCGGTGACAGGGATCAGGACCTGATTATGCATAAGCAGGTTTTTAAGATGAGCGTCGCCGTTATCTTCGCCGGTTCGATGATGCCTGTAATCAACCCCGCTCGGCGCCATTTTTTCCAGCCATTCATCGATATCGGCAATAAGCCCTTCTTCGGCGTCATTGATATAAACGGAAGCGGTAATATGCATCGCCCCGACAAGAGCAAATCCTTCCTTAATACCGCTTTTGGAGAGGGCGTTCTGAACTTTATCGGTTATATTTATATATTCTCGTCTTTTGCGGGTATTGAATTTTAAATATTCAGTATGGCTTTTCATAATTAGTTCTGATCAATCCAGAAATCAACCGAATATTTGTCCTTGATTTCAAGGCCAGTCTGCTTAGCATCCTGATAGTCGGCAAATACCCCAATGCGGATCCTGTAGAAGGTCTGATCATCGACGATTGCCTCGGTCAAGAAAGCATCGTAGCCTCTCAATTCGAATTTTTCGACCAGATCGCGGGCATATTCGAGATTTGTCCCCGCGCCCACTTGAATGGCATACCCGGTCATATCCGGCTTCATAGAGACCGATTCTCGTTTCGGCTTTTCCTGGGGAACCTCGTCTGGTGTGGAAGCATAATCGAAGGAAGTATCCTCTTCGGCAGGAGCGGTCTCCATCTGCTCGGTATCTTCCTGCTGCATTGAAGGCTCGGCCTCTGTAATTTCACGCTCCATATCCGAGACTTCTTTTTCGTCTTTGCTGCACCCGGCAAAAGTAAACATTAAAGCCAAGACAAGTAACGGTATAAGGACAGCTCTCATATCTCCTCCTAACTTTTTGTTCTAATAAAGGTTTTATATAAACAGCTTGTCAAGCCAAAAAGAATAAAAACTATATTGACTTATACGTATATAAAATATTCAATAGTTTATGAAACAAAAGTAATTTAGGATGTTATAAAAATTTGGAAGCAGCTATGAAGTATCATGAAAACGCACTTAGTTTAATTGGCAGAACCCCGCTGGTAAAGATTCACAACGGATGCGAATCGGGCGGATGTATGCTTCTGGCCAAAATCGAATTTACCAATCCGGGCGGTTCGGTAAAGGATCGTATGGCCAGCCATATATTAAAAAAAGCCATGAAAGAAGGACGTCTTAAACCGGGTGATACTGTTATTGATAATACTTCGGGAAACACCGGGGTTGCGATGGCGATGGTAGCGTCAATTCTTGGGCTAAATGCAGTTATTACGACCCCGGAAAAGACCAGCAAGGAAAAAGTCGATCTTATCAAATCTTTCGGAGCGGAAGTTATTGTCACGGACAGCGAACTTGACCATGACCATCCCGAAGGAAGCTATATGAAAGCCATCAACCTGGCCAAGGAAAACGGCTGGTTTCATATGAATCAATATCATAATCCCAACAATGTCGAAGCTCACTATTTGACGACCGGTCCGGAAATTTGGGAAGACACCGATGGCAAAATCACACATATTGTTGCCGGAATCGGCACAGGAGGAACTTTTTCGGGGACGGCCAAATATTTGAAGGAACAGAACCCAAATATCCGGGCGATTGCGGTTGATCCGGAAGGTTCGATATTCTCGGAATATATCAAAGACAAAAAAATGGGAAACCCGGCCGCTTATAAGGTAGAGGGCATCGGTTCGGATTGTGTTACCGAAGCGCTTCATCCTGAACTGGTCGATGAAGTCATAACGGTATCCGATCAGGATGCATTCGATGTCGCCAGGAGCGTTTCGAGAGAAGAAGGTCTATCGGTTGGTGGTTCATCGGGAGCGGCTATATGGGCGGCGCGATCGATAGCCCAGAATCTTGGAGATAACGACTTGATCGTGGTAATAGTACCCGATTCGGGAGTAAGGTATTTGAGTAAATGCTTCAATGATCTCTGGATGCGTGAACAGGGATTTTTAATTAAAACACCATAGTATATTTTACGGTAAGGGTACGGAGGATGACATATGAATCGATTCTTAAGAAATTCCATTTTTTCTCTAATAATCATTGGATTGTTAGTCGGGACAGTACATGCTACAGGTAAGGCAAGAAGCGGAAGCCTCACAATAGATTCTGAAGTTTTTGATTTCGGGTATGTACCAATCGGTTTTAAATTGATTCATAATTTCAATGTCAAGAACACCGGGTCGCAAAAGATTCATATTAAGAAGTTGATACCGAACTGTGATTGCTCGGTGGCTCTCGTCGATAAGAAGATTATTGAGCCGGATAGCACGGCCCGAATCAAGCTTATTTTCGACACTGAAGATTATTACGGAAAAACCAATAGACATATTTCTGTTTATACCGATGAAGGCGATGAACCGTCGATGTTACTGAAATATACATCCAATATCGGATTTATGCCGCGTTATCATCGGCTGGAACCGCAATCGCTGTTTTTTCTTCAAGGTCATAAGGAAAGAGATATTCAGCTGATAAATGATGCGGAGGAACCGGTGGAATTCGAAGTTGAATTCGAGCCGGATTCGCTTTTCAAGGTTGAACCTTTGGCTGGAAATGTGGACCCTAAAAAACCGTTCAAGCTTACAGTCAGCCCATTGTCCGGAATGACCAAGGGGACCCATATCGGGAATTTTACCGTTATTTATAAGACAGAGCCGCATCTCAGGATCACCGTACCGGTAAAAATTGTCCGGTTCAAGTAGTTATAGCGCTGTCTGATATGGGCTTATCGGCGTTGTAGAAATTTTTGTCAGAATCGAATTATTTTAAATGGCGGGGCTAAATATTCTCATAATTTTGACGAATAAATAAATGTAATCAAAATTACACATCTTAATCGGAATTTGTGGTTTTAGAGCACCGAAGGAAAGAAAATGTTGGGGAGATTTAAGGAGGATTAAGGTAGTTCTTTAAAAAAGATAACTTTATTTTTGAGGAAAATTATCTTGACAAATTAACAAGCCGAATATATAAATTTAAATAACGAGGGTGACTCTCTGCTGTCCCTGGGTAGTTTCCTAGCCCCCTCTACCCAACCAGAGCATCGCCCTCTTTTTTTTATGTACGGGATAGCGCCGCCAATATTTATTGACGGTCTTTATTTTGGTAATAGTTTAGCCTTTAATATTCAGGATAGGATATAGACGCGCGACCTTTTTTGAAATGCCAAGCTGATCGACGGCGTCGACGACATCATCTATTTTCTTGTAGGCAAAGCCGGCTTCTTCGGCAAGACCGGCCATGTGACCGGTTTTGACAGATATTCCACGTTCTTTCATTTGCTTTTGGATTTCAGTACCGCGGGCACTCTTTTTGGCCTTCATACGCGACATGACTCTCCCGGCCCCATGTAGAGTCGAGCCGAAGGTTTCATCGTCGGCGGTTTTTGTTCCCACCAGAAGGGCTGAGCCGGTTTCCATGGAGCCGCCGACAATAACCGGCTGTCCGATATCGCGGTATTTTTCGGGGACCTCGCTTCGGTTCGGTCCAAAAGACCGGGTGGCCCCTTTACGGTGCACCAGGACCTCTTCCTCGCTGCCGTCAATATTATATTTTTCAAATTTGGCGATATTGTGAGCAACATCGTAGATAGATTCCAACCCGAGTTCCTCGTTGGTTGTATTGAAGATTTTGCGGAAGACTTCGCGGATACCGTACACGATAAGCTGGCGGTTGGCGAAAGCGGCATTGGCGGCGCAGGCCATAGCGCTGATATAGCGCTGTCCTTCTTCAGATTTAATCGGCGCGGCCATCAGTTCTCTGTCGCGAACCTCGAGGTTGTATTTTTTTACGCTTTTGGAAAAGACCTTGAGGTAATCGGTGGCGATCTGGTGTCCGAATCCTCGGGAACCGCAATGGACAGCGACGAGGGCCTGGTTGTCGCGGTCCAGACCGAATTTGAGGGCAGTTTCTTTGTCGTAGACACGGTCGGGATCGACAATTTCGATTTCGAGATAATGATTACCGGAGCCGAGCGAGCCCATCTGCTTAATACCGCGATTTACAGCCTTTTCGGAAACAGTGCGATGATCGGCACCTTCGATATGCCCGTGGTTTTCGATGTTGCGGATATCGTCATCGGTAGCATAGCCGTTATTCAGGCACCATTTGGCGCCATTTTCCATGAGGTCGTTAAATTCCTGCCTGTTCGGGGAGATTAATCCGCCGCCGCCGACCCCGGACGGGATTTTACGGTAGAGTCCTTCGAGAAGCTGTTCGGCTTTCTTTTTGATGTCATCGACAGTTAAATTTGTGCGGATAAGGCGCATCCCGCAGTTTATATCGAATCCTATTCCACCGGGTGAGACAATGCCTTCATCGACATTAAAAGCGGCAACACCGCCAATAGGAAAACCGTAGCCCATGTGGCCGTCGGGCATGCAGTAGGCATATTTGCGGATACCCGGGAGGCAGGCGACATTAGTCAGCTGATCGATGACTTTATTGTCGATTCCATCGATTAGTTGGGCTGAGGAGAGAATACGTGCGGGGACACGCATGCCTGTTTTGTAATCTGTAGAAATTTCCCATATGTTATCGCTTATTTTTTTGATATGTTCATTGTTCATATATCGAAAATCACCTCACCAAGCCAAAAATTTTCAACCTTTTCGATTTTGAAGCGGTAATATGTGACCGCTTTGACATCGACTCTAAGCTGGTGCCTGGCGGCGTCGATTTTGTCACCATGGATAACGGCGCGCAATTTGTAATTTTCATTCTGCTGGATTTCAATCATACAACGCTTAACCAGGAACATCTCAGCATCCTTATAATAAACGAGCTCCGAGAGCCAGCTAAAGTATAAATCTTCAAGATTTTCCTCTTCGAGCTCAATATTATATGCCACTTCTTCCCTGAGCTTCTCGGGGTCGGCCATAATATCTGTCAGCCCGTAGGCTGAATCGGCGAAAAGCACTTCGAGATTTTCGCCGGTCGCTATCATTCCGGCATCGCCGCTGGTATGAGCATCACTGAGTTGATAAGGCATAGCCGAAGATAAACAATCAGGACAAAATTGTAAAGCAATCGTTAAGGCAGGTTAATCGTGTTTATAAATACAAGTGACCGGGCAAACCATAATACAACGAGGGCCTTCGGGCAGATCGATGCATTCGTCACATTTTTCAGGTATAATTTCAAAAAACCAGTCTTTATTCTGGGCAATGGCATGACTGGGACATTCAAGGAAACACATACCGCAGAAAATACATTCATCGATGTTAATCAAGACGGCCATTAAATCCTGTCTCCTCTGAACAGATATACAATGAATACGCCGAGTGGGAGGGTAATATGAAATTTATCGGGGGATTGCAAGAAAATTTTGAATAAAAAATAAGGCGGCTTCCGGATTCGAACCGGAGAATAGAGGTTTTGCAGACCTCCGCCTTA
>CAZDPY010000035.1:0-4989 GCA_964507455.1 uncultured Ignavibacteriaceae bacterium
CAGCATGACAACCCCAACCGACCAGCGGAAGACGCGGTTCATGGAACGCTTACCTCTTTGTTACGTACAGAGACAAATTGTTCACGCGGTGGATGAACCTGAACCCAATTACCCGTGGCAAGTGCCTTTTCGGCATTGACCGGCTTGCCCTCCAACTCGAAGTCAGCTTTGGCGTATTGCACCGTTTCCACTACCGGCTGGTTGCGATGCCGATGGAACGGGTTCATCGTCTGATGCTTTCGAAGCCGAAATGTGCGGTCGGAAGCGTCGTGGCTGATGACTTCGCCCCATTCAAACTTGGGAAGCGTATAAAAGTCAAACCACTGGTCTTCATAAACATGCCCCCACATCTCTGGTCTTAGCGCTTTAGCAAAAGTGTAAGTATTGATCAGTTCGCCGTTCGGCATGCATGCTGTGCCGAGGCTGCGAACATGCTGGTGGTGTTGTTCGCCAATGACACGGTGCTCACCGCTGACATAGTGAAGATACCAGCTTTTGGTCGTAAAACGGCGTATGGACTTCGGCTCCTCATGCGGGCGCGGCTTGAAAACCGATTCATCGATTGCGCTAACATCTTTGACATTTCCGCCGTAAGAACGCGTGCTCGCCGTGGAATTGCCTGCGTAAATTGCGATTGTTGCGATTGTCACTGCCAGCAATGGCATCGTGACTCGAATTCCTGAGATCATCATGTAGAGATCCTTTCTGAGGATATCGTTCCATTTTGCTCGTTTATCATGTGTTGCAGATGTACCGCCGTTTCAAATGATTTCATTGCGTCTGTGTAGGCGGACCGTATGAGCAACAGGTCGGCCTGTCTGACTGCTTCCCACATTCCTCGATGCTCGGCCTCGAACTCGTCGATCTGGCCACCGTATTCAAGTGCTTGGCCATCGACCATGCCGCGCGCGTGATTCCCGAACATGTCGATCGTTACATGGCCACGCTGACCGGTGAGGACCACCTCACACCGCCAACTATCACTGCACCAGGTGTGGGCGTGCGCCACCAGTGCGCCACTGCCCATCTGCATGGTCCAGCAGGCGGTATCGGAGGAAAGAGCGGGGTCATCCGGCAGGAGCTGTTGACAGGCCGTGCCTGCGATCGCGATCGGCTCAGACCCGGTCACGTATCGGGCCAGGTCGATGTAATGAATCCCCTGGTCGCCGATGAGACCTCCGCTGCGATCAACGAAATACGGAGCAGGCCACGGCGGCCGGGGCAGCTTGATCGCCAAGGGGGCGGTGAAGCAGACCGACATCATTCGCACGCTGGCGGGCCCGCCAAGAAGACTCAGTGTGTGGTTCAGCGAGTCGTGCCAGCGGTGCATGAAGCCGACGCTGTGCAGGAGGCGCGACTGCGCCAGCAGGGACTCGATTGCCCGGCCCGTCTCCAGGGCGTCGCATGGGGGCTTTTCCATCAGGACAGGCAGATTGTGCTCCACGCAAGCCTTAATGACCGCCATTCGTACATCGCGCGGAGTGGTCAGCAGCAGGTAATCCGCCTTGCAGGACCGGATCGCCTCGTTGAAATCCGAGAAGACCGGAACGTTTTGCTGCCACTTCTGCCCGAGCGCGGCCGCGCGCAACGGGTCCACATCACACACTCCCGCCACCGCGGCGCCCTCGATCCTCTTGAGGCGATCGAGATGACGCTCTGCAATTCGACCGGCGCCAATGATCAATACCCTCATGCCGAGTTCTCCGTTGTCTTGGCGCAGATGACGATGAGGCGCATCGGTTCGGAGCCGGTGTTGTGCAATGCGTGGCGGTGGCCACTGCCGGTGATGCAGACATCGCCGCAACCCACGCGGACCGGTGTCCCGTCGATCAACATCTCGCCTTCGCCGTTGAGGATGAGATAGACCTCCTCATCGCCCTCATGCGTGTGTTCACCGATCGAGGTACCCGGCGGCAGCAGGTCATCGTGAACGTACGTGATCCCCGCATCCGGTCGTCGGTAATGGGCGAAGCGCTCGATGCACACCAGTGTGCCGACACCGCCATGACAGTTCTCCACCGTCTTCCGCTTGGCCTCGCTGGCAGGAAAGATCATTGACGAGTCTCCTTGTGAGTGTTGCTTGCCACTTGCCCCCCGGCCACCACGCCGGCATCCGTGGCGCGAGGCAGGCGCGCGATAGTCGAGCCGAAGCCCTGGAGATGGAACCGGATGGGGTCCAGCCCCGGGGCCGGGCTTATCTGGATCGTCTGCTTAACGGGGCCGAAGTTCAGCGCAAAGATGTCGCACCCATCCGTCCGATGGCGGATGCGGACGGACACCGGTGGGTCAGGCGGTTCGGCAACCGGGACATGAATGGCCACCCGTTCGATCAACTGCCCAACCAACCCATCAACGCTGCGTGCGTCGGTTCGAGCGCCAGCAAACCATGCTTCTCCGTCCCCCACGGTGTGGCGGGTCATCGCCGGCTCTTCCGCATAAAAGTCCTCGGTATAGACGGCAACCACATCGGCCCCACACGTTCGAAGGATGGCCGCGTAATCACGGACAGGCCACCGGGTTCCCGATTCCGGCTGTTCGGTACAGCGTACCGCCTGCCTGTCGTCAGGCCCCAGCACGTCCAGAGCGCTGACCTGCACGCCGAACAAGGAATCGAGCCCTGCCCCGGGCCAACCGCCCAGGTGGCATCGGCCGTATTCATCAACGGTGCCAGCCAGGTACGTCGCCACGACACACCCTCCGGCCTTCGCAAACGCCGTAAGGCGTCGTGCGGCGTCGTCATCGACCAGAAAGAGCATCGGGGCGATCACCATGCGATAGCGGTCCAGTGGCGCGCCGGCGGGCACCACATCGACCGCCACGCCGCGTCGCCAAAGCGCCCGATACCAGTCCAGACAGGTCGCGACGTAGCCTTTGGGGTCGTCCTGTGGGGCGTTGGCCGGATCGGGACCGCACGAGAGGTTCATCGCCCACCAACTCTCCCAGTCGAAGACCAGGGCAACTTCGGCCTGTGTGTGCGCCCCGGCCAGCCCTTGCAGGTCACGCAAGGACCGCCCGAAGTCGGCGACATCCTGGAAGGCGAACCCCTCGCCAAGCCCGTCGTGGCCCACGACCGCGCCGTGAAACTTCTCTCGATGCCCATGGGCTTGTCGCCATTGAAAGTAGAGCACGCCGTCTGCCCCATGCGCCAAGGCTTGAGTCATCTGGAGCCGGTGAATTCCGGGGCGTTTGAGTTTGGGCGGCCTCATCCGGTTAGTGACCGAAGGCGTGGTTTCCATGAGCATCCATGGCTTGCCTCTGCCCAAACCTCGCATCAGATCCTGCGTCATCGCGATGCGCAATGCCTCGCTTGGCATCGCATCATCGGCGTGGTAGTTGGGATACTGATCATCGCTGATGACATCTAGACAGTCCGCGAGTCGGGCGTAGTTCAAGCCGGGCCGGATGCCCATGAAATTGGTGGTCACGGGGCGGTCGCTGTGGCGGCGGACAGTATCGATCTCAAGGCGAATGAAATCGACCGTCAGATCCGTGACGAACCTTCGCCAGTCCAGTTGCTGACCATCGTTGGATGTGTCGAATGGCGTGATCTGCCGCCAGTGGGAAATGGTGTGGCTCCAGACGGCGTTGCACCATCGTTGGTTCAGCGTGTCAACATCATGGTGTCGCTGCTCGAGCCAACGCTGGAAATGAGCGATGCACGCCGGGCAGTAACAAGCGCCGCTGAATTCGTTACCGATATGCCAGAGAATGACCGCCGGATGAGAGCCGAATTCCCCGGCCAAGGCCCCATCCATCATTGCGACCCGTTCGCGATAGACGGACGAGGAAAGGCAGAAGTGCTGCCGCCAACTCCAGGGCATCCGTCGGCCATCGCGCCCTACGCGAAGCACCTCTGGCCATCGCTCAGCCACCCACACCGGCATCGCGGCGCTCGGCGTGGCCAGGACAACGTGCATCTGCGCCTGATGTGCGCGCTCCACGATGGAGTGCATCCACTCGAAGCGATAGTCGCCAGGCGAAGGCTCCAACGCCGCCCAGGCAAACACGCCAAGTGTCAGCGTGTTCCATCCCGCCTCACGCATCAGCCGGAAATCGTCCTCAATAACATGAGGTGCGTGCAGCCACTGCTCGGGGTTGTAGTCGCCCCCGTGGAGGATGTGGTCCCATTTTGGCAGAGGTGGTAAGGGCATGAGAGTTTGATCTTCAATTCACAGGGTCACGGCCAAATTTCTGCATCCATGCGGGATAGTCCTTTTCAAGCAGGGCATGGGGCCCAGTGACCGTACCATTCGAAGCCGATGCGTCGCTCAGGTAACACATCCTCCAGTCGGTGGACCTTGATCCCGTCCCGGTTGGCAAAAAACGGGCGCATGGTTTCCAAATCGTAATAGCGGGCCCAGAGTGGCGGCGCATTCGGATCGGGAACGATCCGCACGTCTGTTGTGATGGTGGGGTCGGGGTAGTCTGCAGGATCAAGCTGAACACGCACCAGGCGCTGGTTCTCCAGTTTCACCTCATTGAACCAGCGAATGGCAGACTCGATGGATGCGATGACCTCTTCGGATGGCTCTTCTTGAGTCATCGCTTCGCTGTGGGCCGGCCGGTCCGTCCAACGATCCGGTAGCGAATACAGACCCCAGTGTATGAACGCGCCGAACCGAGCCTGCCGGAACCATGGCAATCGCGGGTGATGTCGCCCATCGGGGTGCTGAGCCTTCTCCGGCTCGATCGCATCGGCGGTACGCCTTTCCATCGCTTGGTGCTCCTTTGCCTCCGCTGCATCCAGCACGATCTCTCAGATGCGGATGCAAGAATCAGCACTGCGCGGAAGGTGGCTGGCCCCTCCCATATTCGACTGCAAAGGTAATTGAGCCGAACTGAACGCAAGTTTACCACGAGCGAACTTGACAGAAATCGCAAAGGCAGAGCATAATCTTGCATGTTATCCGAATACCGACCTGTTGATTTCCCATCGGTGGTGATGCGCAGGCAATAGGGAGCCATTTGCGAGGCGGGACGCTCAAGCAA
>CAZDPY010000036.1:0-1820 GCA_964507455.1 uncultured Ignavibacteriaceae bacterium
CCAAGGCAGGCATGCACGCGATGAAAATCGCCCCGGCTGCGAGCTTCATCTCTGATTCGCCGCACGATTTCATCCAGGACATCATGCTCGTGAAGCTGACTTGCGCGATCATCGGCAAGGCGTGTCACCGTTGGTTGGGTCGAATACCAATACCGACTGCCATCCACATACAGATACGTAGCCCTGTCGGTGAGTCTCCGGATGGCATCGCCGAATGTCGCCGTAGTTTCACCTGGTTGAACGCAACCCAGCTTGACTTGCCGGTCGTCGATGCCTCGATTCGCAGCCCGCTGCGTGGGCGCGGAGCCTACGTAAATGGTACGGGCCACGCGACGACAGGCCGAGTATCGTCCGAGATTCGGCGCATCCCGGTCGAGCTTGAGCGGAAGTGAGTTTTCTCCATCCACATCCTTGGCAATGACCGGGGTCCACTGGTCATCCAGGTAACGGGTCAGCTCGAACTGCACGGCGGGATCGTCTATGGGAATGGTTGCCGGCATGATCAGCAGATTGCCATCCTGCCGTTCCCAAAGTGAATGGATCACTGCCGCCATCAGTCGGAGCACGCCGCGGGTCCGTTGGAACTTGTCGAGCGTCGACCAGTCGTTATAGAGACGGTCAAAGAGTTCCGGGTGTATAGGATAGGCCAGTTTGATGCGGCGTTCATATTCAGCTTCACGGCATTCAGAGGGAAACTCGTTTTGCTGCGTGCCATACATTTCCACAAAGGCACGGGCAACCGCATCCCGGGCAACAAAATCTTCTCTTTTAACCATTGGTTCGAAAAGACGCCGTCGCACGATTTCAAAACCTTCATCAGGGCTGGCAGGTCGCCAGCTTGACTCGACACGCCCGATGGCGTTCTTGAGCCGGGAGAGTGCACGCTGCCCCCACTCGCCACCGATCTCATTGTCGGATGCCGGAATACTGACCACCAGCAAGGTGTTTTTAGCCGCTTTCGCCGACTCACTTAGCGCCTGAGCAAAAGTAAACTGGGTATCGAAGGTGCCGGCCGGCAGAACACTGCCTTCATGAAGCTGCCTGGCATAGGCCACCCATTCGTCGATCAGGACAAGACAAGGCGAAAATTTATTAAACAATTCCTTCATCTTGTCGCCGGGATTGGTGGCGCTTTCGTCATCCGCGCGGACCATCTCATAGGCTGTCTTGCCGCCGAGTTGCCAGGCGATTTCACCCCAGATCGTCCTCACAACGGTTCCGTCTTCTTTTTTGCTCGGATTGCCGGGGGATATTTTTGTGCCCACCACGATGGCGCGATTGACATTGGTGGCCACATCACAGGCGGCATCTTTGATGATTTCGTCTACGCCCGGCAGATCAGACGTGGGTGTTCCCGAAAACATGTGGTAGAGAGCCAACATGCTATGTGTCTTGCCACCGCCGAAATTGGTCTGCAGCTCGACAACCGGATCGCCTGCCTGTGCCCCGGCAGACAGGCCTCCCTTGCCGCCGATACGCTGTATCCCATTACTCAGCAGTTTCTGAAGGCCTTCGGTAATGAAAGTACGCCGAAAAAACTCTGTGGGATGTTGATATTCCGATGCGGCCTCACCCAGATATACCTGCCAGAGGTCGGCAGCAAATTCCGCCTGCTGATATTTGCCGCTGGCCACATCGCGATGCGGCGTAACAATACTCCTCCAGGGCTTTAGTCCACTCTGGGGTTTTCCTTCGGTGGGGGCCACCGATTGCCTGCGCATTTCGGTCCGGCGCTGTTCGTCGAACCGCACCCGCAGCAGCGCCATTTTTTGTTTTTCAACTTCCTTGGCCTCGGGTGCGGAAACAGCCATGAGCAAACG
>CAZDPY010000036.1:1920-4219 GCA_964507455.1 uncultured Ignavibacteriaceae bacterium
CGGCTGAGGCACATCGCCATGCGCCGCGCACCGGAGACTTTTTGAAACTCCGGAATTAATTTGGCGAGTTCCCTGGAGGGCTGCTGGATGGCATCCGGGTTCCGGTATCGTGCCCTTTTTTCAATCCCGTTTAATTGCGCCTTGTCAAACGCGTGCGCCAGAGCGGTCGAATCCCCAAAATACCAGGCCTCCAGTTCCTGGCAGGCAATGCGTACCAGCGTGTCGGCCCGCCCGTTATCAGCGCACAAAGCCGACAACCTGTCTTTCAGAGTGCGGCAGTCGCCGCCGTCATTGTCGCGAACAACCACGAAACGCACGCCAGGTTCCCGCCACGCGCGAAGTTTTCTGGGAAAACTCTTTTCAAGGTCTTGTTTGCCATCGTGGGGCACGCAAATAAAAGACAACCCAGGCATCAGCCGCGGCAGAAGGCCTTCGAGCAGCGTTTTCATGGATCGTTCTTCCAGTAAAAATACCAAGCGGTTCATTTCAAACCCGCTCCTTCAAAAAGACCCTGTTTCCAGAGCGCTCCAGGCAAATCCCCCTCGTCCACTAGGTTACGCAGCAATTCACTTTCAGACGCTCTCTTAATCCCGGTAAAGCCGTCCGTTTTGACCAGCCAGTAAATTTCATCCAGTTGCGCGCCATTGAGAAAATCAGGAGAGTGCGTGGAAACGAACACCTGGCCGCCGCGCCGGGCATAGTCCCGGAATTCCTCGATCAATTCGTATAACAGGTCCGGATACAACTGGTTTTCCGGTTCCTCTACCGCCAACAGCGGATGCGGTTTCGGATCATACAGCAGTACCAGGTAGGCAAACATTTTGATCGTGCCGTCGGAAACATACCGGGCGATAAAAGGATCTTTGAAACTGCCGTCCTGAAACCGGAGCACCAGTCTGCCATCTTCGGTGGGTTTGGCCTCCACCTTGCTGACCCCCGGTACACGCTGTTTCATGGCGTCGAGCACCTTTTCAAACCGATCGGAATGATTTTCATAAAGGTACTGCGCCACCTGGGCGATGTTGTCTCCGCGCGAGGAAAGGTGTTCCGCGTATCCGGCTTCGGCGCTGGGCCGCGCATCCCCGATATGAAAATCGGATATGTGCCAGTTTTCCATCAGGCTGCGAAACTCGGACACCACCCGAAACTCCTTGAACTGTCCCAGCCCCTTGATGGCCAGAACGCCGGGATCCTCCAGGGCATACTCCTTGCGTTCGGCTTTGAAGCCTGCCTGCCCATAGGCCGATTCGTTGGTGATGGCCGTGCCTTTTCCACGAGAAAAATCCACGAAATGCCACGGCTGCCCATGCTGACCACGACGGAACTTGAGGATCTCCCGGTCAACCACGGGGCGTCCCCCATCCTCGCCGATATCCAGCTGATAGGTCGCCAATCTGCCCCCGCTCTCTCGAAACTTCACCGTGATGCCGATGGGGCCCTTCTCGCCGCGGCTGACCAATTCCTTAAAGCCGCCACGCCGTGCCACCGCCACGCCGACATTCTGTGCCAGTGCGTCCTTGAGAAAACTGAAAACGTCGAACAGCGTGGACTTGCCGGAACCGTTGGCGCCCACCACTACGGTGAGGCTGGGCAGACCCTTTAATTCCGCCAGACGAAAAAGACGGTAATTTCTGATTTCAATACTTTCAATTTGCATATGCTACTCCTGTTCGAACAAATTCCCGTTCTTGTGGCGCGGCAGCGCCTGGGCTAATTTGGATATTTCCGGCCATGCGAGCACGATGCTGTTGTAAGCCAGTGCTTCATGAGCCCATCCCTTTCGCTCGCAAATGCTGTAGAGCCGGTAGGCCAAGTCACGCGCTTTGTCGCCATAACTGCCCCCGAGTTTTTTTAGCAGCTCCGCTGCGCCGCTTTCACCCTCCTGGTCCAGAGCCCGTATCAGGTGCTGGGTCGCTTCCCAGGCAGTCAGTCGTTTGTCCGCGGCAGGGTCCCATTCAGCCGGCAACATACTGCGGTCAAGGAGTTGAACCGATCCCGAGCGGCTTTTGACAATGCCCGCCTCGGCCAGTCCCTGAACCGACGTGTTTTTAGCCCTGGAAAGCGTCTCGGCCACACCGTAAACCCCCTCCTGCACGCCGTATTGCTCAAACCAGGCCACGGCCCAGCGGGTATCGGCATCGAACTCACCTTCCTGTTCGGCCAGCACCTCATCGAGCATCTGGTTGATCAGCGTCAAAGCCGTACGCACCGTCATCTGAGAGCCGTCCGCCTCGATCACCTTGGCATAGCGGGAAAACACGGCCATGCCCGGCCCGATGGCCGCCTGGGCCAGGTCCAC
>CAZDPY010000037.1:0-3937 GCA_964507455.1 uncultured Ignavibacteriaceae bacterium
AATGCCAAGCGCCTCATAGCCCGAGAGAGGCCTACACACAGAAGTCGCCTTTCATCGGCGAGACGTGATTCCCTTTCATCCTCGTCATTTATATTCCAGAGCATTGGTATCTGATTTGCGTCCACCCTGACGAGTGCCGCAAAAGGGAACTCAAGACCTTTTGCTGAGTGAATTGTCATGACTTTGACTACCTTTTTATCCAAATCAAAGGTATCCCCCTTCACGAGTTCAGCATTAATTCCCGTACCCGTGAGCAACTGGGCAAATTCTTCTCCAGCCTTATTGCTTCGCACAAATACGGCGCCGGCCGAAATTGGTAGCCGGAGCTCTTCTGCCGAACGCTTAAAAAATTCAGCTGTCTTCTTAACCTGGTCATCGACGCCTGAACAAGGGAAAATAGTAGGTTTTGGTCCCTCCAAAATAGGTATGAGGTTTGCTGTGTCAGGGTCTCCACCGCCACTATCCCTTAGTGGTTGTAAAGATGCTTCCATAATCTGGCGTGTACTACGGTAATTGTATTTTAGAATAGTAGTTTTTCCACGAACGTTAATTGTTTCATCAACCCTTTTCCAACTAAATCCCCGGTTATAAATAGATTGGCCCGAGTCGGCGGTCATATAAAAACCCGGCGGAGTTTTGCAGAGAGCCATACATAAGCGTAACCCCACCGGCGTGAGATCCTGGGCTTCGTCAACGATTACCACATCATACTTTGAGACACTTACTTCCCCAGTTAAGACTGCAGCCAGGGCACTTGATCGAAGCTGGTTCCACGTTTGGCGACCCATATTTTCCAAGCAGGTGAGGTAACGCTTATAAAGATCCCACACGATTTTGCGAGTTGTGACATCAAAACGTATTCCACGCCCTGACCTGTCTTCTTCAAGATATCTATCAAGATCTTTGATTTCTCGACCTTCTATTACCCAGTCAAACTCGTCAATAAGGTAATCATTGCTAACGCGCCATTTTAGTTTGCCCAAAGCCGCACTTTCAGGTTCATCAACCTGAAAGTTATCAACTGCTTGTTTGAGAGCGCCCGCCTTGTGATTTTCCGTTGCCGGCCTGAAGTCCATGTCGGCCCGACCCATAATCATTCTGACGATCTTATCGAGATTGTTTACGTTTACGTGATCCATTGACTCCTGCAATAAAGGTTCTAAGAGCTGCTGAGAGGCACGGATCAAGGTAGTAGTGTACGTAACGAAAAGAATTGTGGGAAGTGTATCGTGGAAGAGATCCTTTTGAGCGTCAGGTTGCATTAGGTTTCGTATTCGATACAGTGCCACAAGACTCTTGCCTGTACCAGGACCTCCTTTAACCAGTGTTGGACCTTTGAGATGTTTCTTTGCCACCTTTTCCTGCTCTGGATCTAACTTCAACAAGAATCCTTTTAATGTTCCGGCCAGGTACTCTTCGATATACTCAACCTTTGGCAATTCATATACTGGTTCTTCAATAACTTCGTTGATTTTAGTTGGCCATTTCCAGTGCAAAACCAGTTCTTTAAACTTGTCGTCAATATCCAATTCGAGAATGTCTTCAATGCTAGAACACTTTAAAATAGCCTTCCTATCATCTTCCCATATACCCCATTCTTGAAGTAATTCAATCAAGAGTTTCTCGCTGCTGTCAACTTCCTTAGGAACAGCTCCTTCCGTTTCAGTGTCAGGTATGTCTTCTCCATCAACAGGCTCAACAATCCTTGGGGGATCAAAGTGAGTTGTTTGTATTGCTTGCGGTTCGGCTCCCACAAGGCCTTCTGGTGTTTCTACATGACCATCTGGATCTGCCTCGAAGCGTTGATATATTTCGTTACGGTTACCCACCATCAATAGTTTGATGCACTTGTTACCAACACAATAAATAACCCGATATTTTCTCCCGATTCGATACCGATAAACATTATTATATCTGTGCTTGAAAATCTTCTTAGTGTTTCCCCCTCCTCTAAATGGATCCACGTTGATTTGTTTCAAAGCATAAGTGAACTTTTTTTGCTCTTTCTGGGGGATCTTCCACAAATCGTTGTGGAAAGAAGGCGTGGTAACGAGTTCTGCATGCATAAGTCAATCTCCTAACCTAAAAGCCCAAAAGGAAACTTTAAGTCAAGCTAGTACAATCTGAGAGACCGAACCCCCTGCCTATGGCTTTTGCCCAACCACTATAATTCAGTTTTGAGCATAGATCAGCCCAGTAGATAACAGCAGGGTATTTTGTCGTTTGGTACAAACCAAGAGATGGTGCTTTACATAATGAAGTTATGTCATTTACCATGGTACCCGTTATGCCATTATCTTCAGCATTTTTGATGCGAAGAGGCCTCTGGTAGCCGCCCTTTTTAACTTCGAGGGTTTGCAAAAGGATAGAACCATCTGGATATTTTAATGAGTCCCCGAAATATGGGGCCGTTGGCGCTCCCATTTCGCCCCTGAATAAAACGGCCTTGGGATGCTTTGTTACCTCTGCTGTATATACTGATTCACTAGTATATTTATTAAAAAAATGCCTTGCCTCTCTTAGAAATCTTCCATCTCGGAGTACTGCTGTTTTATCCTGTGGGCCGCTAATCAGAGGCCATATCGCGTCTAACACACTGGAGTTGATGTGCTCTGCCAGCTTTCCGACGGTGTGTCTAATTTTAACTTCATTTGTTTTAGTCTGATACAGGCAACTTACCCATCGGGAGAGACTTTTCTCTACGTTGTGGCCGGCATCAAATGCAATAAAATTGTGGGGAGAATCTTCAGGGATTTCGGCAATCCATGGGATACCACCCGATAACAGAAATAAATCATAGGCTATGTTGTCAGCAGCAAACCGATTGTCAATTGAGCTACACCTTGAAAGTTTGAACCGCTTACCTTCTGATTCCAGTCTTTGCAGTAAATATTCAGCTTCAGATCCTCTGAGTTCTTCGTTGTCTTTAAGCGCGAATAGCAATACAGACTCATCACAGGTTAATACTGATCGTCGATCAATTGACACAACTCGTTTAAGCCCTGAATGGCCTGCAAGCAGATATTTAAAAGAACTCATTAACGATTTTAGTGACAAATTGCGCTGACCATAAGGATATACAACTGCAAGGGTCCAGGGCGGAGGTATTCGTAGCGGATTTTTTAATAAATTTTTATTTATTCCTGGCTGATATGCCTGAACACCAGTGCCATTTCGTAAAAAGACTCCTTTGGATGTTTCTCGAACTACGTCAAGGTCGGTTTCCTGGAGGTTAATCCCGGCCTTTCTGGAAACATTTAAAAACAGAGTGACAATTCTAATATGTTCCGTCAGAGATATTGAGCTTTTATTGCGTATCCACACTGAGTGCTTTTTGTGAACTGTGTTGAGCAGATTTTGTTCCAGGGCACATCCAGGAACGCCATTCTTTGTCTTTGAACAGAACAGATTACCAGCGCTTAACTCAATGAGAGTCATTTGTCCGTGAACCCTAATAATATTTGCCTGGACCGTCTTGAAGTGAACAAGGTCTGGTCTGTTTGCATTCTTAGAACAGCTGTCTTGCACCGCTATGCTGAAATATTTCTCGGGAATCGTTGAAAAAGCACCTTTACTTTCTCTACAGACTCGCTCAGCTATTGATTTCCAGATATCTTTATTAGATTGGGCGGTGTTCTCTCCAGAAATGTTGAAAACCGTAGCCCTCAGTTTAATGTTGCTGTTCATTATTTAGCCCTAGAATTAAGTACACTAAAAACTTCCCTTTCAAAAAACATATACACTTGCTGAACAACGACTTATTTCTCTTTTTGTTTAAGAGATCCCTTTTCGAAAAATGCTTGACCGTTTTGGCTATATTTTTCTGATGTAACTATAAGCTCTTCAGCCACAGCCTCCCTCAAATGCTCCGGGTTTAACACCTCCGCCTGTCTTCCAAACCCCAACACCCAGCTCATGACATCAGAAAGGCCACCCA
>CAZDPY010000038.1:0-3406 GCA_964507455.1 uncultured Ignavibacteriaceae bacterium
CACAAAAAAAACCGGGGAATTTTGTTTCCCCGGTTTTTCTTATGGGCAGGTTTATTCAAGTTAGTTTAATGGTGTTGCCTTGAATAAACGTGTGTTTTTGTTCGTTTCTATTTCATAATCAGTTCTTTTTTATCGTCAATATAACTGTCTGTTCCATCTCGATTACAGTTTGTATCCAAGTCCCAATTAATCTTTATTTCATCTGAAGGTTGATGCCGTCAGCTTCGAGCTGTTCGGTTTCGGCCGCCGGGCGGTCGAGTTCATCAGCGGTGACACTCGGAGCGGTGACAACACCGTCCGATTTAACCCCGCAGTCAAGAGCGGAACCTTCGTTATAAAGATAATCTATCAGCCTGGTTATATCATTGAGATTAACCATACCGTCATTGTTGACATCGCAGGCATCGGGTGTCGCCGGAGCCGGACCCTCGCTGTAGAGATACTGGATCAGGTAAGTGATATCCATCAGGTTGACCTGAGTGTCACCATTGACATCACCGCAGATCCAGGTAAGCTCGGTCTCAAAGGAATGAACCGCCGACCAGTCACCCCAACCGGCAGCGTTGTGAGCACGAACTTTCCAGTAATAAGTGGCACCCTCGTCCATCATGGCCAGCTCACACTGCGAAACGCCCATCGTCGAATCCATCATCAAATCGGTAAACTGATCATTGTCGGCAAGCATCGTCTCATACATGTCAACATTGCTGACATCTTCCCAGTCAAGCATGACCGGCTGAGATACCGTCGAACCATCACCCGGACCGGTCAAAGTCGGCGCCGGCGGCGGGGCCATGCCGCTCGTAACCGTGAAACTGACCGGAACTTCGATCGTCGGCGTGTCCGGATCGTTGCTGTTGACCGTCAGCTGACCGCTGTAGTCACCCGCCGTCATACCGGATGCATCAAAACCGACCGTAACCGTCATCTGATCGTTGGGAGCAACTGTCCCAACCGCCGGGTCAACCGACAACCACTGCGCCGCCGTAAACAATATCGCCAGATTGTCGTGCATATACTCGGCATTGTAAACAACCCCGAGACCGTCATCACCGGCTGAGTCCTCAATACCGATCGAGGAACCGGCCAGACCGTTGTAGTCATCGCCCGGATCCATCGTCTGATACTGAAGCAGTATCTTGCCGTTCGGATACAAAACCGCCTGGAAAGTCAATGAACCGGTCCCGGTCGTCGAATAGTTGGGGATCTGGTCAAAGGTGACCACGAAATACCCCTCGACGGCATCATAGTAATAATAAATGTGGCCGCCCTTGCGGGGATCGAGATCATCCCACCACATCGAAATCAGGTTGTTGGGAACCAGATCATCCGGAATGTCCTGGTTGGTCCGGGCGGTGGAACCACCGCCAAAGGTCAAAATACCGTTGGAACCGATGTGGAGTTCGGTGTAACCGTTCTCATAGAAGGGGAACGAAAAACCGATCGGAATCGCCGCCGAGGAATCATCATCGCCCAGTGTCACCTCGGTGCCGACCCCCGATATATCGATCCACGAATAAGTCGGACCTTCCGGCTCATCGGAGTCAACCCAGTTGTATCCCCACAGGTCGGGACCGCCGCTGCCTTTGTCAATACGGCCGTAATAAGCTTCGAGAGAACCGTCACCGCTCTTGTCCGGATCGGACGGACGGTAGCCTAAAGGTTCTAAAGTCGAAGCGGCTCTCTCCGCCGAACCTTCCTTGCCGTTGAACATCAGACGGGTAATGTCGAAACTGAGTTCGCCCGGCCCGTTGTTCTCAATTACCAGATCATGGGTCGCCTGGTTGTCAATCTGCGCCGTCCCGCTTATCGAACTCTCCGATAAGGCGATATCAGGCGAATAAATATGCAGGTTGACCGGAATCGAACCGTTCGGATCAAGGGGATCGTTGGAAGTGTAGTAAATCGTTCCGGTGTGGTCGCCCGGGGTCAACCCGGTGGTATTGATCGTCACCGGCAACAGCAGGCTGTCGCCCGATTCAACATTGTGCTGGTCGGTGTTGAAAGAAAGCCAGGCATCATCGCCGCTGAAGCGAACCCGGAGTAAAACCTCGCCGGTGTTGTAAGCAACCAGCGTGTCAACCGCGCTCTGGTCAAGATGCATGCTGTCGGTGACAACCGTCTCGCTAAACGATATGGCCGGATTCCCGCTGGGAACTTCACCGTAACCTTTAAGCTCGAAATCGTCGATGTTCCAGCCGCAATACTGAACCGAACCGTCGGTCGACCCGATCCCGAAGCGAACCTGGAAATCAACATTGCCGTCGGCATACTCCGATAAATCGTAAAACTGTTCCGTCCAGCTCTGTTCGTTAATATCCGAAGAACCGTTCTCGAACAAGGTCACCCAGGAAGAACCGTCGTAAACCTGCAAGTAAGCATGGTCGTAAGCATCATCCTCAACCCCCAGCCAGCGGTGGAAACGCATCTGAACACCGGCAAAATCGCTCAGGTCAAAAAGAGGCGTGTAGATCCAGTAGGTCGCGGAAAGACTGCTGTTGTAGTCGCCGCCGCTGCCGGAACCGAGATCGTTGCCCAAAACATAGTTGTCTTCACCCGGAGAATGGTCAACAGCCGGGTCAGGACCTCCAGAACCGTCGCTGCCGCTGCCGCCAACAGCAGGACCGCGCGTCCATTCACCCGAACCGCCGTAGCCGGTCCAGCCCTGGTCAAACGAAAAATCGTCAAAGAAGAAAACGACCCGGTCGCCGATGACTAAATTGACATCGATGACCGTGTTGAAATTATTATCTCCCGTCAGGTTCAGCTGAAGCTGTACAAGATAGCCCATCGGGGTTGAGGCATCGGCCGAAGCCGTGAAAATATCGCTGCCGTTGTCGCCGGTCGTCCCCGAATATATATCACCGTAAACCGCCTGGTCATCCGATAAGGTCAGGTAGGTATCGCTCTCGACAAGGCTGGCGCTGACCGAATAGGCATCGCCCGAACCGTCGTTGTTCAAAGCAATCACCAGATCACCCGTCTCGCCAGGATCCAGAATACCGTTATTATTACCGGTCGCATCGTCAACCGTGATCTGTAAAAACTCCAACGCCGGTGCGTAAACCGGAACCGTGAAATTACTCGTCCAGGTCGTATCTCCACGAGTATCCGAACCGGTTACCTCGACCGTGAAGGCGATATTGTGGCCGTCCGGTGTGTTGCCGGCAACGTCAAAAGCAAATGCATCGGCAATATTGGCAACGCCGAAATCGCCCTCAATGTTACCATATGATTCGGTGCCGTCGGTGATCGTAACATAGCTGTCTGAAGTCGTCAAAACCGCCGTGACATTGAAGGCGGTATCCGGACCGACATTCATCAACTGCATGTCCATCATGACCGACTCACCGGCATCAACCAATCCGTTACCATTGCCAATACCATCATCGATAGAATGATCGTC
>CAZDPY010000039.1:0-3191 GCA_964507455.1 uncultured Ignavibacteriaceae bacterium
ATTTCATTACTACACATATTCGTATTTATGATATTGTTTAAAAAGTTCTTGACAATTGGTCTATTTTGTTTATTTTGCCTTTGTCCAGGGAACAGAATGTGTTGTAAAAGCGCTTCTGTTAAGATGCAGTTAGCACCTTGCAACTTCGGTTTAGACTTGAGGTTGCCTGCAAAAACTCTTATCGCAAAGACCATCAAGAATACAATCTGAATTTCTAGGGGTAAGAAACACCCTGTCGAGATTCATGATAAATTTCCAAAAAGCCTTACTTACTTTAGAGTCATCTTTAGTTATTTTTTTAGAAAGAAGTTTTAAGGTATAAATTATAGTCTTACCTATTAGCATACTTTATATCTATCATCCGCTTCTTTTTGAGGAGATATTAATATTGGAGATGGCTGGAGGTTATTCCGGAGACCTCCGGTAGCAAAAAGCTCCGGAAGCATAAAAGGTAACTTCTTTAATGTTTTGACTAAAGCATTGAAGATACCCGTTACTTTTAATGTAACCTTTAAATTATTTAAAGGAGCATTATAATGATGCAAAAGAGAACATTGTATATATCTTTACTGCTGGTATCATGCCTGCTGATTTTCGGGGTCTCTTCTGCTTTTGCTCAGACGGTATCATTTCAGTCGAAATCGGCTAAACGCTGCAGCGATGTCGCCCTTAATATAACGGTAACGAATGCGGATCCTCTTTCAGCTTATGAGATAGTTTTCGAGGTTACCGGCGACTATAGCAGCTTTGATGTTGATATGGCCGACCTTGGATTCACGAGTGTATTTGGTCCGGTCATAGACGGTAATGTCGTTCGTATGTCCGCCTGGCGGACCGATTGCGGCGAAACCTGTCTTGACGCATCTGGCGGCGTTGTTGTCGGCACCATCAATCTGACGACGGCCGATGTTTGCGACGGCACGATTGAGATTGCCGGCGGGACGGTGACCGGTGGCTGCTGTGACGAGGTTACAGCGGTTACGGCACTGGCCAGTTGCGACCCGGTAACAGCCCTTGACCCGACAATCGTTCCGGGCACGGTAACCATCACCAACACCGCTCCGGTGATCACATGTCCTTCGGACACGACGATTCACTGGGGACAGGCGTTATCGGTGACGGCGACGGCGACCGATCCTGATCCGGAGGCCTGCGAAGATCTGACATTTTCGCTTGGTCCGGATTCACCGGGATCGATCACGGCTGATGGTGTTTTCAGCTGGACACCGGGTGGTGACGACGTTTGCGATCACACTGTGACCGTGATAGTCACCGACCTCTGCGGCGCGACCGACGAGTGCACTTTCAACATCTGTGTTGAGAACACGCCTCCCGAGATCGCGGCTGATCCGGCTGACACGCTGTTTTCCGTCTGGGGCATTACACTTACCGATCAGATCGACGCGACTGATCCGGATGGCGGCCCCAACGCCCTTCTGTATTCTGTTATCAGTTTCGACGGTCCGACCTGGTTCGGTTCCGGTCTGACCCTGGATCAGAATACCGGTGAATGGACCTGGGAAATCGGTGATGATCCTGAATATCTGGGTGATTTCGAGCTTTGCGTTGAGGTGACCGACGGCGCCAATCTGTGCGACCCCTGCTCACCGACCAATGCCGATACCGCCTGTTATAACATTCATATCACCGGTTTTGCGATTTCGATCGAGAAGGTTCATAACCAGCATCAGGGCGAACATGCCTATGTTTCGATCTATCTTGATTCCGCCTACATGCCGGCGACCTTTACCAGCACCGACATGCTTGGTGGTTTCGACTTCCTGATTACATATGACGCTTCGGCCCTGAACGCCATTGGCGCTACCGAAGGGTCATTGATCGACGGCAAATTTGAATATTTCACTTATCGTTTCGGTCCTTTCGGTAACTGCGACGGCGGCTGTCCTTCGGGCATGATGCGCATTGTCGGTCTCCGCGAGACCAACGACGGTGTTATAAATCCGAACCACATCGATACTCCGGGTGAACTGGCCGTAATCGACTTTTTGGTTACCAACGATCGTAATCTTGGTTGCCAGAAGGTTCCGGTCAACTTCTTCTGGTATGACTGTGGTGACAACGTAATTGCCGATGAGACCGGTAACTGGACCCATATGGGTCTTCAGGTCTTCAGCTTTGAAGGCATGCTCATTACCGATCCGATCGAATACGGTCTGAGCGGTCCGGCGGCTGACTGTTTCGATACCGTTTATGCCAACGACGAAACTTTCAAGAACGCCCCGATCGGCTCAATAATCTTCCGTAACGGCGGTGTCGATATTATCTGTCCGGATAGCATCGACGACCGCGGTGACGTCAACATGAACGGTGTTGCCAATGAAATTGGTGACGCGGTTGTCTTCACCAACTACTTCATCTATGGAACGGCAGCCTTCACGATTGCTCCGGCCGGCCAGATTGCCGCGACCGAGATCAATGGTGACGGTCAGGTTCTGACGGTAGCCGACCTGGTTTACCTGATTCGGATTATCGTCGGTGACGCTATTGCGCTGCCGAAGGAGAACCCGTCCGCTTCCGCCAACATTCTGGCTCAGGGTGACCGTGTCAGCCTCGAGTCCAATGTCAGCGTGGGCGCCATTGCGATGGTCTTCGAAGGTGAAGTCTATCCGACCTTGACGGCTAATTCCGAACACATGGAAATCCTTTATGACCATGTCAACGGAAATACACCGGTCATTATCTACAGCATGAACGAAGGCGGCTATCTGGCCGACGGTGACATCCTCACCGTTGACGGCGGCGCTGAAATGATCTCGGTTGAAGCGGCTGAATACCGCGGCGCCGTTATCAAGAACGTCGACGCCACTGTCAGACCGGAAGCCTTTGCTCTCGGACAGAACTTCCCGAACCCGTTCAACCCGACCACCACTATCGAACTGGCCCTGCCGGTAGCTTCGGAATACAATATTTCGATCTACAACGTCTCCGGCCAGCAGGTGGCTGCGTTTGACGGTTATAGCGAAGCCGGCGTTGTCAAGGTGGAGTGGAACGCCGATAATATGGCCTCCGGTATCTACTTCTATAAAGCAGTTGCCGGTAACTTCTCGGCCACAAAGAAGATGGTCCTCCTTAAGTAACGTTCGTCGCCCGACCTAACGTTAACTTAGGGATCACTTCCATATAAAACCCTTAAGCCCCCTTACCCCCGGGGGCTTGAGGGTTTATTGTTT
>CAZDPY010000040.1:0-2995 GCA_964507455.1 uncultured Ignavibacteriaceae bacterium
ATTGTTGAGTGTCTCATGTTATCCGCTTGACAAGCCGAGAGAGAATGTATTAGTGGGGCATTGTTGCCCCGTTCATTCGCTTTTTTCGAGTCTTTGGAAAGAAGCGCTAAGTGATTGGCTTTTTCGGTGTTCGCTCAAGGAATGGGTTCACAAGGGACCGGATATTCCAGCGGCGCCGGGAGGCGATACCCGATGATTGCCGGCCGTCATTTTTAGATCCGGTTTAGATCCGGATGGCTGGTTGTCGGTTTCTCTCCGTCGGGAGCAGAATCCGCCTGGCGGAGCGGACAGAGATTTTGGTCCTGTTAGATAGGGCCGGAAAAGGAAAGGAGGTGATGGGTGTTCGAGGTCGTTTAATCCGTATCCGTCCATGGCTATGGATGGAAGCTATTTAGGTTTTGCATCGTACAGGAACACAATCTCTTGTCGAGCGAATACCCAAACCTAATGGCTAATTGCACCAAAACTTTTTTCGCACAAACACAACACAAAACAGGAGGAAAAACAGAGATGAAGAAATTTATGATTTTGGCACTTGCCTTGGCCGCGACCTTTATGTTTGTCGTACCGGCCATGGCGGTGGAAATGGAGTTTAGTGGTCACTATCGATTGCGAGGCTATTTTATAGACAAGCCTTCGCTTGAAGACGATGCGGGCGATGAGCAGGGTGCCAGTGATGCCCAGTTCGATAATCGCTTTCGCCTTCAGACGGTCTTTAAAGTCCACGATCGACTGAAGATCACGACGCGTTTTGACGGAAATGACACGACTTTTCAGTCCGATTTTGCCCGTGACTCAACGGCTGGTGAAGATTTTGATTTCGAGCGGGCCTGGATGACGGCAAGCTTCGATATGTTTGATCTTCATGCCGGTCGCATGGCAGGCGGTTTCTGCGGATTGAAGTTTTGCGATTCTGAACGGGATGCCGCGCGGATCAAAGTGGCAATGAAGAACATAGAACCCTATTTCCTTACGGTGCTTTATGAAAAGCGCGAGGAAACAGATTATGATGATGATTACACCTTTAACTTGGATGAAGCTGATCAAGATTACGACAATTATGCTGCCCTAGGGGGGTGGACGTCAGAAAGCATGGAGGTGGGATTACTCTACGTTGCTTATGACGATGCCCGGAATACGAGTTATGATCGGTTTTTCCACCTCTTTGATCCGTGGTTCAAAGGGTTGTTCGGCCCGGTGACCGTACAGGCTGAGGCGCAGTGGTTCACGGGTGATTGGCAGGACTATGACGCTGCTGGCACTCCAGATCGTGATATCGATGCCTTGCGGTACTTAATCGATATCGGTGCTGATCTGGGCGTGGCGAACGTAGGTGCAGCTTATGCCCACGCCGATGGCCAGGAGAGGCAAAATGCGGACAACAGTGAGGATCAGAACGTCTTGCCGTACGGTTGGTTTGGCGGCACTGATTGGGAACCTCTCCTGATCTTGACCCACTCCAATGTGGGAGCAAATCTGGGTGGTTACGGAAACCTCAACGGCGCTAACGGAGGATACACCGCAAATAGTAACCTAACGTATATCGGAATGGACATGTTCTATGTCTATGGTTCCTTTGCCCCCATGGAGACGCTAACCCTAGACGCGACTCTGGGATTTGTCAGTGCTGACGAGTTGGGCCGATTTGAAGACGAGGAAGGACTGTCAAATGTAGACGATGATCTTGGATGGGAATTTGATCTCGGTGCTACGTGGCAAATTATGGACAGCCTGACTTACAATATCAAGGCAGCCTACTATGATGCAGGTGACTTCTGGAAGCTGGGTGATTCCGCCGCGCAGGTTGATGACGCTTTTGCTGTAATGAATGCTATGGTCGTTACTTTCTAGTGGTGGTTGAGACCTTTTGGAAGACCCCGTCGGGCCTAGCCTGACGGGGTCTTTTTATGGTGTGTCCAACCGAACGCCCGATTGTGTTGAAATAGAAATATCTGCCAAACCGGGGGGGCGGTGCCAATTACTGGCATATAGAAATCGTACAGCTGGTCCGTTTTAACGACCCCTTGCCGATGTCCAGCATAGCCGGGGTGGCAACACTGAACGTGCGTTCTTCCTTGTCAATAAATACTTTGCCATGGCGAAAAGTCGTAAACAGCTTTCCCATGACGGTGCCTTGGTCATCCGTCACAGGGAACCCGTATTTCCTTGCCTCGCTTGCCTTTGATTTAATTGTCTCGAGCAGGTCCATCATCGTACCTTTGTCCCTCAGCTTCCATCCGGAACTGTCAAATCGCCCCAGATACTCATTTGCAATAATCAGAAGAGCCTCTGGTGATGCATCCGGGCCGGTCGAAAAGAACGCATAATCACTTGGGTTGATAGTGACTTCCGTAAAGGCCTTTTTTGCCTCGGTTGTTGGGCGCAAAGATACTTGCTTGGTGGCGCAACCGCTGGTGAGTATCATAAAGGCAAAAAGCGTCAGTACTGTGGCGGTAACTGTCAAGCAGGTCTTTGGATCTATTCCTTGCGCTTTGCTTCGTGTGTACGTCATTTGTACCTCCTTGTTGATGTGTTCCGCATTTCATGGCCATGGGTACGAAACCAAGCTTGGAAAACCATCATGATCGCCGTTTCGGCATAAACCCCCGAATCAAATCGCTGCATGCCGGTTTGTCCCATTTCATGGAGCCGGTTCGCCGAAAGACGATGTTTCCCTGAGCGTCGATGATGACCGTGTAGGGCAACTTCTTGGGCCGGCACATCTTCGGGGCGCCGTCGCCGCTCAGATATACCGGCAACTTCAAGGGATGCTTTTCCAAAAAGGTCCGGACGGTTTTTTCTTTTTCCTCGGTGACTATGAGAAAAACGATATCTTCGTCTTTCATGGTCTTTCGCAGTTTTTGAATATCCGCCATCTCGGAGATACAGGGCTTACACCAGGTCGCCCAGAAGTTGAGAAAGACCATCCGTCCCTTGCACTCGGAAAAAGCGATCTTGCTTCCATCCAGCGCGTGAAGCGTCCAGTCGCCGGCCC
>CAZDPY010000041.1:0-2893 GCA_964507455.1 uncultured Ignavibacteriaceae bacterium
GGTCAAGGTGGCCTGACTCAACTAAAACAGCCTCCGGAATAACCGGGGCGGTTCACTCGGCGGGTGTGGCCGATTTGTGAAGCTTGCCGAACCACTCAATAGTCTTTTCAAGTCCATTTTCAAAATCAACCTGCGGTTTATAACCGAGATCGTTTTCGGCCTTTTTTATATCGGCGTAGGAGTGCATAATGTCTCCCGGCCGGGGCTCTGTATATTCTGCCTGTATATTTAACTCAAGGATCTTGCGCAACTTGTCAAGAAGGTCATTCAGAGTAAATCTGGCGCCGCAGGCTATATTATAATAATTACCCGGTGCTGATGGTGCCTTTGTTGCCAGAAGATTGGCCTCGACAGCATTGGAAATAAATGTAAAGTCACGAGATTGCTCACCGTCGCCGAAAACTATCGGCTTTTTCCCGCTTAACATGGCCAGAATAAATTTGGGGATAACGGCAGCATATTCCGAGGCCGGGTCCTGGCGGGGACCAAAAATATTGAAATATCTAAGGCAGACAGTTTCCAATCCGTAAAGATTATAAAATACACGGCAGTATTTCTCACAGGTAAGTTTGGTTACAGCATATGGTGAGAGCGGATCGGTCCACATCTGTTCATGCTTTGGCAGTTCGGGAGTGTCGCCATATACTGAGGACGACGAAGCCATAACGAATCTTTTGACATCGTTGTTTTTGCATGCTTCTAGGAGGTTTAGAGTACCGTCGACATTGACAGTATTCGAAGTCAATGGATTTTTCACCGAACGAGGGACCGAGGGAAGAGCCGCCTGGTGAAGAACATAATCGACACCTTTTACAGCTTCTGAAACAGTCCAGAAATCCCTAATGTCACCATCGACCAATTCGATTTTATCTTCGATACCGGCCAAATTGATTTTGCGGCCGGTTGAAAAATTATCAATTATACGAACTTCTTCACCACGCTTGAGAAGTTCGTGGGCGATATTACTTCCAATAAATCCGGCGCCGCCGGTTACAAGATATTTCATAATAAGTATATCCTTTATTTTTTATTAATATTATCGAACATAATCTCTGATGGCTGAATACTATTTAAGAAAAGTCTTTTTTCTTTTGCGGAACAGGCTGTCAGCCTTTTCCCAGTCATCGGGACGTCCTATATCCAGCCAGGAGCCTTTGAAATGATATGTCGCAGGATTCAGTCCATTTTTTATAAGCTTATTAACCAGTTCAGGGAAATCGAATTTTCGATTGGGAATAAATTCAAGAACCTGCTTTTTGAAGGCATATATGCCCATTGATACCAGATATTTCAAGACAGGTTTTTCACGATAATCTTCAATTTGACCATTTTCTTCTTCGATAACTCCAAAATCAACATCCACAGTACGATTATAAACGGCAACTGTCGCGATTTCATTATTTTTTAAATGCTGACGGGCAAAATCACGGAAAGGGAGATTTGTCAGAAGATCGCCATTTAATACCAGGAAATTATTATCGAGCCTGCGAATCATTCTAAGGGGAGCGGCAGTTCCGAGAGGTTTTTTTTCTTCGGAATAAATTAGTTTCACACCGTACTGAGTGCCGTCGCCAATAACCATCCGTATTAAATCGGCTTGATGGCCGACCGCCATGATGATTTCTTTAAGACCCGCCTTGGAAAGCTGTCTAATGAGAATTTCAACAATAGGCATTTCCCCGACCGGCCAGAGCGGCTTGGGGAGAATTTTCGAATATGGATTCAAGCGGCGTCCTTCGCCCCCGGCCAATATAACAGCTTGCTTTATGGTGCGTGGACGGACCATTATAATCTGTAGTCCTCCCGATCATACTTGTCAAAATTGTCTTCGTAAAATTTGATTGTCTTTTTGAGCCCGGTTTTGAGATCATTCCCCGGATTATATTCAAGATACTGTTTGGCCAGGGTATTGTCGCCGATTAGCCGGTCAACTTCGGAATCTTTCGGGCGCTTTCTTTTTTGGTCGCTTTTTATGGCGAGCATTTTACCCATAAGATCACCGACTATTTCAACCATCTGCTTGATTGAATAATCTACGCCGGTGGCCAAATTTAAAGTCATACCGGTGGTCTGTTGTGAGAAACAGGCTTTTATCATACCGTTTACAATATCATCGACATAGTTCATGTCACGGTGCGGGTAGATATTTCCCAATTTGACGGATTTCCGCTTCAACGCCTGTAATATTATTGTCGGAATGACCGCCCGGGAAGATTGGCGCGGCCCATAGCAATTGAAAGGACGAATAATGGTAACCGGCAAGTCGAAAGTATGGTAAAAAGATTCCGCGATACGATCCGCCCCGATTTTTGAGGCGGCATATGGTGAATGTGCGGTTTGGGGGTGATTTTCATCAATAGGTGCATACTCGAGTTCGCCGTATACTTCCGATGTCGATATATGCAGGAATTTTTTAATTCCAATTTGTTTTGCCGTCTGCAAGAGATTGGCAGTTCCCATTGTATTGACATTCAGAAAATCTCTGGGTGCTATATAGGAATAAGGAATGGCAATTTGTGCGGCAAGATGAAAAATATAGTCATTTCCCTTTACAATTTCAGCGCAGATATCCGGGTCGCGGATATCACCGAAGACCGTATTGAGCTTATTGATCAGATTTACCGGGATATGTTCCAGCCAGCCGCGCCGGTTATCCGAAGTATATCTAATCAGGGCAGTAACCCGGGCATTTTCTCTCAGGAGTTTCTCGGTCAGGTGAGACCCGATAAAACCGGCGGCGCCGGTTACAACTATTTTTTTGCCTTTAACAGAAGCCATTTGAGTCAAGAATATATAACATTCGGTTCTTTTAGCCAACCGTTTTTGACAAAATGCGGAACTGAACCGCCCCGGTTATTCCGGAGGCTGTTTTAGTTGAGTCAGGCCACCTTGA
>CAZDPY010000042.1:0-2879 GCA_964507455.1 uncultured Ignavibacteriaceae bacterium
GGGGAGCAGGAGATGGAGGGGGCGTGGGACGAGGCTGGGGTCGTACCGGACTTTCGGGATCGTTGGATGGGTACGACCTTGGGGGTGGTTGAATGTGAGGCCGGTTTGTAATCGGGAACGATTTTTTGGAGCCGTTCCCTGATCCGTCGCTCGTCTTGATCGTAGGCCAGCCTGGCAAGCTCGTCGATGGAACCGTTCAAATGGCCCAAGTGGCACGTAATCCCCCGGAGGACCATGATCTTTTTGTGGCTGGTGGGAACCACGTTTTCACCGTCGGTGATCAGCTCTTCATAGAGCTTTTCGCCCGGTCGAAGACCGATACATTCAATTTTGATGTCTACATCCGGTTCCAGACCGGACAGCCGGATCAAATCGCGGGCCATATCGGCGATCTTGATCTGGGTTCCCATGTCGAGAATAAAAATCTCACTTCCCTCACCCATGGCACCGGCCTGCAAAATGAGCTGGCACGCTTCCGGTATGGTCATAAAGAACCGGGTGGCCTCCGGATGGGTCACCGTTACCGGCCCGCCTTGCTCGATCTGTTTTTTAAATAGGGGGACCACACTGCCCACGCTGCCCACCACATTGCCGAACCGGACGGTCATAAATCGTGTACTCGATTTTTGACAGCCGCTTTGACTCTGGACGATCATTTCGGCCGTTCTTTTTGAGGCTCCCATAATGTTGGTGGGTCGAACGGCCTTGTCCGTAGACACAAACACAAACCGACCCACATCGAATCGGTTGGCCATGTCGATGACGTTTCGGGTCCCCAAAATGTTGTTCTTTACCGCCTTCCAGGGCTGAAGTTCCAGCATGGGCACATGTTTATACGCCGCGGCATGAAAAATCACGTCGGGTTTTACGGCTTCGAAAGCCTTTTCCAGCTGCTTCCTGTCGCGAATATCCGCCAAACAAGAGACCACGTCCACATGAGGAAAAACCCGCTTCAAATCGAGTCCGATTTCATATAGGGGGCTTTCCGCCCTTTCGTACAGGGCAATCCTTTTCGGCGTAAACCGACAGATTTGCCGGCAAAGCTCCGAACCAATGGACCCCCCCGCCCCGGTGACTAAAACGCGCTTACCTTCCAAGCAGTTTTGGATCTTCGCCTCATCCAGCTTCACGGACTCCCGGCCCAGAAGGTCCCGGTAGGCTACCTCTCGGATCGTCTTAATACTGACCTTGCCGTTAATCAGCTCCCCCATGCCCGGAACCGTCTTGAACGGAACCCCACAGCCTTTACAGTAGGACACCATCCGTCGCATCTGCTCGGCACTGGCAGAGGGAATCGCTATCAACACTTCGTCCGCCCCCGTACTTCGGGCAAAATGTTTCACTTCGCTGATCGGCCCCAATACCGGAAGCCCGTGGATCTTCATGCCCACTTTGTTGGGATGGTCATCGAGAAACCCCAGAACATTATAGCCCAGACGATCATTGCCGCGGATCTCCCGGTAGATTTTCTCCCCGCAGTCCCCCGCCCCAACGATTATAAGGTTTTTAGCCTCGGAGACCCGTCTGCTCAACGATCTCAATAGTGCACGGGTAATCACCCTGGAGGGCTTATTATTGTCACTGGCAAGCTCAAAATAGAGGCGAACAGCCAATCGACAGCCGGAAATGAACAATATCGTCAAACACCAGTCGATAACAAATACGGAACGGGAAAACGCTTCAAATCGGGTCCAAAACAAGACCAAGCCAATACCCAGCAAGGAACTCACACTCGATGCCTTGAGGATGTTCAATAGATCGGCAATACTGGTATAACGCCACATGCCCCGGTAGAGATCAAAGAAATGAAAACAGGTGAGCTTGAGGACGAGAATTACCGGAAACCACCGGATAAGCTGAGCCGCCCTCGCCTCAGAGAGGACAAAGTCAAACCGTACCAGATACGCCCCATACCACGCCGCAGCCAGCAACGCTACGTCGGCACACAGAATAACCAGAAAATTCCTGCGCAGGATATTAAATTTCATGTTGTCTTTCACAGCTTAGCAAGGTTGCCTATTTACCTAATATGCTCCTATACCACCGAACGAAGTGCATTGCAAATCGATTTTGACCCTAATCGGTTTGACGCGAAATGGGTAATAACGGGGAACAGCGCCACGAGAAGCCGTGTCCGAACAAAGCCCGAGGGCGGAATTTACACACTTTGCGTTTGACGCCGGATGGGTAGGATACGCACAACAGCAAGCCGAGACCGTATGAACTTGGGCCAAAATTGGTGTAAGGTCATCCGCCAACCTGCCCCCTCACCTTGCCCCAAATGAGCCCCAGATACTCATGCATCGCTCTTTCCACCTTCTCCAGCGACCCCGCATCAGGAAAAAAATCCCGCGGTTTCAATCCCCCCTCCCCGTCCATAACCATATAATCCGTAGGCGCCGCAATGGGATCCATCCCCTGCCCCCGGAAAAGCGCCATGGTCCGCGGCATGTGGGACGCAGACGTCACCACGATAAACCGCTCCTCGCCCACAATCTCTTTTACAAAAATCGCATGATCCTTGGTATCCTTTGATTCCGCCTCGACAACGATATCCGCTTCCGAAACGCCCCACTCCTTCGCCACATCCGCCATCACCCGAGCCATCGCCATACCCCCGGAAAAACCACTCCGCCCGGAGACAATGAGCTTACTGCCGGAAAGCCTGTTGTGAATGAAAACCCCCTCTAAAAGGCGGAACAAAGAAGACTCCGACAGATAGGTGGACGCCGGCAGCTCCAAATCAACGCAAGCCCCGCCCCCCAATACCACGACCCACTTCACCTCCCGAACGCCATCCAAATTGGTCAGCGGGGGATGTCGCCCCTCCAGCGGTGCCACCAACCTATAACTTACCGCATTATAGCTCAAAAGCCCGA
>CAZDPY010000043.1:0-2631 GCA_964507455.1 uncultured Ignavibacteriaceae bacterium
CATGTATTTCAATACGGCAGCAAAACTTACATCTCGTCGCAACCGTTGTTTGCGCTATGAACGCAAATAACGGTTGGATTTTTGGGGTTATCCGGTAAAAAGAGCTACCAGCGTCTCGGGGAGCTCGGGTAGTTTGATCATTTTTTTGATCTTGGCCGGCACCTTCTCTGAAGCAGCCGGCTGCTTTGATAATTCCTTCAGAACGAGCTGAGTATCTATTTCGGAGAAACGTTCTTGGAGGCTCACTTTGCCGTCGAGGATGATTTCCAGATACTCCGGATTCTCAAGGTTCTTCACCAGGGGTGTATCGCTGAGTATGGCTTTCAAGACTCTGACCAGCGCCTTACTTCCACTTTTTTTCCGATAGCTGCGCTTGATCTCCCGGAATAGGCGCTCGAGGAGGTTGTTCGTCCGCTGAGGTTGGACCACTATCTTGCCCTGCGGCGTATCTATCACGAGAGGGTCGGAGAAAAGCTTGCGCCAGTACTTTTTGATTTGGTTCATCATCTTGCCGTAGTCCTCACCGCGGCACAGAGACTCATCGGCCTCCACCTCTTCGCAGAACCTCCTCACGGCCCGTTCAATGGTGTGGATGGGAAGCTGTTCTCCCCGATCGTTCAGACCGGCTTTCCCGTTCGGCATGGTGATGCGCATCGCTTCGCGGAGTTTGTCAAAGACCGCCGTCTTCTCTTCCATCTTCTCGGTGGTCTTGCGCAGCAGAGCATCTTCCAGGGTATCGATCAGATCCCTGGATATCGCTATGTAAGGCCCGGCGTCTTTGCGACTGCCCCGGTGCCGCTCTCTCAGCTGCCTGATGGTAGCATGAAGGATCTTGAGCCTCTTATAGAAAGCCAGGTAGGTCCTATCGAAGGGAAACCCATAACCTTCTGCCGTCTTCTTGCCCTCCAGGGCCCAGAGGACGAGAGTATAGCTCACAACAACAGGTATGCTCTCAAGGGAGGTGCAGCCGGAGGGGTCTTTCTCGTTCATCCCGTGAACCAGAGAGTGCACAAGGGAAGGATTCTTGTCGATCCTCCTTTTGTATTCCCGAACTCTCTTGCGGAGTTTCCCCTGAATCCCGTGCTTTCTCAATCGAGTCCTGATCTTGTCGTTTTCGGCACCGAAAAGGTCCTTTCCAAGATCGGCCAGAAAGTGGTAATGACAGATGAAATCGGGAGAGTCGGGAAACACCTCCTTGAGGGCATTCGAAATGCCTTTTCCCATATCGTGCACCAAAGCAATGGGCTCTCCGTAGAGCTGCTTGATATTGCGCAGGAAGGGGATGATCTTCTCGGCCTTCTCGGAGGCCAACTTCGTGTTCTCCAGCACGATTTCGCTGATTCCGTCCAATCCGCTCAACAGATGGGGGCTGTCGCCTTCACAGGTGGCATCCAGATGCAGGATATAGCCGCCCCTGCTTCTCATGAGGCGTTTGATCTTCTCTCTGCTCTGTCTGTGCGCAACCGCCAGATACACGATGAACTTCCTGGCCAGAAAGGAGATCTCTCTGGCAGAAATGCGCACATTCTTTTCGGCCAGCTCGCAGCGGATCTCTTTCTCAGCGTGATGGCGGAGGAAAAGCGCTTCTCCGACATGCACCAGCACATCATAGCCGAAGGTGCCCCGATACGGTTTGATCTTGGCCAGCTTCTCTGATCGATAGTTTTCGCTGTTCTCACACTTCTTACACGCCAGGATCGTCTCGTGTGCCTTGAAGGGGCCGATGGTCAAGGTCACCACCTCCGTGGTCCGTGTTTTCTCTACCTGCAGCACACTCCCGCAGCAAGGACAACGGCGGATAGAGGGCCGGAAGAACAGAGTCGGCGGGCGGCAAAACAAAGAGTGCGGGCAGATGCGGATCATGAGCTGATCCACATGATGCCTCAGGGCCTGGAGGAGCTCATATCCTGTTTTTTTTTATCCCGTGGCGATCAAGGAGGTTGCCGACGGCCTCCGGGGTCACCGCCAGTCCTTTTCGTGCAAGCCGCCTCGAGCATTCCTGGAGGGTGGAACCCGGGTGTTTGATCAGGTCCGCGAGTACAGCCACAGCCTCGGCATCGGACGGGATTTCGGTTCTCGCTCTCTCGGAAGCCTGTTCTCTTCTCGCTTTCTGCTTCAGCAAGATGCTCGGCTCATCGGAGAAATAGATGAACCTTCCCTCCTGCATTTCCCGCTGCAGGCCCTCGATGCCGCGAAAGTGCGAGAGGAAGGACCGCGGATCAAGCCTCAATAGCCGGCCGATCTGGCAAGCCTCCAGTCCGGCAGGAGAGTCCCGCACAATCCGGATGAGGGTCTGCCGCAGGTTCCCGTGCTTGGAAAACCCGATGTGCTTGTACCACCATAGCCCGCGGTCATCAAACCGTGCAATCGCGGGCAGCGTGTAGTAGCGTCCGTTTTGGTTGAAACTGGTGTAGGCTCTCCAGGCTCTCAGACGGTTACGCACTGTGGAGACCGAACACCGAAGCAGTTGCCGCAGTTCGCCGATGGTCAGGACCTTCTTTTCCCGCAACTCCGCCAGAGTGTTTTGCTCGCTTTGGGTATAGATCATACCGAGCTCCTATTAACAAGTATATGCAGATACACTATATATAACATATAGTCATTTCTTTTGCAACATAAATGGAACCCTAA
>CAZDPY010000044.1:0-2510 GCA_964507455.1 uncultured Ignavibacteriaceae bacterium
CGGTTGAGCAGATTATTGAAAATCCCTACCTGCAGTTTCTCATTGGACTCGGCGGATACAAAGACGAAGCACCGTTTGACGCCTCAATGACTGGTCGCAATTCTTCGAATTGCTGCTCGCCCATGCAACCAGGATGGTCCATTTTCGGAAGAGGATATCATCTGAAATGCTTCAGGAAATAAACGAACACATCCATGCGGAAAGTGAAAAAAAAAAACGAGAAGTACATGAAGCGGCTGAGGAAGAAAAAGAAGCTGAAGTAAAGAACAAAGGCAAGCTTCTCGTCGATGCTACATGTACGCCTGCGGACATTCGCTACCCGACAGATATTGGGCTTCTCAACGAATCCCGGGAGAAATTGGAAGAAATAATCGATGCACTCCATGAGCCGCTTAAAGGAGTGGAGAAAAAGGTCAGAACGTATCGGAAGCGGGCCCGAAAAGACTTTCTGAAAGTGGCGAAGAAGAGAAAACCTTCGGGAAAGCTTATCCGCTGGGGAATACGAAAACAGCTGCAGTACATTCGCCGTAATTTATTGCATATTGAGAACTTAAAAAAGAAAACGCCTTTAAAGAGTCTCAACGCCGGGCTGTATCGTAATCTTTTGATTATCTCAGAACTCTACAGACAACAGAAGGAAATGTACGAAACGAGAAAGCACAGCATCCCCGAGAGGATTGTGAGTATTAGCCAGCCGCATGTTCGCCCGATCGTTCGAGGGAAGGACAAGGCTGCAGTTGAGTTTGGAGCTAAGATCTCGCTTTCAATGGTCGACGGATATGCGTTCCTCGAAAAACTGAGCTGGAATGCTTACAACGAAGCGAAGGAATTGATTCCTCACATCGAAGCGTATAAACGACGGTTCGGATACTATCCAGAATCAGTCCATGTAGATCATATATACCGGAATCGAGAAAACAGACGCTACTGTACAGAACACGGAATAAGGATTTCCGGACCGCCCTTAGGACGGCCGCCGAAAGATCTAAGAGAACATCGAAAAGTTCTAAAAGAAGCACACAAGGATGAGTTAGCACGAATACCGATAGAAGGAAAATTTGGAAACGGAAAACGCCGATACGGATTATTTTATCACGAATCACGGCGAAACTGAAAGAAACAAGTGAAACGACAATCTCATTGACGGTCCTGGTTATGAATTTGGAGAAGATCGCACGAGATCTTCTTTTGCCCATTTTGTCTTTTCTTCAAAGTCTCGGATTTCGACGTTTTTTACTCGGAAATTAGTAGTAAAGACGGCTTCCTGATTTTTTCAGCAAGCCCTAATTATACAGATATATGTCAATGAAATTTTTATATCCCCGTTCGGGCGGATCCTTGACGGCTCTATTGTATCTTCGATGAAGAATTTTCTTTCTTTCTTCAGGCGTAATTTCTGTTGACACGGGGAACGCGTCTCGCGGTGTGCCGGAAGGAACCTAATTCGGGTCGAGGTGAGTTGATAGAAGCGGTAACTCCGGTTGTGAAGGCGTAACTAATGTTATGGGGAGAAGGACAACCCCTAAAGGAATCCGCCCCGATACGGGCCGCAGGACGTTTGATTCGGCAGTGGCACGGTATCTGCATTAGAAAAGTGTACTCTGAGTGTGGAAAATCATTTCACCATGAGGTAGGTCAGATATCCTCTTTACGAAAAGTCCGACGGAATGATGCGGGACCTTGAATCGATTTATCTTTTTAATTGCGGGTTACACTTTACCTGTGCTATTCTATATTGGGAACGGAATACTACACCCTAGTCCATTGGAACCGACAGCATTAGAGAGTTAGAGAGTTATAATTGAAGAAATACAGGCTTTCATTTACCTTCGGCGGTTTGCTCATTCCTGAGTCGTTGACAATCGCGGAGGTGCATCGGCGTATCGGCGATTGGGCGGCTGTAAAAGAAGAAGTCCTCAGGGAGAACCTTCTTAAGAAGACCCGCTCTTCTTCGAGCTACCGCTATTTCAGAGAGATCCGCGATCGTTTTCGGTATGCCTATGAGTGGGAGATAGAAGTCCTTTCAGGGGGTGGTGATATTATTCGTACTGAAACCGATGTCGGATTGGTCCTCTTTGCTGTTTTCTGCCGCTATTACCGGCTTGTCGGTGAGTTCATGCGACAGGTAGTACGGGGGAGATTTTCAGGCGGTCTTCTCATGCTCGACACGGCAATGTTCCGCTCTTTTTTGCAGGAACAAGAGGCGGCACATCCGGAAATCGCGGCACTTTCCGATTCAACGAGAGAAAAACTTACAACCGTAGCCTTTCGGGTCCTGCGGGAAGCGGGCATTGTGCATCAGCGGAAACGTACGGAACCGGGCGAACTTCAGCGGCTGCATCTCTCGGCGGAGCTTCACGAGCGCTATTGCAGGAAAGGTCAACGAGAAGATTACGGCCACTTGCTCTGGTCGGACGAGGAGATTACCCGGTGCATGACGTAGGAATAGCAAAGCACTTTGAACAGGTGTACCAGATAGTGAGTCATCCTCGTTTTCTGACCCGCCAGGG
>CAZDPY010000045.1:0-2272 GCA_964507455.1 uncultured Ignavibacteriaceae bacterium
GCGGCGGAACCAGTCGCAAGGAATAGCAAAGTTTGTTTGCGCTGTCCGGTTTTTCTGGGCGGCCCCATCAAGGCCAATGACAGGAGATCAAAATGTATGGAAGCAGCAACGAAGGTGGAGTGGCAGCGATCTGCGAGCGGGTTGATCAGTCGGCTTTGCACCGACAGGCACAACGCCCGGATTCTTGGCAACCCCTGGTCGCGGGTGGCACACAGCATGGTGCAAGGATGGCGAATCCGCCTCAGCCGTCCGCCAGCCAAAGGCAAGTCGCGAGTGACCGCCAGGCCAACGTGGAAGGTGTTCGCTCGTTTGGCGACCGGCATCGCCGCAACGAAGGCGAATCATGCCCGCAGAAGCGATTGGCATCTTTGGGCCACTCGGCGTGTGACGGCCGGGAGCCGTTACATCCCCAAGCGCAAGCGGACGTGGTGATTCTCGCTCGACCAACCGGACCGGTATCCACCGAGAACGTTCTGCGACTACTGGAACACCAACAGTACCGCTGCGCTTTGTCCGGACGTGTACTCACACCGCAGACGGCCGCCATCGACCACATCGTGCCCGTCCGCTTGGGCGGCGAGCACACCATTGAAAATGCCCAGGTCCTCCACAAGGACGTGAACCGAGCCAAGGGGTCGCTGACGAGCGAGGAGTTCATCGGCATGTGCCGTGAAGTCGTTCGCTGGTCCGAGACTTCATCAACCCACATGGAGGTGCAACCATGACGACGAAGACGTTTGACGTAGAACTGCGGCCCCTCGACGACATCCAGCCCTACGAGGCCAACCCACGCATCAACGACGACGCGGTGGACGCCGTCGCGGCCAGCCTGAAGGAGTTCGGCTTCCGCCAGCCCATCGTGATCGACGCCGACGGCGTGATCATCGTCGGGCACACCCGCTGGAAGGCGGCGAAGAAGCTCGGCCTGGCCAAGGTGCCCGTCCACGTCGCCACCGACCTGCCGCCGGAGAAGGTCAAGGCGTATCGCATCGCGGATAACCAGACCGCAACGCTGGCCGAGTGGGACATGGACCTGCTGCCCATCGAGCTCAAGGACCTGCAGCAGGCCGACTATGACCTGAGCCTGCTCGGCTTCGATGAGGACGAATTGGCTCATTTGCTCGACGGCGACGTGGCCGAGGGGCTGACCGACCCGGATTCAGTTCCCGAGCCGCCGGATGATCCAATCACCCAGCGCGGCGACATCTGGGTGCTCGGTGACCACCGCTTGATGTGTGGCGACAGCGGCAGCGTCGAGGACCTGGACCGGCTGCTCGACGGCGCGACCATCGACCTGGTCTCGATGGACCCTCCGTATAATGTCCGCTGCGAACCGCGCAGCAGCAACGCCATCGCCGCCGGGCTGTCGAGCTTCCAGAACAAGAAGGCCCAACTCCACCACCAGGGCTTCGACAAGGCCCGAGGCGCATACCACCCGCCGAAACCTGGCCAGAAGATGCGTGCCAAGGATCGGCCGCTGGCCAACGACTTCGTCACCGACGACGCGTTCGACGAGATGCTCCTGGCCTGGTTCGCCAACGCCTCGCGCGTGCTTAAGCCGGGCGGCTCGTTTTTCATCTGGGGCGGCTATGCCAACCTTGGCAACTACCCCGCGCCACTCAAGAAGGCCGGACTGTACTTTTCACAGGGTCTGGTCTGGGATAAGCAGCACCCGGTGCTGACGCGCAAGGACTTCATGGGCGCGTTCGAGATCTGCTTTTACGGCTGGAAGGAAGGCGCGGGCCACGAGTTCTACGGGCCGAACAACGCGACCGACCTTTGGCATGTGAAGAAGGTCAATCCGCAGGCGATGGTCCACCTGACCGAGAAGCCGATCGAGCTGGCGGTGCGGTCGATCCAGTATTCGTCGCTGCCGGGCCAGAACGTGCTGGACCTGTTCGGCGGCAGCGGTTCGACGCTGATCGGCTGTGAGCAGACCGGGCGGCGGGCGTTCCTGATGGAACTCGACCAGGCGTACTGCGATGTGATCGTCGAGCGGTGGGAGAAGTTCACGGGGCGGAAGGCGGAACGGATCGAGGCGGAGGCCGTGACTGAGACAACCCCGACGCAGGCCGGGGCTGTCGAGGAGGTGATGGCGTGAACTCAGTCTTCTCGCAACTCAGGCGGATGGCCCTCGATCAGGGCGTAGAACTCGGTCATGGCGTGCTCGAAGAACGCGCTGGCGTATCCTGGCGCGACGTAGCCCAGGCGACCGTACGTTTCCAGCAAGCCGCGCTCGGTGAGCAGTTGCAGAGCGACGTTGACTTGCGTC
>CAZDPY010000046.1:0-2270 GCA_964507455.1 uncultured Ignavibacteriaceae bacterium
CCCGAAGCGCGAACACCCACCAATCTGTGCTGGGAATTCCGCCGTCGCGCGGCTGTTTCTCCGCCCCGTCGGCTTCCCACCCCCGGAACCGCCCGCGTTGCCAGCCCCCGTTGCGTCTGCGGCCCAGGTCGCGGGCGCCTGTCCGTGCGGGTTCCCAAGCAGCGCCCGGAAGCCGTCGCAAGCCGCCGATTTCCTGCTCGCAGAGGCCGCGTGCTTCCTATAGCGAAAGAACAGGCTGCGCGCGTTCCGGGAGAGTATCTTGTCCATGAGGGCAACGAAAGCCTTCGCGCGGGTGCCCGTACGTCCTTGTGGCACAAGAAGAAAGCCTTCGGTCTTACGGCAAAGGGCCTCCTGTGAGTTCGGGCGGGGCGACAGACAGGGCTTCGAGCCGAGGAGGGCGGCTTACCGGCAGGCGAGGAATTCCTCGAAGGCAAAGGCCACAGGCGCGTCCCCCGCCGCGCGAAACACGTCTTCAACAGGTGATCAGGCGAGCCTGTGACCGCAGGTGAGCGGGACTCTCGCGCACCCCCGGCAACCGTTGGTTCGAGAGCCGTTCGCCGGTTCTCCTGCTCTCCTGATCTGCTGCTCACCTGCTCTACCATTTTCCCCGCCGACAGCGGGGAAAATGGTCGGGGCGAGAGGCGTTGGCAGTAAACCACGAGTTGATGACGGGCTGGTGTTGGCGTTTGCCTGGGGGCCGGAGGGGGTAGTCGACGGGGCGTAGAGGCCGTCGAGTTGCGAAGCCCCTGGCCGTTGTCAATCCGATCTGCCTTGCGACGGGCCCTCGGGGCCCCAAAGCGTCTCCGGATGCTCGATCACTTGGCGCACGTTCTCCGGCAACTCGGCGTAGAGTTCGCCCTCCAATGCTCGCAATCTTGGGCAGACACGCCTCTCCAACACGGCTATAGCGTCGCGAATGGCGGCGAGCCACTTCTCGGCACCGGCCCCCGGGCACCACAGTGCCCGCCGCACATCCTTCAGCTCTGGAAGACGGTCATGTCGTCGAAGAACGTCCAGAATTGCATCTTGCAGTGGACGAGTGGTTTCACCGAGCACGAGCTTTAGTGGCGCATCTTCGTACCTACGCTTTGCATCGCTGTCGCTGGCACAGTCCTCCTTGCAGCGTTCCACGGCGGTCGCTACCCGCACCTGCAATTGCCTCAGCAGCACCAGCAAGCGATACCGGGCATCCCTCAAGGTCTGCCGCCCTGCTTGGCCACGCTGCAAATGATATCCGAGATACACGCCAGCAAGGCCGAACACGCCGCTGCATACCATGGGAACCATGGAATCCCAGCCTATTTGGGCAAGTCCTTGCATCCGGAACAGCCTCCACTAACGACGCCGGGTTCAGCATCTCGCCAATCCATCCAACAGGGGCACGATCTCCTTCTTCCACCAGGCATCCAGCGATCCGGCGTCACCAAGTCCAGACAGACAGTATGCACCGCCAACCAGGTAGAGGCACCCCGCCGCAATCATCCACGCTGCTATATGCGTGGCGTCAGGCGGCGATTGGGCAATGATCTCGCCATCAGCACCCATGCGAAACCGTCGCCAAACAGCCATGCCCGGATGGGCCGCATCGCAGCATATCCGGTATAGCGCATATGGGTTGGGCAGCCCCTTGTCCGAGAACTTCGTCTTCATCGACCTGAGCCGTGTATCCAACGAGTCCAGCGCCGTATCTGGACCGAGCAAATCTCTCCGTTGGTTGTGTGCATCCTGCGCCCGGCGAACATCGGCCTCATCTGGATAAAGTTCCGCGAGACCTTCCAGGCGTCTAGCCTCAAGACGACAGGCCTCAGCGACCAGTTTGCGAATGCGGACATCGACTTCCTCGGCTTCGGCCGTCGCCCACAGCAAGTTCAGTGCCGCCTCCAGAATCCATCGAGATGCCGTGAGGGACGCTCTGGGCAGGCCATTCCCAAGGGAGTCACAAGCCGATTGGACGTATTCTTTGCATTCAAGCAGCAGGAACTCAGCGGAGCGCGCCCTGCGCTGCGTGTCTGCTGATGCTTGAGGGCTGCTTTGCTGCACGTCACAGAGGCAGCGGTCAATCAGTTGCGATGCCTGGCCTCTCAACATGCATATGGCTGACCGCTTGCTCATCCATTCGCCTCAACTGAAGCAAACACCCGCCCTTCACATCGGCCTGCGTCTCGTCAGCATGCCCAAGCCACCCAGAGGATGTCCCCAGCGTTGTTGAAGGTCAGTGGCGGCTCCGGGTTCATGTTAACCGGCCTTTCGCGATACGGCAACCGGTTTGC
>CAZDPY010000047.1:0-1695 GCA_964507455.1 uncultured Ignavibacteriaceae bacterium
GCTGGCGGGCATGGGGTACACGCCAAATGGCTGTACAACCTGTACGTCTACTTCTGGCGCTGGGCGCTGTGGAAGGTCTTCGAGGCGAAGACCGCCGCCGGGCCGGGCGTCGCGAGTTTCATCAGCGCGTCGAGTTACCTTTTCAGTGACGCCTTTTGCGGCATGCGCGAACACATGCGCCGGCTGTGCGATGAAATCTGGATTCTGGACCTGGGCGGCGAAGGCCGTGGCGGGAGGAAAGACGAAAACATCTTCGCCATTCAAACACCCGTGGCAATCGCCGTCGCCGTCCGCTGCGGCAAGGCCAAGCGGGACGCGCCGGCCAAGGTGCATTACGCGCGGATTGGTGGCACGCGCGACGAGAAGCTAGAGGCCCTGGACGCCGTGGCCGACTTCGCTTCTTTCACCTGGGAAGACTGCCCCGATGAATGGGCCGCGTCATTCTTGCCGAGTGGGCAAGGGGGTTACTTCAGTTGGCCGATAATCAGGGACCTTTTCCCCTGGCAACATTCCGGTTCGCAGCTTTTCAGGTCATGGCCGATTGCGCCCGACGTGGCAACGTTGGAGGCCCGTTGGCGTGGCTTGTTGAAGGCCCCAAACCGTTCCGCTGCATTCAGGGAAAGCCGCGACAGGAAAGTTGACAAGTCATGCACGCCCCTTCTTGCCGGGCAGGATCGAGCGAAGCCCATTGCGAGCTTGCCCCCAAGGGAGCCATGCCCCGCTACCGTCCGCTATGCCTTTCGGTCCTTAGACCGGCAATTCGTGATTGCGGATAGCCGCGTCGGGGACGTTATGAAGCCGGTTCTGTGGGAAGTCGCCGGGAACCCCGCGAGATCATCACAAGTGTTCATAACAAGCCAACTGTGGCAAGTGCTTGGGGACGGTCCGGCATTGACTGCCAGTATCTTTGTGCCAGACTTCCACCACTTCAAGGGTTCGTACGGCGGCAAGGACACAATCGCCCTGTACCGTGACGCCGCCGGAAAAGAAGCGAACATCCTGCCGGGGCTGCTGGACGTGCTGGCCGAAGCCTACGGTCGGAAGGTGACGCCGGAGGATTTTCTGGCCTACGTTTACGGCGTCCTGGCGCAGCCGGCGTTTACCGCAAGGTTCGCCGCCGAACTGGGCACGCGCGAGCTTCGCGTACCCTTGACCAAGGACGCGGGCTTGTTCGCCCAGGTTGCGGACGTGGGGACGAAGTTGCTGTGGCTGCATACCTATGGGCAAAGGTTTGTGCCCAAAGGCAGGCACGCCGGGCAAGTGCCCAAAGGCGCGGCCAAGTGCAAGAAGGCTGTGCCCGCTGCCCAGGCCGACTACCCGGAGAAGTACGAATACAACGACGCGACGAAAACCCTGCACGTCGGGACGGGCGAGTTTGGCCCCGTCGCCCCGGACGTGTACGGCTTTGAAGTATCCGGCTTGAAGGTTGTTCAATCGTGGCTGGCGTATCGGATGAAGAAGCCCAAGGGCAAGAAGTCTTCGCCCCTGGACGAAATCACACCGGCGACGCTGGGCGGCTGGCCAAGTGAGTTTACGACGGAGCTTCTTGAACTGCTGTGGGTACTGGAAGCCACGATTGCCGAGTACCCCGCCCAGGGGCGGCTGCTGGCGGCCGTGGTGAAGGGACCGTGCTTCAAGGGCGATGAGTTGCCCGACGTACCCGACGCGACCCGCAAGCCCCCGAAGCGAGGGAAG
>CAZDPY010000048.1:0-1580 GCA_964507455.1 uncultured Ignavibacteriaceae bacterium
AACCATGTCTTAATTTCAACTCAGCCGTGTCCAATTTTAGCTGAAACGCTGCAATTCAATATTAACTAATGGAATTACCGATCTCAGGAAGATAATCGACATCACGGAACGATTCTACTGGTTTGAGAGACTCAACCATCAAATGCCATCAACATTAACTGTCTATGCATGAAAATAGGGGTTCTTCAACAAGCCCCAAGCTGTGGGCCACCCGACCAACTACTTCATATTTACACATATTTACATGCAATTGCATTAAATGCTAAAATGGGGTTTATTTAAAATCTATTCTTTAAGAGATTTAATGAAACTCACCAATATAACGACAAAAGGCTTTGTTGATATAATAAGGACAATTTCAAATACTATGGCAATAGATACAAGTACAATTCCCAATATATAATTGCCTGAAGGAATTAATCGATCAATTGTTACAGCATACAAGATTAGTGATACCATGTAAGAAATAATTGCAATCATAAAATGCTTCAAATAATTTATTTTATCTACTGAATTAGATTCATCGAAAGCCTGAGTATGACGCCAATACGTGCCCATAACAGCCGCAGGAAAAAGATAAATAAAGATTAATATAATAATAAATAATGTTCCCTCCTTTGGCAATTTAAAATAATTTATTGCAACAAAATACATTGCATAATACAGCAATGGATTAATGATGATTTGAAATAATAACTCTAAGAAGAAGGCCTTCCCAAGTTTTCTATCCATAGTACCCCTCGAAGTATTATAAAAAATGAACCTCATGATAAATCCTATTTACAGAATTGGAGTTAATGCAATTTAAGATTCTTTATAATTAACCACTATTCGTAATAGATCACTCTCATCTAGATGGATTTGAGTTTTCAACATCAAATCTTTGCCACCAATCTTTGCCAAGAGTTAAGAGTCAGAAACTTCGTCCTATTATCACAAGCTTCCCTCTGATGTCATCAGAGTGAAATACACGCGTTTTGATTTCACCCTTCTCCCAGAATAAAATGCCATCACTCGCTGAACCATCATATGCTTCATTGTACACATAATACTGATCTATCATAGACAATCTACCTCGAAGCAAGACCTTAATCTCAGGCGGAGGATGAATTTCTTTGATTTTAATATTGTATTGCCCACCTATTTTGATTTCGTCAACCACTACTTGTTCGATGGAATCCTCTAAGGAGCTGTTTTTCTCTGACAATAAGATATATGATTTACCGTCGCTTCCTTGAAAACGTATGATGTTATAGTCGAATGTCTCTGTGTCAAGATAGGTTACAGTATATAGATTTCCGGCTGGAGAACATGAGAATCCCTGTAGCGTTCCAATAATTATTGCACAGATCATTCCAAACGGAAGTCCTCTATTACGCGACTTATACTGATGTATGCTATAATGGTGGTTATTACTCATCGTTATTTCCTAATTACAATGGTCTGTGAACCTTTTGAGCCCCGCAATTCCACAATAATATTGCCCTGAGCATTTCTTCCCTTGATTGTGACAGTCACAGCACCTTGATGAACCGTTCCGGGGTTGCCGGAGAGTAACAAATGTGAGATATTACTGTTAT
>CAZDPY010000049.1:0-1466 GCA_964507455.1 uncultured Ignavibacteriaceae bacterium
GGAATACCGCCAGGTTCTTGTAGGATTGCTTGCGACCGACCTTGATTTGTTCCAGGTAGCGCTCCATAACCTTTTCCATCACCATCGTCCCCCTTTGTCTTGTTTTACACTTATTATAAGGTGGACATGTGACAGATCCGGTCACAGTATAAGTATCATTATTAGCTTGATGATCATTTTGCCTGAGCAGCCTGTACACGGTCCGCATAGTCTCGGATAAGCTCGATCTTGGCAAGTTTGTTTAACCATGGGGTAGGAATGCCGACCTGTCCATAAAAGGCCCCTGCAATTTGCCCATAAACGGCACCGGTTGTGTCTGCGTCATCTCCGAGGTTAACAGCCATCAAACAACCCTCTTCAAATGACGCGCTTCGACAAAATGCCCAAAGTGCGGCCTCCAGGGACTTGACGACATATCCTGATCCCTTGATTTCGGGAGGATCTCGATGTTTGAAGGACCCCCCCGCCACCTCATCAATTTCATCGACCAAGGGCTCTTTTTCCCAGCAACTTTTGACAGGAGTGTAACGCTCCGACAGGAGGTCATCTTTGCTTGCACCGGACACCGCACCAACCAGCATTGCGCCAAAGTATCGACAAGCGTCAACAGCCACTCGAAGACCGTGGGTCGTACGGGAACTCTCGCCTGATTTCTCAATGGCAAGCTTGGGTTCGTGGGCAAAAAACAAGGGTACGGGAGCAAGTCGCATGACGGAGCCGTTACCGGCAGAGCGTGGATGCGTCGATCCGGCATATGGGTTTCCTGTCACTTCAAATTCATGGAGAGCCCCACGTATCGTATCGTATTGCCGATATCAAAACAAACACCTGTGCTGCTCAGATGCCCGTCCCGATACCAGCGAACATACCTTTTCATCTGATCTTCGGCATCGAACCCGTTGCGTTCAATTAGGCTTTCCGCCAGGCAAAGCGCCATGGAGGTGTCATCGGTCCACTGTCCCGGGTCTAGCCCGAAGGGCCCACCGCCAACCATATCTTGAATAGGCTCGAAGGTGCCGGGAGGGCTAAACTCCAACGTTGGCCCCAGCGCATCTCCAACAGCCAAGCCCAAAAAACAGCCTCTGTAGCGGTCTATTCTCTCCATCTAGCTCCACCAAACTCCTTTGGCTTCCTCAATATAAGGGACCCAGTCGTCTCATGACCGCCTAGCCAACCGTTCTTATTATCAAACGGCTCCTCCAAGGGGCCATGAGACGACTTGACCCCTATATTGGACGTCCCCTATATTGGACGTCCCCTATGTCGTACGTCCCCTATGTCGTAGACGAATGAATGCCCCGTTCATTCTTACTCAGCCACCATTACCAGGTGGAAAAGAGCCATATAGGTCCTAAAAATACCTATTTGCGGACTGATATCCAATAAGTATCAGCATGTTGACTTGGCCCGACCCAAGACAGACCGCCGAGGTGCTGGACACGCTGTGGCCAGCATCCTTTTGCAGC
>CAZDPY010000050.1:0-1419 GCA_964507455.1 uncultured Ignavibacteriaceae bacterium
AGGGCTTGTTGAAGAACCCCTATTTTCATGCATAGACAGTTAATGTTGATGGCATTTGATGGTTGAGTCTCTCAAACCAGTAGAATCGTTCCGTGATGTCGATTATCTTCCTGAGATCGGTAATTCCATTAGTTAATATTGAATAAAAATGACGTAAAACGACCGATAGTCGTTTGAAATTCATAACCGCTGCAATTAACAGACACTGCACCTTCATCTTGGACAGACCTCGCCGCCACGCCCGTCCCAAACCATGCCATTGTTTTGCCTCCGCAAAGATCCCTTCCACCATCGGAGCACGACTCCGGTAAAGCCGTTTGAAACTGTCCGTCTGGCTGTCGGCCCGAAGGTCCTTCAGAGCCTCATGATCAAAGCTCACCTTTAGCGTTCGCCGAGGCGATGCAGTACACTTATCCTTCAAACAACACTTACGACAGACGCTCCGACTGGCACCGTAACGACAATGATTGGGACGATCCTTTACTTTATGCATGTATGTTAACCGCTTCCCGGCGGGACATATAAAAACGTCGTTTTGCTTATCATACTCAAAGTCATCTATAGTGTAATATCTGTCGCTATAACGATTCTTCGCTTTAGGAGGAGGACTAATGAAGCGAATCCCACGATCTTTCAGCTCTCGACAATTCGATCCACTGCTATATGCAGCATCCGCACACACCGCCTCCGGTATTGAGCCCAAACGATTTAAAGCCGAATCGACAACCTCAACCGCATTATTGTGCTCGCTCTCATTGGCCGGCATGACCGAGAGTCCGACCACCACCCGGGAATTGTTGTCTACTACCGTCTGCTGTTTATAACCCGGCAATACCCGCCTGCCCGGAAACTTCCCATAGCGTGCATCCCGATCCGAACTGTCCGGCTTATTGACCCGGTTTCGATCAATGTCGGCTCGAATTGTCGTCGCATCAACGTGCAAAACCTTCCCCTCGATCAAGCCGCTCTGTTTGCACTGCGCAATACTCCGATCGAATAACTCGTTGAAAATATTATCCCCGAATCGATCCAGGGCCTTCGATAAAGTCGAATGATCCGGAAGCTTCTCATCCAACTCATATCCGATGAACCAGCGATAAGCAAGATTCACCTGAACCTGACGCATCAACTCCCGAACCTGACCGATCCCTTCAATCGCCTGAAGCAGAAACAGACGAATCACCACCTCCGGATCAATCGAGGGACGACCGTTATCCTGGCAATAACGATCCCGGACCGCTTCATGGATAAAACTCAAATCGAGAACCTTATTCAACCGACGAAGAAAGTGATCCTGGGGAATAAAGGAATCCAATGGCGGGAGGAGCATCATCTCCGACTGTATTCTTTCACGTTTTGTTTGCATGACTTTTTATAATTATTCATATCCCCTAAAACAAGACTTTTTCAACAAGCCCT
>CAZDPY010000051.1:0-1309 GCA_964507455.1 uncultured Ignavibacteriaceae bacterium
TGAACCGCCCCGGTTATTCCGGAGGCTGTTTTAGTTGAGTCAGGCCACCTTGACCTGTGTTTTCTTATTGCGATAATATACATTTTCAAATTCCGCCGGGGGAATATTTCCGAGCGGCTCCAACAATCGCCGGTTGTTAAACCAATCAATCCACTCCAGCGTCGCGAACTCCACCGCCTCGAGATTCTTCCATGGCCCACACCGGCGAATTACCTCCGTCTTGTACAACCCTATCACCGATTCCGCCAGGGCGTTATCATAGGAGTCACCCACCGATCCCACCGAGGGTTCAATGCCGACTTCGCCCAATCGCTCTGTATAGCGGATCGACAGATACTGCACCCCACGGTCACTGTGATGCACCAGCTCGTGCGCATCAGGCCGCGCCCACAGCGCCTGTTCCAGAGCGTCCATGGCAAGATCGGTACGCAGGGATCGCGACGCCCGCCAGCCCACAATCATGCGTGAGAAGACGTCGATTACAAACGCCACGTAAACGAACCCCTGCCAGGTCGCGACATAGGTCAAATCCGATACCCACAACTGGTTCGGGCGGGATGCCGTGAACTCGCGACACACCAGATCCGCTGGTTGCGCCAACGTATCATCGGCGATCGTGGTCTTAAACTTCCGCCCGCGGACCGCACCCGACAAGCCTAAATCCCGCATCAACCGCTCCACCGTGCATCGCGCCACCCGAATGCCCTCACGATTCAACTGCCGCCAGACCTTCCGCGCACCATAAACCCGGAAATTCTCCTCCCAAACACGCTCGATCTCAGGCTGCAATTTCAGGTCGCGCCTGGCTCGTGCCGATAACCGCTCCGGATGCGTCTGCTGAGCCTTTCGCTCGTAATACGTCGACGGGGCGATCGGCAACACGGCACAGATCGGCTCGACCCCGTATAATCCTCTCTGTTCGTCGATGAACGACACCATCACTTCGGTTTGCGGTCGAGCTCCGCCTGGGCAAAAAAAGCCGACGCCTTGCGCAATATCTCGTTGGCACGTTTAAGCTCGCGATTCTCACGCTCCAGTTCCTTCAAGCGATCGCGCTCCGAACTGGTCAGTCCCGCCCGATGACCGGCATCGCGCTGAGCCTGAACAACCCAACGTCTTAGGGTCTCCGATGCGCAACCAATCTTTTGAGCTATCGACTGGATGGCCGCCCACTGAGAGCTATACTCTTCAAGATGCTCTTCGACCATCCGAACGGCCCGTTCCCGAACCTCCGGTGAATATCTCCTTCGTCTTTCCATAACAGTAATATCTCACATTTGTTACTCTCCGGCAACCCCGGAACGGTTCA
>CAZDPY010000052.1:0-1285 GCA_964507455.1 uncultured Ignavibacteriaceae bacterium
AGTATTTCCATTTATGCTGCCTTTTCGGAATTTAAGTTCCCTGAAAGTAGCCAACGTCCCTTCTTTGTGTCAAGGTTTTTTGAGGCTTCGGAGGTATTTTTCTTTGATTTCAACTTCAGAACGTATTGCTCCCTTAGGTTGGAGCTACGGAGAGGATCTTTAAGCCCCGTTTTATGTTGTACGCCGCCCAGTGTAAATGGCTATAAGATTTTACCGGGTAAACTTGGCGGCACCGGCAGTCAAAGTTTTTGTTACGAAAGGGGCTCTGCATTGCCCTGTCGTGTAGGTGACTCAGGCCAAAGCACTGTTATTTTAGCCATTTGGCGTCAAGCGCAAAGTGTGTAAATTAGGTCTGTTGTGATATAGGTTCATTTACCCATAAATAACAAACCCTTATGAAAGCTTTGTTTCTGGCATGGCGATTGCTGAACTGTCCACTCAGTGAATGAACGTTGACAGTTGCTTTAAATGGTGTTAAGGGGACGTGCCAAGATGATCCAGCCATTCAATGCCAGTTTTTTAATTCCGACAAAGAAGTTTCGACGCCTCTCCGTCCTTCTCGCGATTCACAACGACCCCAACATCAGCCAGCACAAAATTGCGCAAGCCTCTCACCTCAGCAGTTCCATGGTGAACAATTATATCAAGTCCCTCAAAGGAGAAGGGCTCGTGCGGATGAGCGGCAAGACCAACCGGACACAGGCGTATTACTTGACAGGCCCCGGCAGGACGGAACTGATGTCGCTGCTCATGGCGTATTCCACGGAGATCATACAGTTTTACGGCGGGGCGAAGCGGGAGCTGACCAAACGATTCGAACAAATTGTGGCGGAAGGGATCGAAACAATCCTTTTATTCGGGGTTGCAGAAACCGCGGAAGTCGTTCACGCGTCGTTAAAGGATCTTCCCCTGGAAATCATCGGGGTTATCGACAGTGATCCGGAAAAGCAGGGGACTCACTTCAACGGATTAAAAATACAACCGCCTGAAGCGCTGGATGATTTAAGGGCGGATGCGGTTGTCATTACTTCCTTCGGCAAACAGGAAGAAATCTATGAAACGATCAGGTCGGTGGTCGCCGGCGATGTCAAGGTCATAAGGCTCACGGATCTGTAGGGCGTTTTCACGTGATGAATTCGGAAGGGAAATCATCCGGATGTGTTCAAATCGGCGATCGCAGGGTGGGGCCGGGGTATCCGACCTATGTCATCGCCGAGGCGGGGATCAATCATAACGGGGACCTGACTATCGCAAAGAAGCTGATCGATGCGGCTTCAGCGGCGGG
>CAZDPY010000053.1:0-1273 GCA_964507455.1 uncultured Ignavibacteriaceae bacterium
GTAGAGCTTGAAGAGAAACCACAACTGTCCTCACAGCGCGTCAGCGCTCTTTTACATGAGATCTCGAGACAAAAGGAGAAGGTCTTTCGTTTCTTCACTTCCTGGTCCTTCCGCAACAAGGACGCGAATCGCTTTATCGTATTCGACATTACCTCTTTCTCATCCTACGGCAGGAGCATCGACTATCTCGAATGGGGCTACAACAGAGATAAAGAGACCCTGCCCCAGGTAAACCTGGGAGTGGTCTATGGCAGACCGCTCGACCTGCCGCTCTTCTACTCACTCTACCCCGGCAGCATCCACGATGTAAGCACGCTCACCAATGTACTGACGGAGCTGAACATCCTCTCCCTCGATGCGAGTACGTTTGTACTCGATAAGGGCTTCTACAGTTCGGCAAACCTATCGAAGATGAGGGCTATTAAGCACATAATTCCTTTGCCTTTAAGAAATAAAGGAGAGCGAGAGTTGGTGGAAAAACACCAGAACTCTATCCGTTCATCCGAGTACGCGATCAGCTGCAATACCCACGTCCTGTATTGCGTCCCCGAGAAAATCTCCATCGCTTCGGTCGACTACCGGGCCTATGTGTACTTAGATGAGCGACGGGGGGCCGATGAGAAAGAAGTCTTCCTCAAGGCTATCATGGAATGCCAGAGGTACGTGGAGAAGGAAGGCTACCGAAGCAAGGCCCAGTTCAATGATTTCTTCACCGATAGAAAGCCGGCCCTTCTTCCTTACTTCGGTCTTCACAAGACCGGCAATCGTTATGAGCTACGCAGACACACCGAGGCAATAAATACGGCCCTCTCCCGGATGGGCATGTTTGTGCTCATCACCAACACTGACATCTCCGGCGAAGAGGCTCTGCGTTTGTATAGAGAAAAGGATGGAGTGGAAAAATGCTTTGATTCGCTAAAAAATAATCTTTCCTTAAAACGCCTTCGCGTCCATTCCCAGGAAGCTCTTGAAGGCCTGCTGTTTATCGAGTTTCTCTCCCTCATTCTTTATTCGGCCATAAGCAAGGTAATGCGCGAGAGCGGGTTGAATACCTCCCTTACTATTCCGGAGGTCCTATTCGAACTGCGGAAAATAAAAAAGATACGCTTCGGAAGAAAAAAGACGATGATCAGCGAAATATCAAAAACCCAACGCCGAATCCTCAGCGCCTTCGACATTTCCCTCGTCTAAGAAAACCTCGTTATAACTTTTACACGGATTTTAGGTTTTAACAGGTATAGACAGATACGTCCGGTTTTTCTTTCCTGTGCTT
>CAZDPY010000054.1:0-1205 GCA_964507455.1 uncultured Ignavibacteriaceae bacterium
TATTCCAAAATGTCAGAGATGACACCGGCACCGACAGTGCGGCCGCCCTCGCGAATCGCGAAACGAAGTTCCTTCTCCATCGCAATCGGCGTGATCAACTCCGCTTCCATTGCAACATTGTCACCAGGCATGACCATCTCGACGTTCTCCGGTAACTTGATCGAACCGGTAACGTCGGTCGTCCGAAAATAAAACTGAGGACGATATCCGTTGAAAAACGGCGTGTGACGCCCACCCTCATCCTTACTCAAGACATAAACCTCGGCCTTAAACTTCCGGTGAGGCTTGATCGAACCCGGCTTCGCTATTACCATACCGCGCTCAATATGGTCCTTATCGATGCCACGAAGCAAAAGACCAACATTGTCGCCGGCCTCTCCTTCATCCATGATCTTGCGGAACATCTCAACTCCCGTGCAAACCGTCTTGCGAGTATCGGTGATGCCGACTATCTCAACCTCTTCACCGGTCTTGATCGTTCCCCGCTCTATTCGACCCGTCGCAACTGTCCCACGACCGGTAATCGAAAAAATGTCCTCAATTGGCATCAAAAAAGGCTTGTCCTTCTCACGCTCCGGCTCCGGAATATACTCATCCAGGGAATCCATCAACTCATAAATCGACTTGAAGGAATCATCGTCTGAAACATCTGGATTCGAAGCCGCGGTCATCGACTGCAACGCAGATCCACGAATTACAGGAACATCATCACCCGGAAACTGATACTGGGTCAGAAGATCGCGAACCTCGAGCTCAACCAAATCCAATAATTCAGGGTCATCAACCATGTCAACCTTGTTCATATATACCACGATGTAAGGAACACCTACCTGACGGGCCAGTAAAATATGCTCCCGAGTCTGAGGCATCGGACCATCAGCCGCCGATACAACCAAAATCGCCCCGTCCATCTGCGCCGCACCGGTGATCATATTCTTGACATAGTCGGCGTGACCAGGACAGTCAACATGAGCATAGTGACGCTTGTCAGATTCATACTCAACATGGGCCGTCGCTATCGTAATCCCGCGCTCCTTCTCCTCAGGTGCATTGTCAATCGAATCAAAAGTCCGTACCGTCGCACCACCCTTACGCGAAAGTATCATCGTCATCGCTGCCGTCAATGTCGTCTTACCGTGATCTACGTGACCAATCGTGCCCACATTGACGTGGGGCTTTGTCCTGACAAATTTTTCCTTGGCCAT
>CAZDPY010000055.1:0-1201 GCA_964507455.1 uncultured Ignavibacteriaceae bacterium
ATTACCTCGGCATCGCCGACGCGCTGAAGCGGGCGCTGCACACCTACACCGCCAGTGGCGGCAAGGGCCAGGCCACCATTGACCAAGAGCAGGCCGTCGCGGTCATGCTTGAGAAATACGAGGTCGTCCGCGACCTGCTGCATGGGTTCGACTATGCCGCGATCCTGACCGCCGAACCGGCCAAGCGAATGAGCGGCGTCGCCCAGGCGATGGAATTCGTGCTCGGGCTCGAAGACGGCAAAAAGCGTTACGTGCAGGCGGTAACGGCGTTGTCGAAGGCGTTTGCGCTGGCGGTACCGCATGAGCAGGCGATGGCGATCCGCGACGAGGTGGGGTTGTTCCAGGAGATTCGGGCCGCACTCGTGAAGGCGACGATGTCCGAAAGCGAGCGGACGCCGGATGAGATGGAGTCGGCAATTCGGCAACTGGTCTCACGAGCGGTGTACTCGACCGAGGTCGTGGACATCTTCGCGGCGGCTGGGTTGGAGAAGCCCGACATTTCGATCCTTTCGGACGAGTTCCTCGCGGACGTGCAGCACCTCCCCCAACGCAACCTGGCGTTCGAGTTGCTGAAGAAGCTGATCAACGACGAAATCAAGACTCGCATGAAGAAGAACGTGGTTCAGGCGCGTTCGTTCGCAGAAATGCTCGAACAGTCGGTGCGGAAGTATCAGAATCGGGCCATCGAGGCGGCGCAGGTCATCGACGAGCTGATTCGCCTGGCCAAGGAAATGCGGGAAGCGCAGTCACGCGGACAGGAGTTGGGACTGAGCGATGATGAGGTCGCGTTCTATGACGCCCTCGCCGACAACGAGAGCGCCAAGGAGGTTATGGGAGACGAGCAGCTTCGCTTCCTTGCCCAAGAGCTGGTGGAGCGGGTGAAGCAAAATGTGACCATCGACTGGCAAGTGCGAGAGAACGCCCGAGCGCAGATTCGGGTCCTGGTGAAACGCGTGCTGCGGAAGTTCGGCTACCCACCTGACATGCAGCAGCGGGCGACAGAGCTTGTGCTCGAACAGGCCGAGGTGTTGTGTAAGGACTGGAGCAGCTGACCGGGGAACGAACATGGGCCACGTAAGGCTAGGCAACTTACCGCGAACGCGGAAATGGCAGGAGGTCGTCGGCCTCATCGAAGGCGGTGCCGGATCTGCGCAGGTTGCCAACGCCACGATCACCGCTGCGGAGCGGGGCTTGAACCTCG
>CAZDPY010000056.1:0-1196 GCA_964507455.1 uncultured Ignavibacteriaceae bacterium
GTGCCGCGGTGACGCCGAGCTCGCGGGAGAGGGTTTCGAGGTCCTCGCCGCGCAGCAGCCGCAGGACGGCGTCGGTCTTGCGTCGCGCCGAGAAGCGTCCGCGGTCGGCCGCGCGGCCTTCGGGGGCTTCTCCGGTCGCCCTCCGGGCTCCCTCTGAAGCCCCCGAAGGCCTGGGTTCCATCTTCGCCATCGTGACACTCCTTTCCGTTCGGGCCTGTTCATTCTACCCAACGCAAACGAGTGTCCAAGCTATCCCTGGGGCGGGAGAGGTGTGAAGATTGCCGTCTTGACGAACGGCCTCCTGTGGTGGTTCTATCTACCCCTTCGCGAGGGCAGTTGGGAGCAGCGCAAGTTCTTTGCAGTTGACATCCAACAACAAGACCCACCCGTGGCCGCCAGGCACTTCAAGGACTTCTTGCACCGCGAAGCGGTAAGTAGCGGTGATGCGGTGAAGCGCGCCGAGGAGATGCATGCCGGGCGCGAAAAGGCGCGCCGCATCAGGGAAAGCCTGCCGAACGCTTGGCGCCAGATTTGCGAACGACCGGACGAGTTGCTGATCGAACTGCTCGCGGAAAAAGTGGAAAGCCTTTGCGGCTATCGGCCGGACCAGGAGGTGCTAACCGAGTACCTGGCTAAGGTTCTCGGCGGGAAGCCAGTGAAGCAACGCGAGACGCCCCGAGGCCCCACGAGACCTCCGACGGGACCGACTGTACCCGCTCCGGGCGGTTACACCTTCAAGAAGGTGGTGGCGTACTCCTTCCAAGGGGAACGCCACGAAGTCAGGGCGTTCAAGGAGGTGCTGCTGGGCATCTGTTGCACCCTTTACGGTGCACACCGCGCCGACTTCGACAAGGTCCTGACCTTGGCGGGGCGCCGGCGGTCCTATTTCTCTCGGGGCGACGGGAACATGACCAAGCCGCGGGAAATCCCTGGCACTGGTATCTACGCAGAGACGAATTTCAGCGCCAATCACGTCATGGACAGGTGCAACGAAGTCCTCGCATTGTTTGGGTACTCACCCGATGACTTAACGCTGGAACTCCACGACCGCTGATCACCCCGCCTGTCACGGTTGCGCCCTCTCCGGCCTTCGGGAACCGCAGCGCGAAGGAAGCCATACCTTCCCCCGGTGGTTCTGGGGACACGATCCTTAATTCCTCCGGCGTTTCCTGGGTTTCGGGCCGGGTCGCCAGCTT
>CAZDPY010000057.1:0-1171 GCA_964507455.1 uncultured Ignavibacteriaceae bacterium
GGGAATTATATCGCTTGATTAGTTTTCTTATCCCTTAAATTAGTGATAAAACAAATAATATATCACCACTTTTAGCGATTGCAGGGCTTCTTCTTTCAATGTTATTTTGCCACCGGATTTAAAATAATAAAAAAAAGGTAGCGAAATGACTAATGAGTTTAAATATTTCAACCTGAAAAAACAAATTTTAACGTTTTGTTTTATACTATTCGTGCTGTTATTTTTCAGTATCACGTCTCATGCACAATCGGTAATTATAAACGGAAAAGTAACAGAAGAAAAATCAGGCGACCCGATTGTAGGTGCTAATATTGTAATCAACGGCTCTTTGAAAGGGACAATTACTAATGCTGATGGGTTGTTTAATTTGAAGGTTGGCCGGGAGAATAAAGATACTGTTTCGGTTACTGTTTCGTCTATAGGGTATGAATCCCAAACATTTCAAACTACCACAAATCAAAAAACTTTTGATATAAAATTAAAAAATGCTCCATATATTATGTCGGAAGTGGTAGTGGTGTCCGATAAAATTTCCAGCAGTTTACAAACTTCAACATTACCGAGCAGAATAATAAGTAAAAAAAAGATTATTGAGGAGCAGGCTATCAATATTCCTGAATTGTTGCTTTTGCAATCCGGTATTTCAATGGCAGGAGCGGCCTATCATTCTGCTCCCAGCATCAGGGGGCTTGCACGCAGGCGTGTATTGGTTATGGTTGATGGGGTAAGAGTTACCTCTAACAAAAACATCGGAACTCCCGGCACTTTTGTCAATACTGCCGAAATTGACCAGATTGATATTTTGAAGGGACCCTACTCTACATTATGGGGTTCGAGTGCCATGGGTGGCGTAATTAACATTAGCACAAAAGATTTTGAAAAACCTTATTATAACGATTATGTTGGTGGAAGTTTAAGTACAACTTATCGTTCGGTAAATAACGCCTATAACACCAATTTGGCTGTAAACGGCAAGGCAGGAAAAAAAATCAGGTACCGTATAAGCGGCGGATACAGGGATGCGGATAATTACAAGTTGCCCGATGGCGCTACGCTCATGAACTCATACTTTACTGAACAACATGTTGGAGCTAAGCTATTGTACGATATTACGCCAAACCAAAGCATCAAACTAAATACTTATTACAGCAATGGCAAAAGCATAGGAAAA
>CAZDPY010000058.1:0-1128 GCA_964507455.1 uncultured Ignavibacteriaceae bacterium
TTCTTTCTTCGGCACTATGCAATTTCGCCTAACGTTCCGCCGTGTTACGACGTGGTCGGGCTACAAACGCGCTGAGTGCCTACGACTGAAAGGAGTCGGACACGAAGCGCATCCTCTTGTCCCATCCCGGCCATGTGCCGAAGGCCAAGGGCGGTAATCCGCCCGCAGCGTAACGCGGCTGTTGTGGGAACGTGGCAATTTCTGCAACCTCTCTTTCCTGTGCCACTTGGCCTGGAGCCAGGACGGCGGAAGTTGAAGTAAAGAGAGAGTAGTTGGATAGCTTCTGATTCATAGATGTCGGTTACCCTATTTCCCACATTGATTTAATCTTGTGACTCGCTTGACAATGTTTGCACTCCCTGTGCGCTGAATTCTGCCAGCAAACCTTCTTCTTCTGCCGGAGGCAGACCGTTCCCCACCAAATGGTACGCCTTTGTGAACAACCTTAAGCCGTCGGTGCTTGCTCAAATATTGTACAGACTCAATCTCGTTGAGCTGCCAAATATCGCGCCGTGTAAATAGTCGTCGCTGCGTCACAGTGACAGAGTCGCCAAAAAATTCAATCGTCACCCGGCCAAAGAACTTTTCCACATAGATATGTGCTAGATAGATGAAAACAATACCATGAACAGAAAGCACAAAGGCTGGAAGGGTGAACAAATAGACAACTACGGCTTCCAGACTGAATCCCTTGGGAGAGAATACCGAAATCGCTGTACTTGCGAGAAGAATGATGAATTCCACAGAGGTATACAAGAAATACAGGAGAACTGGGAGCATGAGCCAGTCCTTAACCACAGGGCGATTTGTGAGTCGTATCACTGTTGCGCTGGAAATATTTTCTGGCTGCATTGTTCAATACTTCTTCTGGGTTGTCCGGCCATTGCCCAAGGGGCCCAAAAACTGTGCATACCACCGAGGCCGCTACAAGTTGAAGAGCGACCTGCGGAGCGGAGTTTCGTCCTTGCACCGTAGGAATCTTGAATTTTCAAAAAGCATCTCCACAGACATTCTGAATTATCAGTTTTTTAACTGGCAGCCACGATGGCTGCCCAACTTACACTCCCGTAGTTGCAGATATTGACATTTACCACAACGTTTGACCAATGCGGAAGTTGCCGCCTATCA
>CAZDPY010000059.1:0-1117 GCA_964507455.1 uncultured Ignavibacteriaceae bacterium
TCCCTCCATGTTGGGCAGGAGCAGATCGAGCACGACCAGGTCCGGCAGCTTGTCCCGGCACAATTGCAGTCCCTCCGCCCCGTCCGTTGCTTTCAAGACTTTGTTCCCAGACTGTTCCAGGTGATAGGCCACCAAATCCAGGATGTCCTGCTCATCTTCTATTACCAGGATAACCGGTTGTCCCATACGAATACCTTTCATTGCCGAGCGGGTGGCCGGGCTTGGGACGTTACTTGCCCGACGTCGGAAAAGACACTGCACAGGACCTCGGCTCAGGTTCCGAACAGGCTGATGGATTGCAAAGATACATCCAGCTTTGTTTTTTACAGTATGGTTACAAAATGTTAGGTGACGATTAAGAACGCGTTAATCATTTGTTAAATCTGAAAAGCGTCTGCCTGACCCGGACGTGAGAGGTGGATGTGTGGATAACTTATTCTAAGTATTATATAAAGTACCAACTTCCCGTGGCGGTGTCCTCTGGAATGGCAAGGCGGTTTAATGATGGCGGAAAATGGTTTTTAGGTGTGAGCGAACTCCATGAGATGTGACAAAAACGTGAAAACTTAAGGTCTTACTGGTTTTCCATCCGGTTTGTTCGGTTATTTACCGCTTGGCTCCTGTGGCACCAAACCGTTCACGGTATTTCACACGCTTGTCATGAATCCCATTTCTTTGAATGATAGACGTATCATAGGGCTGCATTGAGCACACTCAAAAGTGAAAAGTCAGGACGGCTGTCGACCTTGGTTCAATCCTCACATCCGGAAGATTGCCGATCCACTTGATGAACCCGGCTCCTTGCGCCTAACGGACGGTATACCGTCCTGTTTCTGGTGCCTGCGATTATGTCTGTCGGGGCATCGGATTCGATCATCGCCCCTGGTATCTGCGATTTCTTCCCAGGGGCGTTTTTTTTGGGTTTTTCCAATCGGCCCCAAGAGTTTTTAAATGCCGTTGGGGCTGTCTTTTCCCCAGTGTTTCTTAATGGGTCTTGTAACGTCCGTCTCAGAAGTGGTAGAAATAAGCTTCCGGGAGTACCCGACAGCGTCTGAGAAAAGAGTAAGGGCTCGCGCAAAAATAACTTCACATTTTGCCATCTCGGCTTCCGCCCGTC
>CAZDPY010000060.1:0-1113 GCA_964507455.1 uncultured Ignavibacteriaceae bacterium
GTGCGCCTGGTGGAACTGATGCAGGGAATGAACTTCGGCCGCATCTTCGATCTGGCGGTGCGCAACGGCCAGCCGGTGATGGACCCGCCCCCGCGCGTCATCCGCGAGATCAAGTTCGGCGGCGACAACGGGCCGCGTCCCGAAGCCGCCAAGTCTGACTTCACCCTCAAAGCCCAGGTCCGGGACCTGTTCGCCCAGATGGAGGCGCTGGGCGACGGCGTGATCCCCTGCATCGAAATTCAGCGCGGTCTTCCGTTCCGGATGACCGTCGAGGAGGTGTGCGCCTGAGCGATGGGGGTCGGCTCCCCGCATGTGATCTGAATCAAACAACGAATTGAGTACCTGACAACCAACCGGCCACGAAGTGGAGGCGTTGTGGGTGCCGCAGAAGCGGCAATCCTGCAACGCCTCCACTGCATGTGGTCGCAGCTTCGGTCGGCACCCACACGGCTCCTCCTGGCCACAGGAGAGTCCAAATGGACACCAACCGAAGGATTCATGATTTCGACGATTTCGCACTGGACATGGTCAACATCAAAGCGGCAGAGCTCGTCGGCAAGGCAGGCTTCACCGCTGACGACTTTGAGGACATCAGGCAGGACATGTTGCTGGACCTGCTGGAGCGGCTAGCGAAGTACGACCCCAGCAAGTCGGACTTCAAGCTGTTCGTCACCTGCGTCATCGACCGCAAGGGCCAGAACCTCATCCGCTATCGCGAGTCCGAGATGCGCGACTACCGGCGGGAGGACTGCTCGCTCAACGAAGAGGTGATGGTTGCCGACAGCGAAGAGCCTGTTCAGCGCCTGGCCACGATTGACCAAGACGATCAGGACATCCGTACGGGCAAGTATGGTCGGCCGGCCGAAGAGCGCACGCAGCTACGCCTGGACATCGAAGCGGTCCTGGCCAGCCTCCCGCGCGAACTCCGCAAGGCGGCCGAACTGCTTCAGACGCAGACCATAACCCAGGTCGCTCGTGAGTTGGCCGTGCCGCGAACCACGCTCTACGACAAGCACCTGCCCCTATTGCGTGAAGCCTTCACCGCAAAGGGGCTGAAGTTCTACGTTTCGTGACCTTTCTCCGACGGTTCGCCTCTGCGCCGGGTAATTGACT
>CAZDPY010000061.1:0-1108 GCA_964507455.1 uncultured Ignavibacteriaceae bacterium
CTTTTCTGGCGGTGCGAGATGGCCGCGAATCATGCGTGTTTTCGCGGCATTGGCGTAGGCGAAGCACGCCTCGGGCGAGGATGGCGGCGATCTCGCGACGGCGCTGGTCCGGGGCCATTTCGGCGGGGTCTTCCAGCATGTAGGGCATTACAGGCTCCTTCTCGCCTGCCTGTCGGCAGACAGGGATGTGCCCACAACGCACCTTCGCTTGGCGACCGGCTCGCCCGTCCCGAGCGAAGTCGAGGGGCTGTCTGGCAGGGTTACAGTTCTCGTCTATTAATCAATTACCCGGCGCAAGTTCGAAATGGCGTTGGGTTCCGAAAGCAACCTGGGCTGTTAAACGCGGGAATGTCATGAGGACTTTGCCATTGACGCCGCCGCACCCCGCCAGTAGCATTCGCATATTCGAATGTCCGTGCTGATGAAAGAGGTGCAGCGTGAGTGACGTACAGCAATGGCGAGAGGCGGCCGACCAGTTGCGGCTGCTCGGACATCCTGTACGGTTGGCGCTGCTGGATGAGCTGTCTAAAGCGCCCAAGTGCGTTACGGACATCCAAGACCTGCTCGAAGTGCGGCAGGCCAACATCTCGCAGCACCTGGCGGTGCTGCGGCAGGCGAAGATCGTGGACTACCACGAAGATGGCAACCAGCGGTGCTATTACATCCTGCGCCCTGGACTGGTTCGTGACCTCATGCGGTTTGCCGGACGTGACTATCCCGCCAGGCCAAGAACACCGGCTCAGGTTCGGCGGGCCGCTGGATCGCGGCAGAGCCGCAGCACGACTCAACCAGCGACCGCATGACGGACAAGACTGAAAGGAACCAAAACACATGACGATCCTGCTGATTCTCAACCACGCGCCGTACGACGGCACCGACCTGACGTGGAACGCCCTGCGACTGGCCGGGCAGTTGAAAAAGGACGGGGCCGACGTTCGGCTGTTCTTGATGAACGACTCAGTGGACCTGGCCCGCGATGGCATCGAACCGCCCGAGGGATCGTCCGATCTCGTGCAGATGACCAAGGACTTGATCGCCGACGGCGTGACGGTGAAGGTCTGTGGAACCTGCCAGGTTCGTTGCGGCATTCGCAAGGGCGAACCGTACT